>NZ_LOCN01000029.1:0-197 GCF_001574435.1 Moritella sp. JT01
ACACCTACGGTCTTGTTCACGACTGGTAGCTGCTTAACATCTTCTTTTACAAGCATTGATACAAAATATTTACCTGATTTTGTCTTCGATACCGTTAATGAGCTGGGTGTGCCAGTAAACGGCCGTGACCATTTAATTTTTAATGCTTGCTTCATCTTGGCGAGTATTAACGATTGCTTGTCCGCGCTCCATTTGAA
>NZ_LOCN01000029.1:285-424 GCF_001574435.1 Moritella sp. JT01
TTATCGAGATGCTTTAGTGATTGTTGCAATGGCACGCTAGAAACAGCTTTCAACCATGAAAAATTGGGATTTTTTTTAAACTGAGTGAGGTTTTTACTCCAATCGTTATAATTGGTTTTATTACCCAATTCGTATTGCG
>NZ_LOCN01000029.1:445-24003 GCF_001574435.1 Moritella sp. JT01
TAAGCGAAACGAACACAACCAAATGTATGAGCAAGTATTGTTACCTGCTCATTGTTTGGATAGAATCTGTATTTATACGCAATAAGTTTCAATTTTCAGCACCTTAGATAACTGTATACATATACAGCACCAAGGTCTAAACTTAGACTCTATATGTAAATATGTCAATATTAATAACAAAACAAAGTGCTTATTGCTACGCAATAATGACTTACATCACCGCCCTAAAGGACAGTGTTTTTCGTCAAAGGTGATAAAAAAAGCAGCCAGTTATCATTAACTGGCTGCTTTTTTATTATAGATATACTGTTGCTCGCACAAAGCGAATCAGGTTAGTCGCATATTTTATGCGTCTGTTTTTCTTGCATGAGCGTGGCTCACTGCCGCAGTAAATACCACATCAGTTGAACTGTTTAACGCGGTTTCTGCCGAGTCTTGCAATACACCGATAATGAAGCCCGTTGCAACCACTTGCATAGCAATTTCATTATCGATACCAAATAAGCTACAAGCTAATGGAATCAGCAATAATGAACCACCAGCAACACCAGAAGCGCCACATGCAGAAATAGCCGCAATGACACTTAACAGTAAGGCAGTTGGTAAATCAACCGCAATACCTAAGGTATTAACAGCTGCCAAAGTAAGTACCGTGATCGTGATCGCCGCGCCGCCCATGTTAATGGTTGCACCAAGCGGAATAGACACCGAGTAAGTATCTTTATGTAAGTTTAATTTTTTACATAACTCCATATTAACCGGAATATTCGCTGCAGATGAACGCGTGAAGAACGCAGTAATACCACTTTCACGTAAACACTGAAAAATAAGTGGATATGGATTTTGACGTGACATGAAAAATAAAATAGCCGGATTAATCACTAATGCAACAATGGCCATTGATCCCAGTAATACTGCCAGTAAGTGGGTATAACTTGCCATTGCTGAAAAACCAACGGTAGCAAATGTTGATGCCACTAAACCAAAAATACCTAGCGGTGCAAATCGGATCACCACATGCACTATCTTCGACACACCACCAGCAATGTCACTGATCACTTGTTTGGTCGTCGATGATGCGTGCTTCAAGGCAACGCCAAAACCAATACCCCAGGTTAACACACCAATAAAGTTGCTGGTAACAATTGCATTGATTGGATTATCAACCACTTTATAAATCAGGTTACGTAATACCTCGGTGATATTACTTGGTGCCGCATTTGTTGCACCTTCAGTCATTAAGGCTAACTGTACAGGGAATAAAAAACTTAAACTAACTGCGACAAGCGCAGCAGCAAAGGTGCCAAGTAGATACAAGACAACAACAGGGCGCATATTAGCATTGGTATTCGCTTCTTGATTGGCTATCGCGGAGATAACTAATACAAATACTAATAAAGGTGCGATCGCTTTTAGCGCACTGACAAATAATCCGCCAAATAAACTTGCTTCTTTAGCAATCTCAGGGGCTGCATACGCTAACGCGATACCCGCAATAATACTAATTATGATCTGCTTAACCAAACTCAGTTGAAAAAGCCCTGCTACTTTACTACCCATATCACGTCCTAAATATCAATAAACACCAATAAAGGCAGGATAATATCAAATTAAATGGAAAAAATAATATAAAACATTGGTAATTCATCACAGAATGACAATAAATATTGAGTTTAACGTAAATTATAGTTCACAACACTTGAGCTGCTTTATTTTATCTCACTATCAGGCCCTGATTTAGTATCGTCATACTACTTATGGTATAAGGAGTATTCATTTTATCAATCCAATTAACTTTAACGACAACCTCTTTCAGTAGGCTTAATGTAGTTTTAGTTGTTATAACGCTTACTTGCCACGTTAAATTAAATTTATGTTGATCATAATGAATGCTCCCCGCGGCTAAATTACCACCCATATTGGAACTCAACGTATTAAATTCAACAATCGAACCGGTTAAATAATGGAGTTCATTCAACTTGTACTCCATTAATGCCCATGCAGTTGTATATTGGGATTGCTTCAATACAATTTGGGCCTGAGTTAACTTTAGCGCAGTCATGCCAAATACAGGCAGTGATAGAATAAATAAGCTGATCATCACTTCAAGTAAGCTCCCTCCTTGCTGTACCAGGTATCGTTTAAGCCGCATTTAAAATCCGAATAAAGAATTGGATAGCCAAACCCAAGGCGTTGATGTCGTAATGAGTTTGCGCTGCACCACCAGCCGTTCAGTATTATTGAATGGGATTGCGAGTAACACATTGAAAACACCTTCCTGTTCAGCGCATAAATAAAACCGCTCTGATAGCATAAATTCACGCATCATGTCATTAGGTGTGACAGCCTGACGACTCTCTAATGCTAAGTTAGTACAGGGTGCTACCGAAGCAAGTAATTCAGGAGACTCATAAAGAACGATATAAAATAAATCTAACTTATTTACTGCTGTGATTCTCGTTTTTAAATAATTAAGGTGGAGCTGGTTCCGTTGAATTCGCTGTTGCTGAAGATGCGCAAACGATAAACTACCACTGATCATAATAAAGACGATAATGAGCGTCATCGATAGTAAAGCGAAACCATGAACAGCGAAATATGAAGAGTGTTTATCGCGCACTATAGCAAAGCCCTCGCACTGCTATTTCGAAAAAAATTAAGCTCAATATCCATTAAATGACGATGGCGTATATTTAACGCGATCGTGACATAGCTTTCCACTCTTTGCGGTGACGTATACTGCTGGGCAATTGTAAATTGCAATAAGGTCACGTCGATATTAGCAGTGTCAGAAATCATCTCCCAACCTAAGCCACCCTCACAACTAACCTCACTGCCTTTACGCCGTTGTATCCCACCATTGTGTAGCCTAAATCCAAAGTTTTCACCACTAAAAATACCATCTTCATTACGATCATAGCGGTACAAAATACAATCTTTTCTGGCGTTCAAATTATACACTTGGTCATGACTATAAATAAAAGGGTTCGCCGCTTCGCTATTGAGGTTATAACCCGCTCGGTTTAGCTCTCGCTGCATAATAATCAATATATTTTTAGCTTCCTGCTGCACAAGATAATATTGTTCAGCCCGATTCTTTTGCACTTCATGTGTAGCGAATAAACTATAAAATCCAATCGAGATAACGCCGACTAATACAATCGAAATCATTGTTTCGATTAGCACAAATCCAGCGTGATGAACGCGGTAAGGTAATAATGATTTAACAAGGTGCATAAATAGCACTCTCTCCACGAACCATGCAAACTCGAATACGTCCCTGAGTACTCACAATTATCTTAGTGGAAAAACGACCTAATGAAAGTTGATAGGTGGCACCATTAGTCATACCAAATAACGGTGAAAAAGATAAATTAGGTCGATTAGTTGAGAGCTCAATACCACTTTTCACGGCGCTAACTTGGCCATATTTAGACTGACATAACGCGCTCGATGTAAAACAATCGCAGTTTTCTAATTGACTGATGACCCAGCATAATTCAACGGCAGTAATAAGTGAGTTGTTTACCTGCACATTAAAATAATGTGGTAACTCCCGCACTATTGATAATTGTCGAGTGACATTTAACGCTTCAACTAATTGTCTTGTGAGATGACATATTTTATTTTTATCCACCAATGCACGATATGAAGGCGCACTACTCGCCATCAATATAATCAGTATTGCCAGCGCTACAAGTAATTCGATTAAAGTTAGTCCTTGTAACTTACATTTACATTGTTTCGTCATCGTTAGATTTATTTACCTTGATAGCATGATGGCACTAACCTTAGAATAAAATGCAATCGCTGATACTTTTTTTCCAATAAACAGGTAAAATGTTCCGTAATTATTGAGTATGCCCACACTGATTACTTGTTCGCTTTGATTACACTCAGTGCCATGAACGAGTAAACAACAGGTGTAATTATACCGATCACAATAAATAAAAAGCACGCAAAATTAAAGAGTTATTATGTTAAAAATAGATTTTTCAGAAATCAACAAAAGCAGTTCAAAATCGTTCCATGAACAGCGAAATACCATCAAAAAAGTATGTCTTGGAAAAACTGTTTTATGCCCAGTTTGTCAGCAAGCATTAACGTTATTACCACCAAAGAACAAAAATGATGACTCTAAAACAGGGGTAAGTTGTGCGAAGGGCTGCACATTCATTGAGTTGGAATTTGAACTATAACGGTATAAATATAAAAATTGCAGATATAAAAAAACCTCGCTACTTGTTGTTACTAGATGCAACTAAGTAGCGAGGTTTTTTATTAACTATAAATACTGATTAAGTAATTACTTAATACGAGTATGTAGCTCTTGTATTGAGCGAACTGTACCACGGTCATCCGCAGAGTGCGCTTGGCACGTTGCAAATGCAGCATTCATTGTTGTTGTGTAGTTAACTTTATAACGTAAAGCCGCTGCACGTAGTTGACGAGAATCTTCAATCGCAACACGACCTTCAGTCGTATTAATGATGTAGCTGTATTCGCCATTTTTGATACGGTCAAGAATATGAGGACGACCTTCATGCACCTTGTTTACTAGACGAAGATTAATGCCTTCTTCACCTAGCGCAACGGCAGTACCGTGAGTCGCATCAATCTCAAAACCAAGTTCAATTAACTGTTTAGCTAATTCAGCTGCGCGGGCTTTATCACCGTTACGAACAGAAATAAGCGCACGACCACTCTTAGCCACTTCAGCAGAAGCACCAAGCTGTGCTTTAGCATAAGCTTCAGCAAAGGTATCACCGACACCCATTACTTCACCAGTAGAGCGCATTTCAGGGCCTAATAACGGATCAGCACCTGGGAATTTAGAGAATGGTAATACCACTTCTTTCACCGAGTAATATGGTGGGATAACTTCTTCAGTGAAACCAAGTTCAGCTAACGTTTGACCCGCCATTACACGTGCAGCAATTTTCGCAAGTTGTACACCCGTTGCTTTTGAAACAAAAGGAATAGTACGTGCAGCACGTGGGTTTACTTCAATAAGATAAACTTCATTATCTTTCACAGCGAACTGGGTATTCATTAGACCAATAACACCTAACTCTAATGCGAGTGCACGTACTTGGTCGCGCATAACATCAAGAATTTCAGGACTTAATGAATGAGGAGGTAATGAACAACCTGAGTCACCTGAGTGAACACCTGCTTGTTCGATGTGCTCCATGATGCCGCCAATAACAACATCTTTACCGTCACAGATAGCATCAACGTCAAGCTCGATAGCGTTATCTAGGAAACGGTCCAGTAATACGGGTGATTCGTTAGAAACACTGACCGCTTCTTTGAAGTAACGACGTAAATCGATTTCGTCATATACAATTTCCATTGCACGGCCACCAAGTACATATGATGGACGAACAACTAACGGATAACCGATACCTTCAGCAGAAATAACCGCTTGTTCTGTCGTTGTTACCGTCGCATTATCAGGCTGTAATAAACCTAAACGGTCAACCGCTTGTTGGAAGCGTTCACGATCTTCAGAACGGTCAATCGCATCCGGTGATGTACCTATGATTGGTACGCCAGCTGCTTCTAATTCACGCGCTAGTTTAAGGGGTGTTTGACCACCGTACTGAACGATCACGCCTTTCGGTTTTTCAATACGGACGATTTCTAATACATCTTCTAGTGTAATAGGTTCGAAGTATAGACGATCAGATGTATCGTAATCAGTTGAAACCGTTTCAGGGTTACAGTTAACCATGATAGTTTCGTAACCGTCTTCACGCATCGCTAGTGCCGCGTGTACACAGCAGTAATCGAATTCGATACCTTGACCAATACGGTTAGGACCGCCACCGATGATCATGATCTTATCGTTATCTGTTGGGTTTGCTTCGCATTCTTCATCGTAAGTAGAATACATGTAAGCGGTGTCACTTGAGAATTCAGCGGCACAGGTATCAACACGTTTGTAAACCGGAAAAATCTCTAAACGATGACGTAATTTACGGATTTCATTTTCGCTTACACCGGCCAGTTTAGACAGACGTAAATCAGAGAAACCTTTACGCTTAAGTTGACGTAATGACGTTTCGTTTAGACCCGCTAAACCGATTTTGCTCACGTTTTTTTCAGCGTTAACAATGTCTTCGATTTGCACGAGGAACCAAGGGTCAATACATGTGATCGCATAGATCTCATCTGTTGACATGCCCATACGGAAAGCATCTGCAATATAGAAGATACGCTCAGCGCCCGCTTCTGTTAGCTCTTGACGGATCTTAGCTGCTGCAGACTCATCCGTTAAGTTCACTTCTGGATCAAAACCGTTCTTACCGATTTCCAGGCCACGTATTGCTTTTTGCATTGATTCTTGGAAATTACGACCAATCGCCATGACTTCACCCACAGATTTCATCTGGGTAGTTAGACGGTCATTAGCACCGGCAAATTTTTCGAAGTTAAAGCGTGGCATCTTAGTTACCACGTAATCCAGTGTTGGTTCAAATGATGCTGGCGTTGCACCACCCGTAATATCATTAGATAGTTCGTCTAACGTGTAACCTACCGCTAGTTTCGCCGCAATTCGAGCAATTGGGAAACCCGTTGCTTTTGATGCAAGTGCAGATGAACGAGATACACGTGGGTTCATCTCGATGATAACCATACGGCCATCAACAGGGTTGATACCAAACTGTACGTTTGAACCACCAGTTTCTACACCAATTTCACGTAGAACAGCCATCGATGCATTACGCATGATCTGGTATTCTTTATCCGTGAGTGTTTGTGCTGGTGCAACCGTGATTGAGTCACCCGTGTGGATGCCCATTGGGTCAATGTTTTCAATTGTACAGACGATGATACAGTTGTCGTTTTTATCACGTACAACTTCAGTTTCGTACTCTTTCCAACCGATTAATGATTCATCGATCAATAGTTCAGTTGTTGGAGAAAGGTCTAAACCTAACGTACAAATGTCTTCAAACTCTTCCATGTTGTAAGCAATACCGCCACCCGAACCACCCATAGTGAATGATGGACGAATAATACACGGGAAGCCAACTTCAGCTAGCACGCCTTTCGCTTCTTCGATTGTATGTGCAATACCAGCTCGTGGTGTTTCAAGACCAATGGCTTTCATGGCTTTATCAAAACGGCTACGGTCTTCCGCTTTGTCGATTGCGTCAGCTGTTGCGCCAATCAGTTCAACGTTAAACTCTGCTAAAACACCTTTGCTGTCTAGCTCAAGTGCACAGTTTAATGCTGTTTGACCACCCATTGTTGGTAAGATCGCATCTGGACGCTCTTTTTCAATGATGTTACGTACAACTTCCCAATGGATCGGCTCGATGTAAGTCGCGTCCGCCATTTCTGGGTCAGTCATAATGGTAGCTGGGTTTGAGTTAACTAGAATAACTCGGTAGCCTTCTTCACGAAGTGCTTTACAAGCTTGAGCACCGGAATAGTCAAACTCACACGCTTGACCAATTACGATAGGACCTGCGCCCAAGATTAGAATACTTTTTATATCATTACGTTTTGGCATAGTTCAATTCTCTACTAGGTATCAGGCTTAGGCTTTGCTTTTTTCCATACTCTTTTCCATCAACTCTATAAAGTGATTGAAAAGTGGAGCTGCATCGTGTGGACCAGGACTTGCTTCAGGGTGACCCTGGAAGCTAAATGCCGGTTTATCAGTACGATGAAGACCTTGTAAAGAGTCATCAAATAATGATTTGTGCGTCATTACTAGATTTTCCGGTAACGTTGTTTGATCTACTGCGAAACCATGGTTCTGCGCCGTAATCATCACTACGCCACGCTCCAAGTCTTTTACAGGGTGGTTAGCACCATGATGACCGAACTTCATTTTTAATGTTTTAGCACCACTTGCTAATGCAAGTAATTGGTGACCTAAACAAATACCAAATACAGGAATATCTGTAGTTAAAATTTCTTTAATTGCTGCGATTGCATAATCACACGGTTCTGGATCACCGGGGCCGTTTGATAAGAAAACACCATCTGGATTTAACGCTAATACTTCTTTCGCAGTTGTTTGCGCAGGCACAACCGTAATACGGCAACCACGGTCAACTAACATACGTAAGATATTTCGCTTAACACCATAATCATAAGCAACGACGTGGAAGCGAGAGTCTGTAGCATCAGCAGGTAAACCACCCATTAATGTCCAGCTACCTTGGTTCCATTCATACGACTCTTTTACAGTCACTTCTTTCGCTAGGTCCATGCCTTTTAAGCCTGGGAAAGCTTTAGCAAGTTCTAATGCTTTCGCTTCATCTAGGTTGTCACCTGCGATGATACAACCCGCTTGCGCACCCTTTTCACGTAAAATACGTGTAAGTTTACGGGTATCAATATCAGCGATACCAACAACATTACGTTCTTTTAGATAATCAGTAAGTGATTGTTGATTACGGAAATTAGAAGTAACTAAAGGAAGATCTCGAATGATTAGTCCACAAGCATGAACTTCTGAAGATTCTGCATCTTCATCATTTGTACCGGTGTTTCCGATATGTGGGTAAGTAAGAGTAACGATTTGGCGAGAATAGGAAGGATCGGTTAAGATTTCTTGATAACCAGTCATTGAAGTATTAAAAACGACTTCACCTACCGAATGACCTTCTGCACCGATAGACACACCACGGAATACTGTTCCGTCTTCCAACACCAACAAGGCGATATTACTCAAGACAACCTCCAAAAAATAGATAGAAAAATAATAAAATAAATCAACTATTTACCCCAGGCTGTCACACAGCATAGTAATTCGAGACTAAAAAAACAACCTCTGAATTACTAAATTTTGGCAAATTCCGCGCATAATACAGAAAAAACAAATGTTACGCAACTGTTTTATTTTACGGTTTTGAATTTAAGATTTAAGATCAAGCACATCTTGCATTGTATACAAGCCCTGCTCTTGGGAAAACACCCAAGTTGATGCACGTATAGCACCTTTTGCAAATGTCATACGGCTCGATGCTTTATGTGTAATTTCAATGCGTTCGCCGATATCAGCAAACATAGCGGTATGTTCACCCACTAAGTCACCCGCGCGAATAGTAGAAAAACCAATAGTTTCGCGATCACGCTCACCGGTATTACCTTCACGGCCATACACAGCCACTTTTTTCAAGTCACGACCTAATGTATTAGCAATTACTTCGCCCATACCCAATGCAGTACCAGACGGTGCATCCACTTTATAACGGTGATGACCTTCAATGATCTCAATGTCAGTGTAGTCACCCATGACCTTGGCCGCCATTTCTAACAGTTTAAACATCACATTAACACCAACACTCATGTTTGGCGCAAATACCACACCTGTCGACTTACCGGCATCATGAATCAGTTGTTTTTGTTCGTCACTAAAACCCGTTGTACCAATCACTATTTTTTTATTATTCGCAACCGCAAACTCAAGATGCTGCAACGTTGCTTCTGGCACAGTAAAGTCGACAATAACATCAAAATCATTCGCCACGTCAGCAAGGCTGCTTACGACTTTAACACCCAGTGAGCCTAGACCCGCTAACTCGCCAACATCTGCGCCTAAGAAGTTACACTCAGGACGTTCGATTGCTGCACCAACAACGGCTGCGCCATCACTATCTTGAATGGCTTCTAAAATCGTACGGCCCATGCGACCATTACAACCCATCACCGCGATTCTTACTGCTTGTCCCATCTAGACTTCTCCCTGTGTTTATCATTAATCAAATAGTTAAAGTACTCTGATGATAGCACTCCTAGAAACACATCAACAATGCTAACTTATACCAATTACATTAAATAAATATTCGGCTATTTACTGGATTGCTAACCTCTATTTTAGGCATAAAAAAACCCGCTATTCTAACTGCTAGAATGCGGGTTTTATTATGCTGAATATTAGCAATCAACCGAAGATACCAAATAGGCCAGCCCATAGGTGCATCGTCGGTATTGTTAGAAACACAATTAAAAATACTAATGCATATTTCCAGTTAAAATCGTTATATGTTGCCATTATTCATTATCCATCAATTGATCTAAATCAAAAATCATCTTACCTAAATAATAATGGCTCAGCAGCAACTATATCAGCCACACCACTAATTTATCCCTTTATAGGTAGTGCCAATTTAAGGTTTCACGACTAAAGAAATAACGAAATTAATGAAGACGTAACACCAACGAATGAACTAAAAGCATATTTTAGACATAAAAAAACGCCTTACTCATATCGCTATGAACAAGACGTTTCACTAGTCTGTAATAGGACTAATTAGATGATGTCTAATAGTTCTACTTCAAATACTAGCGCTTGGAATGGACCGATTGCAGCGCCTGCGCCCTGTTCGCCATAAGCAAGGTTGTGTGGGATAGATAGTTTGAATTTATCACCAACGTTCATTAGTTGTAGTGCTTCAGTCCAACCAGCGATAACGCCGCCAACTGGGAACTCTGCAGGTTGATCACGTTCAACAGAGCTGTCAAATACAGTACCGTCAGTTAGCATGCCATGGTAGTGAACACGTACTGTAGAGTCTGCAGTTGGTTTTTGCTCGATGTCACCACGTGCGATAACTTCGTACTGTAGACCAGATTCAGTTACAGTTACTTCTTCACGTTCTGCATTTTCAGCTAAGAACTTTTCACCTTCAGCAGCGAAAACTTTAGATTTTTCAGCTTTTTCAGCTTCTAATTTCTCATGGATCAGTTTGAAAGCATCGTTTAGCTCTTCATTGCTAACTTTGCTCTCTACACCAGCGAACGCATCAGCAAGACCAGCTTGAACCGCTGAAATTTCTAGACCTTCGAATGGGTTAGCAGCAAGCTGTTGACCCATTTGTAGACCAATACCGTAACTACCTTTTTGTTCACTTGTTGCAAATTCAGACATAATTAAACTTCCATAATTCTTAATGATAAACACAGTGACTGTGTTGCTTAAATAACTAGATATGGGCGATTTATTTAAAAACAAGGGAATTAATAAAATTTTATCCCTTAAACAATATTTAGCATTTAATAAACGCTAAAAGGCTTATTTATAATTCAACAGTGCCGCACCACGCACGCCACCTTCACCACCAAATTTAGCTTGTTTTAATGCAGGTAACTTCATATTACTAAATACATAAGCGGCTATTTTTTCAGGTAGTTTAGAATACAACGCTTCAAAACGGGCTAAACCACCACCGAATACCACGACATTAGGATCAAGGATCATAATGAGACTGCCTAACGCAGCGGCTAAAATATCTAAAAACACAGTCACCGTTTTAACGGCAACCATTTCATTAGCTTCGTAAGCCGCAATAATATCGGGACCCTTTAACGCCTGTTCTTCATCACACGAGCCATTCATATGTATTTTGTAATGCTTGTATAACGCAGCAAGGCCAGTGCCTGAACAATAGGTTTCCAAACAAGAATGACCACCACAACCACAGTGGGTGACAGGTAATTCAGGATAACGCTGCAACATCGTACCCGGGATCGCCATATGACCAAATTCACCAGCACCAAAATTGTGCCCTGACAAGATGGTTTTATTAATGCAGATCGCACCACCTAAGCCGGTACCTAAAGTCACTGCAATAGCAATTTCTGCATCTTCAGCCGCTCCTTTATAACATTCCGATAGCGCGAAGCAATTAGCGTCATTTTGCACTTTTACATCACGACTAATGCGTTTCTGTAAATCAGACTGCAAATTCTGCCCATGTAAGCTAGGTAAGTTAGAGCAAATTAATGTATTCGTGTCAGGATCCATTACCCCAGGATAACCAATCCCGACGAGTCCTTTGCAATCGAATTTCTTATCTGCTTTAAAAATAAAAGTATCGAGTGCATCTAGTAGTTCTTCATAATCTTCGGTAGGTGCGGGGATCCGCTCATTAAAAACACATTCAAGTGCGGTGTTATATACCGAAAATTCTATCTTGGTACCGCCAATGTCAAAACCGTAATACATTTAACCCCCATAACCGTTAAATAACAGCTAAATAATTGATGATATAGTATTTTCCAATACATAATGAAAGTGTAATCAATTTCATACGAATAGGCAGCGTTATATCTATATAATCAATCACACATCAACAATTTATTATATCTCCTGTAACCAGAAACACTGGATAACAAAATGAAATCAAGAACCGTTAATCGATATCGCGCCAACTTAAGGGTTTGTAGTTACAGGAGATAAAGCTTAAAGTAACAGCAACTGCCCAAACTATAGACTTTGAAATGCCGCCACCTAAAAATAAATTCATCCGTTTTAACAGTATCAATATCGATAATGCTTTCGCTAAAGAAGCACAGTTAATTACCCAAATAAAGCAGGATGAATTAGAACAATGCTTAATGTTATGGCAAGCAAAGACACCAACACTGGTATTACCGGCAGGGAATAAATGGCCTGAATCGAGTACGCTAAAACAAGCGCTCGCAGAACAATATTGGCAGGTATTATCGAGACAAACAGGAGGCGCGCCAGTTCCTCAATCCCCCGGTATCATCAACTTATCCCACATCTATATTTGGCCAGAAAAAACACCTTATTCCACGGTTACTGCTTATGAAAGCCTGTGTTCTGTGCTAAAGGACTTTTTTTCCCAATATGGATTAGAAAGTGGAACGGCTGCAACCCCCTTCTCTTATTGCGATGGTGATTACAACTTAAATATTAATGGCCGAAAAATTGTTGGTACTGCGCAGCGTGTCATATTAAAAAAAGGCGGCCGTAAGATCGTTCTGGCGCAAGCATTTATATTAATTGATGTACTGCTCGATGAATTAATTAAACCAGTCAATCTTTGTTATGGCATCCTAGGAAAAGCACCATTAGTGAAGGCGAGTGCGCACACTTGTTTGTTTGAACATATTCAAGAGCGCCCAAGTATAGACACAATATATCAGCAGCTAACCCAAGCATTTTTACGCAGTGCTTATGCTATCAAGAGCGATTGAGTCGAGACTAGCAAAATAATAATAAGGTGATAAAATAAAGCCGCAATAATAATTGCGGCTTAAGAATGACTAAACGTTATACTCTAGTTTAGTTACTTCGTTAAATCATCAAAGAAGCTTTTAACACCGTCAAAGAAACCTTCTGACTTAGGCTTATGTTTCTTTGCCGACGCACTGTTTAATGATGCTTCAAACTGCTGTAACAACTCTTTCTGCTCAGCGTTTAGCTTAACCGGCGTTTCAAGTGTTACTTTACACAGTAGATCACCCGTCGCACCGCCACGTACTGATTTCACGCCTTTACCGCGTAAACGGAACATACGACCAGTTTGAGTTTCAGCTGGTACTTTTAATTTAACGCGACCGTCTAAGGTCGGAACCTCAATTTCGCCACCGATAGCGGCATGAGCAAAGCTAATTGGCACTTCACAGTACAGGTTGCTGCCGTCACGCTCAAAAATAGCATGTTGACGCACACTGACTTGCACATACAGATCACCTGATCCGGCGCCCATATCACCCGCTTCACCTTCGCCAGTTAAGCGAATACGATCGCCAGTATCAACACCAGCCGGAATTGTTACTTTTAGATCTTTGCTACGTTCGTAACGACCTTCACCATGGCATTTACGGCAAGGATCTTTAATGATTTTACCTTTACCATGACAGGTTGGGCATGCTTGGTTTACTGCAAAGAAACCTTGACGCATTTGCACTTGGCCTTGGCCATGACACGTACTACAAGTTGTTGCTTTAGTACCTGATTTAGCACCAGAACCATTACATACTTCACAATGACATTGGCTTGGAATACGGATCGTTTTACTTACACCACGAACCGCTTCTTCAAGGGTAAGTTCCATGTTATAACGCAGATCACTACCACGTGCAGCACGTTGTTGACGACCACGACCGCCGCCACCGCCACCAAAGATGTCACCAAATACATCGCCAAAGATATCACCGAAGTCACCTTGACCACCGTGTCCGCCTTGTTGATTTACACCTGCATGTCCATATTGGTCATAAGCCGCTTTTTTCTGTGCATCATTTAGCACTTCATAAGCTTCTTTAACTTCTTTAAATTGCTCTTCCATCGCTTTATCACCCTTAGTTCGATCAGGGTGATATTTCATTGCAAGGCGTTTATAGGCCTTTTTAACATCTTTTTCGCTAGCGTCGCGTGATACACCTAGCACTTCGTAATAATCGCGTTTTGACATAATAATCAGCTTAAATTTAAATAATTTAGATACACGAAAGGCGTTGGTGAAGCACCAACGCCTTTGCTATTTAAAAACTAATAACTTAGGCGTTATTATTTTTTGTCTTCTTTCACTTCTTCGAACTCAGCGTCAACAACATCACCAGTTACGTCTTTCTCTTTTGGCTGTTCTGCACCGGCTTCTGGGCCAGCTTGTTGTGCTTGAGCTTGCTGTTGAGCAATTTCCATCAATTTTTGAGCCGCTTCCATCAACGTTTGAGTTTTCGCTTCAATCGCTTCTTTGTCGTCGCCTTTAATTGCTGCTTCTAGCTCAACAATTGCTGCTTCAATTTTTTCTTTTTCATCAGCAGGTAGTGCTTCGCCAGCTTCTTCAATTTGCTTACGCGTACCGTGAACCATTGCATCAGCTTGGTTACGTGCTTGTACTAGCTCTTCGAATTTAGCATCTTCAGCAGAGTTTGCTTCAGCATCACGTACCATTGCATCTACTTCTTCTTCCGAAAGACCAGACGATGCTTGGATTGTAATTTTTTGTTCTTTACCCGTATCTTTATCAGTTGCAGATACGTGTAAGATACCATCCGCATCAATATCGAATGAAACTTCGATTTGTGGAATACCACGTTGTGCTGGACGAATACCTTCTAGGTTAAATTGACCTAGAGAGTTGTTGTCTGCAGCACGTTTACGCTCACCTTGGATTGCGTGAACGGTTACCGCTGATTGATTATCTTCTGCAGTAGAGAATGTTTGTGACGCTTTAGTCGGGATAGTTGTATTTTTCTCGATAAGCTTAGTCATAACACCACCCATAGTCTCAATACCCAGAGATAGAGGTGTAACGTCTAGAAGAAGTACGTCTGTTTTGTCACCAGAAAGTACTGCACCTTGAATCGCTGCGCCCATCGCGACAGCTTCATCAGGGTTAACGTCTTTACGTGCTTCTTTACCGAAGAACTCAGTAACAGCCGCTTGAACCATAGGCATACGAGTTTGACCACCAACTAGGATGATGTCGTTAATGTCGCCAACAGCTAGGTCTGAATCTTGTAATGCAATACGTAGTGGTTCCATCGTTGCTTTAACTAGATCTTCAACTAGAGATTCTAATTTAGCACGTGTCACTTTGATGTTTAAATGTTTAGGACCTGTTGCATCAGCAGTGATGTAAGGTAGGTTTACATCTGTTTGTTGTGTTGAAGATAGTTCGATCTTCGCTTTTTCTGCAGCTTCTTTTAGACGTTGCATTGCTAGCGGATCGTTTGTTAGGTCAAAGTTTTGTTCTTTTTTGAATTCTGCTACTAGGTAGTTGATTAGACGTGTATCGAAATCTTCACCACCTAAATGCGTATCACCGTTAGTCGCTAATACTTCAAACGTTTTCTCGCCATCAACTTCATCGATTTCGATGATAGAGATATCGAATGTACCACCACCAAGGTCATATACAGCTACGATGCTGTCGCCTTTAGCTGTGTTTACACCATAAGCGAATGCAGCTGCAGTTGGTTCATTGATGATACGTTTAACATCAAGACCAGCAATACGGCCAGCATCTTTCGTTGCTTGACGTTGTGAATCGTTAAAGTATGCAGGTACAGTAATTACGGCTTCAGTTACTTCTTCACCTAAGTAGTCTTCAGCAGTTTTCTTCATTTTTTTCAAAACTTCAGCAGAAATTTGTGGCGGAGCCATCTTTTCGCCTTTAACTTCAACCCATGCATCACCATTGTCAGCTTTCACAATTTTGAAAGGCATGATTTTGATATCACGTTGGATCTCTTCATCTTCAAAACGACGGCCGATCATACGTTTGATTGCAAACAACGTGTTTTCAGGGTTAGTTACAGCTTGGCGTTTTGCAGGCTGACCAACTAACGTTTCACCATCTGCGCTATAAGCGATGATTGACGGAGTAGTACGATCACCTTCAGCATTCTCGATTATGCGAGCAGTGTCGCCATCTAAGATTGATACACAAGAGTTCGTTGTACCTAAATCGATACCAATGATTCTACCCATAATCGTAATTCTCCAATAAAGACTTTCATTTACAAATTTGATACAGAATAAATGGTGACGGTTAAAGTAATTTCAAATCAATTAAAATACTTTGTCCATCACTGACAACCCGCACCTTGCAAGGTTATCTCTGCGATTGAAAATAAATATGGGGACAAAATGAGAGGCTTCAAGCAGAAATAGGAATTAATTAAAAATAAATTGAATATAATTACGAAAATTGACCTAAATATAGTTAAAAAGAGTTAGTAACACCGCTATTTAAGTCAATCAACACGTCTGCTACTCGATAATATACTTAGCTTTATCAATCACTTCACCAGACAACTCAATACCCATTCTGGCAGCAGCATCCAAATTAATGGAAAGTACAGGTTGAACAAGATAATTATCGGTGTGTAAGTTTTGCTCACCTTCAGCTAAGCGAACTAATAAATCAGCGGTATCCCGACCTATTTGTACATAATCGATGTTATAGACAGCAAAAACACCTTTGTTGATACTACTATGGTCCTCACCTATCAATGCAACGTCATTCCGTTCTGCTACTATTACAACGTAGTTTAGGTCAGGCATATCAGTAATATGATGGGGCAAATATATCGCATCAACTTGTTGTGCGAGTACTCGAGCTGAAGTTCTAAGTTCAGCACTCCTATCAATATAGGAGTAAATAACCTGTACACCGTTTTGTTTTTGCTGTGCTAAAAATTGCGATACGTTAAAGGTATCAGTCGAGTTATTATCAATAATGACACCTAATGTATTAATACCCGGCAATAATTTTTTAATAAAGTTAACATCATAATGATCTATTAACTCATCATGATGATTTTCATCCATACTACTTTTATCAAGGTAAATATCGGTAGATACACCTTGCTGGCTAACCAAGGTAATAAAAGGCGTACTCTGTGACATCGAAATAGTCATATTAACATCTGATAACTGCGCCTGACTTTCATCCATCCACGTCAGGTTCGTACCAACAACATAACCTTGTCGAGTTAACTCCGATTGTAACCCTGATTGAACGTGTTCGACCACCATGCCAGAATCTGAAACCGAGAGTGTGACTCGAAGCTGACTCGCTTGGCTTGCAGGGGAGAGTAAAGAAAGTAAAAACGTTAAAAACACGACTGATGGTATGCCAATATGACACCCTGATAAGAGTGAGTTTTCCATGAGATGACCTTCTCGCATTATGCTTTCCTTAGCTATTTAATACTGTCGAGGTAAGGTAGTTAATTTAACACACAATCTTTTGATAAATAATGCAATGCATCACATTTTACCATGCCTGAAAATGAGGTACCATCAAGTACATAATAATAGGTTATTGAGCAATGACCTTAACAATATAAATAAGGAAGCAATATGTTCTGGAGCAAAACACTAAAGTTAGCCGGACTTACATCGCTAATGATGTTCACGACGGCACAAGCGGCAACGTTTGATAAACCTGAAACCGATATTAAATATCGTCAATCGGCATTAACGATGATCGCTATTAACTTTTCTGACATGGCTGATATGGTTAAAGGTAAAAAAGAATGGAATGATGCCCAATTCCAACTGAGTTCTAAACAGTTAGCACAATTGATTCCAATGGCTCAGCACGGTTTTAGTGCCAGCGATAGCCAAACTGGTGACACTAAAGCGAAAGCAGCAATCTGGACAGATGCAGATGGCTTTGCCGCTAAATTTAGTCAGTTTAGTAAAGACGCTCAGCACTTAGCGACGGTTGCAAAAAAAGGTAATCGAGGTCAAATCAAAAAGGCATTTGGTCAAACAGCGAAAAACTGTAAGTCTTGCCATAGCGATTATAAACTTAAGTAATAACGAATATCATAAAGAAAGGCGAACAAATGTATTTGTTCGCCTTTCTTTATTTTAGAGCATCAGTGCACACCAAACATTAATTATCACCCCCTGGCGATTTGTCTCTGTGGTGCATTCGCTAACCAAGGCGATAAATGTTTTTGTAACATTAACGTTAATACTTGCTTACTCACTGGTTTCGCTATGAAATCATCCATTCCAGCGATAAAACATTTATCTTTTTCTGTTTGTAATACATTGGCGGTTAATGCCACGATCGGAATATGCTGATCAACAGTTTCACTTTCTCGAATAATCTTTGTTGCCTCAAAGCCATCAAGCACCGGCATCTGGCAATCCATCAATATTAAATTGAATGTTTGCTCTTTACATAAATCGACCGCAATTTGGCCGTTATCGGCAATCGTGACCTTAATACCGAGCTTTTGTAACATCATCTGAGTCACTTTCTGGTTGATAAATGTATCTTCAACCAAAAGCACTTTCATTACATCGCTGGCGGCCGTTTGTTCTACAACCTTTTCATTTTGTTCTGCGTCCTCATTGAGCATGGTTTTAAGGACCACATTTTTTAATGTATCGGCTTTATAAGGACGACTTAAAAAAGCTTTTATACCAAATTGTTTGGCTAATACATCATCACCGATTTTCGCTTCTGCAGACATCATCATTAAGCGAGGTGTGAGTTCCGCAAATTCATCTTGTAATTGTTTTGCCACCGTAAAACCATCCAAATTGGGCATGATTTTATCAATAATAACCAAATCAAATGGTTTCCCTTTATCTAAGGCATCAAGCACAATTTTTTTGGTTAAACACGGGTCATCGCAAGATACAGATGTCGCGCCAAAATTTTTCAACTGCGCAGAGGTAATACGCATATTTAGCATACTGTCATCGACAAGTAATATTGACAGTCCAGCAAGGCTTTGTTCTATATCCCTCCCGTGTAAAAGCTCATCAATACATTCAAATTCAGCGGTAAATTCAAATCGACTGCCTTTACCCGGCTTACTGTAAACCATAATGTCACTGTCCATTAATTGGACAATACTACGGCAAATCGCTAAACCTAATCCCGTACCACCATAATTACGTGTTGTGCTGCCATCTGCTTGTTGAAATTTCTCAAATATTTTTTGTTGGTTTTCAGCGGCAATACCGATACCAGTATCAATAATTTGGAACATGATCCCTGCACTATTATCTTCACGTACCATTAGCTTGATATTAAGATGCACGTAACCCTTAGAGGTAAACTTGATCGCATTAGATAAAAGATTATTTAATACTTGGCGTAATTGCGTGATATCACCGAGTACCATATCTGGTACTTGTTCATCAATATGACACACTAAAGCAATTTGCTTCTGTCCCGCTACAATTGAAAAATTAGCTTCAATTTCTTTACACAATTCAAATAAATTCAGTGGATTTTTGGCCAACACAAGTTGCCCAGATTCAATTTTCGAGAAATCCAGAATATCGTTAATTAAATCAAGTAACGTAATCGAAGAAGAGTAAAGCATATCAACAAACTCTTTCTGCTCACTATCCATTGGCATGTCTTGTAATAAGGATGCGGTACCAATCACACCGTTCATCGGTGTACGGATCTCATGGCTCATATTTGCTAAAAACTCACTTTTCTTCAAATTAGCATCTTCAGCTTGATGCTTAGCAACTTCCAGCTCATGATAGTTATGACGAATCCGTATAATTGAAGCATTATAACTTGCCGTTAAATTAGTGATCTCATCATCAAATGGACGAGGCATTAATTCAAGTGGTTGTGGTAGCTGATCATTATCAAACTTACTCACGGCGTCCGACATTTCAGTTAACGGTCTTACCACTATTTTATACACAACAAAAAGAATAAATAATGCCACAATGAAGGTTTGTACCGCCTGAGACAATAACAAGAAAATAAATTTATCCCACAATCCTTTATAGATAGGATAGAGGTTGGCCTGAACCTTGAGAGTGGCTAGATCAAACGTCTTACTGCCAAAGTCTTGCTGCATTGGCCAAGACACTTGATATTGATATTCCGATAATGGTGTTCCTAATCTAAGGATTGTACCGCTATCATCTTTAATTTCGAGGTAATGAACGTTAGGTAGTTTCATTATCCCTTCAGCCTGTAATTTTAATTGGTCCCGATCTTCAACCCACAAGCTCGCCGTTAAACTGGACAAATTACTTTGCCTTACTTGATCAAGCTGAGCCTCAATACCTGATATATCTTCTTTATAATCAAGGTAGACATTCAAGCCTGTAATGAGTAATGTAAAAAAAGAACTGATAAGTATAATTAATACGAGTAATTGCCTCGCAATACCTATTTTTTTCTTATGCAGCGTCGCTTTATTCATCCCTAAACCCACATCCTATTGCTAATCGACTAACCTAATGATAGACACTACTACGGAATTACTACTATAAGGAAGTAAAAATGAAACTGTTTATTTCAATAATGTTAACTCTACAGATTTGTATCGCTAGCTTTGCTACAAATGCAGAATCTATCAATTATTATGTCATTGCCAAACAAGCAATGCCTTTTCAAATAACAACAAGTAGTGAAAAACATTCTGGTATAGTTTCAGATATCATCTCACGTATATTTGTTGATCATTATATCGTCAATTATCATACCTATCCATTTAACCGTATGATTTCAGAATTAAAAGCCGGAAGAGAGAAAAACTGGGTAACTTATGGCAGCCCTAATTGGGGCGGAATACAAGCTGAAAACTTATCTGACATGCCGATTTATACCGTTCGCCATAGTATCTTAACCAACGCTAAATCTGACTTTTTTTACCACAATCTGAAAGACATAAACGATAAAGTATTTGTATTACTGTATGGTTTTAATTATCCAAGCTTACAACCCTTAATTGATAGCGGTCAAATTACAGAATTAAGAGTAAAAGACTATGCTGCAGCCTTTCGTATTTTAGACAAAATACCGCAAGACGCTGTGTTTGTGGAAATGACCTCTCGCATTAAATACAACTTAAAAATACAAGGTCGAGATCTAAATCAATATAAGTTACAAGACTTCTCAGCATTAATTCCAAACTACCCGATTTACTTGGCGCTCGATCCAAAGATGGATAAAGACATTCAAACATTTATTAACCAGAAATTATCCGACATGTCTGATTCAGGTTCACTAACAGAAATTATTAATCGCTATATCTAACACTATTACACCGGTAAATAAGTCGCTAACTTAGTTATCGGTGTATGTATTACGCCCTTGAAAATCAATTCAGGTTCATCCAATTTAGTTAATAAAACTAGACTCAAACATGTGGCCTAGCTTGTCAGCTTTAGTTTTAAGGTAACCTGCATTATGCGGGTTATGACCTTCTTGTAACGGCACGCGTTCCGCAATATTGATACCCGCTTTCATTAACGCATTGACCTTACGCGGGTTATTGGTCATTAAACTAACTGAATTTATATTCAAGTAACCTAGCATACCTTGGCAAAAAGTATAATCTCGCATATCAGCCGCAAACCCTAGACGTTCGTTTGCTTCAACTGTATCCGCGCCATCATCTTGTAGATGGTAAGCTCTAATTTTATTTAACAAACCGATACCGCGCCCTTCTTGGCGTAAGTACAAAATCACACCACTCCCTTTAGCGACAATATTTTGCATGGCTTTTGCTAACTGAAAGCCACAATCGCAACGCGCACTGAATAACGCATCACCAGTCAAACATTCCGAATGTAAACGAGTTAATACAGGCTCACTGGGATCAAGCTCACCATAAACTAAAGCTAAGTGCTCTTTACCTGTCGCGTTTTCAATAAAACCATGCATCTGAAACGTGCCGAATTCGGTCGGTAACTTTGCGCTATCAACATAAGTGATCAAATTATAAGGTGCTTGCTGAGCTAAATCACAACGTACATCCATTAATATTCGACCAAGTTCATTACGCCCGCTACCATCACCACCGTCCCCCCAATAAGTATCTTTATGCGAATGCTCTGTTAATACTTGATCACCCGTTGCCACAAGTTGATAGGCATAAAATGGATTCTGACTAAATTTTTTCAGCACGACATCACGCATGACACTATCACGTACTGCCATCCAATCCGATTTTACAAATTGCGCATACTCTCGGCTTAAACTGAAGGCTTTATCTGGTGTCAGTGCTTGACGAATTAAATCTTGTAATTGAAAATCATTGAATTTTTGCGCTTGATAATAATGTTCGCTACTCGGCCATTTAACCCCATCAACCTTAATGGTGGCTAACGCAAAATTTGACAAAAAACCGAAATCATCATTCGGTTCGTAAAACTGTATTTCATCTATCATTTATTTCTATTCCATGAAAATAAAGCTGATTTAACATTAACATATGAGACGTAAATGCTGTGCACGAGAGTGAGTATAGAGGTGATAGTGAGTGTAATACTGTTACACGCTTAAAAGATTAAGACATTAAAATTAAAAATTTAACCTTAATGTCTGCAAAATCCACTTTATGATTTATTTTAGAATGTTGGTATATTCATTCGTAAGTATAACGACTCATATTAACGTCCTAACCCTCTTTTATTACAATCAATAAAGTAAGTAACCTAAATTTTCATGTCCCCATTGCCACCAAATGACACCAGCAATACATACGTAGATAACCCAAGCCAATAAACCGTTCATCATTTTTGGCTGTGCAATCGAACTCACTAATTTATACTCTGCTACGCCTGTTATCATCGCTTTCACTAATGGCTGTTTTTTGAGTTTATAAGCGACGATAGCAATGACATGTAAGCCTATTGCCCAAAGTAATACATCAAAATTCACGCTATGTAACCATGTCATAAAGCTAACAGTATCCGCTGCAAAATATTGCGCTAAGGGACCTTCTGACAAAATATCATCACTGGCACTAAGTCCGGTAAATAGCTGGGTTATGATTAAGCCTAAAAACAGTATAACCATACATGCGCCAGCAGGATTATGACCAAATTTAACTCGATCAAACTTATTTTTATCACCAAGATAATCGATTAACGCTTTTGGACTTTTTATAAAGTAACTAAACTTGGCAGTATCACTACCAATAAAACCCCAAATAAAACGCGTTATCCAAAGCCCCAGTAGTGCATAGCCAAACAAAAAGTGCCATTCCATTTCGCCATTATCAGCACAGTACCACAATGCAAATAGCAAACTCACTTGTAACCAGTGATAACCACGAATAAATCCGTCCCAAACTTTAACCTTAACCATACAACCCTCTGCAGATAACAACGACGTAAATGCCCAACTAACATTGAGATAGGGGGCTATCTTCTAACACTTAACCAGACAATAGCAACAATTACCATTAACATACCTAGAAAATGGTAAAGGGTGAAACTTTCCCCTAACAAAAACACAGCCATTAATGCAGTTAACGGTTCTGTCGCAAACTCAGATTGTGCGTTCTAAATTAAATAGGTACTTTTCCTTAGA
>NZ_LOCN01000003.1:0-151 GCF_001574435.1 Moritella sp. JT01
ATAGAATTGAACACTTTATGTTTTAAAGACTTCTTTATTTATAGCTTTTCAGATTTACATAGAAACTATAGTTTCTAGCGAAAAACAATTTAAAAGCAAACCAGATTTGCTTGGTGACCATAGTGTTGCGGTACCACCTGACTCCATTCCG
>NZ_LOCN01000003.1:180-173138 GCF_001574435.1 Moritella sp. JT01
ATGGTAGTGTGGGGTCTCCCCATGTGAGAGTAGGGCATCGCCAAGCGCCAAATTTTATTCAAAGCCTCGCTTTGGATAGATATTCAAGACGAAGTCTTGGGTAAAGAGTAATAGGGGTGTAGCTCCAACGGCAGAGCAGCGGATTCCAAATCCGCGTGATGGGAGTTCGAATCTCTCCACCCCTGCCAATTTTATAAGTACTATCAAATCTAAGAAACAGATTTAACTTTAATGATAAATTAAGTTATAATCCTGTTCATCTTGTAGGGGTGTAGCTCCAACGGCAGAGCAGCGGATTCCAAATCCGCGTGATGGGAGTTCGAATCTCTCCACCCCTGCCACTTTCTTCTGTAAATCTTCAGATATGGTTATCCAATGAGTAATTTTTCACGTTATTACTTGCAGCAAATGGGTATCACATTATGGCAATGTCATAAACCTGAGCAGTTTCCTCATCTTGCTAGCCAAGCTGAAAAAAAACCATTACCGAAACATTGCCAAATTCTGATTATCGCCAATGATAAACTTACACCACATAATCAATTTATCAAACAAATCTTGCGTACATTACAGCTTGAACTTAATCAAAGCCATATCATTACTGAAGATGAGTTAAAGTATTATTACCAAACGCCAAAATGGATTTGGACTATCGGTTGTAAACAATCAAATCTTGCTGCAAAACAGCAACTATCATCACCACATTTAGATGTACTGTTGCATTCTGCTCAAGCGAAAAAGCAGCTTTGGCAACAAATCGTCAGTTATATGCAATAACGAGTCTTTAATGCCAAAAATCATTCCGCTAACACCTGAACATTTACCTTTAATCCAAAAAATTGAAACTGCGAGCCATGCATTTCCTTGGTCGGATAAAGTCTTAGCCAGTAACTTCGGCGCTCGATACTTTAATTTTGTATTGATAAAAGATGAGCAAATTTTAGGTTATTACTTTGCGAGTCAAGTCGCTGGAGAAGGAAGTTTGCTCAATATTGCGGTTGCTCCTGCACATCAAGGCAAGGGTTACGGCAAGCTACTTATTAATCATCTTATCCAACAATGCCAACAGCAAGATCTGTTTCAGTTATGGTTAGAAGTTCGTGAGTCGAATAATGCAGCTTATCAGTTGTATTTAAATATTGGTTTTAATGAAGTAGATCGTCGTTTTGGCTATTACCCTGCGGCAACAGGTAGAGAAGATGCCATTATGATGTGCTACATTGTCTAAAACAAGACAGGGTGATTCTTTCTTGTTTTTACCATCGGGGAAGCCTATTGTTTGTATACTTATTCCTGATTAATGATTATTATCCGTGACATATTATGCGTTAATTCTATTTATGGATAATCAGAGTAACTAATGACCCAACACTTAGTAAACAGTTTTAGATCTAAATTTGCAGCACGTAAAGCCACTACGGCAATTCGCTTCCAAGAAAACGGTGAATGGCAAGATATTACTTGGTCTGAGCTACTTGATAACTCGGACCGCGTTGCGAAAGCATTACTATTTTTGGGTTGTGACGTTCAAACTAAAGTTGGTATCTTTGCAAATAATCGCCCTGAGTGGAGTTTTGCTGATTTAGGTATTCTAGCTGCACGTTGTGTTACGGTTCCTATTTATCCAACTAATACCACAGAGCAAACGCGCTATATTATTAATAATGCCGATATCGATTATTTATTCGTTGGCGGACAAGAGCAGTTTGATAAAGCGCTTGAGCTGTTAATAAGCAATGACTTAAAGCTGGTTGTTGCGCTGACGGATGCCATTGATTTAAAAGGCACATCGAATACGATGTACTTCTCTGAGTTTATTCAGCAAGGTAATGGAGCCGCTGACGCTGAGTTTAAACAGCGACTTACTGATGCGAGTATGGATGACTTAGTTACCCTTATTTATACGTCGGGTACGACAGGACAGCCAAAAGGCGTGATGTTAGATTACACTAACTTTGCAGCCGCATTCAGTAGTCATGATAAAATGATTGATGTTTCGGAAACCGATACCTCAATTGCATTCTTACCATTAAGCCATGTGCTTGAGCGTAGTTGGTCTTTTTACCTGATGCATTGTGGTGCGAAAAATGTGCATCTCGAAAATCCCAAACTGATTATTGATGTTATCGCAGAAGTTAAACCTACGCTATTTGTCGCTGTACCGCGCTTATATGAAAAAATATACAGTACCATTCATAGTCGATTAGAATCAGCATCTGCAGTGAAAAAAGCGTTGTTTGGCTGGGCGACTAAAGTTGGTTTAGCACATTTCAAGCTTATTCACAGTAATCAGAAGCCACCATTAGTATTATCGATTCAGCATAAACTCGCTGATAAGCTTATTTTTTCTAAATTGCGCGGTATTCTTGGTGGTAACACACGTTTTTTACCTTGTGGCGGTGCGAAAGTTGATCCTGACATCAATATTTTTTTCCAATCAATCGGAATTGAACTGCAAGCTGGTTACGGTATGACAGAGACAACGGCGACAGTATGCTGTCATCGTGGTACCGGCTATGATTTTGGTTCTATTGGTCTACCACTGCCAGATATGGAAGTGAAAATCGGTGCTGATAACGAAATATTAGTGCGTGGTGATACGATCATGAAGGGCTATTACAAAATGCCTGAGGAAACCGAAAAGAACTTTATTGATGGTTGGTTGAAAACCGGCGATGCGGGTAAAATATTAGCGAATGGTGAAGTCGTGATGACTGAGCGTATTAAAGAGCTAATGAAAACATCGAATGGTAAATATATCGCACCGCAGTTGGTTGAAGGCACCTTAAATAAAGACCACTTTATTGATCAAGTCGCAATTGTTGCGGATTCTCGCCATTTTGTAAGCGCGTTAATCGTGCCATCATTTGACGCTTTAGAAGAATATGCAAACTCGATAAACCTGAAATTCTCAAGTAAAGCAGAACTGTTACGGCATAGTCATATTGTCACTATGTTTGAGAAACGAGTGCAAGATTTACAAAGTGAGTTAGCTAGCTTTGAAAAAGTGAAAAAATTCAAACTTCTTAGTCGTGAATTCTGTATGAAAAAAGGTGAGATAACCCCGACACTGAAATTACGTCGTAAAGTGATTGAAAGTGAATATAAGAAAGAGATTGATGAAATGTATAAGAGCGATAAAAAATAATTGCTCTGTATGAATAGAAAAGGGAGCTAATTAGCTCCCTTTTTGCATTCACATTTACAGCTTTATACTAGCAGTTTTTTACTATAAATAATAAGTGGTCGATTAAGACTTACTTAAATTTAGCCTGTAATGGTGGTAATACTTGTTTTTTACGGCTTACAACATTGGGTAGATCGATAAGTTCACCGACGAATGTACCACCTAGCGTTTCTGCTACTAACTCACCTTCTTCACTTTCGATTAAAGCGATAGAGTTTAGGTTGGTAATATCAGTCAGTAATACTAATGCAGTGTGGTAACCGTGTTCAGCTTTGTATTTAACGAGCTCAGCTTGTAGTTCTTCTTTACGTGCTAGTGCAGAGTCAACATTAGTGATCTCAATTTGTGCAATTGAGAAGTCTTTTTTGCCAATGGTATAAACTTTAAGATCACGTAAGATTAGTTCTTCAGAAGGCACTGCTGCAATATCGGATTTCGCTGCAAATTGTGCTGTAACGAATGCATCAATATCATCAATACCAGCGATTTTAGCAAGTTCGTGTGCTGCATCGATATCGATTTGCGTACATGTTGGCGAGTTGAAGTGTACTGTGTCACTTAAGATCGCACCTAGCATCATCACTGCTACTTTCTGATCGATTTCGATGTTGTGGATCTTATACATGCTATAAACAATCGTGTTTGAACAGCCACAAGGCCAGATCCATGCTTCAAGTTGTTCGTCAGTTTCGACGTCACCCAGTTTGTGGTGATCGACAATACCGCGGATTGTAGCTTGGCGCGCATCTTTTGGTGCTTGGTTGAAATCTGAGTAATCAATGATCCAAACTTCTTCACCAGCAATTGATGTACGTATTTCAGGGCACGCTAGTCCAGCTTGTTCAAGCAGGAAAAGACCTTCTGCATTCGGTTCGCCTTGCATAATTGGTGTTGCTGTTTTGCCATCGCGTTTTGTTAAAAATGCAGATAGAGAGATTGAGCCTGCTAAGCTGTCACAATCAGGGTTTGTGTGTCCTAGTACTAACATCATTGCTTCCAAATTAATTATAGGTTTATGGATTAATGAACATAATAGTGATCTCGGTTAAGCTGTGCAACCTAATCCGCTTAATCACTGCATTATTTACCTTTGTCATACCGCGTTCGAGACCGCTTATTATTCACTATTTAAGTATACATTGGATTTTTAATGTGATCATAGCTGCAAATTAAGATAATTAGTCGGTAATTCTGATATGAATCAAGCTAACAACTTTTTTGTTGATAAATGATGTGACCTTGATTGTATCTGCTGTAAAGAAGATTATAATTGCGTGATCTAATTAACAGTTTAAGGCAATAGAATGCAGCAAAGGGCTCATCTTTTTTCGTTACGTATTGCGCATGCACTACGTGAGTCGATTAACCGCACTGGTTATGACTCGACTAAATTCGGAAAAGATTTATTAGCGGGTATTACCGTTGGTATTATTGCCATTCCCTTAGCGATGGCACTTGCTATTGCCAGTGGTGTAGCCCCTCAATATGGCCTTTACACTGCGATTATTGGTGGCATTGTTATTGCGATATCGGGTGGTAGTCGCTACAGTATTTCAGGTCCTACCGCTGCTTTTGTTGTTATTTTGTATCCAATTGTTCAGCAATATGGTTTTGGCGGCTTATTATTAGCGACGATAATGTCTGGATTGATCTTGGTGATAATGGCGATATTACGTCTTGGCCGCTTTATTGAATATATCCCAGAAGCGGTGACCTTAGGTTTTACTGGTGGTATCGCTGTCGTAATTGCGACATTACAGTTCAACGATATTTTGGGTCTATCGATTGAGACCTTGCCTGAGCACTATTGGGATAAACTTGCATCATTAGTGAGTGCATTACCTGAGTTACACTTACCCAGTTTTACGGTTGCCATATTTACGCTTGTTATAATGTTAATTTGGCCGAAATTTAAAACCGTTATTCCCGCACACCTACCTGCCGTTATTTTTGGCAGTTTATTCGCACTTGTATTAAATAATATGGGAATGGAAATTGCGACTATTGGTAGTCGTTTTCATTACTTATTGCCTGATGGCAGTCAAGGTGCAGGGATCCCGCCTTACTTACCTACTTTCGAGTGGCCTTGGTTACAAGCGGGAGCGAATGGTCAAGCGTTAGTATTAAGTTGGACGTTACTGTCTGATTTATTACCTGCTGCGTTTGCGATTGCCATGTTAGGGGCGATTGAATCATTATTGTGTGCAGTGGTACTTGATGGCATAACAGGTAAACGTCATAGTGCAAATAGTGAATTACTCGGCCAAGGTATTGGTAATATCGTGGTGCCATTTTTTGGTGGTATTACCGCAACAGCGGCGATTGCACGTTCTGCTGCGAATGTTAAAGCCGGCGCGCAAACACCGATATCAGCCGTTATCCATGGTTTAGTTGTGTTGGCGAGTTTAGTGTTATTTGCACCATTATTAGCTTATTTACCTATGCCTTCGATGGCGGTGTTATTATTAGTTGTCGCTTGGAATATGAGTGAAGCGGGCAAAGTATTACATTTATTAAAGACTGCGCCGAAAAGTGATCTTTGGGTTTTTGCTATTTGTTTTTCGTTTACTATACTGTTCGATATGGTTTTGGCTATTACTGCGGGTATTTTGTTGGCGGCCGTATTGTTCATGAAAGAAATAGCTGAAATGGTTAAAGTGACTGATATTACCGATAATAAACGCATCGTAGCGGCCGATATTCCAGCTGGTTGGCGCGTATTTAAAATTAATGGGCCATTATTTTTTGCTGCTGCGGATCGTGTTTTTTCAGAATTAGCGGTTAAAACCACGGAAGTTGATGGTTTAGTTCTTTACCTTGATGGTGTGCCGTTACTTGATGCTGGCGGACTCGCAGCAATGGATCAATTTGTTAATCAGTGTAAGATCTACAACACTCAAGTGATATTTTGTGATCTGCAATTCCAACCCTTAAAAACCTTGGCGAGAGCAGGCGTGAAGCCTATTGGTGGCGTGACCTCTTTTAGCCCGACATTGCATGAAGCATTACGTGATATAGCGAACTATTAATTGCAGGTCTTCCTTGTGTCTCATCGTAATTTCAGCGAAAATAGCGCTCATTAGATTTAACCCAATGAGAAGACTCATTCATGTCAAATAGCATTCTTGAGCAAGAGGTGTCGAAAAGACGTACTTTTGCGATTATCTCGCATCCCGATGCCGGTAAAACAACAATCACCGAAAAAGTATTATTATTCGGGAACGCATTACAAAAAGCCGGTACTGTGAAAGGTAAAAAATCAGGTCAGCATGCTAAATCTGACTGGATGGAAATGGAAAAAGAACGTGGTATCTCGGTAACAACATCGGTAATGCAGTTTCCATACCGTGACTGCCTGATCAACTTACTTGATACGCCTGGACATGAAGATTTCTCGGAAGATACTTATCGTACGCTAACCGCTGTGGATTCTTGCCTAATGGTAATTGACTCCGCTAAAGGTGTTGAAACACGTACTGTAAAATTAATGGAAGTAACACGTCTACGTGATACGCCAATTATTACCTTCATGAATAAAATTGACCGTGATATTCGCGATCCAATTGACTTAATGGATGAAGTTGAAGAAGTATTAAAAATTGCATGTGCACCCATTACTTGGCCGATTGGCATGGGTAAAGAACTAAAAGGTGTTTACCACATTTTACGTGACGAAGTGATCATATATAACAGTGGTCAGGGTCATATGATCCAAGACAGTCGTGTAATTAAAGGTATTAACAACCCAGACGTTGACGAAGCGCTTGGCGATTATGCTGAGCAATTGCGTGAAGAGATGGAGCTTGTTGAAGGCGCAGCGAATAAATTCGATTATGATTTATTCATGGCGGGTGAACTAACACCAGTATACTTTGGTACAGCACTTGGTAACTTTGGTGTTGATCATGTACTTGATGGTTTAACTGAATGGGCACCCAAGCCGCAATCACGTGTAACAGATCTACGTACTGTCGCGCCAAATGAAGATAACTTCTCTGGTTTCATTTTTAAGATCCAAGCTAATATGGACCCAAAACATCGAGATCGTATTGCTTTCATGCGTGTTTGCTCTGGCAAATACAGCAAAGGCATGAAAATGAAGCATGTACGTTTAAATAAAGAAGTCAGCATTTCCGATGCCGTTACCTTTATGGCGGGTGATCGTACTCAAACTGAAGAAGCATACCCGGGTGATATTATTGGTTTACATAACCATGGTACGATCCAAATTGGTGATACTTTTACCCAAGGTGAATTATTGAAATTTACGGGTATCCCTAACTTTGCACCTGAAATGTTTCGCCGTATTCGTTTGAAAGATCCACTAAAGCAAAAGCAATTGCAAAAAGGGTTGATTCAGTTATCTGAAGAAGGTGCCGTGCAGGTGTTCCGTCCTCAACGCTCTAACGATTTGATCGTAGGCGCAGTTGGTGTGCTACAGTTTGACGTGGTTGTGCATCGTTTACGTACTGAATATAAAGTAGATGCAATCTATGAAGGCATCAGTGTTGCGACTGCACGTTGGGTTGACTGTAAAGATCCGCGTAAGCTAGAAGAATTCAAGAAGAAAGCGTGGGACAATATAGCATTAGATGGTGGTAATAACTTAACGTATATTGCCCCGACTATGGTTAATTTACGCCTTGCACAAGAGCGTTATCCTGATATTATTTTCCGTGAGACTCGCGAGCACTAAGCGAAAAATGTCACTGGATTTAGTAATAAATCTTACCTCTTTGGAGGTGAGATTTATTTTTTGTCACATTTTATAATCTTAACTCGCTTTCATTACCAAGTTTTAAGCTATTGATTTTAATTTGTTATTTTTTAACAGTTAGAAGTTTTTACTTTTTATGTGATTTAGGTCGCATAAATTCGGATTTTAATTTTTAACTGTAGTATACTACGTCGGCCTTTTTATGTGGCTTCGCTCTTAAAAGAGTTTGAGCAAAAGACCACTAATTTTGCGCACGAAATACAATATGTGGAGCTATAATTGATATAGCTTTATTCAAAGACCCGTCTACCTGAGGCCCGTGAATGTCTGATACATCACCCGTAGTACAATTTACTGATTTAAATTTACCTGAACCAATTTTACAAGTGTTGAATGATCTAGGTTATGAAACTCCTACACCAATTCAAGCTGAATGTATTCCGTTACTACAGAACGGTGGTGATGTGCTAGGTATGGCACAGACTGGTACGGGTAAAACTGCTGCGTTTGCATTACCATTATTAAGTAACATTGATATTGCATTGACTAAACCACAGATATTGGTGCTAGCACCAACTCGTGAATTAGCGATTCAAGTTGCTGAAGCATTTCAAGCATATTCACGTCATATGCGTGGATTCCATGTGCTACCTATCTACGGTGGTCAAAGCTACCCGATTCAGCTAAAAGCACTTAAACGCAACCCACAAGTGATTGTTGGTACTCCTGGCCGTGTGATTGATCACATTAACCGTGGTACGCTTGATCTTTCTGGTATTAAAGCGTTAGTACTTGATGAAGCTGATGAAATGCTACGTATGGGCTTTATTGATGATGTTGAATCAATTCTGTCTAAAACACCTGAAAAACGTCAAATGGCGTTATTCTCTGCAACTATGCCTGAAGAAATTCGTCGTATTACGAAACGTTTTATGACTGACCCAACTTCGGTTAAAATTGCAACTAAAACATCAACTGTTGAAAACATTGAACAAAAATGTTTAATCATTGGTGGTTTACAAGCAAAACTTGACGGCCTAACACGTATTCTTGAAACTGAAGATTACGATGGTGTGATCATCTTTGCTCGTACTAAGACAATGACTGTTGAACTTGCTGAGAAATTAGAAGCTCGCGGTTACTCTGCTGCAGCACTAAACGGCGATTTAAACCAAGCAATGCGTGAACGCACTGTAAGCCGTTTGAAAAGTGGCCAGTTAGATATCGTTATCGCAACTGACGTTGCGGCACGTGGTCTAGACGTTCCTCGTATTGACCTAGTAATTAACTACGATATCCCAACTGATACAGAATCATACGTTCACCGTATTGGTCGTACAGGCCGTGCTGGACGTAAAGGTACTGCAATCTTATTTGCTGCACCACGCGAACGTCGTTTATTAAAAGCGATCGAACGTGCTACACGTCAGCCATTAACGATGATGGATCTACCTTCACGTGATGATGTGACGAAAAAACGTATTTCATCATTCCGTGATCAGTTATCTGCGCTTTCTTCTGGTGACGAAAACCTAGATTTCTACAAAAACTTAGTTGGTCAACTTTCTGAAGAGTTAGAACTTAGCGAATTAGATCTTGCATCTGCGTTATTATTCATGGCTCAGAAAGAAAAACCATTAGTATTACCACCTGAAGCACCACGTCGTGAACGTAGCTTCCGTGATGATGACCGTGGTGATCGTGGCCGTGATCGCAACGACCGTGGCGACCGCCGTGATCGTGGTGACCGTCCTGAACGTGGTGAACGTGGTGAGCGTCGTCCAGCTGCAGAAATGGAAGTTTTCCGTATTGAAGTTGGTCGTAGTGATGGTGTTCAAGTTAAGAACATTGTTGGCGCTATTGCGAATGAAGCGAATATCAACAGCCGTAACATCGGTGGTATCCGTCTACATGATGACTACTCAACAATTGAATTACCAAAAGGTATGCCAAGCGAGCAGTTACAACAACTACAACAAGTTTATGTTTGTAACAAAGCATTACGCATGAGCAAACTTGAAGGTGTTGCAGCTGAAGGTCGTCAAGAACGCAGCAGCGCGCCACGTAGTAACGATCGTCCAGCACGTGACAATGATCGCGGACATCGTGGTCAACGCCGTGATTCTACTGGTGGTGGCGAACGTCGTGAATCTACTGGTGGCGAAGAACGTCGTCCACGTCGTCCACGTCGTGACTAATTAACTCGTTAACAATTAATCGTTAATAGTTAAATATATGAAAAGGAGCGCTTGCGCTCCTTTTTTGCATCTGGGATATTAATACTCATCACATTGCATAAATAATTGTTTGTCTAATGTAATGAGTACTTAGGCACCAATACTTAGGCACCAATACTTAGGTATAAGTAAATAAGTCACATCTCTTCAATTAATTTATAGGATTTCTTCTTGTGAAAATGGATCTCTCTACCACTGCGCCAGTTGCGATGAAGCAAGCGCACTCAATGACCATTCATCAGCATACTCGTCAAGACGACTATTTTTGGCTGCGTGACGATGAACGTAAAAACAAACAAGTTTTAAACTATTTAGAACAAGAAAATAACTATACGAAAGCGGTTTTATCGCCATTAGCCTCATTACAAACCGAACTTTATGATGAAATGGTCGCGCGGGTAAAACAAGAAGATGCATCAGTGCCTTATTTGAAGAAAGGCTATTGGTATCAAACCCGTTTTTCGGAAGGTAAGGAATATCCAGTGTATAGCTGGCGCAAGGATAATACCGATGCCGAGTGGCTGGTATTACTCGATGCGAATGAACGTGCTAAAGATCATCAGTACTATCAGCTCGGTGAATTAGCGATAAGTCCAAATCATCAGGTATTGGCTTTTTCTGAAGATACGGTTAGTCGACGTCAATATCGTTTGCGTTTTCTCAACCTAGATACTGGCGAAACGTATCCTGAAGAAATTGAAGATACCGAATCTGTGGTGTGGGCAAATGACAGTAAAACGCTGTTCTATGTAAAAAAACACCCAACCACATTATTGCCTTATCAAGTTTATCGCCATGAACTTGGTACCGACATCAGCACTGATGTACTGGTTTATGAAGAGTTGGACGATACTTTTTACACTGACATTTATAAATCGACCTCTGATGATTACATCATGTTGTCATTAAGCAGCACCATGACGTCTGAAGTACATGCATTACCTGCGGATAAGCCGACAGAAGCGTTTACGCTATTGCTTGGTCGCGAACGTGGTCATGAATATAGCGTTGATCATTATCGTCAGCAGTTTTATATTCGCAGTAACAAAACCGGTAAAAACTTTGCATTGATGTCAGCTACATTAGCGACAATCGCCGATACGCAACAATGGAAAACAATTATTCCAGCGCGTGAGCAGGTGTTATTAGAAAGTTATGAGCTGTTCCGTGATTGGCTCGTTGTTGAAGAGCGTGAGCAAGGTTTAACGTTTTTAAGACAAATTAATTGGCAGACAAAGGCCGATATCATCATTAAATTTGACGATCCAACCTATACGGCATGGCTTGGCACAAATCCGGATCCTGATACCGATAAATTACGTTATGGCTACTCGAGTTTAACAACACCAACCTCAACGTATCAATTAAATCTAGATAGTGGTGAACGTGAAATATTAAAACAGCAAACCGTTGTTGGTGATTTCTGTGCACAAGATTACCAGAGTGAACGCGTTTGGATTGTTGCTGAAGATGGCGTTAAGATCCCGGTGTCCTTAGTATATAAAACGGCGCTGTTTTCGAAGCGCAATGTTAATCCAATATTGCAATATGCTTATGGTTCTTATGGTTCGAGTATCGACCCTTACTTTAGCGCATCGCTATTAACTTTACTTGATCGTGGTTTTGTTTATGCCATTGCGCATATTCGTGGTGGTGAAGAATTAGGTCGTCATTGGTATGAAGATGGTAAGCTACTCAATAAAATGAATACCTTTACGGATTTCACAGCAGTAACCAGAGGTTTAGTCGAACAAGGTTATGCTGATCCTAAACGTGTTTATGCTATGGGTGGTTCTGCAGGCGGTTTATTGATGGGCACTGTGATTAATATTGCGCCTGAGTTATACCATGGTGTAGTTGCTGCTGTTCCATTTGTTGATGTCGTTAGTACCATGCTTGATGAATCTATTCCCCTGACAACCGGTGAGTATGACGAGTGGGGTAATCCGAACGACGCCGAGTTTTATCATTATATGCTGTCGTATAGCCCTTATGATCAAGTGACAGCACAAGCTTATCCGAATTTATTGGTGACGACTGGGTTACATGATTCACAAGTGCAATATTGGGAACCTGCAAAGTGGGTTGCTAAATTGCGTGAATTAAAAACAGATGCGAACGTATTGTTACTACATACGGATATGGAAACCGGGCACGGCGGTAAATCTGGACGTTTTCAGCATTACCATGATACCGCTAAAGAATATGCTTTCATGCTTGATTTGGCAAAGTGTACAGCGCTGTAAAATAAATAAAGAGCAAGTGATCTAAGCTATATATTGTAGGCTAGGATACTTGCTCTTTATTATCAAATCAGGATATGTCACTAGCGTGGCATAGGCATTACTCGATTGCGGCCAAGACGTTTTGCTTCATACAATTGTAGATCAGCGCGGGTCAAAATATCATGGCTGGTATCTCGGGGTTTATTTTCACTCACGCCAATCGATATGGTAATGTTATCAATCACTTTACCAGAACGCTTATCACGAATACTCAGGCGCTCAATGGCGCGGCGAATTGATTCCGCATTCTGACGCGCAATAGTGAAGTTTTTGTTTGGTAAGATCAGTACAAATTCTTCGCCACCATAACGGAATACTTGTTCACCTTCTTGACAGCTATCTGAGATACGTTTCGCAATGGCTTTTAATACTTGATCACCGAGTTGGTGGCCAAAATCATCATTAAAGGTTTTGAAGTTATCAATATCGACCATTAAGATTGAAAAAGTACGGTTTAAACTTGGGTTACTGCAAAAGGTTTCAATTTCTTTACTAAATACCCGGCGGTTGAGTAGGCCTGTTAAGCTGTCATGCATAGCATCATGCTGTGTTTCTAATAATGTTTCACGTAACTGTGCAATTTCGGCTTGTGCTTCTTGCAATTGGCTTTTGAAATGACGCGTTGACGAACGCACATCGTGAGACTCTTTGACCAGTTCCCGCACCGCGGATAATGTTTTTTCAATCGAAAAGCCATCTTCTTCAACACTTGATAATTCGTTCAAACATTTATTCAACATCCGATCAAATTCGTTGGTATCATTGAGTGTATCGTGTAGTGAGCTGCTCAATTCATTGGTCATCGAATCAAGTTCGATACGTAATTGAGTAATTTCTTGCTCACGCTTATCAACAATAAAGCGCTGATACAGTTCTTCACTCGCCGCTGGGGTACAAGTACCGTGTTGGGCAATTTTATCATCGAGATGTTTTTGTAATGCACTATTATTATCTGAAACATAGTGATACCACAGCGCGTAGTTTGTTGGCGTTGTTGGGATTTGATACTGGATCATCAGCGGCATGGCTTTTTTTAAATATTGAGCAGATAGAGCAAAGAGTTTTTTAGACATGCACGGTTCCATAAAGGTTCTTAATTGATGATAACCCCGCTATTAAATCAAATTATGCAGCAAGTTACACTATCTCTTTATTTCACTGTTTGGGTGAACAATCAAAAAGGCGACGTATTTAGTGATAGAACTCATCGATAGCCATTGCCATTTAGACTTTGTTGATTTTAATACTGATTTGATGGCGGTATTAAATCGAGCGAGAGATAAGGGCGTTAAACGTTTCTTAGTGCCAGGTATTGGCGCTCAAAATTGGCAGGCAGTATTGGCGCTGGCCAATCAGCATGAGGGGGTTTATCCAGCGTTAGGTATTCATCCGTATTTTCTGGCCGATTTTGATGATAGCCATTTGCAATTACTTGATGAACATTTAGCGGCAGGAAAAGGCATTGTTGCTGTCGGCGAGTTTGGGCTTGATAAAGCGGTCGATTTTCCGTTCGAACAACAATTGCAGATTTGTAAGCAACAATTATTGCTCGCTAAACACTATGATTTACCGGTTATTTTACATTGCCGTAAAGCCCACAACGAATTGATTCAGTTATTACAACTGGTGAAATTACCCCGTGGTGGCGTACTCCACGGCTTTAGTGGCAGCAGTCAATTGGGAATACAATATATAAAACTTGGGTTTAAATTAGGTATTGGAGGGGTGATTACATATCCAAGAGCAGTAAAAACCAGACAAGCGGTGAGCGAGTTGCCCTTAGCCTCGTTATTGTTAGAAACGGACTCGCCGGATATGCCTATATGTGGTTATCAAGGGCAGCGTAATGAGCCGGTTAACATTACAGAAGTGTTACAGACGCTTACACAACTACGGCAAGAGCCGGACGAATTAATTGCCAAAACCAACATTCGTTCGTTTACCGAACTGTTTTTGTCTTAAATTTAATCTTTCTGGAAATAAATCAACTTTTTTGAAACTATTTTGAGAGGTCTGATCTCAAGCACTTAACAAGTGGCTAATAACAGTTATAATCTCGCCGATTGTTATAATCAATGATTAAATTGTAAATTTACTATTCATTACACTTTAATTGACTATTTTGGTTATGACGTAAATAAACAAAAACACTTCTGAAGCGAAACTTGGAGATTATTCCTGATGAATTTTGTAATGGGTATTGTAGGCATATTTGTCCTACTCGGTCTAGCGGTTCTGTTATCTGATAACAGAAAAGCAATTAACCTTCGTACTGTCGGTGGCGCATTTGCTATCCAGGTTGCCGTTGGTGCCTTCATTTTATATTTTCCTCCAGGTAAAGAGTTACTGCAAGGTCTCTCTACTGGTGTCGCAAACGTAATTGCTTATGGTAATGAAGGTATTCAATTCTTATTTGGTGACTTAGCGAAATTCAAACTTGGTTTCATCTTTGCGTTTAACGTATTACCAGTAATCGTTTTCTTCTCATCATTAATCGCTGTTTTATACTATATAGGTGTAATGAGCGTGGTAATTAACTTTATCGGTGGTGGCTTACAGAAGTTATTAGGTACCAGTCGTTCTGAATCACTTTCTGCAACTGCAAATATCTTTGTTGGTCAAACTGAAGCGCCACTTGTTGTGCGTCCGTTCATTAAATCAATGACTAAATCAGAGCTATTTGCGGTAATGGTTGGTGGTCTTGCTTCTATCGCGGGTTCAGTACTGGCGGGTTATGCGGGTCTTGGTATTAAGATTGAGTACTTGGTTGCTGCGTCATTTATGGCGGCTCCGGGTGGTCTATTAATGGCTAAAATCATTAAACCAGAAACAGAAACACCAAAAATCACACTTGATGATCTTGATGATAGCGAAGAGGAAAAACCAGCGAACGTACTAGACGCAGCCGCTGCGGGTGCATCGTCAGGTATGATGCTTGCGCTTAACGTTGGTGCAATGTTAATTGCATTCGTGGGTCTAATTGCATTAGCAAACGGTATCACAGGTGGTATCGGTGCTTGGTTCGATATGCCTGAACTAACAATCCAAATGATCTTGGGTTGGATTTTCTCTCCACTTGCATTCGTTATTGGTGTGCCATGGCACGAAGCGATTACTGCCGGTAGCTTCATTGGTCAAAAGCTGGTTGTAAATGAATTTGTTGCTTTCTTAGATTTCGTTAACTACATTAAAAACAACGAGCTATCTGATCATACACAAATCATCATCTCATTTGCATTATGTGGTTTTGCTAACTTCTCATCTATCGCCATCTTACTTGGTGGTTTAGGTAGCTTAGCACCAACACGCCGTGCAGACATTGCAAGCATGGGTCTAAAAGCGGTACTTGCTGCTTCTCTTGCTAACTTAATGAGTGCTGCATTAGCGGGTCTATTCCTCGCTTAATATAACCTCGTTCTTCCTCTGTTTTTATAGCAGTGGGATAACGAATATATACCCTCAAACTGTATTGATTAACGGTTTGGGGGTATTTTTTTGCCTGAAAAACCAGCAACGCAATAATTCATTATTCGATAAAATAACGAGCTTACATAGTCATACATTTAATATATTGTTTTATTGTAGTTTATTTGCTCGTAGTGAGAAGTAGGTCGGTTATGATGGCATTTATTTCTTGATTTCTTTGTCACTTAGCGTAAATTTAGTGATGTAATTTAACTGATCGTACATGATGTACTTTTGGTGTTTTTCGTTCAATATAGCTTGTCTTTTTAACCTTAACTAAAGGTTGGGGGAAGCTGTATTAGCGCGGTTATAGGGATATTAATTGATAGTCATATCAAGTCTTCACGGAACCAAGTCCGCATAGTTATTCTTCATGGATATTTATCTTAAAGATAGTTATGTCGATAGTTAGATTAATACATATATTAATACTTATATTGATAGAAAATGTTAATCGTTATACGTCATCTATTTACTTTAGGTCCTTAGCTTAAGGTAAACACTTCTTTATTAAAGTCATCCTTGAGTAGCTGCAGTCAGCAATTAGTGTAATTGCTCTGGTTTCACTGTTTTTATAAAATTTAAATAAGTTTGGAGACTTAATATGAGTAACTTTAAAGTAGCGGCGCAACGTGCATTAAACATGATGGACTTAACGACGCTTAATGATGATGATACAGATGCGAAAGTAATTGAACTGTGTCACAAAGCAAAAAGCGCGGCAGGTAATACGGCTGCTGTTTGCATCTATCCTCGTTTTATTCCTATCGCACGTAAAACGTTGAATGCAATTGGTGCTGAAACGGTAAAAATTGCAACAGTAACAAACTTCCCACACGGTAACGATGATGTTGCTATCGCGGTTGCTGAAACGAAAGCGGCTGTAGCATACGGCGCAGATGAAGTGGACGTAGTATTCCCATACCGCGCACTAATGGCCGGAAATGCGGAAGTTGGTTTTGAGCTTGTGAAAGCATGTAAAGCAGCTTGTCCTGCCAACGTACAACTTAAAGTTATCGTTGAGACTGGCGAACTTAAGACTGAAGCACTGATTCGTCAAGCGAGTGAGATCTCGATTGATGCAGGTGCAGACTTCATTAAAACATCAACAGGTAAAGTGCCTGTGAATGCAACACTCGAATCCGCGAAGATCATGCTTACTGTGATCAGTGAGAAAAACACCGATGTTGGTTTCAAACCCGCGGGTGGTGTTAAAAATGCTGAGCAAGCAGGTGAATACCTTGCATTAGCAGAATCAATTCTAGGTCAAGACTGGGTCTCTCCAGCCAAATTCCGTTTCGGTGCTTCAAGCCTGCTTGCTAACTTATTAGCTGAGCTTGAGTTAGTTGAGATCTCATCAGTAGAGAAAGCAGCTGATAGCAGCGGTTACTAACTATCTCGTTCCGGGTTCGATAAAGCAATATCCCCAAACAAAGTGTGCTGTATTGATTAAGACCAAATGTGAGATGGCTTAATCAATATACCACGTGCTTATTCGATCCTAACTTTCTGTATTTAACGAAGCACTTCCCATTTTAAGGAGTAGCTTTTTCTTATTTAAGGAATAGGTAGTTATGTTTATACCGCAAGAGATTATTCGTCGTAAACGTAATGGCGAAATATTAAGTCGTGCTGAAATTGAACATTTTGTTAATGGTATTGTTGATAACAGCATTTCGGAAGGACAGATCGCTGCATTTGCAATGGCGACTTATTTTAATGACATGAACATGGATGAACGTATTGCGATCACATCAGCAATGCGAGATTCAGGTGACGTATTGAGTTGGGATGCAATGCAACTTAATGGCCCAATCGTCGATAAGCATTCAACGGGTGGTGTCGGTGATGTCATTTCACTGATGCTTGGTCCTATGGTTGCGGCTTGTGGTGGTTTTGTTCCGATGATTTCAGGTCGAGGCCTGGGTCATACCGGCGGTACACTCGATAAATTAGATGCGATCCCTGGTTACCAAACAACGGTTGATAATGCGCTATTTCGCCAAGTGGTAAAAACCAGTGGCGTCGCGATTGTTGGTCAATCAGCAAATCTAGCACCTGCGGATAAACGTTTCTACGGTATTCGTGATATTACCGCGACAGTAGAGTCTATCTCGTTGATCACGGCTTCTATATTATCGAAGAAACTGGCTGCTGGTCTTGATGCATTAGTGATGGATGTAAAATCGGGTAGTGGTGCGTTCATGCCGACTCATGAGCAATCAGTAGAACTGGCTAAAAGTATTGTTTCAGTTGCCAATGGTGCAGGTTGTAAAACATCGGCTTTAATCACAGATATGAACCAAGTATTGGCAAGCAGTGCTGGTAATGCAGTGGAAGTGCGTGAAGCAGTGCGTTTCTTAACGGGCGAATACCGTCACCCACGTTTATTCGCTGTCACAATGGCACTCTGTGTGGAAATGTTATTGTCAGCAAATCTAGCGACAGACGTAGATGATGCACGTAATAAATTACAAGCAGTATTAGATAATGGCAAAGCGGCAGAATTATTTGGCACTATGGTTTCAGGTTTAGGTGGTCCAACTGATTTTGTTGACAACTATGACCTACACTTACCAAAAGTCGAGATTATTCGTCCAGTATATGCAGCACAAAGTGGCTATTTAACTGAGATGGATACCCGTGGTTTTGGCATGGCGGTTGTTGCTATGGGTGGTGGTCGCCGTGTGGCGACAGATCAAATCGATTATGCTGTTGGCTTATCTGATATTGCTGCGCTGGGTCAGCAGTTAGATGCACAAACACCAGTTGCTATGGTGCATGCTCGTAGTGACGCACAGTTTGAAGCTGCACAAGCAGAGATCTTGAAATCGATTCATATCGGTGACATGCAGCCTGCTGCAAGTGCCGATGTTTATCAACAAATTAGACTTTCAGATGTTTAACAATTAGTTAATATTTAATGTAGAGCATAGTTAAAAATAGATAATAAAAATAGGTCAGAATGATGAAACGTACAATTATATTAATGTTGGATTCATTGGGTATTGGTGCTTCTGCCGATGCTGATAAATTTGGTGATGTAGGCAGCAACACGTTTGGTCACATAGCTCAATGGTGTGCCGAAGGAAAAGCGGATGAGGGTCGTGAAGGCCCATTACATATCCCTAATTTAACCAAACTGGGTCTTGCGCATGCTTGCGGGGATAGTGTGGGTTCATTTCCTGCAGGCTTAGATGAAAGCGCAGAGGTTATTGGTGCATACGGTTACGCACAAGAGATCTCAAGTGGTAAAGACACGCCAAGTGGTCATTGGGAGATCGCAGGTGTACCTGTGTTGTTTGATTGGGGTTATTTCTCGGATACCGAAAACAGTTTCCCACAAGAATTACTGGATCAGTTAGTAGAACAAGCAAACTTACCGGGTTATTTAGGTAACTGCCATTCTTCAGGTACTGAGATCTTAGATTTGTTGGGTGCTGAGCACATGGCATCGGGTAAACCAATTTTCTATACCTCGGCAGACAGTGTATTCCAAATTGCTTGTCACGAAGAGACCTTTGGTCTTGAACGTTTACTTAAGTTATGTGAATTAGCACGTGAATTATTAGAACCGTACAACATTGGCCGTGTTATTGCGCGTCCATTTATTGGGGCTGATAAGAGTGATTTTGCGCGTACTGGTAATCGCCGTGATTATTCGGTATTACCGCCAGCGCCAACCTTACTTGACCGTATGGTTGAGGCTGGTGGTGAAGTGGTAAGTGTGGGTAAAATTGCCGACATTTATGCACACCAAGGCATTACTAAAAAAGTGAAAGCAACGGGCCTTGAAGCATTATTTGATCTGACGTTAGAGCAAGTAAAACAAGCGGGTGATCAAACGATCGTATTCACTAATTTCGTTGATTTTGACTCATCTTGGGGTCACCGTCGCGACGTAGCTGGTTATGCCAAAGGGCTAGAGTACTTCGATACGCGTTTACCTGAGTTACTTGAGATCCTCGGCGAAGACGATATTGTGGTATTAACTGCCGATCATGGTTGTGATCCAACGGCTCCGGGTACAGATCATACCCGTGAACATATTCCAGTCATCTTTTATGGTCAAAATGTACCAAAAGGTCCGCTGGGTTTACGTGACACATTTGCTGATATTGGTCAGTCAATTGCGGCGTATCACGGTTTACCTAAGCTTGATTACGGTAAAAGTTTTTTATAAATAATAATGTTTATAAATACACTATTTCATAAATAAAAGTACTCAGCTAAGAATGCTGAGTATAACCAAAACACAAAAGGTAACTATAATGGCAACTCCACATATTAATGCAGAAAAAGGTGATTTCGCTGAAACGGTATTATTCCCAGGTGATCCACTACGCGCTAAATACATCGCAGAAACATTCTTAGAAGATATAAAGCAAGTGAATGACGTGCGTAACATGTTAGGTTTCACGGGCACTTACAAAGGTAAACGTATTTCTGTTATGGCTTCTGGAATGGGCGTTCCGTCTTGCTCTATCTATGCAAAAGAGCTAATTACAGAATTCGGTGTTAAAAATCTGATCCGTATTGGTAGCTGTGGTGCGATTAGCACTGACGTTAAAGTACGTGATGTTGTGATCGGCATGGGGGCATCGACTGATTCTGGGGTTAATCGCGCACGTTTTGATGGTTATGATTTTGCGGCTATCGCATCATGGGAGTTATTAAGTAAAGTAACACGTGCAGCTAAAGCATGTAATATTGATGTGAAAGTTGGCAACATTTTCACCGCCGATTTATTCTACACACCAAAGCCTGAATCATTTGATACAATGGAAAAATTGGGGATATTAGGTGTAGAAATGGAAGCTGCTGGTCTATACGGCGTTGCTGCTGAATTCGGCGCAAATGCTATTTGTATCTGTACTGTATCTGATCACATCCGTACTGGTGAAGTTACAACGGCTGAAGAACGTCAATTAACATTCAATGACATGATCATCATGGCATTAGAGTCTGTGTTAATCGAAGACTAATACCTAGTTTTATTGATAATGCCCGCTAATGCAAATTGGTGGGCATTTTTTATCTGTAATATCCTACTATGAGTACTCTCACTCGTGTGATATTGATGAACGCTTGTATCAACAGCATGCAAGGTTTACACTTATCCCACATTCCTTATTCCTTGTTAAAAGAGAACATAATGGCTGGTCCTCAGTTTATTTATTCGATGCATCGTGTTGGCAAAATTGTGCCACCGAAGCGTCATATTCTTAAAGATATCTCACTCAGTTTCTATCCAGGCGCTAAGATCGGCGTATTGGGTCTAAACGGCTCTGGTAAATCAAGCTTATTACGTATCATGGCTGGCGTAGATCAAGACTTCGAAGGTGAAGCGCGTCCATTAGCGGGTACTAAAATTGGTTACTTACCGCAAGAACCCGTTCTAGATCTAGAAAAAACAGTACGTGAAGTTGTTGAAGAAGCGATTTCAGAATTGAAAGATGCAATGGCTGGTCTTGACCAAGTGTATGCTGATTATGCCGAACCGGATGCGGATTTTGATAAGCTAGCGAAGAAACAAGAAAAGTTTGAAGCTATTATTCAAGCACACGATGGTCACAACATCGAAAACCAACTAGAGCGTGCTGCGGATGCATTACGTTTACCTGAATGGGACAAAAAAATTAAACTCCTATCGGGTGGTGAACGTCGCCGTGTTGCTATCTGTCGTTTGTTACTTGAAAAACCAGACATGCTACTACTTGACGAACCAACTAACCATTTGGATGCAGAATCTGTGGCTTGGTTAGAACGCTACCTACACGACTATGAAGGCACTGTTGTTGCTATTACGCATGATAGATATTTCCTTGATAATGTAGCCGGTTGGATCTTAGAGCTTGACCGTGGTGAAGGTATTCCATGGGAAGGTAACTACTCGTCTTGGTTAGAACAAAAAGATGAGCGTTTGGCACAAGAGTCATCAAAAGAAAGCGCACGCAAAAAGTCGATTGAAAAAGAATTAGAATGGGTACGTTCAAATCCGAAAGGCCGCCAAGCGAAAAGTAAAGCACGTATGGCGCGTTTTGAAGAGCTTAACCAATCAGATTACCAACGTCGTAACGAAACCAATGAACTGTTTATCCCACCGGGTGAGCGTTTAGGCGACAAGGTAATTGAAGTTGAAAACCTAGGTAAAGCCTATGATGGTCGCGTATTAATTGACGACTTATCATTCTCTATGCCAAAAGGCGCAATCGTCGGTATTATCGGTCCCAATGGTGCAGGTAAATCAACGTTATTCAAAATGCTAGATGGCACTGAATCACCAGACTCGGGGTCTATCTCAATCGGTGAATCAGTGCAAATTGCCAGTGTTGATCAGTTCCGTGATCACATGAACGGCGAGAACACAGTGTGGCAAGAATTGTCAGACGGCCTTGATATCATCAAGATCGGTAACTTTGAAATGCCATCGCGTGCTTATTGCAGCCGTTTTAACTTTAAAGGTACCGACCAGCAGAAACGTGTTGGTCACCTGTCGGGTGGTGAACGTGGTCGTTTACACTTAGCTAAATTGCTACAAGCTGGTGGTAACGTATTACTGCTGGATGAGCCAACCAATGACTTGGATATCGAGACATTACGTGCACTTGAAGAAGCAATTCTCGAGTTCCCAGGTTGTGCGATGGTTATTTCCCATGACCGTTGGTTCCTTGATCGTATCGCGACGCATATCTTAGATTACCGTGATGAAGGTAAAGTGAACTTCTACGAAGGTAACTACACAGATTACGAAGGCTGGTTGAAGAAAACCTTAGGGCCAGAGGCGACACAACCGCACCGTATTAAATACAAACGCATTAGTTAATCTTGCCGTCATCTTTGACGAAATAACGACAAATGTGAATTAAGAGTAAAAGCCTGTAATTATGATATTACGGGCTTTTTTTTGCTTGTTTTATTCACTGTGTATAATGGCTTTATCTTTAAATCACGATGAGATGTGGTTATTGCTCTGATTTGAAATGGAGAATAAGTTGTTGTTCGTTCAGTGTTTGTGATGAAATTTTGATTTCGATTTAACAACTTGGCAGAATGGCGACACAACATAAACAATGGATTGTTTTATTCCCTGTGACTTTTATTAAATACGCTATTTTCATCACCCTCACCTTATCTTTCAGTATTGGCACTTTTACAGTACGAGCTGAATATAAAACCGAGCATGTTCGTATTTTATTGCCGCCTACGTCGATAGTTCAATCTGCGGGTTACTATATGGCGCAGCATAAGGGGTTTTTCAGTGCGCAGGGTTTTAATGCTGACTTAATTTCGATGCGTTCTCATCAATCAATCAGCCAAGCTGTCGATCAAGGAGAGGCCGAATACGGGGTGACGAATGCGGATGTATTGATTGCAAAAGCCAATGGCCGGGCACTCGTTGCCATTGCTGCCATATTTCAACACTCTCCGAGTGCTTTATTAGTATTAAAAAACAAAGGCATGAATAAGTTAGCCGATTTAAATGATAAGCGGGTGCTGTTACTACCTGAATTTAAAGATATTGAAGTGCTCAGTTTATTACGTAAACAGCATATTCATTCAATTAATATCTTATCCCCTTCGGTCACACGTGATATTACGACTTTAGTAAACAATCAATTTGACGCCCTCAGCATTAATTTAACCCGTGGCCCCTATAACGCCGTACGTCAGGGCGTGGAACCGATTATTTTTATGCCAAAAGATTATGGTATCGATTTTTACAGTGGCTTCTTATTTACCAGCGTAACAGAAGCAAGCTTAAACCCCGAACGTGTCGCTGCAGTACGGACGGCGGTGTTACAGGGATGGGAATACGCATTAACACATACCGAAGAAACGCTTGATGTATTGGTGGCGTTGAATCAACCGTTACCGTCGGCTGCTTTGGATGTATTACGTAATCAATTTAAATATCAGTTAATCACTATGCGGGATTACATTTTGCCTGATTTTGTGCCCTTGGGGTATATTAATCGCCAGCATCTTGTTGATATTCAACAGCAACTTATTGATCTTAATTTTATTTCACAAGGCAGTGATTTTAGTCAGTTTATTTATACGCCGCCCCGCGCCAAAATAGACTGGCAAGTGTGGGGCGTTTGGGTCAAAGTTATCGTCGTGGCGTTATTATTTAATGGTTTGTGGTTATTTTATTTGTTAATCATCAACCAAAGGTTAAAACGCGAAGTACTGGAAAGAAGGCGTGCCGAGCAACAGGTTCGGTATGCAGCGATGCATGATAACTTAACTGGGCTAGCAAACCGGGCGCAGCTGATGGAGACACTTGAACATATTCTGCCGCTGGCTAAAAAAGGCAAGATAACACCGGTATTATTGTTCATGGATCTGGACCGCTTTAAGTTAGTCAACGACCGCTATGGGCATGCGGCAGGAGATGAACTACTTATTGCCGCTGCGCAGCGTATGTCACGTTTACTCGGCGCGCCAGGCGAGTTATTAACGCGGTTAGGCGGGGATGAATTTGTGGTTTTACTGACAAACTCTAATCTCCGCTATGCAGGTCAACTAAGTGAACAAATCGAACGTACTTTATTACAATCATTCGCCTTATCTGTGTGTAATGTATCTATCGGCATTAGCATTGGTTATAACGTTTATCAGCACGATATGAGCGCTGATGAGCTATTGACAGGTGCAGATAACCAGATGTACGAAATAAAAAGTGAGCATCATCAAAAAAGAAAGCAAATAGTCTGTTAAGTGGCACTTATTTTGCTTGTTTCTCGTTATTATCTATTACTTGACGCTTTGTACGTGTACTCAGTAGTAACGAGCAGACTTTTCCCTGTAAATAACGATGGTCGTGTTTTCTATGTCATCCCTTACCGATGCATTTGACCGTCGCTTATTTTAGTCGTAAGTGTCTAGCCGTAATAGTTGTATTCATTTTCCTATTTAAGCAGTGATCGCCAGCATGGAATTATCTCATTACGCCGACGTAATTAAAAAATTAACGACCTTGTATCATGAACCTGATTTTAGTCTTTTGTTCGCACAGTTGACTGAAGGTGAAACGAACAGTAAACGTTTTTTGATCAAGATGGAGGTCAATCGCCTTTCTGCGCTGACTCGGCGGATCCTCGATTTTCGTCAACGCGGTGATAGTGGCGCGGTAGCGTATGAGTATGATGATATTTTACATCACATTAATCCAGTCGAAATTAAGCTTTTAGAAACATTATTAGCCCAGCACCAAGGTAATTATACGCTGGGTATCTATGAAGAAGTATTGGCTTTTCATCAACGTGAACGCAGTAAACCGGTGAATGAGCGCAATGTGATAACGGTTGAACCCGCAGCTAAATTTGCAGTCGAACCGATTCAGTATGCGTCATATTTTGTGCGTAACGAAGAGCGTATGCACTACAGTTCTGCGATAAAAATGCGGTTTGGCGACCGTGTTATTGATGCCATGACCTCCGATTTATCCACCAGTGGCATTAAAGTCAAAGTGAATAAAAGTCACGGCATTGTGATCGGCAGCGTAGTGAATGTGAACTTTTCGAGCTTACGCCAAGAATATGCGAACCATTTATTACGTGATTTTTTTACTTATAAACTCATGGGCATCGATGAAGAAGAGAAGTTTGATTATTTACGTTTAATGCGGATTGACGAGAATAATGAATTAGATACCTTTATCAGTAAATTGATCGCGCAAAATAAAAGTAAATACAAAGTTAACGTCCGTTATCAAGAAGAGAATGTCGTTGTAAAAGGGTATGAACAGTTCTTTTTACCACGAATGTCAGGCTTACCCTTGTATATCTCGGGTGATGAACAGCCTGTATTGAGTCATTTGTTGTTGAATGAAAATAATCGTGGTGTATACGATTATTGGATCAATGAAGAATCTAAAAGTCAGCTTGAAGCATGTTGGCAGACACCTTGGATGCAAGGGTTACTACAGACCAAGAAAAGTATTGAAACGACCATTTACAGTTTTTATTATACGCAGAATGGGCGATTGTACTTTTACGCCGCCGACGCGATTAGTTTGGCTAAGTCAGGTTTGAAGGCCTTATTTTTGTCTTTTGCTTGTCAACGTCCTAATTTCAGGGCATTTAAATTTTCATTATACCCGTCAGTGTTTGATGAAAATAAACATTTACTGGAAGCTGAAAGTCACCAACAGCCGATAGGGTCGACAGCGCTCACGGCATTACAAGATATTCGTTGGGTGGGATTACTGCAAGACATTACCAATGAAAATATTCTGAATGATTATAAAGCGTATGCGCAGCACGGCAGTGACTTTAACCAGTTGCATCAATATCGTTTACCGGCTGCGGATCAACGCGCGATATTAGCCCAGTTTAAGTTTGTACAATTACGTAAAGAAGCCCGATTCAGTTACAAAACGGCGATTGTCGTGAGTCATACCGAACGTAGTATCAAAGGTTGGAGTAATGATTTTTCGACGGAAGGATTACAGATCGAATTAGAATCGCCGTTGGATGTACAGATCGGTCATCGCGTTTACCTTGAACTGCCGATGTTACAAAAACTGTCGAAGAAAATAGCGCTCGCCAATTTACCTTACAGTGTTGTTGGCTGTAATAAAGCGAAAACAATTCTACACTTGCAGATCGTCGGTGATAAAGAGGCGCACATTGGCTGTAAATTCTTTAGTTTGTTGATCAGTAGTAATAAAGACAAGTTAAAAAGTACTCCAGAGCCAACGCAATCACCGGGTGTCACCGCGGTACTACGGAATATGTATTGCCAGCATTTAGCGACTATGCCCTTGTATATTCATAAGGTAAACACGAGTTACCAGATGGACAGGATAGGCATTAGCCCGAACGAAAATAGTTTAGCACCGCTGTTTGAATATTTTGGGCAAGCTGAATCCCGCTATAATCTGTACCCTCTGTTATCAGATAATAATATTAAACAGGTTTTCGATGATGCATTAGCCGGGTTAGAACCCACTTATCGCCCTTGGCAGCAGGTGCTTTATATTTCGATTGCAGCCAGTGATTCGGTAGTCACAACGCGATTTGAAAAAGATTTTAGTGATGAGCATGAACGCCGCCAGTTCATTACCCATAGTTTACAAAAAGGCGTTTTCTTTGCGATCCAAGTGATGCTGTCTCGTACTGGGCGGCCGGATATGGAGTACATTGAAAAAGAACTTAACTACGTTAGCCATTATGCGATACACAGAGCACAAAAGCTTGAAGACGAATTATGGAGTGTACGCGGAGTGGTGGATCTGATTGATGTGTCTGATGAGTTGTTGTATCGACTCGGTTTACGCCGTATGCGTTAGTTAGCGTTGATCTATTGAGTCTATTGATTAATAGAGTCCACGTAAACAACCGCTCACGTGGACTCTATTCATTTTAAATTAGGTTACGACCAGCTTGCGTCCACACAGCTCGCGGCCTGTAGCAGTCCGACTAGCCCTTCTAGATCATGATGATTTAATGCCACTTGCGCTTGCTGTTGGACAATCGGTTTAGCATGAATGGCCACACCGAGTGCCGCACTTTTCAACATGATTAAATCATTAGCGCCATCACCAATCGCGACTGTTTGCTGCGGGGCAATTTGATATTCCTGTGCGAGTGCTTGCAGGGTATCGGCTTTCACCTGCGCATCAACAATATCGCCAATAACCTGACCCGTTAAGATACCATCGACGATTTCGAGTTCATTGGCATAAACAGCATCAAACCCTAAATCATCTTGTAGACGCTTAGCAAAGTAAGTAAACCCGCCTGACGCGATCGCTACTTTCCAGTTTGCTTGGTGCAAGGTGGCAATCAATAACTCTAAACCGGGCATTAGTGGCATGGCATCGGCAACTTGGGTTAATACGCTTTCTGGGCAGTTGGTTAGCGTCGCCACGCGCGAACGTAGGCTTTCAGAAAAATCTAATTCACCATTCATGGCGCTCGCTGTTACCGCTGCGACTTGTTCACCGACGCCTGCCAGTTTAGCTATTTCATCAATACATTCAATTTGAATGGTCGTTGAATCCATATCCATTAATACCACCCCCGGTTGCTTTAAACTCGGTAGTGTTTGGCTTAATGCATAATCAACATGGTAATCATTACCCCAGCTTGCTAACGTATCTTTAAATTGCTGCTGTAGTTCATCTGATAACGTGGTAAAGCCTAAAACAATAATGTCACCTTGATTGGCTGTTGTTGCGCATTGGGCTTGCTTGTCGGTTAATGCGTTATGGTTTAATGCATAGTTCGCTGGTGGATATAGGGTAATATCACCTGCACCTTGCATTGACAGCTGCAGTTGACTCAATGCTGACAGTAGGTTGAGCAGCGCGTCACTTGTTATACATGGCGCGATTAAAGTGAGATAATAGTAACTACTGTTATCACTACTATTTCGGCTATTTATTGGCAGTTCTTGCGCCGAAATATTAAATTGACCCTGACAATAAGTGACATGTTTTATTTCAGTGCTTTGCAAGGTTAACAATTGTGGCCATGCTATTGGCGGAGTATTACTAAATAAAGTCTCAGCGAGTTGAGTCATTTTGCTACTAATCCTTGTAATCGATAGGTTACTGCTAGCAAAGATAACGTATTCGACTTAAAATTGCGATTCGTAATTACGGTATTCAGAAAGGAGCTCGTTGTGGTTAAAGGCAAGAATAATGACAATCCTGTAAATACAGAGCTGGTTCCGCATGAACCACATTTAGCGACGAACCAGACGACCAAGTATAATCAAGATGGTAAATCTAATGGCCGTAATAAGTTCTTAAAGCGTCAAACTTCATTATTGATTGCGTTAAGTCTTAGTTCATTCTTCATTTTTATAGCGATCTCGTTATATGACAATGTCACGGCCTCTCGTTATCACCAGGTTGATATGTTGGTGCATTCATTATTGGATTATCCGACCAAAATGGCGGCTAACTTGATTGTCGCACGTGAGTCGACCGATCGTAATACCAGCATTAACAGTAAAAAACAGCTCCAACAGCTGGTGGATGAAGTCAGCGAAAATCAGTATGTCACTAGCCTGCATATTTTTGCTGAAGATGGTAAGTTATTAAGTTCTTCTCAAGAAGACTATATGGCAGAATTATTGGCTAAAAAACAATATGCAGCACCCAAGGGGGTGCGTGTTTATCTCAAACCGATATTGGCAGACAACAAACCTGTGGGTTTTTTACAGTTGCATTTTAGTTATCAACAAATGCTTAAAACCTTCACTATTTTCCAGTTTGACGCCACTAAGTCTATTTTAATCTTGTTTCTGTTGTTATTGCTGTTTGGTGTCATTATCGGTGTGACGATCAACCGCGTTCATCATAAGTTTCGTTCAAAAGGGTAATAAAATGTCTAAACATATACATATTCTGGGTATTTGTGGCACGTTTATGGGTGGCATTGCAGTACTGGCTAAACAGCTAGGTTATAAAGTGACGGGTTCTGATGCCAATGTTTACCCGCCAATGAGCACCCAATTAGAAGAGCAAGGTATCGAACTTATCGACGGTTATGAGCCGAGCCAGCTTGATCCAGCGCCAGACATGGTGATTGTAGGTAATGCCATGTCACGTGGAAATCCTTGTATAGAATACATGTTAGACCGGAAACTCGCTTATACTTCTGGACCACAGTGGCTATCTGAACATTTATTACAACACCGTTATGTGATTGCGGCTTCGGGTACCCATGGTAAAACCACGACTGCGGCTATGATTGCATGGATCTTAGAATATGCGGGATTAGAACCGGGTTTTTTAATTGGCGGCGTACCCCAGAACTTCACTGAATCGGCACGCTTAGGCTGTGGTTATTTCTTTGTCATCGAAGCGGATGAGTATGATACGGCCTTTTTCGATAAGCGTTCTAAGTTTGTCCATTACCAACCCAATACCCTGATCATGAATAACCTTGAATATGACCATGCCGATATTTTTCCTGACTTAGCGGCGATCCAACGTCAATTTCATCACGTAGTCAGAACCGTCCCCAGTAATGGCCTGATCTTAATGCCAGAGGATGTACCGGCATTGGATGACGTGATACAACAGGGTTGCTGGACGCCAGTGCAGTCTTTATGTTTAGAGAATAAAACTCAGGGTCCTGAAAATAAAGCATTAGGCGCTGAAGGCGGCAGCCACTGGCAAGCGAAGAAATTACGTGACGATGCCAGCCAATTTGAAGTTTACTGCAAAGGTGAGTTAGCGGGTGTGGTGACGTGGGATTTAATTGGCGATCATAATTTACAAAACGGCATGATGGCAATCGCAGCAGCGCATTATGCGGGCGTAGAGTTAAACCAAGCCATAGCAGGATTAGGGGCGTTTAAAACCCCGAAGCGACGTATGGAGGTCAAAGGTGAAGTGCAGGGTATCCGCGTTTATGATGACTTTGCACACCACCCCACGGCGATCGCCACGACATTAGCTGGATTACGCGCCGCTGTCGGTAGTGAACGTATCATTGCCGTATTAGAACCACGCTCAAACACCATGCGCATGGGCACGCATCAACAAGCATTAGCGCAATCATTAATGCAGGCAGATGATGTGTTGTTATATCAACCCGAAGGTTTAGATTGGAATCTACAACCGGTTGCTGATGAGCTATGTGTGACTAATGGTTCGGGTGCGATAAATGAATCAGGTATAGATAATCGTCATAAAGCCGCTATTCATCAGCACATTGATGGTTTGATCACTGAGATTACGACGCGGGCGAAAGCACAGGCAGGTCCTTGCCATGTACTAATTATGAGTAATGGTGGCTTTGCGGGTATTCATGATAAATTGTTAGCTAAATTAGAAATGAAATCATAATTAGACAAATGATCACTAGAAAATGATGAAATATATGAAGAAGGGCGATGACTATCATGCAAACTAAAACGGCTGAATTTAGCAAACGTATTACCTTAGGGATTAGTGGTGCGTCAGGCTCACAATATGCGGTACGTTTATTGGAATTATTATTAGCGGCGGATGTGCAAGTACATTTGCTGATGTCGGATGCAGCTAAAGTGGTAATGGCAACCGAAACTGATGAAATATGGCCAGCAGACAATAAAGCACTACAGCTGTTTTTAACCGATAAATATCAAGCAAAAGCAGGGCAGTTATTCGTGCCAAGCAGTAAAGATTGGTTCTCGCCAGTTGCCTCGGGTTCGGGTGCACCAAAACAAATGGTTATTTGTCCGTGTAGTATGGGGACCGTTGCTGCGGTGGCGCAAGGCATGTCGACTAACTTATTACACCGTGCTGCTGATGTGGTATTAAAAGAGCGTGGTCAACTGGTATTGATCCCTCGTGAAACGCCATTATCACCGATCCATTTAGAAAACATGCTGAAGTTGTCTCGCTTAGGGGTAACCATCATGCCTGCTGCACCGGGTTTTTACCGAAAACCGAAAACCCTTGATGATTTAATTGATTTAATGGTCGCTCGTATTCTTGACCACTTAGATGTTGACCAATCTATTTATGCAGGTTGGGGCCGTTAAGCGTTAGATATCGATCCCCTCCCTTGACTGTAAGGGGAGGGGCGAATCCGTGCTAGCGTTAAGCTTTCGCTAATGCAGACGTTACATACTTTTCTAAAAACTCAATAATACTTTTTTTATCCATTGCTTGAGGTTGATTCACTAATTGCAAGATCATATAACCTTGGTTGGATAGACTACGGGCAAATTCAGTGGTGGTTAAATAGGTATTTATTTCACCCGATGCGATAGCAGGTTCTATCTTGTTGCTGATAATTGCGATGTTGTTATCGAGTAGCGCCAGATAACGCGGCCAAGTATCTTCTCGAATAGAGGAACTCCATTCTAACCAAATGTAAGTGAATTGTGGATTATTGATGGCGGCGTCAACAAAATCGGCTAAATAGTCATGAATGGCTTGATGCGCGCTTTTACTTGGTTGCCCTGCAAGGTCAATAAAGTTCTTACTTACCATGTGGCTAAAGAAGTCTTCGATTTGTATTAATACACTGTCTACCAGTTGTTCTCTGCTACTGAAATAGTTAAATACAGTGGCAACGGACACCTGTGCTAACTCTGCGATTTCTGCGTGGCCAGCACGGCCAAGACCGCGTTTAGAGAATACTTCAATCGCACACTGCATTAATTGTTCGCGACGGGCTTCGGGAGAGAGACGGGTGCGCCGTCTGATTACTGCAGGCATTTCCATATGTTGCATCCAAGTAGAATAATTTAAAATGTTAATTTATTGTTAAGGTTATCATTAGGCCTGTACCGAGTTCAACCGTGAAGTGAAACTAATCTCGTTTCTAAGTGATAATAACTCGTATTTAACGATTACAATCTCAGTGGTTTTTAATGAAACTATTTCGACTATTGCCATTAGGCTGTTAAACTGTGCGCAATTTTTAGATATCAACGTTGAAAATAGTTATTTTTGAAGTTGTATATTTTAGACATACATTTTTAGAGAACGGTATTTATCGGTTATTTGCTGGTTGGTACTGGGATCGTTTGGAGAAATTACCATGAAACACACTGTTGAAGTGATGATCACTGAAGCTGACGTGCAAGCAAAAGTAAAAGAATTAGCGGCACAAATCGAAACGCATTATAAAGATACTGAAACGCTAATCATCGTTTGCTTATTACGTGGTTCGGTTATTTATATGTCAGATCTGTGTCGTCATATTAGTTTACCGATTGAGTTAGACTTTATGACAGCATCAAGCTACGGTAATTCAATGGAAAGTAACCGTGATGTCCGTATCTTAAAAGACTTAGATAGCGACATTAAAGGTAAAGATGTACTTATCGTTGAAGACATCATTGATACTGGTTTCACACTGAGCAAAATCAAAACGATGTTAGAATTGCGTGATCCTAAATCAATCACCATTACGACACTATTAGACAAGCCGTCTCGTCGTGAAGTTAATGTACCGGTTGATTGGGTTGGTTTTGAGATCCCAGACGAATTCGTGGTTGGTTATGGTATCGATTACGGTCAGAAATACCGTAACCTACCTTACGTAGGTAAAGTGGTACCGTTAGAAGGTTAATTTTTACTTAATCTGTTCGAGTCGTTTAAGCCGTTCAGCCGCAATCGCTGATCTTATTTTAAACGACTCGCTTTTATAATTACCTTGTTAGACTTTCGGTTTTAGTCTTTGGTCCTATAGTTAGTCTCTACTCCACCCTCGCATTTCTACGCTATTCCAGTATAATTCATCTCCCATTCTTCACTAGGTTTGTTCATCTCATGACGTTAGCACTTGAAATAAAAGGGCTCCAGAAGACGTATTCTGGCGGAGTTCAAGCGGTAAAAAATATAAATCTTACCGTAGCCAAAGGTGATTTTTATGCGCTGTTAGGGCCTAACGGTGCGGGTAAGTCAACGACTATCGGCGTGATGAGCTCACTGGTAAATAAAACCGCCGGACAAGTTAAGATCTTCGGTTTTGATATTGATACTGATCTTGAAGCGGCCAAGAGTAAGATCGGTTTAGTACCACAAGAATTTAATTTTAACCCGTTTGAAAAGGTTGAAAATATTATTGTCAATCAAGCGGGTTATTATGGTGTACCGCGTAAAGAAGCGTTAGTGCGTTGTGAAGCACTACTAAAACAACTGGAATTATGGGACAAACGCCATGAAGCGGCGCGTAATTTATCTGGTGGTATGAAACGTCGATTAATGATCGCGCGTGCATTAGTGCATGATCCAGAACTGCTTATTTTAGATGAACCAACGGCCGGTGTTGATATTGAATTACGTCGTACCATGTGGGAATTCTTGCAGCGTAAGAATGAGCAGGGTATTACTATTATTTTGACCACCCATTATTTAGAAGAAGCAGAAATGCTGTGCCGTAATATCGGTATTATTGATAAAGGCTTGTTGATTGAGAATACCTCAATGAAAAACCTGTTATCGCAATTAAATAGTGAGTCCTACTTACTTGATATAAAGAGCCAGCTTGATATAAACAGCCAATTAATCAAGCCTGAATTAGACGGCTACAGCTGTCGATTATTGGATGATCATACCTTAGAGGTCGATGTGGCTAAAAATCGCGGGTTAAATTCGTTATTCGCGCAATTGGCGACAATGAACATCCAAGTTCAAGGTATTCGTAATAAAGAAAATCGTCTCGAAGCGTTATTCATGAACATAGTCGAGCAGGGGCGTAACAAAGACTTAAATGGGTTAACAAAATGAAACAAAATTATTTAATCGCGTTTAACAGTATTCTGAATAAAGAGATCACCCGCTTTACGCGTATTTGGGTGCAAACCTTAGTACCGCCAGCAATTACCATGTCGTTATACTTTGTCATCTTCGGTAACCTGATTGGCTCTCGTGTCGGCCAGATGGAAGGGTTTAGCTACATGGCGTTTATTGTTCCAGGCTTGATCATGATGTCGGTGATCACCAACTCTTATTCTAATGTGGCGTCGTCGTTTTACAGCGCCAAGTTTCAAGGCAATATTGAAGAGTTATTAGTCTCACCGGTACCCACTTATATCATTATCGCCGGTTATGTCGGTGGCGGTGTTACGCGTGGTTTACTCGTTGGCTTTATTGTGACTTGTGTGTCGCTGTTCTTTGTACCATTACAAATACACAGCATATTAGTGATCGTGACTACGTTATTGCTCACCTCTATTTTGTTTTCGTTAGCTGGGTTGTTAAATGCTATCTTTGCTAAAAGCTTTGACGATATTTCGATTATCCCTACGTTTGTATTAACGCCATTAACCTATTTAGGTGGGGTGTTTTATTCAACGTCACTGTTACCACCAGTATGGGAAACTATTTCACACGCCAATCCGATCATTTATATGGTCAGCGCATTCCGTAATGGTTTTTTAGGCATCGAAAACATTCCATTATTCTATTCATTTACGGTCATCATTGGTTTTATTGCCGTGCTTTATGCATTGGTATATCGCTTGATCAGTAAAGGAGTGGGTTTAAGAAGTTAATGAAGAAGACTTGCTCTTAGTTCCTCCCTCTTGTTTTTATTCATAGATAAGAAGGGGGGGAGACTAAGAGGAATTATCACTTAATATTAAAAAATCGGTAAAACAAATGAATACTCAGCAGCAAACAACACAAGACGATTCGATGGGTAACTCTCGAGAGATAACAACTAACCAAACGGGCTTAAACGAGCACCTAGATGAAGTTGTATTAAAACACCTTAAGCACAAATTCCGTAAGCCATACCGTCAGCATACCGTTGACGCGTTTGAGCAGATGCAAGCGATTGTAGCCGCAGATCCACGTCCGATTATTTTTGATTCTTGCTGTGGTGTAGGTGAAAGCACCGCGAAGATCGCGCAGTTGCACCCTGACTGTTTGGTATTTGGTATGGACAAGTCAGCCGACCGTTTAGACCGTAACGAACAGCACCGTCATGCCCATCAAATCGATGGGCAGGTATATCACTTATTTCAGGTTGATTTAAACGATCTGTGGCGTTTAGCCGTGGATGCAGGTTGGCAGTTACATAAACACTATATCTTGTACCCAAATCCATGGCCAAAAGCCAAACATTTACAACGACGTTGGCATGGTGCTGCGGTATTCCCGTCAATCTTAGCGTTAGGTGGTGAATTAGAGCTGCGTAGCAACTGGCAATTATATTTACAAGAATTTCAGCATGCTTTATCACTGGCGAATGTAAAAAGTGAATTACAGACGTACAAAGCATTAGAAGCAACCACACCATTTGAGCGTAAGTATTGGGCGAGTGGCCAAACGTCTTGGCAGTTAATCGCTAAGTTATAACGTTTAAAATTATTTTTAATCAGTAAGATCAAAAAGCCTAATATCTCTGAAGTGACCCCATTAGGCTTTTTGATCTTAAATGCATAACAGAAAGGAATTAAGCTTCTTTAGTTTTGTTATGATTGCGTATAACACTCATAATTAATACATATGCAACACCCAGCATCAAGCCAAGTAGTGTACCTAATACTAGAATAAGCGCACGTTTTGGCTTATCACGTGTTTTTGGTAACTTAGGCTCATCTGTAAAGCGATAGAAATTAAAATTATCGAGTTGCATTGTCTTATCATAATTAAGCCATTTTTCTATTAATAGGGCATTACTATTTACCACTGCATTGTTTTCATGATTAGCCAGTTGTTGACTTAAAACAAATTTTTCTGCCGATAATATTTCATAACCTTTAGTATAATCTGGTGCTGATTCGAGCGAAATATTTTGAGTCACAAAGTTTTTAATATTCGCCCTTTTTGCGATTTTAATATTTATTTCAATGTCGTTTATTTTTTCTTCAAGTTGGATTTTCTCACTGTCGCTTATATTGTCGTTAAAATTAACCATTTGTTGCAAGCCGAAAGATAATTCAGTGGATATCAGATCTCGAAGGCGTTCCATCATAATATCATTAATAAAGTCAAGATAAGATTGGTTCAGTACTAATGCATCTTCGGGTTTAATTGCGCTGATAGTAATGTTAGTACCGATGTTGTTATTAAAATTTACTTTCTTGATATCTTCTGCTGTAAAGGATATGTTTTGAGCAACCCATTCATACGCATAATTATTTTGTTCTACTTGATTAAATTGATTTTCGGCAACAACAGCTTTAAATAGTGGTTGGGCTTTAAAAAATTTAACTTGGTTCGTTGTCATCCGCGCTTCTTTAACATATAGATAATGTAACGCTTCAATACTGGGCAATTGATTGTAGTTTTTGCTGTTATCAATATTGATTACTTGATCACTAGTTTTTGCTTCACGTGCTGCATCGATATTTTTATTTAATGTTCTAATACCCTCGTTAATCAATTCTCGGGTGAAGTTATATTGCTTAACTTGTTGTGGCGTCGGGGTATCAACCGTTACGCTAACCGACCATATTTCAGTCGCGTTTAATGCATAAACTAGAGAAAACAGCATAAATACGAGTGTAATTGAGATTATCTTCAGTTTTTCTTGCCATAGAGTGGAAAATAGCGCAAAAAGATCTATTTCATCGTTATTATCATGACTGCTATGTTGTTGAGGTTGATTGATCATTTAGCTCTCGAGGTAACGTTAAAAGAGTTATCATCACTTAAATGGCAAGATAACGTGTTAATCTGATAAATTCAGCGGGTATTTTACTGCAATTAAGTAGGGAATGAAAGGGCCCTTTAAATGGAGAAAAGGTTTAAGCCGCTTATAATGTAATACACCGTAACTTTTTACGTGTTAAATCGATCAACGATAAAATAATTAATGTATAATAATGCGCTTACATCTATTTACATAACTATTGTTTTTCATTTGATATAATATGCGGAGCCTTTCACTTTAGTAGTTGTTTTAAATTGTAAGTATATATGGCTGAAGAATGATTTTAAATTAATGCTTAGTCATGATTATTAGCTCAATATTGCTATGTCGGTCACGTTTTAGCTATCACTATCAAATAATTTTGATTATATTTAATGACATTTAGTTATCTATTAGGGAGTAATTTAATTACTTGCCCAAAATAAAGGAATATGCGAGTATTGCCCTCCGTTTTGAAGGGCTGTAGAAGAGTAATAAAGATAACGAATCGCTTTATTACTGAGTATAAATATTTTATAACAATGTATAATTTAGTGAATTATCAGTCTTGGGGTACTGCAACCCTAGGGCGGTAGCGTGTTTTTTTTCCATCATTGCAGTATAACCCCGCTTTATTTAAAAACAAAAATTGGATCATATGAAGCATTATAAAAAATTACTGTTAGCTATTGTTTTTCCTGTCATTTTAGCCAGTTGCACTGTGCCAGGTTCTTACCTAAATGCATCTGCAAGTACCAATGATGATAGTTCAGAAACGGTTGATATTTTAGAGCGTGTTAATCTATATCCATTAACAGCAGACAAAATGGCAATGTATAAAGCCCCCCGTTTGAGTGCGCAGATTAATCCTGAGTTAGATGACAAAGTAGCCGCCTACGAATACCGTATTGGTGCTGGTGATATTTTAAATGTAACGATTTGGGACCATCCTGAATTAACCATTCCAGCAGGCTCTTACCGCAGCGCGAGTGAATCGGGTAACTGGGTACATGCCGACGGTACTATTTTCTATCCTTATATTGGTTTTGTGCATGTTGCAGGTAAAACGGTCGTTGAAATTCGCGCCATCTTAACGACAAGATTAGCTAAGTTCATTGAAACTCCGCAGGTTGACGTTAACGTAGCCGCGTTCCGTTCTAAAAAAACCTACATCACGGGTGAAGTGAACGAACCGGGTCAACAATTTATTACCAATGTACCGTTAACATTGCTTGATGCAGTCAACCACGCTGGTGGCTTAGCCGCTGACGCAGATTGGCGTAATGTGACTTTAACGCGTCAAGGTATTGAGCAAACATTGTCTTTGCATGCCTTAATGCAACGCGGTGATTTAACTCAAAACCGTTTGTTACTTCCAGGCGATATTGTGCATGTGCCACGTAATGATGGTCAAAAAGTGTTTGTTATGGGTGAAGTGAACGAGCCTAAATTATTGAAAATTGATCGTGCAGGCATGAGCCTGACCGAAGCATTAAGTAATGTCGGTGGTATTAATCAATTGGCTGCAGATGCTACCGGTATCTTTGTGGTGCGTGCTAATCGCAGTGTTGAATCAGGTGCTAACAGCAATATCATTGCAGATATCTATCAATTAGACATAACGAATGCCGCAGCGCTGGTAATTGGCACTGAATTTGAACTAAAACCTTATGATATTGTCTATGTGACTGCGGCTCCGATTACGCGTTGGAACCGTGTAATTGGTCAGATACTACCAACAGTGACTGGTTTTAATCAGCTGACTGAAGGCATCAAAAACGTGAGAGCTTGGTAATGTTTAATAATATTTTAGTGGTGTGCGTGGGTAATATTTGTCGCTCACCATCGGGCGAGTATTTGCTTAAGTCGTTATTGCCGAATAAAAATATTGCATCGGCAGGCGTTGGTGCGCTTGTCGGTAAACCAGCAGATAAACTGGCTTGTCAGGTTGCAGAAGAACACGGTATTAGTTTAGCTGGTCATCAAGGTCGTCAACTTACATCGGCATTGTGTCGTGAGTTTGATTTGATTTTAGTGATGGAGCAAAGTCATATCAATGCGGTTACCAATATTGCTCCTGAAGCGCGTGGTAAAACCATGTTATTCAGTCACTGGTTACAAAAACAAGATATTCCTGATCCATATCGTCAGAGCAAAGAAGCGTTTGATCATGCTTATAAATTGATTGAAGCCTCGGCAAACGCTTGGGCTAAAAAGATAGGTTAACAGCCGTTAAGTAGTCATTTATGTCGCACTGACGATGACTATTTAAGCTACTTATTAAGCAAGCTATTTAGCGCTTAAATTTAAAGTTGGAATTTGATTACTATGATGAGCAGCAATACTCTCAATCAGACGAACAAACCGCAGCAGTCACAGCAAGTAATAAAAAGCAGTGATGCGGATGAAATCAATTTAGGTAAGTTATTCGGTATATTACTGGATGCGCGGTGGAGTATTATCGCGATTACGTTTATTTTTTCTGTATTTGGTGTCAGCTATGCGTTGTTAGCGACGCCAGTTTATAAAGCCGATGCATTAATCCAAGTGGAACAAAAAAGTGGTGGTATGTCTGCTCTTGTTGGTGACATGGGGGACTTATTTTCGAGTGAGTCTTCTGCGACTACCGAAGTTGAGATCATTAAATCAAGAATGATCTTAAGCCAAACAGTTGAAAAACTCAATTTAACCACACTTGCTGCACCTAAATACCTGCCTTATATAGGCAAAGGGTTGGCTCGTATGAGTGGCCAACCGAATGACATTATGATTAGTCGTTTTGAAATTCCAAGCTATGCCGGATCTGCATTTAGTTTGATTATTGATGATGCTGGTAAAGGTGCTTACTCATTATACAATGGTGATGGACGTAAGGTGTTATCTGGTATTGTAGGTGAATTAGCGCAGAACAATGATTATCGTTTGTTTGTACAGGCCTTGGTGGGTAAAAAGTCGGATGAATTTTCAGTCGTTAAACGATCGGTATTTGATGCAATTCAATGGTTACAACAGAATTTATCGGTAAGTGAACGCGGTAAACAAACCGGTATTTTACAGTTGACATTCAGCGACGAAGATAAAGTCTTAATCGAAAATATCCTTAATGATGTAAGCCAAAATTATTTCTTGCAAAATGTACAACGTAACTCGGCAGAAGCAGAAAAAAGCTTGGCGTTTTTACAAGGTCATTTACCAAATATTAAAACCGAGTTAACCGCTGCTGAAGATAGGCTTAACCGTTTCCGCCAAGATAATGAATCAATCGATTTAGGCTTAGAAGCGGAGTCAACGTTAAAAGTAATGGTGGCGTTAGAGTCGCAGTTAAATGAATTAACCTTTAAAGAAAGTGACATTAGCCAACGCTTTACTAAAGACCATCCGGCTTATAAATCGTTATTAGATAAACGTGAAGTCTTGTTAGCGAAAAAACAAGAGTTGAATGCACAAGTTCAAAAGTTACCAAAAACCCAGCGTGACGTATTACGCATGAAGCGTGATGTTGAAGTAAACCAGCAGATATATATTCAGTTGTTAAACAAAGTACAAGAGCTGAAAATTTTGAAAGCCGGTACGGTCGGTAATGTACGTATTCTTGATACAGCCCAGGCTTATAGCAAAGCAGTGAAACCGAAAAAATCATTGATTGTAATATTAGCGACATTATTGGGTGGCATGCTTTCTGTAGCTGTTGTACTTGTTCGTGCTGCGCTGCATAAAGGCATCGAAAACCCAGATGACGTTGAAGCGTTAGGTTTACCGGTTTATGCCAGCATCCCAATGTCAGATTGGCAGGCGGAAATGGACGTAAAGCTTAAACATAATAAGCGTAAAAAGAACTTTGAATTACATGAAACTTTGTTAGCAGAGTCGAACCCTGCTGATCTATCAATCGAAGCATTACGTGGCCTGCGTACCAGCATGCACTTTGCCATGATGGAAGCGAAGAATAATGTCGTTATGATCTCCGGCCCTGCGCCTGGTATTGGTAAATCGTTTGTATCGGTTAACTTTGCGGCTGTGATTGCCAAAACAGGACAAAAAGTATTACTGGTCGATGGTGACATGCGTAAAGGTTATTTACAACGTCATTTCAATCTTGACTGGGACAAGGGTTTATCAGAAATGCTGTCGGGTAAATTAGACACGAAAGACGTAATTAAGTTATCGGGTATTGAAAACCTAGACATTATTACCCGTGGTCAAATACCACCAAACCCTTCAGAACTGTTAATGCACCCACGCTTTGCTGACTTTATTACTTGGGCATCAAGTGAATATGATTTAGTACTGATTGATACTCCACCGGTACTGGCGGTAACAGACCCAAGCATTGTAGGTGCATTAGCGGGTACAACCTTAATGGTTGGTCGCTTTGGTCAAAATACCGTGAAAGAAATTGAAGTTGCACGTCATCGCTTTGAAATGGCTGGGATTGAAGTGAAAGGCTTCATTCTTAATGCGGTTGAGAAAAAGGCAAGTGCGTCTTATGGGTATGGTTATTATAACTATAGCTATGAGAGTGATAAATAATTTAAGCGTTTGTTAATATGTGTATTCGATATAAATGCCATGCTGGCTTTACGATAAATAAAATTTAAGTTTAAAATCAGGAAAACGTTATGACGTTGTCATTAGAGAAAATAAAAATTGGTATTATTGGACTTGGTTATGTTGGTCTTCCATTAGCTGCCGAGTTTGGTAAAAAGTTTAATACTGTTGGTTTTGATATTAACGTAAAGCGTATTGGCGAATTACAAACAGGTCATGATGCAACACTTGAATGTTCGCGAGAAGAACTTCTCGAATCAACAAAATTAACATACACAGCGAATGTTGAAGAGTTGAAAGCGTGTAATGTTTATATCGTGACGGTACCAACTCCGATTAATGAACATAAACAGCCGGATTTAACGCCTTTAGTTAAAGCTTCTGAAATGTTAGGTAAAGTGATATCTAAAGATGATATCGTTATTTATGAATCAACCGTTTATCCTGGTGCGACAGAAGAAGTATGCATACCTGTATTGGAACGTGTCTCTGAAATGGTATTTAACCAAGATTTTTATGCGGGCTATAGTCCTGAACGTATCAATCCAGGTGATAAAGAGCACCGAGTCACAACAATTATGAAAGTGACGTCAGGTTCTACACCTGAAATTGCTGAATTTGTTGATTCTCTTTATCGTGCAATTATTGTTGCTGGAACACATAAAGCGTCTTCGATTAAAGTCGCTGAAGCTGCAAAAGTAATTGAAAATACACAGCGTGATTTGAATATTGCTTTGATCAATGAATTAGCGATTATCTTTAATAAACTTGATATCGACACTGAAGAAGTACTGAAAGCTGCTGGAACTAAATGGAATTTTTTACCATTCCGTCCAGGTTTAGTCGGTGGGCATTGTATCGGTGTTGATCCGTACTATTTGACGCATAAAGCTGAAACGATTGGTTACCACCCTGAAGTAATATTAGCGGGTCGCCGAATTAATGACGGCATGAGTCGTTATGTTGCATCACAGCTCGTTAAGGCTATGTTAAAAAAACGCATTCACGTTGAAGGTGCAAGTGTATTAATCATGGGCTTGACGTTTAAAGAGAACTGTCCTGACCTACGTAATACCAAAGTAGTGGATATTATTACTGAGTTAGAAGAATACAATATTAAAGTTGATATCTATGATCCATGGGTAAGCGCAGAAGGTGCTAAAAAAGAGTACGGTATTGATGTACTAACACAGAAACCTGTTAGTCAGTATGATGGTATTATCATGGCTGTTGCACACGACGAATTTAAGTCCATGCCAACGACTGAATTAAAAGCACTGTGTAAGTCTGAATCAATCATTTATGACTTAAAATATATTCTCGATACTGCTGTCGCAGACATCCGCCTTTAATTAAAAATAAAGCGATATATGGATATATCGCTTACTGAATGAGGTCAACATGACTAAATACGAACAAATTCAACAAGAATTACTTAGTACTCCAAAAGTTTGGTTAGTTACTGGTGTCGCCGGTTTTATCGGTTCTAATTTACTTGAAAAATTATTGAAACTAAATCAGAAAGTTGTTGGTTTAGATAACTTTGCTACAGGGCATCAGCATAATTTGGATGAAGTTCAAGGTTTAGTTACTGACACGCAATGGAATAACTTTAGTTTCATTGAAGGCGATATTCGCAATTATGCAGATTGTGAGCAAGCTGTGATCGGTGTGGACTATGTATTGCATCAGGCTGCATTAGGTTCTGTGCCGCGATCTATTGCAGACCCCCTGACAACAAATGCAGCTAATATTACTGGTTTTATTAATATGCTACAAGTTGCAAAAGAAGCTGATGTTTCAAGCTTCACGTATGCAGCGAGTAGTTCTACTTATGGTGATCATCCTGCATTACCAAAAGTAGAAGAAAATATTGGTAACCCACTATCTCCTTATGCAGTCACAAAGTATGTAAATGAATTGTATTCTGGCGTTTATGCCCAAACCTATGGTTTTAAAACTATTGGACTTCGTTATTTTAATGTATTTGGTCAACGTCAAGATCCAAATGGTGCTTATGCTGCCGTTATCCCTAAATGGACATCTGCAATGATCACTGGAGAAGACGTATTTATCAATGGAGATGGTGAAACAAGTAGAGATTTTTGTTTTATTGAAAATACAGTGCAAATGAATATTTTAGCGGCTACAGCTTCTGATGATGCTAAAGATAAAGTTTATAATGTAGCTGTAGGTGACAGAACAACGTTAAACGATTTGATTAATGCAATTAAGCAGTCGTTAAGTAATAATAATTTAGAAATTAACACTTCGCCTATTTATCAAGACTTTCGTATTGGTGATGTCCGTCATTCTCAAGCGGATATAACTAAAGCTAAAAGTATTTTAGGTTATGTTCCTGAATACCGAATCTTTGAGGGTATTGATAAAGCTATGCCTTGGTATATACAGTTTTTAATCGACGGGAATATTAACTAAATATTTTCACTGTAAGTTTAACGTATTTATATACAGCTAATATTTATTTAAATTAATGTTTTAATAGTAATTCTAATAAAATGTAAGTTGTAATATTAAATTATTATCACTACTTATAAGTTGTAATAATATTATTGTATATTTAAAGGGCTCGATATTTTAATTTAAAGTTGATTTTTCAATGGTGTCTAAGTCTCATCTATTTAACATTTAACATTTAACATTTAACATTTAAATTAATATTTATATTGGTAATTAAGGTTTGTATTTTTCGTAATGAAGATTTATATAAATATAGTTTCAAACATAATTAATGCATTAGTACTCTCTATTCCATATATTATTACGTCTAAAATACTATCCCCTGAAACAATGGGAGAAATGACGTTATATTTGACTATAGGAGTAACTCTTGGTGTTATATTTAATTTAGGATTACCTATTACGTTTTTGATATCTCTTCAAAAAGGTGAATACTTTAATTGTAATGAAAGGTTAAGGGCTTCAAGAACAATATTTATAGTGTTGTTTACTATAATATGTATATTTAATGTCAAGTTGGCTGTAAGCGTTACTATTGCATATCTAATGTTTATAAAAGAAAGTGTAGATAGCGTACTTATTGTTAATAATGAATTCTGGAAAAAGTTATATATATCTATACTAGATTTATTATTTATCATAGCTTTTTCTATATTTGTTTATGTAGGTTCAAGTGAGTTTAGTGTTTTTAATGATTTCTTTTCAGTAATTATTTTGCTATTGACATTTAAATTTATTTTAGTTTCTATATGTATAGTTTTTACTAGAAAATTTAATGTGATATTTTTATCATATTCTTTTATGGGTTTTTCTGAAATAGTAAAACTATGTAAAATTAATATCTATAACATATGTAATTTGCTATTTAGTGCAATTTATTTACAAGGCTACATAATTGTTGTTGGTTTGATGGTGGGGGTTTATGAATTATCATTGATTAAAAGTTTAGCTTTATTTCAGACTGCTATAGCTATTGTTATGAATGCATATTTTCAAGTGATTAATTCTAAAATTATTAACAATTCAATTAATGGTTTGAGTCAAAAAAGTATTGTTGTTAAGTCTCTATTGTTACAATTAATTCTTTCTATTTTATCTGTTGTTTTTATTATTGAATTTCCTATTCTCGAATATATATTTAATATTACAATTTCAGACATGTGGTTGTTAGTACCTTGTTTTTTATTATCATTTATATTAGTCCCTGTTAAAATTGTATTTGCTCAATCTATTACGGCACTCGGTTTGCATAAAGAACGGTTTAAAGCTATTTTTTTAAGTACGGTATTGTCATCACCTATTTTATTTTTTTTAAATTTAAATTTGTTGTATTTACCTGTTTATATCCTATTTCAAGATTTAGTTGTTGTTATATTACTTAAGTATAAAATTAACTCATTATTAAAGGTAAGAATATGAAAGTATTAATCACTCATGGTTGGTCTGAGGAAAACTGTGGCGATTACGCTATTGAAAAATCGATAAAAGAAGTAATTGAAGATGTGTCATCTGAGAATTGTACTTTTAATTATTGGAGTATGTTTGATAATAAAGACCCCCGTCTTATTAGTCAAAATACATTAAAAAATAAACAAGGGAATGTTAATGTTCAAGGCGCATTGTTAGGAACTCCTCCAATTAACTTTAATATTTTTGGAAAAGTTTTTTATTTGTTATATAAAACATCGTTGTCTAGCTTTTTGTTATTGTACTTTCTTTTACAAAGAATAATATTTAAAAAAATATTACATTCCCCTTTTTCATTTGTTAAAAATGCTGATCTTGTGATTGTTAAAGGGGGGACGTTTGTTTATGCGCCAAAAGGAATTCGTGGTTTTTTATTTGCATATAGGATTGCAATTCCAATTCTGATTTCATATTTACACAATAAAAAAATTATCGTTGCTCCTCATTCATTTGGTCCTTTTAGTGGGAGGTTGGCTACTAAGTTATTAACTTTTACATTAAATAGAATTGATACTATTTATTGTAGAGAAACAATATCAATGTCTGTGTTGAGTGATATTGGCGTTAAATCAAATATTGTTTACTGCCCGGATATAGCTTTTTATCAAACTAACGATAATGAAGTATCCATATTGGATACTGATAATATTGTAAATGATAAAAAAATAAAGCCTTTAATAGGTATTACAGTTAGACCGTGGAGTTATATGAATTCTGCAGAGTCGGCTCGTATATATAAGCACTACATTCGTGAAATGTCTTTAATAGTTAAGCTGGGATATGTTGACTATGATTTTGTTTTTATACCACAAGTTATAGGACCTGATCACAGAGAGGATGATTATATTGCAATTCAAGATATATTTAAAGATTTAGATGATAACGAAAAAGAGTCAGTTAAAGTTTTAGAGAGAAGGTTAAGAGAGCCTAGTGAATTAATAAATATTTACTCAAACTTAGACTTATTAATTGGTACTCGAATGCATTCTATTATTTTTGCGTTTATAAGTGGTGTTCCTAGTATTGCTGTATCATACTTAGGTCCTAAACATGCAGGGATTATGAATGAGTTTGGATTAAGTAAATATGTAACTTCAATAAAAGATGTAGACTCTAAAGTTGTATTAACAATGATATCATCTATTTTAGATAATAAAAAAGATTTGGGAAATAAGATTGAGATAACATCAAAGCAGTTGAGGAAAGATATTTATAATAATTTCGAATCAGTGCTTAAATATTTGAAGTGATCAATTTATGGTAATATATATATATTTCGTTTTAACTGGTTTTTTTTTATTTCTTAAAAATACTTCTTTATTTTTTGGTGAATCAGAGAGCCTCGCTGGAATTTTTAGAGAATTAACTTTACTTACTTTGATTGGGACCATGGTATGCGTAATATATCTTAGTAAGAAGAAAAAAATAAAATGCTATTTGAGTGTATGGAATGTTTCATACCTTTTTGTATTAATAATAGGGGTATCTAGCTTATTATATAAAATGTTAGAAGGTGGTAATTATGGGCAATTATTTTCTTTAAAAAATTATATTTATGATGTTTTATTCAACTTATTGCTAGCAATGCTTTTAGTTAATTATTATAGTAAGGTTAAATTTTATAAATCATTGTATTATTTTGCCCTGTTTTTAGCTGTTGGTGCAATATTACAAAAATTCGTTTTATCATCTTATATAGATCTTAGTGAAGTTTATCGAACTACTGTATTTTATACTAGGATTTCATTTATTGCTAATAACCCTAATCATCTTGCATTTTTATTGACGATAGGAATAGCTGCAAATAACAAAAAAGACACTTCCGCACTTGTCGGTTGCCTCGTTTTAACCTTTGCTTGTTTTTTAACTGGGAGTCGTCTATTTTCACTTATTTGCCTATTATTTTTATTTTTTAAAGTATGGAGTATGCGCCATATTGTAGTTTACGTTTTAGGCTTACTTTTACCCTTTCTAGTTTGGGTAATGTTCGGCAGTTTTAATCTCACGGCTTTAGACCGTATAGCGGGGAGTGTTGCTAATTCAGGTAATGATCCTCGCTATGCATTATGGTCTGAAGCGATAAACTATAGTGCTGACAATATTTTCTTAGTATTATTTGGTAATGGGTTCGGCTATATTGGACGCTATCTTGGAGTGAAGAATGAACTTGATATTCCAGTTTTTTATAATAATGAAATTTATGTCAATACAATAACCTACTTAGATAATACTTTTGTTTCTTTATATATGGATGTTGGTTTGGTTGGTTTACTTGTATTTTTATTTATGCTAACCGTCAATTTGTTTTTTGTTAATGTTAAGGGTAGCAGGGTCCGAACATGTGATCTTGGTGTACAACTAATTATTATACTATCGTCATTCTTTGGCGATTCTTTTTTTTCATTTCCTGTCTTGCTTATATATTTAGTTTCAATTTTTAAACAAGAGTCTTATTTTAGGGAACTTCGTTATAATGAACGTTAAAATTTTTGCAAATATATCGGAGCCATTTCGATTTGTGGGCGATTCATATATTTCTAAATATGTTGCCGCTAAGTTTTTGCTGCGTATTAAAAATATAAAAATAGCTTCTCCAGTGATAAATTCAGATGAAACTATTGTTAACTCAGTTGTTAATCCATCTTCATTTGTTGTATTACCTGATTTTACAAGTGCATTTGATTTTATTACAAAATTTTTAATTTCAAAATCTTTTCGTACTAAGTTTAATTCAACTGTTGAAAAGGAAATTAATTCTTGTGATAAAGTTTGGGTTAGAGCCCCTTCAATCGACTCTGTTTTTATCGCTAAAATAGCTCTTAAGAATAGAAAACCTGTGATAATGCATGTCGCTGGTGATTTGAATGGAGTATGGAAAAATAAAAAATATTCTAAATTAAAAACTATTTTTGCTTTTATTTTTGCAAAAATAATTTTATTTTACATATCTAGGTTAGCAAAAAATCAAAATGTTTATATTCTTTCAACTGGGAATGATTTAAATAAACGTTATTCTAATGCTATAAATGGGAGCGAACTATTTTTTGATACCTGTCTAGATATACCCAATATGGAAAAAAGTGGTAATTTAGTGATTAACAAAAATGTTGTTAAATTGTTATACGTTGGTCGTTTGGAATCAGACAAAGGTGTTCTTTCTTTGTGTGATATGATTATGAAACTGAACTCTCAGTATATAGATAAAAAGTTCGAATTAACAATTATTGGATTTGGAACTGCAGCAAATGAATTGGACGAACAGATAAAAAAGTATAATTTAATTGGGTCTGTTACGCATATTGGATTTGTAAAAAATGATGAATTATCAAAGTATTACTTAAATCATGATGTATTTGTTTTTCCTAGTACTGCTCCAGAAGGTTTTCCTCGTGTTATTCAAGAAGCTTGGCTTCATGGTTTACCTGTAGTTACAAGTGACACTGGAGGGATAACTGGGGTGGCAATTGATCGTGTTAATTCTATTATTTTTAAAGCTGGGGATATAGAAGATATGATACTAAAAATAAGTAGTTTAATCGATGATGATGAATTATTTGAATCTTTACACAAAAATATATTAGAATCAAGAAATATGTATACTTCAACTTATCAGCATAATATCGCAATTAAGCGTATTAATGAGGCTGAATTTCGTGGCTAAATTTAATAAATTTGAACGACTAATAGCATCTCAGCTACATAAACATCCATTCTTGAAGCAAATGATAAAATCTGGTTACCAACGTTTACTTTATATATTTTATAAAAAAAACTATAAGTGGAAAGGTATTCGTGAGCTTCAATCTTACGGTATGGTGAATACTGAAACTTTTTGGGGGTATTATGATAAATCACCAATTAGTAATGATAATAAACACATTGCCTATAATGAAAGTGTTCGTTCGACAAAAAATAAACCTGATGATTCTAATTATATTTATCTTAAAATAGTGGATGTTAATTCGTCTAAAATAGTTTTCTCAGAGGAAGTTAGAGCGTTTAATTGGCAGCAGGGATGTCGAGCTCAGTGGCTATCTAGTACTCAATTAATTTATAATGATTATGACATTGAGCGAAATTGTTATGTATCTAAAATGGTTAATTTGACAGATCAAAGCTTAAATATGACATTTGATCTCCCTGTATACGATTGTTTTAAAAATGAGTTTGCCTATTCTATTTCTTTTGAAAGGTTAATGCATTTAAGGCCTGATTATGGTTACCGTGCCCATGAATTAGATAATTATCATTTACCTTTAAATGATAACGATGGTTTGTATTTTTTAGATTTAAAGTCTGGAAAGTCTGAGTTGATTATGACTTTTACAGAGTTTTTACATATATTACCAATAACACTTTCTAAATCGGAAAATATAATTCATAAATTCAATCACCTCATGCTATCACCAAATGGAAGTCAGTTGATGTTTTTACATCGATATTATATTGATGGCACTCGTTTTGACCGGCTTGTAACTATGGATACAGATAGTCATAGACTGAGGTTACTTGCGGATGACGGGATGGTTAGTCATTGCTGCTGGTATGGTGATAATAAAATAATTGGCTATCTTAGACATCACGGAGAAGATGCTTATTATCTAATAGATTTATCTCTAGATAATGTAAGTTACGAACGAATTAATGAATTGAATGGTTATGGTGATGGTCATCCGAGTATATCTTCAAAGGGACATCTTATAACTGACACATATCCTGATAAAAGCCGTATGAAGAACTTAATTTTATTGAATATAAACTCGCGTGATGTACATGTAATAGGGGAAGTATTTGAAGGTTTGGAATGGGAACATGAATCACGCTGCGATTTACATCCAAGATTTTCATTTGATGGTAAGTCAATATATTTTGACTCTGTCCATGAGGGAAAACGTCAATTATATGTTATGGAGAACCCATTAAATGAATAATGATCTACCTTTAGTTTCATTAATCTTGGTTGTAAGAAATAGTGAAATATATTTAGAAAATGCAGTTCAATCTTACCTTAATCAAAATTACCCTCTCTCAAGGATGGAGTTGATAATTGTAGATGGGATGTCAGATGATAAAACTTTAACTAAGATAAATCAGTTGAAAAGTAATTTATTAGACAAATTTTTTTCAGTCTCTATATTAAAGAATGAAAAAAAGATATTAGCAACAGGCTGGAATATTGCGATTAATCATGCTTCAGGTGAGTTTGTTTGCAGGATTGATGTGCATAGTTCAATACCTATTGATTATATCTCTAGTGCCGTAAAAACATTGTCTGTTAACCAGTCAGATGTTGTTGGCGTTGGTGGTGTTCTAATAAACAAATCATTATCAAACTTTGGTCAAGTAGCTTGTGACTTTTACAGTTCAAAATTTGGTGTTGGCAACTCGCCATTTCGTATAGACAGAGAAAGTGGCATTGTTGAATCTGATACCGCAGTTTTTGCTGTGTACAAAACATCATTATTTAAAACCTGTGGTTTATTTAATGAAGAACTAGGGCGAAATCAAGATATTGAATTTCATAAAAGAGTTAGTAAGAGTGGTTTAAAATTATTAACAGACTATAGCTTGAAATGTCATTACTATGTGCGTAGTAATATCAGTGCTTTTGTAAAAAAAGCATATAATGATGGCTTCTGGGTCGTAATGTCTAAGAGTTTCTATCTGAGACATTTAATACCTCTTTTCTTTGTGTTTTTTTGTTTGGGGCAAGTGTTTCTTGCGAGTTTTTTCGATGCTAAGTGGCTATTATTCATTACGATATATTTCTTATTAGCTGTTATATTTGGATTTAAGGATGGTAAAAAATTATTTAGTAAGTTAACCTTACCATTTTTATTCCTGTTTTATCACTTATCATATGGTTGTGGTTCTTTAGTTGCATTATTACGAAAAAAGGTTTAATTATATGTCGTTCATCCCTTTTGCACTCCCTTTAACTGGCGAAGAAGAAATCGCCGAAGTGGCAGATACAATTCGTTCCGGTTGGCTAACTACAGGCCCAAAAACAAAACGTTTTGAAGCTGATTTTGCTGAATTCGTCGGTGCAAAGCATGCGCTTGCTGTTAATTCCGCTACTGCTGGCTTACATCTTGGTCTGGAAGCTCTCGGTGTAGGCAAAGGCGACAAGGTTATTACAACAGTGCACACCTTTACTGCAACAGCTGAAGTTATTCGTTACTTAGGTGCAGATCCTGTATTTGTTGATATTGAAGGTGATAGCTTTAATATTGATTGTGATGCGATTGAAGCGGCTTTAATTGCTCATCCTGAAGTTAAAGTTATTATGCCTGTTCATTATGCAGGACAAGCGGCTAATATGACACGTATTGTTGAATTAGCAAAACAGTATAATGTTAAAATATTAGAAGACGCGGCTCATGCTGTACCGTCGACTCATAATGGCAAAACTATCGGTACTATTGGTGATATAACCGTTTATAGTTTCTATGCAAATAAAACCATGACAACAGGTGAAGGTGGCATGGTCGTTACAGCAAATGATGAGTACGCCAAACGTATCAGTTGCATGCGTTTACATGGAATTAGTAAAGATGTGTTTGATCGATTTACTTCTACCAAACCATCTTGGCACTATGAAGTCGTGGCACCTGGCTTTAAATATAATATGACCGATATTGCTGCTGCAATGGGGATTCATCAATTAAAGAAAGCATGTTTTTTTCAGCAACGTCGTCAATTGATTGCTGAAAAATACACTGCTGCATTTGCCGAACTGCCTTTAATTACACCATTGGTTGTAAATAGTGATGATGTGCATTCATGGCATCTTTATGTGATCCAATTGAAGTTAGAAGAGCTAAGTATTGGTCGTGATCGATTTATTGAAATAATGGCAGAAAAAGGAATAGGCACATCTGTTCATTATATCCCATTACATTTTCATCCTTATTGGCAGCAGGAATATGACCTTAAAGCGGGGGATTTCCCTAAATCAACTTATGCTTTTGAGCGAATTGTTAGTTTACCTAATTATCCAAAAATGACGGATGCTGAAGTTGATAGAGTAATTGCAACAGTGAATGAAATATTACTGGAATATAAGAAAAATGATTAAACGTCTATTTGATTTTATTACATCATTTTTTGGCATTTTATTCTTAAGTCCTGTTCTTATATTTATTGCGTTTTGGATTAAAAAAGATAGCAATGGTCCTATTTTATTTATACAGCAACGGGTTGGCTTAAATGGAAAGTCAATAGGTGTTTATAAATTCAGAACCATGATCATGGATGCGGAATCAAAAGGGCTTAAAATTACGATAGGGCGAGATCCTCGAATTACTGATAGTGGTCACTTCTTACGAAAATATAAGCTGGATGAATTAGCACAATTATTCAATGTCCTTAATGGTTCAATGAGTCTTGTTGGTCCTCGTCCTGAAGTGCAAGAGTACATAGATGAGTATCCTGAAGATATCCGTAGTAAAGTACTTTCTGTGCGTCCTGGTATTACAGATTTTGCATCAATTGAATTTAAAGATGAAAATAGTATTTTAGACGGAGCTAAAGACCCGCAAAAAACATATATTGAAGAAATCTTACCAATCAAACAGCAGTACTATCTTAAGTATGTTGAAGAACAGAATTTGGTATTGGATATTAAATTAATTTTAAAAACGATAGTGGCTATTATAAAATAATTATAAGTCGATATATTATTTTTAATTTAACCTTCATCTAATACAAAATTTATAATTAAATAGATTATGCATAATAAATGACCATGATTTTGTAAAATTAATCATGATCATTGTAATATTTTCATTATTGAATTTGCTGTAATCTATTTTAAATTCGGAGCGAAAAAATGACCCTCTTGCAATATATATTCTCCCTAAATCGTAGCCAAAAACGTATTGTCAGTGTCGCTATCGATATTTTATTTATCCTTGTTGCATTTTGGCTATCGCTATTCGTCCGTCTCGATACCACTGATATATTTTTAAATACTCAGTACTGGATATTAATGATATTAATATCCCCTATTAGCATATTTGCTTTTATTAAGTTTGGTTTATATCGCGCAATATTACGTTATATGGGCTCAAAGGCGTTATCTGCGGTTGCAATTGGTATTGCTATATCAGCAGTTAGCATTGTTGTATTCGCTTACTTTTTTAATATCAATATTCCTCGTACAGTTCCGATCATTTATGCAGCATTTGCGATTATCTTTGTTGGTGGTAGCCGTGTAGCATTACGCTCTGCTGTAAGTACAGGGCTTAAACGTGTTGGTGAACCTGTGATAATTTATGGTGCAGGTGTTAGTGGGCGACAGTTACTTACTTCATTAATGCAAAGCCATGAGTATTACCCGTGTGCATTTGTTGATGACGATAAGTCATTATATGGTTCAAGTATTCAAGGTGTACATGTTTATTCGCCATCTATTTTAGCTAATTTAATTGAGCAGAAAGCTGCGAAAAAAATATTACTTGCCCTGCCAAGTGTGAGCCGTTCACGTCGCCAAGAAATACTGCGTAAGCTGGAACCATTGGCACTGCAAGTGATGACAATCCCTGCAATGGTTGACTTAGTCAGTGGCAATAAACTGTATAGTGATATCAAAGAAGTTGAAATTGAGGACTTGCTAGGGCGTGAACCTGTATCACCGAATAGTGAGCTGATGTCGGCAAACATCAAAGATAAAGTCGTTATGGTGACTGGTGCCGGCGGTTCTATAGGTTCTGAATTATGCCGTCAAATTCTCAAACAAGCTCCAAAAAAGTTGATCTTATTTGAATTGTCTGAATTTGGGCTGTACGCAATTGATCGTGAACTAACGTTAAGTGCGCAAGTGCAAGGGCTAGATATAGAAATTCTGCCGATGATGGGTTCAGTACAACGTGAAAATCGTGTACAAGCTATTATGCAAACCTTCAACGTACAAACCGTTTATCATGCTGCGGCGTACAAGCATGTACCAATGGTTGAACATAATGTAGTTGAAGGTGTACGTAATAATATTTTTGGAACTTTATATACCGCTCGTGCAGCTATTGCGGCAAAGGTTGAAACCTTCGTTCTTATTTCAACCGATAAAGCGGTGCGACCAACCAATGTGATGGGCACGACCAAGCGTATGGCCGAATTAACCTTACAAGCCCTGTCAAAAGAAGAGCATGAAACTCGTTTCTGCATGGTGCGTTTTGGTAACGTATTAGGCTCATCAGGTTCTGTTGTGCCATTATTTCGAAAACAGATCGCAAGTGGTGGTCCCGTTACTGTTACTCATCCTGACATTACCCGTTACTTCATGACTATACCCGAAGCATCACAACTGGTTATTCAAGCCGGAGCTATGGGGAAGGGTGGTGATGTATTCGTATTGGATATGGGAAAATCAGTTAGAATTGTTGATTTGGCCAGTAAAATGATTCATTTGAGTGGATTTAGTGTCAAAGACGAAAAAAACCCGGATGGCGATGTTAGTATCGAGTTTAGTGGTTTACGTCCAGGTGAAAAGCTCTATGAAGAATTATTGATTGGCGATAATGTTACCGGTACCGATCATGAGCGTATCATGACTGCACACGAAATCGACTTACCGTGGAGTGCGTTACAGGTATTGCTGGATAATTTAGATCATGCTTGTCATCATTTTGACCATGAAAAAATTAGAGCTCTATTACTTAATGCACCAACAGGCTTTGCCCCATCCGATGGTATTTGTGATTTACTTTGGTTAGCGAAAAATAAACTTTCATCAGAAGTGAACGAAGTTAATAATGTTATTCCGTTAGTGAATTAATCCACGTTAAACTCTAGTATTACGGTGTGTATTGTACTTAGTAATGAACAGAAACAGGCTAATAGCGAGATTCGTTATTAGCCTGTTTCTGTATCTGGGCTTAAATATTACCCTCTGCGGGTTGCTGCTATATAAGTAAGCGGCTATTGAGCCGTCAATCAGTACTTAAATAAGCGTATTGACCTATTACGTTCCTTGGATTCAAGCTTTAAACTAATTGTTTAATTTGCTTTCAAGGACGGAAACAATGCGTATTTTACATCACGGTGCGGTGAATGGCGTGACCGGATCTTGTCATCAGCTGTATATGAATGATTATAATTCTGTGCTGATCGACTGCGGTTTATTTCAAGGTTCAGAAGCCGCAGGTAATAACAATAAAGACCAACACTCTATCGACTTTAATGTGCGCACCGTTAAAGCGCTTATTATCACGCATTGCCATATTGATCATGTTGGTCGAATTCCTTACTTATTAGCGGCAGGGTTTTCTGGTCCTATCTACGCTACCGAAGCAACTGCAGCGCTCCTTCCTCTTGTTATCGAAGATGCGCTTAAAGTCGGTGTCACCCGCGATAAAAAACTCATCCAAGCTTGCCTATCCCTATTACAAAAACAACTCATTTCTGTGCCGTATCAAAAGTGGCGGACCATTGATGTACTGAAAATACCTAAAGAGGACATAAGTGCAGATGAAGTCTGCTACCAACGGCAAAAGATCCGGTTTTGTCCAGCTGGACATATCCTCGGTTCTGCCTATGTCGAAATCGAACTCGCCACCGATAAACCTATTCGCCGTCACCGTGTTGTATTTTCTGGTGATCTAGGCGCTTCCTACAGCCCATTATTATCATCCCCCCGATCACCATACCGCGCCGATACCTTAATTATTGAAAGTACCTATGGTGATAAAAGGCACGAACACCGCAATCAACGTAGCCAAAAGTTACAAGCCGTCATTGAGCATGCGGTGAGTGATAATGGCGTGGTATTGATCCCTGCATTCAGCATTGGCCGCACACAAGAATTACTCTACGAGATCGAACAGTTTATTCACAGCGCCCCAGAGACGAGTTTATGGAAAAACATTGAAATAATCGTCGATTCGCCAATGGCTGCAAACTTCACCAGTAAATACCGCGATTTTAAAGCCTTGTGGGATAAAGAGGCGTTAGGTAAGTTAAAGCAAGGTCGCCATCCACTTAATTTTGAACAGCTTTATACCATCGACAGTCATCAAGAACACCTAACTGTCGTTAAGTATCTAGCTAGACGTAACAAACCTGCGATTGTCATTGCCGCCAGTGGCATGTGTAGTGGTGGCCGTATCGTTAATTACCTCACACAATTTTTACCTGATGCCAAAGCCGATGTTATTTTTGTTGGTTATCAAGCCCAGGGCACCCCGGGTCGAGATATCCAACAATACGGACCAAGGGGAGGTTATGTTGAGCTTAACGGTAAGCGCGTAACCATTAATGCCGATATCCATAACATTAGTGGTTATTCAGCCCATGCTGATCAACTAGATTTACTTAATTTTGTAAAACATATAAAGCATAAGCCACAACAGATACGTATTGTGCACGGTGATGAAAGTGCAAAAGCTGTGTTGGCGGAAAAATTGAGAGTGTTAGTGCCCGATACGCAGATATTGCGACCAACAGAATAATATTAGTTGATATACCTAATCTTGATATGTAATGAGAATAAAGTTAATATGGCGTCCAATTATTAAGATGATAACTAGTGTTTAGCTGAAAGTATGACAGGTCATCTTAGAGTTAGATGTTATAATTTATTGGGTGAAACCCATATTGAGATAGGTTTTTAAATTCAAATGAGTATTAATATAATGTCTAAATTAAATACTAATATTAGCGCTAAATTAGTGCCTATATTGGCATGTCTGTTTCCTATTATATGTCTAGCATACGGGAAAGGCTATAAAACAATACCCATTATTTTATTGCTATTTTCTTTACCAACTCTATTTTCAATTCCTCGTAATATCTTAACTAAAGATGTAAAAGTATTGATAGGGGCATTTCTATTTTATTTTGGTATTTTTGTTTTCTCTACATTATTAAATGGAGATAGCTTGTCGCGACTGGATGGTCCTAGTCGATTTATTTTATGTATTCCTATTTTTATAGCAATACTTCGTTATCCCCCTCCTTTTTCTTGGATTACGAAAAGTATTGTTGTAGCAAGTTATATTGCTGGGATAGCCGCTCTAATTTTGGTTTTTAACTATGACCACACACGTGCGTTTATGTCAGGTAATGATTTATTTTCTGAAGGTTACATGCCGATTCAGTCGGGTGATATAGCGATGACTTTTGGTATTCTGTGTTTGCCAATCGCCATTTATTATCTAAAAAAATCAGCAATAATTACATCGATTATATGTAGTGTGGGTGCAGCGTTTGGTATGTCAGCAAGTTATCTTTCTGGATCTCGAGGTGGTTGGGTATTTGTTCCTGTTGCTATTCTATTTTTACTTTATATGAATAGAGCCGTAATACATAAAAATAGAAAAAAATTGGTAGCATTCATCATTGTTACGATCACGGCATTACTCATACTTACTATGATTAATCCAAAGTTCAATATAAAATCGATAACGCATCTGGAAATACCTGAGGTTCAGCGTACTTTAAATTCTCTTGATGCATATGCAAAAGGGAACCCAGGTTCATCCACGGGTGTTCGTTTAGAGTTATGGCGTGATTCGATTTATACATTTTTTGAAAAACCTTTTGTTGGTGTCGGTTATGACAAGCGTATTGAGTTGAGAACTCAACGGCGAGAAGATGGTATAATTACCATACCTGATGGTTTATGGAATACTCATTCACATAATCAGTATTTAGAAGCTTTATCTGTAAGAGGTTTTCTGGGATTTATTGGATTAATGGGGATCTTCATTGCACCTTTATTCATCTTTAGGAAAATGTATCGTGATGGAAATGAACAGGTAAAAACCATTGCGCAATGTGGGGCATTAAGTGTCATTATGATGATGGGATACTGCTTGACTCAGGCAATATTCAAGCACAATTCTGGCGCTATATTTTATCCGTTGATGACGGTTATTTTCCTTGGTAGCGGTTTAGTGTTTGTAAAGACAGAAACTGAAAATTAGTTTTATAATTATAGGATAAGGTTCTCTTCATGAGTGAGAAAATCTTACTTGATGCACTGCTTGTAGTACCATACCACACCGTCAACTCTAGGGTTAACTGAGTTAAGTTCGCAAACCATGGCGATACAAGCCTCCTGTTGTGTCATCGTTTACGATTAACTTAACGTTAAAACCAATGTAGGAAAAAGAAGCATTTGGAATGCTCTTTAAGTTATTATCTGCTACGGTGGGCAATTACTATCTTTAGTAGTTCATCAGACTATTATTTAGTAAAATTATATGAGTATTTAGTAAAATTATATGAGTTATACATGAAAATTGAAGTGATCATTAGTGCATACAACAACGTATGTGACTTACAGTTAGTGCTGAATGGATATCGCCGTCAATCTGAGCCTAATTTTTCGATCTGTATTGCTGATGATGGGTCAGGGCCTGAGGTTAGAGATCTCATCGACCAATACACGGACCTGAATATTCGCCATGTTTGGCAAGAAGATCACGGGTTTCGTAAAACACGTATTGTAAACAACGCTATCACAACCAGTCAGGCTGAGCACATTATCCTAACAGATGGCGACTGTATACCTTCACCTGACTTTGTTGCGGACCACAAAGAAATGGCTTCACCTGATAAATTTACCGTGGGTGTACGAGTTTATATTAAGAAGGATATCTCTCAACGTTTACGCAATCAGGCTTTAGATATAACAGCATTATTTAATATTTTATGGCTGTTGTGGCAATCAATAAAGAAAAAAATCAGCAAGTCAGAACAAGCCATCCGATATCCTACCTGGTTGTTACCATTGGTGACCAAACTCAAACCACGTATGACTCGCTTCGGTGCTAACCTCGCAATGAGTCGAACATCACTTTGTGAAGTCAATGGGTTAGATGAAGATTATGAAGGTTGGGGGGTCGAAGATACCGATCTTATTTGGCGCCTTTCTGAGTATGGGCTAACACCTACAGGGGCTCTCGGGCGTTGTCGCCAGTACCATCTTGAGCATAAGCCCTCAGAAAAAAATACTGAAGCTAGAGCGCATCTTATGAGAAAACAGAAAGCGGGTAAAATACGTTGCCTCAATGGTATTGAAAAACTGACAGGTACCAGCTAATAATAAACGCTTAATTTACTAATGATGAGATGCCATTGATTCGAATCTTTCGAGTTTTATAGGTTAACGAACTTCTCGATGACCAACTTTTATTATCATTAGTAACTTAATATTAGTATTAGTATTATAGTGTCCTTTAAAATTTGCTGTTATTTGTGTATAAGGTTTGCTCATGAACAAAAAAATCTCGGTTTGCATTATCTGTAAAAATGAAGAAAATAAAATAGAAGCATGCTTACAGTCGGTCTCTTGGGCGGATGAAATAGTGGTTGTTGATTCAGGCAGTACTGATAGAACGCTTGATATTGTAAAAAAATATACAGATAAGGTGTTCGTACTAGAAGATTGGCCTGGCTTTGGTGAACAGAAACGTCGTGCCGAAGCATTAGCCAGTAATGATTGGATATTTTCAATTGATGCAGATGAAGTTGTTCCCGAAACATTAGCGTTAGAAATTCAAGCTGCATTAAACAGTGCTAATGTTGAACAGGTATTTAGTGTCAATCGCCTGACTCATTTTTGCGGTAAATTTGTTTATCACAGTGGCTGGTATCCAGATAAATTACCGCGCATATACAATCGCAGCCGTTATCGCTATAACCAGAACATGGTGCATGAGTCGTTAGAGTGTAAAGGCGCGCCAATTATAGATTTAAAACACAATTTATTGCATTATACTTTTTCTGATCTGAGTGTTTATCTACAAAAACGCACAGGTTATGCAGAGGCTTGGGCGGAAGAAAGATATAAGAAAGGTAAAAAAGGATCATTGTTGAACGGTTCGTTTTCGGCTGTTTTTGCTTTTATTCGCCATTACTTTTTACGTCGTGGTTTTTTAGATGGCCGAATTGGTTTTTTGATCGCGGCAATACAGTTTCAGTATACTTTTAACAAATATGCATTATTGAAATTTAAAAATATCAATACTAAACCAGAACCAAAAGATTAATGTAACCTGCCCCTAATGGCATTTACTACTGAATTTGATAGGTTGATAATGAGAATATTAGCATTTCCTGGCTTTGCCAATGCGTACAATAGCGTTCGCCCTGAAGTTGAAACATTTATTGGTCTTGCTAATAAAGGCCATGACGTAACCGTGATGATACCTGAAGGCTCAAATGCCTTGCGTTATTATCAAGATGCTGGCATCAAGGTGCTATTCGGTTATCCGAAGCGTAAAGTCTGTTTAGAGACAATAAAGGCCTTGCGTGCAGAGTTAAAACTGCATGATTATGATGTCGTTTATGCGACAAACTCTAAAACCATCCCCAATGCGGCATTTGCGTGTATCGGTTTACCCGTTAAGTTAGTCGCTTATCGTGGTACTACCGGTGGTTTATACCGACATGATCCAAGTGCATATTTGACTATGTTACACCCACGTGTAGACGGTGTTATTTGTGTATCAGAAGCGGTAAGACAAGATATTTTACAACAAGTTTGGAAAGGCAAAGATCAGGTCGTGACTATCCATAAAGGGCATAACCTTGATTGGTACCAGCATACGGCGGCAGATCTTAGCGAATTTGGCGTAACGGATAACGATTTCACTGTGGTGTGTGCTTGTAATGTTCGTCCAAGTAAAGGTATTGAAGTCATGTTGACGGCGGCAGAGCAGCTGACCGATTTGACTAACTTCCACTTGTTGTTAGTCGGTAAAGGGCTTGATCAAGAACCTTACCGTAGTTTGATTGCGCAGCATCCGATGAAAGATCGGATCCATGTAACGGGTTATCGTAAAAATGCGCCTGAAATAATTACTGCCTGTGATGTACTTGTACAACCGTCGATCAGTGGTGAAGGTTTACCCCGAGCGGTGATGGAGGCTATGTCATGTGGTACGCCGACAATCGTGACGACAACGGGTGGTGGTAAAGAAGTCGTCGTTGATGGCTCAACTGGATTTGTCGTACCAGTAAAAGATGCGAATGCCATTGCAGAAAAAGTACGTTTTTTCCATCGTAATCCACAATCGATTACTGAGTTTGGTGTAGCAGGTAAGGCAAAATTAGTGAACGAGTTTTCAACCAAGAATACTGTTGATAAATTTGAACAATATTTTCAACAGTTATAATTTCTTTACGTATTTTGCATTTAATCCCCCTCGTCCTACTTTATAAAAGAGTAAGGAGAGGGGGATTTTAGTATCTGCTTAAAAGCGGTATAATTATTGCCTATATTAAATGATATGCTGATTTTTTGACATTCGGGAATTATATCTGAACATGCGTTTAGTCTCGTTTTTCTCGTGCTAAAGAAGGATAAATATGTTCAACAACAAATCCATTCTCATCACCGGCGGCACTGGCTCTTTTGGTAAAAAATATACCAAAACCATTCTTGCTAATTACAAACCAAAACGTTTAATTATTTTATCGCGTGATGAGCTCAAGCAGTTTGAAATGCAGCAAGAGTTTAATGATCCTTGTATGCGTTATTTCATCGGTGACGTACGTGATGCTGAGCGTATGATGCAAGCGATGCAGGATGTGGACTTTGTTATCCATGCTGCCGCATTAAAGCAAGTACCTGCGGCAGAATATAACCCGATGGAGTGCATTAAAACTAATATTCACGGCGCTGAAAATGTCATTAAAGCCGCTATTGCCAATAAAGTCGAAAAGGTAATCGCGTTATCAACCGACAAAGCGGCGAACCCGATCAATTTATACGGCGCAACAAAATTGGCCTCGGATAAGCTGTTTGTTGCTGCTAACAATATGGTGGGCAGTGGTCCAACCCGTTTTGCTTGTGTACGTTATGGCAATGTTGTTGGCTCGCGCGGTTCTGTGGTGCCTTTCTTTAAAGGTTTGCTAGAAAAAGGGGCAGAATCCTTACCTGTGACGCATCCTGACATGACCCGTTTTTGGATCACATTACAAGACGGCGTTGATTTTGTGTTAACTAACTTTAAACGTATGCAGGGCGGCGAAATATTTATTCCTAAGATCCCGTCTGTGCATATTATGGATTTGGTTGCGGCTTACGCACCTGGCATTAAAACCGAGATCATTGGTATTCGCCCTGGTGAAAAATTGCATGAGATCATGTGTCCTAAAGATGACTCGCATTTAACTTTAGAATTTACTGATCATTATGTTATTTGCCCGACTATCACGTTTTTCGGTCAAGATATTGATTATGGTTTAAATCAGTTGGGTGAAAAAGGCCAAGCCGTCACACAAGGATATGAATATCATTCTGGTAATAATCCTGATTTTCTGAATATTCAGCAGATCCGCGATTTTGACCGCCAAGCAGAGCTGTAAGGAATAGTATTGTTATGATCCCTTATGGTAAGCAGGATATTAACCAGCAAGACATTGATGCGGTCATTGCCGTATTACAATCCGATTTTCTCACCCAAGGTCCACAAGTCCCTTTGTTTGAACAAGCATTAATCGCGCATACTGGCGCTGACTATGCCGTGGCTTGTAACAGTGCGACATCGGCCTTGCATCTCGCTTGTTTAGCATTAGAACTCGGTGAGGGGGATTGGTTATGGACAACCCCTATAACATTCGTCGCCTCGGCTAATTGTGGACTATATTGTGGTGCAAAAGTTGATTTTGTCGATATTGATCCTGCGACTTATAACCTTTGTCCAAAGGCGCTTGAAAAAAAGTTAATTACTGCAAAAGCACAAAACAAATTACCTAAAGTCGTTATTCCGGTGCACTTGTGTGGTCAATCCTGTGATATGGCCGCTATTCATGCATTATCATTACAATATGGTTTTAAGATCATTGAAGACGCCGCCCATGCCATTGGCGGGACTTACCAAGGTTCGCCGATCGGTTGTGGCCAATATGCCGATATTACTGTGTTTAGCTTTCATCCCGTGAAAATTGTTACCACAGCAGAAGGTGGTGCGGCATTAACGAATCAACGTGCATTAGCCGATAAAATGATGCGGTTACGCAGCCATGGCATTACCCGTGATAAAACGTTAATGATGCCTATTTCAGGTTTCGACATTGATGAGCAGGGGGATTGGTATTACCAGCAACTGGAACTTGGTTTTAATTACCGAATGACAGAGCTGCAAGCCGCGCTAGGCGTGAGCCAAATACAACGTTTGCAGGCGTTTGTGACTAAGCGTCGACGTCTTGCTAATCGTTATAATACATTACTAGCTGATTTACCGTTAACGTTACCGACGCAGCTAGAAAAAACGAATTCGGCTTGGCACTTATATGTTGTCGGTCTGCAATTGGAACCCATGGACCTGTTGCAAAAAAACAGTGCTAAAAAGGACTTACTTAAGACGTCTTCGTCTCAGGCGTTCTTACCTAAAAATAAGGTGTTCAAGCAATTACGTGAACTGGGGATTGGCGTTAACTTGCATTATATCCCTGTACATACTCAGCCTTATTATCAGCAAATGGGTTTTGCCTATGGCGATTTTCCTGTGGCTGAAAACTATTATCAGCAAGCACTCTCGTTACCGTTATTCCATGGAATGACTGATCAGCAGCAAGATGAAGTGGTGGCTGCATTACAGACTGTGTTAGTACAGTCTGTATTAGTAAATAGTGTATTACTTATTGATGGCTCAAGGAATTAATATGCACATCGCGATAATTCCAGCCCGCGGCGGTAGTAAACGTATTCCGCGTAAAAACATCAAATTATTTCATGGCAAGCCCATGATTGCTTATTCAATTGAAGCCGCGCAAAAATCAGGTTGTTTTGATAAAATTATTGTATCGACAGATGATCAAGAGATTGCCGATATCGCCCGTGAACTTGGTGCTGAAGTGCCTTTTTTACGTCCTGCAGACATCGCGGATGATCATGCGTCGACGATGGATGTGATGGAACATGCCATTGACTGGTGTCAAAGTCATGGACTGAATGCCGAGTTTGTCTGCTGTATTTACGCCACCGCGCCTTTTATTACCCCTGCGTCATTACAACGCGGCTTAACTGAAATGAAAACAAATAAATTCAGTTATGCTTTCACCGCGACAACATTTTCTTTTCCGATCCAGCGTGCTATTCGTCGAACGGGTGAAATGTTTGATGATCGTAATTTGACTATACGCTCACAAGATTTAGAAGAAGCCTTTCATGATGCGGGACAATTTTATTGGGGTAAACCCGAAGCTTTCGTTTGTCGTAAATCCGTGTTTAGTGATGATTCATATTTAATTTTATTGCCTCGCACTGTGGTTCAAGACATTGATAGTGAAGAAGACTGGCTGACAGCGGAAGTGATGTATCAAGTGATGAAATCCACGGGTGAGTGGCAGTTATAATGAAGGTTACTTTTAGAGTCGATGCATCATTAACGATAGGCACTGGACATGTTATGCGCTGCCTAACATTAGCGAATGTATTACGGCTGCGTGGACATCAGTGTACATTCGTTTGTGTGCAACATGCAGGCAATATGATCACTGCGATTAAGATGGCGGGTTTTCAGGTTCATCTGTTAGCTGCGCGGCATGGTCAGTATCAAATTAATGAACAAGAACCAAATAATTATGCGCAATGGCTCGGCTGTTCGCAGCATGAAGATGCTAAGCAAACTAAGAATATATTGGCGTTTAATAACCAACCGTCACTTGAGAGTTTGGGGATGAAACCAGATTGGTTAGTGGTTGATAGTTACGCGTTAAATCAACAATGGCAGAATCAATTTACTGGGTTTGGCATTAAAATATTTGTTATTGATGATTTAGCCGATCGGTTACATCAATGCGATCTATTACTTGATCAAACCTTTGGTCGCGCAGCGCTTGATTATCGACACTTGGTTCCCGTGAAGAGTGAAATACTCGCCGGTGTCGACTATTGCTTATTACGTCCTGAATTTTTACAGCATAGACGTATCAATAATGACGTTAGCAGGACAGGGCTGCAAGTTAATAATAAATATCAGATATTGATAACACTTGGTGGTATTGATGAGCATAATGTCACTGAACGTATACTCACTATTTTTAATCAATTATCTTTGCTTAATACGCGCTTTGTTGTCGTGCTTGGGGTAAACAGTCCATGGCAAGCGCGAATAAAAACATTGGCTGTAAAATTGAACATCGCGGTCACTGTGCATGTCGGTGTTAATAATATGGCGGCATTAATGAGTCAATGTGACTTTGCGATCGGCGCTGCTGGGTCAACGACTTGGGAGCGCTGTTGTGTCGGTTTACCGTCTGCGTTGCTCGCCATTGCTGATAATCAAGAGTTTGCATTATCGGTGTTAGCGAATGAAGGCATAGTGGCCAAATTTGATCTGGGTACGTTAGAAGAGGATATTAAGTCCTTTTTCTATGATAAAAATAAAGACGAAATTATTTCAACGTTAACTGCTCACTGTAAGCGACTGGTTGATGGTGCCGGGTGTAGGCGGGTTGTCGATAAAATGGAGAGTATGCATGCACTGTAACCTTCGGAAAATGCAAGAAAGTGATTTAGCCTTGGTATTAGAATGGCGTAATCGAGATGAAGTTAGGCACAATATGTATACTAACGCCATTATCAGTATGGAAGCGCATATAGGCTGGTGGCATAGAGAAAGTGTGAATAGTGCCACGCATTTACTGATTGCAGATGTGGATGGTAAAGCCGCTGGTGTGGTTAACTTTACGCATTATACCGGTGAAGCTGGCATTGCTTCATGGGCTTTTTACACTGGTGATAGCCGAGTCCGTGGTATTGGCAGTTTAATGGAAGTTGCGGCACTTGAATATGCATTCGAGGTGCTAAAGGTAAGACGCCTAGAATGTGAAGTACTGGCGTTTAATTATCCTGTCGTTCGATTCCATCGTAAGTTTGGCTTTAAAGTTGAAGGTATTAAGCAACAAGCTTATCAACGTGATGGGGAGTGCTACGATATATATAGCTTAGCGATGTTGGCTGAACATTGGCGCTTTAACCAGAGTGTAGCAAAAGCAAAGACCGTGAATAAAATCCCCAAAATTATCAGTAAAACTGCCTTTATCAGTGATGGGATGGTCGCAAAATTTGCGGACTTGAGTGATGATCATAACCCTATCCATTTTGAGGATGAAGCGGCTAAAATGCATGGTTTTGATGGCCGTATTTGTCATGGCATGCTAGCGAGTAGTTTATTTTCTGGGTTGTTTGCATCGTCTGACTTTGGCGCTGGGACTATTTATCTTGCACAAAGTTTAAAATTTACAAATCCCATCAGGGTTAATTCAGAGGTTACTGTCACGGGTAAACTCTTGTCTCAAATCGGCCGCAAAGTGATATTAGAAACCACTATATCGTCAGGCGAACAGGTGTGTATTCGGGGTGAAGCCGAGATTCTGTTAGCAAATGAAACCGCCACTGAATTAACAAGTGAAGTAGCCAAGGATATTGTGTGAGCATTGAAACCGAAATAACAATTGATGGTCGTAAAATTGGCCCTGCACATCGTCCTTATATTATTGCTGAATTGTCCGCCAATCATAATGGCGACATCAATCGTGCTTTTGCAATAATGGAAGCGGCTAAAGAAGCGGGTGCTGATGCGATAAAATTACAAACTTATACCCAAGATACGATAACGATGGACTGCGACAGTGATGAGTTCCAAATCAAGGGGGGCTTGTGGCACGGACAAAGTTTATATCAGTTGTATACCAGTGCGCATATGCCGTGGGAATGGCACCAACCATTATTTGCGAAAGCGAAAGAACTCGATATTACTATTTTTAGTTCGCCTTTTGATTTTACTGCGGTGGATTTATTAGAACAACTGGATGCACCAGCGTACAAAATTGCCTCATTCGAGGTTGTTGATTTACCCTTAATTAAACGGGTTGCGCAAACCGGTAAACCGATGATTATTTCAACCGGCATGGCGGATCAACACGAGATTGAACTCGCGATACAAACAGCTAAAGATAATGGTTGTGATGAGTTGGTGGTATTGCATTGTGTGAGTGGTTACCCAGCGCCGGCAGCGCAATATAATCTACGTACAATCGCTGATATTAGTCAACGTTTTGACGTGCTAGCAGGGTTATCTGATCATACCATTGATAATGCAACCGCGGTTGTTTCTGTTGCTTTCGGTGCTTGTGTTATTGAAAAACACGTGACTTTAGATCGTAGTGCGGGCGGTGCGGATGATAGTTTCTCTCTTGAACCGGATGAATTAGCGCGGCTTTGTCGTGATACCTATACCGCTTGGCAAGCAATGGGGAACGTAAATTATCAGCGCACACCAGCAGAGCAAGGTAACGTTAAATTTCGTCGCTCGTTATATGTCGTTAAGGATATTGCCGCTGGTGAGTTACTTACAGCGGATAATGTTCGCAGTATTCGTCCTGGTTTTGGTTTGGAACCAAAGTATTATGAGCAAGTATTAGGAAAAAAAGCTAACGTTATAATATCTAAAGGTACGGCGCTGAGTTTCGGACTAATAAGTTAGAGGAACGGTGAGTATTGTGAATCTTAGTTACACTAACTGCGTCTGCAGCTAGTGTAACTATTTTATTGTTAATCCAATAACGACTCAAAGTATTTGATATGCTCATCAACTGTGCGTTCAGCAGTGAATAGCTTGGCTAAACGCTGTTTACAAGCCACAGACATATCGCTGACAATCGCTTCGTTGTTATATAAATATTCAATTTTATCTGCAATGGCTAATGCATCTTTGACTGGTACAATACAGCCATTAACACCGTCTACTACAACTTCTTTACTACCGCCTGTTACAGTCACAATTGAAGGTACGCCATAACTCATCGCTTCCATTACCGTTCTTGGTAATCCTTCACCACTGATTGAGGCTTGAACTAAAATATTACACGCAGCCATTAATTCTGGCGCATCGGTACGGTAGCCGGTAACGTGGATACGATTACCTAATGCAGAGTTTTTTATTGCACTAAGATAAGGTTCTTTATCCATGCCTGAGCCAACCAGTAATAGATGAAAATTGTCTAAATGGGCAACTTTATTTACTGCTTCAAGTAATACTGATAAACCTTTAGTTGGTCTAACATTAGCAACCGCAATAGCAACGAAAGCCCCCTCTGGAATACCAAATTCAGAGAGATCACTAGGTTGGGACTGGTACCAAGCCGGATCATGACCTTTATAAATCGTGACTACTTTATCCTTGTTTTTCCATACTTGCGCTTGAATATCTTCGGTTACCGCATTAGATACACAAATGATACCGTCAACGCGAGGGTGTAAGTGGGTTAAGTAAGCACTTGGATCATGGCGATATAACCCGCCTGTAGTACCTCGATAATTAACCATTTTAACAGGGAAGCCGATACACGCAAACGCGGCGTTTGGAATTGTTTTAGAGTTTAGTGCATAAACAATATCGTAATCGCCTGTACGTAATTCAGCTCTGATCATTTTAATCGTGTTTAAACAGATTTTTTTGGTCGGGTATTGTTCAATTACCTTGATCCCGAGGTTTTCAAAAATTGGCGTGTAAGCAGAGTTTGGTCGAGTAAATACCGTTATATCATGACCTTTATTCGCAAGACCTATGGTTATCATTACCTCTGGTCGAATTGCATTTGAAGTCTTGAGATAATCACCCACAACCAAAATTTTCATATACAGCCTTATTTAATATAAATTACAGAATTAAGCAGGAGATAATAACATATTGTACATTTTCACAGATAGAGTCGACGACGAAATGCATCCTGCTTTAATAATAGTATCGTATTAAGATGATGTTGTTTGGCTATAGTTATTATTTTACTGTTAGAATATAAGGATATATTATTTCCATCCATAATCAGGTCAACATCATGAACATTACCATTGCCGGTACAGGTTACGTTGGTTTATCAAATGCGGTGTTATTAGCACAGCATAATCGCGTGATAGCGTTAGATATTATTGCTGAAAAAGTAAATCTTATTAATGCTAAAAAATCGCCGATTTCCGATAACGAAATTGAAGATTTCCTTGCCAATAAAGCACTTGATCTAACCGCGACGACTGACAAAGAACTTGCTTATAGTAATGCTGATTATGTGATTATCGCAACACCGACAGATTATGACGTGGTGCATAATTATTTTAATACCAAGTCTGTTGAAGCTGTGATTAAAGATGTAATGGCGATTAACCCAAATGCAATAATGGTGATTAAATCGACGGTACCGGTTGGTTATACCAAAGAAGTCAAACAACGCCTAGGCTGCGATAATATCTTGTTCTCTCCTGAGTTTTTACGTGAAGGCAGTGCCTTATACGATAACTTACACCCATCACGTATTATTGTTGGTGAACAGTCTGAGCGTGCACAAGTGTTTGCTGGTCTGTTAATGCAAGGTGCGGTTAAAACTGACATCGATGTGTTGTTTACTGATTCTACCGAAGCGGAAGCGGTTAAACTGTTCTCTAATACTTATTTGGCGATGCGGGTGGCTTATTTCAATGAGCTGGATAGTTATGCCGAAACCCACGATTTAGATACCCGTCAGATCATACAAGGCGTAGGCTTAGACCCGCGTATTGGTAGCCATTATAATAATCCGTCATTTGGCTATGGTGGTTACTGCTTACCAAAAGATACCAAGCAATTACGTGCGAACTATGAAAATGTACCAAACAGTTTAATCAGTGCCATTGTTGATGCTAATTCGACACGTAAAGATCATATTGCCGATGCTATTATTGCGAAAAATCCGCAAGTGGTTGGTGTTTATCGTTTGATCATGAAATCGGGTTCGGATAATTTCCGCGCTTCATCGATTCAAGGCATCATGAAGCGAATTAAAGCGAAAGGTATCAAGGTCGTGGTATATGAGCCGGTATTGACTGAAAGCGAATTCTTTAAATCACCGGTATTGACGGACCTGAATGAATTTAAAGCCCTTTCTGATGTCATAGTATCGAACCGTTTAGCGGACGAACTGCTTGATGTTGCGGATAAAGTCTATACTCGTGACCTATTTGGTAATGATTAGATTGCTCATGATTAAGTCAGTAAAATTACACTTATTATCCGAATTCAGGAAGTGAAAAATAAATGAAATATTTAATTACAGGCGCCGCTGGATTTATTGGCTCGCGCTGTGCCGAATTATTATGTCAACAAGGCCACCATGTTATTGGTGTTGATAATCTAAATGATTATTACGATGTAAATTTAAAGCATGCTCGTTTAGCGAATACGACTAAATCGGCTCTATTTACGTTTATTGAACTCGACCTTGCCGATCGTGACGGTGTTGCGGCGTTGTTTGCTGAACATCAATTTGATCGCGTGATCCACCTTGCGGCTCAAGCGGGTGTACGTTATTCCATTGATAATCCAATGGCGTATGCCGACAGCAATTTAACCGGCTTCTTAACGGTATTAGAAGGTTGCCGTAATAATAAAGTGAAGCATTTAGTCTATGCATCATCAAGCTCTGTGTATGGCTTGAATAACAAAACCCCGTTTAGTACCAGTGATAGTGTTGACCATCCCATCTCACTGTATGCGGCATCCAAAAAATCAAATGAATTAATGGCGCATACCTATTCACATTTATATGGTATGCCGACAACTGGCTTGCGCTTCTTTACTGTGTATGGTCCTTGGGGTCGTCCGGATATGGCGTTATTCAAGTTTACCAAGGCAATTATTGCTGGTGAAACCATTGATGTGTATAACAATGGCGATATGTTACGTGATTTTACTTACATTGATGATATCGTTGCAGGGGTATTACAAATTCAAGATGTAATCCCCACACTGGATGCGGACTGGAAAGTTGAAACGGGAAGTCCCGCAACCAGCAGTGCGCCTTATCGAGTGTATAATATTGGCCACGGTAGTCCGGTTAAATTAATGGATTACATTGAAGCGTTAGAAGATTCTTTAGGTATTAAAGCCAAGAAAAACTTTATGCCTATGCAGCCGGGTGATGTCTACGCGACGTATGCCGATACCCAGGATTTATTTGCAGTTACTGGTTACACATCGAAAGTAAAAGTACAAGAAGGCGTGAAAGCCTTTGTCGATTGGTATCGCGACTTTTATAACGTATAAACTACACTGTATATAAAAAGTACCGTATATGAGTACAAAAAGGATAATACTTTGAAGCAAACCAAAATAACGAAAGCGGTCATTCCCGTTGCAGGCTTAGGTACGCGCATGTTACCTGCAACCAAAGCGATTCCAAAAGAGATGTTACCAGTCGCAGATAAGCCACTTATTCAATACATAGTAAATGAATGTGCAGCTGCGGGGATTACCGAGATTGTGCTTGTTACGCATGCTTCTAAAAATGCCATCGAAAACCATTTTGATACGTCGTTTGAACTAGAATCGACGTTAGAGCACCGAGTTAAACGCCAACTATTAGCGGAAGTACAAGCAATTGCACCAAAAGGTGTGACGATCATGCATATTCGTCAAGGTGTCGCGAAAGGGTTAGGGCATGCAGTATTGTGTGCCAAACCCATTATTGGTGATGAACCGTTTGCGGTAGTATTACCTGATGTATTGATGGATGAAGTGAGTGCAGATCTAAAAACTGAAAACTTAGCCAGCATGATGCGCCGCTTTAATGAAACCGGTTTTAGTCAGATAATGGTTGAACCTGTACCAATGCACTTAGTGTCTGGTTACGGAGTTGCTGATTGCGGTGGTGTTGAGCTTAGCGCAGGTGAATCAACTAAGATGACTGCGGTGATTGAAAAACCAGCACAAGATAAAGCGCCGTCAAATCTTGCTGTTGCAGGGCGTTATGTATTACCAGCAGCGATCTGGGATCTGCTTGCCCGTACAGTACCTGGCGCAGGTGATGAAATTCAGTTAACGGATGCGATTGATGACCTGATGAAATTACAAACGGTTGAAGCTTTCCACATTAGCGGCAAGTTACATGATTGTGGTTCAAAATTAGGTTACATGAAAGCATTCATTGAGTATGGCTTACGTCACCCTGAAGTAGGCGCTGATTTACAAGAATTTATTAGTGGCTTGAAATAACACGTGAGTTTGACGTTATAATGTGATGAAAAAAAGGGCAGTTTACTGCCCTTTGTTGTATCTAAATAGAGATTAATCTAATTCAGTTTCTAACCAATCTGAATCTAGCTGTGCGAATGCTAATAGCAATTCTACTACCGCCGCATAAAACCCAAATTTATCACAGTCTTTAACCTTCATTTCAAAATCACCTAACCAGTTAAGTAAGTGCGTTTGTAAAAAGTCGTGCTGCATTGCGAAGTTAGCGCGGATCTGGGCTTCTGATTCCGAATCTAATGTTTTTAAGATCAAGTTACCCATGAAGTCTAACTGAATCGCAATGTGATCGGCAGGCTCGCTGTATTTATCACTGATATTGATGTTGTGCTTATCGAGTAGCGCAGTCATTTTTTGATACGCTTCTTGCATCAAGTGACCATCTTCACTGGTGAATACAGACTCATACGGGGGCGCAGATGATTTACTGTTGCCGAGGAATACTTGTGCGTAATCGGCACATAACTCTAAACGTGCGTTGTTACGTAGGTTTGCTGCCGCTAATGAACTGATTAGCTTTTCAACTGAAACGGTTAACGCGGGTGTTGCCGCTAAGCCTTGCAAGAAACTTTGGATTTCTGCTGACTGGTATTGACCGAGTTGCTCATCAGATAATTCAGTTGCAAGTGTGCTTGAAAGCCACCAGTAGATCTCTGAACGGGTTTGGCATAATTGGGTTAGTTCATCCATTGTGTTCTCCAAATGGGAATGAGTGCTGTAATTGCGCAGTATTATAGCGAATAAATTTAACCTAGGAGTCAGTTTTGATCAAAGTTAAATTAAAATGCAGTCTTTTCACGCAAAATTGAAATTTTCTCAAGTCTTTACTGTAGGAACTTGGTATTAGTCGCGTTACAATGTGGCCGAAATTTAGTTTACAAACCAACTTGTATTATCTCAATCAGGAGAAAACGGATGTTTACACGTGATATGAATATAGCTGACTATGATGCAGAATTATGGGCAGCAATGACACAAGAAGTAACTCGTCAGGAAGATCATATCGAGCTTATTGCTTCAGAGAACTATACAAGCCCACGCGTAATGGAAGCTCAAGGCTCTCAGCTTACAAATAAGTATGCAGAAGGCTACCCAGGCAAACGCTACTATGGCGGTTGTGAGTATGTTGATATTGCTGAGTCTTTAGCAATCGAACGTGCTAAGCAATTGTTTGGTGCTGATTACGCGAATGTACAACCACACTCTGGTTCACAAGCAAATGCTGCAGTTTACATGGCATTAGTTAAACCAGGTGATACTGTACTAGGCATGAGCCTTGCTCATGGTGGTCACTTAACACACGGTGCAAGCGTAAGCTTCTCGGGTAAAATCTACAACTCAGTTCAGTATGGTATTAACCCTGAAACGGGTGAGCTAGATTACGCTGAAGTTGAAGCGTTAGCAATTGAACACCAACCAAAAATGATTGTTGCTGGTTTCTCTGCGTACTCAGGTGTTGTTGATTGGGCTAAATTCCGTGAAATCGCTGATAAAGTAGGTGCTTTCCTATTCGTTGATATGGCACACGTTGCAGGTTTAGTTGCAGTTGGTCTCTATCCAAACCCAATGAAACATGCACACGTTGTTACAACAACGACGCATAAAACATTAGGTGGTCCACGTGGTGGCCTGATCCTTGCGCAAGCAGACGAAGTGATTGAGAAAAAACTAAACTCAGCAATCTTCCCTGGTGGTCAAGGTGGTCCTTTAATGCACGTTATCGCTGCTAAAGCGGTTGCATTCAAAGAAGCGATGGAACCTGAATTTGCAGTTTACCAACAAAATGTACTTGATTGTGCAAAAAGCATGGTTGCAGTATTACAAGAACGTGGTTTTAAGATCGTTTCTAACGGTACTGAAAATCACCTATTCTTAGTTGATCTGATTGGCAAAGAATACTCAGGTAAAGATGCAGATGCTGCACTGGGTAATGCACATATCACAGTAAACAAAAACTCGGTACCAAACGATCCTCGTTCTCCATTTGTTACATCTGGTCTACGTATCGGTACGCCTGCACTGGCTCGCCGTGGTATCCCTGCAGATAAAGCAGGCGTACTTGCTGGTTGGATGTGTGACGTATTAGATAACATCGGTAATGAAGATGTAGCTGCAACAGTACGTGCTAACGTACAAGCGCTATGTGCTGAATACCCTGTATACAAGTAATCTAATTTATAGGCCTAACGGTTTATAATAATGCGATTAATTTATTAACCGTAAATGATGCTTAACTTGAATCAAAGTTTAAGTTTGTCATTTACGGTTTTTTTGTACTTATTTTTCATGATCACAATATTATCCTTCTCTAGCTTCTCTAGCTTCACACCTTCATACTTACTCATGGATCAAACCATGCTATTTCCATGCTTTTTAATTGCCTTACGATCGTATGATCAGCTGTTATATAACACCAGTTACCGAACCGCCGTTAATCCAGTTTCATAGACCAAGGATGGGAAATATGATGAATAAATCTCTATTAAAAAATGCAGTAAATAAAATACCTCTGCAAATATGTAAAGGAATAAGCATTGCAGTATTTGCTGTTGCGGTGACTGGTTGTAGCTCTGTTGATGTATTAACTAAAACCGAAAATGGTGCTTCTTATGAATATCAACTCGGTCAATTTGACACGATAGAGGTGGTTGATATGGCGCAGGAACATTGTGGCAAGTATGGTAAAAATGCCGATCTAACTAATCGTTACTCTGACGCTAACCGCATATTCAATACACTTATATTTAATTGTAGCTAGCAGGTTTTATCGTTTAATTGTGAAGCCTACGAGATTAAATTTAATGAGAGAGTTTTAAATCACACCCGTGGGTGTTAACATGTTCGCAACATTTCATTCTATTTGCGGTTTGGTAGTTATAGATGGATGACATAAATAGCTAAATAAACATTTGAGATAGCATTCTCAAATTTGGCAATAAATAGGGTGAGGTATAAAGGATGATGCTGAATTCAATAAGTAATTATAAGCGGTTAATATTAGCGTTAGTATGTGGCTCAATGAGCTATTCTACATTTGCTAAAGTATATAGTTGGCGCGATACCGATGGTGCAATGCATTATAGCCAGTTTCCACGTCAGATTGTGGAAAAAAATGCGGCGCAGAGTAGGGCTAGTCGTAAGCCAGTCGAAATGAAGGATATCGTAAACGATTTATCAGCAACTAAAAATAGTAACTTATTGGATGGGCTTGATGATATTATTGCTAATGCGAGCGTCGAACGTCAAGTTGAAAAGGTACTGACGCGTCGTGATCCTCAGTTGATCTTAATTGAACAGCAACTCGTCCGTCAGCAAGCGAAGCTGCGTGCTCTCGTTATTGCGAAACAAGCAGCACTTGAAAAAGAGATAGCCCTTGTTGCGGCAAATAATATCATTGAAATAAATCATATAAAACCGAAGAAAAAATCACCTCAAAATAGTTTTATGGCTGGGATTCATAAGCGTGCTTATGGTAATGCAGTGACAAAAACGAATGGTGTACACGTTATTACACCGACACTGCTTGCATCTACAACGCCGAAAGATTCAACCGTTATTGAGAATGTTGGCGTAAAGCAACAACATAATAAGTTCTTAGCGAAAATTCAGAACAAATTAAAACGTCAACATGTACCGGAAGCCGTTCAAATATCTCCAAGCATTGCACCTATAGTCGTTGTTAATGCTAAACCTAAGCCTTTGATTAAGCCTGTCGAGTTAATAGCAGCCACATATATCTTAGCGCCTGTTGTTGAATCTCGTTCGATAGCAAAGGTTAAGCGGAAGAACAAATCAACCGCGACTAACGCATTTTTAGCGGGTATTAACAAAAAATTAAATCGTAAAGATAAAACGCTGACCATTGATGAAGCTGTGTTCGTTGCGAACAAAAGTGAATTGAGTCGTGGTAACAAACTGCAAGTGACAGCAGAGCAAGTGCAGAATAAATTCTTAGCTGAAATTAATAAAAAGTTATTCCGAGCGAGACTCGGTTCTGATATTACCCCTGTGGCTGAATTAGCTAAGTCTGAGTCGATTACTCATGCGAAGGGACAGGGGCGCGCGACAGTGAAAAATAAAGAATTAACGCAGAGTGCAGATCAAATTAAAGCGATTGAAAGTGAAATCAGCAGTCGGAGTCATAAATCGAATGACGTGAAACAACCTTCAGAAAAACAGGTTAACTCTGCGTTAATGTTAAGTCGACTAAGCTATAATCACGATGCGGGCTTACCCTTATCACGGGCGGGAATGAGTCAACTCGATAGACAAGGTATTGATGTATCGAGTCAGTTTGTCAATGACGTGAATCGCAGTGCAGAATAAGCAATCCTAAAATATTGGTCGGTTTTTATCTCATTAAAATAGTGATTGAAAACCGACTGATTATTCAACAATTTGTTAACTTATTTATTAATTCCACGAAATTACCTTCACTTTTCTGTACCCGCCTGCTGTTTAACGATAGACTCAGAATAATATTATTCAATAGGATTGTTTATGTTCTGTCCATTTTGTTCTGCGACTGAAACTAAAGTTATCGACTCTCGTCTTGTGGCTGAAGGCCATCAAGTGCGTCGCCGCCGTGAGTGTGCGAAATGTCATGAACGTTTTACTACCTTTGAAACTGCAGAATTAGTGATGCCACGTATCATTAAAACGGATGATACACGTGAACCTTTTAACGAAGATAAACTCGTTAATGGTATTTATCGTGCGTTAGAAAAACGTCCGGTTGCCGCAGAGCAGATTGAACTCGGTATTAATCAAATCAAATCGAGTTTAAGAGCCACTGGTGAGCGTGAAATAGAATCAAGCTTTTTGGGTGAACTGGTGATGGACGTATTGAAAAAACTCGATAAAGTCGCTTATGTACGGTTCGCTTCTGTTTATCGTTCTTTTGAAGATGTAAAAGAATTTAATGAAGAAATCGCCAAGCTCGACAAATAATCCGTTATCTGAGTCCTCATTGATTATGCCAAACAAATCACGTGCCGAGCTAGATCTACTATTGGAAGAAATTGTATCCATTAGCCAGTTCAATGATACTGACCATTTGCATATGCAACGTGCGCTCGATCTTGCACAAAAAGGTCGTTTTACCACTGCGCCGAATCCAAATGTTGGCTGTGTGCTTGTTAAAGCTGGTAAAGTCATCGGTGAAGGTTTTCATTTACGTGCGGGTGAGGCTCATGCTGAAATCCATGCTTTAAATGCCGCAGGTGATAATGCTCAGGGAGCCACTTGTTATGTGACGCTAGAACCATGTAGTCATTATGGTCGTACACCCCCTTGCGCAGCAGCCTTGGTTAATGCGAACGTAAATGAAGTCGTTATTGCCATGGTCGATCCCAATCCGAAAGTGGCAGGTAATGGCATTGCGATACTAATCGCCGCGGGCATTAAAGTGCGGATCGGTTTATTATCGACGCAAGCACATGCATTGAACCCTGGCTTTATCTTACGCATGCAGGAACAACGTCCGTTTGTACGCTTAAAAATGGCGGCAAGCTTAGATGGGCGTACAGCATTGAAAAACGGTGAGAGCAAATGGATCACCGGTCCTGCAGCACGGTCTGATGTGCAAGTATACCGGGCTCAAGCCAGTGCAATTTTATCAACCGCCAGCACGGTTATTATGGACGATGCTTCACTTAATGTGCGTTATAGCGAATTAGGTGCAAGCCAAGCCGACTATCCACGAATTAAAACAGATAAGTCACGAATTCAAGGAGACAAGTCTTTGTCTCACGATGAGTTATTAGAACCACAGCTACGTCAGCCAATACGAGTGGTACTGGATAATCATCGCCGTTTGGATGCGCACCTTGAACAGTCCGCTAAAGAATTGAAACTATTTGGGCAGCCCGGTAAGATACTATTAGTTAATGGGGTTAAAAATATAGTCAATGGCGTGACTGAAAATCCTGCTGTCGAGCAGTTATTGGTGAATGAATCGGTATCACGAATTGAAATTGAGCAAGATAGTCACCATAACATAGATCTAAAACAGTTAATGACCGTATTAGCCCAACAGGATATTAATGACCTGTGGGTGGAAGCCGGCGCGACGTTGGCTGGCGCATTACTTGAAAATAAGCTGGTGGATGAGATAATTATTTATCTGGCACCTAAGCTCATGGGTGATAGTGCCAGAGGACTCGCAGTATTAAGCGAGCTAACTGAAATGGCGAAAGTGCCTACATTTAGCTTTACCGATATCACGCAGGTCGGTGACGATCTTCGAATTACAGCAAAACCGGAATACTAATGTTTACAGGAATTATTGAAACCGTGGGTACGCTCACTGGTTTAACCCCAAAAGGGGCCGATGTGAGCATCACTGTTGATAGTGGTGATCTTGATTTAAGTGACGTAAAACTCGGTGATAGTATCGCGACGAATGGCGTATGCCTTACTGTTGTTGAATTACTCGGCAATGGTTACCGCGCAGATGTGTCATTAGAAACGATTAAACGCTCTGGTTTTGCGCATTACCGTATTGGTGATAAGGTAAACTTAGAAAAAGCGTTAACCCTAAGCACGCGCCTCGGTGGTCACTTAGTCAGTGGTCATGTAGATGGCGTTGCCGAGATTATTAAGATCAGTAAACTTGGTCGTGCGACTGAGTATTGGTTACAAGCACCGAACGAATTAGCACGTTATATTGCGGAAAAAGGCTCAATTACTATTGATGGTATCAGTTTAACTATTAATGAAATTGACGGCGCTAAATTCAAATTGACGATCGTACCGCATACTGCATTAGAAACAACGATAGAAAGTTATGTAGTCGGTCGTAAAGTTAACTTAGAAGTAGATGTGATTGCCCGTTATTTAGAACGGATCATGCTAGGTGATAAAGCTGCTGAATCAAGCCGCCCTGAACAAGGTATCACTATGGATTTTCTTGCGAGTAATGGATTTTTAAAGTAAAACATCTATTCACGATCAGTTTTTAATTGTTATAAAAGGGCTATGAGCATGGCACTAAGTCGTATTGAAGATATTATTGAAGACATCCGCCAAGGTAAAATGGTTATCTTGATGGATGATGAAGATCGCGAGAATGAAGGTGATCTGATCATGGCGGCTGACAAAGTAACGCCAGAAGCGATTAACTTTATGGCGACACACGGTCGTGGTTTAATTTGTCTAACGTTAACCAAAGCACGTGTAGCGAAACTGCAACTGCCTTTGATGGTTCAAGACAATACGGCGCAATTCTCGACTAACTTCACGGTATCGATTGAAGCGGCTGAAGGCGTGACAACCGGTATTTCAGCAACAGACCGTGCTGTGACGGTATTATCTGCGGTTGCTGGTGATGCGAAACCTGCTGATATTGTGATGCCTGGGCACATATTCCCACTTGCTGCACAAGACGGCGGTGTATTAACACGTGCTGGTCATACTGAAGCGGGTTGTGATCTTGCACGTCTAGCGGGTTGTGAGCCTGCTGGTGTGATTGTTGAGATCCTAAAAGATGATGGTGAAATGGCGCGTCGTCCAGATCTCGAAATATTCGCTGAGAAACACGGTCTTAAATTGGGCACCGTGGCTGATTTAATTGAATACCGTAATGGTAATGAAACTACTATTGAGCGTGTAGCGGAATGTAAATTACCAACCGAACACGGTGATTTTGATTTAGTTACTTACCGTGACACCATTGATAATCAAGTGCACTACGCACTACGCAAAGGTGATGTTGTTGCCGAGCAGCCAACATTAGTACGTGTGCATGTACAAAATACCATGTCAGATATTTTGCATACCGACCGCGCAAGTAAAATATCATGGTCGTTAGCGGATGCGATGGCACGTATCGGTCGTGATGGTGGTGTAATGGTTATCTTAGGGAATGAAGAAAACTCTAACGATATCATTGAAAAAGTGAAACAATTTGCTAAAGAAGATAAAGGCGAAACTCAGCCAAAAGCCAAATGGCAAGGTACTTCACGCCGCGTAGGTGTAGGTTCTCAAATTTTAGCCGATATGGGTGTGTCGAAGATGAAGCTACTAAGCTCAGACAAACGTTACCATTCACTATCTGGCTTTGGTTTAGAAGTTGTCGAATATATCTCTAAATAAGTTTTAGAGATAGGCGTAGAATAAGTTTGCTTGCTGGCGAAAGCTTGGTACAATCCGAGCCCTTTCGTCAGCCGATTCATAATAATTAAAATTGGCCGTAAATTACGCGCCGTGATATAGGATTTGTACACATGAAAGTTATCGAAGGAAATGTTCCTGCTCCAGAAGCAAAAATTGCAATTGTAATTTCTCGTTTTAACAGCTTCATCAATGAAAGTTTGTTAGCGGGTGCTATCGATTCACTAAAACGTTTTGGTCAAGTTAGCGAAGACAACATCACTATTGTGCGTGTTCCTGGCGCTGTAGAATTACCGCTTATCACTAAGCGTGTTGCTGCAACAAAACAGTTTGATGCAATTATTGCTTTAGGTACGGTAATTCGTGGTGGTACACCACATTTTGAATTCGTAGCTGGCGAATGTAATAAAGGTCTTGCTCAAGTTGCAATGGACTATGATATTCCTGTTGCATTTGGTGTGTTAACTACTGACACAATTGAGCAAGCAATTGAGCGTGCTGGAACCAAGGCTGGTAATAAAGGGTCGGAGGCTGCTCTAAGTGCACTTGAAATGGTGAATGTTTTGCATCAATTAGATGTATCATTGGAGAAAAAATGAAACCTTCGGAACGTAGTAAGGCACGTCAGTTTGCCACACAAGCAATTTATCAATGGCAAATGACGCAAGAAACTGTTGCAAATATTGAACACCAATTTGTAACAGATCAAGATTTTAGTGACACAGATGCAGTTTACTTCCGTGAATTGGTATTAGGCGTAAGCTTAAATCATGCTGAACTTGATGAGTTAATGAGCCCATTCTTATCTCGTCCTTTGAATGATTTAGACTTGGTTGAGAAAGCGATTTTACGTCTTTCTACATTTGAGCTACTAAAGCGTCAAGATGTACCTTATAAAGTTGTGATCAATGAATCTATCGAATTAGCGAAAGATTTTGGCGCTGAAGATAGCCATAAATTCGTTAACGGCGTATTAGATAAAATTGTAAGTAAATTGCAATTACGTTTGAAAAAATAATTTAATTATTTTCTTCAATACAAAAAAGCTAGCACAGGTTGCTGGCTTTTTTTATGCCTAAAATTCACTCTCTAGACATTAATTAACAATACGATTAGGGCTTAATTAAAAATACAATTAGGGCTTAATTAAAAGTACAATAGCAAGATTAATTGCAACCTATGCCTAAGTAGCTTGGGTATAATAATGGAAACAGCAGCACTATGGCGACAGGCGAGTTTGATTTAATTGGACAATATTTTACGAATAAATCGGTTTCACGGAATGATGTCATCGCCGGTATTGGTGATGATTGTGCGATCTTGTCTGTGCCAGCGGGCAAACAGTTAGTGGTGACCACAGATACCATGGTCAGTGGTATTCATTTTCTTCGCGATGCGAGCCCTGCGGATGTGGCGCATAAATTGGTTGCAGTGAACATCAGTGATATTGCCGCGATGGGTGGGCAACCTGCGTGGGCTTCATTGGCTATCACCTTACCAAATTATGATCGAGAGTGGTTAACGGCTTTCAGTGATTGTTTACATCAACAATTACATCGTTATGGTGTGAGTTTGATTGGTGGTGATACCACGAAAGGCAATATGACGTTGACGCTTACCTTACAAGGTTTTGTTGAGCAAGGTAAAGCCTTACCAAGGCACGGGGCCAAAGCGGGTGATTTAATTTATTGCAGTGGCACCATTGGTGATGCCGCTGCAGGCTTAAAATTACTTATCGATGCGAATAACCCTGATAACGCTATCTCTGAAAATACCAATGAAGCATTATTAACGGGCACCGAGAAAGGTTTTTTGATTGCTCGTCATCAACGTCCGACCGCGAGAGTCAGTACGGGTCAAGCGTTGGTTGATGTTGCAAGCAGCTGTATTGATCTGTCCGATGGCTTGGCGTCAGACTTGAAACATATACTTAATGCCTCGAGTCGTGCTTGTGGTGCTAATCTGGTGGCAAATATTGAGCTATCTGCGCTGCCGATATCAAGCGCATTGCAAACTTATGTAATTAAAGCGTTATGGCCGCAGTATGCACTTGCTGGTGGTGATGATTATGAATTATTATTTACCGTATCGCCAGAGAATAGCGCACAACTAGAAAAAGTGATGGTTGAGCATGATTTACCATGTACTCATATTGGTGAAATAGCCAGTGTTTCGGCTGATCAACCTAAACAAATAGAACGATCGAAACAAGTAGAACCACAAATTAACTATTTTAACGACAAGCAATTAACCTCGTTAGCTTTGCAAGGATGGGATCACTTCCAATGAAAAAAGATTTTTTATCACCAGAATTACAAAAATTAAACTACGCCAACCCAGTGCATCTCGCCGCTGTTGGTTTTGGTAGTGGTTTATTTCCTAAAGCGCCAGGTACGATGGGAACGCTTGTTGCTATCCCGTTGTATTTACTGATGACGAGCGTCTTAGAGTTGGGCTTATGGCAATATATCGGCATTGTGGCGTTGGCGTCAGTGATTGGTGTATATATTTGCGCGAGTGCCAGTAAAGCGATGGGCGTACACGATCATGGCGCTATCGTTTGGGATGAAATTGCCGGTTATGGCATTACCATGATTGCGGCCCCACAAGGCTGGGTTTGGGTTATTCTCGGTTTTGCGCTATTTCGATTTTTTGACATTGTGAAACCAGGACCGATTGGTTGGTTGGATAGAAATACCCATGGTGGTTTTGGTATTATGGTTGATGATGTACTGGCTGGTGTGTTTGCTTTAGCGGGTGTTCAACTTATTTATTACATTACGCTGTAAAATTCAAAAAGGCGCTACTTGATATTAATCGAGTAGCGCCTTTTTTAATGGCGATCAATTTGTAATCATTAACATTATAGGGCGATGAACGCCTTAATGCTCGCTTCAATACCAATATCGTCTAGGCCTAATTCAGCGTAGATCTCATCTTGAGTACCTTGGTGAATAAACTTATCTGGCAGACCTAAGTTTAATGTTGGTGTCATTAACTTATTCGCCATTAGGTATTCATTCACACCAGAACCGGCACCGCCCATGATCGCACCATCTTCGATAGTGACTAAGATATCATGGCTATTCGCCATCTCAGCTAACAATACTTCATCTAAGGGTTTGGCAAAACGCATATCCACAACGGTTGCATTTAAACGTTCAGCTGCTGGAATAGCTTTATGCATTAACGTACCGAAACATAAGATCGCTACTTTTTCGCCTTGACGACGAACGATACCTTTACCGATTTCAAATTCAGTAAATGCTTGTTCAACGTCAATACCAGTGCCACTACCACGTGGGTAACGTACTGCGGCAGGACCATTATACTGGTAGCCCGTATGCAGCATTTGACGACATTCATTTTCGTCACTTGGCGTCATGATCACCATTTTAGGAATACAGCGCATAAAGCTAATATCAAATGCGCCTTGGTGAGTTTGACCATCTGCGCCTACTAGACCAGCACGGTCAATGGCAAATAATACTGGAATATCTTGGATCGCCACATCGTGGATTAGTTGATCATAACCACGTTGTAAAAACGTAGAGTAAATAGCAACCACAGGTTTATGACCACCAATCGCGAGACCTGCTGCGAAAGTCACACAGTGTTGTTCGGCAATCGCGACATCAAAATATTGCTTTGGATAAGTCTCAGAGAACTTGATCATACCCGAGCCTGCGCCCATTGCTGGTGTCACTGCGGCTAGCTTGTTGTCTGTTGCTGCTACATCACATAACCAATTACCAAATATCTTTGAGAAAGTTGGTTTTGATGGGGCTGCGACTGGCAATGTATCTTCTTCAGGATTGAATTTAGGCACTGCATGGTAACCAAGCTGATCTTGCTCGGCAGGCGCGTAACCTTTCCCTTTTTTGGTGATTACGTGTAAGAATTGTGGGCCTTTAAGACTACGCATATTACGCAGCGTTTCAACCAAGCCATTGACATCATGACCATCAATCGGACCAATATAGTTAAATCCGAATTCTTCAAATAATGTGCTCGGTACCACCATGCCTTTTAAATGTTCTTCGGCGCGACGGGCAAGCTCTTTAATTGGTGGAATACCTGACAGTACTCTCTTACCGTTTTCACGGAAATTTGAGTAAGCAACACCAGACAATAATTTTGCTAAGTGTTTGTTTACTGCACCGACATTTTCTGAAATAGACATGTCGTTATCATTTAAAATAACCAGTACATCTTTGTCAATATGGCCTGCATGGTTTAACGCTTCAAATGCCATACCACCGGTAATAGCACCATCACCAATAATGGCGACTGTTTTACGGTTTTTATCTTCTTGATCTGCAGCAACCGCAAGACCGAGAGCCGCGCTGATTGAAGTTGATGAATGACCAACATTGAGGTGGTCGTATTCACTTTCATCACGCCAAGGGAATGGATGTAGTCCCCCTTTTTGGCGGATCGTTGACATACGGTCACGGCGACCCGTTAAAATTTTGTGCGGGTAGGCTTGATGACCTACATCCCATAATAATTTGTCGAATGGGGTATTGTAAACATAATGCAGGGCAACGGTTAATTCTACGACACCTAAGCCTGAAGCAAAGTGACCGCCACTTTTACCGACGGTGTGTAATAAATAGCTACGCAGTTCATCACATAAGTCATTCAGACGATCTGCTGGTAATTGGCGCAACTCTTCTGGGATGTCTGCTAATGCCAATGTAGGGTAATTCGAAATATCTAAGCTCATAATTTTATAATTTTATACTTTGTTAGAATCAGTTACTTATTTCGCTCGATGATGTACTGCGTAAATAAAGCGAGAACGGTCGTATCATGCGGAATTATTTCTAAGGCGAACATCGCTTGTTGATACAGTGCTTGGGCTTTTTCTTGTGCCCCAGCTAAGCCGAGTAATGCAGGGTATGTTGATTTATTTAATTCAACATCTGAACCTTGAGGTTTACCGAGCGTTTCAGTATCACTGATTATATCGAGAATGTCATCTTGTACTTGGAATGCTAAACCAATAGCATTCGACCATTTATCCAGCGCTGCTAATAATTCAACCGAGCAATGTGGTGATGCGAGGCAACCCAGTTTTGCTGCACAATTAATAAGTGCCCCCGTTTTATTATTGTGGATAGCTTCTAGTTGTGCCAGTGAGATCTGTTTATCAGTCGCGGCTAGATCCATTGCTTGACCACCACACATACCACTATAGCCACTGGCTTGGGTCAGTGATTTCAGCATTGCCAAACGATTTTTTTCAGCTACAGGTGCCAGTGCGCAATCAAGTAATAATTCAAAAGCAAAAGGTTGCAGTGCATCACCGGCTAAGATAGCGGTAGCATGATCGAATTTAATATGGCAAGTCGGTTGACCGCGGCGTAAGTCATCATCGTCCATTGCAGGTAAATCATCATGAATTAATGAATACGCATGAATTGATTCGACTGCGGCGGCTGGACCATCAAGGTCGCTAAGGTTTACGCCTAGCATTTCGCCCACGGCATATACGATCACTGGGCGAATACGTTTACCACCTTGTAACAGGCCATATTCCATCGCGGCTGCAAGTTGGGTGTCATGTGTTGGTAGCAAGTTTATTTGCTGTTGCAAATAGCCATTGATACGACCCTGATATTGGGTAATAGAATTTGAAAGCTGCACTATTTAATTACTACTGTCAGAATTGAAGGGAGAAAGCGTTTGCTGGTCACCGTCGGCGAGTAATATGGCTACTTGCTGTTCAGCATGCTGAAGTTTCTGCGAGCTCGCGCGTGTTAAACTAATACCACGTTCAAATTGCTTTAACGCATTATCAAGCTCACAATCACCTTGCTCTAGACTGTTCACAATAGTCTCTAGCTCTGTAATAGACGCTTCGAACGTCATATTTTCTGGTTTTTTTACCGCCATCGGGTGTCCCTCTGATAATATACTCAGGTATTATACCCAAGTTAATAAGGTATATACAGCTTAACTGTGCGATGGCAGTAATAAGCAAGATAAGATTACTTAAGAATTTTGTGTGTTTGCCGATATAGATCGATGAATACACTCGTTAGACATTTGATGATAATTTGCTTGGGATGGGGAATGTTGTGGATTTAGCAACTTTAATAGGGTTAGTTGGCTCGTTTGCGTTTGTAGTGATGGCAATGGTGCTGGGCGGTGATATAAGTACGTTTGTTGATACGCAATCGATATTGATTGTATTTGTTGGTTCATTGTTTGTGGTATTAATGCATTTTAATTTTGGCCAATTTTTAGCCGCAGCAAAAATCGCCGTAAAAGCATTCATGTTTAAAATAGATAAACCAGAAGAATTAATCGAACAAGCGGTTGAAATGGCGGATGCAGCACGTAAAGGTGGGTTCTTAGCGCTCGAAGAAGCTGAAGTTAAGAATGCATTTATGCAGAAGGGGATCGATTTATTAGTGGATGGTCACGATGCAACCGTGGTAAGTCAGACATTGCAAAAAGACATTAAACTGACCACGGCTCGCCATAAAGCAGGTATTCATGTATTTAATATGATTGGTGAAGTAGCCCCGGCGATGGGGATGATTGGTACGCTGATTGGTCTGGTGGCGATGTTATCTAATATGGATGATCCAAAATCCATTGGTCCGGCAATGGCGGTGGCCTTGCTAACAACATTATATGGCGCGGTTTTTGCCAATATGATTGCTATCCCGATTGCGGGTAAATTAAAATTGCGTTCTGAAGAGGAAATGCTGAATAATACTCTGATTATGGATGCAATTTTAGGCATTCAAGAAGGACGTAATCCGCGGGTTATCGAAAGTTTATTAAAGAATTACCTTCATTCATCAAAACGAGGATTGGCGGATACAGACGTTTAGTTTACACCATGATGACCGCTGAATAAGTAGAGAGATAACGTATGTCTGATGAATGTGATTGCCCACCCCCAGGCCTCCCCGCGTGGATGGGTACCTTTGCCGATTTAATGAGCCTGTTAATGTGCTTCTTTGTATTACTATTGTCATTTTCTGAGATGGATGTAGTGAAATTTAAGCAGATTGCGGGGTCTATGCAATTTGCTTTTGGTGTACAAAATCAAATTGATGTAAAGAATATTCCCAAGGGTACGACGGTGATTGCACAAGAATTTCGTCCTGGCCGACCGGATCCCACGCCGATTGAAACCATTATGCAGCACACCATTGATAATAGTGAAGCGGAGTTAGACTTCAAAGATGGCGAAGATCAAAATGCGGGAGGTAAGAATAAACGCGAAGAAGAAAGTAATGGTGGTAAATCACCAGAAACGTCGACCCGTGATAATACGCCAACAGAAAATGTCGAAGTAACGGAAGATACCAGTGAGCTAGTCAAGGCTCTCGCGGAAGCCTTAAAAGAAGAAGTCGATAGTGGTGGTGTTGAGGTTGAAAACTTGGGGCAACAAATCATCATTCGTATTAATGAAAAGGGTTCATTTCCAGCTGGTTCTGCCTTTTTACAACCTCGCTTTCGTCCCGTGATCCAAAAGGTCGCACAGCTATTAGCGACGATACCGGGGATAATTACGGTTGCCGGACACACAGGTAAAGAAAAGTTACATTCAGAGCTTTATCGCTCTAAATGGGATTTGTCGAGCCAACGTGCGGTTTCTGTGGCACATGAGATGTTAAAGGTTAAAGAATTCAATGAGAACCGCTTAATTGTGCAAGGCATGGCAGATACCCAACCATTGACGGATAAAGAAAGTGAATTACGCCGTAACCGCCGTGTAGAAATTAGTATTATGCAAGGTAAAGCGAAACTATCAGAGCCACTCAGTGTGATGACGGACAAGTAGTCTTCGTACTTTATTTGTTGGTTGGCGGGTAAGCGGCTCATAACAAAAAGGCTCATCACATAACGTTATGTGATGAGCCTTTTTATTTGAGCGGTGGTTTAGCTGTTGATCCAGCTGGTTATTTTCCTGTCATAAGTATTAATACTGATGGATTGTGGAGTATATGTTCGAATAAGGAGTAATTAAGTATATTAATGTCACATTTAGATACTTAATCTTAATAATTATCGAATTGCAGGTATTAACGGTTGTCGATTGATGATAGTTTGGAATTAATAGCAATTAACTGAATTAATTGCTATTGTCGAGACTACTACTTTAGAGATGTTTGATATTTATGTAATAAAAATATCAAACAAACTCTAAAGATCATGGATGTAATGGATGTAATTGTCGTACAGGAGTTTGTACATGTTAAAAAATAAAATAACCCGCACCTTATTGGTTGCTACTAGTCTATCTCTTACCTTAGCTGCTTGTAGTGATAAGCCTGAAGAAAAAACCATTGTTAAAAAATCGCCGGATGCATCTGCTAGCACTGAAATTAAATTAGCGAAAGTTCAAGAACTGGTACGTAATAACGGCTCGGAAGTGGCTTCTTTAGACCCGCATAAATCTGAAGGTGTACCAGCAGCACATGTTATTCGTGATTTATTAGAAGGCCTAGTAAACCAAGATAGTGATGGTAATACCATTCCCGGTGTTGCTGTAAGTTGGGAAACCAAAGATAACAAAACATATACCTTCCACCTGCGTCAAGATGCAAAATGGTCCAATGGTGATCCGGTAACGGCGGACGATTTTGTATATAGCTTCCAGCGCGCTGTTGATCCAAATACAGCATCGCCTTATTCATGGTATTTTGAAATGACAACCATGAAAAATGCGGCAGATATTATAGCGGGCAAGAAAGACAAATCTACGCTTGGCGTGAAAGCGTTAGATGCATATACTTTAGAAATTAATCTTGACAGCGCAATCCCATATTTTGTGATGATGATGGGTCATACCACAACGAAGCCTGTGCATAAGGCAACCATTGAAAAATATGGTGAGAAATGGACTAAAGCAGAGAATTTTGTTGGTAATGGTGCATATGTGCTAAGCAATTGGGTCGTTAACGAGCGTCTTGAACTGGTTCGCAATGAACAATACTGGGATAATGCCAATACTAAGTTAACAAAAGTCACTTTCCTGCCGATTGAAAGCCAAGTGGCGGCAATGAATCGCTTCCTCGCGGGTGAAATTGATATGACTTATGAGCTGCCAAACGAGCATTTCCGTAACCTGCAAAAAGAACATCCCGAATCGGTTTCAATCAAAGGCGATCTTTGTACTTATTACTACAATTTTAATACCCATAAACCGCCTTTCGATGATGTGCGTGTACGTAAAGCAATTTCATACAGTATTGACCGCGGTATTATCTCGGATATTATTCTTGGACAAGGTCAAAAACCTGCATATTTCTTAACGCCTGAAATTGTGGCCAATTTTAGCCCTGAACTGCCAGCATACGGTAAAATTACTCAAGATGAACGTAATGCTAAGGCTAAAACTCTGTTGGAAGAAGCGGGTTATAATGACTCTAATCCACTGCAATTCAGCCTGCTTTATAATACATCAGATAACCACAAAAAGATTGCTGTAGCAATCGCTTCAATGTGGAAGAAAAACTTAGGTGTTGACGTAATACTTGAAAACCAAGAGTGGAAAACTTACCTAGAATCGAAAAAACAAGGTGATTTCCAAGTCGCTCGTGCCGGTTGGTGTGGTGACTATAATGAAGCATCGACCTTTACTTCGCTGATGGAAGGTAAAAACACTACAGGTGGTATCCACTATCAGAGTGCTGAATACGACAAGCTTACGGCTGATGCCCTTCGCGCCACGTCTGAAGAGCAACGTCAGGCACTTTACTACGCACAAGAAGCCCTTCTGGCAAAAGATATGCCACTCGCTCCAATCTATCAGTATGTTAAAGCGCGCCTAGTTAACCCACATGTTGGTGGCTACGCGAAGAATAACGCTGAAGACAAACTTTATTCTAAAGATATGTACATCATCGCAGAATAAATACCTCTTGTAATATGGTACTGCATGCATACAGCTGTATGCAGTATTTTGTTACATTGAAATAATCATAGATTGAGTGAAATTATGCTTAAATTCATTTTAAAACGTTTTTTGGAAGCAATACCGACTATGTTGGTCTTGATCACGATTTCTTTTTTCCTGATGCGTTTTGCACCGGGTAGTCCTTTTTCAAGTGAGAGAACGCTTGCGCCACAAGTGATGGCCAATATTAATGCTAAGTATGGTTTAGATAAACCGGTACTTGAGCAATACACCACGTATTTAACGAATGTTATTCAGGGGGACTTAGGACCTTCGTTTAAATATAAGGATTTTACCGTGAATGAACTGGTAAGCGCTGCTTTACCGGTATCAACTAAGATCGGTATTGCCGCATTCATATTTACGGTATTACTCGGCGTTGCCATCGGCACACTTGCCGCGCTGCGGCAAAATACGTGGTTTGATTACAGCATTATGTCAACGGCGATGATCGGGGTGGTCATGCCCTCATTTGTATTAGCTCCAGCACTTATTTACTTATTTTCTATTAAGTTAGGCTGGTTACCTGCGGGTGGCTGGAATGATGGTTCTTGGACGTATATGCTCCTGCCAGTTGCTGCTATGTCGATGTTATATATTGCAACCTTTGCCCGTATTACCCGTGGTAGCATGATTGAAGTGATGAACAGTAACTTTATTCGTACTGCGCGTTCGAAAGGTCTAAGTTACCCGCATATTGTGATGAAACATGCATTAAAACCAGCCATGTTACCCGTTGTTTCATACATGGGACCTGCGTTCGTGGGCATTATTACCGGCTCGGTGGTGATTGAAACCATATTTGGTTTACCGGGTATTGGTAAGTTGTTTGTTAACGCGGCGTTTAACCGTGATTATTCCTTAGTGATGGGCGTGACCATTTTGATTGGTTTCTTATTCATCTTATTTAATGCAGTCGTTGATATTTTGCTTGCTTATATCGATCCGAAAATTCGCTACTAAGGGACTAGGTATGTTATCTAAAACAGACAAAGTAGAAGCGTTAACCAACTTCTCGACAAATTTAGAAATTGAAGGCCGCAGTTTGTGGCAAGACGCCCGCATTCGTTTTATGCGTAACAAAGCGGCGATGGTGAGTTTATGTATTTTATTCTTAATCACCTTGTCGGTTATTCTTGTACCTATGCTTAGCCAGCATGCTTTTGATGATACCGACTGGTATGCGATACATCAGTCACCTTCTTGGGATCACCTATTTGGTACCGACAGCCTTGGTCGTGACCTGTTTGTGCGTACCTTTATCGGTGGTCGAATTTCGATGATGGTCGGTGTGATGGGGGCATTAGTAGCTGTCGTCATCGGTACCCTATATGGCGCAGCATCGGGTTTTATTGGTGGTAAAACGGATCGCGTGATGATGCGTGTCCTTGAGATTTTGTATGCTATTCCATTTATGTTTCTTGTGATCGTATTAGTGACATTTTTTGGTCGTGACATTGTCTTAATTTTTGTGGCTATTGGTGCCATTGCCTGGTTAGACATGGCGCGTATTGTACGAGGTCAAACCTTAAGCTTACGCAATAAAGAGTTTATCGAAGCGGCGCGAGTGTGTGGTGTGAGCCAATGGGGCATTATTACCCGTCATATTGTACCGAATGTATTGGGTATTGTGGCAGTATATTCAACGCTGTTGATCCCAAGCATGATCTTAACGGAATCATTTTTAAGTTTCCTTGGTCTTGGCGTGCAAGAGCCAATGACCAGTTGGGGTGCCCTATTACAAGACGGTGCACAAACCATGGAAATTGCGATTTGGCAATTAGCTTTCCCAGCTGCATTTATGGTGTTAACACTGTTTTGCTTTAACTATGTTGGCGACGGTCTACGTGATGCGTTGGATCCAAAAGATAGATAAATCAAAAATAGATAGCCCGCAAGAAGGCAGATAAATAAAGATTAAGGAAGTCGTATGAGCTTATTAAATGTTACCGATCTACGCGTTGAGTTTAGTACCCCGGACGGTACAGTCACAGCAGTTAATGATTTAAATTTCTCCCTCAATCCCGGTGAAACACTGGGCATTGTAGGCGAGTCAGGTTCAGGTAAATCACAAACCGTATTTGCGATCATGGGATTGTTAGCGAAAAACGGTATTATCTCTGGTAGTGCTAAGTTCGAAGGTAAAGAGATCTTAAATTTACCAGAAAAAGAACTTAACCATGTTCGAGCAGAACAGATTGCAATGATCTTCCAAGACCCGATGACTTCACTCAACCCTTACATGAAGGTAAGTCAGCAAATGATGGAAGTGCTGATCTTACATAAAGGCATGAGTAAAAAAGAAGCCTTTGAAGAATCGGTATTTATGTTAGAAGCGGTGAAAATACCTGATGCTCGCGTTCGTATTAATATGTATCCACATGAATTCTCGGGTGGTATGCGTCAGCGTGTGATGATTGCAATGGCATTGTTGTGTCGTCCTAAACTGCTTATTGCAGATGAACCAACAACCGCATTGGATGTAACCATTCAAGCGCAGATCATGCAGTTGTTGAATGAGTTAAAAGAAAAGTTTAATACTGCGATTATTATGATCACACATGATTTAGGGGTGGTAGCAGGGAGTTGTGACAAGGTATTGGTGATGTATGCTGGTCGTACCATGGAGTATGGCAAGGTGAACGATATCTTCTATACGCCAAGTCACCCTTATACTGAAGGTTTACTTAAGTCGATCCCGCGTTTAGATACCGAAGGTGATATTTTACCGACTATTCCGGGCAACCCACCTAACTTGTTATCATTGCCAAAAGGTTGCGCATACCAAGAACGTTGCCATCGAGCCCAAGAAAACTGTCAACAAGAACAACCACAATTAATCCCGTTTGCTGGCGACCGTTTACGTGCCTGCTTCTCAGACCAGGGGACATGGTAATGACTGATATAGCCAAGAAAGATTTAGTAGCCGTAGAGAAAAAGTTATTATTAGAAGTGAATGACCTGAAGGTGCAATTTGATATTCCGTCGAAGTCGTTATGGCCTTGGGCACCACCAAGCAAGCTTAAAGCCGTTGACGGTATCAGTATCAAGTTATACGAAGGCGAAACACTGGGTGTAGTCGGTGAGTCAGGTTGTGGTAAATCGACGTTTGCCCGCGCCTTAATTGGGCTAGTGCCAGCCGCTGCCGGTAACGTAGTTTGGTTAGGTCAGGATCTTACCCGGTTACCACGTGAAGAAATGCGTGAAAAGCGTAAAGAAATTCAAATGATCTTCCAAGACCCATTAGCCTCGCTAAACCCGCGTATGACGGTGGGCGATATTATAGCTGAGCCGCTACGCACTTTCTTTCCTCGACTCTCTAAAGTGGAAGTGAAAGAACAGGTGAAGGACATGATGACTAAGGTAGGTTTACTGCCCAATGTAATCAATCGTTATCCGCATGAGTTCTCGGGTGGTCAGTGTCAGCGTATTGGTATTGCCCGTGCGCTTATCTTAAAACCCAAGATGATTATTTGTGATGAACCAGTATCGGCATTGGATGTATCAATTCAAGCGCAGGTAGTGAATTTATTACAATCTCTGCAGAAAGAATTGGGTTTAAGTTTGATCTTCATTGCCCATGATTTATCGATTGTGAAACACATTTCAGATCGTGTATTGGTGATGTATCTTGGTAATGCTGTAGAACTCGGTGAGTCAAAAGCTTTGTTTGCTGAGCCTAAACATCCGTACACCAAAGCCTTGATGTCGGCCGTGCCGATCCCTGATCCGATACTTGAGCGTAAGAAAAAAATTGAAATGCTGGAAGGCGATTTACCTTCCCCGCTAAACCCGCCATCAGGTTGTGTATTCCGTACTCGTTGTCCTGTGGCGAAAGCAAGTTGTGCCGAGACTAAACCTCAGTTAACCGGTAATGAAGAACACTCAGTGTCTTGTTTGATGGTTGCTTAATTTCTTTATCATTATCTAAAATAAAGTCTCTTATTTTCAATAGAGGCTTTATTTTCCTAACATTCCTGATTAATCGGACAACTCGATGAAACTTAAAAATATAGCGCTCTCTGCTTTAACAATGGCTATTGCAGCGGGTTGCGCTACAACGGACCAACAGCCTAAGCATGAATGGAAGCAAGATAAAGAATACAATATCACCATCTTACACACCAATGATAACCATGGTAATTTCTGGCAGAATAAATACGGTGAACGCGGTATGGCTGCACGTGCCACGCTGATTAATAACATCCGTGCAGAGGTTAAAGCCGAAGGCGGTTCTGTACTATTGTTATCTGGCGGTGATATTAATACTGGCGTACCAGAATCAGATCTGCAAGATGCTGAACCAGATTTCATTGGTATGAACATGATTGGTTACGATGCGATGACATTAGGTAATCATGAATTTGATAACCCGCTTGACGTACTCGCGAAACAAGAAGGTTGGGCAAACTTCCCATTCATCTCTGCCAACATCTATAAAGATGGCAAGCGCATGTTCGATGCTTATAAGATCTTTAATAAAGAGGGTATCAAAATTGCTGTTATTGGCCTAACGACCGAAGATACAGCAAAGATTGGTAATCCTGAATTTATCAGCGAATTGGAATTCCGTGATCCAAAAGTGGAAGCCAAAGCCATCATCGCTGAATTGAAAGAAACTGAAAATCCAGATGTGATCATCGCAGCAACGCACATGGGCCATTACCTTAACGGTGACAACGGTTCCAATGCACCGGGTGATGTGCAGCTGGCACGCTACCTGAACGAAGGTGATTTAGATATGATCGTGGGTGGCCACTCACAAGAACCTTTGTGTATGGAAGGCGCTGAATACGCGAAATTCAAACCAGGGCAAGATTGTACACCTGACGTGCAAAATGGGACTGATATCGTACAGGCACATGAATGGGGAAAATATGTAGGTCGTGCGGATTATACCTTTAAAAATGGTGAGTTTACATTACAGTCATACAATCTTATTCCCGTTAATTTAAAGAAAAAAATCAAAGTTGATGGTAAGAAAAAACGAGTCTTAATCCAAAATGAGATTGCTCAAGATCCAGCTGTTTTCGCAAAACTTAAACCGTTCCAAGAAAAAGGTCAAGTAGCATTAGGCATCAAGATTGGTTACTCTGATGGCCTATTACAAGGTGATCGTGACATCGTGCGTAACAACCAAACAAACCTGGGTCGTTTGATTGCAACAGCGCATATGCAACGTGCAAAAGCAGATTTTGGTGTAATGAATTCAGGTGGTGTACGTGCGTCAATTGAAGCCGGTGTAATAACATATAAAGACGTATTAACCGTACAGCCATTTGGCAACATAGTGACTTATGTAGAGATGTCTGGTGCTGAAGTGATCGATTACTTAAATGTAGTCGCCACTAAGATGAAAGACTCAGGTGCGTTCGCACAGTTCGCTGGTATTTCGATGACCGTTGCAAACAAGCAGGTGTCTAACGTTGTTATTGCGGGTAATGCTATTGATCTGAAGAAAACCTATCGTTTTACTATTCCCTCGTTTAATGCGGCGGGCGGTGACGGTTATCCAAAAATCACTACGCACTCAGCATTTGTCAATACTGGCTATGTCGATGCAGAAGTACTGAAAGAGTTCATTGAAGCAAATTCACCGATTAACGTCGCTGATTTTGAGCCAAAAAATGACATGGTTTATAATTAATACAAGTATGTAGCATTGCTAAATAGCAAGGTTTATACAAAGATGTAAAAGTAAAAGCCATGGCGATAAACCGTCATGGCTTTTTCATTATGCATCTATTAGTCAGCGTAAATAATGATGTTAAATATCTCTATCGTACTGATGAAATTACCATTACCTTCTTCGATTTAAGTTTGATCTGGCACCTTACTTTTACTACATCTTCCTTCATAGATAGTATCAACCCATTCTGGGTTATCAATGAATGGATTACGGTTGCCTTGGTATTCATAAATAGCATTGTTGCGTGCTCGCTCAAAATCATTGACGGGATCTTGAAAATGCCATTCTATGAGGGTACATAACTTGCCCAGTTTAGGTAGATTCTTACCGCTGGTCGGATTCGTGTTTATTGCGTCAACCAAAATCAAGTTAGGCATATTTATACCTGTATTCTTATCATAACGGACATCCATATAAAACATCATCCGAGCTATGTCTCCTTTCACTTCGTCTCTAGGTTCCCAAGTATACTTAGTGCTTAGGTTTCTATTGTCTTCAGCTACTGGCGTTCCGCCGTTATGAAAGTCTTTGTTACCGCGAGCACTATTCATCGAAATATCGGCAGGGCGGAGGTGGTGGATATCGGTATAACCTTGCTGAGATTTCTTTGGGAAACCGTGACTTTTAGGCCAAGTATGCTCACGATTCCAATAATCCTGATTAGCGCTAGCTGCACCTGAACCATTGTGGTTTTTAGGAATTGAATTACCTTTATAAAGTAAAATAACATTATCAGGATTTTGGGGATCTTCATCGGTATGCGTTAATGCAGTCCAAACTTCACCATAACTTAGTTGTTTTTGACCTTTGGAGATATCAGAAATGATGGCTTTTCTGAATGTAACGAGATCACCACCGTATGCCGCTTGAGAGTTGGCATAATAAGTACCTGGGGCATAGTTTGTGATGTCTTTAACTTTGTTTAATACCGGACAGTTGGTACAGATATTGGGACTGGCAAGTACGGAGCCTGCGCTTATCGTAGCGAATACTGCAAAGAGGAGTAAAAATTTATTCATAGTTAGCCTCATATATTAGTTGTTAATGAATTCAACATATTGAAGAAATGCCAAATAGTTATGTGGTGTATGATAACCAAGGGATGTGAAGAATATATGTCGATTAGCTCTTACCCTAGCTTATGCGCTAATGGATAACGCATAAGCTAGTTGTCGTTATTTAGTTTTACGACGTAAGAATCCCAACCCTAGTAATGACATGATACTGAAGAGACTAAATGAACCAGCTGTATTTTCTTCTGTAGATAAAACAGATTGCACCACCGTAATATCCATGCTGACGTCTGAACCTGCTACCGCAACTTCTTTGTTACCGTCAACCCGAAGTAACTGCATCTTAATTGTGAAATCGCCAGTTTGAATGTCTTTGATCTTCATTGGGATGATACTTTGATCGTTATTCTCTAATACAAAGCGTAGAGTTTTAGTTTTTGCAGTCGTTTTAGATGTAATTTTAACGGTTAAAATATTACCTTTTTTCGTTTCTATGCCATTAGGAACCGCGTATGTTAGGTTAATCGTATTATTAAGAATAGGTAATACTACCGCTTGACCTACATCGGCTTCACCATACTTATAGCTAAGTGACATGAACGCAGGATCGTGATCTGATGAACGGAATGGTGTTGCTTCTCCACCATTATATGCATCATATGCAGCATCACTGATTACAGGGCCGTATTTACCCTCTTTGTTATATTGGAAATAAGTAGACTCGGTACTGTTGATGTGCCAATCACCCGCATCAATTACACGCGCTTCAAGTGACGCATTAACGAGCATATGATCCAGAGAACCAATTTCATCATTGTATGAATAGCTCCAACCTGTTTTACCCTTCACTTTATCCATTTTGTCTACAATATTGACGTAGTTAAATGATTTATCAACTGTAAACGGTGTTCCTTCAGGATTGAATTGTGGTGTACCTAGGGTGTCTTTATCGCCGCCGATATAGGTATTTCGTGCTGTTGTAAGTACTTTGTTTGTAAGGTTTTGAGTTAATACTAATAGTGGATCTTCAGAACCGTAAGCGTTTAAGTCACCTAGAATGACACTGTCGCCTTTAAGTTTACCGAATTCAGTGCCAAGTTGATAAGCGGCGGCTACACGGAAATTTTCGCAGGAACCTTGTAGATCATTATCGACTTTTTCGCCACTTTCAACATCTTCCCAACAAGTTGAGCCTTTTGATTTAAAGTGATTAACAGCAATATTTAGTTTTTTACCTGTTTGATTAACAATAAATGTTGCAGCGAGAGTGTCACGTTGATAATTATCGCCACTTTCAATTTCTTTGCCATCTTCATTAACGACTGCTGGTGCATGTTGCTGTGGCATTTGGATGATACCAGAACTATACAAAGTGACGTTACTTGGGCGGTACAGCAGTCCTGTTGTGATCGCATCAGTACCAATGGTATCTTCGTTATTTAATTTGCCATCGTTATTGCTGTCTATGCCAACGAAAACATAATGATTCTTAGTATCGGTAATATCACTATTAATGCTTTCGACTAAGGCTTTCAACGCGCCATTATCACCAAAGCCATTATTTTCAATTTCCATTAAACCGACGATATCGGTATCTAATGCAAGTATTGCTGTCGTGATTTTAGCTAATTGTCGATCATATTCAGCTTGTGATAGGGCGCCACGGTTTTGCCCTGTTGGGTTTTCATCCCCACCGACAGGCGAGTTAAATAAATTCAGTACATTTTGAGTTGCAATAGTAATAGAGAATTCGCGATCAACAGTGTCTGTGTTTAATGATGGCTTGTCTGTTCTTGGGGTAGCGTGCTTGAATGTATCCACCGTTGCTTCATTGGTCACGGTAAGACTAAAGTTACCATAACTATGGCTTAATATACCTTCAATACCCACGACACTGTCATTAACGCGAATGTAATTAACATTGGGGTTATCGAGGAATGTTGGGTAATAAGGAATGCTTCCGTCATTCTCTACTTTTTCGTTACTTTCCAGTATCATTCGGTAGTTTTTATTTTCTGCTATCTGAGCTTTTGCTTCATCACTGCCTGCGACATGTTCTTGGTTAGGCTGCATGTTAGGGCGTTTATAAGCAAGAGAGATATTGTCTCTTCTTGCTCCATAATCACGAGAGAACGTTCTTGATACGCGCATGGTTTGCTCGCCATCTACGTTTGAATCCATATCGGCTGGTAAGCGAACTAACATGCCTTCATAACGCTCAAGTGTTTTTTGGAAATCAAAATCACCTTTATCATTAACGTCAGTATCTAGAATTTTAATTTCAACTGCTTCCGGTACCGCTGTGCCTGCATCAATAATGTCAAAGTTACTTGTTTTCAGTTTAGTAAAGCCATAATCTTCATAAACTTTACTACTTAAACAAACGGTCTTGCCGATAAGATCAGTTGTCGCCACATTCGTTTCGACAAAAATACCCTCTGAGCTGAGTGGGTCAGAGCCTGTTTGCTGAAGGTATAAACCCACTCTCGGTAGGCTAGTGACTGCAGTGACGATCGCTTCAACATAAATACTGTCTGTTGATTCGTATTTACCTTTAGCAATAAGTGGTGATTTCCAACTATCGCCTTGAATGTCTTCAATGGTCGTTTTTATATTATCTTCTGTACAGGTGAATTTCACCGAAGCAGGTGCGAGATCCGCGATAGCAAGACCTGTGTAGTCATCTTTATTTAATTCTAACCATTCTTTAGGATCGTAAGTTACTTTTTGTACTGGCGTATTATCACCCTCTAGCAAACGACGGCGTAGTGTGAGATCTTTCCCCCAATTTTTACTGCTATCAACAACGCCAACTACATCAATTAATACTGGATTTTCAGGATCAGTAATATCGGCAATAGCCAGGGCATCGTTACCATTAGCAAAACTTGCCGTTGCAAGGACTGGGGTACCATCATTCGCCGTAATCGCATCTCTTATAACTTGAGAGCGACTGTTTTTTTCAACTAAAACAAATGTGTTACCAGCTGTAATAATGGTTCCTTCAAGATCAAATAGAGTAGCCCAACCATCAGTCTTGCCATCCCCTTGTTTACTAATACCTATGTTGGCAGGAAACTCATAGTCAGTATCACCGAGATTAGTCAGCTCAAGCGCTTTATTGTAGCCACCACCTTCTACATACTCAGTAATTAAAATATCTGTTAATGCGGCTTGTACACCGCCTGAGATAACACTGCTAATGGCAAGCGCTAATATTTTCTTTTTCATCATTTATCCTAAGTTAGTTAGACATTATTATTATGTTAAGGCTTAAATGCATGGACATTTGTATGCCTCGTTAGGGACTGCACACAATAGTGCTGGTTGTGAAACTGCAGAGTAAAACCGTCATTTAGGTAATGACTTATGTGGGTAGGTGAACTCATCATGCTACGAATGCGGAAATCTTTATCATTACCTATATTCCAACTAATCTGATTGTTATCAATGCTTAATGTAGGGAAACAAACTATACATCAATGTTCAAAATAGATAGGTTCGTAACAGGTCAAATCCTTAAACTGTGATTTAGAGCTATTGCTTCATCATTTTTAGTAACAAAAATGAAACATTCATCAAATATTTTTAATGCATGATAAATCTGATGTGTGACTTTTATTTTTTAATGCTCAGATTGGAGTATGTTTAGGCTTGTTTTTTATAAATATTTGATTGTTGAGTTGGTTGTTTATCGTACATGATGAAAATAGACAGTTAGTTTGGATTTAAATTAAGGAATTATTAAAAGTAATTATAATCAATTGTTTAATTAACACTTATTTTCTATGAATAAAATAAATATTTAAAAATCCTTTTATCAACAATAACTTACTTAATACCAATTTATATGTAGTCTAAACGTTTATCAGTTGTGGCTAATTTAGTTAATTATGCTGCCGATCACATTTTTTCACATTCAGTACTGTGTTTGTTACAGATTTATTGAACTTTTTATAAATCGCGATACACTCGCGCCATAAAAATAGCGCTGACTCATACAGAGTTGTGCACCATAAAATGGAAGTAATGATGAAAAATGTTAAAAATATAGCATTAGCTGCAACTACGCTTGCTGCTATCTCTTGCAACGCGTTCGCGGCTGATTATTCTGATGATATCCACAAGAATGATTACCAATGGTCACAGTTCAACTTAATGTATGCCGTTGGTGAAAAGCCAAGTGGTAAAGACAATCTAAAACATGACTATCTAGAAATGGAATTTGGCGGCCGTTCAGGGGTTGTTGATCTATATGGTTATGTTGACGTATTTAATCTAACGAATAAAAACTCTAGCGGCTCAGATAAAAATGATGGCGCGAGCAAGATGTTTATGAAATTTGCTCCACGTTTTTCACTTGATGGTATGACAGGTCAAGATCTGTCTTTCGGCCCAGTACAAGAAGTATATATTGCTACTTTATTTAACTGGGGTGGTGGTGCGATTGGTAGTGATATTAATAATGCTTTCTTTGGTTTAGGTTCTGATGTGATGGTGCCTTGGTTAGGTAAAGTAGGTATGAATGTTTATGGTTTATACGATATTAACGCGAAAGACTGGAACGGTTATCAATTCTCAATGAACTGGTTCAAACCTTTCGTTAACTTTGATAACGGTAGCTTCATCTCTTACCAAGGTTACATTGATTACCAATTTGGTATGGACACAGGTGTAAGTAATGGCGGCGCGATGTTTAATGGTGTTTATTGGCATTCAGATCGTTACTCAGTTGGTTACGGCCTAAAAGCGTACCGCGACGTTTACGGTATTAAAGATAGCAATTCTTTTGAATCGACAGGCGTTGCACATTACTTAGCTGCATCTTACAAATTCTAAGACTCTTATTCTAAAAACCTAATTTTAGAATAAGTTTGTGGAGTCACTGTCAGCGTGCCTCCACATGTTACGTCATTCATTTTCTATTATTTACTGACTGCTTAAATCCCCCTGTAATGACCTCTTCTGTATAATTTATTTTCAACTTTATTTTATCGTTTTACAGTGATCTTATAATTCATTATTGCTGATTTATAAGCTAATAAAGGCCGTTTATAGCGCTTGGTCTATAATTATGTGTTTATTGTATCTAGCTCAATAAACTTAGATTTAGCAGCACTGAATTTATTGAGACTAAACGTTTAGACACCATAATTACAGGGTTTGGTTGGCGATGAATATCTACAAATTATTATTCTTTAGTGCTGCGTTGGCGACTTTTTCGAATACTGCTGTTGCTGCAGATTATAGTGATGGGCTACATAAGAAAGACTATAAATGGATGCAGTTTAATATGATGTATGCCATTAGCGAAAAGCCGAGTATTGAAGATAATTTAGACCATGATTACCTTGAAATAGAGTTTGGTGGTCGTTCTGGCATTGTTGATTTATATGGTTACGTAGACGTGTTTAATTTAGCCAATACAGATTCTAGAGATTCGGACAAAACCAATGGTGAAAGTAAGATATTCATGAAATTATCGCCACGTTTCTCACTCGATGCAATGACGGGCAAAGATTTATCGTTTGGACCTGTGCAAGAGGTTTACGTTGCCACGTTATTTAATTGGGGTGGGGGGGGAATTACAGGCGTTGATAGCGGTGGTAAGTCGATAATTGGTGATGTTAATAACTCATTTTGGGGCTTAGGTAGTGATGTCTCGGTACCTTGGTTTGGTAAAGTGGGAATGAACCTATATGGTTTGTATGATCTAAATACGAAAGATTGGAACGGTTATCAGTTTTCAATGAATTGGTTTAAGTCATTTGTAACTTTTGGCAATGGCAGTTTTATTGCTTATCAGGGGTATGTTGATTATCAGTTTGATGCCGATGCTATCGATGATCTTTACGTGCCAAAGACAACGCATGGCGGGGTGATGTTTAATGGTATTTACTGGCACTCTAAGCGCTACTCTTTAGGTTATGGCGTGAAAATATACAAGGATGTATACACCATTGAAGATGGTGGGGGTCTAGATGCTTTAGACTCGTCTGGTTTTGCCCATTATTTTGCTGCGATTTATAAATTATAGTGTCGATGGTTAAAAACTAAGCGTTTATTTTATTAAAGTAGCGTCCTCGTTTTATCGGCTCTATTTTATTTGCTACTCCATTTTCACAGCTCTATTACTTTCGATATAATCGATTTTCTTCGTAAAAATAACCTCTCCATTTCAAATGAAATAAATTCAACTCGTTCTTCGATCTAACTCGCATTTTTATACTTAAATACTAGAATTATCCTCATTTTTAACTATATTCAACCCATCGAAACGTTTGCGCAAACGTTTCGATGGCGTTAACATCCATTTAATCGAAGACTTATATTTTGCTATTTTCACTTTGTAAGGCGTGTTCCATGAAGAAAAATGCACTTATCAACGCAGACTTATCTTATTTAGTTGCGACGCTTGGCCATACTAACGAGATCACCATTTGTGATGCTGGTTTACCTGTTCCAGACTCAACGCAGCGTATCGATCTTGCGTTGATTCCGGGTGTTCCAACATTCATCGCGACCGTTAAAGCGATACTCGGCGAAATGCAAATTGAAGGCATCGTACTTGCAGAAGAGTTTGCTGCGGTTAGCTCAGAGTTACATGCAGCCTTACTTGATGTGATCGCTAATGAAGAACAACTCACCAACAAAATAATTGCAATCACCTATATTAGCCACGAAGCATTTAAACAACGAACACACCAGAGCAAAGCCGTTGTGCGCACGGGTGAATGTACACCTTATGCCAATGTGATCTTTCAATCTGGCGTGGTGTTTTAACCTCGCTCAGCAGTGATTGTACGACACGTAATAATAGCGATTTATGCGGAATAAAGTAGGGACTGACATGACGCAAGCAATTTTAAAACTCAGTGGTATCGAAAAATCATTTCCTGGTGTGAAAGCGCTAGATAATGCTTGTTTGAATGTATACCCAGGTAAGGTAATGGCATTACTGGGCGAAAATGGTGCCGGTAAGTCGACGTTGATGAAGGTAATCACGGGTATCTATCACATGGACAAAGGTAATATTAACTATCAAGGTAGTGATGTTACTTTTAACGGACCTCGTCATTCTCAAGAAATGGGCATTAGTATTATTCATCAAGAGTTAAACTTGATCCCTGAGTTAACGATTGCTGAAAATATCTATTTAGGCCGTGAAAAAACCAATGCGTTTGGCGGTATTAAATGGGCTCAGATGTACCGTGATGCCGATGCTTTATTACAACGCTTAAACGTCAAACACAGTTCGCGTCAATTATTGGGTGAACTAAGTTTAGGCGAACAGCAAATGGTCGAAATTGCCAAAGCGCTGTCATTTCAATCCCAAGTTATCGTGATGGATGAACCGACTGATGCCTTGACGGAAAGCGAAACCAAATCATTATTCAAAGTGATTAATGAACTGCGCAATGAAGGCTGCGGCATTGTTTATATCTCTCATCGTTTAAAAGAGATCTTCGAGATCTGTGATGATATTACCGTATTGCGTGATGGTAAATTTATTGACGAAATAGCGGTGACTGATATTGACGAAGATGGCCTGATTGAGAAAATGGTGGGTCGTCGTTTAGACGAGATCTATCCACGTATCGACGCAACACATGGCACAACATGCATGGAAGTTGAAAATATTGTGGCACCGGGTGTGCGTGACGTCAGTTTCAAATTAGACCATGGTGAAATATTAGGTATCTCGGGCTTAATGGGCGCTGGCCGTACTGAATTAATGAAAGCCATTTACGGGGCATTACCACGTGATTCGGGTGATGTGATTTTAGACGGTAAGGTTGTTAGTCCAGTAACCCCTCGCGACGGCTTGGCTAATGGTATTGCCTACATTTCTGAAGATCGTAAAGGTGATGGACTCGTCCTTGGTTTGTCGGTAAAAGAAAATATGTCCTTGTGCGCATTAGACCAACTGTCAAAAGGTCTGCAATTAGATCACGCGAAAGAAGCGACTGCAGTAGAAGACTTCATGCGTCAGTTTAATGTTAAAACCCCAAGCCGCGATCAGATTATTGGTAACTTATCTGGTGGTAACCAGCAGAAAGTGGCGATAGCCAAAGGTTTAATGACCCGCCCTAAAGTACTTATTTTAGATGAGCCTACCCGTGGTGTTGATGTTGGCGCTAAAAAAGAGATCTACCAGTTAATCAATCAATTTAAAGCAGAAGGCATGAGTATCATTCTAGTGTCGTCAGAAATGCCAGAAGTATTGGGCATGAGTGACCGAATTTTAGTGATGCACGAAGGTCGTATCAGCGGTGAGTTTATGGCAGAACATGCTAACCAAGAAAAACTAATGGCGTGTGCCGTTGGCAAAAAAATGAATGAGGCAGGGCTATGAGCCAGAACCAAGCAGTTAATAAAAATTCCAGTAATAATGTGAACGGTGATGTTATGACGAAAACTTTAACCAGAAAATTTTTCACTAAAGAATGGTTGTTTGAACAAAAATCATTAATCGCTTTAATTTTGTTGATTGTGGTGGTGTCTTTCTTAAATCCTCATTTTTTCACTATGGGGAATATTTTAAACATATTACGTCAAACATCGGTGAGCGCGATCATCGCTGTGGGCATGACCTTAGTGATCTTAACCGGCGGTATTGATTTAGGTGTCGGCTCGGTATTAGCCCTATGTGGTGCCTTTGCCGCGTCCTTAATAGCAATGGAAGTGTCGGTTATGATAGCCGTTCCAGTGGCATTATTTGCGGGTGCAGCATTAGGTGCGATGAGCGGTATTATTATTGCCATCGGTAAGGTGCAAGCCTTTATTGCGACGCTGGTGACCATGACATTATTGCGTGGTGTCACCATGGTATATACCGACGGTCGTCCAATCTCAACCGGTTTTACTGATGTTGCCGATAGTTTTTCATGGATCGGTACGGGTTATTTATTAGGTGTGCCAGTACCAATCTGGTTAATGGTGATGGTATTTGCTTCGGTATGGTACTTACTTAATCATACGCGTTTTGGTCGTTATGTTTATGCCCTTGGTGGCAACGAAGCAGCGACACGTTTATCGGGTATTAACGTAGATAAAGTGAAGATTGGTGTTTATGCCATCTGTGGTGTACTGGCTGCACTAGCCGGTTTGATTGTGACATCACGTCTATCATCTGCGCAACCTACCGCTGGTATGGGTTATGAATTAGATGCGATTGCAGCTGTAGTCGTCGGCGGCACCAGTCTTGCTGGTGGTAAAGGTCGTATTATGGGCACGCTGATCGGCGCATTAATTATCGGCTTCCTAAATAACGCATTAAATCTATTGGATGTGTCTTCATACTTCCAAATGATTGCTAAAGCTGTGGTGATCTTACTTGCTGTATTAGTTGAAACGAAAAAGAAATAAAGACATAAAAAACAGAAGAATAACAACAATAATAATAACAATAAAAGTACGATAAAAGAGTCGTAATACATAACCTGTGAACCTCAATACCCTATCTGAGGCAGCAGAATTAACGTAAAAGAAGGTATATGTAATGAAAAAATTAGCAACTTTGATCTCTGCTGCTGTAGTTTCAGCATCTTTCAGTGCAACAGTAATGGCGCAAGATACGATTGCAATGGTGGTATCGACGCTAAACAACCCTTTCTTTGTAACAATGAAAGAAGGTGCGGAAGCGAAAGCAAAAACATTAGGTTATAAGTTAATTGTGCTGGATTCACAGAACGATCCAAGTAAAGAATTATCAAACGTTGAAGACCTGACCGTGCGTGGCGTAAAAGCGATCTTAATTAACCCAACGGATTCAGACGCAGTATCGAACGCCATTCGTATGGCTAACCGCTCTAACATTCCAGTAATCACATTAGATCGTGGTGCGAGTCGCGGAAAAGTAGTGAGCCACATTGCTTCTGATAACGTTGCTGGTGGCGAAATGGCCGGTCAATATATTAGTGATACGATTGGCGCTAATGCAAAAGTGATTCAACTAGAAGGCATCGCAGGTACATCTGCGGCACGTGAACGTGGTCAAGGCTTCATGCAAGCGGTTGATAAAAATAAAATGAATTTGCTAGGTAGCCAACCTGCTGATTTTGATCGTACTAAAGGCCTTAACGTAATGGAAAACATGCTTGCTGCTAACTCAGATGTACAAGCTGTATTCGCGCAAAATGATGAAATGGCATTAGGTGCATTACGTGCCGTTCAAGCATCAGGTAAAGACGTATTAATCGTTGGCTTCGATGGTACTAAAGACGGTATTGCTGCCGTTAATCGCGGTATCTTAGGCGCGACAATTGCACAACAACCAGCGCTAATTGGTGCTCTTGGTGTTGAAACGGCTGACAAAGTACTTAAAGGTCAGTCTGTAGAGAAAAGCATCGCTGTACCACTAAAAGTAATCACTAAGTCATAATGACCAAAAGGGAATAACGTTAACGGTTATTCCCTTTATTCTCATCAGTTACAAAGTATTAAGGCTTCTTTATGAATAAATTAGTTGTGTTAGGTAGCGTTAACGCTGATCATGTTTTACAAGTGGCTTCTTTTCCGCGTCCAGGCGAAACCTTACTTGGCCATGGTTATGCCGTGATCCCAGGTGGTAAAGGGGCTAATCAAGCCGTTGCAGCCGCGCGTTTAGGTGCCGATATTGCCTTTATTGCCTGTGTTGGTGATGATAGTTTTGGCCGTAATATGATTAACGAATTTGATCGTGATGGTATCAATACCCAAGCTGTGATGATTGAACAAGATACACCGACTGGGATCGCGATGATTCAAGTTGCGGCAACGGGTGAAAACAGCATTTGTATTTCGGCAGAAGCCAATGCCTGCTTAACCCCTGAGCGACTTACCCCACATCGCGAGTTAATTGCGCAAGCTGATACATTATTGATGCAATTAGAAACGCCGATTGCAACTATTACCCAAGCCGCTAAAATAGCTAAACAAGCGGGTACGCGTGTCGTATTAAACCCTGCGCCTGCACAGCCATTAAATGATGCGCTATTATCTGTTGTTGATTTGATCACCCCAAATGAAACCGAAGCGGAATTATTAACGGGCATTAAAGTGAGCGACATGGCATCGGCGCAAGTGGCTGCGGATGTATTACATGATAAAGGTATTGCTGAGGTGATGATCACTTTAGGTAGCCAAGGTGTGTGGATCAGTCGAGAAGGCAAGGGTAAACAAGTTAAAGGCTTCCGTGTTGATGCTGTTGATACCACGGCTGCAGGTGATACTTTTAATGGCGGTTTGTTAGCTGGACTACAAGCGGGTTTAGTATTGGATGATGCGATTCGTTTTGCTCATGCTGCCGCTGCAATTTCAGTGACGCGTGTCGGTGCACAAACATCGATACCAACTAAGTCGGATGTTGATGTTTTTTTAGCGTTACAAGGTTAACGTGAACAATACTTTACTTTCACAATACAAGATGATGGATAAATTAGCTAATGGCAACAATTAAAGACGTAGCAAGACATGCAGGCGTATCAACGTCAACAGTGAGTCATGTATTAAATAATACACGCTATGTCAGTGACGATGTGTCTGCGCGAGTGCGAACGGCTGTTGAAGAGTTACGTTACGCACCGTCGGCATTGGCGCGTAGTCTTAAAGTCCAAAGTACCAAAACATTTGGTATGCTGGTAACAACCTCGACCAATCCGTTTTTTGGTGAAGTATTGAAAGGTGTTGAACGTCGTTGCTATGAGTATGGTTATAATTTAATTCTATGTAATACCGAAGGTGATGTTACACGTATGCATGCGAATCTCGATATCTTATTACAAAAGCGTGTCGATGGTTTAATGTTGATGTGCAGTGAAGTTGAAAGCCAAGGTTTTAATCTATTTGAACGTCACAAACCAGTACCGACAGTCGTGATGGATTGGGGCCCAACTAATTTTCCTTGCGATAAGATCCAAGATAACTCTCATCGCGGTGGTTATATGGCCACACAACATCTTATTGCTAAAGGTCATACCGAGATCGGTTGCATTACGGGTGTATTAGATAAGCTAACCGCACAGCAGCGTTTTTCGGGATTTACTCAAGCCATGGAAGAAGCGGGCTTGGCCATTAATCCGAAATGGATTACAGCGGGTGACTTTGAATGCGAAGGCGGCGAAAAAGCGTTTGCCGAAATGGTTGCCAACGGCCCATTACCATCTGCATTATTTGTTTGTAACGATATGATGGCGATGAGTGTGATCAATAGCGCCAGTAAAAAGGGTATTTCAGTACCGGAAGATTTGTCTATTATCGGTTATGATGATATTAAACTCGCTAAATATATTACCCCCTCATTAACTACTATTCACCAGCCGAAACATCGTTTAGGACAAAAAGCGGTCGATATGTTACTCGAACAAATTAATTCAAAGACTGAAAGTAACCAGATTATTGAATTAGAACCTACTTTAGTCGAACGTGATAGTGTTAAAGCATTAAATTGTTGATACAGCGCAAGACCATTTAATCCTGCCCCTACAATCGCTACTTTCAGATTTTTTTGTCCATTAACTTCTCAGTTGTTCTCAAGTGCACTTTGTTGCATTGGATATGACTGACTGTCCGAGTCTGGAAATGTAACATAATATCGCGTCTGTTCACATAAATGGCAATGTTAACCTGCTGTTTAACATCACTATTAGAATGATCATCACTATGGCGTAAATGTTTAAGTTGTTGATTGTAGGTACTTTTTTCTAATTGAATTTGTTTAAAATTGTAACGTAAGGATTATATGTATTTTAAAAGAGGGATTAAAGATGAAATGTTGTGAAAACGCGACAGTGAAGAGAGTGAGTCGAAATTGGTTTGAAAAATTATTTTATAGCAGTATTCATAAATGTAATCACTGCGGTAATGTGTTTAAGCTTAAAGCGGGTTAATTATAGTTATCGAATATAAGTTCGATAATAACAACGAACTTAGAGGTCGTTTATGAAGGTCATATTGACATAAATAAGTCCATGCTTTGAGCTGAATGGACTTTTATTTTTAATCCAAGCGTATTAATATTCCCTTCTTGTACCCCATTCAAATTCAATCTTCCTTGTTCACACACTATGCTATAAGTCACATCGCCTGATTTTTATTTCAAACTTTCATCTAACTCGAATATTACTAATTTTTAAATTTTTTCTTCTAACTATAAATATGTCGTTAAAATGTCATAAACTCAGTGATATCGCGCATACTCACAAAGAGATACTTGAACTCGCTTGCAAATGTAGTAACTCGCTTTAAATTTAAAAATGAGGATGCTAATTTCTATTCTGTTCATTAACAATAAAAAGAGTAGTAACAAAATGATAAGTAATAGATTATTAACATTACGCTTAATAGTGTTCAGCACCGGAACGCGAGTAAACTCCATGATATTTGAAGCAGGAGTCATGGAATGACAAAGCAAATAGCAGCTGTATGTTTTTTTGCCTGCCTGAGTACTCAGACTTATGCAGAAAGTGAACAAGAGATCACTAGTTCAACTGCAGGAGGGGTGTATACAGCATATGAATCTATTCATCAGGTAAGAGATTTGATGAAAGAACGTGGGTTCACTCTACATCGCTGTGGAATTCAAAAAATACAAAAACTTGCTTCAGAAGATGAAACACCTTATAGCCAAATCCAATGTTTGTACTCAAAACCAGGACAGGCTCCCAGCGAAATATCGGAGGAAGCCTACTGGCATTTAAATATTTTTTATGATGTAGATAGTGGATATTATAGAGCAGGTAGTGAATTTACTGATAATTATCAAAGTCGTGTCTATACACATGCTCCGGATTACCTTTTCGATGTTGGACCTAAGTATTATCGAGAACGCGCGAGGGTTTTGGATCTTGGTATGAAGGTGGAAGACTGCAATCTTCAGAGAATTTACTACATTGTGCAACCAGCTGAGGATACTTATTTGTCTCATATCGCATCCTGCTCTGTATATCAAAGTGAGGGGGAGTTATTTGGGAATATTAATATGGAAATTAACTACACACCAGAAAACATGGGCTACAGTGAGGGTTTTGTAACATTTAATGAGCTTTAGGAGGAAATAAAGCTTTGTCTCTTATCCCTTGCTCGTTGATGTAAATCAAAATACACACTTTTATATCTAGGTACAAAAGTGTGTATTTTTTATCGATGGACTTATATTGTCATATTAGCCAGTTGCCTAAACAAGACGCGTAAGGTATCTAACGCTTTAATATTGCATACGAAAAAGTGGTTTACCTGATAGAGCCTACAGATGAAACCGCCCGTTTAGCAGGTAAGAACGTCATGATATATGACTACCCGGAGGCACATTAAGCATAAAGCATTGTGGTAAGACGTAGGCTATCCAAAATTAGAATAAAAGCAGGAAATAATATCACTATAAGACACTAATTTAGTGTAACCCAATCTATCATCGGATCGTTTGTTATCTTGTTCCATAGTTAAAATGCAGTCATATCAGCCACAATTACTTCTCCTCCCTCTTATTTTTAAATATCCCATGATTGGACTGATGATACCCAAGCTGACAATTTATATTTTCAATACATGATATCGCCTATGAATATATATTAAGTGGTTAATAATCAATCATTTTAGAGTGTGTTTATTATTACAGTGTTATGAATTTTAGTTATAAAAATACTTAAAGTGTGATGCATGCACTAATTATTTCTATTACTTTTGGAATACCTCTCAAGTTTAGTTTATTTATTTTGCAAAAAAATTCATTAGTAATAAATTAACGAAACATTTACAAATAATTTACAAATTAAGAGTGGTTAAATGAAAATAGTCTTTTGTTTGGCGATGTCGCTTATTAGTCACTTAGTGTTTGCTTCTGTTCCTGCGGATGAACACGAAAGGTTACTCGGTGCCTTGATAGCCAGAGGTGTCATTTGCGAAGGCCTTAATCGCGATCAGCAACAAAAGGCTTTGGCAATATATTTACAGCGTAAGCAGCGGCATAACAGCATGAATAAACCGAGTAATCTAAAGCATTCGGTGTATTCCGACAGCGATGCTCCTAACGTCAAAACTGCTAACGACTTACATGCAGAAATGCCTAATTCGGAGCGTGTAAATTCGAATAAAAAAAATACCTGCATTCTACCGCCTGAATAATCCCGGTTGAGAATACTCATAAGGAATCAATTAGCATGTTTGCTGATCCTAATTAACAGGTTCAGCGGAGCGTGGTGATAATAAAATGGAAAATAATAACAAGGAAATATAATGAAAAAACTCAAACATACACTGGTTGCAACCGCGATCATCAGCTTACTTGGTGTCAATGCTGTGCATGCGAAAACACCGGTAGACTTGGGGGTGGTTAATGAAGAAAAGTTGGCCGAAATGCTGGTTCGCAGGGGATTACTTGATGACTCTGCGTCATTACAGGAAAGATCTGATGCAGTAAAAAGTTATTTAGACAATAAGATAAAACATGGATTTAGCGGTGATGCTCAATTTGGGAAGCAAGCCAAACTTCATCAAAGTCGAATTATTAATGTTATCGAAAAACAGCAGGGTTTGAAAAAATCGAGTGTATTTACGCTGGAAATTACGAATAAGCGCACCGATAAAGTCTTGGCACTTTTGATCGATTTTCCCGACCTACCATGGGATGATAATCAGCTTACTGAAGAGCATACTTCGATGCTTTACCCTAGCTATTCTCCAGAACATTATCAGACCCTGTTATTCTCAGATACAGGCTACACTGGCCCGAAAGGTAATAACTTAATCTCTATGCGTCAATATTACGAGCAAGAATCAGGAGATAGTTACAGTGTTTCGGGTCAAGCTACAGGTTGGTATAGAGCGGAGAACAATGCCGCTTATTACGGAGGTAACTCTGCGACAACAGACAATGACAAAAATGCCCAAGCGTTAGTGCGCGAGGCGCTGGCACAGCTCGCTAAAGATCCGAGTGTGAATCTGGCCGACTATGATATCGAAGATCGTTATGACTTTGACGGTGACGGTAACTTCCGTGAACCCGATGGTGTTATCGATCATCTTATGGTCTTTCATGCCTCTGTTGGTGAAGAAGCGGGTGGTGGTGTATTGGGCCCTGATGCGATTTGGTCTCATCGCTTTAACCTTGGTCAGCCATATGTGCTTGAAGGTACGACGAGTTCTGTACCTGCACAATTTAATGGTAACTATGCAGCGTTTGATTATACGATGCAGCCAATAGACGCCGCAGCAGGGGTTTGTGCGCATGAATATGGTCACGATTTAGGCCTGCCTGATGAGTATGATACTCAGTATACCGGCGCTGGAGAACCTGTGTCTTACTGGTCTATCATGTCTTCTGGTAGCTGGGCTGGTAAAATTGGTGGGACCCAACCGACAGCGTTCAGCTCATGGGCTAAAACCTTTTTGCAAACTGCAATTGGTGGTCGCTGGATCAATGACGAACGATTATCTATTGAAGAGCTAAAAGATAAAGAGCTGTTCTTTACCCTGTTCCAAACGACAGATAACGATCGCCCGAATATGGTTCGCATTGACTTACCTGTGAAGAAAAGCGAAGGGTTAAAACCGTTCGAAGGTTTAGCTCAGTTCCATTCTGAACAGGGTGACGGCCTGAAAAATTCGATGAGCAGAAGCTTAGATATTCCGACGGCTGATACAGTTAAGCTGACATTTAAAGCTTGGTATCAAATCGAAAAAGATTATGATTTTGCTCGTGTACTTATTAACGGAAAACCAATCACGGGTAATATTACGACTCTGGATGATCCGCTTAATACTGGTTTAGCGCCAGCGATTAGTGGTGAATCTGATGGTTGGATCGATGCTGAATTTGATCTGTCGGCTTACGCAGGACAAACGGTTACGCTTGGTTTTGATTACATCACGGATGGTGGCCTAGCAATGAAAGGACTGTTCCTTGATAACATTGCACTGGTTAGTGATGGTGAGCGTACGCTGATTGATGATGCAGAATCAACGTCGACATTCGACCTTAACGGCTTTAAAACCAACACTGGATTCTATGAGTCTAACCATTATTACTTGCTACAATGGCGTAGTCATAACGGCGTTGATGAAGGTTTAAAAAATATTAAACGTATGGACCAGCTAATGACCTTTGAGCCTGGACTGGTTATTTGGTACGTTGACGATTCATTTAAGGACAACGCGGTAGGCAAACATCCAGGTCAAGGTTGGCTTGGTGTTTTAGATGCAGATCAGAACGCGCTATTATGGGCGGACACTGGTCTTGCGGCACAAACTCGTTTTCAAGTTCGTGATGCCGCGTTCTCGTTACATGATCAAACTGAATTTCGTTTGACTGCTAGCGATGGCAATGTACTGGAAGATAGTAATCTTGCGGCCAATGGTCATTTTGCTGATAATCAAGATTACAGTTTACCACAAGCGCCAGATTCAGGGCGTATCGTGACTGAATATGGTCTCGTTATCGATGTACTCAACCAGGCAGATAACAACGAATACGGTGTGCTCAAAGTTTCTTATTCTGAGGCTCCGAATGTTGCACCTCAAGCTATATTTGACGTTGTTGTTGACGGACTTGAGGTTACAGCTACAAACAGAAGTACTGATAGTGATGGTAAGATTACGAGTTATCTGTGGGATTTTGGTAACGGTCAGAGCAGTGCTGAAAACTCACCAGTGTGGAAGTACACTGAAAGCGGTAGCTATACGGTAACCCTGACGGTAACTGATAATGATGGCGCAACTGCGACAGTATCGGAAACAATTAACGTTGTTGCTCCAAATGTTGAACCTGAAGTGGGTGCGAAATACATTCACTTAGGTCGTCTAGTCACATTATGGTCAACAAGTACTGACAGTGACGGTCGTATTGTTGATACCGAATGGCAATTACCGAACGGTAAGACTAAGCGTGGTCGCCTTATTACGGCAATGTTTCCTTCATACGGTCACCATGTTGTGACATTGAAGGTAATTGATAATGATGGTGCTGTTGTCAGCAAGGTTATTAACGTTAAAATATAAATGTAATAAAGGATGAGTTAAAGCGCCCTGTTGTGGGCGCTTTTTAGCTATTTATTATTTTGATGTATCACTTAGTGAGTGGCAGGGCTCAGGACATAAATAATAAGGGGAGACAATATCGTTATTATATAAATTGATTCATCTATAGTTTATATAATACAGAATATAGGTGTATTTGCAGGAAGCGTAAAATGAAATATTTAGGAAAATGAGCCTATGCTTTGTGAGGCATCGACTCATTTACGTGCTGAACTTACAATCAGTAAGAACGTGGTTTTGGCTCTTCTAATTTATAGCCATAAGAGGGAGGCTTATACATTTCAATTACAGATGTCATTTAAATTATTTTTAAGCGCTTTATCGTAGTTATCTAACCAATCATATCGTTCACTGTACATTTTTCTCTTTGTGCGTTTGATATCTTCGATATTCTTGCGTTCAGCCTTAAGCGGTAGTTTATAGAAGTAATCATTATGGGGTTCTCCATTATGCTCTTCCCATAGGCTATTATAATCTAGATATAGTGTTCTACTATAACGTTTGGAAACCAATACATGTGCCGAATTTTGTATGGCATAAATATGTTTTATATCCAAATTAACAGCGAGTAAACGTAATGTTTCAATCATGAATGATTTCGGACGTAAACCATAAAGTGTTTTGGTAAATAATCGGCTAAAGCCATTATCACTCGATCCACCTTGTATGCGACCAATATAAATGTCGTTATTCATAACAGTAAATGCAAGTACATAATAGTTAGTATTTTCTGTGTCTGTTAGCGTAAGAGTAAGCTCTCCTTCTTTTCTAGAACTACGCTCAAAACTCAGATTGATAAAATACTGCTTCTCGTTAATTTCTAGTCTGTAAATCGTCAATGCATCGTTATAAACTTGATGTCGAGCGTCAGCTGAAAATTTGTCTTCAAACCAGTTATAATGCTGAATTAAAGTATCAACAACTTCTTTTTTACTGAAGCCATTGGATAAGTAAGGCGTTACGCATTTGAATAAGAATGCTGGTTGTTTTTTAAGAAGCATTTTTCGTTCATTATTAGCGAAATTGTCATGCATTTTTTTTACGTAGGGATAGTATACCAAAGCTCGAATGATGAACTTAATGATAGTTTTAATCTTTCCCTTGTCTTTATTATTATTGGCTTCAATGGCCATGCTAATTATATTCATGATAATTATATTCATGTTCAGTTATTAAAAGAAACAAGATATATATAAAGTGTAGTGGTCAAAAAATTGGGGCCATAGTTTTGTATGTAATTGTCAGTGAATTTCGGGCCGCATGTTGTTGTAGTGATTCAGTGCGTTTGACCCTCTGTCGGAGGCTTTTAGTGTCTTATTTATTATAGTTTGATTCTTTAAATATACAAAACCGATTGTCACATCGACCTGATGGTCGTCACTATGATATTGGCAAGGTGTTGTAATTATTGGTTATTAAAAGCTTGCTTTAGGTGGGGTAATCCATAACTAAAATATATCAATACAGTTGGGATGGGGGAGTCTGGACATGAACAATATTTCAGAAAATAAGGGGATTAGTGAGTTTAAATTAAAGATTAGAATTGTAATGATAGCGTGATTTTGTACTATTTTGGTGAATGTCTATTTCAGCGTAAATGTAACGTGATCCCCCCATTTTCTATTGAATTGTGTTTATTCATACCTACGTCAGAATGACCATTCTAGCTATTGACTGAAAAAGAAATAGGATTAGTACTGAGCAAGTCGTTAGCCTTAATATTAGGTCTGAATACTTGCTTATCGCTGTGTCATATTTCCATTCCTGAGTCGCCACTATCGTGTAGAAATGATATGCAATAAATAAGAGGATGATAATTTGTGTAGCGATATGGCTAATTTCTAATATTGTATCGGTATTCATTGTGTCGTCTCAATCATTGAGTTTTAACTAAACCTAGCAACAATGTTGATTTTGAATGGGCGAGTACACTTCCTTTTACTGAAATGTGACAGGGTAGGATAGGTTAATTATTTTTTTGAGATGTGAGTTGTTCGCTAGGTACAATATGTTAAATAGGCAAAAGTAGTTCGCTAGTCTTACATAGCGAACTACTGATTATTTAGATTTCATGTAGCATGCGTTATTAGCTATAGTTTTCTACCGAGGCGTTTTTCTACTTGCTTCTTTTCCCAGTCAGCACCAAAAAAATTTAAAATTTCAAAGGCACTTAAACCATGACTCACAATACCAATCCCCCAACCTATTGCAGGCCACCACGCCCAAATATAATTTGGACCTGTGATCAAGTTTATAGCGAAGAGTAATGTTATAACTGACACATAAGAAATAAGGTTTGAGTAGAAAGCCTTAATAGACTTTACTTGCCACAAATGATTAGCGTAACGTCATAAGCACGACACGAACATGACAAGCTTTAAATTACAACGTGTTAACTTGGGGGGGCGTTGGTTAATACTGTCACAACCGTAATGTATTAGAGGCTTTTCTTTAACCATACAGCATAGTGTCGTACTATTTTGGTGAGTTTAGTGTTCAGAGAAAATTTAATACGAACGCATGTTTATATATGAAATACTCATTTATTACCTATGTTTTTCCGTGTTAATGTATTGGCTTAATTGAGTTAACTTAAGGATGAGTTTATGCGGTCAAAACTTATATGGATATTTTTTATCTTATCATTTTCATCACTATCTAACGCGAAGGATTTCTTTCGTGTTAGCGGTGGCGATCTACTGATTAGTGACAATGGTATGACGCACTCAGAAGTAATGGAAATAATTAATAATGAAAAATCATGGACACGAATTGGATATAATCATTATATTTTAGAAGCGTCTGTTGGAGGTGAATTTGATGTGCGCTTAAGGTTTACAGGCGATAAGCTAGCTAAAATTATTTCCAAGCAATTAGGGCGAATGGACTAGCGTGCGACCAGTTCAGTCGATATCGGAATAGTACGAGGTTTATTACCTTTGGTATTAACAAAACGTTACTTTGGTATCGTGAATGTGTTCATCTTTTTAATTTTCGGTTTTACTTCAACGTCTGATATTCTGTGATTGATTGACACACCGTCCATGCTTTGTGAGGCACTGACTCATTTTACGCGCCTATATTATTTATAAACATTCGCCAGTTGGTATCAATGTTCCTTCGTAAATCTTAAAAGAACTATTGGAACTTGCCTGCTGATATTGAATGCAGGCATCACCAGTATCATTTGAGTCTTCAAGGTTGATGATAGTCGTACCAATGTATTTACCAAGACGAACTTCAAATCCTTCTAGGGTTACGATTTTGTTTATATCTTCAGGCGTGCCATAAGGGTATGAATAAAAAAGATTAACGACTTCGCCATTGATCTTAACGGTACTTCGTTCTAATTTATTGACACCGTCTAACTGAGCTCTATAGTGAACGAGATTAGCCGCGCTATTTAATGCCCCACTTGCTGCATGTAGTGATACATCTTTAGCATCGTCTTGTATATTTATAAACTTAGGCACAGCAGCTGCGGCTAATATGCCTAATACAATAATGACGATAACTAATTCGAGTAGCGTAAAGCCTTGGTTTCTCATTTTATTAATTGGTTACAGCCAATAAGACTTTGGTTCTGGCATAAAGTCGCTGGTATCAGACATATTTCTAATTTCACCTTTAGCATTTTCTTGCTCTGGCTTTTTTGTAAGTTCTTTTTTAGTTTCTTCTAGTTTCTTACCGTCATCATAGACGATATCACTTGAATCAATTTGTTGTGAGCCTAAAGCGTCAACGCTAATTGGTTGATCTTCTATGGCATCTTCAACTATTGCAGGCGCTAACGCTTGAATATGACTCATTGGCTGGTTCATTGGTAGGTTCATTGGCAGGTTGGAATGGGAGCTGCAACCTTGATTTAACAGACAAAGAAAGATGACTAATTTTAAATGTTTCATTATTGCCTCGTGGAACCATTGCTTTGTAATAAGGTGTTATTAATTTAATCTACTTGGGTTTTTAGTAGCGTCATTACTGTCATGAATTGTGTAATGGCAAGGAGGCCATTCTTTCCTTGTTTTTTAGGCTTTGCTGCTGGTTCTGCTTTATCTTCAGGTTCGGGAGTGTAGCCGAAACTGCTACAACCTTGAAGTGACACGCACAGTAAAATCATTAAAACTATCTTGTTCATAACCACTCCGTTGATTTAATTACTAAAAGAAAACAGCATTTTATGGGCTTTTGTTGAATTTTAGATAAAGAAAAGCCCATTGAATCAAACCATTCAATGGGCTGCGACACTTAGGAGGGTGCCGTTCTAACTTGCGTTTGGTGGAGTCGGGGGGAGTTGAACCCCCGTCCGAAAAACCTACATCCGCGGTACTACATGTTTAGTCATCTCTATTGATTTAACTTTTTATTAAGCCGAGTGACAGGCCGAACAAAAGCGTGCTCGATTGGTTTTAGCACTTTCTCTACGAGCGAAGAGTCCATGCGATCCCGATATTTAATGACCATACAATATTAGAGACCCTCGGGCAGGGTTCTAAATGATGGCTAGCTAGCCTAAGCTGCTAGAGAGTAGTTAGAGTCGTTTGCAACTATAACAGTGCGGCTTTTTACGAGGCCAACCGCCCCTCGACATGCACCTAGGGTTTCGTGAATCTCGTCGAATCCTAAATCGACCCCAGAACTAAAATTCTACGCGAATAGTGTAGAATTGCAACAAATTAACGAACTTTGTGCTTCATCATTCGTTCTTTGTCTATTTTCCATTCACGATCTTTCACATCTGAACGTTTATCGTGCTCTTTCTTACCTTTAGCAAGACCTATGTTGATTTTTACCCAAGCTTGCTTCCAGTACATTGACGTTGCAACAATAGTATAACCCTGACGTTCTACTTTACTTGCTAGTACTTCTAATTCACGCTTGTTTAATAATAACTTACGAATACGTGTCGGGTTACAAACTACGTGTGTAGACGCGGCGTCGAGTGGCATGATCTGCGCACCAGACATAAATGCTTCACCGTTTTTAATAAACACATAACTTTCGGTAATATTTACTTTACCGGCACGTAATGATTTAACTTCCCAACCTTGGAGTTCTAGCCCTGCTTCCAAGCGATCTTCGATTGTATATTCGAAACTAGCCGTTTTATTTCTCGCGATGGTGTTTTCGCTTTTTTTTGGTTTTTTCTTAGCCATAATTTATCTTTATGCACCCATCATTGACGGAATTTAATGTTATAAATCTTATAACAAAATCGAATTTTATCCTAGTACTAGTCTTACTTTACGCGGAATAACAAATGAATTTTATACAGATAAATGCTAAAGTTGCCTACTTATTACTACTGGCAGAGAGATATTGAGCCATTAGTAAGCGATTTAATTTTTTGATTGTTGTTTTCAATATAGGGACACGTATGCCACGGATAACGCGCAGCGCACTGTTAATGTATAGCGCTGACCAAATGTTTAATTTAGTAAACGATGTTAATGCATACCCAGATTTTTTACCAGGTTGTACTGGTACTCGCATTTTAGATGAACATGATAATCAAATGACAGCGGCTGTTGTTGTTGCTAAAGCTGGTATTAGCAAAACATTCACCACCAAGAATACCTTGATACCAGGGCAAGAAGTCAAAATGGACCTCGTTAATGGACCGTTTAAAAAACTTACTGGTGGTTGGACGTTTAAAGCGTTAGATGAAACAGCATGTAAAGTAACGTTGGATTTAGAGTTTGTATTTAGCAGTAAATTAGTGGAAGTTGCGTTTGGGCGTATTTTCACTGACTTAGTGAATAACATGGTGCAATCTTTTACAGAGCGTGCAAAAGAGGTTTATGGTGTCGACCAAAATTAATGTAGACGTTATTTATGCATTACCGAAAGAACAAATTACCTTTACGGTAAGTTTAGAACAAGGCTCGACAGCACAACAAGCGATTGAAGCATCGGGTATATTAGTCAAATATCCGGAGATTGAGCTAAACAAAAATAAATTAGGTATCTATAGTCGTTTAATCAAACTAGATACTGTGGTTGAAGATGGTGAACGTGTTGAGATATATAGGCCGTTAACTGCCGACCCTAAAGAGATGCGTAAACGCCGGGCTGAAAAAGCCAAAGAAGATGGGCGAATTCACGAAAAGACTGGCCAAAAAATAAGATAGATAATAATAATCACAACTTAGTTTAGGTTGTGATTTTTATTATCAAGCACTGCTCGTTCTTAATTTATCTATCAAGTGGCGTTGAAAAATTAGGGCTCAGCGGATAGTCACCAACCACCGTTTTCAATTTATCACTTTCAAAGGTTAATACCAGTTGCTTACTTGTTACTTCACCACGGCCTGTTTTGAAGCGATATAAGTAATTCCAAACATCATGGTCGAACGAATCAACGAGCATTGGAGTACCAAGTACAAAAGTAACTTGCTCTTTAGTCATATCAACACGTAATTTTTCTACTTGATTATCTTCAACATAATTACCTTGTGGGATATCAATTTTATAAACTAGTTTTTCAAGAATTGAGCAGCCCGATAAACTGAAGATGGCCAAGCCTGCAATAAGTAAGTGTTTTAAGCGCATAAGTATTTTGCTAATTAAGTCCATATAGATAGGTAAATAGTAACTCGGCTGGCGAGTGAAGTAAATCGATGTATTTAGTCGGCTTACTTAGGGTTTAGCCAATTAGAAGACAAAAGCAGGAATTAGTTCCCGCATTGTCTTTACTGTGAGAGGTTAAACTAACATTTCTGCGGCATTACTTAACGTCGACGCGGTGATCTTGTCTCCACCGAGTAAACGCGCTAACTCTTCAATACGTTTTTCTTGGCTTAAGGGCTTCATGAAGGTTTCGGTAGTTTTCCCATCCGTGGTTTTACTTACAAACATTTGTTGATGACCTTTGGATGCGACTTGCGGTAAATGAGTTACGCACATAACTTGGGTTTTATTGCCTAGTTGACGTAATAGTTTACCAACAATGGATGCCGTTTTGCCTGAGATACCCACATCCACTTCATCAAATATTAACGTTGGCGTTGATATTTTTTGTGCCGTTATTACTTGGATCGCTAAGCTAATACGTGACAATTCACCACCTGATGCCACTTTACCTAGCGCTTGTAATGGTTGTCCTGGATTCGTTGAAACTAAGAAATTAATATTATCCAAGCCTTGTGGATTTGGTGTTTTATGTTCATAACTTTCAAGGGTTATTTCAAAACAACCATTTTCCATACTCAGTTCATGCATGCTTGCCGTGATCAGCTTATTTAGCTGTTTTGCGTATTTTTGACGACTCGATGATAGTTTTGTGGCTTGTTGATGATATGTAGCTTCGGATTCTTGTAGCTCGAGTTTGATACTTTCAATGCGTTCATCGTCACCCGCAATATTTTCTAATTCAGCTTTTAACATTTGGTGGTGTGTTGCGAGTTGATCGGCAGGTACTTGATGTTTACGTGCCAATTCTAAGGCCTTACCTAAACGTTCATCAAGGTATTCAAACTGTTCTGGGTTGCGGTCAAGATTATCTGTGTAACTGCGCAGTTCATTACCAGCTTCTTCGGCCAGCACCACCGCTTCTTGTAAGGTATCCGTGATTGACTTTAATTTCGGGTCCATGTCTAACAAGTTTTCTAAACGCTGAGTTACTATTTGCAACATGCTGCAGATGGTATTGTCTTCATTCTCATACAATGTGTCTAAACTCGTCATGCACTCTTGGACTAATTCAGTGCTGTTGGCTAACAGTTTATGTTCAGCTTCAATCTGGCTATATTCACCATCAGCTAATGCAAAATCGTTAAGTTCTGACACTTGATATTGTAATAGCTGTTGTCTCGCGGCTCGTTGTTGCTGATTTTGTAATAGCTTTCTTTCTTCATTCGCTAAATTGTGCCAAGTGCGGTAACTATCACGGACACTGGCCTGTAATTTTGTATGGCTGGCATAGCCATCAAGGATCGATAATTGGATCTCTGGTTTTAATAAAGCTTGGTGTGCATGCTGTCCATGTACCTGAACCAAAAATTGAGACAGTGCTTTAAGTTGTTGTAATGGGACGGGGACACCGTTGATATAGCCTTTAGAGCGGCCTTCTGCAGTGATAACACGGCGCAGGATACATTCATCTTCATTATTTAATTCGTGCTCGGCTAACCATTTGTAGGCGAGGGAACTTGCTTCTACGGTAAAAATCGCGCTGATTTCCGCTTTTTTCTCCCCGGGCCTTACTGTACTGGCATCGGCACGAGAACCTAAAGCGAGACCTAATGCATCAATTGCAATGGATTTACCGGCACCGGTTTCGCCTGTAACCGTCGTCATTCCTGACTTCAGTTCAAGTTCTAAAAATTTAACGATAGCAAAATTATGAATAGTGAGTTGCGTAAGCATACTGTACCCTGTGTATTTTATCAGGCTGGTTTTATATACAGTATATATACACTAACCTATAAGTGTAAATACTTTGCTTTTAGTTGAGGGGTTTATTTTCAATTTGTGATCAAGATACAGGGACGTGTAAGGATCAGGCTTAACATTGAGTTAAGCCTTTATAGCGCTGCGTTCAGACTAAAATAATTTACTACCCCAGCCTAATTTCTCACGTAAAACATTAAAATAATCATAGCTTTTTGGGTGGATCAAATTGAGATTGTTTTTATCTCGTTTGATGATGATTTCATCACCAGGAAGCACACCAATGTGGACGTGACCGTCACAACTGACCATCATATTTTCTTCATTATTTAAAGAAACAACTAATCTAATCGTACTATTGGCGTTGATGACAATAGGGCGGCTTGACAGCGTATGAGGGAACATCGCCATTAATGTGATTGCTTCTAGGCTTGGCGATAGGATTGGCCCTCCGGCAGATAATGAATAAGCGGTTGAGCCTGTTGGTGTTGAAACTAATAGGCCGTCGGCACGTTGGCTAAGCATAAAGCTATTATCAATATAGACTTCAAACTCTATCATAGCGGGGATCTTACCTGGGTGTAAGATGGTTTCATTGAAGGCCAAGTTGGTTGCTTTTAACATCCCGTAGCGATAAATCGAAGTATTTAATAAAATACGTTTTTCCGAGATGTAATCGCCTTGAAGTACGCCCAATAATTGCTCATCAAAGGCTTCAGGATCAAGATCGGTCAGGAAACCTAAATTACCCCGGTTAACCCCGATAACGGCAATATCAAAACGAGATAATACGCGACCTGCGCCAAGCATGTTGCCGTCACCACCCACCACAATGGCAAGGTCAGCTTCTTCACCTAAGTCCATCAGTGGCCGTGATGCGATATTATCCATGTCTAGGTCTTGCGATACACGGCTATCAACAATAACCTTGTATTTGTGTTCGGTTAAAAAATTGTGCAGGGCAATAAGGGTTTTGGTTGTTTCTGGGTGTTTGGGTTTTCCGATTAACCCGATGGTTTTGAATTCTCTCTTCATTGCCTTGATTCCACTAAGTAAGTATGGGGTCAGTATATACTCAAGCCACTTCAAGATTCAAAGTATAAAAGCGATCTAAATGTCGCTTAGTTAATAATTTATAGTGGGCGATTTAGAACTATTTTTACCATAGGGTGTAACTAGGGATGAATTTGACTTGAATCTCGTGTTAGGATCCCCATTATATTTCGGTATAAACCATTAATTGTAATATAGCGTACTAATTATAGAGTATGCTGAATCTAATGTCGGAGAAAGTAATGAGCAGCGAAGAGCAAAAAGTACAGGCTGAAAAGAAAGTTGAAGAGCAGTTAGTTACAGAAACTGAAGCACAGCCTGTAGTTGAAGATGTTACAGTTGAAGAGGTTGTTGTTGAAGACGCAACTGTGGAAGTTGATGAGTCTGTAGCACGCATCGCTGCATTAGAAGCTGAACTAGCGAAAGCAACTGCATCAGCAGCTGAATTTAAAGATACTGCATTACGTGCGAAAGCGGATGCTGATAACATTCGTCGCCGTGCTGCGATTGATGTTGATAAAGCAAAGAAATTCGCGCTAGAAAAGTTTGCTAATGAATTACTGCCTGTTATTGATAACATGGAACGTGGTCTGTTACATGTTGATAAAACAAATGAAGCATTACTACCATTGATTGAAGGTATTGAGCTAACGGCTAAATCACTGGAAGCTGCATTAGAAAAATTTGGGGTTAAATCTGTTAACCCTGAAGGTGAAAAATTCAACCCTGAGTTACATCAGGCAATGAGCATGATCGAAAGTGCTGATGTTGAACCAAATACAGTGATTACTGTGATGCAAAAAGGTTATGAACTAAATGGTCGTCTAATTCGTCCTGCTATGGTTATGATCTCAAAAGCTGCAGCAACACCAACACCAACACCAACAATTGATACGCAAGCTTAATTGTCGATATAAGTAAGAATCGAATGAAAATAGAGCCGTTTGGCTCTATTTTTTTATCTGCTTTTTATGTTCGCTAGTATGGTGAGCCATGGTATTAACCAGCAGGATAGAATGCACCTAAAATGGCTAAGCGACTTGCGCCTGTGACCGCCGGTAAATTACCCGGCAGTTTATGGATATGTTGTTTCGCTAACCAAGCAAACGCAATCGCTTCAACCCAATCAGGATCAATGCCTATCTCTGTGGTCGTCATTACAGGTGTGATTGGTAATAATTGTGCTAAATCTGCCATTAATAATGGATTGGCCGCGCCGCCACCACAAATGTACACTTCATTCGTTATATTCACGTTATCACTTTTATTCACGACACCACTTTTGTTCCCGATACTATTATGCATCAATTTAGTGACTTCATTGGCAATAGAAACGGCGGTAAAACGCGTTAATGTACGTTGTACATCGGCATCTGAATATGACAGCGGATGTTTATCTGAAATAGTATCTAAACTGTTATTTAATGCTTTATTTAAATAGGGTTGCAGCCAAGCTAAGTTAAATAACTCTCGACCTGTGCTTTTCGGCGGGCTTAACGCAAAAAATTTATGTTGTAATAATGACGTCAGTAAAGACTCGATAACAACCCCAGATTTTGCCCATTGGCCATCTTCATCGTAGCTTTTGAGGCTGTTATTTTTAGTTCTATTGTTTTTAGCAGTAAACCAGGCGTCGAGTAGGGTATTCCCCGGACCTGTATCATAGCCAATAATGGATTTATTCTGCTGCAAACTGGGTAAATAGGTAATATTGGCTAAGCCGCCGATGTTAATTATGGCTCGGGTGATCGTGGCATGCTGAAAAACGGCTTGATGGAACGCCGGAACCAATGGCGCACCTTGACCGCCAAGGGCCATATCTTTGCGTCTAAAGTCAGCGACGGTATCAATATTGGTTAAGGCGGCAAGGATATTAGCATCACCGATTTGTAAGGTGAAGCCATGCTCGGGGTGGTGACGTACCGTTTGACCATGAGAACCAATCGCAGTGATGTCTTTGGCGGTATACTGTGTTTTAGCCAGCAATTGCTCGCAAGCAAGCGCAAAGGTTTCAGCAAGCGGTTGCTCGATGGTGGCAAGTGTGCTTATTTCATTGTCGTTAGGACGACACAATTGATGCAGTTGAGTCGTTAGCTTCGCAGGCATAGCTTGTAAGTGCTGGGCAATAAGTTGGCACTTGCCCTGCTCAAATGCGACTAAGGCAGCATCAATACCATCAATGCTGGTTCCAGACATCAGTCCGATATATAACTCACGCTTGTTTGGCATTGTTGCTCCCTAAAATCAGCCGTTTATCTTTATTGTGCGATTAAACTGTATAATTTCGCATTATTTTCCAATTGCTCTATGATGCCTTTCGCTTCGGAGACAAACTTAGTCTTTTCACTACCGCGTAATGACTCTGCTTTTGGTAGTGACACTGTTTTTGGATTTTTGTGCTTACCATTCACTAAAAATTCATAATGTAAATGGGGGCCCGTTACGCGACCAGTCGCACCAACCGTACCAATTTTTTGATTCTGTTTAACCCGCTGTCCTTGTTTGACACTGCGCTTATTCATGTGCAGGTATTTAGTGACAATATTAGCGTTATGCTTAATAAAGACGTAATTACCGTTAAAGCGATTATAAGCAGATGCGATAACTTTACCGTCACCCGCAGATACAATCGGGGTACCTGTTCTAGCGGCGTAATCAATACCATTATGCGCACGTATTCTGCCTGTTACTGGATGACGGCGATTACGGTTAAAACTAGAGCTGATATATTTAAAGTTTACCGGAGCGCGTAAGAAGGCTTTACGCATAGAGCGTCCTGACGGGGTATAGTAGCTGCCATCTTTATGGCGTACAGCTTGAAATTTATCACCTTGGTTGATGAACTCTGCGGCAAGGATATTACCTGTAGAAACAAAATCACCATCAATATATTGTTCTTCATAAATTACTGCAAAACTGTCGCCCGCTCGAATATCGAGGGCGAAATCGATATCCCAACCAAATATTGTGGCTAGGTTCATGATTTGTTTTGCAGGCATCTTACCTTTAACACCAGCATTCCAGAAGTTACTGGTGATCTCTGCGCGCGTAAATGTTTCTCTGACTTCTATTTTATTTTTAACGGTGTTAGTTGTGTAACCATCAGCTGTTTTATTAATGTGCAACGATTCAGTGGCGCTGTAAGGGTAAATAAGCTCAACAAATTGGCCATCATTATTCGTTGTGATGGTTAGTTTTTGCCCAGGGTAGATACTGCGTAAGCGTTTTGCCGATGACAGTTTGTCTATTTCATAGATGGTTTTTGTCGATAAATGGCTACGTTGACCAATTAACGATAGGTTATCACCCGCGCGAACGATAATTTCCTCACTGGTTAATCGCGATTGAACTGGCTTACTTTGTGTCGAGGTAATGCGAGGTAATTTTAAACTATAGCGGTCACCAACTTGGTAGATATAAAAAGAGTCGGCATCTGATGATAGTGGTGCGCTGGTGGATACTGGGAGTAACAGCAGTGTAATGATCAAACCAAAGATAATTAGAATGAAGGTTCGGTGCTGTTTTGGTAATTGCTTAAAACGGTTACCGAATGACATAAGAGAGCACAACCTTGTGGCAATTAAAAAATAAGTTACATATTCTAACAAATACTAAGGTCTGTGCAAAAAAATTATCACCAAATTAACGGTATTGCCTCAGTGCAATGGTTTTCAATTGTGATGCTATCCAGTAGTATAGAGTTATTATATTTAGGTAATAAGTGTGGAGCTTAATATTATGACGCAAATCAATGATGCGTTACGTGAAATCAAACGTGGTACAGAAGAAATCCTAGTTGAAGAAGAATTAGTAGCAAAACTGAAAGAAGGTCGTCCGCTAAGAATTAAATTAGGTGCTGATCCAACAGGTGCTGATCTACATTTAGGCCATACTGTTATCTTAAACAAGTTACGTCAATTCCAAGATCTTGGTCATGAAGTTATCTTCTTGATTGGTGACTTCACTGCAACCGTGGGAGACCCGTCAGGTAAAAACTCGACACGTCCACCACTCACACGTGAAGAAGTATTGGCCAATGCAAAAACGTATACAGATCAAGTATTCAAAATTTTAGATGAATCAAAAACACGCATTGAATTTAACTCTACGTGGTTAAACGAATTAGGTGCAGCGGGCATGATCCGTTTAGCGTCGCAACAAACAGTTGCACGTATGCTAGAACGTGATGATTTCAAAAAGCGCTATGCGTCAAATCAAGGTATCGCGATCCACGAATTTATGTACCCATTATTACAAGGTTATGATTCAGTTGCGCTGAAATCGGATGTTGAACTTGGCGGTACAGATCAAAAATTCAACCTATTAATGGGTCGTGAATTACAAAAAGCAGAAGGTCAAAAACCACAAACGGTTATCATGATGCCACTACTTGTTGGTCTTGATGGCGTGAAAAAAATGTCTAAATCAGCGAACAACTATATTGGTGTAACAGATGCACCGAACGAGATGTTCGGTAAGATCATGTCGATCACTGATGAATTGATGTGGAATTACTTCGAATTATTATCATTCCGTCCATTAGCTGAAATTGAAAAATTTAAAGCTGATATCGCGGCAGATGCGGTTAATCCACGTGATGTTAAAATTTCATTAGCAAAAGAAATCATTGCCCGTTTTCACGATGAAGCGGCAGCAGAAAGCGCACATAATGATTTCACGCAGCGTTTTTCAAAAAATGCGATCCCAGATGAAATGCCAGAGTTTGATTTTGCAGTAAGTGATGCAATCGCAATTGCTAACTTATTAAAAGAGGCTGGTTTAGTATCAGGGACATCGGAAGCGATGCGTATGATCAAGCAGGGAGCTGTTAAGATTGATGGTGAAAAAGTAGAAGATACACGTCTTGTACCGACTGCTGGTACAGCCGTATACCAAGTTGGTAAACGTAAGTTTGCACGTATTACACTTGGTTAACTGCTGATAAATAATTTAAGCCCGTTATGATGATTGTTATAACGGGCTTTTTAGTTTTAGGCTGCTAGCAGATGTAATTTACGAACGGTGGTGTTTTAAAACAAACATAGGTAATCTTAAATGCCAATGCACTGCAGCCATTCGGAGTGTAAATACCCCTGTCATGGCGAGTAACATTGCTAAACCTTCAGTTATGCCAATGAGTAGTGCGCCAGTATAAACGAGGCCTCCCAAGACAGATGCCGTCGCATAGATATCTTTTTGTAATACCATAGGCACGCGACTGGCTAACAGGTCTCTAATAATACCGCCTGCAACACCGGTGATCACACCCATCACCACTGCTGTCATCCCCGGGGCGCCATAAGCTAAGGCTTTCTGCGTACCCAGTACGGTGAATAAGGCTAAGCCTGCTGCATCGGCAAGGGGTAATAATATTGGCGGCATGCGATGATTACGGTTAGCAAACAAAATGGTTAACATAGACGTCAGAATAATAACGGTGAGGTAAACGGGGTCGTGCACCCAGAATGCAGGGCCTACATTTAAGATGGCATCACGTATTGTGCCACCTCCAATCGCGGTTACCGCAGCCAATACTGTTGCGCCAAATGGGTCCATGCGCATCTGTCCAGCAACTTGTACGCCTGATATTGCAAAAACGGCGGTACCCGCTAAATCGAGTAAATAAATCATATCCATGTTCATCATCAGTAAACTTATTAATCCTTTCTCTATATCCAAACTACTTCAAGATGTTATATCAGAGACTAGCTTGGGTATATTTGTCCATAATTAAGAAGAGCAGAGTATACGGATAGAGAAAACGATTTCTTTTAGCTATATCGAAGTTCTAACAAATAAAGTTGCTAATATAAATAAAATTTGAATTATTAATGATGCGATTCTGAATATTATCTTTCAGATGAAATTGAGCGGGAAGTGAGTAAAAGAGGGTTATATGTAGGCATAAAAAAACAGCATAGAGAAGTTTTCGTCTATCTTATAATCAAGCGTTATAAAACAATAAACTTTTCCATGCTGTTTTTGGTATTTTAAACTATAGGCTAGCGATTGATGGTAAAACACCACTTGTGATAGCTAAAGTAGTTAAAACAGTAAAAACGGCTATAAATTCTTTCATGATAATGTCCTTGGTGTTAATGGATTGAGTACATTATGCACACATTTTATTCATTTGGCTAGCTATTTATAAGAAAAGTGTAACTTTTAATGCTTTGAGCTCTCGATGGTACTGAAGTGCTGATTAGTGTGTGTATTGATGTTTTTATCCGTGTTGGCTATTGTGGTTAAGCGTATTTTTGCTGTTGAGCGTTTTAATTAGCATGTAAAAGTGCAGTTTTAGCCATCACGATCATAACTTTACTTGTATTGGCTGGAATGTGCGTAAAGTAGTTCGTTAAGTCGAGTTTTAAGACCCGTTGTTAATGAACAATCAAAGGTCTCAATAATCAGATTAAATGTGTTTAATGGTTTGAATAGGGTGAAGTGTCGTCATATTCGTATTACAATAGTGGCATTATGATTGTAAACATTGTCGGCGCTGTAAAATGCAGTAATGTCATGATAATGAATTGATTGAAAGGCTATAAGCATTATGAGTAATATGATCCCAATGACTGCACGTGGTGCAGAAAACTTACGTATCGAATTAGAACATTTAAAAACGGTTCGTCGACCTGAAATTGTAAGTTCGATTGCGGTAGCGCGTGAGCACGGCGATTTGAAAGAAAACGCGGAATACCATGCGGCACGTGAAGAGCAAGGTTTCTGTGAAGGTCGCGTTCAAGATATCGAATGGAAACTGTCTAATTGTCAGATTATTGATGTGACAAAAATAGCAAATAATGGTCGTGTTATTTTTGGTTGTACAGTTAAAATTTATAATACTGAAACAGAAGAAGAGATCACTTATAATCTTGTCGGTGATGATGAAGCTAATATTAAAGAAAATCGTATTTCAATTAACTCACCAATTGCACGTGGTTTAGTGGGTAAAAGTGTCGATGATGTAGCGATGGTGACGACACCGGGCGGCGCGATTGAATTTGAAATTGTATCGGTAGAATATATCTAACTATCGACACACTGCATGAAAATACAGACACGAATTATGGTGTACTGTGACCCAGTTTTAACACTGGGTATAGTCGAGCTGGGATTCCTTGCCCAGCTGGATACTCATAAAGCTATTATTTTCTTGGCAGTATGATTTTCTTTTCATCACTTGTACGATAAATAACCAATGTGTGGCCAATACTTTGTACTTTTTCTGCGTTAGCTTCTTTTACAATGGTATCCATTACTAATGCTTTTTGGTCACGGTCTTCTGACGCAACTTTAATTTTGATTAATTCATGATGTGCTAGCGCTACTTCAATTTCAGCCATTACACCTTCTGTTAAGCCGTGTTGGCCTAGTAAGATGACAGGTTTTAATGAGTGTGCTAAACCTTTTAGGTGTTGCTTTTGCTTGTTGCTTAATGCCATATTTTAAATTTCTTATTACTTAGGGTTGAAAAAGAGTAATTTTAGCTTCATCTTCATCTTAATACCATGCCATTATGGCAATGGTTTAAAAAAATATTATTAACAGGCTTTCAGATGACCCCGACACCGAAGAAAAAAAGTACCCAAAAGGGCAGTTCAAAGAATTGGCTGCAGGAGCATCATAACGATAAATACGTGAAAGATGCGAAGAAACAAGGGTTGCGTTCACGTGCGACTTTTAAGCTTGAAGAAATTCAAGAAAAAGATAAATTATTAAAACCGGGTATGAATATTGTTGACCTTGGCGCTGCTCCTGGAGGTTGGTCACAATATGCGGTTAAGCAATTAGGTGATAGAGGTCGTGTTATTGCTTGTGATATTTTAGCCATGGATCCAATTGCAGGTGTCGATTTTTTGCAAGGTGATTTTCGAGATGAGAAAGTACTATCAACATTACTGGCTAAAGTAGGCGATGGTCAGATTGACGTTGTTATCTCTGATATGGCACCCAATATGAGTGGTAATATTGGCGTTGATCAACCTGCTTCAATGTATTTGGTCGAGCTTGCTCTTGAAATGTGTCGTGAAGTGCTTAAACCAAATGGCAGTTTTGTGGTCAAAGTCTTTCAAGGTTCAGGCTTTGAGCAATTCATGAAAGATGTACGTAGTTTGTTTACTGTAGTTAAAACCAGAAAACCGGATTCATCACGTGCTCGTTCACGCGAAGTTTTCATTGTTGCGACAGGTTATAAAGGCTAAATTATTGTGACCTGTGACAAAAGATAATATCACTGCTGCTATTGAAGAATAAAATCTAGATTTGTCATCAATTAACATTTAATTATTTTAATAAATAGCCAAGTCTTGATATATTTGAGTAGACAGTAGAGAATATCTAAAGGGTTCTGCAACCTTGCATTTTAATTGTAAGGACCACAGGATTAAAATTTAAAATGTAAGTTGTTGTTAAACTGTCTATATTTAGAATATATTGAGTATATCAACTGTTTTTTTTCAGGGAACTTAAGACCCGGAGAGGCTAGATTTTGAGTGATATGGCAAAAAATCTGATTTTATGGCTGGTTATTGCAGTCGTGTTAATGTCAGTATTTCAGAGTTTCGGACCAAATGAGAGTTCAAGTAATCAGTTAGATTACAGTTCATTTGTGCAACAAGTTAGAAATAAACAAGTTAACGAAGTTAAGATCAACGGACGTACTATCCGTGGTGTTAGCCAAGGTGGACAGAAGTTCGTTACTTTCTTACCAGCGGAAGATCCACAGCTATTAAATGATCTGCTAAACAATAACGTTAAAGTATTTGGTGAGCCTGAAGAAGAAGCAAGTTTATTAACTTCTATCTTCATCTCTTGGTTCCCAATGCTATTACTGATCGGTGTTTGGGTATTCTTTATGCGTCAAATGCAAGGTGGCGGTGGTAAAGGTGCTATGTCATTCGGCAAAAGTAAAGCACGCTTAATGAGTGAAGACCAAATTAAAACGACGTTTGCTGATGTTGCAGGCTGTGATGAAGCAAAAGAAGAAGTTGCTGAATTGGTTGATTACTTAAAAGACCCAAGTCGTTTCCAGAAACTTGGTGGTAAAATCCCAACCGGTATCTTATTAGTTGGTTCACCAGGTACAGGTAAAACATTACTTGCTAAAGCGATTGCTGGTGAAGCAAAAGTACCATTTTTCACTATTTCAGGTTCTGACTTCGTTGAAATGTTTGTGGGTGTGGGTGCATCTCGTGTGCGTGACATGTTTGAACAAGCGAAAAAATCATCACCTTGTATCATCTTTATCGATGAAATCGATGCAGTAGGCCGCAAACGTGGCTCTGGCATGGGTGGCGGTCATGATGAGCGTGAGCAAACGCTAAACCAAATGTTAGTTGAAATGGATGGTTTTGAAGGTAATGAAGGTGTCATTGTTATTGCTGCGACCAACCGTCCAGACGTACTTGATCCTGCATTATTACGTCCTGGTCGTTTTGACCGTCAAGTAACTGTAGGTCTACCAGATATCCGTGGTCGTGAACAGATCTTGAAAGTACATATGCGTAAAGTGCCAATCAGCGATGATGTTGAAACTGTACTTATTGCGCGTGGTACACCGGGTTTCTCTGGTGCCGAGCTGGCTAACTTAGTGAATGAAGCTGCACTATTTGCTGCACGTCATAATAAACGTACAGTATCTATGGCCGAATTTGAAAAAGCCAAAGATAAGATCCTCATGGGTGCCGAGCGTAAGAGCATGGTCATGAGCGAAGAAGAGAAAACGATGACTGCTTATCATGAAGCTGGTCACGCTATTGTCGGTCGTTTAGTACCGGATCATGATCCTGTTTATAAAGTCAGTATCATTCCTCGTGGTCGTGCATTAGGTGTGACTATGTACTTACCTGAACAAGATCGCCTTAGTCACTCGAAACGTCATTTAGAAAGCATGATTTCAAGCCTTTACGGTGGTCGTATTGCTGAAGAGATTATCTTTGGTAAAGACTGCGTATCAACAGGCGCATCAAATGATATTGAACGTGCTACGGATATTTCTCGTAAAATGGTCACGCAATGGGGTCTATCTGAAAAATTAGGGCCAATGAAATTTGCTGATGAGCAAGGTGAAATTTTCCTTGGTGGTGGCGGCGCTCAGCAGGCAAGTATGTCTGATGATACCGCTAAGATGATTGATGATGAAATTCGTTATTTAGTTGAAAGTAACTATAAACGTGCGCATCAGCTATTATCGGACAATATGGATATTCTTCATTCAATGAAAGATGCATTGATGAAGTATGAAACGATTGATGCCAAGCAAATTGATGATCTTATGGCGCGTGTTGAAGTACGTGCACCTGCAGATTGGGGTGACGGCTATGGGAAAATGGATAGCGATACAGCCAAAGACGTGAAAAAAGAAACTAAAGCTGATAGTGAAGAAGATAGTGAAAAAGAAAATGATAAAAAAGATACAGATTAAGCTTCGCTTACTCAGTATTACTTTATAGCTATTAATTCATGATAGAATAAACCTCGAGTGTAACTCGGGGTTTTTTTTTAGGGATAGAACGATAATGCAGTTAAACTTAGTGACCAATAGCAGTCGTGTTAAAATACTCGATCTTAGTCAACCTGTAGTAATGGGCATTTTAAATGTCACACCGGACTCATTTTCTGATGGCGGTCAGTATTACGCTTTAGATACTGCCTTTAAACAAGCACAAAAAATGGTCGCCGATGGCGCTAAGATTATTGATATTGGCGGTGAATCTACGCGTCCTGGTGCCAGTGCTGTTAGTTTAGAAGAAGAGCTTGCCCGTGTTATTCCTATTATTAAACGCGTATCAACACAGCTCGATGTTGTCATTTCTATCGATACCAGTAAAGCACAAGTGATGCGTGAAGCAATTGCTGCGGGTGCGCACATTATTAATGATGTGAGAGCGTTGCAGCAAGAAGGTGCACTACAAGCTGCGGCAGAACTTGCTGTGCCTGTATGTATTATGCACATGCAAGGCCAGCCAAGTACCATGCAAGACGCACCTAATTACCAAGATGTCACCGCTGAAGTCGTGGCATTTTTACAACAGCGTATTGCTGATTGTGTTAATGCAGGCATTAAACGTGACAATATTATTCTCGATCCCGGTTTTGGTTTTGGTAAGACGTTAGAACAAAATTACCAATTACTGGCTGATACGCGAGTATTTCATCAATTTGGTTTACCTGTGTTGATCGGTGTGTCTCGAAAGTCGATGATAGGTAATTTATTACAGTGTGATGAGTCCCAGCGATTAGCGGGTAGTCTTGCTTGTGCAACTGCTGCTGCAATCGATGGTGCGCAAATATTACGTGTGCATGATGTGCGAGAAACTGCGGATGTTTTAGCTGTTGTGGCACAGCTTGCTAAGCACGCTTTAAATAATAAACAATAACGAACATGATGAATTTTAAGTAACGGTTTTAATTTAAAATAGGTTGGTTGAATTTATTTTTCGACTAATAATAGAAGATATTAGGGATTAAATATGTCAAGAAAGTATTTTGGTACCGATGGTATTCGTGGTCTTGTAGGTAAAGCGCCAATCACACCTGAGTTCGCACTTAAACTGGGCTGGGCTGCAGGTAAGGTACTTGCAAAACAGGGGACAAGGAAAGTACTGATTGGTAAAGATACCCGTATTTCTGGTTATATGCTGGAATGTGCTTTAGAAGCGGGTTTATCTGCGGCGGGGCTTGATGTCGCATTTATGGGGCCAATGCCGACGCCAGCTGTAGCCTATTTAACGCGTACATTCCGTGCAGAAGCGGGTATTGTGATCAGTGCATCACACAATCCATATCACGATAACGGCATTAAGTTCTTTTCTGCAAATGGTACTAAGCTAGCGGATGATGTTGAACTGGCAATTGAAGCGCAATTAGAAAAAGAACTAACCTGCGTTGAGTCAGCTGAATTAGGTAAAGCAGTACGTATTGATGATGCAGCGGGTCGTTATATTGAATATTGTAAAAGTACTTTCCCATCACGCGCAAGTTTAAAAGGCCTTAAAATTGTACTCGATTGTGCGCATGGTGCCACTTACCATATCGCACCAAGCGTATTTAGAGAATTAGGCGCAGAGATAATTACTATCGGTGTTGAGCCTAATGGCTTGAACATTAATGATGGTTGTGGGGCAACGGCGCCTGAAGCATTGGCTGCACGTGTACTTGCTGAAAAAGCTGATCTTGGTGTCGCTTATGATGGTGATGGCGACCGTCTGATGATGGTCGATCATACTGGTTATGTTATTGATGGCGATGAAATTCTTTACATTATTGCACGTGATGCGCTGCGCAAAGGTGAATTAAAAGGCGGTGTTGTTGGTACATTAATGGCGAACATGGGCTTAGAGCTAGCGCTTAAGTCTCTGGGTATTCCATTTGCACGTAGTGCGGTTGGCGATCGCTATGTGGTTGAAATGCTACTTGAAAAAGGTTGGCGTATAGGTGGTGAAAATTCAGGCCATATTATTTCTCTGGATCACACCACAACAGGTGACGGCATTGTATCAAGCCTATTAGTATTAGCGGCATTGGTTAATAGTGGATTAACGCTGAAAGAATTACGCTCTGGTATGAGTAAATTCCCACAAGTATTAGTGAATGTTCGTTTTAGTGGTGATTCAGATCCACTATTAGCGGAGTCAGTACAACAGTCGGTAGCCGATGTTGAACAAGAACTCGCCGATCGTGGTCGTGTATTGTTGCGTAAATCAGGTACTGAGCCACTTATCCGAGTAATGGTCGAAGGTGAAGATGAAGCGCATGTATTAGCACTTGCCAATAAAATTGCAGATGCCGTAAAAGCCACGTTTTAAACTTGCGTAAACAGGGTGATTTAAGGCGTATTAATATACGGCAACTGGTGTTGTTTTGTGCTAAAGCCTTTTATTCATTGTTTTTTTAATAATCAGCTTGCAACTAAGGTGGAGGTTAGATAATATCTCCTCCGCTTTACCACTTAATATTATTTAGTTATAAAGTGACTATATGATTTAAGTGTCCCTTACCTCGGGTAAGGATGTTCGATAAAGCTATATTAAACCTTTTGAGATTTAGGTATTAAAATGTACGAAGTTATTATTGTTATTTACTTAATTGTTGCACTTGCAATCATTGGATTCGTTCTAATGCAGCAGGGCAAAGGCGCTGATATGGGTGCTAGCTTTGGTTCTGGCGGCTCAAATACAGTATTTGGTGCTGGCGGTTCAGGTAACTTTTTAACTCGCGCAACAGCAGTGCTTGCAATTGTGTTTTTTGCGTTAAGCCTAGTGTTAGGTAATTTATCTTCACAGTCTGATACTGATGTGATTTTAGATGCAGAGAAACCTGCAATCACAAGTGATGTGCCAGTAGCACCAGTAAGCAATAGCGACGTACCTCAATAAACTTAGGCATGACGAATTTAATAATACGTCAGCTTAAGGTATTATGTAGTAAGAACTAAGTTATATATATGTCACCTCAAATTGATGATATGACTTATTTAAAGAAGACAGAATAAATTTAGTATTGCGCGGATGTGGCGGAATTGGTAGACGCGCCAGCTTGAGGGGCTGGTGACTTAGGTCGTGGGGGTTCAAGTCCCCCCATCCGCACCACTAAATTTATTAATTAATATTAAAAGCTGATTCTCATGAATCGGCTTTTTTTGTTTTTATTGCTCGAATTTTCATTTAGCGCTGTTGCTATGGCGTATTACACCGAATGTTGAAATCTGCCTCTTAATTTATTAATCTCCAACTTAACTGTTTCTATTCCGCGTAAACACTTCAATATTACACTCAATTTAGCTTGAATAAAAACACCTAAGTTAGCTGATACAGAAGCGGTACATTACTATTAACAATAACCTGATGTTGATAGTCTGCTTGCACTACGATTAGATGAGGCCGACAGATGCTATTTTATGTCATTAGCTGCGGGTGTAATAGGCGTTTGTGAATATATAATTACGGGGGATCTAGGGCTGTTGATTAACGCAACGTATCCGATTCACTATTAAAGTGAATTTAGCCTTGCTTATTGCTATCGCAATAGCCTATAATCAGCGCAATAAGAACATTGTCGCGGGATGGAGCAGTCTGGTAGCTCGTCGGGCTCATAACCCGAAGGTCGTAGGTTCAAATCCTGCTCCCGCAACCATTTCTTATACCTGTTGATAGGGCTAGTCAACAGTGTGCAAATAGCATTACTTAAATTTAATTTTATCTCTGATAAATGTAATTTACGTAATACTATTGGCTTCTTGCTTATTATGTATTTAATAAGCGCCACGTAAGTGGCTTACAAGGTCTAGTAGTAAGAAGCCTCGCCTTATAGTCGAGGCTTTTTATTTTTTAAATTACGGGCATATGCCCTTTTTTTGTTTTTAGGGGGGTTGTTTTGGCGAGTTTAGAACAAACACTAACTGAATTATTAGAACCAACAGTTGAAATGTTAGGTTTTGAACTTATTGGTATTGAGTTTACACGAGCTGGTAAACACTCAACATTACTTGTTTACATCGATCATGAAAACGGTATTTTTGTTGATGATTGCTCGAAAGTAAGTCACCAAATTAGCGCTATCATGGATGTTGAAGATCCAATCAGTACAGAGTACTTCTTAGAAGTATCTTCACCAGGTATGGAACGTCCATTATTTAAAGCATCACATTATCAAGACTATTGTGATTCTGAAATTAAAGCATTATTACGTATGGCTGTGAATGGTCGTCGTAAATTAAAAGGCGTAATCAAAAGTGTTGACGGTGACATGATCACGTTAACAATTGATGGCAAAGACGAAGTCTTTGCACACGCAAATATTCAAAAAGCAAATATTGTTCCAAAATTTGACTAACGAGGCGTCCAGGAATGAATAAAGAAATTCTGTTAGTTGTTGATGCAGTTTCTAACGAGAAAGAATTACCTCGTGAGAAAATTTTCGAAGCGATGGAAATTGCACTAGCTACAGCAACTAAAAAAAGATATGAAGGCGAAATTGAGGTTCGTGTTGAAATTGACCGTAAAACGGGTAATTTCGAGACGTACCGTCGCTGGCTTGTAATTGATGACAAAGGTGAACCACTAGAAAATCCTTTCTCAGAAATTACCCTGGATGCTGCTAAATACGACGATGAAAACATCGAAGTTGGTGGTTACATTGAAGATACAATTGACTCAGTTGTATTTGACCGTGTAACAACGCAAACAGCTAAACAAGTGATCATTCAAAAAGTACGTGAAGCAGAACGTGATTTAATCGTTCAGCAATACGCTAAACATGAAGGTGAGTTAATCACTGGTTTAGTTAAACGTGCTAACCGTGAAACCGTAGTATTAGATCTAGGTAACAATGCTGAAGCAGTAATGTTCCGTGATGAAATGCTTCCACGTGAATCATTCCGTACTGGCGATCGTATTAAGGGCTTACTAAAAGAAGTAAAACCTGAAGCGCGTGGCACACAGCTATTTATTAGCCGTGCATGTAACGAAATGCTAATCGAATTGTTCCGAGTAGAAGTGCCTGAGTTCAACGAAGAGATGCTTGAACTTAAAGCCGCTGCTCGTGATCCTGGTTCACGTGCTAAAATCGCGGTTAAATCTAACGACAAACGTATCGATCCTGTTGGTGCTTGTGTTGGTATGCGTGGCGCACGTGTACAAGCAGTTTCAAATGAACTAAACGGTGAACGTGTTGATATTATCCTTTGGGATGATAACCCTGCTCAGTTTGTTATCAACGCAATGGCTCCAGCTGAAGTTGCTTCTATTATTGTTGATGAAGATCAGCATTCAATGGATATTGCGGTTGAACAAGACAATCTAGCTCAAGCGATTGGCCGTAACGGTCAAAACGTACGTCTAGCTTCACAACTGACTGGTTGGGAACTAAACGTGATGACGGTTGCTGATGCGAACGAAAAACACCAAAAAGAAAACGATCGTCTGATGACAATCTTCACTGATAAATTAGATATCGATGAAGATATGGCTGAATTACTGATCGGTGAAGGCTTCTCGTCATTAGAAGAAATCGCTTATGTACCTGTAAACGAATTCTTACAAATCGACGGTTTTGATGAAGATCTAGTTGATGAATTACGTTCTCGTGCTAAAAATGCACTAACGACATCTGCACTTGCTGCAGAAGAATCACTAGAAGGTGCAGAACCAAGTGCAGACTTATTAGCGCTTGAAGGCTTAGAGAAGCACCTTGCTTACGTATTTGCAAGCATCGGAGTAACAACTCTGGAAGAGCTAGCGGAACAAGGCATCGATGATTTAAGTGAAATTGAAGAGTTAACGGATGAACGTGCTGGTGAATTAATTATGGCTGCACGTAATATCTGTTGGTTCAGTGATAGCGAATAATAACGCGAAGAGAGGGATCGAACTACATGGCAGATGTATCAATTACAAAATTGGCCGAAGATATCGGTACTACTGTTGATCGCCTAGTACAACAATTCTCTGATGCTGGCATAGCAAAAGCGAACGACAGTACGGTAACGGAAGGTGAAAAGCAGACACTACTGGTGCACTTAAGTGAGCAACATGGTAGTGATACGGCTGAACCTAGTCGCTTAACATTACAACGCAAAACCAAAAGCACGCTTAGCGTAGCAAGCGGTGGCGGTAAGCAAAAATCAGTTGCAGTAGAAGTACGCAAAAAACGTACTTACGTTAAACGTACTACAGCTGAAGATGAAGCGAAATTAGCAGAAGAAAAAGCGGCACAAGAAGCGGCTGAATTGAAAGCACAGGCAGAAGCGAAAGCACAAGCAGAGGCAAAAGCAATCGCTGATGCTGATGCAAAAGTAAAAGCTGACGCAGAAGCAAAAGCAAAACGTGATGCTGCAGAAACAGCAAAACGTGAAACGAAACAGAAAAATACTAAATCAAAAGAGGCAGATGATATGGCGAAGCGCGAAGCGGAAGCATTGAAGCAGAAGCAGGAGCAGGAAGCCACTCGTAAAGCTGAGCTGGAAGCTCAACAAAAAACTGAAGAAGCACGTAAATTAGCAGAAGACAACTCAGGCCGTTGGGCTGAAGAAGAAGCTCAACGTGAAAAAACAGAGAAAACAGCTGATTACCATGTAACAACATCAACTCATGCTCAAGCAGCTGAAGATGATGCTGATGCACAGGCGCAAAAAGGTGTTCGTAAGAAAAAACCTACTGCACCAGTTGAACCGGCAAAACCGGCACCAAAAGGTAAAGGTAAAGCACGTAAAGCGAAAGGTCGTAAACCTGATAACCGCTATAGCCGTCATCAAGGTAAATCTGTTAATGCACCAGAAGCGATGCAACAAGGTTTTAATAAACCAGTTGCTAAAGTTGAACGTGATGTTCGCATCGGTGAAACGGTTAGTGTTAGTGAACTAGCACAAAAAATGGCAATCAAAGCAACTGAAATCATCAAGTTCATGATGAAGCAGGGCTCTATGGTTACTATTAACCAAGTACTTGACCAAGAAACTGCACAACTTATCGCAGAAGAAATGGGTCATAAAGTTATCTTAGTGAAAGAGAATGCGCTAGAAGAAGCTGTATTAGCTGACGCGCAAGATGTAACGCAAGGTGTTAAAGTTACTCGTGCACCAGTTGTTACTATCATGGGTCATGTTGACCATGGTAAAACATCACTACTAGATTACATCCGTCGCGCTAAAGTTGCTGACGGTGAAGCCGGTGGTATTACCCAGCATATTGGTGCTTATCACGTTGAAACTGACAATGGCATGGTCACTTTCCTTGATACTCCTGGACACGCGGCGTTTACGTCTATGCGTGCTCGTGGTGCTCAAGCGACAGATATTGTTATTTTAGTCGTTGCAGCTGATGATGGCGTTATGCCACAAACAATCGAAGCTATCCACCATGCGAAAGCTGCGGATGTGCCACTGATTGTTGCTGTGAACAAGATGGATAAAGAAGGTGCTGATACAGACCGCGTTAAAAGCGAACTGGCTCAACACAATGTTATGCCAGAAGACTGGGGCGGCGACAACATGTTCGTCTATGTATCTGCTAAAGTAGGTACAGGCGTTGATGAACTACTTGAAGCTATCTTACTACAAGCTGATATCTTAGAACTTGAAGCTGTTGCTACTGGTCCTGCTGCAGGTGTGGTAATTGAATCTCGTCTTGATAAAGGTCGTGGTCCTGTTGCAACAGTACTTGTACAACAAGGTGAATTGAAGCAAGGCGATATCGTTCTTTGTGGTCTAGAATATGGCCGTGTACGTGCAATGCGCGATGAAAATGGTCAGACAATCGACTCTGCTGGTCCTTCGATTCCTGTAGAGATCTTAGGTCTTTCTGGCGTACCAAAAGCAGGTGATGAAGCGACTGTAGTACGTGATGATAAGAAAGCACGTGAAGTTGCGCTTTACCGTCAAGGTAAATTCCGTGATGTGAAACTTGCTCGTCAACAGAAATCTAAACTTGATAACATGTTCGCGAACATGGAAGCGGGTGAAGTTTCTGAGCTTAACATCGTACTTAAAGCAGATGTTCAAGGTTCACTTGAAGCACTTTGTGAGTCATTAGTTAAACTGTCAACTGACGAAGTTAAAGTAGCTATCATCACGCGTGGCGTTGGTGGTATTACTGAAACTGATGTGACACTTGCTGCTGCATCTAACGCTATCGTACTTGGTTTCAACGTACGTGCTGACGCTAAAGCACGTGAAGTTGTAAATAACGAAAGTGTTGATTTACGTTACTACAGCGTTATCTATGACTTGATTGATGAAGTTAAACAAGCGATGAGCGGTCTGCTTGCGCCTGAATTCCGTCAAGAAATCATTGGTCTTGCTGAAGTTCGTGATGTATTCAAATCACCTAAAATTGGCTCTATCGCTGGTTGTATGGTTACTGAAGGCATCATTAAACGTAGTGCACCAATCCGTGTACTTCGTGAAAACATCGTTATCTATGAAGGCGAACTTGAATCTCTACGTCGCTTTAAAGATGACGTACAAGAAGTTCGTATGGGTACTGAATGTGGTATCGGCGTTAAGAACTATAATGACGTACGTGTTGGTGACCAAATTGAAGTATTCGAAACTGTTGAAATTAAACGTACTCTGTAACGGTTAATAGCTCGGTTCGATTAAAATAACTTTATGGGGGCCTTCGGTCCCCATTTTCCTTTAGAGGAATTTAAAAATGGCAAAAGAATTCAGTCGTTCTCGTCGTGTTGCACAGCAACTACAACAAGAAATCGCGCGTATTTTACAACGTGAAGTAAAAGATCCACGTGTTGGCATGGTAACAGTATCAAGTATTGATCTGTCTCGTGACCTGTCTTACGCAAAAGTATATGTTACTTTCTTCAACATCGATAATGATGAAGAACGTATTACAGACGGTATCGCCGCATTAACAACTGCAAGCGGTTATATCCGTTCGTTAGTGGGTAGTGCAATGAAGTTACGTATTGTGCCTGAACTGCGTTTTATCTATGACAACACTCTGGTTGAAGGTATGCGTCTGTCAAGCCTTGTAACTGAAGTACGTGCTAAAGATAAAAAACTGCAAGAAGAATTTGGTACCAAAGGTGATGAAAAAGACGCTCCTGAAGGAGAGTCTTAGTCATGTCTGCACGTCGTCGTCGATGGAACGGCCGTGATGTACACGGTGTATTCTTGTTGGATAAACCGACAGGCATAAGCTCAAACGATGCATTACAGCGTGTGAAGAAAATTTTCTTTGCCGCGAAAGCAGGCCACACAGGCGCTTTAGATCCACTTGCGACTGGTATGCTGCCGTTATGTTTTGGTGAAGCAACGAAGTTTTCACAATTCTTGCTTGATTCAGACAAGCGTTACATCGTTACTGCAAAGCTGGGTGAACGTACTGATACATCTGATTCACATGGTGAGATCGTGCAAACGCGTCCCGTTAATGTGAGTGATGCTGAGTTGCTAATTGGTCTTGATACTTTCCGTGGTGACACGGAGCAAGTACCGTCAATGTTTTCGGCATTGAAGCACGAAGGCAAACCTTTGTACTGGTATGCGCGTCAAGGTATCTTTATCGATCGTCCAGCACGTCCTATTTCAGTTTTTGAACTTAAATTATTAAGTTTTGAAAATGATGAAGTTGACTTAGAGATTCACGTGAGTAAGGGTACTTATATCCGTACTATCGTTGATGACCTTGGGGAGCTACTAGGCTGTGGTGCACATGTCTCTATGCTACGTCGTATTGGTGTTAGCGCTTATCCAGCTGAACGTATGATGACGTTCGAACAGCTGGAAGAGATGGTTGAACAAGCGAAGGCAGAGGGAATTGAGCCGAAAGACGTGCTTGATCCCTTACTCATGCCACTTGATTCAGCGGTAAGTCACTTGCCTGAAGCGAACATGAGTGCAGATACCGGTGATTTTGTATTACACGGGCAACCGGTTGTAGTACCTAATACGCCTGAATCTGGCTTAGTACGTATGACAGTCGGTGTTGAGCGTACTTTCATTGGTGTCGGTAATATTGATGACCAAGGGCGAGTCGCTCCGAAGCGTATTGTAAATTACGAAACGCAGGCGCGCGAACCAAAATAATCACATTAATTGAGCATCAATTAGTGAGAAACAAAAGGCATTATTACCCAAGTAATAGTGCCTTTTTTATACGTCTTTTCCGGGGTGTTATTTGTTTATCAATTGATCACTAAAAATGATTGCAGGAATTATCCGACATCTGTATACTCCGCGGTTCTTCTTATAGCTGAGCGAGTGGTCGGCTATAAGCTATTTATCTATATTGGAGACTCCACTATGTCACTAAACGCTGAAGCTAAAGCAGCTATTGTTGCAGATTTCGCACGCCAAGAAGGCGACACTGGTTCAACTGAAGTTCAAGTTGCACTACTAACTGCACAAATTAACCACCTTCAAGGTCACTTCAAGAAGCACATCCACGATCACCACAGCCGTCGTGGTCTATTACGTATGGTTGCTAGCCGTCGTAAACTTCTTGACTACCTAAAACGTACTGAAAACGTACGTTATGCAGACCTTATTGCACGTCTAGGTCTACGTCGTTAATCGACGATTAATTTGACGTCTACGGACAACAAATTATAAGAAAGGAGCCAATTGGCTCCTTTTTGTTTTTAAATTTCCCTTCAAATTGTTCCCGCTTAGAATTATTTTTCAACTTATTTCACTATTTCCAATACTTACATTGCCCTTTAATTTTTTTATGCAGTATACTTAGCGACGAAATTAAAGAGACATTAAAGATTAAGGACAAAGAGTGAATCCTATCGTAAAATCGTTTAAGTATGGTGAACATACAGTTACATTAGAGACAGGTGTTATTGCACGTCAAGCAACAGCAGCTGTAATGGCAAGCATCGGTGATACTTCTGTTTTAGTAAGTGTTGTTGGTAAAAAACAAGCTGAAGCTGGTCGTGATTTCTTCCCGCTAACAGTGAACTACCAAGAACGTACTTACGCTGCAGGTAAGATCCCTGGTGGCTTCTTTAAACGTGAAGGTCGTCCAAGTGAAGGCGAGACTTTAACCTGTCGTCTTATCGACCGTCCAATCCGTCCACTATTTCCTGCTGGCTTCAAAAATGAAGTACAAGTAGTTGCTACTGTTGTATCTGTTAACCCTGAAATCCAACCTGATTTGGTTGCATTAATCGGTGTTTCAGCTGCATTAAGTATCTCTGGTATGCCGTTCAATGGCCCAATTGGTGCTGCACGTATCGGTTTCCAAAATGACGAATACATTCTTAACCCATCAACATCTGAGTTAGCAGAAAGCCAACTAGACCTTGTTGTTGCGGGTACTGAAAATGCAGTACTTATGGTTGAGTCTGAAGCTGAAATTCTTAGCGAAGAACAAATGCTTGGTGCGGTAATGTACGGCCACGAGCAAATGCAAGTTGTTATCGAAGCAATTAAAGAATTTGCAGCAGAAGTTAATACACCTAAATGGGATTGGACTGCACCAGTAGTAAACACTGAGCTTAAAGCGAAAATCGCAGAACTAGCATCAGGCGACCTTGCTGAAGCATACCAAATCCAAGAAAAAACTGAACGTTACGCTAAAGTTGGTGGCATCAAGTCAGCAGTAATCGCTAAACTTCAAGAAGAAAATGAAGAGCTAAACACGCGTGAAGCGGGTGAACTACTTGCTTCTTTAGAAAAGAACATTGTACGTAACCGTATTCTTGATGGCGAACCACGTATTGATGGTCGTGATCCAGAAATGATCCGTGCACTAAGCGTAATGACTGGCGTTCTACCACGTACACACGGTAGCGCACTGTTCACACGTGGTGAAACGCAAGCGTTAGTAACTGCAACACTAGGTACAGAACGTGATGCACAACGTATCGACAGTCTAACTGGCGAAACGATTGATCGTTTCCTAATGCACTACAACTTCCCTCCTTACTGTGTTGGTGAAACCGGTATGGTTGGTTCGCCTAAACGTCGTGAAATTGGTCACGGTCGTCTAGCGAAACGTGGTGTTTTAGCTGTTATGCCAAACGCAGATGAATTCCCGTACACAGTACGTGTTGTATCTGAAATTACTGAATCTAACGGTTCAAGCTCAATGGCTTCTGTATGTGGTACTTCGTTAGCACTTATGGATGCAGGTGTGCCAATCAAGGCTTCTGTTGCGGGTATCGCAATGGGTCTAGTACTTGACGGCGACCGTAGCGTAATACTTTCAGACATCCTTGGTGATGAAGATCACTTAGGTGACATGGACTTTAAAGTTGCTGGTTCAAGTGCTGGTATCACTGCACTACAGATGGATATCAAAATTGAAGGTATCACTAAAGATATTATGCAGAAAGCGCTTGTACAAGCAAAAGCTGCACGTCTACACATCTTAAGTGTTATGGATCAAGCTATCGCAACTAACCGTGATGATGTATCTGAATTCGCACCGCGTATTCATACAATCAAAATCAGCACGGACAAGATCAAAGATATCATCGGTAAAGGTGGCGCAACAATCCGTGCTCTTACTGAAGAAACTGGTACTACGATCGAAATCGAAGATGATGGTACAGTGAAAATTGCAGCGACAAGTGGCGAACAAGCACAAGCAGCAATCGAACGTATTCACCAACTAACAGCTGAAGTTGAAGTTGGTCAAATCTACGAAGGTAAAGTTGTACGTCTAGCTGACTTCGGCGCATTTGTTAACATCTTACCTGGTAAAGATGGCTTAGTTCATATCTCGCAAATTACGCAAGAACGTGTGAACAAAGTTGCAGATCACCTGTCTGTAGAACAAGTAGTTAAAGTTAAAGTTCTAGAAGTAGACCGTCAAGGTCGTATCCGTTTAAGTATTAAAGAAGCAATGGACGCTCCTGCAGCGCCTGCTGAGCAACCAGTTAGCGAATAACTTGTTGTTATATTTAGATTGATTATTTTAAGGAGCGTTGATACGCTCCTTTTTTATATCTGAAAAAAATAAGTGGTTTAATTATGAAACGATGTCTTAGTTTATTCATTACTGCTGCCTTACTTTCTGGTTGTAGTTCATTATCGGGGTCTTTTTCGGCTGATGACCGCACGCCTTCTGAATTAATTCTAGCTGAACCACTGCAAGTTAATTATCAAACCGAAATTATGTTAATGCGTTATAGCCAACTTATCCTTGATGCGAAAGATGATCGGGCTCGTCAAGCGCGTTATTTTTATGAACGTGGTTTACTTGCTGATAGCATGGGTTTGCGTTCATTGGCTCATGCTGACTTTCAACGAGCATTAACATTACAGCCAGATTTTGTGCCAGCTTACAATTTTATTGGTTTGTATATGACGCAGACTGAACAGTTTGATGAAGCATTTGATGCCTATGATTCAATCGCACAATTAGACCCTGAAAATAATTACGTATTACTTAATCGTGGTATTGCGTTGTATTATGGCGAACGTTATACATTAGCTGTTGATGATCTTATCAGAGCTTATGATGAAGCACCTAACGACCCATTTAGAACGTTATGGTTGTATTACCCTGAATATCAAATTAATGCAGAACAAGCGTTAAAATCAGTTAAAGCACGTTATGACCAACACATAGATGATAACTGGTCATGGAATATCGTCGCGCTTTATACGCAAGCGATAAATGAAACTGAATTATTGGATAAATTACTCGATGGACTGGATAAGCACGAACGAACTTATAATCAAATATTGGCGCACCGTTTAACGGAAGCGTACTTTTATCTGGGTAAATACAAGTTGTTAATGAATGACAAAACTGCAGCAGAAAGCTATTTTAAATTAGCATTAAGTAATAATGTGTATGAATTTATCGAGCATGGTTATGCACGTTTAGAACTGGCAAGATTAGCAAGTAACCGTTAGCAAGATCTAACCCCCTCCCAGCATACCCCTTGAAGTAAAAAGGGGGGGGGCTAGGGTGGGGTTATAAACTAACTGTCTCTAATCCAGCTATTTGGTGCCAATAACCATTACATTCTCGGTCTAGCTGCAAGTCGAACTTAATATCTTGTTCTGCCGCTTGTTTAAACTGATCGAGTGTTTGGAATGCTGACTCTCCTAACGGACTCACTCGCACAATGTCCACTAAATCGTGCATACTCGCGACATCATTCAATAGGTTATATTTGTAGCCTGACATGGTTTGAATACCATTGATGGTGAATAACTCTTTATCATCCTGGCTATATACCGGTTTACCGTTAGCATGATTGATACAGCAAAGATCGCAGTCATCTTTTGCTCTGTTTTCTGAACGAGCGGTAAAACAACGGGCAGAGTAGGCCAGTGGTAAATGCCCATGCGCAAAGACTTCGATTTCAAATTGATCACGGATATTGAGTATTCTACTGTCTTCTTGTAATTGTACTAGCCAGTCTCGTGACAACTCAACGGGCATGACCCAACGTTGCATGCCTTTATTAACGAGTAGCTGCAATACTTGCGCGTTATAGACATTAAGCGCATGACCACAGACAAAGGGTGTTTTTGCTTCAGCTAATAAATTGATCGCGCCAAAATCATTAGCTTCAACAATAAAATCACCATTTTCACAGTACTTACGGAGAATATTAACTTCTGATGGTGCTTCTAATAGCGCCATGGTTGAGATCACCACTTGCTTACCTGAATCGGCAATTTCTTTGGCTAATCCTAACCAGTCTTTTGGTTTTAATTCGCGGCGTTTGCTGCAAACTGTTTCACCAAGATAAATAATATCAGCCTGTGAATTCACCGCTGCAGCATAAAAATCTTCGACTTGTTGTTTTGGCCAATAATATAAAATTGGTCCTAATGCGTATTTCATATGATTCTCACTAATGCCAATTATTGCCAATCTCTGTGGTAAGCACCAAGGGTGGTGCTGGTGCCTTCAGAGAGTTGATCGAGCTGTTTATTCCAAGCGGCTTCAACCTGATACTTATCTGGATCTTGTTTGTATCGATCGATAGCGGCACGCCACACTTTCGTGACTTGTTCTGTATAAGCAGGGCTACGTTGACGTCCTTCAATTTTTACCGCTGAGATATTGGCTTGTGCAAGTTCAGGTATGAGTGCAAGGGTATTTAGGCTGGTCGGTTCTTCCAAAGCATGAAACACTTTACCATCGACATTAAAACGGCCTTTACACAGTGTTGGGTAGCCAGTCTTTTCATCCGGTTGATAGCGGTCAATAAGCACGCCATTTAAGCGTGACTCTAGGCCTTGTTCTGTTTCTTGCCAGCGTACGTATTTTGCTGGTGAACAAGCGCCAACGGTATTTGGTGATTCACCGGTTAAATAAGAGGATAGATAGCAACGACCTTCAGCCATGATGCATAAACTACCAAAGGCAAATACTTCCAATTCTACATCGGTATTACGTGCTAATTGTTTTACCTGATGAATGGATAATACGCGGGGTAATACCACCCGACTGACATTAAAATTATTGGTATAAAAATTAATGGCTTCAACATTTGTTGCCGATGCTTGTACTGATAGGTGCAACTCTAAATCAGGGTATTTTTTGGTTGCGTAGTCAAGTACTGCTACATCAGAGATAATGGCCGCATCCACGCCCATGTCAGCGCAACGATCAACGGCGCGTTCCCAACGTTCTAATTTTCCAGGGTGGGCAAAGGTATTGATGGCCACGTGTAAATGACGATTATGACTGCGGATATAATCGACGGCTTTATCGAGTTTTTTATCAGTAAAGTTCAAACCAGCGAAGTGACGGGCATTGGTATCGTCTTTAAAGCCGATATATACCGCGTCAGCGCCATGATCGACTGCTGTTTTTAATGCTGGTAAATTACCAGCAGGGCAGAGTAATTCCATTGTTATAGTATCTTGAACGATGAGTCTTGATAAAAATTGTAAGGCATCGATGTTTTATTGGGTTTGATTTAGTGCAGGATTTTCTTAGTTAATCTACTTTTAATTGACTTTGCTTAGGATATGACAAGTGATGGCGGGCTAAAATAACGTTTTTATTCAAGGAATATTACCCGATGTTACATACTCTACGCCGTAAGTTGGTACACACTGTACCTGGGTTATTAGCGATGCCCGCTAAAATATTGCCTTTTTCACTGCAAGAGAAAGTACTCTCACAAGTGCTTAACCGGGTATTTTCTGAAGGGTTAGAGGATGATGAATTTGAGTTTCTTGAGCAAAAGTGGCTGCAAGTTGAAATTACTGATTTAGGCATTAATTGGTTTATCAGTTGTAAAGATAATAAACTCGTTATTACGCCAAAAGCAGACGTGGTTGACGTTAGCTTTAAAGGTAATTTAAATGAGTTAGTGTTAATTACTGCACGTAAAGAAGATCCAGACACACTATTTTTCCAACGCCGTCTAAAAATAGAAGGTGATACTGAACTGGGTCTTGAAGTCAAAAATATGCTCGATAGTTTTGATCTTGATGAGTTACCAAAACCAGTAACAACATTGTTGGCTTATTTAGCTGATTTTATTCAACAAGGTTTGGTTGAGCCTGAATTAAGCAGTGCTGTAAAAGGTAAAGCAATTGCCTGAGCCTCATCAAGTATATCCATGTATACACTTTATATAGTCATTTATTCTCTTCTGTGGTCATGCCTTAGTATGGTTATAGTATTGCTTTAAGCAATGGCTATAGACCCCGCTCACACTTCCCTCATATCATCAATAGATTAATGTTAATTCCATATGGATATGGAATCGATTTAGCAGTGAATATCTTTGATGCAAGGAGCATAAAGTGAGACTAGTTGTTATCAGTGGCAGTACTAGAAACAGGTCGACAACCATTAAGGTTGCACAATCAGTATTGCAATTAGCCCAGCAGTCACAGTTATTCAGTAAAGTGAATTTATTGGATTTTGTAAAAGTAACCTTGCCTATTTGGGATAAGGCGATAAAAAATGAAATCGCGGATTGGCAAGAAGAGTGGCAGGTCTCAGCACAATTAATGCGGGCTGCAGACGCTGTCATCATCGTCAGTCCAGAATGGGAAGAAGAAAGCCTAGATAATTTTTATGCTTTTTGTGAACACGATAATTTACCTTTATTACCGGGAACGGTATTACGTGTTGGTAGTGATTGCCGTGGCGCGTACTCGTCCACTGAGCTGTGGATGGCCAATTTCCGTAAAAACCGTACTTGTTTGATTTTGGAACATTTTATTGTGGCGACGATTGAGTCGGTTAATAATTGTAAAGAAACCTATTATCCATTTGAAACTCCTTTAGTAGAACGTATACTGGCTAATTTAGGCTTGATGAAACAGCTGGTTGATAATGGTGGTTTATTATCTTCAACAAGGTTACATCTTGCTAAGTGTTAGCTGAGGTGTTGGATGTCATCAAAATTTCCCAAATTTGTAACTAAGCGTTTAGTCATCCGTGTTGCGGTGGCGAGCGATAGCGAAATGCTGCGTCAATACTATGTTCGTAATCAGATACATTTAACACCTTGGGAGCCGATTCGGAGTGACGCATATTATACGTTACGTTGGTGGCAGCTTCGTATCAAGCAAATACATGCAGAGTTTGATGATGCGAGCGCAGTAAACTTTATTGCCATGACGCCTGATAAATCCGAAATTGTTGCGGTTGCTAACTTCAGTAATATTATTCAAGGCGTGTTTAAATCCTGTTACCTCGGTTACTCAATCGCAAAGTGTTATGAAGGGCAGGGCTTGATGGTTGAATTTTTACAGCGTTGTCTGGAGTTCATGTTTGAAAATATGGGACTTAATCGCGTGATGGCTAATTACATACCAGAAAATGAGCGCAGTGGTGCGTTATTACAACGGCTTGGTTTTGAGCGTGAAGGGTATGCGCGCAAATATCTTAAAATTGCTGGAAGTTGGCAAGACCATGTATTAACCGCGCTGCTTAAAGAAGACTGGTTAGCGCGAAAAACCACAGAATAAAGTGGTAATGCATTCTTCAGTTTAGATGACAAATAAAAACGGCGAGTTGTTCACTCGCCGTTTTCGTCTCTATCTTATTGGATATCGCATACGATGGTTAACGTGCTGCTTTTGTCGCTTCTTGGATCATGACAAATTTTTCCCATAATACTTCCTCTTTTTCTACATAATCCGGATCGGTAATAATGCAGTTAATCGGGCAAACAGTTTTACAGGTCGGTTTATCATAATGACCTACGCATTCAGTACATAACAATGGGTCAATTTCATAAATCTTCGCGCCAAATGTAATTGCGCCATTCGGACATTCCGGATCGCACATATCGCAGTTAATACACTTATCATTAATTAATAGTGCCATAAGGTTTTATCTTCTTCCTTAATGGATTACTTATGCGGATTACGCGTATCTTCACTGTTATGGAAGTTACGCATTAATAATGCGTGATCCAGTGTGACTTCTTCTGGAACCGGTAAGTAAACAATGTGGCCTGAACCTGGCGCATATTCCATTGCTTCACCTTTACGGTTCTCTAATTCTTCTAATTTGAAGGTCAAGTTACCTTGTGGCGTCATTAGTTCAAGAGAATCACCCACTAAGAATTTGTTTTTTACAATCACTTCAGCAAGGCCTTTATCGTTACGACCATTGAATTCACCCACAAACTGTTGTGTTTCACTGATTGAATAACCGTAATCATAGTTTTGGTATGCATCGTGTGTATGACGGCTTAAGAAACCTTCGGTATAACCACGGTGTGCAAGGTGCTCTAATGAACGCAGTAATGATGGATCAAAATCACGACCTGCAACGGCATCATTAATCGCTTGTTTATATACCTGTGCGGTACGCGCGCAGTAATAGTACGATTTAGTACGACCTTCAATTTTTAATGAATGTACGCCCATTTTAGTCAGACGCTCGACGTGTTGGATAGCACGTAGGTCTTTTGAGTTCATGATGTAAGTACCATGCTCATCTTCAAATGCAGGCATATATTCATTTGGACGACCTTGTTCTTGTAATAAGAAAATTTGGTCTGTCGGTTTACCTTTGCCTAACGTCGGCTCTGGAGAATCTGTTTCTGGAGTATAGATTTCAGCTTCAGGTGTGTAAATCTCAGGGTTGGTTGCAACAATATCACCGTTTTCATTTTCGGTTGCATCATGGGCATCGTATTTCCAACGGCATGAGTTCGTGCATGAACCTTGGTTTGGATCGCGTTTGTTGATGTAACCAGACAGTAGACAGCGGCCAGAATAAGCCATGCACAGTGCGCCGTGTACAAATACTTCGATTTCCATGTCAGGGCAGTGGAAACGAATATCTTCAATTTCATCAAGTGATAATTCACGCGATAAGATCACACGCTTGATACCTTGGGTATACCAGAATTTTACGGTTGCCCAGTTTACTGCGTTCGCTTGTACAGACAGGTGAATTACCATATCTGGGAAAGCTTCACGTACCATCATGATCAGACCAGGATCAGACATGATGATTGCATCGGGTTTCATGGCGATGATCGGTGTTAAATCACGGATGAAGGTTTTTAATTTTGAGTTATGAGGTTGGATATTACAAACCACATAGAATTGTTTACCAAGCGCATGTGCTTCGTTGATACCAATTTCTAGGTTTTCTAAGCTAAATTCATTGTTACGAACACGTAAGCTATAGCGTGGTTGGCCAGCGTAAACAGCATCTGCACCGTAAGCGAAAGCATAACGCATGTTCTTTAGTGAACCTGCAGGGGAAAGTAATTCTGGAGTAAACATTTCAACCTCAATTGTTGTCTGAGTTCAAGTCAGGGAATACCCTAAGGGCATCAAGGTTCGCGATTGTACGCGTTGAGTCATGTTCTCACGTTGATCTGGATCATGTTTTATTTAATCGTGCTAGAGAGTGATTACTGATATCTGCAAGAGAAGGGTGGCAAGATCGTGATGTTAAAGTTGGAAACAAAAAAGCTCAGAACAAGTCTGAGCTTTTTACATTGATGGCTAATTGTTTACAGCCATCGGTTGTTTATCATATTAGCTAAAAACAATCATCAGGCCAGGCAGTGCGAAGAAGGCACCAATTACATAACCAAAAGCGATAAATTTATTTTCAGTACCTTGACGTGCTAATGCTTCTGCACACTTAATCGGAATCTCACGTAGTGCTGGGATACCGTAGATAAGTGCGACAGCGAATACGTTGAACATCACGTGTACCAATGCAATCGTCATTGCTACTTGCGCGGCATCACCACTGATTGAGGTCGCTGCCAGTAGTGCGGTAATTGTGGTACCTATATTCGCACCCAAAGTGAATGGGAATATTTGACGGGTGGTAAATACACCGCTACCCGCTAGTGGAATCATCAAGCTTGTTGTTGTCGATGATGATTGCACCATCACGGTTACCGCTGTACCCGATAGGATACCACCGACTGGACCGCGGCCGATTGCATTGTGTAATACGGTTTTAGCGCGACCAACCATGACGGCTTTTAATACTTTACCCAAGAAGGTAACGGAGAAACCAATCATGAAGATACCAATAAATACCATGACTAGACCCGCCGTATTACTTTCTATCGGTAATGAACCAGCAAGTTCTTTAATTTGGTTTACTGCAGGTTTTGTTAACGGTTTAATAAAGTTGAATTCTTTAATGCTTAAGCTGCTATCAGACACAAAGAAGTCTGCTAGGTAAGTTGCTATTTTTTCAAGCATACCGAATGCAATTTCCAGCGGAAGGAAGATAGCAACGGCAAGTAAGTTAAAGAAATCATGTACTGTAGCTGCACTGAATGCACGCTGGAATTCTTGTTTGTCACGGATATGACCCATGCTTACGAACGTATTTGTGATCGTCGTACCCATGTTTGCACCCATTACCATCGGGATTGCGATTGAAATAGGTAGGCCGCCAGCAACAAGACCAACAATTACTGATGTAACTGTACTTGAAGACTGTACTAATGCCGTTACTAGGATACCCAATAATAAAGCGACAAATGGGTTAGTTGCGAAAGCGAAAATTTGTTCTGCACCAGCACTACCACCGGAGAACATTTTAAAGCCTCCACTTACTGTAGATACTGCTACTAATACGAAGTATACCAATACGGCTACACTTACCCAGCTGAATATTTTTTTCATTGTGCTTGGGTTCAATTCAATTGCTTCGTTGTTTTTCATCTCTAGGTACCGTTTTATCTGTATCGAATGACAGATTTGTTTCAGTTAGTTGACGAGAAGGATTAAAACAAACTTGTATGACAGTAATATGACAGTGAATTTAAAATGTCACAAAACCCTGCGGGTGAAGATTAAGTTATTGTTTTTAAAATTTAAATTGATGGTGTTTATTTTGGTGATGTATTTCTGGAGAGACGGCAGTTCGGTAAAGAAGGCGTTTTACCGCTGTTTTTATGTACAAAAATGTGGGTTTATGACAAAACTGTCATGTTAAATTGGAGGTGTTAAAGGCGATAATTGGAAATACGCAGCATATAAAGAGGTACATGCTGCGTTAATGAGGCTTTATTTAGCTGCAGTCGCTTCTTCACCACCCAGGGCAGTGATTAGGTCTGGAATGAAACGCATTAACTCACCTGTCATCAAGGCAAAGTCGGCATCGAATTTTGCTGCGTAATCATCGGTTGCCACATCATCGTTTTGTTCTCTGATGAGATCACTAAATTTAAGACGTTTTACTGACATGTCTTCGCCAAGTAAGAAAGACAGTGATTCACTCCAATCTAAGGCTAATTTAGTCACTAACTTATCTGCGTTAAGGTGGTGTTGGATCTCGTCACTGGTTAAGTCTTGTTCTTTACAACGGATGATACCGCCATGTTCAAGTGCAGAACGTAATTCAGCTTCATCACCCAGTTCAAAACCCGGTGCAGCACTGCCGTTATTTAACCATTCTGTCATCGTTACATCTGCTGGTGTCGTTAAAGCAACTGGTACAACAGGTAGGCTACCGACACATTTACGTAGTAAAGCGATGAGGTCTTCGGCTTTTTTAGCGCTTGATGCATCAACGACTAATAAATTTTGTGACGGACAAATCCAAGCAAATGTTTGGCTGCTACGTGGGAATGCACGTGGGAGTAGTTGATGGACGATATCTTCTTTTAGCGCATCTTTTTCTTTTTTCTTTAGGCCTCGGCCTTGTTCTGCTTCAATCGTGTCGACTTTTTCTTGCAGCATGTCTTTAACAACAGATGCTGGTAATACTCTGTCTTCTTTTTTCGCACAAATCAGAATGTTATCTGAAATACCATGCGTTAAAGCCTGACCTGACTTACCCAGTGGTTTTATCCAACCGAACTTAGATAAATCTTGGCTACCACAAGGGGTAAAAGGGAAATCAGCTAACTTGGTTTCAAGTTGTTCAATATCTAGTTCAAATGGACGAGTGAAACGATAAATTAGTAAGTTTTTAAACCACATTATAGCAGGACCTTGGTATCAACTGTTTGGATAACCAGTATACTCAAGGATGTTGGAAATACAAGTTTGCCTAGTGGCTAAACCTTCATCAATCACGATCTTAATTCCACACTCTCATTGCCATCTGGTGTATAAAGTATTCAATTAAATTGTTACTTTTAATTATTAAAATCAGTGTTTTAATTAAATGCTATATTTATGTGCGATTCATGACATTTGTTAGGTGTGAATCGACTTTTTAATAAAAAATTCATCAATGTAATAATACTGAAACATATTGAGCTGATAATCACTTTCAGTTAAAGTCGAAAGATAAGTGGTTCTTTCATCATTTAAATATAAATCTTTTACTGACCGGTGACGGTTATTAAGGGAAGAATAGTAAAGGATATTTAAAGTGTCTAAGCGAATTTTAGTAGTTGAAGATGAACTTGCGATCCGTGAAATGCTGTGTTTTGCATTAGAACAAAAAGGATTTGATGTTGTTGAAGCTGGGGATTATAACGAGGCGGTAGATCGGCTTGTCGAACCTTATCCTAATTTAATCTTATTAGATTGGATGTTACCCGGTGGTAGTGGCATTAAATATATTAAACACCTAAAATCTCAACCGCATTTATCCGCTATTCCGGTCGTGATGTTAACGGCACGTGGTGAAGAAGAAGATAAGGTGAAGGGTTTAGAAGTGGGGGCGGATGATTACATCACGAAACCATTCTCACCAAAAGAATTGATTGCACGGTTAAATGCGGTAATGCGTCGTGTTGCGCCAATGACTCAAGATGCAGTTATTGATATTAGTGGGTTACAGCTTGATCCTGTTGCTCACCGTGTTTCTGCTGGTGATGCTGTGATTGAGATCGGTCCGACTGAATTTAAATTATTGCACTTTTTTATGACACATCCAGAACGAGTGTATAGCCGAGAGCAGTTGTTAGATAATGTTTGGGGCATGAATGTGTACGTTGAAGACCGCACGGTTGATGTACATATCCGTCGTCTGCGAAAAGCATTAACACCGAGTGAACATGATAAATATGTACAAACAGTGCGTGGTGCAGGTTATCGCTTCTCGATACGTTAATCATGAGAGTTGAAGTTTCAATATGAATAAGACGAACGTTTTTGTCGGTGGCTTATGGCGACTGCTTTATTGGTATATCCCGTTTTTTCTTGTTGGTTTAGTTATTGATAATATTACATTGAGTTTACTCATCGCCACTGCCGTACATATTGTTTGGCTATATCGTAGCCAATATATATTACATCAGTGGTTATGGGTTGCGCGCACTGCGACACCGCCTGAAGGTAAAGGTAGCTGGGAATCCATTTTTAATGGCATTTATCGTTTGCAGCGTCGACATAAGCGTAAGCGTAAAGAATTGCGTATGGTTATTCGGCGTTTTCGTGAAGGTGCTGAAGCCTTACCGGATGCCGTTGTTGCGTTAGATACTGATTATTCCATTATGTGGTGTAATAAATTAGCGCAACAAATGATTGGCCTGAAATGGCCAGATGATGCGCATCAACATATTGGTAATTTGATCCGTACTCCGGATTTTATTCAATATTTAAATTCGAAAGATTACCGAGAACCGTTAGAGATCACCTCGCCAGTACATAATGCCAAGACGTTAGAAATTCGCGTAATGACGTATACCGATGATCAATCGATGCTGGTGGCTCGAGATGTTACTGAACTGCGTCAACTGGAACAAGTCAGACGTAATTTTATGGGCAATGTTTCTCATGAGTTACGTACGCCGCTAACCGTATTAAAGGGTTATCTGGAAATGCTTGAACCTGATGAATCGGATAAAATGTTTGCTCGTGCGCATAAAGTCATGTCTGAGCAAACGGCGCGTATGGATTCGTTGGTGAACCAGTTACTAGCCTTGTCTCGTATTGAATCGGCACAGGCTGTCGACTTTGAAAAGCAAGTTGATATTCCGTTTATGCTGTCGATGTTAGAACAAGAGGTATTGATTTTAGGTGCGGATAAAGCCTTAAAGGTAGAGTTCCATATTGAAAACGGCTTGTTTGCATTGGGTGATGAATCACAATTGCGCAGTGCGGTATCTAATTTGATCTACAATGCGGTGCGCTATACGCCTGCGGACGGCAAAGTGGTGGTTGAATGGAAGCATACACCCACTGGTGGTTCATTAAGTGTGACCGATAATGGCGATGGTATTTCTGCCGAGCATGTACATCATTTAACTGAGCGTTTTTATCGTGTCGATGATGCGCGTTCACGGGATTCTGGTGGCTCTGGTATTGGTTTATCAATTGTGAAGCATGTTTTAAGCAATCATGACAGTGTGTTGGAAATTAATAGTAAAGTGAATAAAGGCAGTTGCTTTAGCTTCACCTTACCGCTAGTGACGTATGTAAAACGCCACTAAGGTTACCGCGATTGTTACTGTATTATTATTACAGCACTGAGCCCATCACCACTGTGATGGGCTTTTTTTATTATCAATTCATACTGCATGGGTAATTGGTAGGGTTTTATTTGTAATAAATCGTGTACTGTCATCAAACCGTCATGTTTCATTCATATTATTGTCATCAGTTTATTGAATACTTGTAGTCACAGAAACGAGATACAAACTTATATTACTTGTAGTCGTGGACACTAAATACAAAGCTTATATACCTTGTAGTCATAGACACAAAATAAAAAATTATACTTGGAGAAGTAAAATGAATATTAAACAAATTGTTGTAGCATTAGGGATATCAATGACAGCAATCGCTTCACAAAGCGCATTTGCAGCAGGACTAGACCCTAAATTACCTGAGTACCAAAAAGTAAGTGGCATCTCAGGTAACCTATCTACAGTTGGTTCTGATACATTAGCAAACATGATGACGTTGTGGGCTGAAGAATTCAAACATATTTACCCAAGTGTTAATGTACAAATTCAAGCGGCTGGTTCTTCTACTGCGCCACCGGCACTAACAGAAGGCACTTCACAATTCGGTCCAATGAGCCGTAAAATGAAGTCTAAAGAAATCGAATCGTTTGAAAAACGTTACGGTTACAAGCCTACAGTAATTCGTGTTGCTATCGATGCACTCGCGGTATTCGTACACAAAGATAACCCAATTAAAGGTTTAAACATTGCTGATGTAGATGCAATTTTCTCAAGTACACTCAAATGTGGTGAAGCGAAGCGTGTTGAACGTTGGGGCGAACTAGGGCTACAAGGTTCTTGGGCTGAGCGTGATATCCAATTATTTGGCCGTAACTCAGTATCGGGTACTTATGGTTACTTCAAGAAGAAAGCATTGTGTAAAGGTGATTTTAAGAACAATGTAAATGAGCAACCAGGTTCAGCATCTGTTGTGCAGTCAGTATCATCGTCACTTAATGCAATTGGTTACTCAGGTATTGGTTATAAAACATCGGGTGTTCGTGCAGTACCTTTAGCAAAAAAAGGAACTAACTATATCGAAGCATCGTTAGATAACGCTGCATCAGGTAAATACCCATTGTCTCGTTACCTATACGTTTACATCAATAAGAGCCCGAACAAAGCATTATCTCCAATGCAAACTGAGTTCTTAAAACTGATATTATCGAAACAGGGTCAGAAGATCGTAGCTAAAGATGGCTATATCCCACTACCTAACTCAGTTACATCAAAAGACCTTAAGAAAGCAGGTATTACACTGTAATACGATTTACATAGGTTAATGATTCAAAGCTCGCTATTTAGCGGGCTTTTTGCTTTTTGGTATAAAATAAAATGAGGCTGTAGGTTTGTTCGGAGTATGTGCAACCTTGGGGATTTTGCTCACAAAATGATACATTGCTCACATTTAGTCACCATATTGGTGCAAATATTCCACTTCCAGTCTATAAAATCATAGTTTTTGTTTGTTAAGTTATTGATAGTTAATGTTTTAATTGGGTTTTTATTAAGTTGGCCTTAGTATTGCTTTGTTCTAGATAAGATAAATTTTTTAAACTTTGTTTTTATATCTTAGAGGGAATTTTTATGGGACAAGAAAAATTTAATATATTGTCTTTTTCAGGGAAGATGAAAACCTTACACTTATCGTGGATGGCATTTTTTATTACGTTTGTGGTTTGGTTTAATGCCGCACCATTAATGTTAGCGATTAAAGACAGCATGGGATTGACCACAGAAGAAGTGAAAACACTGCTGATTTTAAATGTGGCATTAACGATTCCTGCGCGCGTTATTATTGGCATGTTAACCGATAAATACGGCCCTCGAATTGTTTATTCTACATTATTAGCGGTCTGCTCCATTCCATGCTTTATGTTTGCGTTGGCAACAACATTCGAGCAATTAGCGATAGCGCGTTTCATGATGGGTTTAATTGGCGCTGGTTTTGTGGTTGGTATCCGTATCGTTAGTGAATGGTTTCCTGCCAATGAATTAGGTACTGCGGAAGGTATTTATGGTGGTTGGGGTAACTTTGGTTCTGCAGCCGCAGCATTCACATTACCGACAGTTGCATTATTGTTTGGTGGTCCTGATGGCTGGCGTTATGCGATTGCTATTACAGGTTTAATGAGCTTGTTATTCAGTGTTGTGTATTACTTTAATGTCACTGATACACCAAAAGGTGCGACTTATTTCCGTCCTAAAAAAGGCGGTGCAATGGAAGTCACCAGTAAAGGCGATTTCTATTTACTGCTGTTCATGAAGTTACCTATGTATCTCACGCTGGGCCTATTAGCGTGGAAACTATTACAGATTAATATGTTCGCCGAAGCGACTACTAATGCGATTTATATTGGCTTAGCTGTACTCTATGTTTTTGATTGTTGGAAAACCTACCAGGTAAACAGCGATATTTTTGTTAAAGATGTACCTGAAATTGAACGCTATAAGTTTAAGCAGGTTGCAGTGCTTAACGTCTTGTATTTTTCTACATTTGGTTCTGAGTTAGCGGTTATTTCTATGCTGCCGTTATTCTTTGCGGAAACATTTGGATTAGGGATGGCGGAAGCGGGTATGGTCGCTGCGTCTTACGCCTTTATGAACCTGATGTCACGTCCAGGTGGCGGTTGGATCAGTGATCGCTTTGGTCGTAAGAAAACCTTATTGATTTTAACCGCCGGTTTAGCCGTTGGTTATTATGCGATGTCACAAATTACGGCAGCGTGGTCATTACCATTAGCTATCGCAACCGCCATGGCATGTTCATTCTTCGTGCAAGCCGGTGAAGGTGCGGTATTTGCTGCTGTACCTATGATTAAACGTCGCCTAACGGGACAGATCGCAGGCATGACAGGTGCTTATGGTAATGTCGGTGCGGTATTCTATTTGACGCTGTATTCAATCGTATCAACGCAAATTTTCTTTTACGCCATTGCGATCACTGCGGTTATTGGTTTTATGGCCTTATTCTTCATGGAAGAGCCAAAGGGTCATATTGCAGAAGTCGATGAAGACGGTAAAGTGACGTTAATTAATGTGTCATAAATAGTCTTAATGACAAAAATGTCATTGGATATGTGTTATGAATAAAGAATGACTGGTTCATGTTCGAGAAAGGATTTATTACTGGTTCGTGACAGTTAGTCATTGTAAATGTGGCGTCATTATCATCATCGTTGGTAATGACGCTATCTTTTAGGTGACGATTTATTCTGTGATTGACCTGTTTTTAGCGACCTATTTTATCTATTAACCTATCTGTATATCTAAGCTTCGGTCATTTCAGCAATCAAGGTTGGTGATATCTTTGCTAGATCACAATTAAACATATCATGGTCTAGGGTATCTGGCAGAGCCAGTTTAAGTTTGGCATAAAAACGATTGTTATCAGATTGCCACAGATCTTTGCTGTGTGTTGTGATCGCTTTTAACTCAATACCGTGCTGCGTTAATATTTTAGATACTTCGTTGATAATTCCCGGACGGTCATTATCTTGGATAATAAGGCAGGGTGATTTTTGCCAAACACTTTGATTTTTACCTTCGGCGAAATTTATGGTTAGGCCAGGGATCAGGCTTAATGCTTCACATAAATCGCGGTAATATTCATCTTCTACTGAAATTTGTAAGATACCTGCAAATTGTCCTGCTAGCTCACTCATGTTACTTGCTAACCAGTTTCCCTTATGCTCGGCGACGACACGTGATAAGTTGTTTATGAGACCTGATTTATCATCACCAATAAGCGTTACGATAAGTTGTTTAAGCATTACTAAGCCCTATATAAAAAATCCGGTGTAAAACGTTTTGTTTTAGCTACTTCGATCACTTAATATGATGCGCCATACTATATGCAAATAGCATGTATAAATATAGCATCGGTATCTAAATATCAGAGCTTAGTCTAGCTAATATACCCAAGTTACTTCAAGATGCTATATCAGAGACGAGCAGGGATATCAGAACAAGGCACAATATGTAGGTAATGGTTATTCCATTTTCAAATATTGTAACGCTGTGCTGTTATTCCTGCTCGCCTCCCGTAGGGCAAACCGAATGAAGGAATCTTCGGCGTTATGAAGTCTTGATTTAGAATAACTAAATCCTCGACTTCATGCCTTGAATATCCTCTCCTTTCGGTTTGCTGATTGTGCATCTAGAGGTAGCTTGGGTATAGAATTTATTTAACGTTGTTGAGTGATGTCATATAACTGTCATAAATATTACATATAATCGCACTGTGATTAATTAAGGCTAAATACGAGGAAGAGATGGCTGAACAGTTTTCTTTAACGATTGCGGGCTCCCGTAAACGTCTAATTAAAGATAAACTCGCAGAATATGGTATTAAAATGGGCGGTGGTATTGTACTGATGACACTGTTGCTAATATTTTTCTACCTGCTGTATGTAGTTTATCCGGTTTTTGAATCGGCGAAAATAGAATCTAAAGCACAATACAGTCAATCTTTTGCTGGTAATACTTATGCATTAGCGATGGAAGAGCAAAATGAAATTGCTTACCGTTATAGTGAGTTAGGTATTAACTTCTTTAACACTTTAGATCCCAAGGTTGAGTTGATGCAATATGCATTACCACAGCCGGCAACGTCATTTGGTCAAACAGGACCAACATCACCTGTCGTTGTATTTGGTTTTAATGATGGTAACGCGTTAGTTGCGGAAGCTGATTTCGATGTCACCTATCCTGGTGATAAGCGTCTTATCACACCACAAGTTAATTTCCCATTCGGTGAGCAACAAATTGAAGTTGACAGTCAAGGGCAAGCATTAAAACATATTGCCATTGAAGTTGAAGGTGAAGATGCGGCTATCGTTGCAGTGACGGCGGATAACCGCGGTATATTGCTACGTTATACTGCAGAAGAAAACTTCATGACGGAAGAGTTGGTATGGAGCAGCGAAACAATTGAACTGCCTTCAATGCCAAAGGATATTGAACAAGTATTGTTAACACCAAATTTCCGCTTTATTTTCATGCGCAGTGGTAACAAACTTTCTATCTATGATATTCGTGATACGGATGATATTTCGATTGTTGAAGTGTTAGATATTAATGAAAAACAACAAAACGTGACCCACGTTGCATTGTTAACAGGCGCAAGTTCATTACTGGTCGCGAATGATAACGGTGTCGTGAGTCAATGGTTTGAAGTGGCGAAAGATGGCGAGCGTAAGTTCACTAAAATTCGTCAGTTTGATGCGCAATCAAGTGTCATTGATATTACCACTGAATATTCTCGTAAAGGTTTCATGACGGTTGGGGTGGATAATAGCCTTACCATTTTTCACGCCACAGGTGAAACCAAACTATTACACCAAGACCTTGGTATGGGTGCACTTCAACATATTGCAATTTCTCCTCGTGCAAACGCTTTCTTAGTTGAATCAGAACAGGGTATTGGATTTTATAAGCTAACCAATGAGCATCCAGAAGTGACATGGAGCGCATTGTGGCAAGAAGTTTGGTATGAAGGCTATCCAGAACCCGATTATGTTTGGCAGTCGACTTCGGCATCCGATGACTTTGAACCGAAACTAAGCTTAGTGCCAATCACATTTGGTACCATTAAAGCCGCATTTTATGCGATGTTATTTGCAGTGCCAATTGCGGTAGCAGGTGCGATTTATACCGCTTACTTCATGAATACCGGTTTACGGAAAGTAATTAAACCAACGGTTGAAATCATGGAAGCATTACCAACCGTGATTCTAGGGTTCCTTGCTGGCCTATGGTTAGCACCGTTTGTTGAAATGAATTTACCGGGTGTGATGATGATTGTGGTGCTCTTGCCATTTTCAACCGTGTTAGTGGCCGCAATTTGGCATTTCTTACCCCAAAAATTCATTAATCGTATCCCGCAAGGGGCACACGTCATTATCTTATTACCTGTGTTATTACTTGTGGGTTACTTCTCGATATCGGTTAGTCCATTTGTGGAAGACCTAGTCTTTAATGGTGATGCACGTGCTTATATCAATGACATCTTTGGTTTCGACCAACGTAACTCACTGATTGTTGGTATTGCGATGGGCTTTGCGGTTATTCCTACTATTTTCTCGATTGCTGAAGATGCGATTTTTAGTGTACCAAAGCATTTAACGCAAGGTTCATTGGCATTGGGGGCGACGAGTTGGCAGACGCTGGTTAAAGTTGTATTGCTCACTGCTAGTCCGGGTATTTTTTCGGCAGTCATGATGGGCTTAGGTCGTGCGGTTGGCGAAACAATGATTGTATTAATGGCAACCGGTAATACGCCAGTAATGGACTTCAATATCTTCTCTGGTATGAGAACATTGGCAGCCAACATTGCAGTCGAAATGCCGGAATCAGAAGTGGGTAGCTCGCATTACCGCGTACTGTTCTTAGCGGCATTCGTACTCTTTATTCTGACGTTTGTATTCAATACGATTGCGGAATACGTGAGACAGCGTTTACGTGAAAAATACAGCGCGATTTAATCTAAGGCTTGTAATAGGATATTAAAATGAAAAATTGGTTTCGCTCAGGATCGCCTTGGATATGGATGACAGGTGGTGCTGTAAGTATAAGTTTGATTGCTGTTCTTGGTTTGTTAATGTTGATCGCATGGCGTGGTCTGACTTATTTCTGGCCAAGTACGATACATGAATTTAATGTACAGCTTGAAGATGGCTCTAGTCGCGTTGTTATTGGCGAGATCTATGATCGTGAAGTCGTGCCTATTCAACGTCTGCTTGAAGCAGGGGTGAAGATTGACCCAACGTTAGAAACGGTAGAGCGAATTTTGGTGAAAACCGGTAACCGTGAATATGTTGATCTTGATTTCAGCTGGTTACTTGGACCGGCAATTACGCAACAATCAACACCTGCTGCATTGGCTGTGATTGAACGTTTTACTAATGGTAACTTTTATGGTTATCCGGTTGCAGTCGAAGAAGATGGGGTGAAGAAAACCTTAACGTCTGCTGCACAATTGGACGTTTTGATTGAGCGTGCTGTTGCACTAAACGATAAAGCACAAGATCTACAGAAAGGTGAAATTAGTTCGGTTAACTATGAATTAGAGCGTATTCGTTTAAAGTTACGCAGTTATGAATTAAAAGACGAACTGACTAGCGAGATTGAAACGAAATATAGCAAGATCGCTGAGGAATTGCGTGCTGAATATCAAATTTATGAAACGCAATTATTCAGTTATCGTGACCAAGCTAACCGTGATGCCGTTTTCGTCAAAGACATGCGTGGTGAAGAAGTTAGAATTCCATTATCAAATGTACTTGAAGTGACCTACCCGAACAACATGGGTATTGTGAGTAAAATCATGCATTGGTTTGGTAACATGGGTAGCTTCGTAACAAGTGACCCACGTGAAGCAAACACGGAAGGTGGTGTATTTCCGGCTATCTTTGGTACTATCTTCATGGTGATGTTGATGGCTGTTATGGTGACACCATTAGGTGTGGTTGCAGCGATTTACCTACACGAATATGCCCCGAAGAATGGGCTGACGAAAATGATCCGTATCGCGGTGATTAACCTCGCAGGTGTACCATCAATCGTATACGGTGTATTTGGTCTGGGTTTCTTTGTTTACATGTTAGGTGGTTCAATTGATGATCTATTCTACCCTGAGTCATCACCATCACCGGTATTTGGTTCACCAGGCGTATTATGGTCGGCATTAACATTGGCTATTTTAACGTTACCGGTTGTGATTGTATCAACGGAAGAAGGCTTATCACGTATTCCAACATCATTACGTCAAGGTTCGCTAGCACTAGGAGCAACGAAGTTTGAAACGTTATGGCGTATTATTGTGCCAATGGCAAGTCCGGCAATTATGACGGGTCTTATTCTTGCTGTGGCCCGCGCTGCGGGTGAAGTAGCCCCCTTGATGCTGGTGGGTGTGGTTAAACTAGCCCCGACATTACCAGTTGATATGAACTTTCCGTATGTTCACGTTGAACGTAAATTCATGCACCTAGGTTTCCACATTTATGATGTTGGCTTCCAAAGTCCAAACGTAGAAGCGGCAAGGCCATTAGTTTATGCCACGTCGTTTTTGTTGGTCACGGTTATTATCGGACTCAACTTAACCGCCATTGGCGTGCGTAACCATTTACGTGAAAAATTCAAAAATTTAGAACTATAGATCTCTAACTGTTACGTTAGCTTGTAAATTTAGACCTGCTAGGTTATAGACACGATCTGTTGGATTATAGACATAGAAAATGGAAAGCAGCTGCTAAAGTGGCTGCTTCAATAGGAAAGAAAATGATTGATATTAGTTCAAATATGACTGATGCAGTAAGCCTAGATGTTGCTAACTTATCAGCAGAAGATACGGCATTAGAAATTAAAAACTTAGACTTATTTTATGGCGACAAACAGGCATTGTTTGATATCAGTATGAAAATACCGAAAAAACAAGTCACCGCTTTTATTGGCCCATCGGGTTGTGGCAAATCAACATTATTACGTTGTATTAACCGCATGAATGATTTAGTTGATATCTGTCATATTAAAGGCGATATTAATTTACGTGGTAAAAACATTTACGACCGTGATGTTGATGTAGCGACACTACGTCGTAACGTTGGTATGGTGTTCCAGCGTCCTAATCCATTTCCTAAATCGATTTATGAAAATGTGGTTTATGGTTTACGCTTACAAGGCATCAATGACAAACGTCGTTTAGACGAAGCGGCAGAATCTTCATTGCGTGGCGCTGCGATCTGGGATGAAGTTAAAGACCGTTTACATGATAATGCATTTGGCTTATCCGGTGGTCAGCAACAACGCCTGGTGATTGCCCGTGCCATTGCCATTGAGCCAGAAATTTTATTACTGGATGAACCAACATCAGCACTGGATCCTATCTCGACATTAGTGATTGAAGAACTCATCACTGAACTGAAGAAAAAATTCACTGTCGTTATCGTCACGCACAACATGCAACAAGCGGCACGTGTATCCGATCATACTGCTTTTATGTACATGGGTAAATTGGTCGAATATTCAGATACTAATACCTTATTTACCACACCTGCGAAGAAGCAAACAGAAGATTATATTACTGGTAAATATGGTTAATTTAACTCTTTTTTGATTTTAATAAAGAGTTTGGATTTAATAAAGAATTAGCGTCACGAGACGCAAAGGATAACACATGGATAATTTAACATTAGGCCGTCATATTTCTGGTCAATTTAATGCAGAATTAGAAAGCATCCGTAATCAAGTAATGGTGATGGGTGGACTGGTTGAAGAACAGTTAAATTCAGCAATTGAAGTTTTATCATCACAAGATATTGATACAGCAAACAAGATCATCGATACAGATAAAAGCGTCAACTCAATGGAAGTGGCGATTGATGAAGCTTGCACACGTATTATTGCCAAGCGTCAACCAGCGGCAAGTGATTTACGTCTCGTCATGGCGATTATTAAAACAATTACCGATTTAGAGCGTATCGGTGATGTTGCAGATCGAATTGCACGTACCGTGATTGAAAACCGTAACAAAAAATCACCACCGCTCGTTAGTATGGAAAATATGGGGCGTCATACAATAAAAATGTTACATGATGTATTAGATGCTTTCGCGCGTATGGATGTTGATGCGGCATTTAAAGTATACCAAGAAGACGTTAAAGTTGACCGTGAATACGAAAGTATCATCCGTGAGTTAATGACGTACATGATGGAAGATCCACGTTCAATCCCACAAGTATTGAACGTATTGTGGTGTGCGCGTGCACTAGAGCGTGTTGGAGACCGTTGTCAGAACATCTCTGAATACATCATTTACTTTGTTAAAGGTAAAGATATTCGTCATATTAATCACGATGAAGTAAGAGACTTACTAGAAAAATAATCGCGTTATATATCCGAATTATAGTTAATGATTAAAGCCTTGTTTATCAATTGATAAACAAGGCTTTTTTATTTTTATCATTGAATGTAAGCTCCGCTATTATCTAATATTTAACTTCATTTTACTTTACAAGTCTAACCAGCATGCGACTATATCAGCCATTAACCTGAGCTTGTATTTCACGAAAAGGATTATAGTAATGCATTCTGTGCTGACGGCTGCCGATGGCAGAAAAATAAAACTGTTTGCTTGGCTACCAGAGCAAGAAGTCCGTTACGTTATGGTGTTAAGCCACGGCATGGCAGAGCATATACAAAGATATGAAGCGTTTGCGCTGGCTTGTAACACGGCCGGTATTGCGGTTTATGGTGCTAATCATCGTGGTCATGGCGCAGATGCTCAAGTATTAGGTCATTATGCAGATAACAACGGTTGGCAGAAAGTGATCAGTGATCTCGACCTTATCATCGATGATGTAACTCAGCGCCATACCGTACCCTTAGTATTATTTGGCCACAGTATGGGATCCTTTATTGCCCAGCAATATGCCATTTTACACGGTAGTAAATTGAATGGTTTGGTACTCAGTGGTTCTAATTACCAAAATCCAATCATGTACAAGTTGGCCACTTTAGTCAGTAAAATCGAAAAAATGCGTATCGGTGCGAGAGCGCCAAGTCGTTTCTTAGACTTTGTGTCGTTTGGTGCTTTTAATCGTAAATTTAAACCAGTACGAACACCATCGGATTGGTTAAGTCGTGATCCGAAACAAGTCGATAAGTACATTCATGATGATTATTGTGGTTTCTCGTGTAGTCCACAATTTTGGTTGGATTTTATGTCTGGTTTAATCACCATTAGCCAAAAATCAGAAATAGCAAAAATCCCGAAGCATTTACCGATTTATCTTTTTAGTGGTGATAAAGATCCGGTCGGTTTACAAGGTAAGGGTGTATTAGCATTAGAACAATATATTACTAACAATGGTTGTGAAAAGGTATGGTGTAAACTTTATCCAGATGGTCGCCATGAGATGTTAAATGAGTCTAATTATAATGAAGTATTTAATGACGTAATCGATTGGGTTATATCAAAAATAATCGTATAGAAAGGTGCTTTAAAGCTTCAGTTGAAAGTGAGTTCCGCTTCAGTTTTAGTTGATTTTTGCTAAAGCGAAACGCTTTAATTTGACACCCTGTCATTAGTGTGAAATATGTTGCATTTATTGCGTACTTGTTGCAATGTGTAGGTCGATAGAGCAATTCGTACAGATGTTTAAAACAATAGAAGGTTATTCTTCCGTTGCTGACAGATGAGGAATTGTGGCCAATACATATATTTCAACGGAGTGAAGCTATGACTGCCAATACCCAGTCTAATGAAACAGGTTCTCTGGTTTTCCATGGGGAAATCAATCAAGAACAACAACAGATCCTAAATCCTGAAGCAGTTGCTTTGTTGACTGAGTTAGTCGAAAAGTTCGCTCCTCAAGTTGATGAGTTACTTAACCAACGTGTAAAAAAACAAGCGCGTATGGATGCTGGTGAACTCCCAGATTTTTTACCTGAAACGGCTCATATTCGCGAAGCCGATTGGAAAATTCAAGGTATCCCTGCAAAACTTCAAGATCGTCGCGTAGAAATTACTGGTCCAGTTGACCGTAAGATGGTGATTAATGCACTAAACGCACGCGTTAAAGTATTCATGGCTGATTTTGAAGATTCATTCGCGCCAACCTGGAGCGGTGTATTAGATGGTCAAGTTAACTTACGTGATGCTGTGAATGGGACGATTGAATATACCAATCCAGCGAACGGTAAACACTACTCTTTAGATGATGATCCCGCGACACTTATCTGTCGTGTTCGTGGTCTGCATTTACCAGAAAAGCACATTACTTTTAACGGTAAAATTGTACCGGGTTGTTTAGTTGATTTCGCACTGTTTTTCTCTAACAATTACGAAACGCTATTAGCAAAAGGTGCTGGTCCTTATTTCTATGTACCTAAACTACAAAGTCATCATGAATCAAAATGGTGGAGTGAAGTATTCAGCTATGCAGAAGACAAAGTAAATCTAGATCGCGGTACGATCAAAGCAACACTGCTCATTGAAACTATCCCTGCTGTATTCGAAATGGAAGAAATTCTATATAGCATGAAAGAGCACATCGTTGCCCTTAACTGTGGTCGTTGGGATTATATCTTTAGTTATATCAAAACACTGCGTAAACATGCTGATCGTGTATTACCCGATCGTCACTCAGTAACGATGGACAAATCTTTCCTTAGTGCTTATTCACGTTTATTAATTAAAACATGTCATAAACGTGGAGCCCTTGCGATGGGCGGTATGGCTGCATTTATTCCTGCTAAAACAGTCGAAGCAAACGATAAAGTGTTAACTAAAGTAACCGCAGATAAGACCCTTGAAGCAAAAAATGGTCATGACGGTACTTGGGTTGCTCACCCTGGCTTAGCAGATACTGCAATGGGTGTGATGAATGAATATATCGGTGAAGGTAATGCTAATCAAATTAATGTTCTACGTGAAGACGATGCACCAGTAACGGCAGCAGAGCTACTTGAACCTTGTTCTGGTGAACGAACTGAAACGGGCATGCGTTTAAATATCCGTATTGGTGTTCGTTATTTAGAAGCATGGATTTCGGGTAATGGTTGTGTGCCTATCTACGGTCTAATGGAAGATGCGGCAACCGCTGAAATCTCTCGTGCGTCAATTTGGCAGTGGATCCAACACGGTAAAACACTGAGTAACGGGAAAGTTGTAACAAAAGAATTATTCTGCCAATTATTACAAGAAGAGCTTGTGGTGATTCGTGATGAAGAAATTGGCGTTGAAGCTTACGAGCAAGGCCGTTTTACTGAAGCGTCTAAATTGTTTGAAGAGTTAACGGTCAGCGATCACCTTGCTGAGTTCTTAACGCTGCCTGGTTATGATTTCTTAGATTAGAAATTTTTGGAATAGGGCGAGGTTAGGTTATCTCGTCATATTCTTGTTGTATCAAGTATTAAAATAATTATTAAAGGAATAAAAATGTCTATATACAAAAATGATATCGATGCAGTTGCTACACTAAAATCTGAACAAGGCTCGAAATGGGCCGCTATTAACCCTGAATATGCAGCGCGTATGCGTGCTCAAAACCGTTT
>NZ_LOCN01000030.1 GCF_001574435.1 Moritella sp. JT01
GCAATAATGACTTACATCACCGCCCTAAAGGACAGTGTTTTTCGTCAAAGGTGATAAATAGTTTTGCGTCGAAGCATTGATGCTAACCCTAATAATCCAAATCCAAATAACGATATACTGGCTGGTTCATTTACATTAATAGGGGGTGGCTCTGGATATACTTGTAATAGATCTTGGATTCCAGCGTTACGATAGACATCAACAACAACGTTATTTGTCCACGAATCTAAAGAGTTAAGATAACCTGCTGCAATATTTGCACCGCCAGGGGATGCTTGTACCAACTGAAAGTCACCAGTGTGTAAGTCGAAGCCATATGTATTGTAGTCTTCATGCACGATTTCCCAAAGTGCAATCTGGAAGGCTGCTGCTGTGCTTGCATCAGAAACACTGGCATATTTGTTTGTATAGAGGCGACCTATATATTCAGCCACTTCAGCTCCGGTTCCAAAAGGTTCTGGGTCTGTGGCAGGGTAAATAGTAAAGTCTGCTGTATCACCGATATCAATTGGCTCATCGGTCTCAAGACAAAATGCTAAAAAATCTGATTGTGTCGTATTATTGGTGAAATTAAATAATCCTGCCGATGAGAATCCATAGCTGTTGGGAGCAGTATATAGAACCGCCTCAGTCCAACCATTTTCCCAAGAGTTTAAGGTTGCAGAAATTGTAGTCGCACTTACTTGGTTAGCCGATAAAATTAGGCTGGAGGTTAAAATTAATTTATGTATCAATTTCATATTTCAATTCCTATTAAGTTATGCCATCTGTGCATATTCTATATAGGCATTTACCGTGCCATAAAAAAAAGCATTTAAATACAATGCATTAAGTTTAGGTGGTAGTTGAAACATAAAAAGTGTAAAAAAAATCGGCGCTTTAAATTAAATTTTTGAATGCTTTTCCTTGTTTTGGATTTGTATAAATTAGCTATTAATATGAACGAGTTCCATCTCATGCGGCGATGGTTCTATTGTGCTGACATTGGTTGACCTAGATGAAAACGAGCTTGATATGGGAGTGGTTCCGATCACTTCGGAACAGAAGCTGCAAAGCTTTACTACGAGGAATATAACGCTATCGTTTACCGATCACCTGAACTATGCCTTTCTAAAGGTGAGATATCTATGTATATATTAACAACTCTCACCTTGTCATCGCTGTTATAAATAAACGTATCGACAAATGGGATAGGCACTTGTTTATTATCCTTTGTGGTATACGTCACAACCCCCTCTACTGCTACATTACATTCATCTATCCAGATACGATGCAGTTTGTGGCTCATTCCGTTCACTGTTGTAAAAAAATCCTTTTGTGCTTTACGAATAGCTTCTCTACCTTCAGATGCGGGCCAATTACCAAATTTGAACGTCGAATCATCCGTTATAATCGCTTGATACGCTTCAAGATCTACGCGTGCAGTATCAATAGCTGTAAAGGTGTCATACACAGTACTTTTAATAATTTTGCACTGTTTAGCTGCTATAGCTGAAAAACTCAAAGCCGATACTAAGCAAACAATATAGAATTTTTCTATCATTATATCCTCCTTAACCTTTACACTCTCATGTTTAATTATTTTTAAGAAGTCTAGTCCATGCATCAGATTAGAACAAACGTAAACCCACTTATTCATTTTATATTCACAAGCTAAAATAAAAAAAGCCCATACTCAGCAATTACGCTAACTATGGGCTTATTCAATGTTTAATATTCATCAATCCAAGCAAGCATCACGGCTTCAAGTACTCTTTCACCACAATGATTAGGATCATCGGTAAAGTCTTCCAACCCTAATATCATCCGACGCAAGTCTGTAAACCGGACTTGCTGTGGATCTTGCTCTGGATAATTTTCAGCTAATGTAATGGCAATCTCTGTACTATCCGACCACGCTAATGCCATAAAAAACCTCCCTGAAAATATGTACAGCAACAAATAGGCTGCACCGTTACTTTCAGTTTAGTTTGCTTACGCTATTTATGCGTAGGATAAAGACACCTTAGCTTAACAATCAATTAATGACTTTCTGATACCATGTTGATTGTGTATTTAGGGATCTCGACAACTAAATCTTCATCTGCGACGATCGCTTGGCAACCTAAACGAGAGTCTGGTTCTAAACCCCATGCTTTATCTAACATGTCATCTTCAAGTTCATCACTTTCTTCTAATGAATCAAAGCCTTCACGTACAATCACATGACAAGTAGTACATGCACATGATTTCTCACAAGCATGCTCAATGATGATTTTATTGCGAAGCGCAATATCAAGGATAGTTTCACCTTTCTCAACCTCTACAGATAAACCTTCTGGACATAGTTCTTCATGAGGTAAAAATATAACTTTTGGCATTTCTTAGACCTTATCTACCGACTGACCCTGCAACGCTTTACGGATTGATGCATCCATACGACGAGCAGCAAAATCTTGTGTTAATTTATCGACTGTTTCAATTTCTTTTTCAATAGCATCTCTATCATCACTTTGGCGAGTTTGATAAAGCTTTTGCATTGCTGTTTCAATCGCATTTTGTTCTGCATCTGACAATAAAGCTTTACCATCTTGCTGCAAGGCAACAATCAGACTTTCCATGACACGGTCTGCTTCTAGCTGTTGTTCAGCTAGCATACGCGCAGTCACATCTTCTTTCGCATACGTCATTGAATCTTTAAGCATGTTAGCAACTTCATCATCACTTAAACCATACGACGGTTTAACTTGGATAGAGGCAGACACGCCCGATGATTTCTCCATCGCGGATACACTTAATAAACCGTCTGCATCAACTTGGAACGTCACACGAATATGCGCTGCACCCGCTGCCATTGGTGGAATACCAGTAAGAGAGAAGCGCGCTAATGAACGGCAATCACTTACCAATTCACGTTCGCCTTGCAACACATGGATTGTCATTGCAGTTTGACCATCTTTAAACGTGGTAAACTCTTGGGCGCGTGCGACTGGGATAGTGGTATTACGTGGAATAACTTTTTCAACGAGGTTACCCATCGTTTCAAGGCCCAATGACAACGGTGTTACGTCTAGTAATAACAGGTCTGAATCAGGTTTGTTACCGACTAATATATCGGCCTGAATCGCAGCACCAATTGCAACAACCTTATCTGGATTTATACTTGTCAGTGGCTCTTGTGCAAAGAACTCACCTACCTTTTCACGTACTAATGGTACACGTGTGGAACCGCCAACCATAACGACTTCAAGTACATCGTCTTTACTGATATCAGCATCTTTTAACGAACGACGACATGCTAATAAAGTACGTTTAACCAATGGCTGGATAAGACCTTCAAATGTTGCACGGCTTAATGTTCCTTGCCAATTAACAGCCTCTAGTGACAATGTAATATCAACAGTGTCACTATCTGTTAAAGCTTGTTTCGCCTGTTTTGCTTCTATTAGTAACAAACGCTGCATCGCTAGCGATTGCTTACCCACAAGACCAGCTTCAGTACAAATCCAGTCAACAACTAAATGATCAAAGTCATCACCACCAAGCGCAGAGTCACCGCCTGTAGCGAGCACTTCGAACACGCCTTTATGTAGACGTAAAATGGATATATCAAACGTACCGCCACCCAGATCATAAACCGCAATAATGCCTTCTTGACCGGCATCTAAACCATACGCGATCGCGGCTGCAGTTGGCTCGTTTAATAATCGTAAAACATTTAACCCTGCAATATGTGCAGCGTCTTTTGTACCTTGACGTTGTGCATCATCAAAATAGGCGGGTACAGTGATGACCACGCCATTAAGTTCACCTGCAAGTGTCTCTGTTGCACGAGCTGCTAATGCTTTTAGAATTTCTGCAGATACTTGTACTGGGTTAAGTTCACCAGCCACCGTTTTAATTAACGGTTGGCCCGATGCTGATTCAACAAGTACATTAGGAATACGTGCTGTATTAATATCAGTGAATGCTTTGCCCATCAAACGCTTTACCGAAGAAATGGTATTTTCTGGATCGGTTATCGCTTGTTGTGCGGCGTCGTCACCAACCACAACTGAATCTATAGTATAACGAACCACTGACGGTAAAATATCCCGACCACTCTTATCAACTAACGTTTCAGCACTGCCACTACGGACACTTGCCACTAATGAATTAGTTGTGCCTAGATCGATACCAACAGCAAGTTTATGCTCATGAGGTGCTGCCGCTTGTCCCGGTTCAGCAATTTGAAGTAATGCCATGTTTTAGGTTCTTAAATTTAAATTATTTGATTAGTAATCAAGTAAACTATCTTCAAGTGTACTTAATTGTGCTTGTAGTTTGTAGACAAACTTTAATTTACGCACGACATTTGCCGCGTCGTTATAATGCTCAGCGCTGATTAATTTATTAAATTCTTGCAGGTACGCTTTAATCGATAAGGTTAGTTCATCATCAAAGTCTGCAATTTCTTGTTCAGGATCAGCGGAATGTGGGATATCTTCGAGACGCTCGTGCTGTTCCATCTGCTGCATAAGAAACATTGGATCTTGCAATGTTTTTTGCTCACCACGAATATCTTCATGGCAAACGGCGAGCATATATTCTGCACGTTGAATTGGCGACTTAAGAATTGAATAAGCATCATTAACTTGCGATGATTTTTGCACCGATAATAAGCGCTCTCGCTCACTGCTATTAGCAAATTTATCAGGATGTAGTGTGCGTTGTAATTCTCGATATGTTGTTGCTAAACGGGCACTATCTAGTTCAAAATTAACGGGTAAACCAAACAGCTCAAAATGGTTCATCTGACGACCTTTAATGAATAGATTAAATAAACAAAACCCAAATAACAAGGTTATTTGGGTTTATCAATATTACACGTTGAAGCTTTCGCCGCAGCCGCATTCGCCTTTCAGGTTGGGATTGTTAAATTCAAACCCTTCATTAAGGCCTTCTTTAACGAAATCTAACTCGATCCCGTCAAGATAAACGAGGCTTTTTTTATCCACGATAACGGTAACGCCTTTTTCAACAAAAACTTCATCGTTCTCGTCAATAGCGTCAACAAACTCAAGGACATAAGCCAAGCCAGAGCAACCAGATGTTTTCACACCTAGGCGTAAACCGGCACCTTTACCACGTTTATCAAGGTAGCTGGCAACACGTGCTGCAGCTGAGTCTGATAAGGTAACAGCCATATTAGCTCCTAAGACACTCTTTTCTTTTTGTAATCATCAATTGCGGCTTTAATTGCATCTTCAGCAAGAATTGAGCAGTGAATTTTCACTGGTGGTAATTCTAGCTCTTCAGCAATTGTCATATTAGTGATTTCACCCGCTTGCTCAATGCTCTTGCCTTTTACCCATTCGGTAACTAAAGAACTTGATGCGATAGCAGAACCACAACCGTAAGTTTTGAATTTAGCATCTTCAATAATGCCTTCATCATTAATTTTAAGTTGTAACTTCATTACGTCGCCACACGCTGGTGCGCCTACCATACCAGTTGCGATTGATGGATCATTTTTATCAAATGAACCTACGTTACGTGGGTTTTCATAATGGTCGATTACTTTTTCGCTATAAGCCATGATATAACTCCTTCAAACTGAATATAAATCTTCGTGAAACACAGGGGTGAACGATTAGTGGTGATCCCACTCGATAGTACTTAAATCGATACCATCTTTAAACATCTCCCATAGAGGTGACATTTCACGTAGTTTACTGATGTTTTCTTCAATGATGCTGGTTGCATAATCCACTTCTTCTTCAGTCGTAAAACGGCCGAATGAGAAACGAATTGAACTGTGTGCCATTTCATCGTTTAGACCTAATGCACGTAGTACATAAGACGGTTCTAAACTTGCTGATGTACAAGCAGAGCCAGAAGAAACCGCAAGGTCTTTCAGTGCCATCATTAATGACTCACCTTCAACAAAGTTGAAGCTTACGTTTAAGTTACTTACGATACGTTGTTCAGCATGGCCATTTAGATATACTTCTTCGATACCTGCGATACCTGCCCAGAAACGTTTACGTAATGCTTCAGCATGGTCATGATCTTTTTGCATTTCTTCTTTAGCAATGCGGAACGCTTCACCCATACCCACGATTTGGTGAGTTGGTAATGTACCACTACGCATACCACGTTCATGACCGCCACCGTGCATTTGCGCTTCTAGGCGGATACGCGGTTTACGTTGAACGTACAATGCACCAATACCTTTAGGACCATAAATTTTATGTGCCGATACCGATAACATATCTACTTTTAGTTCAGAGAAATCGATTGGTAATTTGCCCGCACTTTGCGCAGCATCTACATGGAATAAGACTTTCTTAGAGCGACAAAGTTCACCCAATGCAGCGATATCATTAATCGCACCGATTTCGTTATTCACGTGCATGATACTAACAATGATTGTATCTTCACGGATTGCAGCTTCAAGGATTTCAACCGTAATTAGACCTTCAGGTGTTGGGTCTAAATAAGTTACTTCGTATCCTTCACGCTCAAGTTGGCGACAAGTATCCAGCACAGCTTTGTGCTCAATTTTACTTGTGATGATATGCTTGCCTTTCTTCTTATAGAAATGCGCAGCACCTTTAATCGCAAGATTGTTTGATTCAGTTGCGCCCGAAGTAATCACAACTTCTCGTGGGTCTGCATTTACTAAATCTGCAATTTGATTACGAGCAATGTCTACTGCTTCTTCAGCTTGCCAGCCGAAACGATGTGAACGAGACGCTGGGTTACCAAAAATGCCGTCCATAGTTAAGCATTGCATCATTTTTTCTGCTACACGTGGATCTACAGGCGTAGTGGCAGAATAATCCAAATAAATAGGTTTTTTCATCTAGTCATTGCTCCATACAACACCGTTAAACGCTAACGGTATTCATACTTATAATTATAATTATAATTCTATTATGTTTTTATTAAACAATTATCAAATAATATTCACATCAATTTTTTTTAACATTTGACGGTCATGATCTTGTTCGTTGACAATCTGCTTTATCTCACTATTTGCCATCAAATCAGCAAGCGATATGTTATCAAGAAAATCACTAATCCGCTCACTTAAATCATCCCAAAGTGAATGCGTTAAACAGCGTTTTCCATCATTACAACCACCCGAAGAATCACACCTAGTCGCTTTTACATTCTCATCAACTGCTTCAATAATCATGCCGACAGAAATCAGCCCAGGTAACATGCCTAACTTATAGCCACCACCGGGTCCTCGAGCACTTGCTACCAGTTTCTTTCGACGTAATCGAGAGAATAACTGTTCCAAATACGACAGGGAAATACTTTGTCGTTCAGATATTTCAGCCAGTGGTACAGGTTTCATTTCTGCGTGCAATGCAAGATCAATCATAGCTGTAACGGCGTAACGTCCTTTCGATGTCAATCGCATAGCAACCTCTAAAACTGTTATTTAAGACTATGGTTACATACCCGACTGAAATGGTCAAGTATATACCTGAGTAATTTACTCAGGTATTGCATCTTAGCCATTAACAACTTGATATCTAATGTTATTTCTTCAGGTTACGCTGAATAGAAACGAGTGCACCACGCAAGATGTTTAGCTCAACAGCTTCTGGACGAGCACGCGTGAAGAGTCGACGTAAACGATTCATTACGATTCCAGGATGGGCTTTATTAATAAAACCAGTATCCCATAATGTCTCTTCAAGATGAGTATGGAACATTTCCAGTTCTGCTTGCTTTGGATATGGGTTTTCTTGTTCTGGATAGGTGTTGGTAGCAAGATATGCCATACGTGTTTCGTACGTTAAGATCTGTACTGCCATGGCTAAATTTAATGAGCTGTATTCAGGGTTTGCAGAAACACATACATGATAAGTACATTTTTGTAGTTCATCATTGGTCAAGCCAATACGCTCACGACCAAACACTAATGCAACAGGGTAATTCGGCACTTCTTCAATCAGCTTTAAACCCGCTTCACGCGAATCAAGCATTGGCCACTGCAATGTACGTGAACGTGCACTTGTGCCAATCACAAGGCCACACTCAGCAACAGCGTCTTCTAAGGTATCGACGATGATTGCATTTTCTAATACATCTGCAGCTCCAGCAGCTAATGCTACTGATTTTTCATCAATTTCACATAAAGGTGCAACTAATACCAATTGCGTGAAGCCCATTGTTTTCATTGCACGAGCTGCCGAACCAATATTACCAGGATGAGATGTACCGACTAATACAACTTTTACGTTTGCTAACATAATTAATGAATACCTACAAAGATGCATAATAGAAAAAAGGCCATTTAAACTACGAGTTTAAAACAGTGGTTAGACTATTACTGGAGTTGTTAATTTACTGGTCGCGGATTCTATCATAGTAAACAAGGTATATCTTGTCCCAATACCAATACCTCCCCTGCTTATTCTCATCTATTTTTACTTTTACTTTGACTTACATCTCTTTTTTACATACCCCCTATTGAATATGACATTCCGTCACGTAATAATAAAACACAATGATTTCATATAACTAAAGTTAATCTAAGGATGGAAAAATGAAACGATTAATGATGATCGCAATAATGCTATCGACAACATTTCTCAATTATGCAAATGCTACAAATTATACAGAAACCAAATATCCAATTGTACTCGTACATGGTTTTTTAGGCTTTGATGACATTCAAGGTTATGACTATTTTTACAAAATAGCGCAAAAGCTAAGACAAGATGGTGCCACAGTTTTTACCGCACAAATATCTTCAACCAATACAACCGAAATTAGAGGCGAGCAGCTTTTACAACAAGTTAAACAATTTTTGGCTCTGAGTGGAGCAAGTAAAGTGAATCTTATCGGACACAGTCATGGCGGTCCAACGTCTCGCTATGTTGCGTCAGTTGCGCCAGAACTCGTGGCTTCAGTTACAAGTATTGGTGGTGTGAACAAGGGGTCCAAAGTCGCTGATTTATTCTATAGCGTTGCGCCTGATGGCACTTTGATTAATACTGCTGGTGCAACTATTATCGGCTACATATCAAAAATAGCGCAATTCTTATCCGGTGGTTCATCACTTCCTGTTGACCCAGTAGGCGCTTTAAAAGCATTAACGACATATAAATCGCTTGCGTTTAATAAAAAATATCCAGAAGGTGTGCCTACCACAGCATGTGGTGAAGGTGACCCTGTAGTCATAAGTACAGTGAATAATGTACAGCACAAAGTGTACTATTATTCTTGGACTGGAAACAGATTAGTAACGAGTCCTAAAGATGCCCTAATTGATGTACCGCTAAAGGCTGTAAGTTTACTCGCTTTTGGTTCGTCATGGCTCGGTGGTGAAGACAATGATGGCATGGTCGGCGTTTGTAGCACTCACTTAGGTAAAGTGATTGGTACTTATCGAATGAACCATGTTGATGAAATCAATCAGGTGCTTGGCCATACAGCATTATTCCTCTCTGTTCCAAGTCTGTACCGTCAACATGCAAACCGCTTAAAACTACAAGGTTTATAGAATGAAAAAGGCTACACTAGTAATCACAGTTATCGCAGCGGCTGCTAGTGTAGCCTATCTAACATTGAATGATAAACCGATAAATAAACAGGCTGTAAAGGCTATTAAGTTAGCCACTCATTCAGCAGTAATAGTACAAAATAATAAGATCACAGAAGTAGCAATCAAGCATAAAAAAACGATGCCATTAGCCGTCCGCGTCGATAGCTCACCGATTCAAGCGTCATCTCAGCAAGACACAGAGATTGACCAAACATCATTACGAGATATGTTTGACTATTTTCTATCTGGTTTTGATGAAACAGAAATGGATATTGAACAATTAAAAGCGAACGTCAAAAGATTCATAACAAACAACCCAGAGCGATATAGCACAGCAGATTATGATTTATTCGAACGTTTTCTGTTATATAAACAATCTTTACTTTCGATAGATGTAAACCAAGACCCTAATATTGATGATTTAGAACGTCTTGATAGTGAATTACGGGATAAACAATTAGCCCTATTTAGCACAGCAGAACAAAAGTTACTTTTTAATAACGAGAATTTACATCGGCAAGTCACCATCAAAAAACTCTATTTAAAATCTATTGCGGTATCTCAAGAAGACTATCGCTACCAGCTTAAAGAAGAGTTGTCCAACTTCCCAGAAGAAATTAGTCGAGTTTATCAAGATGATCTTGTGACATCAGAACTAAATCAAATAGCAAACTATGACGACGAACAACAGCGATATATAGCTTATGAAGCGATAGGGCCAGAGGTTGCAGTTAGAATGACAGAACTTGAACATCAAGAAACAGCGCTAGATAACAAGATAAAGTCATACTTAACTCAGAGAAGGCAAATTATGAACGATGATAGTCATTTAAATAAAGAAGCCCGCATAGATGACTTAAGATATGCACTCTTTAATACAGCTGAACAAAAACGCATAAGATCCCTAGAATATATCGACGATCTATAATGTGTTTATTACCACCAGTCGATACGAAAACCGAGTAAAGTAGCATTAATGAAATAAGACAAAATAACTTTTGAACATTTTAACAAAGTTGGGTATAATCCGCGCCCTAATTCCCGTTCTTTCAAAAATTTGGTGGTAATAGTATGCATCCGATGCTAACAATCGCGATCCGTGCTGCGCGTGACGCAGGCAATGTAATCGTAAAAGCTTATGGCGATCCTGGTAAAACTAAGGTTGAGCAAAAAGGCACAAATGATTTTGTGACTAACGTAGAAAAAGAAGCTGAAGCAGCTATTATCGCTACAATTAAAAAAGCTTACCCTGAGCATACGATCATCGCAAAAGAAAGCGGTGCGACTACTGGTGCAGATACAGACTACCAGTGGATCATTGACCCACTAAACGGTCATATTAACTTTATCAAAGGTATTCCACACTTCGCAGTATCTGTTGCTTTACACGTTAAAGGTAAAGCTGAAGTTGCTGTTATCTTTGATGCTATCGGTGATGAAATTTTCTCTGCTTGTCGTGGTAAAGGCGCTCAATTAAACGGTTTCCGTTTACGTGCTGGTTCTGCTAAAGATTTATCTGGTACTGTTTTAGCGACAGGCTTCCCACACAGCATGAAGCATCAGCAAGATACTTACATGAACATCTTCGGCGCATTATTCACTGAATGTGCTGATATCCGTGCATCTGGTTGTCCTGCACTTAACCTTGCTTACCTAGCAGCTGGTCGTATCGACGGTTTATGGAGCATGGGTCAAAAGCCTTGGGAAACTGCAGCGGGTAACTTAATCGCTACTGAATCAGGCGCTATCGTCACTGATTTCGCTGGCGGCCATGACTTCTTCAAGTCTGGTAACTCAGTTGCTGCATCACCACGTGTACTTAAAGATATGCTTGCTAAGATCCGTCCTAATCTGACTGAATCTTTAGCTAAATAATATTGGCGGTAACGCGCTACATTATTAAGTAAAAATCAAGAAAAAAAGGCCCAGTACTTGCTATAAGTACTGGGCCTTTTTTAATTTTAAATCACGACACTACATAATGACACTTAGTGATAAAATTAGGCATTAGTTTAAAATAAACTCGTTTATGATTAATCACTTTGTTCATTTTTTTGCACAAGCAACCTGAATTTCAAGGATGAAACAGTGATAATGATAAAATTTAAACGACCTAAAATATTACCGCTAGCAGTGGCCTTAACCGTTACCGCAAGCCTTAGCTTAACCGGCTGTACCAGTATGCAGCAGGCAGTCGCCGCGAGTCCAAGTGTGAGTAGCGTTTGGGGGGTTGGCGAAATGCCGATAGAAGATCTCAATGCTTTGTACGCCAACGAGCAGTCACAATGGATGGATGTTAATGGAATGCGCATTCATTACCGTGACGAAGGCAATCCTAATGGTCAACCGATTGTATTAATACACGGTATTTTATCATCACTGCATACTTGGAAGGAATGGAATAAAGGCTTAGCAGATAAGTACCGGATCATCAGCCTTGATATGCCAGGCTTTGGTTTAACTGGTGGTCCAGAAAATCCAGACGACTTCTCTGAAGCGCTATTACACTCATCTTTTGAGCAATTTATTGCCCAATTGAAACTCGATGACTTTATTCTGGTAGGCAATTCCCTCGGCGGTTATGTTTCTGCTTATTATGCAGCGAACTATCCTGATAAAATAAAAAAACTTATCCTTATTGATCCTGCTGGCGCGCCACAGGATCTGCCGTTTATTTTAAGCTTTGCCAGTATGCCCGGTATCAATGCACTGGTAGCCAATGTGTTTCCTCCTTTCATTATCGCAATGGGAGTTAAGGACGTATACGGTGATCAAGATCTAATCACCAAAGAAAATATGGACCGTTATATTCATCTCTCTTTGCGTCCAGGAGCTAAACAAGCCTACGCCAATACGATTGCCATGTTAAATGAAAAGAATAATAAACAATCTCCGTTAGACTTTGAATCGATTACGGCACCGACTCTATTAATGTGGGGTCACAAAGACATTTGGGTACCACAAAAACTCAGCGAGCAATGGTTAGCAAACATCCCAGGATCAAGCTTAATTACTTATCCAAACGCTGGTCATGTACCTATGGAAGAGATCCCACAACAAACACTTAATGATGCATTAGCTTTCATTAATTCAAAATAATTCGGTTATTCAATAATACGTGGTTATTAACGCTTTTTTCATGGGTTATTAACCGCGTAGCTCCTCATTATTAGTCTCGCTATTCTAGTTTTTGTCACCGTATCATCATCCCTGCTTAATTTAGCTGTCACAGTACTGTTCAATACTTATCAACGATAAAATATTTATCAAATAACACAAATACTACAAATACTACAAATATTGGTATTTACTCTAGGCTTGTTAAAGCAAGCGCAATATATCGAGGTTGCTATGATAAAAACAGCACTTGTTGTAGAAGGTGGCGGTATGCGTAGCGTATTTACCGCAGGAGTGTTAGATACCTTTTTAGATCAAGGCTATGACCCCTTTGATCTGTTTATTGGTAGTTCAGCAGGGACGCTAAACCTCTCCGCGTTTATCGCAGGACAAAAAAAATATTCAGTTAGACTCATTAATCATCTTGCTAAATCAACGACTTTTGTCAATTGGACTCGCTTTTTAAAAGGCGGAAATGCCATGGAACTTAGAGAATTACATGATTTATTAGCATTCCATGATCCAATAGACCTAAACAAAGCGAAACAACGGCTAAACTCACGTCCATTTGTCATCACCAGTTGTGATAGATCAAAAGGTGAAGCAAGTTATCAAATAGCGGACCCCAGCCAATGGTTCCAACAAATCATCGCGTCATGCGCGCTACCTATCGTTTTTCGTCCCGGAGTAAAACTTGGAGATGACATCCACATTGATGGTGGCTTAGTTGATCCTATACCGGTAAAAAAGGCGGTCGACTTAGGTGCCAATAATATTATTGTGATAAGGACCAGAACTCGACGTTGGGTAGAAAAACTATCCGTTTTAGAACGCCTACTTACGTTCTGGGTTAGACACGATACAGTACTCACCAAATTGCTTGATAATTACAGCAAAGAATACAACAGTACTTGCGAATTTATGCGTAATCCACCAGCAGGTATCAATATTATCGAAATAGCGCCTGATGAAGAACTGCAAACGCCCACGTTAACACGTCAAGTTAGCACACTAGAGGGCGATTATAGCGCAGGTATTAAAGCCGCGACGTTATTCTTACAACATCATTAAGCACCAATAAAAATGGGCTGAACACGTTATATCACGTATTCAGCCCAACATTGCATTATTATTCGCTGGTAAGTAAAGGGTGGTCAGCTGGTAATTTTCGAGATATCCAAATGGCTAATTTATGTTTAATATTGAGAGTGGTTTCTTGATCTTTAGCCAAAGGCTGCATCAGTTTATCAAACACTAAGGCTTTATAGATATATTGCGCTTTAACGTCTTCTGGATCTGTCGTTGTAAATGTACTACCGCGTTGCTGTAGGTACTGAGTACCTAATGCGATCGCAGCTTTAAATAATTTTTTTTCATTTTTCAGTTTGGCCATCATTTCCTCTTCACATCACAGACAGCTAATCTCGCTGAGTACACACTGTTATAGCACGATTAAGAAAAAATAAATGTGAAATTTAAATTATAAATCAGGTTTTAATTGACTGATATTTTTCAGAATCAATGACATGATGTGCTTCCATCGCGTAAATATCATTATATTCATGTTCAATTAACAAACCAAAGTTAGCAGAAAGCAAACCGATATCCTGCAATGATAGATCTTCGAGGGACCAGACGGGTGTTGCATAATCACAAATATAATAACCTTGTAATTGCGCACTCGGGTTTTCAACGATCATGAGGCGATCAATGGCATAACACTCATCAATACCTGCAACAGACAAGCAAACATTATCAGCCATGAGTAAGACACTGAATGTCACCTTAGAATCTGGCAGTTCTAATAAATAACAGAGTTTTTTAGGCATTGTTACACTCATCATAAAAGTTAAATTCCATTTTAAAGAGTAGAACAAATTTTAACTATGGCACTCATATTTAGTTAATTCGTTCTATTTTTATCATTTATCATATATAACAGCCATTTTATCCTGCAACAATAAAACGCTCAACGGATAATACCCGCTGAGTTTTTTATTAATATAAACCTTATTTCTTCACTTTAAATCATTGCAGCTAACTCAGAACCTTGCTTTATCGCGCGCTTAGCATCTAACTCAGCGGCCACATCCGCGCCACCAATCAAGTGTACTTGTTGCTTCGCGGCGACTAACTGCGCCTGTAGTTCTCGTAATGGGTCTTGCCCAGCACATACAATAATATGATCAACATTCAATACCTGAGGTTCACCAGCAACCTGAATATGTAGGCCCTGATCATCCACTTTAATGTACTCAACACTATTCATCATGACCACCTTCTTACTCGCAAGACCGGCTCTATGCACCCAACCAGAGGTTTTACCTAACCCAGCACCAACCTTGCTGGCTTTGCGTTGTAATAAATAAATTTCACGTGCCGCAGCCGGTTTTTCAGCAGCCATTAAACCACCGCGATTTTGCATCGTTAAATCAACCCCCCACTCACGCATGAAGGTATCAATATCCTGACTGGCTGCAGGCGCTGTTGATTGATGATCATGGGCAAGGTATTCCGCTACATCAAAACCAATACCACCAGCACCAATAATGGCAACCTTACTCCCTACCGATTTTTTATCTCGTAGCACATCGAGGTAAGACAATACTTTGCTATGGCTAATACCTTCAATAGCTGGTGTACGTGGCGCAATACCTGTCGCTAATACAACATCATCAAAACCGTTAGCGATAAGCTCATCTGCTGAAACACGCTTATTCAACATGATTTCTACGCCAAGCTTCGTCGTCATCGTTGTGAAGTAACGTAATGTCTCATAAAACTCTTCTTTACCCGGTACTTGCTTGGCTACATTAAACTGCCCACCCAGTTCAGACTTATCATCAAAAATAGTAACCTTGTGCCCACGTTGAGCTGCTACGGTTGCAAACGCTAATCCTGCAGGACCAGCACCGACCACTGCAATTCGCTTGCTCACCGGTGATTTCACATAATTTAATTCCGTTTCACGACAAGCCCGTGGGTTAACCAAACAAGAGGTTAATTTCATACTAAAGGTATGATCTAGACATGCTTGATTACAGCCAATACAAGTATTGATCTCATCACTCTTACCTGCCGCTGCTTTATTCACAAACTCAGGGTCGGCTAAAAATGGGCGCGCCATCGACACCATGTCTGCATGACCTTGCTCAAGCACTGACTCTGCGATCTCGGGGGTGTTAATGCGGTTTGTTGTGATCAAAGGGATTGATACTTCCCCTTTTAATTTTGCGGTCACTTTTGTAAATGCCGCTCTTGGTACTTTAGTAACGATCGTTGGTACACGTGCTTCATGCCAACCGATACCTGTATTAATGATGGTTGCCCCCGCTTTCTCAATGGCTTTTGCCAGCGCCACGACTTCTTGCCATGAGCTGCCTTTTTCAATGAGATCCAACATAGACAAACGATAAATAATAATAAAGTCAGTGCCGACCTTTTCGCGTACCTGTCTTACAATTTCAACGGGGAAACGGATACGGTTTTCGAAACTGCCACCCCATTCATCGTCACGTTGATTCGTGTGTTCAACAATAAACTGGTTAATTAAATAACCTTCCGAACCCATGATTTCAACACCATCATAATTCGCTGATTGCGCAAGTCCGGCACAGTGAACAAATGCAGCGACCTGTTGATATACTTCTTCAGTTGTTAGCGCACGTGGACGCGCTGGGTTAATTGGAGCTTGGATTGCTGATGGCGCGACAGGTTGCTTGCTATACGCATAACGACCAGCATGCAAAATCTGCATGCAAATTTTACCACCCGCGTCATGCACCGCAGCGGTTACTTCTTTATGCGCTTCAGCTTCTTCAACGGTATCCATTTTAGAGCCGCCTTGAAACACAGCGCCTTCAGGATTAGGTCCAATACCGCCAGTCACAATCAGGCCAACACCACCTGCTGCACGTTCGGCAAAATAAGCTGCCATACGGGTAAAACCATTGCTAACTTCCTCAAGTCCTGTATGCATGGAACCCATTAATACGCGGTTTTTCAATTGGGTAAAACCCAGATCGAGTGGTGTTAATAAATTTGGATAATTATTTTGTGCTGACATAGTTCACCCCATTGCTTTGGCTATTTGGTTCAGAGTTTATTATTTTTATTTTATTAAAAATTTATTCGTTCTTATTTTGTTAAAAGTAGCGTTAAAGCACGACGGATACAATGCTCATGATATACAATTAATTATCTTTAGTTAGCAAAGATGAATTCTTGACTAGCATGTGTGATGACGGATATAGATTCAATGACGGAAGCAATAAATTCAAAAGTAAGCTTAGGGGATATTTCGGTTAATTTTTTGCAACAAATGAGTTTAACCAGTAATAAGCTCAGTTGCGATATCAATCCTATTTTAGCCAAATACAATGTCTCCATCGCACAACTCAGTGCCCATCATGGTCGCTTATCTATTCCAAAATATATGCGTATAGGTTTTGAGTTAATGCAACAAACGGGGCGCGAAGACCTAGGTTTACTGATGGGCGAAAATGTCTGCTTTCAACATTACGGTATGCTGGGGTTTGCCTGTATGTCTGCCATTAATATTAGCACCATGGCACAAGTACTCGCCCAATATGAAAGTTTGTTAAGTCAAAATGTACGGGGTCATTCAACGTTTATCACAACGCCAGAGCCGACACTCACCTTTTATTCGATTGCCCCTTATAACCCCTATAATTATTTTGTGGTGGATTCTGTTTTGGCAAGCTGGTTCACCTTACTAACCTCTCGAACCATTCACTTAACCCAGCCTGTTAATATTATAAAAGCAGTGCATATTGAATACCCAGAACCAAAGAACAGCGAACGCTATCACGCATTTTTCCAATGCCCAGTTATTTTTGATTCCACATTTAATGGCTTAGTATTGAATAGTCAGCATATCAAAACACCATTACCCGATGCTTGTATGAGCAGTTATCTGCAAGCCCAGCAGTTATGCCAAAATGAGCTACAACAACTGCAACAAAATCAGGATTGGCAAACGAAGGTTATCGAAAAAGTCAGTCATAACTTGGTGGGTAACATGCCCGACATTAATCAAGTAGCGGCACTGCTAGGGACATCAGCCTGGACGTTAAGACGCCGCTTATACAAAGAAAATACTAACTATCAAGGTATCATGGATAAAACAAGAAAAGGTCTGGCATTGAGTTATGTCCGTGATACCCAACTTACCTTCAGTGAAATATCATATTTATTGGGCTTTGCCACACCGGCTGCATTTTATAAAGCCTTTCGACGTTGGACAGAGAGTACACCAAAGAATTACCGACAAGCGTTTATAAACAAGCGCGAATAAATGCCTTAAATTCTAATCTTAGTTGCTCCGCTTCTAGTTCGCGTTGCTGCAGGCGTAGCAGCTCGATCACACATTCAACGGTACTTAACCCGCCGTCAACTTGATTAGCGCGTAAAATAAACTCAGATGCTTGTGGCGCGGTTAAGGTGACCTTAGGTAAATCTTTTAAATAGTCACTGCGACTATACATTTTCCGGGCTTCTTGCCAGGTGCTATCCAGCAATACCAAACTATCAAAATCACTTATTTCATGTTCGCCTTCTGCGTCTGGTGCCAAAATTGCCACCCGGCCGGACTTGATCGCCGTTAACAATTTATTATCGGGTTCTTTACGACGCCAAGGCACAACACTTGTTTCATCGGGGAGAAACTGTTTAACTAATTTGCCGGTATTACTGCGGCGCGAGAACTCTCTCTCGTGGGTAACAAGGTATATATGCATGAATTTCTAACTTCAATCGATGAAACAGGATAAATACTAAATAAGAGGTAAAGTAACCGCTATCATTATACTCTACAGTAGGTATCAACTAAGCTGTAAATATGACGAGGATCTACTATGTTCGCATTTAGTAAACACATTATCAGTAAATTACGCTATATCTTATCACTGTTTTTTAGTCCTAACGAACCCGCTAAATCCAATATGATTTTTATGACAATATAATCATCAGCTAAGATACACATTATTATCATCGATAAGGTGTACCTTCTATTTTCATCTTATCTATTCATAAAGGGAATACATGTCTAAAACCCAACTTTATCAGCGTCTAGCCCAGCAAGCAGACGCTTTAATGGCTGAAGAAACAAACTTAATTGCCAACTTAGCTAACCTAAGTGCTTTATTATTCATGGAGCTGGAAGATATTAATTGGGCGGGTTTTTATCTTTACGAAAATGACGAGTTAGTATTAGGTCCTTTCCAAGGTCTACCTGCTTGTATTCGTATTCCGGTTGGCCGAGGTGTTTGCGGTACAGCTGCAAGTACATTACAGACACAACTAGTAACGGATGTGCATGACTTCCCAGGCCATATTTCCTGTGATGCCGCCAGCAACTCAGAAATAGTGGTACCGATTGTTGTTAACGATAAGTTGATCGGAGTGCTGGATATAGACAGTCCAAGCATTGGTCGTTTTGATAATGATGACTTAATGGGGGCAGAACTACTTGTTAGCCAACTCGTTAAGCGTTTAACAGCCTAAAACGACGATGATTCACCGTCGATATTAATGAGTAAATAATTATAACGATAAGGCCTGTAATTCATAGGCACAGGTCTTTGTTATGATCGCAATACGACGGCCTAAGTATTTCGCGGTATCCAGATCACTGCGGTGTACTTCCCCTTCAGGATTATGACCAACAACACCTAACTGACATCCTAGACGATTTAGCCCCACGCTATTATAACCACCCGCAATATCGAGCCCAATCCATAACATGCCATGCTGACTGGCTAATGTCGCCATATATTGAACTGTGTTTGCCTGATCGCCGTTAAGGCAACTACCGACGGTAAAACCACCAGCAAATTTATTACGCCATTGCTGGCTATCCCAGCGCTCACTTGTCGCATCGGCAAACGCTTTAAACTGACCTGCAACACCGCCCATATAAGTTGGTGAACCAAATATAATGGCATCGGCATTATCCAGTAAACACATCAACTCATCATTATCAAAGCGGCCTTCAAACATGTCCCAAGTTTGTACCGGGCATTCAATGACTTTAACATCTTCAACGGTGTTAATACCTGAGATCACTTCTCGAGCCAGCGCCTGAGTTGAACCTGACGCCGAAAAATACACGACTGCAACGATGGTCAAACAAAACCTCTCACGCTATCCATAATCATGAACCTATATCCCTATTTACATCTAACACTACTAATAGTGTAGTGCTGCACTGAATATCTGCTGCATAAATACAGACATTCAGTTAATCACAAATAGTATCAGTCTTTGCGCTAAGGTATACAATTAAACACCGCAAATATGATTTAAATATTCCTGTTACTGATTTTCAAGCATAAAAAAAGGCCTGTAAAAACAGACCTTTCTATCAATAACAACTTACGCTATTATTTTTTACTCTTATAGTGCGACATCATGCGGCGACGTTTTTTCTGTTGCGATAATGATAAGCTATTTTTCTTATCTGCAAACGGATTATCACTGTCACGGAATTCAACCTTAATCGGTGTACCCATGATTTTTAATGAACGACGGAAGTAGTTGATCAAATAACGGCGATATGAATTCGCTAATTTTGTTACTTGATTACCATGCACAACAATCAATGGTGGATTATAGCCACCCGCGTGCGCATAACGTAGCTTAACACGACGACCAGCATGCATTGGCGGCTGATGATCATCCACAGCCATACGTACAATACGCGTTAACATAGACGTTGATACACGTTTAGTTGATGAATCAAATGCTTCTGTAATCGATTCAAATAAGTGACCGACACCAGTACCGTGTAATGCAGAGATAAAGTGAATACGTGCAAAGTCAATAAAGCCTAAACGACGATCCAGTTCAGATTTAATACGATCTTTCACGTCAGTATCTAAACCATCCCACTTATTCACCGCAATCACAATTGAGCGACCAGAGTTAATTGCAAAGCCTAACAAAGTTAGATCTTGTGCTGTTACACCAGTACGTGCATCAAATACCATTAATACAACGTTCGCATCATCAATTGCTTGTAATGCTTTAACAATCGAGAACTTCTCAACCGCTTCATTAATATTTTTACGACGACGTACACCAGCAGTATCGATAAGCATGTAGTTACGACCGTCACGCTCCATCGGAATATAGATACTGTCACGGGTGGTTCCCGGCATATCGTAAACAACAACACGCTCTTCACCTAAAATACGGTTAACCAACGTTGATTTACCAACGTTAGGACAACCAATCATGGCTAGTTTGATTGGTAAACGCGCATAATCTTCTGCAGTTTGCTCATCTTCCTCTTCCTCTGGTAATAACTCACCATTTACAAAAGGGTCTGCGTCAGAGAATTCTTCCTCATCTTCAGCATCAGCAACGTGAACGTGTGCTAATGCTTCTTCAATAAGAATATTAGTACCACGACCTTGCGATGCAGCAATTTGGTAGATATCACCAAGTGCAAGCGCATAGAATTCAGCAACAGCAACATCGCCATCAAGGCCATCGACTTTGTTGGCAACAAGAAATACTTTTTTCTCTTGCTTACGTAAATGTTCGGCAATTGCTTGATCAGCTACCATTAGGCCTGCTCGAGCATCTACCATAAATAATACGGCATCAGCTTCTTCGATCGCAAGTAACGACTGATCAGCCATTTTTGCATCAATCCCTTCTTCATCGCCATTAATACCGCCGGTATCAACAACAATGAACTCACGACCAGCTAAGTTAGCTTGTCCATATTTACGGTCACGAGTTAACCCTGGGAAATCGGCAACAAGTGCGTCCCGGGTACGAGTTAAGCGGTTGAACAATGTTGATTTACCAACATTAGGGCGTCCAACCAATGCAATTACAGGGGTCATATATAACCTCAGCCTCAATACGGCTCTAGTAAAATGAAAGTCACTTATTTAAAAGGACAAAATGCGCCTCTCGGCGCAATAAATTATGTTGATGGTATTCTATCTAGGGATTTAAATTGGTTTCTTTACAGCAACCAATTCACCACTGCGGCTTTGAACATAGAGGTATTTTTCTGAGTTCAATGCTTTAGAAAATAGTCCATCACTATCAATTAATTGTTGTGCAACCAACTTACCGGTTTTACGATCTAACCAATGCAAATAGCCTTCTTTATCACCGACAACAATATTGTTACCCGAGACAACGGGTGCAGTTACACCACGTAGTGCTAAGCGATTCTGTGACCATAAAGTAAGGCCATTACGACGGTCAATTGCATGAATACGACCTTCCGTATCAGTTAAAAACAGCTCGAAGCCCGCCACAGTAAGATCTTTTACCGACGCGTAAGCACGTTTCCAAAGCACCTTACCAGAACGTAATTCAATCGCCATTAACTCGCCATTAAAAGCAGATGTATAAACATCAGTACCACGCGCTACTGCTTGGCCATTCACATCAACGAGACGGTCAATGTCATTCGCGCCTTTTGGCTTGGCAACATTCACTTCCCAGATCAATCGACCATTAGCAAGAAATACTGCCGCTAGTTTACCATCACTGCGACCATAAATCGCTGCTCCATTAGTGGTGATTGGCGAATTATTACCACGTAAAGTCAAAGCAGGTAATTCTGAGCTTTGGATCCAACGCTGTTCACCCGTCTGAACGTCAAAACCAACCAAGCTACCACTGCCAGTTTGGATAATAACAAGGCCTTCATCAACCACAGGACTCGCGATCACTTCACCATCGGTTTCAACTTGCCAGATCACGTCACCGGTTTTGTCGTTTAACGCAAATAATACTGCATTTTCACTACCAACAAATACCATGCCATAACCAGCAGCTATACCACCCGACAGTAACGCATTATCACTGTCATCAAAACGGTTAAATACCGCTTGTTCAGATAAGTCTTGAGTCCAAATTTCATCACCTGAAATCGGGTCCAACGCTTTCACTAAACCGTCACGACTTGCGGCAAAAAGCTGACCATTTACAAGTAAGGTTCGTGTCTGAGAGTAATACTCGCCAACACCCGAGCCGATGCTCTTACGCCATTCAATTTCTGGCGTAAATTCAGCTTGAATGACAGGCAGTGGTGAATACACTTCCTCATCATCACTAAATAAAGAACAACCTTGTAAAAAAACCGAAAGTACCGCAGCTGTGGTAAGTGTTCTCAGCTTATTGGTCATTCAGCTCTCCTGCGATAGCAGCATCAAGATCATCTGCAACGTCTGCAATAGCAAGGTCATCAAGTTTTAATTGTAACAACTGAGTATTCGCACCGACACCCGCTAAGGCTGCTTCATAAGCACTACGAGCCGCGTTTAAATCGCCTTGTTGTACGTAGATATCACCTTTTACTTCTGCTTTTTTACTCGCAAATGTATCAAGAGTCACTTTATCCAGTGTCGCCAGTGCAATATCAAAATTTTGTAGCTGCGCTTGCACTCGTGCTAGACGAATATTAGCAATCGGTAAGATACTTGCTTGATTACTGTTTGTCGCTACCCAGCTAAGTTGCTTTTCAGCTTCCGTAAAGTCTTGTTTTTTCACTGCTTCAGCGGCAAGTTGCAATGCAGTTAATGTGGCGTAAGCATTACCGCTGTTCGCATCAATAAACGTCTGAGTTGTCGCCTTTGCTGCAAGTCCATTTTCAGATAATTCAGTCACAACAGTATCATAAGCAGCCGAGCGTTCTTCTTGTACTGTTAACTGGCTATCGTTGTAATAACGAAAACCAACTAAGCCAGCTAAGCCTAGCACAGTCCCAAAAATGACCGCATTACCATGGGACTTCCACCATGATTTCAGCGCTTCAACTTGTTGTTCTTCAGTAGCGTAACCTTCCACGTCTCACCCTTAATTTTTTAAACACCAATAAACAGTATTAATTAGTTGTTACTTGTTTAGTAGCGTTGTTAATTGGTTTACTAATTCAGTTACTGCGATAGTTTGCTGCTCTGTTTTACCAGTCAGATCTTTCACAGTCACTTGTTTATTTTCGATTTCGTCGCTGCCCAGAATAAGTGCTACTTTAGCGCCATTTTGATCAGCTCGTTTAAGTTGTTTCTTAAAGTTACCGCCGCCGTTATGCATCATAAATTTCACATTCGGCATTTGATCGCGTAACTGTTCTGCTAATAACATACCATGAATATCTGCACCGTCGCCTAATGCTGCGATATAAACATCAACAACGCCAGCAATATCAGCGGTTAATTCTAATGCTTCTAATAATAATACGAGGCGTTCGATACCCAATGCAAAACCAACTGCAGGAGTTGCTTTACCACCGAGTTGTTCAACTAAACCATCATAACGACCACCACCACAAACTGTACCTTGTGCGCCTAGGCTTTCTGTCACCCATTCAAATACAGTGTAGTTATAATAATCAAGGCCGCGCACTAAACGATTATTGATTTGATATTTAACACCCGCACTGTCTAATATCTTACATAGACCACTAAAGTGCGCTTTAGTTTCTTCACCGTAATAATCAGCTAAGCTTGGAGCATCGTTAAGCAATGCTTGTACGTTGGGATTTTTGCTATCCAGTACACGTAATGGATTAGTGTACATACGACGTTGGCTTTCTTCATCAAGCTGATCTTTAAAACCTTCTAAGAAGCTAATTAATGCGTCTTTATGCGCACTACGCTCTTCAGACGAACCCAGCGAATTAAGCTGTAATGTCACATGTTGCTCAATACCAAGTAGTCTCCACAGACGCGCCGTTAATAAAATAACTTCTGCATCAGTATCCGCACCTTTAAGACCAAAAATTTCAACACCGAATTGGTGGAATTGACGGTAACGACCTTTTTGAGGACGCTCGTGACGGAACATAGGACCTATGTACCACATACGACGCTCTTGGTTATACAACAAACCATTTTGAATACCAGCACGCACTGTTGACGCTGTGCCTTCAGGGCGTAATGTTAGGCTGTCACCGTTACGGTCATCAAACGTGTACATTTCTTTTTCAACAACGTCTGTTACTTCGCCGATCGCACGCTTAAATAGATTCGTAGATTCAACGATTGGCATACGAATTTCAGAGTAGCCATAGGCTGCAACAGTATCACGTAATACTGATTCTACTTTTTGCCATACCGGCGTTTGTTCTGGTAAGCAATCATTCATGCCACGAATTGCTTGGATAGGTTTAGCCACGGTCACTCTCGAAAATTAAAAAAGACATATAACCCCAGATTATAAGGAGTTTCTACGTCGAGGTAAAATATTCAAAGGTGTTAGTCGGATATTTATCCTCATTTCAACACCTTTACGGTAAAATTACGCTTTAGCGTCAGTTACGATGATATTTTTAGGGTCCATCATCGCTGCTTTTGCACGAATTTTAGCCTCTAGCTGATCAATCATATCATTATTATCAAAACGTTCTTTCTGACGTTTGCCATCAAGATAGTAACCGCTCTTATTACTGCCGCCCGTAACGCCAATTTGTGCAGCTTCTGCTTCACCCGGTCCATTAACCACACAACCGATGATAGACACGTCCATTGGGATAATAATGTCTTCTAAACGCTCTTCTAATGCATTCACGGTACTGATCACATCAAACTCTTGACGAGAACAGGTCGGGCAAGCAATAAAGTTAATACCACGGCTACGGATACGTAATGATTTTAGAATATCAAAGCCAACGCGAATTTCTTCAACTGGATCGGCCGCCAAGGAAATACGTAACGTATCACCGATACCCTCTGCCAGTAACATACCAAGACCAACCGATGATTTAACCGCACCACTTCTGAAACCACCCGCTTCAGTAATACCTAAATGCAGAGGTTGTTCGATCAGTTTCGCTAACTGACGGTAAGATTCAACCGCCAGAAATACATCCGATGCTTTAACACTGACTTTAAACTGATCGAAGTTCAAACGCTGCAGAATATCAACGTGGCGCATTGCCGATTCAACTAATGCGGCTGGTGTTGGTTCGCCGTATTTTTCTTGAATTTCACGTTCTAATGAGCCACCGTTAACACCAATACGAATTGGAATATTCATATCTTTGGCACAATCAACCACAGAACGGATACGACTTTCGTTACCGATATTACCAGGGTTAATACGTAAGCAATCAACGCCGTACTCAGCGACTTTAAGCGCGATACGGTAGTCAAAGTGAATATCCGCCACAAGTGGCACATCAACTTGTTGTTTAATTTGTTTGAATGCTTCTGCTGCATCCATTGTTGGCACGGAAACACGAACAATGTCAGCACCAACGGCGACTAATGCTTTAATCTGAGCAACGGTTGCAGCCACATCCGTCGTCAAGGTATTTGTCATTGACTGTACTGCAATCGGTGCATTGCCACCAACAGGTACCTTACCAACCATGATCTGTTTCGATTGGCGGCGAATAATTGGACTTTCCTGATGCATATTTATAACTCGTTAATTAAGCTTCAAAAGGTAATTTAAATTTAGCAAGTCGACCTTGTTTAAAGGTTGATAAATCAACTGGCTCACCAGCATAACTCATTGTTACTTGCTCTGGCGCGCCTAGTTTAATTGATAATGGTGCTAACCCTTGTAGTTGGATTGTCTGACCGGCTTTTCTCACACCTGTCGAAAGCGTTTTACCGTTACTGTCTTTAATTTGAACCCAGCAATCACCCATAAACGTAAGAAGTAACGACTGAGGTGCAATCACTTTATTATCAAGAATATTAGTGACAGATGATGTAGTCGCGGCAGGTTGCTCAGCGACTACAGCTAGTGCTAATTTTTCGACCTCGTCGACAGTTGGCTCAGTAACGTCTAGTGCTGGTGCAACAAGTGAAGGCGCTTCGTCCTCAATAACGGTTACAGCACCAACGACTTCAGGTGATTCAACTGATTCGAGGGTTTGTATTGCTACAGGATCAGGGACTACAATATCGGCCTCATCAGTGCCTAATCCCCAAATTAAGAATACGACAAGCATAAAACCGACGATGCCGTAACTGACAAGCATTAGGCGGTTATCATATGCTTCTAGTTTCGTTCGGCGCGAGAAGCTTTGTAGCTCGGCTTGTTGTTCACATTCTGCATTATGGCAATTATAAGCGCGAAGCACATCATCTTCGGGAATGTTTAAATAGCGGGCATAACAGCGAATATAACCACGTATGAAGGTTTGTGAAATATCTTTATCAAGCACATTTTTTTCAATGTTGTTAATAACAGATAATTTTAAGTTAATATTATCACTGACTTGCTGCACGCTAATACCTAATGCAATACGTGCATCTCGTAATATCTGACCAGCAGTTATCACGTCGATATTATCTTGCAATTCAGCGGATTCATCTGCATTTTTTAAAGTTTCTAAATCAATAGTCATTTGTAATATATTTTTGTGTTTGGGTCGCTAACGGAAATTGGGCTAATAATTGGCGACTGTATACTTCAGTAGCAGCCAAATCATTCTGTTTTTCTGCAATATTAAAGCCCAACCAAAGACTGCGTGCGGTTACCTTCGTTACTGACTCATATTTTGTTAATTGCTGCTTGGCCATCGCATAATCGGCCAGCATATAGTGTAATTCAGTAACTGATAACCGTACGTCTAAATTTTGCGGTGCATGTGCAAGAGATGACTGAAAGTAGGTTAATGCCTGCGATTCATCGCCATTTTCAAGTGCACATTGCCCCGCATTTTCATAACTATTCGCAATTTTATTATAACGTGGAGACGCGATTGCAGTTAAAAATTCGCTTTCTGCTTCATCAAAACGCGCTATTCCACATAGGAACACACCAAAATTATTATGAATATTACCATTATCAGGTGCAAGGTCGAGGGCATATAAATAGGCTTCTTCGGCTTGTTTATGCTCTTTTACCTTCTGATAGTAATACGCATAAGCTAAATAAATATCCGCATTGTCTGGCTCATAATGAACGGCTTTATCAAGATTAATTTTCGCCTGTTGATAGTTTTCAATTTCAATATACTTTAAGCCTAAGGCTAGACGGCTTCGGGCCGCTGCAGTCTTATCAACCGAATTATCACTCAAACCAGCACTGGTTTCAATGTAACTTTGTGTGCTACATCCAGCCAGTGCGACTATCATCAATCCTACTACTGCGAAACGTTTCATGCCTAAATCCATCTAGTCAAAAATATCAGTCACTCATCTTGACTGAAATCGCTTCACCTTGCATCCGTTTTTTTAATGTTCTTTTCGTTCTGTCGATTACATCACCTGCCAATTGCCCACAAGCAGCATCAATATCATCACCGCGGGTTTTACGAATTGTCACCGTATTTTCGTATTCCATCAGCACTTTATTAAAGCGATCGATACGACTATTACTTGGTTTACCATAGTCACTGCCTGGGAACGGATTAAATGGGATCAAGTTAATTTTACACGGCGTATCTTTTAATAAGTGCGCTAATTCATGAGCTTGATCAGTTGAATCATTCACGTGATCAAGTAATACATACTCAATCGTTACTTTTTTACGATTGGCATTTGATTTACCAATATAGTTTTTAACGGATGCGAGTAATGTTTCAATATTGTACTTTTTATTGATAGGAACAAGCTCGTCACGTAATGCATCATTTGACGCGTGTAATGAAATGGCTAATGCAACATCAATTGAATCAGCTAATTTATCTAAAGCAGGTACAACTCCAGACGTAGATACGGTTACACGACGTTTTGATAAACCAAAGCCATAATCGTCTAGCATCAAGTTTAATGCAGGTACCAAGTTTGTCATGTTAAGCAGTGGTTCACCCATACCCATCATTACGACATTGGTGATTGCACGTTTCTTATTATTAAAGCCGATAACTTGTGTAGCACGCCATACTTGACCAATGATTTCTGATACACGCAGGTTACGGTTAAAGCCTTGTTGTGCTGTCGAGCAGAATGTACATTCTAATGCACAACCAACTTGTGACGATACACAAAGTGTTGCACGATCACCGTCGGGAATATAAACCGTTTCATATTCTTGACCATCGACTTTTAATGCCCATTTAATTGTACCATCTTCACTACGCTGTTCTTTACTGATTTCAGGCGCTGAAATAATAGTTTCACGTAATAATTTTTCACGTAACTTTTTATTCAAATTGGTCATTTCATTAATGTCATCACAGCCTTCATGATAGATCCATTTCATCACTTGATCGGCACGGAATGGTTTTTCGCCAATGTCCGCAAAATATTGGCGCATAGCTTTACGATCTAAGTCTAATAGATTAATTTTTTTATTACTCATGAAGTGAGCCTCTGTCATTTATTTTATTCGGTTTGAAACAATTTAAGACTCAATTTTAAACAATATTTTAAGAATAGTTGGATAAAAAAGATGATGCTAAAATTGAGGTTTCAGGGCGCGGGATTGTACAAAGTTTAACGCCTAGACGCTAGCGCATTAGCCGAATTAAACAAAATAATTTATTAGCCGTTATTTTCAATAACCAAGATTAAGGTGAGATAACAATAATTAAGACTGAATATCCGCGATGAAAAGGAAATAAATATAATATGAAAGGAAGTTGTTCAGGTGGATAAAATCATAAAACCGGGCAGCAAATTAATCACGCATCACTACGCAACGACTTTACAGCCCGTTACACTAATTAATTAGCGTGGGCATACTTCGTTTTCAGTAAAGAAGTAAGCAATTTCACGGGCAGCTGATTCTTCACTATCAGAACCATGTACCGCATTAAAACGCATGCTCTCAGCATAGTCACAACGTAACGTGCCCGCAGCTGCATTTTCTGGGTTCGTAGTACCCATTAACTCACGGTAAAAAGTGATCGAATTTTCACCTTCTAATACCTGTACCATGATAGGACCAGACGTCATAAAGTCCATTAAAGGTTCGAAGAATACTTTGCCTTTGTGTTCTGCATAAAAACCTTCCGCTTGCTCACGGGTAAGGTGAAGCATTTTTGCTGCAACAACGCTTAAGCCACAAGCTTCAATACGAGAGTAAATAGCACCAATTAAATTTTTTCTTACTGCATCAGGCTTAACAATAGAAAAAGTGCGTTGAATTGCCATAATTTTTAACCTTAATTTGAGAAGTTTACTATCTTAGTTTGACTATCTAAGTTGAACAGTTCATTAATAAGATAACCTTTAAAATAAAGGTTATCTTATTAACATTGACTTTAATTGCATTACAATTTTTAAACAAGTGTTAATCGCGAAAGAACAATGAATTACTGCGTAATACGAACCTTATCTTCCGTAAATCTGATACATCATCTAATTGATTACATATCAAACTATTTATCAAGTGAATTAAGATCCAAGTCTGTCATCGTATTTAGTCCATCATTTCTATTCCTTGATTCTGCAGGGTTAATATCAGCACCAGTTTGATTAGAAATTACCTTTTCAAATTTACGTTTTTGCCAAAACTTAATACTAAATAATACTGCGACAGCTAGAATGAGTAAGGTTAGCAAACTACCTACCACCCACAATAATAAATTCCATTCACTTTCTGATACTTCTAAACCATCAGTAATCACTTCGGTAGCATTAGCCTGAGATGCAATTGCTATCGGAATTAACGCACTATCAATAATGATAGGTTTAGGGATAACAAATGCTTCCGATGGCATATTGATCGTTATTTCTCGTCCCGCTTTCGTTGTTGCAAACAAAACCAATTCAATATCATAACCACCGATATCAGTCGGTCGTTCAAACGTATAAATCTGCTCACTTATATTGGCTTCGCCATAAATAATAAAATCATCACTTGGCCCGCCATTAACCGAGGCTAAGCGGCCTTTGATCACAATACTTTCGGGCTGTAACTCTTCAATATCAAAGACAAGTTTTAATTGTGGATCATTATCGACTAACAAAGGCAACATTTTAGTTTTTATTGGCCGAGGAAAAATAACCACATCTTGATTAAAACTGCGGGTAAAAGCATGATTTTTTACCGAGACTTCAAACTTATACTTACCGGTGGCGAGATCCAGTTGTAAAAAAGTAGTGAAAATACCATCTTCAGGTACTTCATCGTAAAACACCCCTTTATCATTAAACTTTGCCAGTTCTTGAGAGGTAAAATTGAAATTTTCGTCTTCTGTTCGGTGATAACCATAAGCAGTCATAATCAATTCAGTATCACGTAAATACGTTGCATTAAGGCGTTTTTTCAAATGACGTAGTTCACCACTCACTTTTAAACGTTCACCACTATAAAGCTGAATAGGTAAACGAGTAACTTGCAATTGCACATCTGACAATAATTGAATACGGTTATTACCTTGGATTTTCCCGAGTGCTTGCCAAGGTCCAGGCATTGGATTTTCAATGGTTATAATGTCATTTTCTTCGCCTTCAATCCAATGAACACGATCAGACTGATCCCAAATATAAACCTTACTACCGTCGGGACGAACCAAAATAACCGCTTTAGAGAAACGTTCACGCGCAATAATAAACGTTATTTTTTTAATACCATAATCAACACGAAAGCGGTTATCCAATAACGCGATATCACTTGTCTGATAAACACTTTTAGCTGAAGTAAAGGTACTGATACTAACTGCACCAATAAATGCCAATAACAACCAAATATTACGCATGTTTGTCCTTATCCTAGTGTACTGTCCACAGTGCATCACCAACGATACCAAGTCGTTCATCATGCGCTTTCAATTCATCATCCGTTGCTTGCACCACTTTCAATGGCGTTCGGGTTGCAGCAAGTCGACGAATACCATTGCCACCTTGTGAATTAGCACCATCTTGCGATAAATTCAATTTAGTTTGGCCACCTGTCATAAACAGATAGACGTCCGCCAAAATCTCCGCATCCAGTAATGCCCCATGCAGGGTACGGTGCGAGTTATCAATACCATAACGGGTACACAACACATCTAAGTTGTTTCGTTTACCCGGAAAAAGTTTCTTCGCGATAGCTAATGTATCGGTAATCTTACAAATTTCTTTAGTTTCAGGCAGACCTTTATTTAGCAATCTAAATTCATGGTCCAGAAAGTTAATATCAAACGACGCGTTGTGAGCGACCAATTCTGCGCCATCGATAAAGGCAATAAACTCGTCTGCGATGGTAGAAAAAGCGGGCTTGTCTTGTAAGAATTCATCGGTAATGCCGTGTACCGCTATCGCTTCAGGATCAACAAGACGGTCAGGTTTGATATAGACATGGTAAGTACGGCCAGTAGGACGGCGATTGATCAACTCAATACAACCAATTTCAATCACGCGGTGGCCAATGTGTACACCACCCGCGCCCATATTCATACCGGTAGTTTCTGTATCAAAAACGATTACACGACCAGCACCCTGTATTAACTCTGCATTGTCCAACGACATAAATTTCACCACCTAAATTAAACTGTCGCTATTCTAATATGAATTAGCGTTCGATTCACCTGATAACAGTCGTAAAATCGTCAAGAAAGGTTAAGAGGGTTTATGTGGTAATTTTTGTGTCGCCCCTGTCGGCATAAAACGGCGACTAGTTCGACTCACTTGCCACCAATTTTTGACCGGTGATATCGGTGCTCGACGTTTACGCGCGACAATAAAGTAAACTGATAAAAATGAAGGGAAATGCATTTGACCGATACTCTCAGACCACCAGGTTAATGGTTTTCTACCTAAAAAAGACGTAAAGCCAAAGCGGTCATCTTGAATAATTTCAAAACCGAGTAATTCAAGCCAATCTTTAATACGCGCAGGGGTAAACATTCGACCCGACCAAGGAGGGTGGTTACGCTTCACTCCAAGTAGTTTAACTAAACCACATAATGATAGCGGATTATAGCCACTTAAGATCAGGTAGCCATCACCCGTTAAGACTCGCTCAACCTCTCGTAATACTTGATGCGGATCGGCAGAAAAATCCAATGATTGAGTTAAAATACAAGCATCAATACAATTTTCTTGAAAGGGTAAATGTGCAGGATCAATAAATACCCCGCCCATACCTTGTTCTGACGTCGCTGTGACTTGGTGTTGTATACTGCTACCAAAACAATTAAGCTCAGCACTTAGCGAACCTAATTTTAGTAAATGATAACCAAATATTTTCGGGCACCAGACATCAAGACGTGCTTGAATTTGACTCGCAAGCCACCCTCCCATTGGCAGATCATTCCAAGAATGGGGAATTGTTATCTCATGCTTATGATGTGCAGGTTTTATTAACACGGCTATATCCGCTAAAATTTTGTTTTATATATAATTAAAGATAATCCCATAAAGAGAACGATGCAATGCTTGAAGTCATTTCTATACCCACATTTAACGACAATTATGTTTGGTTAATCAAAAACACTGAAAATAATCACTGTTGTATCGTCGATCCAGGCCAATCCGAAGCGGTATTACAAGTTATCCATCAACAGAACTTAATTCTCGATGCCATTTTAATTACTCACCATCATTATGATCATATTGATGGTATTAATGACATTCTGGCCGCATCAATCCAACCCGTTCATATCTATTCATCTATTGCTATCGATGTAGCGGCACCCGTCACCTTGGTCGCCGAAAATAGCCAGTTAAGCTTATTAGATAATAGTTTAGCTTTAACCGTTATGACGACACCAGGACACAAACGCGAACATGTGGTTTACTATAACCAGACGATGCTGTTCTCTGGTGATACGTTATTCTCTGGTGGTTGCGGTCGACTTCTGGATGGTAGCGCGACAGAATTGTTTTCATCACTACAACGTATTAAAGCCTTAGATGAACACATTTTGGTGTATCCAGCTCACGAATATACCCAAGCTAATTTAATGTTTTGCTATGCCGTCGAACCACAAAATAAAGCACTAAAAAAACATATCGAATATACGGCTAAATTACGTCAGCAAGGACTACCAACCGTACCCAACAGCCTTAAAAGTGAAAAACAGATCAATGTTTTCTTACGTACCAACGAAGCAACAGTAAGTATGGCGATGGAGCATAAACTACTTGATATACTCACCAGCGAGCAAGCCGTATTCGCTGCATTAAGAGTCTGGAAAGATCATTTTTAACCAGAAAATAAGCATACATATCCCAAATGATACACTTGCTTTGTATTCCCTTGGGGATTAGCATATCAGGGTTGTTCACTAATATAAGACGAATATGAAATTTAAATTATCCATTCCGGTATTGATATTACTGACCGGGTGTCAAATGACGCCTAAAGATCGTAGTAACGATGAGCAAACTACTATAACGCCTGTCGTTGCCCAATCTCAAGAAGCCAGCAATAAAGAGAGCGGTTTAGATAGTATTACAGAAAAAAATATTGCTAAACTCATTATTGCCGAAGACGTTACTGTCGAGCCAATTGATAATGTTTGGGTCCGTATTTCTGAGCAAATGACCATTCCGATTCCCGATAATGCACGTATTGCAAAACACCGTAATTGGTACTTAAAGCATCCACAGCACTTAAAAACAGTATCACAGCGCGCAGAACCGTTTCTATATCTTATTGTTGAAGAACTCGAGCGTCGTAACTTACCGCTAGAACTGGCGCTATTACCTGTCGTCGAAAGTGCATTTGACCCCTTTGCGTACTCACACGGCAGTGCATCGGGTATGTGGCAATTTGTTCCAGGTACAGCGAAACGTTTCGGCCTCGAACAAAACTGGTGGTACGATGGCCGTCGTGATGTACTGGCATCGACCAGCGCCGCATTAACTTATATGGAATACCTAAACCGTCGATTCAAAGGCGACTGGCTGCATGCCCTTGCCTCTTACAATTCCGGTGAAGGTCGCGTAGGACGTTCCATTAAGCGTAACCAAAAAGCCGGTTTACCGACTGATTTCTGGTCTCTGTCTCTGCCAAAAGAAACAGAGGCATACGTCCCTAAATTATTAGCGCTTGCTGATATTTTAAAAAACCCAGAAAAATACAATGTCACGCTACCTGTGATTGATAACGAGCCTGCTATTCAGCAAGTTGACGTTAACAGCCAAATAGACTTAGCACTTGCCGCTGACTTAGCGGGTATGGACGTCGCTCAGCTACAACGTCTCAATCCAGGTTTCAATCAATGGGCAACAGCGCCAGATGGACCACATACGTTATTAATTCCTAATGAGAATGTAGAAAAATTCAAAACTGCATTAGCAAAAACGGATACCAAAGGTCGTCTAAACTGGGTTCGCTATAAAGTGAAGTCAGGCGATAGCCTAAGCGAGGTTGCGCAAAACTATAATACCTCAAGCAAGATCATTGCCTCGGTTAATAATCTAGACAGCAGCATGATCAAAATCGGCCAAGCGTTACTTATCCCAATGGCAGCGAAAGAACTCGATTATTATAAATTTAGCGAATCATCACGCATCACGCGTCGCCAAGAAAAACCAGCAGGCCGTTTTAAAATTGTACATAAAGTGCAATCAGGTGATAATTTATGGGATATTTCACGGGCCTATAAAGTTAACTACAAAAGTTTGGCAAAATGGAATAATATCGCGCCTAAAGATGCACTGAAGATCAATCAAAAGCTCGTGGTTTGGCAAGGTAAAAAACAAGGCAGCGCTAATGGCAAAGGTATTATGCGTAATATTACCTATAAAGTCCGTCAAGGCGACTCGCTTGCACGTATTGCTAATAAGTTTAATGTCAGAATTAAAGACCTTGTTCGATGGAATGGACTGGCTCATCAGAAGTATATCCAACCAGGGCAAGCACTCCGCCTCTATATTGATGTAACAAAAGTAAATACCTAGTTAACTCATCAATAACAGCTCATCACACTATGTATAACTTAAAAATAATACACGCATAAAAAATGGCTTACGCTAAGATTTAACTCTTAACCGTAAGCCATTTTTATTACGCTTAATTTCATGTTTAACACTCGTTAAAACATGAATTATAAACCAAGCATATCGTCTTTCAGATCATCATCAGCAGGTTTATCACCTAGCCAGATAGACAACACGGCTTGACGAAAAACGTCGTTATTAATCGTCGATAATTTTTCATTATTTTTATACGTTACTAAACCTTTTCCTGGCGTACTCACTAAAGTAAATTGATCACCTTTAACAATTTCTTCGCTAAACACACCAATAAATTCTGCAATTTCAGCTGAGATTGGCGCTGTATTACCTTCAGTTGCACCATCAAAACCGTCATTAATCGCCGATACCATTTTCTCTGACGTAATCAACCCAGAAATAATATTCAGACGAATTGCACTTACATCTTGGCTTTTTACTACATCCTTATTCACTTTTTGTGTAAATAGCGAACCTACGTACAGATCAATAAAGAATTTACTACGAACACCCGCACCTTGATAATTAAGTGATGAACCTTCGAGAGATACATTATCTGGAACTGAAACGCCTGACACTTCCTGTGCAGCATTTACAGAAAAACTTAATAGCATTGCAGACGCTAGAGTTGCTAATTTATTCATGACTTAATCCTATGTGGGTCAGTATTAAAACTCTAATTTAACCATAAAGAGACTAGAGCTAAAACTCTAAGTCTTTATATTACACCAATTTAATACCATTTAATTACGACTCAATTAATACCTAATAAAAAAGCCACTCATTACTATAATGAGTGGCTTTTTCTAATTTTACAATGCTAATGTAACGTAACTAAATGCTATTTTTTAAATTTAGAATTCCAAATTTCACTGTTAATTTTTTTATCAATTTCAGGGTATTCAGAACTATCAAATGTAGGCGTCTTACCTTCAGCGAGTTGTTTATTGTAATCTTTCGCAACGATGATGACATACTTAGACAACATTAAGATGGCGATAATATTGACCAGCGCCATCAAGCCCATTGATGCATCAGCCATGTTCCAGATCAGATCTGATTTCGCAACAGCACCAAACATCACCATACCTAAAACAGCAGCACGGAAGATCCATATCATTACTTTTGAATCACGGTTCAAAAATAAGATACTTGTTTCAGCGTATGAATAGTTCGCAACAATTGACGTAAATGCGAAGAATAAGATCGCAATAGCAACAAAGGTACTACCCCAATCGCCGACATGCGATGACAATGCATGCTGAGTTAATTCGATACCACCAATGCCCGATGTATCACCAAGGTCAGAAAGTAAAATGATAGACGCAGTCGCAGTACAGATAACGATAGTATCAATAAATACACCTAGCATCTGAACATAACCTTGTGATGCAGGGTGATTCGGGAATGGTGCAGCACTGGCAGCCGCATTCGGCGCACTACCCATACCCGCTTCATTCGAGAATAAACCACGTTTAATACCTTGCATCATAGCAACACCTAATGCGCCACCAGCAGCTTCTTCTAAGCCGAATGCAGATTTAATGATGAGTTCGAAAATAGCAGGTATTTCTGAAATGTTCATTGCAACAACAACAAACGCAATCAGGATATAAGCCAGCGCCATGAATGGTACAACGATTTCAGCAAATGCGCCGATCACACGTAGACCACCAAAAATGATAAAGCTTGTAAATACAACTAATACGATACCAACGATAGTTTTATCAAAACCAAACGCATTGTGCATTGAATTGGCAATCGCATCAGACTGAACAGCATTAAATACCAAACCAAATGCAACGATTAGGCAGACAGAGAATACAACGCCCATCCAACGACGGCCTAGACCTTTTTCCATGTAGTAAGCGGGACCACCACGGAAGTTGCCGTCAGCATCTTTGGTTTTAAATAATTGCGCTAATGAACTTTCTGCAAAACTAGTCGCCATACCAATAACAGCAATTAACCACATCCAGAATACTGCACCAGGGCCACCTGCAGTAATTGCTACAGCAACACCAGCAAGGTTACCAGTACCAACACGCGCAGCTAGACTTGTACATAGCGCTTGAAATGATGATACACCTTCAGTGCTGCTTTTACGGCTACCAGCAAGAACAGAGAACATGTGAGTAAAATGGCGGAACTGAATAAAACCTAATTTAAAGGTAAAATACAGACCCGTACCGATAAGTAAATAAATCAGTACAGAGCCCCACAGCAGCCCATTGATAAAGTCGATAACTTCCGTCATATTTTCTTTTCCACAATATTATTAAAGTCCATAGATAGCAGTAAATGTAACACCACCAGCTAAACGTGGCGCGGAATATAACATAAAAAACCAGTAAATTGTTAATAAACAGGCGTTAAAATTACCGAAGCCGCAATTCCAACCCTAACTAGATACATATATGTAAAATATTCATATCATTTTTTACATAAACTATTTTATACCTTTTTCATTTTAGGCCTTTTTACGTGATCTGGCACTCAAATACAGAGTTAAATATGACTAAGGGCCTGAAAAAAATGTTATAGAGAAAGGGTAACTATCATTACAAAGGTGATCCCATGGAAGGAATAAATCAAGTGTCGATAGAAAATACAAAAAAAGAAACAAAATCGTCTTCAAAACGAAAATGGCGTGAGATTGAGGCGATAAAAGACAAGCTAAGTTTAGAAAAAGAAATGGATGGTTATAAGGATCCTTTAAGTTATTACTCTGATCTTATTGCTTAAATAAAAACCGCATTTAATGCGGTTTTTTTTAATCTGGATCCCCTATAGCATTGGCTCACCACTATTAACAATAGCCTATCTATATAATTTAATATTACCTCTGAACTTCGGTCAATCGACGATTAACAGGGTATCGTTCAAAATCTTCCCAATAATGAATACCACCAATCATTTCTTTTACTACAAACCCTAGAGCTGAAATTTTTAAACCAGCTCTAGATGCACCATTACAACCAGGCCCCCAACAATAGACTACAAATAAGGTATCTTCATCATACTTCGCGAATGACTCATTATTTATGTCGCTGTGAGGCATGCTTACTGCGGTTATTGCATGGCTTTTATTAAACGCTTCTGTAGAACGTACATCTAATAATATATAGTTTTTATTATCAGCTTTAATGTCCGCGTAAACATCTGAACAATCAGTTTCGCAAGCAAGTTTGGTCGCAAAAAAATCATGAGCTTTTTGAGCTTGCGCGGCTTGATAAGACAACGTATTTGTATTGCTAAGCATAAAGTGCTCCTTATATAATATAATTACTCTGGACTGAATCGAACGCTAGTCTTCAATCAATCTAATTTAACGCGATTTAATACAATCTAAAATTCATGATTACTGAAGCCTACGTTCAACAAAAATGAATAGTAAAATAATTTAGCGAGTATAAAATCTACTTTATACTCGCTAAACCTTGTTGGACTTATTAAAGGGAATTGACCTTGGAATTTTATCATTTACGCTCTTTTGTCGCGGTAGCTGAAATAGGCAATTTGACTCAAGCAGCAAAGCGTCTATATACGACGCCACCAGCTATAAGTGCTCACATTAAATCGCTTGAGGAAGAACTAGCCACCCCTTTATTTATTCGCTCTAATAAAGGCATGTCTTTAACAGATAAAGGTCAATTATTATTAAAAAAAGCATATCTAACACTAGATTGCGCTTTAGACTTAGTGAATTTAGCGGCTAATAATCAACATGAGATAATTGGGACATTTCACTTAGGTATTAACTTAACAGCCAAGCAGATGAGACTTTCTGAGTTAGTAAAAAACCTACAAGAAAACTGCCCGGGTATCAGCTTGGATATTCATCAGCAATCAACCGGCATAACTATTAATGACATTAGAGAGCATCGACTAGATGGTGGTTATATTTTTGGTGCTATTCCCGATGACTTTATTGGCGTAGCAGTTATGAAGAAAAAGATAACTACAATCGCACCATTTTCGTTTGATTGTAGTAAAATAGTGACTCAAGCGGACCTTTGTATTCACCAATGGATAATGATGGGAGACTATTGTCCTTTTGATGATTTTCTAAAAGATAAACTTGGAAATAATATCCCCTCTACTATAAAAACGAGTGATGAAACGTCTCGATTAGAATTAGTAAAGAGTGGTCTAGGACTGAGTTTTCTAGAAATAGAAGAAGCTCTGATGGCAGAAACAAACAAACAAGTTCGAATAATATCTGTATTAGATTTTCCAGCGACACTCTATTTTGTTGTTGCTAAAAATAGAGCTCGAGAGCCAGTCATAAGTGCATTAATGCAAGAAGTTAAAATCTTGTGGGATTTGGAATTATAAAAATGGCTATTCAAATTAATAAATAGCCACAGTTCGACTTAATGGTCTGCATTTCATGCGAAGTGAGTTAGCTATTTATACCAAACAAAGATCTTCTTCTGCTTCACAAGTAAATCCAGCCTGAACGATCAGCTGTTTTAATTGGTTATACGTATCATTAAACTCAGCAATAGTCTGAACTTCCTGTAAAGAACCATTTTTCCACAAATGTTCAATATGACACCAATCATCAGGTGTAAATTTCTCAGCCATGAGTGGCATCACGACATTCGTTTCATATTGAATATGTGCACGCTGCTTGTTAACAAACTCTTTTAATTGGGCCGCAAGTTCATCAAACGGCATGACAGAATCAAGCTGGATCATATTTAATGAACTTGATAATTCGCGGCTAAGAAAGTTTAAGCTTTGATGTTCACTGGCTAATCGATTCGGCATAGCTGCATCCTCAACATAATGCTCAAGATAGTACGAGTAAATAAGATCTTCTTTTGGGTGATGGTATCGCTCAATATAATTACGTAAATAATTAACGATATCACCCATCAGTGTAAAATTAACACCTTCCTGCTCAGACTCGAGTTCTGCTAACTGCTCAGTTAATACATTTAACAGTTGCTCGACTTGTTTATGATCTTTAATAATGAGAGATAACATACAAACTCCAATATGAAAATTACCTCCCTTCAAGATATACCTATATAGTATTAGTTTCTTTGATCGAGTTCACTGTTTACCCATTTAGTTATAGCAAGCTATCAATGTCACTGACTTGCCAATTGATCGGTTGTTGATGGCATGCCTGCAAACGAGTATTAATAGAAGAGAAATGCTGACAACCAAAGAAACCACGACTTGCAGACAATGGCGATGGGTGCACACCTTCTAAAACATGATGTCGGCTGCGATCAATATGACGACCTTTCTTCTTGGCGTGATTACCCCATAATACAAAAATGATCTCTTTATCTTGTTGATTCAACAATTCGACCACATGATCAGTAAACGTCTCCCAACCTGATTTTGCATGTGAATGTGCTTTCGCTTGCTCTACGGTTAGCACTGTATTTAACATTAAAATACCTTGTTGTGCCCACTCAACGAGATAACCATGATCAGGTGTATTAAAGTCGTCGAGATCAGTCGTTAATTCTTTATACATATTACGTAATGATGGTGGGATCTTAATGCCCGGTAATACCGAAAAACATAATCCATGTGCTTGTTCAGGACCGTGGTAAGGGTCCTGCCCCAATATAACCACTTTTACATCACTTAAAGGGGTTAATGAAAAAGCTTGAAATACATCGGTTTCTTTAGGATAGATGGTTTTCCCTGCAGCTCTTTCAGTCGAGATAAAATTTTGTAACTCTAAATAATATGCTTGCTGCTGTTCGTGCAACAAAAATTCTGACCACGTATTCATTAATAGATCCCAAAGATTAGCATTGCCAAAAACTTAATTTTATCGTAAAAAGCCTCCTTTAAAACTGTTTTGTCATTAAATTGATTAAAAACGATGAATCCCGAAAATAATGGAGCAAAAAATGACTAAATTTATTGGTGCGCACGTATCTGCAGCTGGCGGGGTGTGGAATGCCCCTAAAAATGCCCACGATTTAGGTGCAACTGCATTTGCTCTATTTACCAAGAATCAACGTCGTTGGGATGCAAAACCACTGAATCCCGATGATATTCGTAAATTTAAAGCCAATTGCAAACGCTACAATTTTACCTCGGCACAAATTTTACCGCACGATTCTTACTTGATTAACCTTGGCCACCCAGAAGCAGAGGCATTAGAAAAATCGCGTAATGCCTTTTATGATGAAATGCACCGTTGCGAACAGCTAGGTTTAACCTTACTTAACTTTCATCCAGGTAGTCACTTACAAAAAATATCGGAATCGGAAAGCTTAAAACGCGTAGCAGAATCAATTAACCTCGCCCTTGAAAAATCAACGTCTGTCAAAGCTGTCATTGAAAATACCGCAGGCCAAGGAACAAACTTAGGTTACCGTTTTGAGCACCTTGCCGAGATCATCGAACAAGTTGAAGATAAGAGTCGTGTGGGTGTTTGTATTGATACCTGCCACACCTTTGTCGCAGGATATGACTTACGTACCTTTGACGCTTGTGAAAAAACGTTTAGTGATTTTGAAAGCATTGTCGGCTTTAAATACCTCGCTGGTATGCACATTAATGACAGCAAAGTAGCGCTAGGCACGAAAGTTGATCGCCATCACAGCTTAGGCCAAGGTTTTATTGGCGAAGATGCCTTTAAATTTATTATGCAGGATGAACGCTTTAATGGTATACCTATGGTATTGGAAACAATAGATGATACTATTTGGGCTAATGAAATTGCTTGGTTACAGCAGTTAGCCGCAAATAAATAAGGTATAGTAATACAAATTATATCAATGATTGTAAAAACCTAAACACGCGGAATCGAGTTTAGGTATTGAAAGGATTATCAACGAGGACTGTTGATACAAAATAGGGATGTAATTTGAAATACTCAATAGAGCTTGTACCCCGTACATGGGAAATTTTAAACACTGAAGTCGAAGAAGTAAGCCAATTTAGTCAAATAAATACACTAAATATTCCAGACTTACTTCGCTTTGATATTCGTAGCTGGGATGCCTGCGATCGTCTACAAGATAAATTTGATGAAGTGATCCCTCACCTTCGAGCTATCGATTTTGATTTGAGAAGTGGCTTCCCATTAACCGATTTTTTCCGTCATAGTAAGATCAATTCTGTACTTGTCGTCGAAGGCGATCCACCACAGGATATTTCACATCGTACCTACCGTAATACATCATGTGAACTCATTCGAATTATCAAAAAAGAACTGCCATATATGAAAGTGTACGCTGCAATCGATCAATATCGAACCAGTATGCGTAAAGAGCTCGATTATATCCACGATAAAATTGATGCTGGTGTTGACGGTTTCTTCACACAACCATTTTTTGATTTGAAATTTCTCGATGTATACATGGATATGCTACAGGGTACGGAAGTGTTTTGGGGGATGAGTCCAATTCACAGCGAAACAAGTAAGTCCTACTGGGAAAATAAAAATGATGTGGTCTTTCCAAGCGACTTCGAAGCAACGAAAGAATGGAATATTAACTTTGGTCGAGCCATGATCAAAAAGGTGCAAGCCAAAAATGATAATGTCTATTTTATGCCGATTAGAGCAAATGCCAGCGAATATCTAGGCAACTTACTCGCCGAAGATTAACGATATTACCGTTTAGCAGTAAACGCATACATAAACCACTTACAACAAAAGCGAAGTGGTTTACTTTTTATCTCCGAGTTCCGCCAGTAACACATCCAACTTATCGTTTAATTGGTTAATTTTATCACTTTCAATACCGGTTAATTTTGCATAAGTCCGTTGGATTAGCTTTTCTAAGCCATGTAGCGAAATATGCTCCGCAGTGGTATGTAACTTAAATGCGTTATCAACCTTCTCACCCTGGCGTAGTAGCTCTTCAAAAAACATTGAAGATTTTTCACCCGCTATATTAAGCCCATCAATGCTATTACTGTATGCCCCTAACCCAGCTAACCAAATCTGTCGAGCAAAATTCATTTTTGTCGCTAACGTAATTTCAACAGCATCACAATCAACCTCTTTTTGAGATTCAATATCTGGATTATTGATATCATTAATAGCCACAAAGTTATCAATCAATACATTATTGTTAACAACATCATTATTTACAGTACCGTTTTTATTCTGGCGCATTGTTAAATCTTACTATTGATACTAGGAACTATTAAGCATAGGTGTAATCGTCATAAATGAGAGCACAACTTGTACCGCTGTGATCTTAATTGCAAAATAAAAGACGATTATCAATTGAAACGCATTACGTAAAACTGGATTAAATACGAGTTAAGAGCCTAATTTATAGATAAAAACTGTGTTATATGCTGTGATATGTCATTTATTTGTTGTGGTGTAACTGTATGCTCTGCAGGGTAACGGCTATAGCAAGGCTCATAACCTAAGGCTTCTAAATATTTTACGGCGTCTAATCCAAGAGACTCAGCAACAACAGGATCAGCACTACCATGATAAACATGAATCGGTAATGTAAGATTATTCTTGTGTACCTCAATCGTTTTATACGTCGCAAAGTAACTCGACATCACCATTAATCCAGCCAATGGCTGCGAAAATGTGAGGGCACTTTGATATGCAACAGCACCACCTTGAGAAAAACCAGCAACAATAATACGCGCGCTATCAATACCTCGATCAATCTCTCGTTGGATCAAATTTTGTACCTGCTCCACACTTAACATGAGACCTGACATATCAATTTTTCGCTCAAGTGTCATTTCTAAGATGTCATACCATGCTGGCATTTTGTAACCATTATTAATGGTTACCTTAATTTCAGGTGCATGCGGAAAAACATAACGCACTTGATGTTCAACAGGTAATGCGAACATAGGGACTATAGGGGCAAAGTCATGACCGTTAGCGCCAAGTCCATGTAACCAAATAACACTCGCATTTGCTGGTAGCTTAGGTTCGATTTCAACACAAGGTAAATATGTCATTATGTTTCCTTACAATAAGTTGTTTTTAGGGGATGGATCATCGTATAAATTCACAACGAAACAACGATAACCATGTTAACTGACAATAAAGTGGTTATAATAGCGAAGTTATCTTTATTTATGGTGAGTTATTTAATGAAAATTTGTAGTGTTGAACTAGCAGGCAATGAAGTAAATCTATGTTTCCTTTCTTTAAAAGATGGAATATTTGAACTTATTGAATGTCGTAAAAGAAAAATTACCTTAGCAAGTTCAACTGAAGCGTATCAAATGCGTCAGTTTCATAAAGAGTTTGCCCAACTAATGCAAGATTATAAAATTGAACATGTAGTGATCAAAGAACGTCTCACTAAAGGTAAATTTAGTGGTAGTTCAACAAGTTTCAAAGCAGAAGCAGCGATCCAACTGGTAGATAGCGTTGAAGTGAGCATGGTTTCACAAACGTACTACAAACAACTACTACTAGATCACCCGATCTTTGTTGATTTTTCAGAAACTGGTCTGAAAAAATTCCAACAAAATGCATTCACACTTGGTTGCCTATTCTTAAATGAAAAAGCAGCAAAGAACGCGATTGAATTATAAAGACATGTTGTAGTGTAATAAGCAGACTAACTTATATTAGTCTGCTTTTTTTACTTTAAAATATAGCTAGGCAGTGAATAACGTCGGTTGTAACAATTTAATCTTATCAACAATGTCTGCAGGTACCGGCATTTTCTTATGCTTATGGTAATCAACGAATACAATCACCCCTTCACCTTCTGCAACCACACGTTGTAAGTTATTGCTCCAAACCGCATATTTCATAATCAGTTTGTGCTCAGCAAATTCAGACACTGTCGCGCCAATTTGAATAGTATCAGGCGATTTTAACGGTGCTTTAAAGCGACAATTCGTGGCTGCTAAAATGGGGCCGATACCATGCGCTTGCATGTATTCCATTGCTTTAATTTGATTAAAATAACCAATCCGCGCTTGTTCAAAATAACGGAAATACACGGTATTATTAACATGCCCAAAGGCATCCATGTCACCCCAGCGTACAATGTCATCGACAATAATGGGATACTGCTGTTTAAATTTATCCATAAAATTCATTCCATTAATCATAACTAAAATAAAGAGCTAAAACAAAGGACCAAAACGCGCGACAATCGGGTTGTGATCAGATGCTGTGGTTTCATAAGATGAAGCACTTATTTGTTGTAACCCTCTAAAATAAATATCGTCGAGAGAATGACCAAATGCAGTTTCACGCACATCATTTTTATAAACCAATTGCTGTAACTCAACACTTGCCGTCACCTCAAGCAACCGATTCAAACGCTTGTTCGTCCAAGTATTGAAATCACCAGCCATGATCACAGGCCCCTGATGCTGACGAATAACAGAAATCACGCTTTCTAGTTGCTGATTAAATTCATCAACACCCAGTGTAAAGTTGATCATATGCATATTAGCAACAAGCAGAGGTTCATCACTGCCCGCCCAAGAATAATAGCTAATCAGTGACGATTTAGGAAAACGAATCCAAGGTTCGGCTAATGTTTTTTTACACACCGATATCGGTTCGATTTTACTTGCCGTTAATACACCCATCGACTGCTTATAAATACTAAAAGCTTCAACTTGTGTCCAACTTAACTCATATTGCTGCATCAATTGATGTAATAAAAAGCTTAATTTAGCTTCTTGTAAAATGATCAAATCATTTTGTTCAATTAAGGTCGTTAACTCTGAACGCCAGTTATCACCCTGTTGCTTATAAATGTTCCAATCAACAATACTAAATTCAGCAGGTAATGAAGACTGTTCTACATCAGAGTTGCTATTAGTTAAAAAGGTAGGACATGTGCTTGCAGAGTCATTAACAAAACCAAATTGTTCGCTCTTAATTGATGTTGAGCCCGTTGCTTCCCATGAAGAGTTTAATTTTGGAATCTCAGCGATATCAAAACAGCCCGACAAAGAGAAGACAAGGGTAAAAATAATGGCCGCACGAGAAAAATTATAATTCATGTTCATATCACATAATCAAAATATATCTTATTATACTGAATAAAATAGAATTAATTCAAAACTAATATCATTATTGTTTCAAAATAGTGTCATATCGCAAAAAACGGCCAAAAAAAAGCACTAAATAATACAAATAGAGATTAATTTCAAAAACTTAAACCTAATCACATTTTAATTAACTTATAATCAACTAACTCGCCGTTAATAACATGCTCACTAACGGCGGTCATACTATCCATTAACGAACTTACGCGAGCATCCCCATCATCGACAATACTTGGAAGATAACCACGCAAACGGAAAATATCATCACAACAGCCATACGTGTATAACCACCAGTAACCAGAAAGTCAGTCGTTGGTAAATGCTTACGCGCCTGAAAAGCGAGTGCGACAGGTGTAAACAAAGCAAATACAGCGGCAGCGAAGCCCGCATAACCAATGGCGTAGATAAAGCCATTTGGAAATAGCACACCGCCTATCATTGGCGGTACAAATGTGACTAAAGCCGTTTTACTACGACCAGACAAAGTATCATCGAGTTTCAATAAATCAGTAAGAAAATCAAATAAACCTAATGCCACGCCCAAAAACGATGTTGCTACAGCAAAATTTGCAAATAACTGTAACGTAATGGCTAATGTAACACCCGACCCCGTAGACTCTAACGCAGAAACGAGTGCACCCATATTGCCACCTTCAGCAATAACAGCAGCAAAACCATCGCGACCAATCACAGTGAAACTCGCAAGTAACCAGATTAGATATATCGTCAGTGCTAATAAACTTCCGTAACGGATGGAGTTAACGACTTTCGCGCTGTCTTTTTTATAATATTTAACCAAGCTTGGGATATTAGAATGAAAACCAAAACACACCATTAATGACGGTATTGCTGCCCAACTATAAGGTAAGCGTTCTGTCATCTCGGCAAGTGGCTGCAATAAAGAAAAGTTTGCGTCACTAAGCAAGCTGAAAATGGCGATACTAAAAGTGATCACCATCCCACCTAACATTGCAGAAGTAAAACGATCAACTGCTTTGGTACTAAAGCTCACAATCAAGCCAAGTAGGACTGCAAAAGCAAAACTAGCGACAGACTGATCAAGTTCAATACCTAAACCCGATTGTAAGCTGTGCCCCAACATCGAGCCACCACCCGAGATATAGGCATATACTAAGATATAACTCACAAACATCACTGACAAACCATTCAATATACGTAATGATGTCGGTAACAAGGCCTTTGTCATTGAATCAAAATTAACACCATGCTTAAATTTTTGGTTCGCTTCAAGTAAGTAAAGTGCTGAACTATACATGCAGTACCAAGATACACACAAAAATAACACCGCCCAGCCAAACCACATATTTGATGTTAATACGGGTAGCGAAAACATACCGGCACCGATGCTGGTACCCGTAATAATAAATACGCCACCCAGCGAGGATGGTTGTTCGTCTTGACTGGCTGTCATTACTTCAGACATATACCTACTTCCTAATTAATAATGTTTGTAATAATTCTTTTTCAATATTACTCATTGATTTCAAATTATTTGAACCTCGAGTAATAGTGGCAATACTAATATTGTGTATTTTCGCTATTTCGCGCTGTGATCGCTCGCCTAGCAAAAGTTCTTTATAAACTAAAGCACGGGCATTAACGGCATTTAATTCTTCCGGTGAAAACAACAATGGAAGGACTAGTGAAATATCGTCCTTATTTGATATATCTAAAAGTAATTCATTGATCATACTATAAAATCATCGCACCTGAACTGTAATGGTGTAATGGTACAGCATTACACCCTAAACTATCAAGTTTAATTATTCTAGACACTTGAATAATTCGTCGAGAGACAAAAACAAGTAAACACCTTTGCAGAGTCTTCTTTACGAATATGCTACTATATGGCTAATTCGAGTTCCAATACGTGATGACATGCAGCAGTTAGGCAATGGCATAAAAATTCGAAAAATGCATTACAGTGATACAGCTAAGAACAGTAGAAATAAACCTACCTTAGCTACAAGTTAAACAATCATAAGAGCTATTTATAATGATCAACCAAATGCCCGTCCTTCGTTCTACTATCCATCCAGATGTAACCGCACCTAAAAATACTGACCAACGAGTCGCAACACGTGGCATTATTACTCAAGGTGAAGAGATCTTATTAATCTTCACTGCGCGCTACCATGATTACAGTTTACCGGGTGGCGGATTGCATGACGATGAAGACATCATTACCGGTTTAATTCGAGAAGTGGAAGAAGAAACAGGCGCCGAAAATATTCATAACGTTGTACCTTACGGTAGTTACGAAGAACTTCGCCCTTGGTATAAAGACGGCTTTGATAGTATCCAAATGCTATCCTATTGCTTTACTTGTAATGCCAATAAAAAATTAGGCTCGCCACGCTTAGAAGAAAATGAAATCAAAAATGGCGTTCGCGCGCTATGGATCAATATCCACGATGCAATTGCGCATAACCTTGACGTTATAGCGAGCCACCCTAGAGCGGGCCTGTCAATTGAGCGAGAGACCTACCTACTACAAAAAATAGCCAACGATATCGTTATAAAATGTTGATTGTTTGATTGGTTGTGCAGTCCCCTTTATTGTATTCTTAACCTAAGGATAGAGTTCAATAAAGGTATTACCTATGCAACCGGAATTTAAATCACAAATTGATATGCTACTGTACGGCCTCGATATTATGACAGGGCTATTCATTTTACTCCTCTTCGGTGGAATAATTAGTGTTATCTACATGTATATAGTAGATAAAAGACAAACCAAACAGGCTATTCGTCATAACTACCCTGTCATCGGACGTTTTCGATACCTATTTGAAAAACAAGGTGAATTCTTCCGCCAATATTTCTTTGCACAAGATCGTGAAGAAATGCCTTTCAACCGAGCAGAACGGTCTTGGGTTTACCGCGCGGCAAAAAACGTTGACCGAACCATCGCATTTGGCTCGACACGTAACCTAGATCAAGTCGGTACCATCATGTTTATGAATTGTGCCTTCCCCACGTTAACCGAAGATGCGATCCCACCGCAAACACTTACAATTGGTCCCAACTGTGCGCAACCATACATAACAAATTCGGTATTTAATATTTCGGGGATGAGCTACGGCGCAATTTCAAAACCAGCAATATTAGCCTTATCCCATGGTGCAAAAGAAGCCGGTTGCTGGTTAAATACGGGTGAAGGTGGCCTATCAGTTCATCATCTTGCCGGCGGTGCCGATCTCGTTTATCAAATAGGCACCGCAAAATATGGCGTGCGAGATGAACATGGTCATTTAAGTGATGAAAAACTGAAATCAATTGCCGAAATAGAACAAGTTAAAATGTTTGAAATAAAACTAAGCCAAGGGGCGAAACCAGGCAAGGGAGGCATATTACCCGGTAAAAAGGTCACACCAGAAATAGCCAAAATCCGAGGTATTCCCGTCGGTGAAGACTCCATCAGTCCAAATGCTCATCCAGAAATAAAAAATGTTGGTGATATACTTGATATGGTCGCCCGTATTCGTCAAGTAACAGGTAAGCCTGTCGGATTTAAATTTGTATTGGGTCATACTCAATGGATAACGGATATATTAACAGAAATAATCAAACGCGGTCCCGAATCGGCACCCGATTTTATGACGTTAGACAGTGCTGATGGTGGCACAGGGGCTGCACCACAACCATTAATGGATTATGTGGGTCTACCTCTAAAGGAAAGCTTACCTTTACTTGTTAATATGCTAGAAAAATACAATCTACAAGGAAAAATTAAAGTCATCGCATCAGGAAAACTCATTACCCCATCAAAAGTCGCTTGGGCATTAGCCGTCGGCGCCGATTTTATTGTTTCCGCACGTGGTAACATGTTCGCGCTAGGTTGCATTCAAGCATTGCAATGTAATAAGAATACTTGCCCAACAGGTATCACGACTCACAACCCAAAACTGCAAGAAGGATTAGACGTTCAAGACAAAGCACAGCGGGTTGCAAACTATAACAAATACATTCATTACGGTATCGGTCTAATCGCTCATTCATGCGGTGTTAATGAGCCAAGGAAATTACGTCGAGATCATGTGCGTATTGTCACTGAAAATGGGTTATCTATCGCACTTGATAAACTCTACCCAATTGAATAAACGAGTCGAATACATGAGCCTAGGTTTTAATTTTTAATACTTTTTAACGAATCTAGAATCTAGGCTAAAATATCTCAAGCTCTTGATTAATATTTCTAATAGTTACGCGTATAACAGTATTCCTAACAACCGATTTTAACGATCGTCAGGAAAGGGAATCAAAATGAAATTATTAGTCAAACAAGATGTGGGGGATATTCATAAAGACCACTTGAAGATTTTAGATAATGTTATTACCTTCTTACAACATAACATCGACGGTCTTGAATTCCTTCCTTTCAATCTAGATGCAGAACAAGGTGATTACCAGCAAGCTTTTCAGCGACAAACAGGGATCATTTTCACACCTGCTAATTATCGTCATTACCGTTTACGTTTATTATCGGTTGTTGATGCGTTGCTTTATATCCACACATCATCTAATGATAGCGATGCTTATGAACTTTCTTATAATTTAAGCTCCATCCATCCTAAGCCCGTATTTTTTGCAGTCTGGCGAGGAGCGCCAATCAAAAGCCCACTTTTAAAAGAGTTAGATCAAGATTATCCAGTCACTTACTGCCAGTTTAGTCATCCAAGAGAATTACTCGAAGGGTTTAAGCGTTTCCTTCAAGAACATGGTAAAGACGTCATGATAAAAGCAGAGAAAGAGTTGGTATAAATTTCTAGAGTAGTTTGCGCATAATTAACTTACGATAACATTTGCAATGGTGACTAAAGTGAAGATAACGACTTATACAGATTTTGGCATACGCACACTCATGTATTTATCCACCCTTCCAAAAGGACAACGCTCAAGTTCCGCGGAAGTGGCGAATGTGTATGACGCATCACGAAACCATATAGCTAAAGTAATAGCACACCTGTCATCTCTCGACTATATAGAATCATCGAGAGGTAAAAATGGCGGTATATGGTTAGCAAAACCACCATCAGAAATTAATATTGGTCAGCTTGTCAGAGCACTCGAAAATAATTTGAAAGGCATCGATGCCAACGCAAGTGATTCTGACATTGTGCCAATTTATCAATTAAAAAAAGTACTAGAAACCGGCATTGATGCCTTCCTGCAAACATTAGATCAATATTATCTGACTGATTTACTCAATGATACATTTCAGTTCGAATCGCTATCTTATACAAAACAAGCATGATAGTTGTTACACCGCTGTATATAATCTTGTGTAACTTACAATCATCCCGACTAAAGGGATATATAGGCACATTTAGCTGACAATATTTGAAGGTAAAATAGCCATAACACATACCCCAAAGTTGATAGTTCATTCTTGACAACAATATTCATCTGGTGCAATGTAAGCGGCAGAAATTATACATCTAGCGCGTTAAGCCTAGAATATTTAACACTATTATTAAATAAAGGAACACTTGAAATGGCTTTCGACGTAAAAATTCAACTAAATAAAAAATTTACAGTACCTGCAGATATAGATACCGTTTATAAGCTTTTAGCTGACGTTCCGGCTTCAACCAGCCATTTTCCAGATCTAGAACATTTGATCGAAGAAGCTGCAAATACTTACCGCTGGGAAATGAAAAAAATTGGTCTAGGGCCGATTCAACTTCAAACAATTTATGCATGCAAATATACTTGCGATGCAGTGAGTAAAACTATTGTTTGGGAACCTCGTGAAACAGCTAATAATAGTGCACAAGTATCAGGTAAATGGCTCATAACTGAGACTAGTACTGGTTGTGATATTAACTTATTAACAGATGCAGTAATTACAATTCCATTACCTAGTCTGGCTGGTATCGGTTTAAAGCCAGTTGTTAAAGTTGAATTTGAAACATTAACAAATACTTATATCAAAAACTTAGCTAAGACATTATCGAAGGTAGCTGCGACAGCTTAATTCGCGCCTCGATATAATAAATTAAAAAATCACAATAAACCTGAATTGGGACGCCAATTCAGGTTTATTGTGTTCCCCCCTCTAGATTATGCCTCACTTGCTTTAGAATGAAAAACAAACAATCAACAGTTCATTCACACAAATGTAGCAAAAGACTGCAATATACAGCACACACTCAAAATATAAGCATTTAAATCCGCAATTAAATAAATACGCGAGATGTTTAACTTCAAAATCACGCATTCGAAGGTTTAACCAAATAAATGACAAGCATTTTAGAGTTATCATCTAATTAAAGTCCTTATCCCGGTGTTTTTAATATGTTATTAGTATGTACATAACCATATACATAACCCAGGATGGGAAAATGACAACAAGCACAACAATTGACAGTCGCTGGTCTAGCGAATTTAAATACGTACTTGCAGCAGCAGGTGCAGCTGTAGGTTTAGGTAACCTTTGGAAGTTCCCCTACATCATGGGCGAAAATGGTGGTGGTGCGTTCGTTCTTGTCTACCTATTTTGTATTCTACTAATCGGTATTCCTGTCATGATGGCAGAAGTAATGATTGGTAAACGTGCTCGTACGTCACCAGCAAATGCTTCAGCTACCATTGCAAAAGAGTCTGGCGGTTCAGGCATTTGGTCTCTACTGGGTGCATCAGGTGTTATCGCAGGTTCATTAATTTTAAGTTTCTATATCGTCATTGCAGGTTGGGCAGCTGCTTATATCTTCTTTGGTATTAGTGGCGACTTCCTTGCAACCGCAGGTTCTGAAATTTCTCATAAAGATGAAATTGGGGCACTATTCACCAGTTTAATTACAGATACAACACAACTGATCTTATGGTCTTCAATTACAATTGTCGCTGCAATGTTAGTATTAATTCGAGGTGTTAATGCCGGTCTCGAGAAAGCCGTTACTTACCTAATGCCATCATTGCTTGTCTTATTGATGATTATCATGGTCTACGCCGCAGCAACAGGTAACTTTGGTGAAGCAGCACAATTCATGTTTTCGCCAGATTTCTCAAAACTCTCTATTGATGGTGTATTAACAGCGCTAGGACACGCATTTTTCACCCTCAGTTTATCATCAGGCATCATGATGATTTACGGTACATATATGCCTGAAGGTACGTCAATCGCGAAAACATCTATCTGGATCGCGCTCATGGATACAGCGGTAGCACTTATCGCAGGTATGGCTATCTTCCCTATCGTGTTTGCTAATGGCATGGAGCCTTCTGCGGGTCCAGGTCTACTATTCGTGTCATTACCTATCGCGTTTGGTCAAATGCCTTTGGGAACACTGTTTGGTACGCTATTCTTCATCATGGTTACATTCGCAGCATTCACATCTGTGATCGCACTTCTTGAATCACCAGTAGCCTACTTGAACGAACGTCTTGGCTTAAGCCGTACTAAAGCAACAATTGTAGCGGGCTGTACTATTTGGGGTCTATCACTACTAACAGTATTTTCACTCAGTGGTGCACCTTGGGCTCAAGATGTGGTTATGGGTCTAAGTTTCTTTGATGCTTTAGATAAACTGACAGCAAACATCATGCTACCTCTTGCCGGTCTATTCACTGCGGTATTAGTCGGTTGGGTTGTGAATGAGAAAGTCACTCGTGAAGAGTTTGGTTTATCAGAAGTGGCTTATAAAATGGTTATGTTCTGTCTACGTTATTTGTCACCAGTAGCAATTGCAATCGTATTCTTGCAAGCTGTAGGTCTAATTAGCCTTTAATAAATACTAAATAATAAAAAGGCTTCAATTATTGAAGCCTTTTCATTTCTGTGATTTGATCGTTAATGACTAAAGATTCACTAATCGCTAGCCAAAGATTGCTCTAATTAACAACATTACTTCTGTTGCACTTTTACCTTTTTCAACTTCAATAATCATAGAGTCTCGTTTACTTTGTAAATAAGCAGGTAAATCAGATTCTGCAAGTAAACGATCTACCGCTTCTGTGGCGCTTTCTTTAGTACGCTTTTGACGTACAACACCCGCTGTACGAGTGCGACCACCCATTGTGCTGCGAACAACAGCAGGCTTATTCTTCAATTTTAAATAATTTGATTGCGCAGCGAAATCTTTATCCACAAAAAAGAACAGATCAAATAACACGACGCGGTTATTCCATAGCTCAAGTTCTGCTGCATCTTCTGGCTGTGCTGATTTAAACCATGGTTGACGATGAATCGCTTCGATAATATCAACCCAATAACGAGAGAAGTCTGTCACCTTTAGCTTAACGAGACCAAACCCTTGGCAAAGTGCATCCACTTTTGATGCTGTTAATACCAGGAATACATCAGGTCGGCGCATCGCCAATAAACGAGTCGCAACAAACAAACCTGCTTTGCCTTTATCTAAGGTAGCAAAAGCCGCTGTATAGCGTTTTACAAACTCTTTATAATCCGCTTCGCTCACTTCGCCTTCTAACGGGATCGCAGCTAAAGCGTTATCGAGAAGAGATGGGGTATGTTGCAATAACTCGTGGAAGCCTTTTGAACCACGGGTACTACCAAATAGTTCAACATCAAAATCAAATTTTGTAGGTTCGTGCGCAGATAAGTGTTTACCAGCAAATGCAAGGCGTTCAAGATCTGACATAGCCGCTAACGTACTTATACGTAATGAGCTGATATAATTTAATAAGCGAAGACGTTCACCTAATGCTTGGCGATCGGCTTGATCAAGTATGAAGTTTTTTAGAAAAGGCCAAGGTGTTATACGTGATGTTTTAACCTGACGGCAAGTGATCGACTTTTCTAATAACAGCAGTAGTTTTTGTAACGGTTTTTCATGTTTTGCATCAAGCAATTCCATATTAATACCGTAACGCGCGTAATTGTATAATTCATTACACCAGCCAAGAAAATCTCCAGGTCGGTTCGTCACTTTAACAGCCATTAAATTCAAGCTTATTTCAGTAACATAATCTACGATTTGATCATACTGTGCAGTTTCAACATCAGATAATCGCATGTCTTGCGGAGAAGTAATAAATTTTATCATTAAAGCGTCATTCCAGTCTAAATTCTAAATACAATTGCTGTGATTGATAAGTATAGGCTTAAGGATTAATTTTTAAACCTATACTTGGCTAAATTCAAAAATGAATAGCTTGATCAAGTTCACAAAGTTAAAAACGGCTAATTTATATTCATTCAACAATAGAATACAGAAAACTTATTGAATGATATATTATTCAGCTTCATCTTAATCACTAAGTTTATATAATGTCCGCCATCGACTTGCATCTTTTAGCGCTTTTTATCCCTACATTTTTCTTCGTTTCTATTACGCCAGGTCTGTGTATGACATTATCGATGACATTAGGCATGACGATTGGCGTAAAGCGCAGTCTTCACATGATGTGGGGAGAATTACTCGGCGTGGGTTTGGTTGCCATTTTAGCTGTTATTGGTGTGGCAACAATAATGTTGAAGTACCCAAACGCATTTTCAGCTCTCAAATACCTTGGTGGTAGCTACCTTATTTACCTTGGTATTCAAATGTGGCGCTCAAAGGGTAAACTCGCTATTTCTGATAGCCTAGGGTCTGAAAGCACAATGAAGCCAATTCAATTAGCCAGCCAAGGTTTTGTGACAGCGATTGCAAACCCAAAAGGTTGGGTTTTTATGATCTCGCTATTACCGCCTTTTATTAATCCGACCCAAGCATTAACACCACAGCTATCGGTGCTCGTTGCGATTATTCTTATTACCGAGTTCAGCTGTTTATTAATGTATGCGAGCGGTGGACAAACACTACGTCTCTTTTTACAAAAAGGTAATAATGTCCGCTTACTCAATAAAATTGCAGGCTCACTGATGGTCTTTGTCGGGATCTGGTTAGCAACGGGATAAAGTTCGTGCGAATACGAAAGGCTCAGCGCCATTTACTAATATAAATACACTTTAGCTAAAAATAAGTTTCATTCAGGTATAAATAATTGGCATAATAAATTATCTAATTATTTATACGTTGCGAAGAGAATGATCAAGAACGTAGCTACGACTCTAAAATCAAAACGCATTGCAATTATCGGCGGTGGTATTGCAGGTAGCACGATCGCACTGCGTTTGGCTGGGTTAGACATTAATGTTACCTTATTTGAAGAAGGTGTTAGCTTAGTCAATGGCCCACCGGTATGTCATCTGCATGCTGGCGGCAACCTTTACCCTGACATTTCCGACGAGCAATGCCTTACGTTATTAGAACAGTCAATCGCGACAATGAAGATCTATCCGCATTGCATCAATAAGCGTCCAACCGTAATTGCAATCCCTCAGCGCGATGCGAGTAACATAGAAAAATTATTACCACGACTTGAATTACTCACTCAACGTTACAAAGCGCTAATTCAAGCTGATGCAAGTAATAAAGTACTCGGTGAACCAGACGATTATTATCAGATGTTTACCCGCTGTGACATTGAACGATTAAAGCACGTATCACAGCCTCAGGAGATTACTCAATTCTCTGATTGGATGATCCCACTTGCTAAAACGCTTGATCTTAATTCGATTAAATTTCCATTGTTGATGGTTCAAGAATACGGTTTGAGTTTATTCCGTATTGCCGCAAGCACAGAACTTAGCCTCGATGCTTCGACATCTTGCAACTTACTCGTTAACAATAAAGTGATTAATGTCTCTTACACCGCGGATAAAACTTGGTTAATCACACATACAGAAAACGGCAGCCAAACAACAACCGAAGTTGATTATTTAATTAATGCTTGTGGCTATAGAACTGGCATTATTGATGATATGGCAGATACCCCAAAAGAACGTATGGTTGAGTTTAAGGCTGCTTATATAACGCATTGGAAACAAAGTGAACGTTGGCCAGAAGTTGTCTTTCATGGCGAGCGCGGGACACCTGAAGGTATGGCGCAATTAACACCTTACCCTGATGGTTATTTTCAGCTACATGGTATGACTGAAGAGATCACATTATTTAAAAATGGGTTAGCTAAAAGTACGGGTAAGAGTGCCCAGCCTAAACTAGACAAAAGTTTTATCAATAAACTAGTCCAGGGTTGGGATAAAGAAGAATCTAATAATCGAACTCAAAAAGCGATTCAGCATATAAGCCACTTTATTCCGAGCTTTAACAATGCAACTATCGCTGGAAGACCATTATTTGGTGCGCAGCAAATACCAGGTAAAGATGTATCTCTGCGCGCTTATGACGTCTCATTTGAGGGACAACAATATGCACGAGCAGAAATAGTTAAAGCATCGTCAGCACTCACTGTCGCCGATCAAATCATCCATAAATTATTTAATTACTCACATGAGCAACTAACAAAGTGCCGTAATGTTAATGCCAACTTTACCGCTTTATCTGAAGATGATATCAATAGACTCGCTTGTGAAATTGCTCACGATAGAAACTACCCGACTGCACTCGCTAAAATCTGATCATGAATAAGGCCAAGGATTTATTTAAAGGTAGTCAACGTTATCCGCAGCCTATTAGGACTGCGGAAACTCAGAAATTTAATTACCAAGCATAGCTAAGGCTCGCAATCACATTTCGGCCATTACCATAGAAACAATTACCATAACCACAAGTTGACACATACTCTTTATCCATAAGATTTTTAGCTGCAATTTGGATTTTCATATTGTTAATGGTGTAACTCACCGTTGCATCCATTAACGTAAAATCAGCTACCTTTGTTGTTTCAGTATCGTCAGCATAAGTTTCGCCAACATAACGGCCACCAACACCAACAGCTAAACCTTCTAGACTGTTACCAAAGAAACGATAATTAGCCCAAGCTGATGCAAGTGTATTCGCGACCTGCATCGGACGGTTACCCACCTTAAAGGCATCATTATCTTTAACAATTTCTGAGTCCATGAACGTTGCATTAGCAACTAAACTTAGCCCCGAAGTCACATTAGCAACGGCTTCTAACTCAATACCTTTATTTTCAACTTCACCAATTTGAAGCAAATTACCAGCAGCATCCGAGGTCGCCATATTCTCTTTGTTAATTTGGAACAACGCCGCATTAAATGAACCATCGAAAGATTGTGGTAAATATTTCAGACCAATTTCAAATTGTTTTCCGCTCTCTGGTAGAGCTGAATTTCCGTTTTTGTCCAATTTAAGAATCGGTTGGAAGTGTTCTGCATAATTAGCATATGGCGTTAGTCCATTCTCAAAGATATAAGCTATTCCTGCACTTTTTGTCCACTCTTGATTACTAACAACCTGTTTTTTGTTTGTCGATTTATTTTCATAGGTTGATTTCGTATTATCAAAACGAACACCTAACGTGATAGCAATGGCGTCATTGATCAACATCTGCTCTTGTAAATAGCCACCCAGTTGATGCTTTTCACTTGTTGTCGTTTCACGGTCTGTATCAGTTACAGGCTGGAAGGTAGCCCCGTCTAATAAAGTAACATTGTCTGTATAACTCGGGTTGTACGGATTGAATAGTGGATTATAAGTATCAAGATATATACCTGGATATGGGGTTGGAACTTTAATAGGCGTATTCCCGTCAGCGACGAGAACGCGACCACCAAAGCTTTGCCCTTTTATATCAAGCCAGCGATAATCAATACCAGATAACAATGTGTGCTCTAATTTACCCGTATTAAATTTATAAATTAAACGGTTATCCGCTGAAAAACTTTTCGATTTACCCTCTTCACTTGATAAACCTCGTACGATATTGGTTCTTGTTGCTTCCAGACCAAAGTCTTGAGCATAACCAAGTGCATACATCTGCTTTAAATCAATATCTAATTGGCTATAACGCACAGATTGAGCAAACTGAACTGACTCATTAAACTTATGGCTAAATTCATAGCCCAATGCAGCTTGAGTACGCTCAAATTTTTCATAATCCGGGTTACCAATAGCAACATCATCACCAATAAAGCCATTCTTGTTTTCAGTTAATGACCCTTCCATAGGTAAAAACTGTAAGTAAGGGTCTGAGTCATCTTTCTGATAACTAGCAAGTACAGTTAGATTAGTATTGTCACTAAAGTTAACACTCACAGATGGGGCAAGATAGATACGTTCAGCTTCAACATTGTCAACATCAGTGCCATTTTTACGCCCTAAAGCCACTAAACGCCAAGCGATATCATCAGTGATATCACTACCAAGATCTAGGCTTAATTGCTGGCGATCATTGGTGCCATAGTCCACCGATACGAAGCCAAAACTACCACCATGTTGAGGTCGTTTACTGATCACATTAATCACACCGCCAGGAGGGTTCTGTCCGTACAATACCGATGCTGGACCACGTAATATCTCAACACGTTCTAAGCCAAACGGATCGACTTGATAGCTATAAAAACCTGCCGAATCGACTCTCGTTCCGTCTTGATACAAACCATCATTAGCCTGATTAAAACCGCGAATAACAAACCAATCTTGCTTGTTATCTTCACCATAAAAGTTAGCCTGGATACTTGGCGTGTATTGCAAAGCATCAGCCACACTCACAGACGCTCGATCATCCATTTGCTCCCTTGTAACAACCGATACTGCTCTTGGCGTTTTACTTATCGGCATATCCGTTTTGGTTGCTGTCATGCTATTCTCACCAACATAACCAAAATCGGGGCCAATTGGATTACTAAACTCTGCAGTAACAACAACTTCTTGTTCCGAATTTTCATTCGTACTTGCTGATACATAATTGACCATTAATCCCATCATTACAGCCGTTGCCAAAGATTTCTTAATAAATTTCTGGCTAACAAATGCGTCCATTCGCTGATTTCCCAATAACATAAACACTCCAATACATATGATTATAATAACTATTTTAAAAATTAAATATCTCTAACTTACCAGTTGATCAGTAACCAACTTAGCACGACCTAACTCTCGTCCATCTAATTCAATTAATTGACCGTTATCCATTTTGATTACTCGGTCTGCAATATTGAAATAACGATCATCATGTGTAATTGCAATAATTGTCTTACCACGCTGTTTTAATAACGGTAAGATAGTTTGATAGAAAAAATGTCTAAAATGAGGGTCTTGATCCGCAGCCCATTCATCAAGTAATAAACAATCTCGTTGCTCAAGTACAGTCATCAATAAAGCCAAGCGTTTTCGTTGCCCCTGAGAGTAACGAACATCACTAAGCTTACCGTCCTCATAGCTAACTTTATGTTGCATTTCTAACATATTCATCCAATATTCAACTCGCTGGGATTCAACATTATTTCCTTCCCCATCAAGCAATTGGTGGAAGAGATGAAAGTCAGTAAAGACCGCTGAAAATAATGTTCTATATTCATGCCAGGACGTAATACTGACAGGCTTACCATCAATAATTACCTCACCTTTCTGCGGCCTATATAACCCTGTAAGTAGACGTGCAAATGTAGATTTACCACTACCATTACCACCAATAATAAATATCAGTTGTCCTTGTTCAATCGTGAGATTTAATGGCCCTACAGAAAAAGCAGACTCATCAGTCTCGGATTGGTAGCTATATTCAACGCCCTTAAATTGAAGCTGTTTAAAACCGCTATAGGTATTACGTGATTCAGTGGCTAGATTGTCAGTATTAAGCTCTAATCTAGTTAATTTTTTCATCGATACATTTGCCGCGATCAATGCAGGTAAAGCGGCTACAGCAGACATTAAAGGCGAGCGCATGAACAAGATAACTAATGCAAAGGTTGAAGCAACTTCTAAGCTTGCCCAGTTCAAACCAACGGCGAGATAATAATTTAAACCGATTAATGCAAGTATCACGGTATTGGCAAGATTACCGGCGAAGCCATTATGTATATCGGCTTTCGTGACTTGCTCGCAGTAAGCCTTAGCATGCACATCAAATTCTTCATGAAAGAAACGCTGCGCACGCTTCGGGTTGAGCGCTAGCTCTTTTCGTCCATCAATCATGGCTTGGTAATCGGCAAATAATTCATCATCATACTCACGAACTTGTTGTACATAGTGGCTGATCTTATACACCAACCAGTAACCAATCAGCGCAGTCATGGATAACATAACTAAACTAACCAAAAATAATGATGTCGAAAGAAATCCTAAATAAATCATCGCAAAGATAGCAAGCACGGCCCCATAAACTAACTCTGGTAAGTGAACGAATGCGATCGTAATATTTCGAATATCGGTATTTAAAGACGCTAAAATGGATGAACCACCAATTTTTTCTAGTTGTTCAATATCAGTATTTAATAATTGTTGAACCAATTCATAACGTTTTTGATAGACAAAACGATGCCCTAAAATATGCAATGATACTTGTGCCGCAGTTGAAATGAGTAATAAACAAATAAGTAACATACCGAATTGTACAAGTAACGTTACCAACTCACCGTCAGGGTTTAACATGTTATGTTGAATAAACACAATCACACCGACACTAAGTCCTGCACTACATAGACTCAACAGCATTACCGCAGACAATACCGAACCTTGTTTTGCCCCCAGCATCATGAGTAATTTCATAAAACATCCTTGCCATAAACTAAATGATAATCACCTTTATTTCTATTCAAGGTGAAGCATAATTAAAGTACTAAATGCACGCTTTTATAAACGTCGCAATCCCCACATAAGGTATAAACCACCTATGATAGAAGCCATCAGACCTGCAGGTATCTCTTGTGGATAGAGTAATTGGCGGCCAAGCCAGTCCGCCAACAACATTAAGATCATACCAAACATACCAGCACTCAGAATATGCGAGCGGGCATTGTTAAAACCAAATAATCGGGCAATATGTGGCGCCATTAAACCGACAAAACTTAATGGACCAACGACCAAGGTGGCGATGACAGTCAGCACTGCAACCAGCGTTAATAATATCAGTCGAGCACGATTAACATTGATACCTAAAGCTGCAGACGGCTCAGCACCAAGTGGTAAAACATCGAGCCATCGACTACAACTCAGCGCAGTAATAGTCAGTACGACAGCAAAGACAACAATCATGACTAACGAATCTGCATCGACGTAATATGTTGATCCAGATAACCAAGCAAGTACTTGGTAGCTCCGAGGATCACCTCCAGCCAAAATAAAACTTTGAACCCCATCCATTAATGCAGTTATCGCCACACCCGTCAGTAATAAACGTTCAGGCTGAAAGCCACTGCGACGGTTAAGTAAAACGAGTAATCCTAAGGTCAGCATTGCACCGACTAATCCACCGAAATAAAGCCCGAGTTTAGTTGCGCCAAATCCAGAAAAAATAGCAATAATAAGGCCGAGTGCAGCACCAGAACTGACCCCCATAATTTCGGGGCTTGCCATTGGGTTACCACTTAAGCGCTGGATGACAGTCCCAGCTACTGCAAGCATGAGTCCACCCGTAGCTGCACCGATCAGTCTTGGTATTCTCCACTCTAATAAGTCCCAATTATGCACACCCGTTAACCAAGTCCAGCCGTCAATTTGACGTCCAAATAAACTAAAAACAAACAACAAAACAAATGATAGGAAAAGTAATCCCAGCATATGTTTCGCTGACAAATAACTTACACTGGTACCACTTCTTGATAGTAACGTTTGTGTTTGAGATTGAGATTTAAATTGTAATCGAGGTAAAAGCCATAATAATAAGGGAGCGCCTAAGATAGCTGTTGCGGCACCCGTAGGGATCAGCATAGGTAGAATCCCAGGTAATTGTTGCAATAGTAGATCCGTGACGCTTAATAATAATGCCCCGAGTATTGCAGACAATATAATACGATGAGCGAAGCTTCTCACCCCTAACAAACGAATAAATGCAGGGGCCGCAAGGCCAATAAAACCGATAACACCAACGGTACTCACAACCCAAGCTGTTAATAAAACGGCGAGCGTTAAAGTGATGATTCTTAATCTAGCTAATGACATACCTAAACTACGTGCACTTTCATCTGATAGCTCAAGTAAACTGAGTGGTCGCACAAAACAAAATGCAATAATAGTGGCCGCGAATAATCGGGGAGCTAAAAAAATCGCATCATCCCAACTACTTTGAACAAGTGAACCTGCCCCCCAGATCATCAAACCTTTAAGCTCTTCTTGATTCATTAGTAACAATACGGTAGCGAAAGAGCCACAATATAGATTTACCACTAAACCAGAAACGATCACGATTGATGGCGATAATGCCCTACGCCAAGCCAGCGCAAATACCACAAGCATAGTAAATAGTCCGCCCAACGTAGCAACAGCGGACGGTGACCACAATAATAATTGAGGTGCAAATAATGTTGCTAGTAATAAAGCCAAATTCGCACCACTTGCGACTCCTAATGTTGCAGGAGAAGCTAAAGGATTGCGTAAAACCTGCTGCATGAGAACACCAGCAACGGCTAAACCTGCACCCGCTAATAATGTCGTAACAAGACGTGGCCACCAACTAAAATGCAACAGCACACTTTGCACAGAATTAGGATTGAAGTGCCACAGACTTTCAATGCTCTCACGCCAAGGGCCAATATTCATTAACTGCCAAGCAGATAGGAATATAACAAAACAGAGTAAGCTAGTTGTTAATCTAATAGGCGTTACAGTCATCTTACTCTCCATTATTCTTAGCGATTAAATTAGAAGACAAAGCACGAACAAATAAGCGCGCAAAACGCGTAGCCGATGGTAATGCACCAAAACTCCATACTGCAGGCATTCTTAACACGGGATAGTTTGATTGCTGACTCATAAACTGCCACAGTTGATTATGCTCAAGGGCAGCCTCAGTGCCAATTGGAAGCGGTTCAATCACAACAATTTGAGCGTCAATACCAACAAGTTCATTAATACCAACCAATGAGAATCCCCACTGATTGGTTGTTCCTTGCCAAGCACTCTCAATCCCTAATTCATTTACCGCTGTTTTATATAAACTATTATCACCAAATACGCGTAAGTGATTCGCATCCATAAATTGCACCATCAGTACAGGGGGGAAATCACTCGGAACTTGCTGCTTTAATGCTAATATCTCATCACGCTTTTGAAGAATAAAACGTTCAGCCTCTTTTTCAACGCCAATATTCATCGCAAGCTCTCTCGTCATACTCTCCATTGCCTGCCAATTCACGTTGCCTTTTTTGTATAAACCAATTTCAGTCACTTTTGTTATTTTTTGCAATTGCGGGGTCAATACGCTGAACATTGGGGAAATTAATATTTGAGTTGGAGCCAATTCTGCTAGCAGTTCTAAATTAGGTTGGGTGCGTAGCCCTAGATCTAATACACCATTTGGTATTTTAGGTTCTTTAACCCAAGCGTTATAATCTTGTTTCTGAGCAATGCCTAAAGGAGTGACACCTAAAGCAAGTAAGGTTTCGACGTGAGTCCAATCAATAGCAACAATCCGATTAGCAGATACTTTTAGGCTTCGAGACTCTTCAGCTGCATAACAAGTAAAGCTAGTAACTAACACTAATATTAAAAAAATTGATTTCATTAATTACAAACCTTAGCGCAAGGCATTGCAACTGGATAACCTACTGAATGCTGCATAACAGCCATTGGAATACCATAGATTTGCTCTAATGTTTCAGATTCTAATAACTCATCAACGGTGCCATGTTTAAGTAGCTTCCCTGAATGCAGGGCAACAATGTGATCACAGAAACGAGCTGCCATATTGATATCATGTAGAACAATAATGACACCTAGATTCAGCTCTTGGCTCAGCTTACGAATCAAGGTCAATACTTCGATTTGATGTGCGATATCGAGTGCCGATAAAGGTTCATCCAGTAAAAGGTACCGGGTTTTTTGAGCCAATAACATAGCAAGCCAAACGCGTTGACGCTCACCACCAGATAACGTATCTACCAAGCGGTCTCGATAGATCAGCGTATCTGTCAGTTCCATTGCGTTCTCAATGCAATTTTTATCTGTATCTGATAAACGGCCTAATAAACCATGCCAAGGGTAACGACCAAAACTAACAAGATCGTGACCACTAAGCGTATCGGTAGCAGGGAGGTGTTGTGGTAAATAAGCAATTTGACGAGCTAACTCTTTGTTAGACCATTTCACTAATGGTTTTTGATCTAATGTAACAAGACCATCTGTTGCGCTTTGTTGGTTTGCGAGAAGCTTAAGTAACGTTGATTTTCCAGAGCCATTATGCCCAACCAAGGCATAAACTTTACCTTGTTCGAACTCCATTGTTAAATCGGATAAAAGGTTGCGTTCTCCGACATTAAAACTCAACCGTTTTGCTTCAAGCATAAAATCACTTCCTGTAACAATATATTTATAAGGTCTCTAAAAGAAAAACACAATAATTTAAATGATAATGATTGTCAATACGATTTGTATCGGTGGAATATATCTATATGGCAGATTTATATAGTTATTTATTTTATTGGCATTTAAATAACATATTTACAGCAGAGGAATAGCACTATCCAAGATCCATATTTTTATCTGTAATAAGGTATGTTTATCGTTATTTAAAAAATATATAGCGATGCAGGAGATCAATTCTAGAGTAATCAAACTAATGACAAACAGTCACAATTAAAAACAAACAGAAATTTACAGATATCATTAACTAAAAAAAGTCATTATTTAAGTTTTATCATTGGATAGAGAACTATTTTAAATATTTTATTAAAATACTTATAATCAGTGATCGTTTGTCTTTTTATAAAGAATCTAACTACCACCAAGGATGATGAAATACCGGTAGCATTTCCAGCCCAACTGAATACGATTAATAAAAACTACCGCTCCGCACAATCTGTGCTTTCTGCACCTCTAAATTTCAGGCACAAAAAAACCTGAATCTTTCAATTCAGGCTTTCATTGTTTGTTGGCAAAGAGAAAGCGGACGGCTTTCTACAAACCACAACCCGCGAAGCCTTCGGCAGCGTGACAGGCCGCCTTTTTTATGTAAACAGTCTAACCAACTGAACTACCACTCCGAACAATCTGTATGTTTTGTATCCTGAATTTCAGGCACAAAAAAAGCCTGAATCTTTCGATTCAGGCTTTCGTTGTTTGTTGGCAAAGAGAAAGCGGACGGCTTTCTACAAACCACAACCCGCGAAGCCTTCGGCAGCGTGACAGGCCGCCTTTTTTAGGTAAACAGTCTAACCAACTGAACTACCACTCCGAACAATCTGTATTTTTTGTATCCTAAATTTCAGGCACAAAAAAAGCCTGAATCTTTCGATTCAGGCTTTCGTTGTTGTTGGCGGAGTGGACGGGACTCGAACCCGCGACCCCCGGCGTGACAGGCCGGTATTCTAACCAACTGAACTACCACTCCGCACAATCTGTGCTAATGTTTCCATCAGTCTATTCTGTATACAAGGTATAAAACCTTGATTGTAGTCTTTCGACTCAATTTGGCGCTTGGCGATGCCCTACTCTCACAT
>NZ_LOCN01000031.1 GCF_001574435.1 Moritella sp. JT01
ACAAGAATCCCCTTCCTTCCCCGACTTGTCGGGCGCGAAGCGAGGTGGGGGAGCTTCAACTAACCTTATGTCCGGTACTTTACGGTCTTCTTTATTCAATTAAATTTTTTAACCAGATATGGCGTTGTGAATTGCGATTACGGGTATGCCAGATTTTTACTATTTCAAAAGGAGGCACTTCAAAAGGTGCTGGGGTTTGCGCGAATTCTTTGAATAATGATTCAGACAGTTTTGAAGGCATTGTCGCTATAATATCAGTGCCTTTAATTAAAGAGGCTAGGGCGCTAAAATTTGGTGCACTAGCAACAATTTTTCGCTTGGCGCCAAAACGCTGCAAGTCCACATCAATATCTGTTTTCTGCGAGTTATTAAATGACATTATGGCATGCGGTAATTGGCAGTATTGTGCTAATGTTTTTGGGGCACTCTGATACTCTGGATCGTAAAAGCACACTTCTCTATCACTGAATAATGTTGTTTGTACTAGATCGAGTTCACTGCTATCTAAGGTTGGAGATAGCACGAGATCGACCTCTCCTGAACGTAATAAATTCGCCCACTGAGATTGCGTTCGTGCAGGGGCAATGTGCAGTGTACTCAACGGTGCTTGTACCCGAAGTTTTTTCAGTAACGGTTTGATAATGGTTTCTATCTCATAATCGCTAGCCGCGATGGTAAAGGTAGAAGTATCGAGCATGGGATTATACTGCTCAGGGGTGGCGAAATCTTGCATTGCGACAATAATCTCACGAGCTTTATCTATCAGTACATCTGCTTTTGGTGTCGCGGTAATACTTCTACCAGACTGTACAAACAAATCATCTTGTACTATTTGGCGCAATTGATTAAGGCCGTGACTAACGGTTGATTGTGTCAACTCCAATGTCGCAGCCGCTTTCGTGACAGATTGGCAGTCATAAACGCTGATAAACATGCGTAGCAAGCGCACATCTAAAGACGTGTAATCGATTTTTTTCATAGGTGGTATTTAACTCATGATATTTATTAATTCAATGTGACTAATCATAATCGTTTTAATCTCACAACAACAGATGGATATTTCACAATGATATTAAAACGAACTTTAGTTACAGCGACACTTAGTTTGGGATTATTGCTAGCGGCGCCGGGCTTTGCTCAAATTAAGATGATAGACGAACAGACAGAACAGTCCGTTGAAATAGCGCAGGGATTTTACTTTGATGTCATTAAGTATCGAAACCTTAATAACTTCTCTCGATATGTAGGTGAAACATACTTGCAGCATGCTCCCGCCTATGGTGACGGCCCTGCACAGTTAATTTCAGCTGTGGCGCTTGAGTTGACGAATGATCCAGGTGTTAAGGTTGAAATTTTACGCACTATCGCAGAAGGTCCTTATGTTGCAATTCATTCAGCATGGACAGCAACCAGTGGCGATGTGTATGTCTATATCGATATTTGGCGTACAGAAAAAGGGAAGTTAGTCGAGCACTGGGATCATTATCAGCAGGTGCCTACAGAATCAGCGAATAAAAATACGATGTATCAAGGCCCTGACGCTGATATATATTCGCGACAGAACAAAGAGCAAAACAGAGAACGTTCACTGGCAATATTAGCGTCATTTAATAATCCATCAAATGTTTCTGCTGTTGATAATTTTGTTGCCGAGCAGTATATCCAACATAACCCCTATGTTGCAGATGGTCCGCAAGCGCTTGTTGATTATTTGAAAAGCTTGGCCTCTGACGGTGTTCGTTTAAAAACGGAGATAGCTAAAACGATCGCAATGGGCGATATGGTTCTCGTTCATTCACGCCAAACTAACCTCGATATTAAAAGTGATCTAGGCACTGGCTACATAGATATTTTTCGCTTTAATGACGAAGGAAAAATAGTAGAGCATTGGGATATAGAAGAAAAAGTTAGCGGTAAGTCTAATAACGACAATGATATCTTTGGTTACTCTCAAAAATAAACCTTTCTCGATCAGGTTTATATACACGACCATTTTAAATACTAACTCAGGATTTCGAATGGTCGTGGTTATATGTCCGTGGGATAGAGATATGTTTGATAAATTTAATGGTGTAAATGCAGATTGATTCTAATTGTTATTGATTCTCATTAATAATCGGGTAGACTAAGTGTTATGTTATAACATAACGCTTGAGGTAGTAATGAAACAAGGCATACACCCGGATTATCAAAAAGTCGCTTTTCACGATATAGCAGTAGATAAATATTTTATTGTTGGTTCAACGTTGAAAACGAATAGAACGGTAGAAATTGAAGGCATAACATATCCTTATGTGCCACTGGATGTATCAAGCGAATCGCATCCTTTTTATACGGGTAAACAAAAAACGATCCAAAGTGATGGGCGTGTGGCGCAGTTTAATCGTCGCTTTGGTGGGTCAAAGAGCCAAAAGGAGGTTTGATATGAAGGTTTTAAGCTCACTTAAAAGCGCCAAGCAGAGACACCCTGATTGCCAAATTGTGAAACGTCGTGGTCGTGTTTATGTTATTTGCAAAGCCAACCCCAGATTTAAAGCTGTTCAGGGAGGAACGAAAAAACGTGCTTAAGCTTTAATACCACTGTCGTTAAGTAATCTCACCATATCTAAATGACAAAGCCTCAACACATGTTGGGGATTTGTTGTATCTGGCGCTAAGTCTTAAAACTCCTACTTTCTATACCGAATTCAAGTTTTTATAATGATTTGAGTGAGTACATTGGAGCCTATGCTGAAGTTGTCAATTATACGTAATAAAGAGATCGGTAAATGTTTTGCTAGCGGGAAAATAAAGAACTTATTAAATAGATGTTTACTGTATTTATTTTTATAAATAACCTGATAATTGACGGTTAAATGATTAAAAAGGTTATTGGTGGCGTCGTCATTTACGTCTGTTATCCAAATAAACCCACCCTCGTTCAATTGCGCTTTTACGTTATTGATTACCTTTAATTGTTCGGCTTCTGAAAATTGTGCTATAGCGGTCGAAAATATAACGAGGTCGAATTTAATGCCTGTTTGCATTGGCTTAAGCAAGTCGTGGACAAAATAATGAATGTGCGGGTTTTGATTTTTACATTCGTCAATGCTTTGCTTCTCAATGTCGCAGCCAAAAATAGATCTCGGTCCGAAATGCTCCCGTAACTCTCTGGTAAGCGCCCCCGTCCCGCAACCTGCATCTAAAATTTTAAGTTCTTCTAAGGACCGTTCGGCGTCAATAGCTCTAAATCCTCGCACGAACTCACGCTTACACATTAAGTCGATGTATAGATACGCCTCTTGTGTCCAATGGAACATTTCACGATTTCTCATAGAGCCCTTAAATTATAGTGGTTTAGTAAAGAAGTGTTTCACCCATTTGTTATGGGCTATGCAGATGTTCCCTGCGTCTGCAGCTAAAAAAGCTTATCAACTAAGGATTTAGCTGATAAGCGTATATAATCAAAGTTATAATTTGCTAATTTAACGCAGATTATTATTGATTATCTCAGTACAATAAGCGGCACTCGACAATTTTCAATCATACGCATGGTATTGCTACCAAGGAAAAAGCTCCTCACCTTGGAATGAGAAAATGCACCCATCGCCACAAGCTGAATATCATGCTCTTTTTTGTAGTTCATTAGCGAAGAGGAAATATCGCCTTCAATATAAGAGGCAATGACTTTAAAACCTTCTTGCTTAAGCAGCTCTTGGGCTTGTTCAAATTTTTCCTTGTGTGCGTCTTCACTGTTTTTAATTGTGACTAAATGACATATCAGCCCTTTGAGTAACCCACCTTGAATGATGCGTTGTACTACTGTATCTGCTGTTTCACGCCCATCATAAGCCAACATGAAGTTAGTCGGTTCGATAAAATCTTTTGGTGCAATAATGATCGAAGTATGGACCTGACGAATGAGAGTTTCAATATGATAACCAAGCGCTTTAAAATCGCCTTGATGTCCATCCCCAGATCGTCCGACAACCATTAAGCGCGCATCTGCTTCTAAGGCAACCAATGCATCAACAAAATCGCCATGTTGTTGTTTATGCTCAATGTCTGTAAGACCTGCTGATTTAGCGCTATTTACAGCAGCATCTAACATGTCATTTCCCAACTGAATTTCAATTTTGCCACGCTGCTCATCAAGTTCTGCCATTTTGTTAAGCAATGCTGAGCGAGCACCTAGCCCAATAGAACCCGTTAAGTCATCTGCACCATGTTGTTGTTGTTTCTCGATTGTATGAAGAAAGAGAATACCGTTACTCAAGCGCTTTGATGCCCAAATTGCAGTCTCACATACTGCTTTTGCTAAAGCAGAACCATCAATACATGCTATTATTTTGTTCATTATCTTCTCCTTAGTGACCTGCCATCATTTTTTCAACGGCTGCGGGATCATTATGAATTGCAAATTTATCTATCACGGTCGCTGTTGCTTTGCTCATACCGACAATATTAACGTCTGCTCCCTCTCGTCTGAACTTAATGACAACTTTATCCAATGCCCCAACCGCGCTAATATCCCAAAAGTGAGCGTGCGATAGATCGATGATGACTTTACCGACGACGTCTTGAAAATCGAATGCATCAACAAATTTATTCGCAGACGCAAAAAATATCTGACCCGTTACCTGATAAGTCGGCACTTGTTGTCCTACCATTGTATTTTTCACAACCATAAAACGACTGATTTTATTAGCAAAAAATAGCGCAGAAAGTAACACGCCGACAAATACGCCAATGGCTAGATTATGTGTTCCAACAACGGTGATCACGGTAGCAATCATGACAATATTTGTTGATAGCGGATGTGTTTTTAGATCTTTAATTGAGCTCCAAGAAAACGTACCAATCGCCACCATGATCATTACTGCAACCAAGGCCGCCATCGGGATTTGTTTAAGCCAGTCCCCCAAGAAAACCACCATAATAAGCAGGAATACCCCGGCAGCTAAACTTGATAGGCGACCTCTACCACCCGATTTAATATTAATGATTGATTGACCTATCATGGCGCAACCAGCCATACCACCCATTAAACCAGCGCCTATATTTGCAAGACCTTGTGCTTTACATTCTCGATTTCGGTCACTTTTAGTATCAGTTAAGTCATCGACGATCGTTGCTGTCATCATAGACTCTAAAAGTCCAACAACTGACAAACCTATTGCATAAGGTAAAATTATCCACAGCGTTTCTAACGTTAACGGTACATCTGGCCATAAGAAAATAGGCAAAGCATCTGGTAGATCACCCATATCGCCAACTGTTCTAATATCTAACCCCATAGCCTGCGATAAAACGGTAAGTACTACGATACAGACTAAAGGAGAAGGAATTTTTTTCCCTATCACTGGAATGTAAGGGAATAAATAGATAACGCCTAGCCCACCGACTGTCATTGCGTAGACATGCCAAGTGACATTCGTTAACTCGGGTAATTGGGCTATAAAAATTAAAATAGCAAGGGCATTTACAAAACCAGTCACCACAGAACGGGAGACAAATCGCATTAAACTGCCCAGTTTAATATAACCTGCGAACACTTGAAGTAGACCCGTTAACAAGGTTACGGCAAGTAAATATTCTAACCCATGTTCTTTCACTAATGTGACCATGAGTAAAGCCATAGCCCCTGTTGCTGCGGAAATCATTCCCGGTCGACCACCTGTAAAAGCAACAATTGTCGCAATACAGAACGAGGCGTACAGACCGACTTTAGGGTCTACACCGGCAATAATAGAAAACGCGATAGCCTCTGGTATAAGCGCTAGGGCGACAACAATACCGGCTAAAATATCTCCTCGAACATTTCCAAACCAGTCTTGTTTTGTTGATGAAAAAATCATACTTATCCTTTTTTATACATATATTAATCACTAAAATAATGTGATTATGCACGGGTATTCTGTTTTAATTAGCCATTAAATCGAGTGTCATTATGCTATTTCATTCACAGCCAATGGCTGCGGAAAGGACGACATCCTTGCCTGCAAGGTATACTCAATTTATTGTGCTTTTAAACGATAAATAGCGCTGGCAATAGTGCCATGCTGGGAATTCCTGCTTTAAATGAACTGTATCGTCTTAACTAATCCAGCTTTAAGATCAGAAATTCAAAATTCTCTCTGCCGTATGCATCCGATATAACTGCATAGATAGCAAGTACGAGAAAATCGAATAAACGATGTCTTTTGCCACGCTTAATACGAGGATAGATTGATCAGTTCAAAGTATTTCAGGAACGTAGGGGTCATTACAATGAGCAAATTATCGTGTATCGATATGCTCAGTGTTTCTGATAAAGTTCAATTTATAATGATTTTACGGCGTGCAAAAACCTAACTTTATGTAGAAAAAGTCATATAAATGGCGTGCAAAATCCTAACTTTATGTAGAGAAAGTTATATAAATGGATTAAATAATGGGGGGCGTATGGTTATGGCGGCGTCATCACTGTACCTTTGGTTTAAATAAATAAGCGTATTAGTTGATCTGTTTCTTTATCGTGATGAGTAGTTTAGAAAGTATATCTTTTTCTTCATCAGAAAGAATATTGCAAATTTCATTTTCAATTGAATCTGCAATATTCCACAGTTCTTTAATAATAGGCTTGGCTTTTGTCGTTAATTTTAAACGAAATACTCGTCTATCTTCCTTATCATTTACTCGCTTGACTAAACTCAACGCTTCTAGCAAATCAATTTGTCTTGCTAGAGTAATTGGTTTCACGTTTAAAATATCTGCTAAATCAATTTGTCGACAATTCTCATTTTCAGAAAGGTGAACCAATGCTCGCCACTGAGAATGTGTAATGCCCATACTTTCGGCTTGTTTGTTAAAACGTTGTCTAATGATGTGACTGATTTCATAGCTAAGAAATCCAAATTTAGAATGTATCATGATTCAAGCGGCATATAATAAGGTAGGCTTATTATATACCGTGTATAGCTTTAAAGTAAATATGTTATTTAAATGACAAAGCCTCAGAATACGCTGGGGCTTTGTTTTATCAGGGGCATGGCGCAAATATAAATTAAACCTTAATTGCGACCTGCAATAACCCCCCCATCTACATCCCAAATTGCACCTGTTACCCAGCTTGTTTGATCAGACAGTAAGAAACAAATACTGTTGGCAATATCTTCTGGTGTGCCTACACGACCGATTGGGTGGAATGCGTTAAAACTTGCTAATGTCGCATCCATATCTTCAGGACTGATGAATGTTTCATATATTGGTGTTTTCACTACCGCTGGCGATACCGCATTGACGCGAATATTATGTTCGGCCAGTTCCATTGCCATATGTTGAGTTAAAGCGTGTAGTCCTGCTTTTGCCATCGAGTACGCAGAAGAAGGTGTGGCTTTAATGGCTTGCTTACCCCACATCGAACCGATATTAACCACGTTACCACCCCCATTGGTGATCATTTTTTTAGCTACCGCCTGCGTGATCTTAAATGTAGCTTTGTTTAATTCATGGTAAAGGTCATAGTCTTGCTCGGTATGCTCGATAAATGGTTTTGGATTAAAGTAACCCGCGGCATTAACAAGGTAACCGATGTTCTTATCCTGCTCGGTGATATTGTCAATAAATTGCGCGACACTGTCGTTGTCATAGAGGTTTAATTGAATGCCTGTCACGTCACCGATTTGACTAAGTTCTGAAACAGCTGCGTCTAGTTTGTCGATATTGTTACCTACAATGGTGACTGGAATATGTTGAGCTGCAAGTTGTTTTGCTGTTTCAAATCCCATGCCACTTGTGCCACCAATGATGAGTGCAATACCTGATTGAGTAAATGTCATTTTCTTTCTCCTAAGATTTCGTATGTGGTAATCTTAGGAGTTAATTCACTTATTAAATAGTAAGTACAAATCGGTTACCTAGGTACTTATTGGTACATCTTCATGAATAATAACGAAAAAATATTTATAAGAAAAACCGCGCCGGAAAATAGCGCAAGAATGGTCGAAAGTATTTATGGCTGCAAATGGTCATTGACTGTCTATCAGTTACTGGCTCATGACATTAATCGACCGGGTGAAATGGTACGTAACGTAGAAGGCTTAAGCACCAAAGTATTGAATCAATGTTTAAAACGAAATGTTGAATTCGGTATCTTAGATAAAGTAGTCTACAACGAATTACCTCCTCGAGTAGAGTATCATGTGACTGAGTTTGGTAAGAAGTTCCTTGGTATTTTGGCACAGCTCGACGCTTTGCAGGATGAAATTGACGACCAATATGACGCTTGATGAATTTGACTTAGCCACCCCCTCCAAACCTCAACGGACTCTAAGTATTCGACGCTTTTATAAAATACCTATCTGTAATTTGTCATTGTAAAGTTCAATAAAACTACGTTTGTTGTAAGAGGGTGTAAGACGTTGTAAGGGAAGGGGCCGAATATAAGAAATAGAATAAATAATATGTTACGTTTTTATTCCTAGCTCGATACCCCATGGGCAATATAATAGGAATCGCTAATATGCCACTTCAAAGTCAATCCCACTTAGAATTAGATCTGAGTATTATCTACAACCACTTAGGCAAGGTCGGTGTATGCTCGAACGAATTTAATAAATGGTTAGACCGATTACAAAATTCGTACGGGAAAAAAAATGCAATTAGGGCGCTTCCTTCTCTACAAAGAGGGATTGATGGTGTTTACTCATTACTTGAAAAAATGAAATACCGACACCACAAGGGAAGCAGTAGTGCATATGAATATGGTGTATCAGCGATTACTGAAGATCCGACGTGGCAATGTCTTGTTTCTTCTGTTGTTCGTCATTTCCCTCAACAGGTTAAAGTGGTTAGACCGAGTCGAACACCGCATGAAGCGATTCGAGATAAATGTGTTAATCGAACGTTTTTTAATTTTATTTTTCAGAAGCAACGTTTAGCTGAAATGATGAAACCGAATATTATTGCCCAAGGTGAGTTAGGTCGTTTACAGGTTCAGATTCTTGACGCTCAGATATCCTCTTTAGAGAAAGCCTATAATGAGCGAAGTCGGTTCAGTGAGCAGGTATGGACAATTCTGAATGACTACAAATGTCGTCAGAGTGTATTTCAGGCTACAGCCTCACCTAAAGCGAGTGCAGAAGCAAAGGGTAATAGCTTATCTGCTGATGCAAATTTCGAGCTTTTTGCAGGTTTGAAAGTTGAAGTAATTAAAGAGTGGGATTTTGCTAATATAATGCGTAATAAAATAACTACAAACGCATTAATTGGTAGTGATTTTAAGGCCAAAGTCAGTGCTAGCGCTAAGATAAACGACGTGAGTTACGCAAGTGCTAGTGCTAAAATTGACGAAGCAAAAAAGACCACGAATAAGAGCGGTTTTTCTGATTCCATGCAATTGATACCCGGTATTGATTTAGGTGTAAATGCAGAACTTGCAGCAATGGTTGGGGCAAAAATTACCGTTAAGCATGAGCTTACTGTGGGTCAGATTATGGCCATGACCAATGAAGCTGAACTGTTTGTTGGTGCAGAGGTAAAGGCCTCAGCGTCAGCTACGCTGAACTCAAATAACATTTATGGAAAAGATGAAATAATTGTCGGAAAGCTGGGGGCAAGTGCTTTTGCGGGACTAAAAGCTACAGGCTCGAGTACCGTTACCTTTAAAGCGCGAGGAATCAATGCAGCATCGGTGAAGGTTTCAGGATCTGTGTCGGCGGGGATAGGTATAACAGCTGAAATTGAAGCATCGGTTCGAACGTCTGGAGATATCAAATTTAAAATTGCATCAGGTGCGACCGCGGGGATAGGGGCTTCAACAGAACTGGGCGCAACCGTTAACCCGGTTGCTCTTAAAGTGATCTTATGGGATGGTTTTGCCCATCACCTGACAACAAAAAAATACCAGATACGCAAAAATGAAAAGCTAGATAGAAATTTAAATACAGTGGCAATTATACGCTGCAGTGAGCATGCGCTTATGTCATTAAATTCTTTAGAAGACGATTATAGAAAAATGGCAGAAGAGCTTTGGCGAATTCCGGTCGATGTGAACTTTTCTAATGGAACTTATCATGATGATTTATCCCGAGGCGTTGAGCTTGATAGTGCTTACATGCGTTCGGTTGAGATGAATAGTGATAACGGCATGGAGAAAGCCGAGGAGGGAATTATGCGTAGTTCTCAGGTTTTAAGCCAATCGGTTGCCGTTAATAAGTCGCATCTAAATAAACAATCTCGAGGTCGAAAAGCAATACGTAGAACGAAAGGATTACTCGCAATACAGCCACCGGTAGGGGCTTGGGTTTAATACCATTTAAAATAATGACAAAGCCTCACCTATGTTGGGGCTTTGTCATTTCTAATCTCCAACTTTCACCCGAAATAAATGAACTGCCTGAATCTTAACCGCTTGTGAATAAACAACAATAATTTGATCTTGATGATTTAATATATCTATATTTTCTAATAAAATAGCACGAAATTTTGTTAGTGATACTTATAATGAGCATTATTAACTATGTCTGTATTAATGTTTTAACAAGGAATTAAGTGGATGAACAATATAGATCAAGGGCCTAAAAACCTTAATCGTCGTAAATTTCTTAAAAGTACAGCGGCCAGTGTGGCGGTTGTAGGGCTTGGTGGTTCAGTATTTGCATCAGAATTAGATCCTGATTGGTTGCCCTATACACATAATACACATAATAGACATAACAGAAATTTTTGGAATAAAGTTCAGAAACAGTTTGTGTTAGATAAAAGAACAACCTACATGAATGTGGGTACAACAGGCTCAATGCCAAGGCATGTACTAGCAGGATTTAATGACAATAATAAAGCCGTGGCGAAATACCCATGGGATATGGATGCACGTTTTGGCTCTTGGCCATATATGTCAGAGATGGTCGCTGATGTAGCGCCGGGATTTGGCGCTGAAGCCCATGAGATCGTGTTGAGCCGTAACACCACCGATGGCATATGTTCTATTATCAACGGTCTTCACTTTGAAGAAGGTGATGTTATTCTGACTACGCACCATGAACATATGGCATCGACAACACCAATGAAGATTGCTAAACAGCGCTTTGGAGTGAAAATAGTGGAAGTTCAGCTTCCTGTTTACACTGGGTTTGAAACAGTGACAGAAGAGGATTATGTTGAAGCATTCCGAACTGCATTGAATCAAAACCCGAATGTTCGTCTGATTGTGTTCTCTCATATTACCTACAAAACCGGTACAAAGCTGCCAGCAAAACGTATTTGTGAATTAGCAACGCAATATGCCGTACCAACACTCGTCGATGGCGCGCATTCGATCGGTATGCTTGATTTGGATTTTCACGATATGGATTGTGATTTTTATGCGGGTTCTGGTCATAAATGGCAATGTGGACCAGGTGCGACCGGCATTTTATATGTGCGTGATAATGCACAGCGTTTAAATGAATACTGGAGTGACCGTGTTAATCCGCTTTGGATTATTAATTCATCATTATCGCATGCTGATTACCTTTGTTATCAAATGCAGTACATAGGTAATGATAATTACCCAGCGAAACAAGCCTTGGTTGATAGCTGTAAAATGTGGGATGACATTGGTCGAGCGCGTATTGAAAAACGCGTGTTAGATTTAAGCGCATTGTGCAAATCATTATTGGCCGAGGCGTTGCCTAATGCCTACCTATTTTCTCCAAACGTTGACGCGCTAGCGAGTGGTTTAACAACATTCAATCCATTTGAGTTAGAAGATGATGAGCGACTGACTGAGTTTAGAGATCGGTTACGCAATCACTATGGCTACATCATTCGCACAACCAACTTTAAATTGTATAAAGAAGATACCGCTAACACTTATGCGTTAAGAATTTCTACACACCTTTTTCACGATGAAAAAGATGTGAGAGGTTTAGTTAACGCGATTAAGAAGCTATACAAACGCATGGCTTAATACTTAGGCGTCCAGTCGAACTGGGCGCTCTCTTTAAATTAGAGCCGATGAGATAGAGTATGTCGATGAGAGTTACAAAATTTAAAAATACGATAAAGAATATTTTGTTTATGGGTTCAGCCATGATTTTTAGTCAAGGTGTCTTGGCTATTGATTTACAAGATATAAAAAAACAAGGTGTGTTACGTCATATTGGCGTACCTTACGCAAATTTTGTGTCTTATATTAAAAAAGATGACTTTGAATTGTTAAGCGGAATGGATGTGGAACTGGTGAAAGGTTTTGCAGAATATCTGGGTGTTGAGTACCAATATGTACCAGCAAAATGGAACAACGTGATAGGTAAATTAACCGGTCAACATGCGCAATTCGAAAATAATAAAACCATCATTGGCGATGAATGCACAATAGAAGGCGATATCATTGCTAATGGTGTCACTATTTTAGATTGGCGTGCTGAACTAGCTGATTTTTCAAATGATTATTTCCCCTCAGCAGTATGGCTGGTGGCACGTGCAGATTCAGATCTGCACCCTATTCAGCCAACCAACTCGATTGATAAAGACATTAAGAAAGTGAAGCTGCTTATTAATGGCAGAGATGTGTTAGCGATGGAACATTCTTGCCTAGACCCTAATTTATATAACCTTTATAGCACGGGTGCGAATATAATATTACCCGCGACTGAACGGAGCTTGAATGAAATGGTTCCGGCGATCTTGAATAAAGATGCAGAAAGTACCTTGCTTGATGTTGCTGATACCTTAATTGCACTCGAAAAGTGGCCCGGTGAAATAAAAGTGATAGGGCCAGTGTCACAAGAACAAAGAATGGGGGCTGTCTTTAGAAAAAGTTCGCCAGAGTTACGTAAAGCGTTTAATCAATATTTAGATGACATAAAAAAAGATGGGACTTATCTACAATTAGTTGAGAAATATTATCCATCTGTGTCTGATTTCTATCGCGATTATTTTAACCACTGTCATAAGTTAGGCCGATGAAAAAGTTGAAGCGGAAATTATCCAGTAGCCGTTTAATTATTATTGCGGCGGTATTACTTGCGGCGTATTTAGTATCTATTTTGGCTGTAACCAATTTTGGACAGACACGATTGAAAGAGTCACAGCAACGAGAACTTAATCTGAAGGTGCAAAGTTACACCAATATGTTGGAAAATTTTTTCAATGTGACGAATGATGAGTTAACGGATCTTGCTAATGATAAATCAATGTTGACCTATTTTGCGAATTTGGCATCAGGTATGTCAATGCAATATGGCTTAGGTGCGAGTTTATTTAACCTTAATAGGGAACTGAACCGCCTCATCGATAATACTGAAATAAGTCAACAATCGGTTTATCAACGCTTGGTGCTTGTTGGTTATGATGGCACTGTTATTGCGGATACGGAAAAGAACCCAGATACCGCGTTCGATAGGGTCAATATGCCACATATTCGCGAACAGAGTTTGACCATTCGCGTAGTTCAAAATGATAAGTGTCCTTATATTCAACTGGTTAAACGTGTTGAATACGCAGGTAAACCGGTCGCTTTTTTGGTTGCTGATTTGAACAGGAAAGTGATCGTTTCACAGCTGACGGCACAGGAGCATGTAGACAGTCGAAGCCGCATGGATTTAATTACGGCGGATGGTGATATTTTTATCTGGGATTCATTAACAACGGAACCACAATCGGATGATAAAAATGTGCTCGCCAATAAAATTTATTTTGAAATGGAAATTGAAAATACCCCCTTTAAATTAAGAAGTTGGTTTGAACCCGTCAATGAAAAAGATATTTTCACTTCGGGTTGGTTTATCGCAGGTCTGTCTTTTCTTGCCGTGCCTGTTGTGTTTGGGCTTTTCTATACATTCATGATTAATAACGCAAATGTTATTTTAAGAACCAAATTTGAAGAAAGTCATAAACAACGACGGATCTTATCGACTCAAAACCAATTGTTAATAGAAGAGATTGAAAAAAGAAAGGCTTCAGAGCAAGAGCTGGCTTATCAAGCCACGCATGATGCGTTGACTGGGTTACCCAATCGAAATTGTGGCAATGACCGCTTGGAGCAAGAATTAGTAAGAGCAAAAAGATCGAATACTAACGTATTAGTCATGTTTATTGATCTTGATAATTTTAAACAGATCAATGATACCTTAGGGCATTCTGCTGGTGATCAGGTCTTGATGCAGAGTACCGCAAGATTACTGGATTCTATACGTGATACCGACGTTCTCGCCCGTTTAGGTGGCGATGAATTCTTATTAGTTATCCCCGAACTGAACAATTTGGATTCGGCAACATACTTAGCGGCTAGGGTATTGTCGTTATTTGATGATCCTTTTATCTGGAAAAACCAAGAGTTGTTTATCTCTACCAGCATTGGTATGTCGGTATATCCTCAAGACGGTAATAATGTGCAACAGTTACTTGCCAGTGCTGATACTGCCATGTATCGAGCCAAACAAGATGGGCGTAATGCCTTCAGTTTTTATAACGCGGCGATGAGTGCTGATTTACAGCGTACGTTAGATCTCGATGGCCGATTACGTCAAGCGCTTGCGCGCGATGAGCTCGAAATTTACTATCAGCCGATTATTGAGCTAGCATCCAACCAAATTATTGGTGCTGAAGCCTTGATGCGTTGGCATGATACCGAGTTTGGTTTTATATCACCGGATGAATTTATTCCTTTAGCTGAGAAAAATGGCTTAATACACTTACTTGGTGAATTTGCGATTAACAAAGCTTGTATGCAGGCTGCTGAATGGCAAAAGATCACACCGTTACATATCGCCATTAACTTTTCGAGTGTGCAATTTAGACATTGCGATAAGCTATTCGAGAAAATTAACGCTGGATTAATGCAATCTGGTTTACCTGCGGATAAGTTGGATATTGAGATTACCGAAAGCTTGCTGTTCAATCACAACGACGAAGTGGTCTCCTTACTTAATAAACTGCAAGCGATGGGCATGCAGCTCTCGATTGATGATTTTGGTACGGGTTATTCGGCACTGAGTTATTTACAAAAATTCCCCTTTGATAAATTAAAAATAGACCGCGCTTTTTTGCAAAACATGCATGAAAGTGACTCTGATCGTGAGCTGGTCAATGCGATCATTGCGATGGCGAAAGCACTTAACTTAAAAGTAGTCGCAGAGGGAATTGAAGACCAATGGCATGCGGATTATTTGAGGTCAATGCATTGTGAATATGGACAAGGTTATTTTTACAGTAAACCAGTGCCCGCTAAAGAGTTTGAAGCGTTATTACATCAACAAAAAGAGGATTCAGTGTAGATAATCAAAAGGTCAGCTTTATCATAAAACGAGATGATAATCATATATATACATATTTGTTTACCGTCTGGGTTGAAATGTTGCTGTTTCGTTAGAGTATTTTCACTAATGTAATGTATTATTTATAATTATTAATATAATCAATAGTTAATAACTAAGCCAAGGACTAGGTAATGCATTTAAATAAAATACTTTCATTGTTGATTTTAGCGTCCCTATCGCTAAGTCAGGTTCATGCCACAGAGAACATGGAACCCAGAATTATTAATGGAGAAAAAAGTGCGAGTGGGAACTGGCCATTTATGGTGGCTTTAGTCCATAAAAATCGGGATATAGATAAAGGTCACTTTTGTGGGGCGAGCTTCTTAGGGGGGCGCTATATATTAACCGCGGCGCACTGTGTAGAGGATATGGAGGGGGCAGATCTGGATGCCGTTATTGGTATTTCGGATCTAACTCAGGTTGATGCTGCTGCACGTCGATACAGTGTTAAAGAAGTTTATGTTCACGAAAGCTACTTGGATGCATCGGATGGCAATGATATTGCTATTTTAGAACTTGAGCGCGAGGTAAATTATACAGCCGTTAATTTGGCTGATAGGAAGTTACGTCATAATCTTTCAACGGGCGATATGTTAACTGTGATGGGGTGGGGAGATCAAGATCCAAAGCCCGGGCTAGAAAACATGAAATTTGACAATGAGCTATATCAAGTTGACGTACCGCTAGTCGAACAAGCGCTATGTCCAGGTGATGTCAGTTCAAAAGATAATGCATTTTGTGCTGGATACCTTAATGGTGGTTATGATTCTTGTCAGGGTGACAGTGGTGGGCCAATCGTTGTAGCCAGTGGTAACGGTTATGAACAACTTGGTATTGTGAGTTGGGGTTATGGGTGTGCAGAAGCCGGAAACTACGGTGTTTATGCTAATGTGAGCCATTTTTCAGATTGGATTGCAGGAAAAATGCAAGGATTCAGTTACCGTCAGTCAGAGTTTGTAGGGGTTAAGCCTTTAGGTGCCAATTCGCATACTTTCACTATTCACAATAATACAGCAAAAACGATTAGAACGTCCGGAGTTCAGGTGCAGGCCTATGATGCTTCAATAACAGCGAATACTTGTTCCGTAATAGCTGTTAATGCTAGTTGTGCTGTAACCATTAATTACAATGCCAGAGAAAGTTTTGGAGAGGTATCGGTCAGGATGCTTACAGATCTTGTGCAAACACCTAACCTCGATCTAAAGGTGTCATATATTGGTATGGGAACAGCGTCTACAGATGTTAGTAATATGGTTTCTGTTGCGAACAGTGGCATATATTCTTCTGCAAATTTATGGTTTAAGAATGGTAGCTCAATTGAAGCACCAGTGTTGGGTTACAATGAGTTCGCGCAATTAGCGATTACGGGATTAGCTGCAGGGACGTTATCTTTTAATGTCGATATCTCAATTCAAGAATACTATGATTATTTTAATATATATATTAATGGTCATTTGTATGGAGGAGTGAGTGGTATTAAGTCTGGTAAGCTTACTATTGGCTTACCTAGAGATAATAATACGGTTGTATTTGAGTATAGGAAAAATTCATATAATTCGTATGGCGATGACCGAATTATGATCAGTAATTTTACTCACTCGGTAGCTGGTGGTTCTACTGGTAGCTCTACTGGTGACTCTACTGGTGGTTCTACTGGTGACTCTACTGGTGACTCTACTGGTGAGTCTACTAGACCTGATGGTAATTCTACGAATAGAAGTTCTGCTGGTAAAGGCGGCGCTATTAATTGGATTACTTTACTTGCTTTAGGTATGTTAGCGTTAGTTAGAAGACGACTAGTATAAGCACTTAGTCAGTTGTAATTAGTGACCCAACTATTAGTTGGGTCACTTGTTACCTACAAACGGCAGCTTGCGGTAATATCTAAACGTGGGTTAATCACGTCACTTTCGACACCGTACAATCCAAGTAAAGTGTGGAATAAATTATCGTGAGAGAACGTTTCTGTTTTTGCTTTTTCTATTAAACAGCGTTTATCAATGCCTTTCGCGTCAGCATATTGTTGCGGTAGCCACATGAATAATGGTACTTGAGTTTGCTCTTCAGGAGCGAACGTATAAGGCGTACCGTGTAAGTATAACCCTTTTTCGCCTAATGATTCTCCGTGATCAGACAGATACATCAGAGCGACGTTATAATCTTTTGAATAGCTTTGCAGTTTCTTAATTGTTTCCGCAATCACGTAATCGGTATAAGCGATCGTATTATCATAGACATTAACGATTTCTTCGTCGGTACAATTTTCAATATCACTCTGATTACATGATGGCGTAAATAGTTCTTTTTGCGCCGGGTATCGCTGCCAATATGTCGGACCATGGCTGCCAATCAGATGCATGGCGATTAATTTATTGCCTTTCATTTTCGCGACTTCATCATCAAATGACTTTAACATGACTTCGTCATAGCAGGTGGAGCCATTACACACATCGGTATATTTATCGGTATCGATAGTGATTTTAGTAACCCCTTTCGCTACTGATTTATCTCCTCCATCATTCTCTTTCCATAGCGTATCTATGTTTGCATATGTTAATACATCAAGTACGTTATCTTGGCTGTTAGCTCGGTTTTTATTATAGTTGTTGCGATCTAGATTTGAGAACATGCAAGGTAATGAGTGTGCTGTTGCCGTACCGCAAGATGAAACATCTTGAAACGAGATAATCCCCATATCCTGTGTGTAAGGGTTGGTATTACGTGAATAACCGTTATAACCAATATTCATGGAACGTGCGGTTTCACCAACAATCAATACCATTAAGGTAGGCTTACCATTGATTGCTACGGGTAGAGTTGCATCTGTACCTTGCGTTTTATAAGCTAGCTTTTCTGTAAAGAATTCATTTTTTATGTATTTAAAACTATTAAAAATATGTGCAGGCACAATCATTTTATTGAGATAAGAGTTATTGCGGCCTACAGAAGCATAGTCTTTATAAAAAAATGCTGCGATTAAAACCAATACAACGATGGCAGATAAGACCAACATCAGTCTTTTGAAAGCACGTTTTAGTAATGACTCTTGGGTATTAAATTTTATTAATGCAATTAATATTACGGGAAGAATACCAACCAACAACAGATAACTGATCGAACTTGAATTGACATACGATGACATCTCACCAGTATTGGTTTCCATCACATTTTCAATCATTGTATAATCAAATAACACGCCATATTTTAATGTCGCATAGCAAGCTGCGGCGGATGACACGAGTACAAAAATAAAGAATGGCTTGGCAAAATAAGGGATCGCAAATAACGAAAAAATAATGACAAAAGCACTGCTTAGTAAGAGGGGTGCAGTATAAACAAATAACCAATTGTTGGTATCTGCGGTAATCTCAATTAAGCGTGAGATGATTGGTACATTGAGAACAAAGCCAAAATACAACGAATACAGCAATAAAAACTTGGTCATGCTGATATTAATACGAAACTTACGTAATGTATTGGTACTAATATTAAGGCTCGAGATTGAGCTATTTTGTTGAGCGTTAAGTATGTTTTTCATCGTTATAGTATCACTATCATAAACCAAATGAATGCCGTTAAGCACAGAGTGACAAACACGGCCGCTGAGCCGATGTCTTTCGCCCGACCACTTAATTCGTGATGTTCTGTGCCAATGCGATCAACAACTGCTTCAATAGCCGAATTTAATAATTCAACAATGAACACGAGTACTAATGGTGCAACGAGCAATATTTTTTCAACATTACTGATGTCTAATAACAGAGCTATAGGCGTGAAAATGACCAGTAATAGTAATTCTTGTCTTATCGCGGACTCGTATTTAAATGCAGCTCTTAATCCTAGATATGAATATCCGGTGGCTTTAATAATTCGTGTTATACCTGTATATCCGGGTTTACCGGCGTTGTTAGGTACTTTTTTTTGATTCATTTGTTCATCGATCCTAATTTTTTGAAATAAACAGCTAATTAAAACATAATTATAGTGTCGTGTGTTGTAAGTGAATGTAAGAGTTTCTACACAGTATTGTATAAAAAGCAGGCTGTAACGTAGTGTTATTGGCTGTTTGTAGCGCTGACTACGCTAATTTTAAAGATAAATCAATCTAATCTAATCTCATATCAAATAAATAAAACTGGACTACTTTAGCGTGGGGGGTGTGGGGCGTTGTAGTTACTGTTGCGCTATTAGGCATCACATTTCATGTTTTTGTATTGTTACCGTGCTGTGTGTTCGGTAGTATTGATGTTTATGACAACATAATGTATTGGATTGGATGAACAAAATGAAGAAAACCCTGTGTGCGGCGATCATTATATCGGCTGCTGGATTATCAGGCTGTGCGTCGACTGAATCAACGCAACAAAATGTTCATAATACCAATGATGTTGTAGTCATGGATGAGGCTGCGCTAGCGATACAAAAAATTAAAGCGCTGGCTGAACATGTTGAGCAGCAATACCAAGCGGCAAAAGAACAGAACTATGTTTACTTTGCACCAGACAGTTGGGGAGATGTAAATTCCGATGTCCGAACGATGCGTACACTGGTGGCGAGATTTGATCCCAATGACCAAGGATTTTTTGGCGGTCCCTCGGAAAGCAAAGTAATCGATAAAATTGAAGAGGCGCAAGCAGCATTAGATAAAGCTGTGCGTATTAAACAACTGGTATCGGTATTTTTAGCGCAGCAGTTAGCTGACATTGAATATTTATCACCACAAGTTCATGGGCAATGGCAAAATGCATTAAATGATATTAACGAAAGTACGGCTGATTTAATTGCGGACATTGAAGATGATGACTCAACTGACGGTTATGAAAAACGCAGTACGGCTGTGCAAGCACGTTTATTACAACTCGAGATCCGAATTGTTAAAAGTAATTACTACACGCCATTGGTAAAGAAAATGAAAAAAATGGATCAAAACCTGATCCCACAAACATATGCCCAAATACAACAGAGCGTGCAGCAGTTGAATGATGCGATTGTGCTTGCTCCGCGAAAGCAACATATTATCGAAAATATCGTGACTAAAGTGGAAGACGATTTACGCCGCGCCAACAACGTCACCACAGAAGTGAAGTGGATCAACAGTGTTGATCGTTCTGACGGTGAAAAGATCGCGTTACGTTATCGCGATGCGATTGCAACAGTGGCATTTAATTTATTTTCAGAAGATATTTCTAGCCTTACCTATGTTGAGCAAATCACGTATTTTAATGATGCATTGCATAATAAACTTGAACAGCAACAAGCCCGTAATGATGAGCAAGCCCAGCTAATTATTACCTTAACAGAAAAGGTGAAAACGGCACTGACAGAGACTGATATTGTAACAAACAATGCAGTCATCATTGACTCGGATATTATTACCAAGACTGCTGCAGAGTAGGCATAATGAAGATTGAACTGCTTACTCCTCATATTGGCGCGTTGATCCATGACGTTGATTTAGCCACTTGTAATGACAGTACGTTTGAAGCTGTGTATCAAGCGTGGTTTACCCATCAAGTGATCTTCTTTCGTGAGCAAGCTTTTTCACCGCAGCAACAGTTAACTATTGCTGCCCGTTTTGGGGAATTAGAGCCAGTACATCCTTTTTTCCCTTATGTAGAGCAAGCGCCACAAGTCAGTGTTATTGAAACCGTTAGCGGTAAGCCACCATTAGAAAGTTTTTGGCATACCGATTTAACCTGGCGAGAGCAACCTTCTAAAGCGTCTATTCTTCACGCGCAATATGTGCCTGCCTGCGGTGGTGATACCTTGTGGTGCTCGATGAGCGCTGTATTTCGGGATTTACCTGAACAAGATAAAGTACTGCTGCGAGAGCTATCTGCCATGCATGCGTTATTTGCCTTTGATGGTATAGAAGCGAGTGAGATCACCGAGGATTGGCAAAAAGAGGTGATTGCAGTATCGGCACAAAATCCGCCTGTATCGCACCCTGTTATAACGCGTCACCCAGACACAGGTGAAGAAGTCTTATTTATTAACGAGCAGTTCACCCGTTATATTATTGGTATGAACCGTGATGACAGTCATGCGTTGTTAGCGAAATTATTTTCAATGGCAAGACAACCAGAGTATCAGGTTCGTTTTAAGTGGCAGCCAAATTCAGTGGCAATTTGGGACAACCGTAGCACCCAGCATTATGCGGTCATTGATTATGCCGATAGCCCACGTAAATTACACCGCGTGACGGTCGTTTGATTTAGTCGAATAAAGAGTAATTCTAATCGATAAAAAAAGAGAAATACGTGAGTCGTATTTCTCTTTTTTATCGTCTAATGTTATTGCACATTAAATGATGGCGAAATTAACGCTACTCTAATTAAGCAATGCCAATTCACTATCAATATCGAACAAGTGGCAGTGTGCCATATCGAAATGCATAAAATGACTTTCGCTATGTTGGATATTGGTATTTAGATCAAAGTGACAGCGAGAAATAATCTGTTCTTGCCCTAATGTACAATAGAGATAAACTTCATTGCCCATCGACTCTACGACTTTAATGTAAGTCAGTTCAACGTTTTGTTTTGGCTCTGATGTATTTTCTTTTGAGGGTGTAATCACTGAAATGTGTTCAGGGCGCAGCCCAAACCAAACTTGTTGACCTATTTTATGGGTGACTTTGTCGGCTTTATTCGCTGGTAATACGAATTGTGAACCGTTATCTAATTGCACATAAGTAAGGTCGTTTTCTTGAGCAAGTGTCGCGCGGATCAAGTTCATCGCGGGAGAACCAATAAAGCCTGCAACAAACTTATTGGCGGGATAATGATACAAGTTCATTGGCGTATCAACTTGCATGATCTGACCTTGGTCCAGCACGCAAATACGATCACCGAGCGTCATCGCTTCGACCTGATCATGGGTCACGTAAATCATCGTTGCATTTTGACCTTCGGCTTTCAAATTCTGGTGTAATTGGGCGATACTGATACGGGTTGAAACGCGTAATTTAGCATCTAAATTTGACAAGGGTTCGTCAAATAAAAATACATCTGGTTTACGTACCATCGCACGACCTAAGGCGACACGTTGGCGTTGTCCTCCTGACATTTCACCGGGTTTACTGTCGAGTAGGTGAGTGATTTCTAAGGTTTCTGCAGCATCACTAATGCGACGTTCTATTTCGCGTTTATTGATTTTTTGTTGTTTTAAACCAAAGGCCATATTCTCATAAACAGACATATGCGGGTATAACGCGTAATTTTGAAATACCATCGAAATGCCACGGTCTTTGGGTGGTAAATTATTTACACACTTGTTACCAATCATGATCTCGCCATTGCTGATTTCTTCTAATCCAGCAATCATGCGTAATGTGGTGGATTTTGCACAGCCAGAAGGACCAACAAACACCATGAACTCACCTTCATTAATGGTGAGGTCGATACCATGAACGGCTTTGAACCCATTTGGATAAACTTTTTCTACTTGACGTAGTATTACTTCAGCCATTGTGATTTCCGTATTATTAGTTGTTATTATTATAAATTAATCGTCATTAATAAACTTGTGTCAAAGTCGGCAACTGAATGCAGGACAATATCAGCGTAAGGCTGTAATTCGTCGTCGGTTGCAGTCCCAGTTAAAACACCGACCGTGCTAGCGCCCGCATTACGGCCAAATTCCATATCAGAAACCGTATCGCCAAACATGGTGACTTGCTGTGGCGTGAGATCGCAGCGATTGCAAAATGCATTAAGTAGTGCTGGCGCTGGTTTTGGCGCGATATCACCATCTGAATAACCGACATAATCGAATAAGTCATAGAGTTCAGCTTGCACGAGACTGTAGACAGTTGAATCTTTAGTGTCCGCCGTAGCAATGCCGAGTTTGAAGCCTTGTTCTTTTAGAGTAAGCAGCTTCGCTTTAATACCTGGCAATGATTGGATCAGTGCGGGATTATCTTGAACTTGCTTATTGAAAAGTTGTTTTACCGTGTGGCTGAACTGGGCCTTATCACTGCTTAGTTGTAATAATTGATACCAAGCATCAGCCGTATCTTCGACGGGGTTGGAGGCAAGCAAACCATGATTATCAACATGATTACCGCGTACACCTATTGCCGCTAACAATGCAACGTCATCAACGTCATGGTTATTTTCTGCTACGTAGGCAATTAATGTGTCTGCCGCTGCGCCTTGCGCTACGTGTAGCCACATTTGATGAAACTCCAGTAATGTTCCGTCTTTATCGAACAGTAATCCTTTAATTTCCATTATTATTTATTAACTCCATTAGTTCGCCCCAAGTACCAACTAAAGGCTGGCTAAAGATGGCTTGTGTACCGTTATAAATCGGGTTTATGACGCCCTCAAACTCGGACGCCGCAAGGTCATCTAATCGACCTCGGCGGATATCAATACGTAACCAGGCATATGTACTCATATCCACTTGAAAATGGATATTTTTGGTCGTGAGTTTAATGCGTTTTATCACATTGCCGTCAGCGATACATTCTGCATAATAGCTCGTGCTGTTATCTGTCACCGCCAGATGATAATCGACTATATTTGTGCCGACATCTTGACCTGGTAAGACTGCACCAGAATTAAGTTGAAAAACCAACCCACATTGACGCTCTAGATAAACATGACCTTGGCGTAAACCTTGTAAAATACCGTTACCCGATAAGGTATCGGCATAGACAAATGTACTTGGATCACCATAGACAGATGGCTCTGTTGCATTGGCATTGCGTTCATGGGGCGCTAAGTGTGAGTCACTGCCACCAACAGCCGCGATACGATGACCGCTGTTCCATATGTGCGTTAATAGGATTAATGCATCTTCAGTGGCTTTGGGTGATGTTGACCATGTAGGGTCACAGCAGACCTCAAAGGTATTTACTTTTTCTAGCGCGATATTTGCGTAATGCCAGTGCCAAGGTTTCATCGCTGGGTGATTAATACTGATATTACCTTCACCTTGTGCCACTAGACCGAGTCCCTGTTCAATCAATGCAGCACTGGAATAAGTGGCATTAAACATATTGAGCGTGCGGCGCGGGCCGTGCACATTAAAATGGCCTTGGTCTGTGGTGACCTCAATCGCAGGTAACATTAATGTATGTTCACAAACGGGCAGTGCAGGGTGACAAATATTGTGCTCGGTGAGAAAAAAGAAATCGAGCGCTTGTTGCTGGGCTATTTGGGTTGCTGCAGCGAGGGTATTATTCCCATCTGATAATTGCGTATGGGCATGTAAATCACCACGATACCAAGCGGCGTTATTATTTTTACTGTGGTTGTAATCAAAATGAATGCTGTGATCAAGCGGAGCGTCTTTATCGGCAACTAAACAAGCATGCGTTTGCGTTGCTAACAATTTCTCATGACTGCTATATTCGGGATCAATATGCTCACTTAATTCAACATCAATCGCATAGCACATGGCTTTTGGCGTTCTGGTTTCACCTTCAAGATTATACAAATGTAATTGCCAATCGCCTGGAGGTAAATGACCTGAAATACCACCAAGTGAGGCAGATTCCGGCGTTAAAATTAAGGTTTTTCTGGCTTTTTCAAATAACAAATTTGCACGTAACTGTTGCTTACTGTCATACAGATAGGCATATAAAAAGCCTTTCTTTACTGTAGTTGCAGTAAGGGTGAGGGTATTAATATTGGCGTTAACATTAAAATTCAAAACGCGATGGCCAAAGACCAACTCACCGGTAAAATTCAACATGGTAAATCCTTGTTGCTATTAGTTGTACTGGTGATGAATGCAGCGCACTCATCACCCATATTTACGTTTACTTTTGAGACTAGCGATTAGCGCGATCTAGTGCTCGCTGTGCTCGTTTTGCCGCTTGTTTTAGGGCTTTCTCCGCGGGTATATTTTCGATTAGGATCTGATCTGCCGCGATAGATAATGCATCTATGATCTTGCCTTTGGTTGGATCAAAGAAGTCCTGGCTTGCTGTGCTTGCTTGTTTTAACGGGATCAAGGATTGGGGATTTTTAGCCGTGTAATCTTGGTATGCAGGAACCTGTTTTACGCTGTTTCGTACCGGGATATAACCCGTTTTCATTGACCAGCGTGCAGTATTTTCTGCAGATGTGTAAAACTTCATGAACTCAAATGCCCCTTTTGATGCTTCATCATTGGTGCCTTTTGGCATGACAAAACTCACTGCGCCAGCTTGCGGTGCTGCAGGATGATTACCCCAGCCAGGTTGTGTGGTTGCACCCAGTTTAGTGAAATCAAGATCACCTTGATCACCTGATGAGCCGGTATAACCCAATGCGCGATCTTTCACTACGTCATCAATAGTTTTGTACCAGTATTCCCAACCTTGACCACCGTGATGAATACGCATCGTTTCATCTTCATGGATCCACTTGCGGAAGCTATCCCAAACCGTTATCCATTCTGGGGTGTTAATTAAAATAGTTTTACCGTCATCACTGATCACTTTACCGCCGTTAGAGAATGCAGCATCGATTAAGTTGTCTTCGCCCCACATCGGCTCCCAGCCATAAAATGTCGTATTCCCTTTTGCATCTTTTTGGGTTACTGCTGCCGCTACTTTAGCGACGCCTTGCCAGGTGCTAAGGTCTTTGTCAGTAAAGCCATGCTCTGCAAGTACTTGCTTGTTGTAATAAAGAATTTGCGTAGTGCCGTAAGCAGGTAAACCATAAACTTGACCATCTTTTGCGGTTACTTGCTGGCGGAAAGAACCAAGAAAATCATCAAAATTAAATGTGCTGTCCATATAAGGGCGGATATCTCGAGCCAGATTTCGTTCGGCCATCATCTGCGCTTGGCTTGAATAGAGTAATACAAATTCAGGGGCCGTTTTTGACGCTAATCCGGCCTGTAGTTTCTGATAGGTTTCGTCGTAGTTGCCTTGCAAAGCACTTTTAATCACATACTCATTCTGGCTACTGTTAAATTCAGTAATCAGTGTCGTCATTAATTGCTGCTGCTTTGAACCACCAGAATACCAAAAGTCCACTTCGGTTTTCGCCATTGCACTACCAGCGAAAGCGAATGCACCCACTGCGTAGCTAGAACATACAATTGCTAATGTTTTCAGTTTCATATTTATTTACTCTTTTACACCGTTATCGGCTATGCCGGACAAAATTGTTTTTTGACAAATAATGAATAAAATCAACAGTGGTAGTACAGCGATGGTACTTGCTGCCATTATCTGTGACCAATTTAAGCCATAGTTACCTTCGGCAATAAAAAACTGTCTAATACCGGTCGCAATCAAATTAAGATCTTGCGAGGTGATCAACAGGCTTGGCCACATGTAGCTGTTGTAGTTAGTTATAAAGGTAATCAGGAATAAGGTCGCTAATGCTGCTTTGCACTGGGGTAGCACGATCGCCCAGAGAATTTTTACTTCTCCGGCGCCATCAATTCGCGCCGCTTCAATCAGTGATGGGTGCACTTTTAAAAATACTTGGCGTAGATAAAATACCCCGAACACACTCGCAGCATTGGAAATAATCAAGCCGGTATGGCTATCGAGTAAACCCATATTGGCCAAGGTGATATACGACGGAATATATGTCACTGCACCCGGTAGCATGTAACAAGCCATGACCACAAAATAGAGAGCCGTTTGTGACTTAAATTTAAGTTGGGTGATGGCATAAGCAAACATTGCCGAGTTAATCATCACGATAAGTGTGGTGAATAATGCCACCGTAAAACTGTTCATGATGTACAAACCAAACGGTGCACTGTTGAAGGTTTCTACGAAGGTTTCCCAACGAAATTGCTCTGGTAAAATATTCAGTGGATTACTGAATATTTCATCATTGGACTTCATCGAGCCTGACAGCATCCACACAAATGGGAACACCATGAACAAACCCGAGATGGTTAAAAAACCATGTTTTAGCAGTGCTAAACCCGTGGGTTTTAATACTGCTTTAGTCGGTATGTTCGTTGTTGTTACTTGTGTTTCTATAGCGTTTTTCTGTTTACCGGTTTGGCCGTTAGCCAAGGGTAAATCGATGGATTTAGTTGTCATCTGTCTTTTCCTTAGTAATATATCCAACGTTTACCCATCTCGGTGTTAACCAGTGTTAACACGCCTGTGATCAGTAAAATGATTAATGAGGTTGCTGCCGCAGGACCCATATCGTATTGCTCAAATGCTTGTTGATAGAACAAATATAATAAGGTTCGAGTACTGCCACTTGGGCCGCCTTGTGTGAGTACCTGGAATTGGTCAAAGGCTTGTATCGCGGTGATCATGTTGACGATGATAAGGAAGAAAGTTGTTGGCGAAATTAACGGTAAGGTGATCTTTATAAAACGCGTCCACGAGTTACAACCATCAATTAATGAGGCTTCATGGAGTGATTCAGGGATCTTGTTTAATGCACTGATGAAAAATAACATAGTCCAACCAACGGCTTGCCACACGGTAACTATAATCACCACGATCATGGCGGTATCACCGCTTTCTAACCAAGGGATAGGCTCAAATCCTAATTTACCCAATAGTAAGTTTGCTAACCCTGATTTAGTTTCGAATACCCATGACCAAACGATTGATACAGCGACGGTTGGTGTGATCCAAGGTGAGAAAATAACCGCACGATAAAGTTGGCTACCTCGGAAGTTTTTATGCAGTAATAAAGCAAACGCTAACCCTAACATGACAGTTGGGATCACAACCCCCAGTGCAAATACGAAGGTATTATTTAACGCATCCATAAAGTAACTATCTTCAAACATGTATTGATAGTTTTCTAAACCGACGTAACTGTATTCTGGCGAAATGTAATCCCAGTCTGTAAAGCTGATATAAATGCTCCAGCCAAATGGCACAATCCAAAAGGTCAGTAGCGGGATCAACAAAGGTGCGATAAATAACACTACCTTTAATTTGTCCGAGATTGAGTGCGAATTAATCTTCATGATAAAATTTTTCCTTAACTGTATGTGAGCATCATAGATTGGCACTGTGACAAATTTGGGTGTGTCATCATCATATTTTCCATCGTCAGGCATAAGAAAATGTGATGATTAAATCGATTACGCATTAGAAAACATAGCCTGTATAGCGCTATCGGAATCTTGCTGGTGTAGCCAATCGCAAAAAAAATTAACTTTAGGGCTGCGTTTATTGGCGGTGATAACGTAATGACCTGAATCAGACGGCATGCTGCCATTCAGTGCTAAGACTAGTTCGCCAGACGTCAGTGCTTTTTTTGCCACTAACGAGCGTACCAGCATCAACCCCATACCTTGCTTCACCGCTTCTAGACCATGTAATGAATTACTGATTTCGAGTCGGACATTAGGTGGCACGGGATCGATATCATGGTGACACAGCCATTGCATCCAGCTTTCTTCATAGCCTTTAACTTGAATGGCAGGTAGTTGCGAAATATCTTTGTTGGTTAGTGCATCAAGATGCTGTTGTTTGAATGCAGGACTGCAAACCATCAACCATTGCTCTTGGCATAGGCGTTCGACTTGGGTGTTTTCACTGTCAATAAAACCATTGGTGATCTCAACATCTGCTTCACTGCAAGGCTGTCGTGATGGCCAGTCGACTAAGGTCAAATCTAATTTAATGAACGAAAATTTGTTACTGAAATCAGCCAGTTTTGGAATTAACCAGTTATGACCAATCGAGGTGTTGGCCTTAATGCGTAGCACATCGGATTGTTGCGCTCCGAATAATATTTGTGTTTGCAGCTTAAGATGTTGCAGGGTTCCGGTTACTACTGGCAGATATTGCTGCGCAGCTTGGGTTAAGGTAACGCCACGCTGATTGCGAATAAATAAAGTGCAATTGAGGAATTGTTCAAGGCTTTTTAGTTGTTGGCTTACAGCCGCTTGTGTCACGTGGAGTTCACGCGATGCAGCACCAATCGAGCCTAACCGAGATACGGCTTCGAAAGCCAAAAGTGCACGTTGTGGAGGAAGCATACATTGCCTTAACAAGTAAATTGTTAAAGTAATTCATTTTTATGACAGTAATATTAAAAAAATAGGCAATGTGAAATTAATATTACTGTTAGTCCTGATTTTATTTAATGTAATAACCTTAATCAGTGGCTTATTGTAGTAGAAAATACGTTAATTATGACACTTCCAAGTAAAATTAAGCTTATTCCAATAATGGCTACCCAATCGAGTTGTTGCTCATTTTTTATTTGAATTGTAGGGTGTTTTTTCATAAATTTTATATAAATCTGTAATTTAAATGTAAACAAAAACAACTTTAGTTAACACTTGTTTATATTTTTACCTGTTATTTGACTGGCTGTCATGTATTAAGTTGTTGTTTATTAAGTGTTATTTGTCAATTTATTTGAATTGGAACGTTTTTAAAATACTGATAGATCATTCTAGTGTACAGCTGTAAGCTCTATTTAACTTTTAGGGAGAGTGCTATATGCTTAATGAACTAACCAATAAATTGTCGCTGACGTTATTTAATAACGATACATTCAAGGCTTACTTCGCCCCATTTTCAAGCAAGCCAATTGCGGTACTTATGGGTGAGATGCACGCGGCAAGAGTCGTGGGAATAAAGACTGAAAATAATGACATGTATTCATTAACATTAGCGATATCAGGCAAGGTGAACGAACAATATTTTTCATTTAAGGCTGGTCAATATGTTGAGCTGCAAGTAAAGAAAAATGGCAGTTATGTTAAACGTCCTTTTACCATTTCTTCGCCGATATCGCAGTTACAGCAAGATAAAACCATCACTTTAACAATTAAAAAGCAATTTGAAGGTCGGATCACGCCTTGGTTGGAAAGTGCTGTTGAGAAAGGAGATCTATTTGGTATTTCTCCTGCCAAAGGTGACTTTGTATTAAATACAGCGGTACCACAAAACCGAAATGTTCAAACAACTAAAGAGGTTATATTCATTGCTGGTGGCAGTGGTATTACCCCTTTTCACAGCTTGCTGTTATCGCATGTAGTGAATAACCCGACGATCAATTTTACCCTGCTTTATTATGCTCGAGCTAATCAGCATGCGCTGAGAGAAAACCTTGTATCGTTAGAAGTAGAGCACGCTAATTTTACGCTGAAGTTATTACAGAGTGAACGTGATGGTCATTGTTCTCAAGCGCATATTAACGCCATCACAAGCGATTTAGCACGTTGTGATGTATATATCTGTGGTCCAAATAGCATGATGGATAACACACAAGCATTATTAGTTGAGATGGGATTGCCACTGGATGGATTACACCTTGAGCAATTTGGTCTCGCCAGCTTTAGTAATGTCGATTTAAATGTCGCGCGTAAAATTTCATTCACCACGACGAACAAAGACATTGTTGTCAATGAAGACAATCAGCAAACGCTATTAACCATTGCCGAGGATAATTATGTCCCCGCGAAATATGGTTGTCGTATTGGTATTTGCCAAGAGTGTAAGTGTAAGAAAGTAAGTGGTGTGGTTTATAACAGCCAGACTAAAACATATTCAGATACTGGCGAAGAAGATATTCAAGCTTGTATCAGTGTTCCAGTGACTGACGTCGTTATTAATTTATAGGGAGAGCGTAATGGCAAAGTTAAATGAAGAGCAGTTAGAACAACTGGCGATAGACCTTGATGGCGTAAAAGCAAAAGCCATGAAACAAGTGGGTAGTACCGATGAACGTTATATTAAAAAGATTGTACGCCTGCAACGTACGCTAGAAATATCTGGGCGTATTTGTCTCGTACTGGGCTTTCTTTCATTGTATTTCTGGGGTGTAGGTGTGCTGCTATTAAGCGCCTCTAAGATTTTAGATAATATGGAAATTGGCCATAACGTATTGCATGGTCAATATGATTGGATGAATGATCCGACGCTTAATTCACAAACATTTGAATGGGATAATGCGTGTAGTTCAGAATCGTGGAAGCGTGTGCATAATTATGAACACCATACTTATACCAATATTATCGGTAAAGACCGTGATTTTGGTTACGGGTTATTACGTTTAAGTGATGATTTTTCTTGGCGTCTACGTAACTCATGGCAGTTCATTACGTACCTTGTGTTAAGTACGTTATTTCAATGGGGTATTGCATTCCATGAGATGGCGGGCGAGCGAGTATTCTTTGGTAAAAGAAAAGAAGGTCGTGCATCACATGTTGATATCGAGCAATTAAAGAAAGTATTTTACAGCAAATCAACACGCCAAATTTTAAAAGATTACGTTATCTTTCCAATCTTAGCCGGACCGTTTTTCGTGATGGTACTGTTAGGTAACCTATGTGCTAATTTACTGCGTAACTTTTGGACTTCAACGATTATTTTCTGCGGACACTTTCCTACCGAAGTATATACTTTCACGGAAAAAGAATGTGAGGATGAATCTCGTGGCCATTGGTATTATCGTCAAATTTTAGGTTCGGCAAACTTAACCGGACCTAAATGGTTCCATATTTTGACGGGGCATTTAAGCTGTCAGGTAGAACACCATTTATTCCCTGAAGTGCCTGCACATCGTTATGTGGCTATGTCGAAAGAAGTGCAAGTAATTGCGGCTAAATACGGGATTGCTTACAATACCGGGAGTTTCTTTAGCCAGTATGCATCGGTAGTACAACGCGTTATTTATTTCTCATTCCCAGTAGGTAAAGTCACGGGTAAGAACGCGGCACTTTACCCTCGTTTTTAACGCTTATTAAGGTCAGTGATACTGGCTAGTTAAATGGCAATAAATACGAAAAAAGCCTGACAGTGTGAATCGTCAGGCTTTTTTGTGCGCTCAATATAAGTGCGAATATGCGCTATTTATGAAGGCTTGTGCTGTTATTAAGCGCGTTGTTATTTCTCAATTAACGGTACTAAGTTAACGGTGACCAAGTTAATTGCGGCCAGTGCTGTGTTTCAGCATAACGGGCTAATTGTGGGCATGGGTTAACAACATGCGGGTATTGACTGAATAAACATAAAGGCAGATCGTTAATTGAATCCGTATAAAAATAAGTATCAGTAAAGCTCTCGGTTTGCTCTGCTAACCAAGATTCTAAGCGTGTGACTTTACCTTCTCGGTAACTGGCCACGCCGAGTATGTTTGCCGAATAACAGCCATCCTCAACTAACATATCGATACCCATCGCATGGTCGATGCCAAGTAGCTTGGCTACTTTTTTCACAATGAAGCTGACCGTCGCCGAGATCAATACCGTGGTAATATTGTCCTGCTTAAGTTGTGCTAACAATTGTAGTGCTTGCGGAAATACTGTTGGCATAATGTGCTTTTCTACACATTCATCCACTAAGCTATCGACTTGTTCTTTAGGAAGCAGGGCAAGGGGCGCCATCGCAAAATTAAGGTACTCAGGCATATCCAATTTACCGGCTGAATACAGAGTCATTAAACGTTGATCTTCAGTGAGAAATTCTGGGTCTGTAATGATCCCTTTCTTCACTAAAAATTGATGCCATAACATCGCGCTATCAGCACCAATCAGGGTTTCGTCCAAGTCAAAAATATATAATGGTTGGCTCATGGTATTCACTCTCTTAACTGACTTGTTGTAATTCATTTAAATTAAACAGTAACTCGAGTCGCGAGCCCGTTTCGAATAGTCGCTCTGATGAACGGTTGAGTAAATCGACGGTGATATCACAGCCTTTTACTTCTACTTGATAGCGGATCACATTGCCTAATAATTGATGACTTTTAATAATGCCTTGGGTCGGCGCTGAAATATGTTCACCATAAGTACGACCCGCTTCACGCACATAAATTGATTCTGGGCGAATCGCCAGTTTGCCACTAATTTTCATATTAAGTACATCTTGCGTCTGTTGCGCAGACAATAAATTATAATTACCCATGAACCCGGCTACAAATTCATTGTGTGGTTGGGTGTATATTTGCTCGGCACTGCCTTGTTGTACAATCGAGCCTTCATTCATCAAAAAGATACGATCAGACATGGTCATGGCTTCTTCTTGATCATGGGTAACAAACACAGTAGTGAGATTAAGTTCTTTTTGAATATCACAGATTTGTTGACGTAAATGTTTACGAATACGGGCATCCAATGCTGACAGTGGTTCATCAAGCAGTAATATTTTTGGTTGTACCACTAATGCTCTAGCCAACGCAACCCGTTGTTTTTGACCACCTGATAATTGATGTGGATGCTGGTGTTCTTTGCCTTTTAGCTCGACTAATTCAATCACCCGCGCCACTTGTTTGTTTATTTCATCTTTGCTCAGTTTTTTCATTTTTAAACCGAAGGCGATGTTATTTGCTACCGTCATATTCGGGAATAAAGCATAAGATTGAAACACCATGCCGATGTCTCTTTTTTGTGGGGCTAAATGGGTAATATTCTGTTCACCAACCCATATTTCACCAGCTTCGACGTTATTTAGACCAGCAAGACTGCGTAACAAGGTTGATTTACCACAACCACTGGGGCCGAGTAAGGTAACAAATTCACCTTGCTTGATACTGAAGTTAATATCTGAAAATACGGTATTACTACCAAAGCTTTTTTGTAGATTTTTTACAGTAACAAAACTCATGATGGAGCTCCTCGGCTAATACGGCTGGCCAACCAAGTGAAAAGAAAAATAAAGGCGAAGTAAGTCATTACTAACGCGGAGGTGAAGTGACCACTGGTTTGGCGCATGTTATATAAATAGATTTGCAGGGTTTCATAACGTGTACCCACCAAAATGTTAGAAAATACGAATTCACCTAATAAGAACGAGAAAGATAAAAACAGTGAGGCAAATAACCCTTTCTTCAAGTTCGGTAAAACAACCATAAAGAATGCTTGCGTCGTACTCGCACCAAGTAAGTGCGCGGCATCCATTAGGTCCGCTAAATTAATCGCTTCAAAGCTGTTAGCGATAGCGCGATACATAAATGGCAACGCAATGGTGAAATAAGTACCAATCAAGATCCACGGTGTACCAACAATTTGTATTGAACTATCAGCATATATTTGCAGTAAACCCACGGACGACACCACGGGGGGGACGGCAAAGGGCAATAAGATCAGTACATTCATCAGCCCATTTAATTTAGGGAAATAATAAAAAACCACAAAGATGGCGGGAATGATCAACACACTGCTTAATATCAATGCGCTAATACAGATAAACAGTGAGCGACCAAATGCCGCAATAAAGCGCGGATCTTGCCATAACTGACTATACCAATCGAGAGTCAAACCATCGGGTAAAATCGTCGCCCCCCAACTAGAGGAAATCGAATAAATAAACGTCGCGAGGATAGGGATGAATAATAACGTCACTGTGCCATAGACAATGAATTTATGAAACGACGAAGAATTAGCGTTTTGCATGATAACTCCGGCCAATAAGCATTTGGTTAATGATGGTAATAAATGCCAGTAATAAGATGAGTAAGACCGAAATTGCGGCGGCTAGATTCGGTTCCAGAAAAATATCGCCCGACACTAAACTGGCAATACGTACGGTGATGACATTGTAGTTACCCGTCGTTAACGCATAAACACTGGCGTACGCACCCATGGCATTAGCAATCAAAATAATAAAGGTGCCGAGTAAGGCGGGTGATAATACTGGCAGGGCAATGTAACGCCAGAACTGCCATGTTTTTGCGCCCAGTAATGCGGATGCCGCTTGCCAATCGTCGCTCAATGCATCAAATGCAGGGTAGAGTAGTAGTACGGCGAGCGGTACTTGAAAATAGATATAAAGGGCCAGCAGTCCCCATTGACCATATAAATTAAAATCGTCAATAATACCGTATTTTTTCAGTAATAATGTCAGCGCACCGTTAAAACCGAGAATGATAATAAAAGCGAAGGCCAGAGGCACACCACTAAAATTCGCGGTCATATTGGTAAACGAAATGATCCAATCGCGTAACCAAGAATCAAAGCGGCGCAGTGATGAAACGAAAAACGCGGCAATAATAATACCGACTAAGCTAGACGTTATGGATAGCCATAGACTATTGGTAAACCCTTGCAAGATAAACGCAGAATCAAAGATCTCCAGGTAATTCTCGAAGCTGAACGCTTCTTCATAAATGAAACTGTTGACCAGTACCCATAACATTGGGGCTATTTGGAACATAAAAAATAACAGTGCAAACGGCAGCAAGATTAATGCAGGTTTGAACTTCGTTAATGCCAAACGCTTATGGTTTGGCTTTGTGGTTGTTACTTGTGTAACTGGGACAGAAACAGTGTTCATAGACTTATTTACACTCTTGGACTGTTTGATTAAGCGAGCTAGATTGTTTGATTAATCGCTCAGGGTGTTTGATTAATAGATCCTGATTGTAGGATTTGTCATGGTCGGTTAATCCCAATAATTGGCAAACGTTGCCGCAAATATCTGTTTGTTTCATTGCCGTAGGCTGGTGGCTAAAATGTTCACCGATCACAAACAAAGGCACAGCGCGTTCTTCAGGTAAGATGCCGCCATGTGATTTATCATTGTTCATGCCATGATCACTGGTGATCATGATCTGATAGCCTGCTTGTAACCAAACATCCACATAGTTAGACAAAATGATATCTGCGCGACGCGCTGAATTACGGTATTGGCTCGAGTCCAGTCCAAATTTATGCCCCGCATCATCGATGTTCATCGGGTGGATCAGTAAGAAATCAGGTTGGTGCTGTTGACGTAGATGCTCAGCGTCCAAAAACAACATTTCGTCAGGGTAATGATCAAGGTGATAGAAACAACCATGTTGAATATTCAAACTTGGATCTTGGGTAAAGCGATCGCGCACGGCATTGTAAGGTGCGATGTTATATAGCTCGCTCATCCAATGGTAAGCGGCAGCAGCTGTGGTGAGAGAGGCTTGTTTAGCTAAACTAAATATACTGCTATGGTGGGATAGACGAACAATATCATTATTGACTATGCCACTTTGTGCTGGCGTTACCCCTGTTAATAAACATTCATACAGCGGGCGCGACATTGATGGTAGTTCGCTGATAATCGGATAAAGTGTCGCTCGATCTTGTTCGATTAATGCATTCAAGTAACCCATGCACTCACGGGCTACTTGATGATTAAGACCATCGAGAACAACAAGTATGACTTTATTGTTCATTCAATTCTCGTTATTTGATATGGTTTTTGCTATTTAATATTGATCAGTACGTTTTCTTGCCACTGACGTGGTAATTTACGCGCGCTTTTTCCCCAGGCCTTAAAGTCTGTTACTGGATGAACATTGGTATATTGTTCATCGGGTAACAATTTCGCTTGAATTGACGCTGGTAAACTCACATTGTTACGGATTGGACGTGCGTAGCCTTCGGCTAAATTGATTTGGCCTTGGTCACTGAAGATGTATTCACGCGCAAGTTTTGCTGCATTTGGATTTTTGGCATATTTATTAATGATGGTGGTGTAACCAGAGATAACGGAACCATCTTGTGGAATCGATACCGTGAAACGGTTACGATCAATTTTATCGCGATAGCTCAGCGCATTAAAGTCCCAAAGAATGCCGACTTCAACTTCGCCTTTTTCAAGATTAGCGACAACAGGATTATTAAATGATAGGCGACCTTGCTTTGCGAGTGTCGCGAAAAATTTAAGGGCCGGTTTCAGGTTATTTTCACTACCACCTAGGGCAAATGCAGCAGCTAGGACTGCATTATTTGCTTGTGATGCGACGCCTACGTCACCGACAGTGACTCTATAATCACCTTTTAAGATATCGTCCCATGATTTAGGCGGGTTTTTTACTAAGTTATTATTAGAGATAAATGAGATGGTGCCAGTATAAGCAAGTGCCCAGTGACCATCTTTATCTTTAGCCCAATTGGGTATGCTATCCCATGTGCTTGGTTTATACGCTTGTGTTACGCCTTTTTTTACTGCTATACGCGCAAAAGCAAATCCTACATCACCGATATCTGCGGTTGCATTGTGTTTTTCGGCTGCAAATTTTGCAACTTCTTGTGCTGAACTCATATCCGTATCTTGGTGTTTTAAGCCATATATAGTACTCAGATCACTCCAAGTACCTTTCCAGTTCGCCCAGCTATCCGGCATGCCGACACTGTATACAGCGCCTTCTTTTTTTGCAGCGACAATAATTGAATCAAGATTGTCATCCGCATTAACTGCTGTTGTCATCAAGCTTACGATTAATGTAGTACTGGTTAGCAACGTTTTCATTATCTCTATCTTCCTAGACAGGTGAGTAAGTTCGTTGTGTATGTTATGTCTTTTTTGTGACAGTTTTTGTGGGTTTTTATGACAGTTTTATGAAAGTGTGGTGACAATAAATAGTATTTAAATAAGGCGGTATTTTAAATATCAATGTCTATATTCAGGGTAATACTCTGCTATTCAAAGGTTTAGTGGCAGGTATGACCTTTCGTTTGATTGCTATTTAGATTTATATTGTTGTGCTGTATGATTGCGAAAATCAGTCGTAACAAAAGGTTGAACTAATAAGGATGTGAATGTTCATTAAGTTTATTAATGTTAAAAACAATATCACTAGAAAAAAAATTGCTATTAATAGCAGGTAGCCTGTCTTTCGTATTTGTTATGTTGAGCACAAGTTATTTTTTATATGTACGTAATAATGTTATCGATGACCGTCGCGATGCATTGGCACCTCGCATCAATTTTATCGGTACTATCATCAATGGTTACTATCAGCAATATCTTGATGGTGAGTTAGGGCTAGTCGACGCGCAATCGCAGGCTATTGATAAAATACACCAAATAAATAAAGACAATGATAATTACATTTTTGTGTTTAGGGATGATTATCTCTTACTTGAATCCATTAACCGTTCTGTCTTGCGTAATCAGAATGTCAAAGAGATCAAGGATATTAAAGGTGTAAAGCTCTATCAGCTGTTACATACAGCAGCGGTAGCGAGAGCGAATGGGGGTTATTCTCATTATTATGCTTATTCTAAAGTTTCACATGAAGAGCAGGAAAAAATTTCCTACTCTGAGTATTTTGCCCCTTGGGGTTGGATCTATGGTGAGGGTATGTATATTAATGATGTCGATGAGTCTATTCTCAAGATGCTGACCTCATACTAGTCTCGAGATTTTCATATATATTGTCATCATAAAACCTTAGCCTGCTGGGGTTTTGTTGTTTATGGCCATTAGAATTGCTGACTGGTAGGATGAACAGAGCGCGCAATTCGACGAAAATAGTTGCCGTTATGGTTGCCAGCGAATGATATCACTAGGTAGACTACTAGCTTGGGTATATATATTCAAATAGTGAGTTTAGCGCGACAAGGAGTTGCAAATGTTGGTCTATAGCCTAGAAATGATATGTATTGTTGCGTTTGCGCTCAGTGGGGTATTGGTCGAGTCTAATCGCGGTAAAGATATTGTCAGCATCGTGATGCTAGGTTGGATCACGGCATTAGGCGGCGGCACATTACGTGATCTTATTTTGTCAGCTGAGATGATATTTTGGATCCGCGACCCCAGTTATTTTTGGACCGCGTTGTCGAGTGCTATTATCGGCTTTTTCAGCATTACCCATATCCGTAAGAATAGCCTCAACAAACTCATTATTATGTTTGATACTATCGGCGTATCGCTATTCTCGATATTAGTCACCCAACAATTATACAGTGCTGGTTACGCGGCTTATGTTTCGGTATCAATGGGCATAGTCACTGCGATCTTTGGTGGGGTATTACGGGATATTCTGGCTCACCGCCAAACCTTGTTTAATAATACCGAACTGTACGCAAGCCCGGTTATTTTAGGCTGTTGCCTGTATATATTATTGGTTAACTTGCAGGTTGATATAACATTGGCTGCGTTGACGTGTATGGTATTAATCGTCTCTATGCGTTTGTATATAGTGGTAAAACAGATCCGTTTTCCCGCATTTCTATTATTAAAATAACCGTGCTGATTTATGATGAGGTATTGTCGTAATAGTAAATTATTGTAATGAACGGGTGTATATCTAAGCTAGTATCTTAAAGTACGGTGGTAATAATGCGGATTAAAAGTGGTGACAAGAAACGATGATGAATAAACCTTCGACAAAACCAAGTACAACAGAGTCTGGCGATATGGTTAGTGAACCAATAGTGGCTGAAAACTTTTTAGTCTCGCAGCCATGGCGGGCATTATTGCTGTGTGCTGGCTGCCTTGCGGTGAGTCTTGGCGTGCTCGGTATATTTCTACCTCTATTACCCACAGTGCCATTTTTATTGTTAGCGGCGGCGTGTTTTAGTCGTTCTTCACGAAAATTACAGTTGTGGCTGTTTAACCATCGCTATCTCGGACCGTACTTAACCAATTATTTATTGCGTAAAGGCATCAGTAAAAAGCAGCTGTTGAGTTCACTTTTCAGCATGTGGATTGCGATGTTATTAGCGATATATTTTGCCCCTATCTGGGCGGTAAAAATATTCTTATTAGTCACGGCTTGTCTTGTTAGTCGTCACCTTCTATCCTTACAACGATTGCCGTAATCACCAGTTTTATGATTTTTATATGGCATTTGGGCTGAAATTTCCGCATAAACTGAAGTGAAATACTAATTATTTTATATAAAACGCATTTTCTTTCTAGATCTGCTAACTAACTCATATTATTTTTGTATCTTTAATGTAACACTCCCGCAGCATTAAATTTCGTAAGTTAAGAGGCCCTTGGTATGTTTAAAGCGTTAGATGCACTTTCTCCGTCGTTTATAGATCGTCCATTGGATGAACTTTGGCAGTTAATATCTCCTTTGTATATGGTTGATGAGTCAAAATGGTTAGCAGAATTGTTACCAATGGCACGCCCATCTGCAGAAGAAAAATCTCAGATCACCACCAATGCAACTGTGTTAATTGAACGCGTGCGCGCTGATAAACAAGCCATCCAAATGATTGATGCCTTGTTACTGGAATACAGCCTAGATACCAAAGAAGGTATTTTGTTGATGTGTCTTGCTGAAGCATTGATGCGTATTCCGGATGCGGCAACAGCAGATGCATTAATCCGTGACAAATTAAGCGTTGCAGATTGGAAGTCACATCTAAAAAACTCGGATTCGACATTTGTGAATGCATCCACTTGGGGACTATTACTGACAGGTAAAGTGGTCAGCATGGATCGCAAAGACACTAAGTCGGCGAGCAGCACCATTAGCCGATTAGTAAATAAAGTATCCGAACCTATTATTCGCCAAGCGATGAACCAAGCCATGAAGATCATGGGACACCAATTTGTATTGGGTCGTAACATTGTTGAAGCGCAAAAAAATAGCCGTTCATTTCGAGATAAAGGTTTTACCTATTCGTTTGATATGTTGGGTGAATCGGCATTAACAACCGCCGATGCGAAGAAATATTTTAATGATTACATCAAAGCCGTCGAATCGGTGGGCGGCAACAAATACGGCAACGACAAAACGCCTTCGCCAACAGTTTCAATTAAGTTATCTGCATTGCACCCGCGTTATGAAGTGGCTAACGAAGCACGTGTGATGACTGAAATGCACGACACTGTATTAGAATTACTATTACGTGCACGTGATTTAGATGTTGGCATTACTATCGATGCGGAAGAAGCTGACCGTTTAGAGTTATCTTTAGCATTATTTGAAAAACTGTACCGTCATCCAAAATTACAAGGTTGGGGTAAATTCGGTATCGTAGTTCAGGCCTATTCAAAGCGTGCCCTGCCAACCTTAGTTTGGCTCGCCGCATTAGCTAAAGAGCAGGGCGATGTGATCCCGCTGCGCTTAGTTAAAGGTGCTTATTGGGATACTGAACTTAAATTATCACAGCAAAATGGCTATGATGCTTATCCCGTTTATACTCGCAAAGAAGCCACGGACGTTGCCTATTTAGCGTGTGCGCGCTTCTTGTTAAGTGAGCAAATTCGCGGTTGTATCTATCCACAGTTTGCCAGTCACAATGCGCACACTGTATCAGCAATTGCGACCATGGCTGAGCATAAAGAATTTGAATTCCAGCGTTTACATGGCATGGGTGATGCGCTGTATAACCACGCATTAGAGATCTATGGAATAAATGTTCGTATTTACGCACCAGTGGGTAGCCATAAAGATTTGTTACCATACTTGGTTCGCCGTTTATTAGAAAATGGTGCAAACAGCTCGTTTGTGCATCGCTTAGTTGATGCCGATTGCCCGATTACGGAATTAACAGAACATCCGGTTGATACCTTAGAAAGTCGTCCGACATTACATAACAGTTTGATCCCATTGCCGACTAAGATCTTTGCCGGACGTAAAAACTCATGCAACATCAATGTTGATATCATCAGTGAAATTACGCCGTTTAATACCGAGTTAAGCTTACAGATGCAAAAAACCTGGCAAGCAGCACCTGTGGTTAATGGGCAAGTGATCACCACTGAATTAGACAATGCAAAACCAGTCAGCGCCCCTTACGACCGCCGTATCCACGTCGGTCAAGTATTGTGGTCAACACCTGCAGACGTCACAAAAGCATTAGATACCGCTGCGGATTATTTCCCAACATGGTCAGCAGTTCCAGTGGCGGAGCGTGCAGCATGTTTAAATAAAGTCGCTGATTTACTGGAATCGAACTTAGCTGAATTAGTGGCGTTATGTCATAAAGAAGCCGGTAAAACGATTCACGACAGCTTAGATGAAGTGCGTGAAGCGGTGGATTTCTGTCGTTACTACGCAATGCAAGCCACTGAAAACTTCTCGGTAGCAAAAAACCAAGTACGTTTTGATGGTATCGCTCAGCAAGTAACGCGTCAGGGACAAGGTGTGTTTGTTTGTATCAGTCCTTGGAACTTCCCTCTGGCTATTTTTCTTGGTCAAGTTGCGGCTGCATTGGTGGCGGGTAATACTGTTATCGCGAAACCAGCAGAGCAAACCAGTTTGATTGCGGCGCGTACCATGGAATTAATGTTAGAAGCAGGTCTGCCTAAAGAAGCTGTGCACTTATTGCCTGGTGGCGGTGCTGCGGTTGGTTCTCTGCTGACATCTGACGAGCGTATTGCTGGTGTAGTATTCACGGGTTCAACAGAAACGGCGCAGGTCATTAACCGTGCATTGGCCAAGCGTGATACTAACGTAGCGACGCTGATTGCTGAAACGGGTGGTCAAAACACCATGATCGTTGACAGTACAGCACTGCCAGAACAAGTGGTTCGTGATGTGATGCGCTCTGCGTTTGCTTCTGCGGGTCAACGCTGTTCAGCACTGCGTGTATTGTTTGTGCAAGAAGATATTGCTGACCGTATTACCACCTTGATCCAAGGTGCAATGCAAGAATTACATATTGGTCTACCGCAACATCATCATACCGATGTGGGTCCGGTGATTGATTTACTTGCTAAGAACAAACTGCAAGCGCACATTGATAAAATGCGTGCGATAAGCAAACTAGTCGGTGAAGTAAGTCTGACTGACGAATGTAACTTTGGTGACTTTATTGCGCCAATCGCATTTGAAATTAACAGCATTAATCAGCTAGAGAACGAACAGTTCGGTCCTATTTTACATATCGTGCGTTATAAAGCCGCTGATTTAAACAATGTGATTGCTGAGATTAATGCGACAGGCTTTGGTTTAACGATGGGGATCCACAGTCGTAATGAACGTACTTATACTGATATCGAACGCCAAATAAAAGTGGGTAACTGCTACATCAACCGTGACCAAGTTGGTGCTGTTGTTGGTGTACAACCATTCGGTGGTCAAGGTTTATCAGGTACGGGTCCAAAAGCGGGTGGTCCACATTATCTATATCGTTTCACTAAGCAAGTTGTTAGCGCTTAAGCTGCGTCATTGTAAATTAAGGAGTTAAACCATGGTTGTAGAAAAAAAATTAGTTCAGACGCAGCATCTGATTGAAACTGGCCTTTGTGCGTGGCAGAGCTGGAATGAACAGGGTGTCATTGCCCGTGCTGAGTTGATTGCAAAATGGGCTGAGATCATTAGCCAAGAAGCAGCATTAGGTAAACTTGCGGGTGAAATGGCGAAATATCAAAAACACCAAGCAATTACGTTATTGGGCGATGAAAAATTAATGCCAGGGCCGACAGGTGAAGTGAACGAACTTTACAGTGCCGGACGTGGATTATTTATTGTCGCAGCAACAGATGCTGAGCAAAGTAGCAGTATTAACGCCATTGTGGGTCATGTGAGTGCAGCGTTATTAGCGGGTAATACCTTGGTATTGGCATTACCACAAGCGCAGCAAGCATTGCAATTTGTGTTGCTTAATACACTGCATGCCGCGGGTATTCCTGAACTTGTCGTGCAGGGCGCTGAGGAAACTGAGTTAACGGCACTGATTGAATCTCCAAAAGTAGCGGGTGTTGCGTTTACCGGGGATGAAAAAACCGCGCAAACGATTAACCGTACTTTGTCTACTCGTGATGGTTTATTGGCGCAGTTAGTGGCTGAAGTGAGTGGCTGTGCATTGGCTTACGTCACAGATGATCACTTTATCTTACGCTTTATTACCGAGCGTACCCGTACTATTAATATTACGGCTGTGGGTGGTAATGCAATCTTGTTAGAGCTCGGTGGCGGTGACCATTAATTGCTAGCGCGATTCACAGTAAAATTGATCGTGTAATATGAATACCCCATATCAGGTACGCATTTGAGTACCTGATATGGGACTCCTATCAGTGTAAGTTCCTTTATTTAGTAGTATCATCAGCCTCATTGTCTTAAGTTATCATTTATAAACTTGTGTCTTAAGTTATTATTTGTAAATTAAAAGTAGGTCACTGATGCAAAAAACTACCCGTTGCATGGCAGCTAACAAACGTATCGCGCTTGTAGCCCATGATCACATGAAATCAGATTTGATTGCTTGGTCAAAAGCACGTGCTGAGATTCTCCAAAAACACGATTTATTCGGTACTGGCACCACAGCCACATTATTGACTAAACACGTTGAATTACCTGTTAAAGCATTGTTGAGCGGACCTATGGGGGGCGATCAACAGCTTGGCGCTATGATTGCAGAAGGCGAGATTGATATGATGATCTTTTTCTGGGACCCTATGAATGCAGTGCCACACGATCCGGATGTAAAAGCATTATTGCGTTTAGCAGCAGTGTGGAATATTCCGGTGGCAACCAATCCAGCCACGGCTGATTTCATTATTGATTCTATTCATTCCAGTAGCAAATACGAATATGCAGTGCCTGATTACGAAGGTTATTTAGCAGAGCGTATTAGCGAGCTATAACGTAGTAAATAACGATTTTTTGGCATAACAGAAAATAACGATTGTTTTGAAATAAACAGTATGAAAGGTAATAACAGCAGCGCGTGTCTGCTGTTATTATTGATTGATGTGAGTCGTGTTAATCTTCTTTGAAATGCTCTTCAGTCATCATATGCCCAAGCTTGTCGGCTTTGGTTCTCAAATAATGTTCATTGTGCATATTCTTACCCACTTGTAATGGCTGACGTGCCACCACATTAACGCCGTATTCTTCCATCGCCGCCAATTTTTTCGGGTTATTGGTCATGAGCCTCACTTTGCTAATACCGAGGTGGTCTAACATAGGTTTGCACATGGCATAATTACGTAAGTCTGCAGCAAAGCCTAATTTTTCGTTCGCTTCAACCGTATTGGCACCAGAGTCTTGTAAATTATATGCACGGATCTTATTTAACAGACCAATACCACGACCTTCTTGACGTAAATACAGAATAAAGCCAGAACCTGCTTCGGTGATATTTTTCATTGCGGTTTCAAGTTGAAAGCCACAATCACAACGTAAACTAAACAAGGCGTCACCGGTTAAACATTCTGAATGTATACGACCTAATATGACTTCGTCTGTAGCTAACTCACCATACGTTAGCGCCACATGTTCTTTGCCTGTTTCTGAGTCTTCGAAGCCGTGCATAGTGAAAGTACCAAAAGGTGTTGGTAGTTTTGAAGATGCGATAAATTTAATAGACACGGATTACCTCTTACTATTCATCGCTTATGATTAGTGATGAACGTCAAATAAAATTACTTTGGGCTAGTTTACGCGTTTATGGTGGTAATCTGAATAGAGAATTGTAAAAAGACGGGATAATTATCATTCGCTATCAATGCAAAGTATACAAAGTTATGTTCTTTATCAATGCAAAGTACACTAAAGTTATGTACTTTGCTGTTTAAGATCATGATTAGAGACTGGTTGGATTTGCATCAGCATCAGGATTAATATTAGTGGCGTACGTAAAACTCTTTTGCAAATGATGGACGTGCCGCTTTAAGAGTCTGTGCTTGTTGTTCAGTCATTTTACCTGCAGGAAAACCTAACGCTTTGTGATCGAGTAAAGCGCGGGCCTTAATATTGATACACAGTTTGATTTTACTGCCAGTACCGATGATTTCTTGACTGTTGAGGGCGGGTACTAAAATGCAGTGTTCGATTAAATTGGCAACAGAAGCGACTTCTAAAGGCAGTGAAATAATATCTTTCTTTTGAAAAATGAATTCACGGATCACTGCTTGCTCGGAGGTATTCATTATTTTAACCATTTTGGTTATTTTCTTCATCATATCTGTTTCACTTTGTTTCTCAAGCACTGATTGGCCAGCTTGAACAAGTAACAGCGCGATAAAATAAGCGATGCCTGAAATGACAATAATAGAAATATAACCACGGTATTCCGTCACCCATAGCTCTAACCCAGACACCGACAGTGCAGTGGTTGGCAGTAGTAATACTAATGCTGCAGCAAGCAGTAACCAAGTGGTGGCAATGTTTATCTGTTTGTAATTTTGAATATACTGCTTCAGTTCATGCATGATCAAGCCTCTACTAATAACTGCTGTCAAAAAATTGTCTGATGTATGACATTATTTATGTAATTCTTCTTAGATTCAAATATAAGCATTTTTTGTGCCACTAAATTAATTATTTTCAATGGTCGTGATGTTGATGACTATCAGCAGGTTGCACCGTATACTAACGGCTGTTTATGCACTTTTAAATGGATGTCACATGCAGTATTTGCCAATTTTTATGGATGTAAATAATAAAAACGTGCTGGTTGTTGGTGGCGGAGAAGTCGCGAGTCGAAAAGTTGACTTGTTGTTGAGTGCCTGTGCCAAGGTAACTGTGTTATCCCCACGTTTAAACGATACGCTGCAACGCTATCGTGTTAATGCCAAAATAACAGTGATTATTGACGGCTATAACAGTAACTATCTCCTTGATTATGTGATGGTATGGGTAACAACGGATGATACCTTGCTTAATAAACAAGTATGGCAAGATTGTTGTGAACGTAACTTATTAGTCAATGTGGCTGATCAACCTGAACTGTGTGAATTCATCACCCCTTCTATTATCGACCGCTCGCCATTACAAATTGCTATTTCAAGTGGTGGGGCTTCGCCTGTACTGATCCGCTATTTGCGTGAAAAACTTGAAGCCTTATTACCAGAAACTCTGGGTCAACTGGGTACATTTGCCGGTGAGCAACGTGAGCGGGTAAAGCAACAATTTAGTAGCGTGACAGAAAGACGTCGTTTTTGGGAACGTTTTTTCAGCTCTAAAGCCGTGACGCTGGCCACCGATACAGTGCAATTACAACAAGAGTTTGATTTGCAATTAACCACGCCAAATACCGACGTTGACGGTGATATTTATTTAATCCAATTACCTGACGAAACTGACTTATTACGTTTAAGAGCCTTGCGTTTAATGCAACAAGCGGATGTTATTTTATACGTCGAGGACGGTGATGACAGTATTGCTGACTTTGTTGAATTATGCCGTCGAGATGCCGAACGCTATCCTGTACTGAATGATGATTTTGTTGTGCAAGCGCAAGCGCGTAAACAGCAAGGTGAGCGTGTTTGTTTGTTAATTAATAATAATACACAGTTTGATTTATTAACCACAGAGCTCAACGCGGTTAGTGTTATCGCTTAATTATTTGTAGGATTGATTTTAAGATGTATTCAGGTTTTCTCATTGTTATCATACCCTTGATACTGGGCTATCTTGTCGAATTAAAACAAACTAAACATATTCATTGGATTAATGTTTGTACCAATAAAATGATCTACGTGATCTTGTTTTTGATGGGAATTAGCTTATCGCATCTGGATAATTTCGCGCAAAATATCCAGAATATCGGATTATACAGTTTTACGGTGCTCAGTTGTGTGTCAATTGCGAACTTAATGGCATTGTGGGGACTGGATAAACGTTTAACTAAAACGATAGCGGGAGAAGGGGAGTCATTAAGTAAATGGCATCTTATTTTAGAATCACTACAGTTAATTTGTGTTATTGCTGCCGGTTTTATATTGGGTTTATTTGTTTCTTCAGAACTGATTGAGATTGATGCAATCAGTGAAGGCGCATTGGTATTGTTGTTACTGTTTATTGGTTGCCAGCTACGTAATAGTGGGATGAAGTTACGGGAAATTCTACTTAATACTTGGGGTATCAAGATTGCAGTGGTCGTGATGCTAAGCTCTTGGTTAGGAGGGATGGCGGCCGCTTTATTCCTCGGTATACCGTTAGCTAATGGTCTGGCGTTAGCGTCGGGTTTCGGTTGGTATTCGTTATCGGGTATTTTATTGACCGATGGCTTATCACCGGTATATGGGGGCGCGGCGTTTATTATTGATTTAGGCCGTGAGCTGGTGGCTATTTTAATCATTCCATCATTGATTCGTTTATACCCATCAACCGCAATTGGTTATGCGGGTGCGACGGCAATGGACTTTACTTTGCCAATGATCCAAAAATCCGGTGGTAATGGTTATGTACCGCTCGCCATTGTCAGTGGTTTTATTTTAAGTTTATCGTCACCGTTATTTATTAGCGTGTTCTTGGCGCTGTAATCACGGGAACTTAGGCTAATAACCCCAGATAAACAAAAGGGAGATGCTGTTAGTCAGCGTCTCCCTTTTGTGTTTTCTCCCCGAACAAGTTAATTATTGTTCGGGGAGATTGCTTGTAAATTAGCTAATCTTACCTTCAACTAATAGCTGACGAATTAATGGCGCACAGATAAGCTCCATCGCCAGTGCCATTTTTCCGCCAGGTACAACCAAGGTATTGATACCTGAAATAAATGAGCCATCGATCATGGTTAGCAAATAAGGGAAATCAATATTCTTCACGCTTTGGAAACGGATCACCACCAAACTTTCATCCAGCGTTGGGATCGTTGTCGCACTAAATGGATTCGAGGTATCAACTAGCGGCACCCGCTGAAAGTTAATGTGGGTGCGTGAAAACTGCGGCGTAATAAAGTTAATGTAATCGTCCATTGAGCGCACGATAGAATCGGTTACCGCTTCACGAGAGTGCCCACGGTCTTCAGTATCACGGACTAACTTTTGGATCCATTCTAAATTGACGATTGGCACCATGCCGATCAACAGATCAACATGCTTAGCTACGTCATTGTCTTTGGTTGCGACCCCGCCGTGTAGACCTTCATAAAATAAAAGGTCAGTACCCGTTTCGATATCTTGCCAAGGGGTAAACGTACCCGGCATTAAGTTATACGGTACGGCTTCGTCAAACGAGTGCAGGTAACGACGGTACTTACCGCTACCATCACGGCCATAGTCTTGAAAGAAGCTTTCCAGTAACTCAAAATCATTGGCTTCAGGCCCAAAATAGCTGATATGCCGACCTTGTTCACGTGCTTTGCGGATTGCCACATCCATTTCGGGACGGGTATAACGATGAAAACTGTCGCCTTCGATAAAAGACGCTTTGATGTTTTCTTGCTGGAACATGTGTGCAAAGGCCAAGCTAGTGGTAGATGTACCGGCGCCTGATGAACCTGTCACAGCAATGATAGGATGTTTTGCTGACATTTGATCGACCAACTAGTTGAATTTAAGGAAATAGAGCTATGTTATACGAGGTTAATGCTTTCAGATCAAGTATAAAATTTGCACGATTATTGTGGGTTTTTAAGAACTTCGCTCTTGGCTAGGATGTTCACGCTATCATGCAATTCAGAGTAAACGATGACCACATCACCGCTTTCAAGTTGTTTGGTTACTTGACATACTTTTTCTGACATTGACATCTCAAGGGTGCCATAATCAGTACCTTCTCGTAGTACGAAATGTTCGATTAATGTATTTAGCGTATTCTTATCGAGTTGTTGATATGGAATAATCATAATTGAGCTCTACGTTGTATATACCAATAATTTGCCTAATATTAACATATTTATTCTAATTGATTGCTAAATACAATTAGCTTAAATACAATGATTCTCATTTAGATTATTTATATTTATAATTCGCTAACTCTTACTTCATATTTAGTCGCAGTGGAATAACATGAACTATTCAGCAATTTGGTCAATTGGGTTACTTGCAGGTACATTAATGATGCCTGTTCAGGCTGCTCCCGCAACGAGCGAGCTTGATAATATTATCGGTAGTAAGCAGCAATCACAGGCGCAAGCACAACGTACTCAGGATCATATTGCTGATCTAGATGACAAAACCAGTGAAACTGTCAGTGAATATCGCGCCTTGTTACGTGAAAATGCAGTATTGACCGCTTATACAGCACAGTTAGGCAAGCAGGTCTCGCAACAGCAGAAATTGTTAATCGGTTTAGAAAAGAACATGGCCAGCGTCCGTGAAACGCGTATGGAACTGACCCCGTTAATGCAAGAAATGGTGCAAGTACTGACCCTGTTTGTCGAACAAGATATCCCTTTTTTATGGCAAGAACGTCAATTACGTTTAGCTGAACTCAACCGTTTATTAGATAACCCTAATATCAGTGTTGCGGATAAATATCGTCGAATACTCGAAGCTTACCAAATCGAAACTGAATATGGCGACACCATCGAAACATGGCAAGCACAATTGCCATTAAGCGATGCGGACAAAACCGTACAGTTTATTCGCGTTGGTCGGGTGGCTTTATATTACCTGACGCCAGATCATAACAATGCGGGCTATTGGGATAACAGCAGCCGTACTTGGTTAACATTACCAGCCAGCTGGTTAGCCAGAGTGAAGCAAGCTTATGACGTCGCGGATAACAAAACCGTACCGACGTTATTAGCACTGCCTTTATTAGAAACATCTTTATTACAGGCGCACGCGGTTCCAGCAACGCAACAGCAGGAGTCGCTATAATGACTATAACTATCTCTCTATTTAGGGTTGTGCTTAGCACCCTGTCTATGCGTTGTAACGCCGTTATTATTGCCACTAGTTTGTTGATGTTCAACGTCAACGCCACACCACTGGATGACCTGTTAAAGCAAGTTAAGCAAAGTAATGTGGCAGAAACCAAAATAGATAATGAAGCGTTAACGCGTTTTAAAAGTAATTTAGCGACGCAAAAAGCCAATTTAGCGAAACAAGCTACGCGTAACCAAGCGTTACAACAAAAAATGACTCAGTTGCAAAATACCATTGCTGGCAACAACAAACTGATTTTAGCCAAACAAAAATTAGCCAATAGTGAAAAGTCCGATCTGGATAAAGTGTTCAGTGAATTCCGCCGCGCCAGTCAGGATCTACGGGGTCAATTAAATAAAAGTCCATTAAGTGCAACACTGCCAGGACGTGCAACGCAACTTTCTCCGTACAGTGAAGCGAACTACGAACCGGATCTGGTTGCCATTAAACACTTATGGTTATTGTTTACCGAGCAAATGGTGGCGAGCAGTAAAGTGACGACTGCGGATATGTTAGTGACTATGGCTGATGGTAGTAAAAAAACCTTAGCTGTTACGCAAATCGCTGGTTTCACCGCATTTACAGCACAAGGCCCATTGTTATACCAAGCGGGCAGTGAAAGTTATCAATTATTAACGCCAACTACAACGGATATGGCGGCACGTATTGCTGCATTTTCACAACCGTCTGAAGGTTTTGTTGGTACGTTGATTGATCCATCCGGTGGTGCATTATTAGCTCGTGCAACACAGACTAGCGCGTGGTGGAAGGTATTTTCTGATGCGGGTGTTGTCGGTGCTATTATTGTCGCCGTGGGTATTATCGGCATGACAATCGGTTTATTCCGTCTGTTGGTTCTGACGCGTGAAGCGAAGAAAATAGAATTACAAAAACAACAATTAGATAAACTGACCGATAACTCACTCGGCCGTATCATCGGTGTTGCCGAGCGTCACGAACGCAGTAATGCCGATGAATTAGCACGTTTTCTTGATGAAGCAATCTTGGCTGAATTACCTGAATGTCGTAAAGGGTTGGGTTCGATAGCGGTACTGGCGACTATCGCACCACTGCTCGGGTTATTAGGTACAGTGGCGGGGATGATTGAAACATTCCAAGCTATTACCGCTTATGGAAACAGCGATCCACAAGTGTTATCAAGTGGTATTTCTCAAGCTTTGTTAACGACTAAGTTTGGTTTGATTGCCGCCGTGCCACTCATGTTATTACACAGTTTATTAATCAGTAAAAGTGACAGTATCTTGCATGTGATAGAACATCAAAGTGCAGGTTTATTAGCGCAACGTCAACAGCGTCTCAGCTTATATGCCAATGAAGCAGAGCCTCGAGTAATGACTCATCAGCAGCAAGCGATAGGTAACGTGTAAGTATGTCTGGGTTTATGGATTTTCTTAGCAATGCATCGGTGATCTTTTGGGTTATTATGTTGTTGTCTGTGGTGATGTGGTGGACGATTGCCCGCTGCTATTTACAGTATGGGTTGCAATACCCTGTATTGTCTAAACACTACCAAGGTGAATGGGCGCAATGGCAGGGACAATCTCATTTACTGGCAGTCGCGGTGCGCGATGGCTTTATTTCTGAATTACAAAGTCAGCTCACTCGTAAGCTTATTTTTATTAAAACCTTAACTGGGGTTTTACCCTTATTAGGGTTACTGGGCACTGTCGATGGCATGATTGATAATTTTGCTGTGTTGTCTGACAGTCTCGGTGTATCGGAGTTATTTAACAGTGGGATTGCCCAAGCATTATTAACTACGTTGGCGGGGTTGGTGACGGGGTTATCAGGTTTGTTTTTTTGTCACAGTTTGAACAAACGGGCGAATTTATTGACTTTAGATCTGGCCCAAAAATTAGTTGTTAAAGGGATATAAATGAGAACGCGATTTAGCCGAAATAATAGTGATGCGCTCACTGTCGATTTAACACCTATGATTGATATGGTGTTTATTTTACTTATCTTTTTTTTAGTGACTGCATCGTTTAATAAAATGAATGCGATTGATATTCAACGTCCCGATGGCGCGACGAATGATCTGCAAGGGTCTGTGAGTTTAGTCGTGTCTATCGATGCTGAAAATGGCGTTTGGATTGAAGGCGAGCCCGTCGATATCCGCAAATTGCGTAGCCGAGTAAAGACCTTGAGTAGTAGTGATCATACTTCGGTGATGTTGAATGCCGATCGCACGGTTGATACCGGTCGTTTAATTGAAGTATTAGATCAAATTAGATTAGCTGGGGTGGACAATGTTGCAGTTGCAACAGCGGGGCAGTAAACGCTTTCGTTTGATCGCGTTGGTACTGGCGGTACTGGTTAATATTAGTTTAGCGGGATTAATTTATTCTCTCACCATTGGTGGGAATAAAGCGCCGGTGAACGATCCGATCACCATCAACTTTCGTCAGTTCACTGATTCGAATGTGGAAGAGCAGGACATTACCCCTGAGTTAGAGGTGATCCCAGAGCCGAAACCACAGCAAGATATGGTCGCACTGCCACAATCGATACTGCCGAGTTTCGATGTGCAGAACATTAATTTAAACAGCAGCATAACCTTGCCTGCGTTAGCAGTACCGATGTTTGATGTCTCTCCACAATTTGTTGATGTAACGAGTTATATTCAACCCCAAGTCGAAGTTACGCCCGTTGTAGTAACGAATGTAGTGCAAGCGACTACTGGTGAGCCTGAAATTGGTTTTGCAAAAATATTACGTAAAACTGAACCGCAATATCCGTATAAAGCCAAACGCCTCAGGATTGAAGGGTATGTGTTATTACATATCTTGGTTAATGATGATGGCCGTGCAGAAGAGATCAAGGTAGTGGAAGAAAAACCACGTGGTTATTTTGCTAAAACATCGCGTAAAGCGGTGCGTCGTTGGCAGTTTGAAAAAGCCCCCGCAGGTACTGAGGTGTGGAAAAAATGGAGAATGACTTTTGAACTTAACTAAAGTGAAACAGCATTGTTCAGCCTTGCTATCTGTGACCTCGTTATGCTTGGGCTTTTTATTATTATCAATATTGCTTTCAATTACTAGCGCAAACGCTAAGCAAGTCCCCGCGTCGGTATATAGTCGTTATATTACCTTAACAACGGCTTTTGCGAAGATGTCAGCGCAAGACGAGAAACAAACTAAAGCGAAGGTAGAATCGAATAAGATCTTAACGAACGACATTGCTGACTTTTACCAACAGCAGCGTGATCACTCGACAGAACGTCAATTGCTGGCCAGTAATTTACAGCTGCAAGTTCTGCTCATGCCGCAGAACTCTCTGCAAGGTTACGAGCAAGCCTATCAAGTGGTGACTCAGTTATTAAGTTTATCGCTAGAGCTTGAGCAACAACTGATATTCCAGCAATTGGCAGCGCAGTTAGCTGCATCGTTAACAACAGAAACTGTCGCGACGAAAGGACAAGAAAGCAAGTCGTGGAACTTGGTCGCAAAACACCTTAATGCTTGGTTTACGCTGGTGGACAAACTCGATGAAAAACAACACGAAAAATATAAAATTACTATAGCAAAACAAGCCAGTAATGCCGCATTATTAGCGCAAGCCTATTATTTACAAGACAAGTTAACTGCCGCCCTAACGCCATCAAAACGTGCTTATCAATTAGTACCCAAAAATGAATCTTATCTGCAATTGTTATTAGCTTTGTTACAGCGTTTAGAGCAAGACAAACAGCTTAATAAACACCTTGAAATTGCGGTCGTGGATTTCCCTAAGTCAAAAGATTATTGGGAACGACTGGCGTATAGCTACCTGACTTTAGAGCAGAATAAATCCGCGTTATCGACATTGGCGATCACTCGTAATCAAGGTTTGCTCACCGCACAAGGTTATCGCGTATTAGCCTCGCTATATCTACAGCAACAACAGCCTCGATTAGCCGCCGCTGTGTATTTAGAAGGAGCTGAAAAGAAATTATTGCAGCAAGATAGCGCTTATTTTAAAGGCTTGAGTAATGCGTGGTTAATGGCGCGTGAACGTAGCATGGCACTTATTGTTTTAGCCCAGGCTGCTGACGCAGGCATTAAGTTAGCCAAACATGACCAACAGCAAGCGCAGTTATTGTATTTAGAAGCACGTTGGTCAGAAGCGGAATTAGCGTATGCAGCGTTGTTGGATCATGGTGTTAAGGGCGAAGATCAAAAGACCTTACTCATGACTGACAAATGGCGTTTTTTATTAGCCGTCAGCCAGATTGAACAAGGTAAAAAAGCACAAGCGAAAGATAATTTATTGCTATTACAGACCAAACAATATCAAGGTTACAGTAAAGGGTGGTTAGCGCAGTTGTAAATCGTAATGTCATCTTAAGTGATGATAGCGTGGTTATACATGCTAATAAACTTACTTACAATAGAGTATTTATCTAATAGTGGCTAGGGCAGGGTTATTAAATGCCTTCTATAGTTAAATGATAAAAATATATAGAAGGCAACCGTAATGAAACTATCTAATATAGTACAGCGTGGTTGGGAAGCCGTTGACAGAGGTGATTTCGATACCTTAGTCGCTGATTACACAGATGATATTACATTCATAATGCCCGGGCAGGAGAATATAGTGAGAGGGCTGACGACGTTTCGCACTGTGCTAGACCAGCTGGGTGGCTTACTTCCTCCTGGTTTCGAGATCACAGAACTTCGTCAGATTGAAGGAGAAAATGAAGTCGTCTCAATCGTTGAATGGAAATCAAATAAAATAGAGTTCTCCGCATTATCCGTCTTGTTCAGATTTGAAGGCGACAAAATTTATGAGGAAAGGTGGTTCGTCGATACCGAACAATGGAAACGCCTATTTTGAACAGCTGAGAAATATTATAATTTAAAGCGGGGCTTGTTATCATAAGTTTAGTTCCGCTGCACATTCTCGCTATCACTTTTTATTTAAATATTACGTGCAACTTTATCGTGCAAATAGACATACATTAAATTACGATTTGATTCGATGCACAGGTACCGTTACTTCATAAATAAAGAGTTAATAACTATGGCTTTAGCACCGATTAAAACAGCCGTTATCGGCTATGGGTTTTCTGCAAAAACTTTCCATATCCCCTTTCTTACTAGCCTGCCTGAGTTTGAGTTAGTTGCCATTAGCAGTAGCCAGCGTGATGCTGTTGTTACTGATTTTCCTACCGTCGATCATTACACGACAGCCGACGATCTTCTTACGAACTCTGATGCCGAACTTGTCATTATTACTGCGCCCAATGATGTGCATTTTTGTTTAGCAAAACAGGCCTTAGAAAATAACAAACATGTTGTTCTCGAAAAGCCGTTTGTCACCAATATTGCTGATGGTGAAGCATTAATCGAATTAGCCGTCGAGAAAGGGCTTGTTCTGAGCGTTTATCATAATCGTCGTTGGGATGGTGATTTCCTTACCGTTAAAAAATTAATTGAAGAAGATCGTATTGGGGAACTGAAGAGTTTCGAATCTCATTTTGACCGTTTCCGGCCTGCAGTACGTCAACGCTGGCGTGAACAAGCTGCTAATGGAGGAGGTATTTTATTTGATTTAGGCCCACATCTGCTTGATCAAGCGTTGGCATTGTTTGGTGTACCAGATGCGATCACTGCTCAATGTTTAATAATGCGAGAGGATTCAACGAACGTAGATTATTTTAATCTTGTACTGCATTACCCCAATCAAGTGACAACCCTGCATGCTGATCTATTCAGTGCTGGTCCAAATAAACGTTTCAGCGTTAAGGGTTCGAAAGGTAGTTATGAAAAATATGGATTAGATCCACAAGAAGCGCGTTTAATTGCGGGTGTATTACCTGTCGATGCATGTTGGGCCGATGAAACAGCTGAGCAATACGGTTGTCTATATAGCGCTGATGATGCTGAAATAATAACAACGGAACGTGGTTGTTATCAGCAGTATTTTTTTTCAATGGCTAATGCGATTCGATTGAAGACCAAACCACCGGTCACAGCAGAAGAAGCGCTGTTGAATATTAAATTAATTGAACTGGCTATGGAAAGTAGCCGCTTAGGCAAGACTTTATCAGTGACGTTGTAATGACAGTAAGAGGCAGAGATAAGATCTGCCTCTACTTACTATGTCGTTTAAGCGTGTTCGCTTTCTTCAACCATCTCTTCAAGCTGTTCGTTCAAGTCCATCCAGGTGGTTTCAGCATCTTCAATCGCCACAACAAACTTCGCTTGCTCGCTTAATGCGGTTTTTAGCTTAGCTTTGTTTTGATCTTCATAAATACTGGTTTCACTGAGTTGTGTTTCAACGGCTGTCAGCTTGTCGCCTAAGGTTTCGAGCTGCTTGTCGATTTTTTCAATGTGCTTGCGTACTGGTTGCGTTAATTTACGTAATTCAGCGGCTTTACGTTTTTGATCTTTCTTCGCTTGGGCACTGTTAGCGCCAGTATTGATCACTTGCGTGGCTTGCTTCTCAACTTTTTGTTGTTCGCTTAACCAGCTATGGTAATCATCTAAGTCGCCGTCAAACGGTAATACCTTTTTATCGTGTACCAGGTACAGCTCATCAGTCGTAGAGCGTAATAAGTGACGATCATGCGATACTACAATCATAGCGCCTTCGAAGCCTTGTAGGGCCACTGACAGCGCGTGACGCATTTCCAAATCCAAGTGGTTGGTTGGTTCATCAAGGAGTAACAGGTTCGGTTTTTGCCATACGATCAGGGCTAATACCAAACGCGCTTTTTCACCACCCGAGAATGGACCGACGAGATCTAATGCTTTTTCACCGATGAAACCAAAACCGCCTAAGAATTTACGCAGTTCTAATTCTGTTTTATCGGGCGCAAGACGCACCATGTGTTGTAATGGCGTCTCGTCCAAACGTAAGAATTCTAATTGGTGCTGAGCAAAGTAACCGACTTTTGAATTCGGATTAACTTCTAACGAGCCTCTTAGTGGCGCCATTTCAGCAGACAACAATTTAATTAATGTTGATTTACCTGCGCCGTTACGACCCAATAAACCAATACGGCTGCCTGGAACTAGATTCAACTTAATGTTATCAAGAATCAGGGTGTCGCCATAACCTGCACACACATTTTCCATTGTTAACAACGGCATTGGCAGCGCATCTGGTTTTAAGAAACGAAAGCTAAATTGCGAATCAGCATTGGCCGCAGAAATAAGCTCCATACGTTCCATCGCTTTGATACGACTTTGCGCTTGTTTCGCTTTTGATGCTTTGTAACGGAAACGATCGATATAGCTTTGCATGTGGGCAACTTCACGTTGTTGCTTTTCAAACATCGATTGCTGTTGTGATAGCTTTTCGGCACGTTGTTTTTCGAACGAGGTGTAGTCACCTGTGTATTCATTCAGTTTTTGATCTTCAACGTGAATGATCTTGGTAATAATGGCATCGAGGAAATCACGGTCATGTGAGATCAGCATTAAGGTACCGTCATACTGTTTTAACCATTTTTCTAACCAAATAACCGCATCTAAATCCAAATGGTTGGTTGGTTCATCAAGTAGCAATAAGTCAGAACGACATAATAGTGCTTGGGCTAGGTTTAAGCGCATACGCCAACCACCCGAGAAACTTTGTACTGACAGTTGCTGTTTGTCTTCGCTAAAACCTAAACCTGATAATAACTCAGAACAACGCGCGTTAATGCTATAAGCACCAATCGCATCAAGTTTGCCGTGGATCTCTGCAATCTTATTACCGTTATCCGCCGCTTCTGCTTGTGCAAGGTCTGCTTCTAGTTGACGGAATCCGGTATCGCCATCAAGTACATAATCATGCGCGCTGCGATCGAGTGCTGGTGTTTCCTGTTTGACACTCGACACTTGCCAGCTGCTTGGATAGGTTAGGCTACCATTATCCAAACTAATTTCATGGCGAATAAGGGCAAATAGACTGGATTTACCACAGCCATTCTTACCGACTAAACCAACCTTTTGACCTGGGTTGATTTTGGCACTGGTGTTCGTAATAAGTGGCTTGCCACCACGCAGAAGTTCAATATCGCTAGCTATGATCATATGAGGGCTATTAGTAACTATAATTGCGGCGATTTTAGCCGATTTACGCGCAGTTTAAAATGTTAAACTTTGAAATTTGTACCAAGAATAAAGTACACTCATAGTTAAACGAGGGTAATAGACCAAGAATCAGCAACGATACGCTGATGATTTAAGTTAACTTACGTCGTAAATGACTGGGAGGTTGCAGTGGTTGAACGGAAGAAAAAACGCTTTGTCGCCGGTGCTAAGTGCCCGACGTGCAATGAAATAGATGTGATCCAGCTATTTCAAGTGAATGAGGTAGAAACAATTGAATGTGTCAGTTGTGGCTATACGCAAGCGCAAGCCGATGGAGAGGTGAGTACCGCCACCCGCGATTTTGAACAAATGATAGGTGTCTTTAAACCATAATTTTAGATTGGTTTAAGGTGCACCAAAGACAGTTAATTAGCATTAAGAGAATAAATATGTTTATTGAAGCAAACTCAGTAGTAGTACTACACTTCGCAGTAACAGACGATAAAGGCGAGCTTATCGATGATACGCGTGATTCATCACCACTGGAATTCTTAATGGGTTCTGGTTACCTGGTTCCTGGTCTTGAAGCTGAATTAGAAGGTCTAGCAGTAGGTAACGAATTTGACGTGACAATTCAACCTGAACAAGGTTATGGCATCTACGATCCTGATCTTGTTCAAGAAGTACCTGCTGAGTTATTCGACGGCGTTGAAGGTGTTGAACCGGGTATGGCATTCAGTGCAGACACTGATGCGGGTCACCGTACGGTTATCGTCACTGGCGTTGAAGATGACGTCATTATTGTTGATGCTAACCACCCGTTTGCAGGTCGTACACTGCAGTTTAACGGTGAAGTTATCGGTATTCGTGAAGCGACAGAAGAAGAACTAGAGCACGGTCATATCCATGGCGCTGGCGGTTGTGGTCATGACCATGGACACGAGCATGATCACGATCATGAAGGCGGCTGTTGTGGTTCTGAAGAACCAAAAGAAGAGAAAAAAGACGGTTGCTGCGGCGGTCACTAGTCGTTAGACATCTTAGGGTGTCGGTTATTGATTGTCGATGACCCACAATAACAATTAAATTTCGGTTTAATTAAAAGCAAAATGCCAGTCACTGTGACTGGCATTTTATTGTTTACAGTAAATAACCTGCTATATTTGCTCTCGGCAACCACAGCCATTCACGTATTAATAATGCGGTGGCGGTGTCTCATCTGCTTCGCTTGCTAATCCACTACCCACTTGCATTGTTTTGATGCGACTAATTAAAAAAGTCAGCTGTACTTTCTGATCTTCAAGTATTTTTTGCTGATCAATAATGGCATTATTTAATTGTTCGATAGTGTCGTCTTGAAAACTTAGTTTCATCTCTAAGTCACAAACACGCTCTTCTAATTGCTGAATTTCCATGTTTTTCCGCTATGGCTGTAATTTTATGAACTAAGTTTAACATGTAATGTCGATTTATTTGAGCTGAAATACTAGGCTAGATAGGATGTAAAATTAAGTAAAGTTGGATGATTTATCATTTTTTACATTTATAGTTGTTAATAACTTGTATGGAAGCATCAAATAGTTATGATAATACTAGGTAGTTATTAGGTATAAGTAACTTAGCACGTAGTTGTGGAATTACACTGCATTATTTTAATTAGGTATTTCGATGAAAAAATTTTTTAAAGTAACGGTACTCGCTTCAGCAGTATCTCTGTTGGCTGCATGCGGTCAAGAAGCACAAGAAGCTCCAGCAGAAAAAGTAACAGACATTCAAACATACACTGAAGATCAACAAGCGGCTTATGCAATCGGTTCAATTGTTGCACGCAACTTGGTTGCACCACTTAAGCGTCAAGAAGAGCTAGGTGCACCATTAGATAAGAAAATTATCGTTCAAGGTATTACTGATGCGTTAAACGAAGCAACGCAATTATCTGATGAAGAATTACAAACTGTATTAAAAGCGTATGACGAGAAAATGAATACGCTATCAACTGAAGCTGAACGTGTAGAAAGCAAAAAAGCAGACGTGGATGCAAAAAAATTCTTTGCTGAAAATGGCAAGAAAGAAGGTATCACCACGACTGAATCTGGTCTTCAATATGAAGTACTAGCAACCGGTACGGGCGAGCAAGCAACACCAAATGATACGGTTACTGTACATTACACTGGTTCATTATTAGACGGTTCTGTATTTGACAGTTCTGTTGAACGTGGCGAACCAGCAACATTTGCACTTAACCGTGTTATTCCTGGTTGGACTGAAGGCGTGGCGCTAATGAATGTGGGTAGTAAGTATAAATTATACATCCCATCTGAATTAGGTTACGGCGCACAAGGTGCGGGTGCTGATATTCCACCAAATTCAACATTAATATTTGAAGTTGAATTATTAGAAATCGCTGGCCAAGACAAGCAATAAAAATAATGTTAACTGAAAACCCATTCATGTTTGACGACGTGAATGGGTTTTTTATTGGCTGGAGTTAAATCAAATGTACAGTACTTATTCTGCGTCGACCACTTCGCGATGATAAGTCGCTAGGGTATATAGCAATTTATCTTCTAATTCAAAACGCTGTTCCAATAGCTCACCGACTTTTGACATATCATTATCTAAAGACAGCAGAAGTGTGTCGTCATTTTTATTTGCTTCTGCGTATTTATCATTGAATTCAACCAGTGCTTCTGTCGTTAACACTATCTTAGGTTGGATTTTTTGTGCGAGGGTAAGGCTTTTTGCGCTGTGTTCTGCACATTGAGACACGATCTGGTCATAAACTTCAAAATGGCCCGTAGATAAATAATCAATTAAGATTTGGCAGAAGGCTTGTAGTTCATCTTGGCTGGGTAATACGGCGGTTTTTTCAAATGGGGGTAAGCCTTCGAGTTTGCAATAATCGACAATCAGTTCTTGTCGCTCTTCTAGCCAATGATCGATGGCGTTGTGCGTGCCGCCCCAAGCTTGTTGCGCTTGTTCTAATTTGGTTAACATATGACTTACTCCATGTACCCTTAAAAAAATAAGGTTTCCTATTTCTAAATTCTTTACCGTAAAACGTCAACACTATTTTATCTGGTCAAACCTGATTAATTAGCACCACAGTAATAGATTTATCTACTAAAGGACGATTACTGATTTGAAACTGTTGTATGTCTAATCATAGCACATAAGTCTTTGTTATGACTGATTTTTGGTTTTGAAGAGAGAGCTTGTTAATGAATTGTGATTAAGGTCTCTGATTCGATTAGTACTAATTGCGTAAATTAATTGCGCTAATTGAAACATAGATTGAATGAGCCGTAATAGGCAATTTAAAGCTGTTGTTTTTTTCTTCGCTCAGTCAGTAATCTTGGCCAAATTTTTTATATTTTGGCGTTAATCCCCTGTTATGATCAACTTGTTGTTAAATTAACGGTGAAAATGGCGTCAGATATTTTGTCAATTGTTGAATAATGTTACAATCACGCCATATTAGAGCCGCAATTCAGGAAAGGATATGAGCGAGTTAAAGAATGATCGTTATTTACGTGCGTTAGCCAAAGAATCGGTAGACCAAACACCAGTATGGATGATGCGCCAAGCAGGCCGTTATTTACCAGAATACAAAGCAACGCGTGCTGAAGCAGGTGATTTTATGTCGCTGTGTAAGAATGCAGAACTTGCTTGTGAAGTAACGTTACAACCATTACGCCGTTTTCCACTTGATGCGGCAATTCTGTTTTCAGATATCTTAACTATCCCTGATGCGATGGGTTTAGGTCTGTATTTCTCAGAAGGTGAAGGTCCTAAATTTGAGCGACCTATCACGTGTAAAGCAGATGTTGATAAGATCGGTATCCCAGATCCAGAAGGCGAATTACAATATGTAATGAACGCGGTGCGTACTATTCGTAAAAACCTTAATGGTTCAGTACCGTTAATTGGTTTTTCTGGTAGCCCGTGGACGTTAGCAACTTATATGGTTGAAGGTAGCGGTACTAAAACTTTCACTAAAATTAAGAAAATGGCATTCGCTGAACCACAAACGCTACACTTATTATTAGATAAGTTAGCGGATTCAGTGATCACTTACCTTAACGCGCAAATTGCGGCGGGCGCACAGTCTGTGATGGTATTTGATACTTGGGGCGGCGTATTATCGCCACGAGATTACAAAGATTTCTCACTGCAGTACATGCACAAAATTGTTGATGGCTTAACGCGTTTTAACGATGGCCGTAAAGTACCTGTTACGCTGTTCACTAAGAACGGTGGTCAATGGATCGAGCAGATCGCAGCAACAGGTTGTGATGCGATTGGTCTGGATTGGACAATTGATATTGCGGAAGCTAAAGCCCGTGTTGGTGATAAAGTTGCACTGCAAGGTAACATGGACCCTTCAATGCTTTATGCATCGCCAGAACGTATCCGTGAAGAAGTAAGCACGATATTATCTGGTTTTGGTAAAGGCAATGGTCACGTGATGAACTTAGGTCATGGTATCCATTTAGATGTTGAACCTGAAAAAGCAGGTGTATTCATCGACGCGGTTGGTGAATTGAGTAAGCAATACCACAAGTAAGCTATAATTTGACTACAGTATCGGTTACCTTCATACGGTAATCGAAAACAAAAACGGCGTCTATTTGCATAGACGCCGTTTTTTTATATTTTATTTTTAGCCTTAATAATCGTTAGCGAGGTGCGTAGATCATTAATCTGCGTTAACTGCTAAGATCTTTTCGGCGTTCGCTTTCAGGGTTGGCTGTTCTAAAATGTCGTACGCTTTAATCATTACTTTTAATGCGCCAGTTCGTGACTCTGTATCTGCAAAATTATCGATAATATACTGTGCACGCTGGATCGCCGCGATGTAGGCTTTACGTTTCATGTAATATTCTGCTGCAGATAATTCATAACGTGCAAGACGACTTTTAATCGAAATAGCACGCTTTTGCGCATCAGCCACATACTCACTTTCTGGGTAGCGTTTGATTAGGCGAGCGAAGTCATTGAAGGCTGCATTTGCATAACTTGGGTCTCGATCTGAACGATCTATATTAAATAGGTCATGAAATAGGTTATAATCCGCGCCCATATTGGTGAGTCCACGCATATAGTAGACATAGTCTATGTCTTTATGGCTTGGATTTAAGCGAATAAAGCGATCTATATTGGCCAATGCCTGTGCTGTGTCACTATTCTTGTAGTAAGCATAGATCAAGTCTAACTGCACTTGTACTGTGTGCGGGCCAAATGGATAACGCGTATCAAGCGCTTCAAGCGTTTCAATAGCGGAAACAAAATTACCCGCTTGTAACGATTGTTGAGCGATGCTGTACAGCTCGATGGCTGGTTTATCCGGTACAGTAGGTTCTGATTTTGAAGAACAACCTGTTGCCACAACCAGTGCGAGCGATAGACTTATTGCTAATTTTATTGATTTTTTCATTAGGTTGGATAAATTCCAAATTGCTTAATGCGAAAAATAGTTACGTAGCCAATATGCTACAGCAAAATAAAAGGCTAAAATAGCCTGAATCCTGTAATTATACTGAAAATTAGGACCGAAGAGGGTCCCTGCTACCTATGAGCCAACATATAGAACTTTCTGCCGTTGTTGCAGAACACCAAGTCGGTCAACGTTTAGACCAAGTTTTAGCCGAGATGTTCCCAGATTATTCTCGTACACGTCTGAAAGAATGGATTCTTGCAGGATTTGTTAACTTAAATGGCAACGTTGTCGTTAAAGCACGTGAAAAAATGCAATACGGCGATAAAATTATCTTAAACGCAGAAGTTGACGAAGAAGTGCGTTACGAGCCACAAGATCTGCCACTTGTTATCGTGTATGAAGATGATGATATTCTAGTGATCAACAAACCAGCTGGTTTTGTTGTACATCCAGGAGCTGGTAATCCAGACGGTACAGTACTGAATGCATTATTATTCCATTATCCAGACATTATTGACGTGCCACGTGCTGGTATTGTTCACCGTCTCGATAAAGACACAACGGGTTTGATGGTGATTGCGAAAACAATTCCAGCACAAACACATTTAGTAACAGCACTACAGGCTCGTCGTATTACGCGTGAATACGAAGCGGTTGTATCAGGTACTATGACTGCGGGTGGTTTTGTTGATGAGCCAATCGGTCGTCACGCGACTAAACGTACGCAAATGGCTGTTCGTCCACTGGGTAAAGCAGCAAAAACACATTACCGTGTTGCTGAGAAATACCGTGCGCATACGTTATTAAGACTGCGTCTTGAATCAGGTCGTACTCACCAGATCCGTGTCCATATGACGCATATTACCCATCCTATCGTTGGTGATACTGTGTATGCTGGTCGTCCGAAGCCACCTGGCAATGCAACGGATACGCTAATTATGGCTTTACGTGGTTTTGGCCGTCAGGCACTACACGCACGTATGTTGAAATTAGAACATCCAGTAACAGGTGAAATGATGATGTGGCGCGCAGAACGTCCGTCTGATATGAATACATTAATTCATATCCTACGTGAAGATACGGCGTTAAACATGGTTGATGATTACATTAGTTAAACATTGATGATGCCCCGTTTTATTCAACCTAACTGGCCAGCGCCAAGCAATGTTAAGGCGCTAAGCACGACTCGTGAGGGTGGCGTTAGTCACATGCCTTATGCAGGACTAAATTTAGGTCTGCATGTGCAAGATGATAGTCAGTTGGTGTGGCAAAATAGGCAGCTGTTAATGACAGCTGCTCATTTACCACAACAGCCATATTGGTTGAATCAAACCCACAGTACCGACGTTGTTAGTTTAGTGGGGCAATCCCACAATGCGAAGCAACTTCCTGCTGCGGATGCGTCTGTAACACAGATGACGGGGCAAGTTTGTTTAGTGATGACGGCAGACTGTTTACCGCTCTTAATTTGCGATAAAGCGGGTACGCAAGTTGCTGCTATCCATGCTGGTTGGCGTGGTTTACTCGATGGTATTATTGAAAACACCCTTGTTAAACTTACCGCTACACCAAATGAGCTATTAGTGTGGTTAGGTCCTGCAATCAGCCAAGCACATTTTCAAGTAGGCAGTGAAGTACGTGATGCCTTTATTGCACATGATCCACAAGCAAGTAGCGCGTTTATTGCCGATGGTGATAAATGGTTAGCGGATTTATATTTATTAGCGCGTCAACGTCTACAAGCGTTAACGGTTAATACGGCTGATATTTACGGTGGTGACCACTGTACTTACCGCGAAATTGATTTATTCTATTCATATCGACGAGATAACCAAACGGGTCGCCAGGCAAGTTTGATTTACCTTGAATCTCAATAAATAATCCCCAGATAATAACTATGGGTTTTAGTGCCTTGCTAAATATACCCACCAATTAAATGACTATAATTATAGCCACGACCGATAGGACATCGTTATGCGCTTAGATCAACTTACCACCAAATTTCAAATGGCTATTTCCGATGCGCAGTCACTTGCTCTGGGTAAAGATAATCAATTTATCGACCCTATACACTTGATGACCGCGTTATTAAACCAAGATCACAGTTCCCTTCGCCCCTTACTGACCGCCGCGGCGATTGATGCAAATTCATTACGCTGGCAGCTGGCTGATGAGCTTGATCGCTTACCTAAAGTACAAGGTACCCAAGGTGACATCCAATTATCATCAGCTTTGAATATGTTATTAAATTTGTGTGATAAATATGCCCAAAAACGTAAAGATAAATTTATTTCTTCCGAGTTGTTTGTGCTTGCGGCAGTTGAAGATAAAGGGCGGTTAGGGCAATTATTACGAAAATCGGGTGGTACACGTAAAAATATTGAAGAAGCGATTGATGTGATCCGTGGTGGCGACAAAGTTGATAATCAAGGCGCAGAAGAGCAACGTGAAGCCTTAACTAAATATACCTTAGATCTAACCGAGCGTGCCGAAGTTGGTAAGCTCGATCCCGTGATTGGTCGGGATGACGAGATCCGTCGTGCTATCCAAGTATTACAACGCCGCACTAAAAATAACCCAGTATTAATTGGTGAACCAGGGGTGGGTAAAACCGCCATTGCCGAAGGTTTAGCACAGCGTATTGTTAATGGTGAAGTGCCGGAAGGGTTAAAGAATAAACGCGTGTTATCACTGGATATGGGCGCGTTAATTGCCGGGGCTAAATACCGTGGTGAATTTGAAGAACGGTTAAAATCAGTGATCAAAGAACTGGCGCAAACCGAAGGCCAAACTATTCTGTTTATTGATGAACTACATACCATGATTGGCGCGGGCAAAGGTGAGGGCGCGATGGATGCCGGCAATATGTTAAAACCAGCATTAGCCCGTGGTGAATTACATTGCATGGGTGCGACCACCCTTGATGAATATCGTAAATATATTGAAAAAGATGCGGCACTTGAACGTCGTTTCCAAAAAGTACTGATTGAAGAACCAAGTGTTGAAGACACCATTGCCATCTTACGTGGTTTAAAATCACGCTATGAACTACACCATAATGTTGATATTACCGATCCGGCTATTGTGGCGGCGGCGACCTTATCTCATCGGTATATTTCCGACCGTCAATTGCCCGATAAAGCCATTGATCTGATTGATGAAGCGGCATCGTCTATTCGCTTACAGATGGATTCAAAACCGGAAGCCTTAGATAAGTTAGAACGGCGTATTATCCAACTTAAAATTGAGCAGCAAGCGCTGGAAAAAGAAGATGATTCAGCCAGTATTAAACGTTTATCGACGATTGCTGAAGAATTGGATGATAAGCAGGATAAGTTTAACGAGCTAGATGAAATCTGGCGGACTGAAAAAGCCGCGCTTTCTGGTACTAAGCACATTAAGTCAGCGTTAGATAAAGCCCGTGTTGAGTTGGATATGGCCAGACGTGCGAGTGATTTAAATAAAATGTCAGAACTGCAATACGGCACTATTCCGATGTTAGAAAAACAATTGGATTTAGCCGCCCAAGCTGAAATGCAAGACATGACCTTGTTAAAGCATAAGGTCGGTGAAGCTGAAATTGCCGATATTTTATCGCGTTGGACGGGGATCCCGGTTAACCGGATGCTGGAAGGCGAAAAAGAAAAACTGCTGGCGATGGAAGATAACTTACATCAGCGGGTGATTGGTCAGGCCGAAGCTATCAGCGTGGTATCCAATGCGATACGTCGTAGCCGTGCAGGGTTGGCTGATCCAAACCGTCCGATGGGATCTTTTTTATTCATGGGGCCCACGGGTGTCGGTAAAACCGAAGTATGCAAAGCCTTAGCCGATTTTATCTTTGATTCAGACCAAGCCATGGTCCGTATTGATATGTCTGAGTTTATGGAAAAACATTCAGTCGCGCGGTTAATCGGTGCGCCTCCGGGTTATGTTGGTTATGAAGAAGGGGGTTACTTGACTGAAGCGGTACGTCGGAAACCTTATTCAGTGATCTTGCTGGATGAAATTGAAAAAGCCCATCCGGATATTTTTAATATTTTATTACAAGTATTGGATGATGGTCGCTTAACCGATGGGCAGGGCCGTACGGTTAATTTCCGTAATACGGTGATTATTATGACCTCTAATTTAGGCTCTGATATCATTCAAGAAGAATACGGTAAACATGATTATGATACGGTGAAATTACGTTTATTAGAGTTACTTGGACAGAGCTTCCGCCCTGAGTTTATCAACCGTATTGATGATACAGTGGTGTTCCACCCATTGGGTCGTAGCCACATTGAAAAAATTGCCGTGATCCAGTTAAAATCATTAGAGGCGCGATTAAAACAGCTGGGTTATAGTTTGTCGATCACAGCAGGTGCATTGGCAAAATTAGCCGATGCCGGGTTCGATCCCTTATTTGGTGCTCGGCCGCTAAAGCGCGTATTGCAAAAGCAGGTCGAAAATCGCTTAGCCAATGCTATTTTAGCGGGAGAGGTAGTACCTGGTAAATCGATTAAGATAAGCGTGGTTGATGATGAGTTAAGCGTTAGTCAATAATCGCTAATGACCATGAATAACACATAATTAAAGCAGCCCTGATTAACAGGGCTTTTTTCTGCCCAAAGATTAATTGTTAATCATTCAAACTACTCTATTGGTTTTTGTTGAAGTTATCCGTGCTAGTATTTGTCAATTCGCAGTGTTTGATACTGCGGCATATCCACACTAAGTTCGGATGAAGGTAGCAGGAGAGTGGCCAATGTGCCCGCCGAAGAAGTAAATCTTTCAGGCGCTTTATTTCGCAAGAAAAAGCATGGACTGTTACTGGACGAGCCTCTGGAGAGATCCATTAAATTGGACGCCGAAGGAGCAAAGCGACAATGTCGTTGAAACTCTCAGGTACAAAGGACAGAGGATAGGATTATTTTTTTTGCGTACTTTCACGTCTGCTTTTTACTGTGGCTTTTGCTGTGGTTTTTTTGCTTCGTTACCCATCTTGAATAATTACATCCTCCTCAGATTCACATTCTCGAGGAATGATTTTTAATGCACTATTTACAATTAACAGTACTACAATTTTCTTTACTACAAACAGCACCACTACCACCACCTTCTTTATTAGAAACCCTACAAAATACCCTGCAAAGCATCGATCATTTTATTTGGGGTCCGCCATTATTATTACTTTTGGTCGGCACCGGTATGTATCTCACTTTGCGTTTAGGTTTTTTACAAATCACCAAATTACCCTTAGCGCTAAAGTACCTGTTTTCAGGTGATAAAGACGACAACGATCTACATAATAAAAAGCAGGGCGATATCAGTAGCTTTGCAGCATTATGCACCGCACTTTCTGCCACTATCGGTACCGGTAATATTGTCGGTGTTGCTACAGCGATTAAAATGGGTGGTCCCGGTGCATTATTCTGGATGTGGGTGGCGGCCTTTTTTGGTATGGCGACCAAATATGCGGAATGTTTATTGGCGGTGAAATACCGTGTTGTTGATGAAAATGGGCAAATGGCGGGCGGTCCTATGTATTATCTTGAACATGGTTTGGGTAGTCGTTGGCTAGCGAAAGCTTTTGCCCTGTTTGGTATTGGTGTGGCGTGTTTTGGTATTGGTACTTTCCCACAAGTGAATGCTATTACTGATGCTGTGCAGATCTCGTTTAATATTCCGGTGTGGTTATCTGCGGCGATACTGACGGTATTAGTCGCGATGGTGACCTTAGGTGGTATTCGCTCTATTTCAGCTATTGCTCAACGTACTGTGCCATTTATGGCGGTATGTTATGTATTCGCTTCGTTGTTGGTTCTATTATTTAATATCGAGGCGGTGCCTGATGCAATTGGCTTAGTGATCAGTAGTGCGTTTACGCCAACCGCTGCAACTGGTGGTTTCTTAGGCGCGACTGTGATGTTGGCTATTCAAAGTGGTGTGGCGCGTGGTGTGTTTTCTAATGAGTCGGGTTTAGGCAGTGCGCCGATTGCAGCTGCGGCAGCAAAAACAGATTCCTGTGTGAAGCAGGGGCTGATTTCAATGACAGGTACCTTCTTCGATACCATCATTATTTGTACCATGACAGGTCTCACATTGGTGTTAACTGGAGTATGGAGTGGTGAAACATCCGGTGCTGCGATGACAACGCTCGCATTTGAACAAGGTTTATCACCGCTAATTGGCCAATACGTTATTACTTTAGGGCTCGTATTTTTCGCCTTTACCACTATTCTCGGTTGGAACTACTATGGCGAACGTTGTGTGCAATATCTGTTTGGTCAGAAAGGCATTAAACCTTACAAGTATTTCTATATTTTGTTGGTCGCTGGTGGCGCATTCTTACAGTTGGATCTGATTTGGATCTTGGCCGATATTGTGAATGGCTTAATGGCGATCCCGAACTTAATTGGTTTGATTGGTTTACGTCATGTGGTGATTGCCGAAACGCGATTATTCTTTGATAAATTAACGCTGGAACAGCAACACGCATAGCCAGTATAAAACGGCAATAAAGACGTTGTTTTTATTGCCTCTCCAAAGATATATAACAGAGTTTGGGGCTATTAAAATGAAACCACTCTTTGCTTATCGCTGGCATTGAGGTGTGTGACGATAATGTTACAGTAATGTGCATCACCAGTGTGTAGTTAAGTCACTGTTTTAACTGTTATTTAAATGTACCCGTGGTTTGGTTGTAAACTTACGTAATTTAATTACACTTGTTACGTAAGTTTATTACAGTAATTCATCATAACGATAAGTGAGATAATACGATTTAATCCATCAATCCATCAATCCATGATTAAGTGCATATTGGATTAGCTCGGCACTGGTTTTTGCATTGATTAATTTCATGATCGAATATTTATGAAATTCGACAGTGCGCGGTGAAATAAACAGTTCATCTGCGACTTGGCGTGCAGATTTCCCCTGCGCTAATAGACGTAATACGCTGATTTGACGAGATGATAATTTTGGTTTGTCGGTATTTACTGAAATAGAGGTCGAGATATATTCATTTCCCGCCAGTACTTGGTTAACCGCTTCGATTAAGCTCTCGCTCGCTTCATGCTTGAGTACATAACCTTTTGCGCCAGCAGCCATCGCACTTTCGGCATATTCTTGTTCGTCATGCATCGTGAGACAAATAATTTTCACGGTTTTATTAATCCGCTTTAACGCCGCAATAGCCGCGATCCCAGTCATGTCTGGCATGCTAATGTCGGTGATCACTAAATCCGGCTGATGCTGTTTGACCAGTTCGATCAATTCTAAGCCATCTTTGGCAATCGCTAAAATCTGATGCTCAGGTTGTAAAATACTGGCGATGCCTTGCGCTACAATCAGATGATCATCGGCTAAAATTATATTACTCATAATATTCCTTTAAGGTCGGGATCATGATATCAACGATAAAACCGCCATCTTCTGGAGAGGTGAATGCCGCGGTACCGTTAAATAATTGCGCGCGTTCTTGAATGCTGATTAATCCGATACTGCCTCTTGTTTGGTTTAAATCCAGGTTGCAACCAATCCCGTCGTCGATAATTTGAAAGTGAAGATTATCTTCATTGTGCTGTATCAACACAAATACAGCAGACGCTTGCGCATGCTTGGTAACGTTGTTTAATGCTTCTTGTAATATGCGGTAAAGATTGAGAGATAGTTCTTTATTAAGTGTCGGAATCGGGTCGAATAAAGTTTGTATATCAATATCTTTGATTGTTGATATGCGTCGACATTCCGCTTTTAATGCGGTGATTAAACCGAGATCTTCTAATATCGCTGGGTGTAACGATCGTGATAAGGCTTGCATATCTTTCGCCAAACCTTGGATCTCGTGGTGTAGTGCATTTGCCGATTGTTTGTCACTGTCGACAATCAAGGTCTGCGAAAGCGATGATGCTTTAATGGTTAATAGCGCCATGCGTTGCGAGAAATTATCATGCAATTCACGAGATAACATTCGACGTTCGGTTTCTTGGCTATCCATTAAATGGTGAGATAATAACTCGAGCTTTTCATTTTTATGCTGCAGCTTTTCCCAATAGGCGTAACGCTCGTAAGTGCACGCGAGGATCTGGCCAAAACTCCTGATCCCTGTGATGGTGTCTTCATGCCAATGCACCGGTTCGATATAGCGGCTAGCAGTAATACCACCCCAAATACGACCACGCACACGAAAGGGCACGACAATATGAGAAATAATGCCTTCCATCTTTTTGAGCACCAATTCATCATGATTGATAATATCGAGCAGATTACCTTCTGCAATAATGAGTTCGCCTTTACTTATCTGCTCCAGATAAGGTGAGTAGAGTCCTTGTGCCGGTAAAGCAACGGGTTTGTAACCAGGAGCCGCAACAGCAAGTGCGCCTTCAAAGCTATTATCTGGCGTTAAACGAACCAATGACATGCGTTGAACTTGGATGTAAGGCAAAAAAGTAGTTAGCGAAGATTCAATCGCAGTCAGTAAGTCGACGGTATCGTTTTCCAGTAACCAATTGGAAACCTCAAAGGTAAATTGTTCGATACTTAAGTCAGTCTCATTTATGTTGGGCAGTTCCCGCATATGCAGCGTCCTTATCACGTTTAAGGTAGATATCATTCGTGTCATTACAGTAATATATTATGGGCTTTCTACGTGCTATTTGGCTATAAAAAAATAGTTGATATGTGTAAACCTAGCAATTCTACGAGTACCTTTTCCCTTCCTTTCCCGAATATAATCGATCTCATTATTGTTATTTACTTTAGGCCTAATTTGTAGGTACTGAACTAGCTAATTGAGGAATTAACCTGTGAGTTTAATATCTATGCCTTTTGTGGGCACTGGCTTTGATACGGGATTACATATTATTGCTGCTGTTGTGCTTATCGGAACGGTGGCGGCTGCAGGAATTGGCTTTTGGAAGTTTCATGAGGTTCCTATTCATCAGGCGCATAAAAATAGCCATCAACAATTAACCTTGATCACGACATTAACTTGGGTCGGATTTATTTGGCATTGGGTGTGGGTACTTGCGGTGATTATTGCGTTTGTCGATGCAGAACAAGCCATTGCAAAAGTACGAGATATTTGGAAGTCAGAGGGGAATAACGCATGCTAGAAGGGTTAGCTGTTTGGGCATTCCTTATTTATCTATTACGGTTAATTGGTATGCCATGGAATAAATATTCTAAGAGTTTTGCCTATATAGGTGGCTCCGCGTGGTTGTTATTCGTCTGGGTTGGTTTAATTACTTATACACCAATGGATTTGTCGGGTGGTTCATTAGTGCAGTCGCCACATATTCAGTTACGCCCAGGTTCAACGCAGGTGACCGGCAACATTAAAACGCTCCATGTTAAACCGAATCAAACAGTCACCAAAGGTCAGCTTATTTATGAACTTGAAGATCAGGTTTATCAGATCGCACTGAATAAGTCTGCTGCGCAAGTGAAGAGTGCTGAAGTTGCGTTAACATCGTCATTAGATGATGTGCGTATTAATGAATCTAAATACGCGATCGCGCATAAAGAGATAAGGATCAATCTCGATCAACAAGCTGAAATAGACGTCGATATGAATTGGAAGAAGACGACATTGCAGCGTTATATTGATCAAAACAAAGTGGCTGCATTTACCATCACTGAAAGTAAGTTAGATGAGCAAAAGACTGAGGTACAAGTAGCGAAAGCAAAATTGACCGTGTTGCAATCTAAAGCTGAAAAATTAATACTAAATGCACAGCAAGCCCAGCTTAATACCATCAAATCCAAACATGCTGTGAATAGTCGTAAAGCTGATTTAGCCAATCAAACTGAAGAGTATGCACAAGCACTGTGGAATTTAGATCATACCCGTGTGTATGCGCCAGCCGATGGTTACTTAACAAATTTTATTATTCGTGAAGGTCAATACATAGGTGCGATGCCACGTCTTCAAATGTATACCAATGAAAAATACGTGCTAATGCGTGTAAACCATCAAGCAATTCGCAATATCAAAGTTGGTCAAGGTGCTGAGTTTGCGTCCGCGGTTTACCCTGGTCATATTTTTGCTGCTGAAGTGGAAGGGATCATAGAAGCGACAGGCGAAGCGCAAGGTTCATTGCTGGCAAGAGAAACCTCGGTTCGAGCGACCACGGGACAGAATGTAATGAATAAGCATCATTTTGTGCGTCTAAAGCTGATTGAGACCGAGGATTATGACATCCCCGTTGGCGCTGTTGGTTTAGCCTGGATAAGTGGTGCTAAACCCATTGCGTTTCTTGGTTTCTTAGATGTTATTCGCGGTATTATTATTCGGATGAAATCCCAAATATACTATTTCTACACCATGTAAATAGTGTGTTCAAATGAGAATCAAAAACCGAGTGCCTTAGGTATTCGGTTTTTTCGTCAATACAGTCTTAGACCGACATTGTATCATGCGCTAGAAATACAGAATAAAACTGCACGTAAATGTGAGAACTGAGATCTAGGTGTCGTTATCAAGTGGGCTCAGTGATTCGCGTTAATCTATACTCAATTGGTGAGATCATCAGAGATGGGTTTAACTATGTATAAAGAAGTGATTAAGTTTTGGTTTGAAGAGATTAACCCTGCAAAATGGTGGGTTAAGGACATTGAGTTTGATCGGACAATTGTAACTCGATTTAGTGAGTTGCATAAGCGCGCTATTGCAGGTGAGTTATTTCATTGGCGTCGAAGTGCCGAAGGACGGTTAGCAGAGATTATCATTTTGGATCAATTTTCGCGCAATATGTACCGTGATACGTCGTGTGCATTTATCTATGACAATATGGCGTTAGCGCTTGCCCAAGAAGCGATCGCGAATGGTGCAGATAAAGAACTCTCGCAGCTGCAATGCAGCTTTCTTTATTTGCCTTTTATGCATAGCGAATCATCAGTGATTCATCAACAAGCGGTATTTTTATATCAAGGTAATGATATTCAAACTAACCTTGAATTTGAATTACAACACCAAGCGATTATTGAACAGTTTGGCCGCTATCCTCATCGTAATAATATTTTAGGCCGGAAATCGACAGTCGAAGAACTGGCGTTTCTCGATACCCCAGGTTCAAGTTTTTAATGTTTAGGTCTAGTTTAGGCAAAGATACTTAATATCTGCTGAACTTGTGCCGATACCTGTTGCTGTGCTGACAGGGTTTTATGACGGGTGTCTTCACTGTGATTTTTCAGCGCCTGCATTTGATCATTTACGACACTAATATAGCTGACTTGCTGATGAGTATTGTGACGACTATTTGCCGCGTTTTGTTGTGACTGTTCAGATTGCTGAATGACGCTATTAATTTGTTTGTGCATGTCCTGCGCATTATCCAACTGCTGTTGACAGCGCTGTGCGATATGAACAATTTCATGTTCGAGTGATGTGCTCGAACTATTTAATTGAGTTAGAAAACTGCTGATTTGTTCTAGTGCTTGTTGGGTTTTTTTCGACAAATTACGTACCTCGTCGGCGACGACTGCAAAACCACGTCCTTTCTCTCCCGCCCGCGCTGCTTCAATTGCCGCGTTGAGTGCCAATAAATTGGTTTGATCGGCGATATGATGAATGGAAGCTACAATAGTTTCGACATTTTCCATGTTGGTATTTAAGGCTTTAATAGCTTTTAAACTGTCTGTACCTGCTTGCTGTGTCTGCTGAGTCGCCAAGCTGAAATCGATAATCTGACTCGCTGCTCTATGCATTTTTTGATTCGTTTGCTGGGTTAAGTCATGCACCGACTGGGTTTCGGTATCGATTTGCTGTGCTAATGCATTAATTGCTGAGACGCCACTGCTTATATCACTAATGGTACCACTGCTTGCTTGTGAGTATTGGCTAATGGATTGGAAGTCATCTTGCAGTGAATTTAATGCATGAGTCACTTGCTCTACTTGATTGAGTTTAGCGACTTGCTCTTGTTTAACGTTATCAAGTAGCTGATTAAAATGTAAGGCGATTAAACCGATTTCACTTTTATGATCGGCAAAGGTCAGGCGTTCACGGGTATTGCTTTCAACTAAAGAGGCGAGGGCTTTATCTAGTTTAATTAACGGTTTTACCACCCAATATTTCTGAGCATAAAACAAGCTAATACCAAGTAAGATCAAACTGAGTGCGATCACGGCAAGGTATAAATAGGTGTTTTGTCTTTGTGTGTTGGCATAGTCATTAACGGGTTTATCTAATGCTAAGATCGCGGCTTGAATATTACTGATTGCCGTTAAAGCGAGTTGTTGGTTATCTGTTTGCTCAGAAAGTACGGTTTTAGTATTCAATAGTTCTTTTGGATAACGGCTAATAAGGCTGTTTAGTTCATTGGTAACATCAACAATTAAAATAGTTTCTTCATCTTCTTCGTCATTTAAGAAGTTATCGTCTTCACTCGTAAGTTCAGTGCTGGAGTCATAATGGCTCAATTGGGACAGTTCGCTAATCAGCAGAGCGGTTTCTTTTACTACGAGTAACAGCTCTTGCCATTGTGATGTTTGTAACTGATTAAAGTAGCGCTGGCGTTGATTGGTTAAATGCGCGAGGCTAGCCTGAATATCACTGATGAGGACTAGGTCTTGTTGACGTAGCGGTATCTCATTTTCTAATAACTGGCGCTTTAATAATGATAAATTGTCCGCCAGTTCTTTTTCGTTAAAATTCAGTAGCTGAAAATTATCAGAGGCAAATTTACCCGACGAACGTAAAGGTCCTTCAACAAGGTCTGCAAACTGATGGAGTTCTTTGCTTAATGTAGAGGTATCAATGGCACTAGCCAGTTGCTCAAGTGAATTGATTAACTGACTGATAATTTTTTCGGACTGTTGTAAATCGGCAGTATTACCTTGCTGTAAGTAATCTGAGATCGAGTGGTTTAATTTAATCGTGACTTGTTCTTTCATTTGCGCAAACATCGAATTTTGGTGATCAAGACGATTAAGCTGCTGGTGGCTACCGTAAAGGGTATAGGTCATTAAGAGTGAAAGACAGATTAAAGTAAGGGAACTGATTCGAGAAAGGGTTGTTATACGCAAGGTCATCATCCTGATAAGCTATCTATGTTGATGCATTGCAGTGTAAAAGCGAAAGGTGACAGTTATATGAATATTGTTTTGTTTATCTATGTTTAGAGCAATTACGTAGATTAGTGAGCGTTTCTATCATTATATGATGCTGAGCTCGCTGTTAGCAGCGACTATCTTCTATAACAAGACTATTTTTGTCATGGTTCACGACTGAAAAGTATTAAAACGTCACGTTTTGAGTGTTTTTTAGTCGAATTAAGTGAAAGTGTCATAAAACTCAGTAAATCACTTGCCAATAGAACCTTATTATCTATAATGCATCCCACTGACACGGCAACAGCCGTTCAGTATGCTCTTTAACAATTTATTCAAGCAATCTGTGTGAGCACTTGCAGAGATATAA
>NZ_LOCN01000032.1:0-282 GCF_001574435.1 Moritella sp. JT01
GTTAATCGTGGGTTATTGAACTTTGTTCCATCCGAACAAATCGCTAAGTCTTTAATACCTACATCAACACCTACGGTCTTGTTCACGACTGGTAGCTGCTTAACATCTTCTTTTACAAGCATTGATACAAAATATTTACCTGATTTAAAAAATGACTTAAAGCCTTTATCGAGATGCTTTAGTGATTGTTGCAATGGCACGCTAGAAACATCTTTCAGCCATGTAAAATCGGGATTCTTTTTTAGTTGAGTGAGGTTTTTACTCCAATCGTTATAATTGGTT
>NZ_LOCN01000032.1:348-105710 GCF_001574435.1 Moritella sp. JT01
TGAGCAAGTATTGTTACCTGCTCATTGTTTGGGTAGAACCTGTATTTATACGCAATAAGTTTCAATTTTCAGCACCTTAGATAACTGTATCCATATACAGTATCAAGTTCTAAACGTAGACTCTATGTGCAAATATGTCAATATTAATAACAACACAGAGTGCTTATTGCTACGCAATAATGACTTACATCACAGCCCTAAAGGACAGTGTTTTTCGTCAAAGGTGATAAACCAACAAATATCACAAAAAACATATATAACAAACAATGAATATAACAATTGACACATATAACAAGTTATATATATACTCAGAACATAACAAAAATCATATATGAGTGAGGCAATATGGAACCGACACAACTTTTTAAAATTCTTTCTGACGAAACTCGCCTAAGAATATTAATGTTAATTGATATTGAAAAAGAGCTTTGCGTATGTGAACTAATCTCGGCAGTGACCGCAAGCCAGCCAAGTATTTCCCGTAATTTAGCGCAACTCCGTAAGTCTGGTTTATTAGTTGATAGAAAGTATAAACAATGGGTGTTCTATGCCATTAACCCAGAATTACCGGAATGGCAAAAAGCCATTATAGATCTTAGCACACAACAAAATAGCAGCTTAATCAGTACTGATATACAACGACTAAACGATATGGGTAAACGCCCTGAAAGAACACAACAACACTGCGAGTAGGAACGAACATGGGTATATTTGAACGGTATTTATCAGTATGGGTAGCACTTGCTATCACCACAGGTGTGATTTTAGGCGCTTGGCAACCAGACGTTTTTCAGTTAATTGCAGATTTAGAAATTGCACATGTTAACTTAGTTGTCGCCGTCTTTATCTGGATAATGATTTATCCAATGATGGTACAAATCGATTTTTCTGCCATTAAAGATGTCGGCAAAAATCCAAAAGGATTATTCCTCACCGTATTCATTAATTGGATCATTAAACCCTTTACTATGGCTGCTTTTGCCTGGTTATTTTTTAAAGTGTTTTTCGCTGACATGGTCGACCCAAGCTCTGCACAAGAATATATTGCGGGGATGATCTTACTCGGTGTCGCGCCTTGTACTGCAATGGTATTTGTTTGGTCACAACTCACCAAAGGTGATGCAAATTATACCTTAGTGCAAGTGTCCGTGAACGATATTATTATGGTCTTTGCATTTGCCCCTATCGCTGCATTTTTACTGGAAGTCAGTGATATCAATGTACCTTGGGAAACCTTGCTGTTATCTGTTTTACTCTATGTTGTCCTGCCATTAATTGCAGGTATCCTGACACGTAAAACATTAAATAAGTCAACAGACAAAGAAGCAATTCAGCATGCGCTAGCAAAGCTAAAACCTTGGTCTATCTTAGGCCTACTCGCCACCGTTGCTTTACTGTTTGGTTTTCAGGCTAACACCTTACTGAACGATCCTAAGACCATTGTTCTCATCGCTATTCCGCTGGCATTGCAGACATACATGATCTTTGCGATTACTTTTTTTGCCGCAAAACGCCTTAAACTACCGCATAACATCGCAGGTCCGGCTTGCTTAATTGGTACCTCCAATTTCTTTGAGCTCGCTGTCGCCGTTGCTATCTCGTTATTTGGTCTGCATTCTGGCGCAGCACTTGCCACTGTGGTGGGTGTACTCGTTGAAGTGCCTATTATGCTATCGCTCGTCGCCATTATTAATCGTAGCCAAGGTTCTTTTAACTATTCAAAACCTTAGTGACTAAACTTACGTCAATAAAAAGAGTAATCTACGTAGTAATGAAATAGAAACATACATTGAAATAATCTGTATTTTGGAGAATAAAATGACTATTAAAATCGGTATAAATGGATTTGGCCGTATGGGTCGCCTGGCAATGCGTGCAGCCTTTAATTGGGATGATGTTGAAATTGTGCAAATTAATGATCCTGCTGGTAGTGCAGAAACACTGGCGCACTTACTTAATTTTGACTCTATTCATGGCCGTTGGGAACATCAAGCTGAACATCTTGGCGATAAAATGATCATCGCAGACCGCTTTATTCCTTGTACGCGTAATACCGCCATTACCGATACCGACTGGTCACAGTGTGACGTGGTACTGGAAGCGTCAGGCAAAATGAAAACATCCGCGCTATTACAAGGTTATTTAGACCAAGGTGTTAAGCGCGTAGTGGTCACTGCGCCAGTAAAAGAAGAAGGCGTATTAAACGTGGTGATGGGGGTGAATGATGACCTTTACAACAAAGACCTCCACCCTATTGTTACCGCAGCATCTTGTACCACTAACTGCCTCGCGCCTGTGGTTAAAGTGTTAAAAGAAAAATTGGGTATTAAACATGGTTCAATGACCACGATCCACAACATCACCAATACACAAACTATTCTAGATGCACCGCATGCTGATTTACGTCGTGCCCGTGCTTGTGGTACATCATTGATACCGACAACGACGGGATCTGCAACGGCAATTACCAATATTTTCCCAGAATTAACTGGTAAGTTAAACGGTCATGCTATCCGAGTGCCGTTAGCAAACGCATCACTCACCGATTGTGTTTTTGAAGTAGAACGTGAAACAACGGCAGAAGAAGTGAACAGTTACTTTAAGCAAGCGGCAGAAAACGAACTTAAAGACATCCTTGGTTATGAAGAACGCCCATTAGTATCGGTTGATTATAAAACCGATCCGCGCTCAAGCATCATTGATGCCTTATCAACGATGGTTGTTAATGGTACGCAAGTGAAAATTTATGCTTGGTATGACAATGAATGGGGTTATGCAAATCGTGCCGCAGAATTGGCTCGTATGGTAGGTCGCTTAGACAAATGATAAAAGCGTTGGCGGGTATTTCACCACAAATAAAACAATATCTCATTATTACCGGTAATTATTGGGCTTTTACCTTAACCGATGGCGCATTGCGCATGTTGGTTGTGCTGTATTTCCACCAGCTTGGCTACAGCCCTTTTAATATCGCCATGTTATTTTTGTTTTATGAAGTGTTTGGCGTCATCACTAATTTAATTGGTGGTTGGCTAGGTGCTCGGCTGGGATTAAATAAAACCATGAACATTGGTTTAGGGCTGCAAATTGTCGCTTTAATGATGTTAACCGTACCCGCTGACATGCTGACGGTTGTTTATGTGATGATCGCACAAGCCTTATCCGGTATAGCTAAAGACTTGAATAAGATGAGCGCCAAAAGTGCTATTAAGTTGCTGGTTCCAAAGGGTAATAACGATAGCGGTAGTAATAACAAGCTGTACCAATGGGTTGCGGTTCTTACCGGCTCTAAAAATGCGTTAAAAGGGGTTGGTTTTTTCTTAGGTGGTGTCCTATTAACTACGCTTGGTTTCCAAGGTGCAATTCAGCTTATGGCAGCAATGCTATCTGTGGTCTGGATGTGGAGTTTAATCAGTTTAAAAACCGAACTAGGTAAAGCCAAAAATAAGCCTAAATTTACGGAAATATTTTCTAAGAGTCGTTCGATAAACCTACTCTCTGCAGCACGGTTATTTTTATTCGGTGCCCGTGACGTTTGGTTTGTAGTTGCACTCCCAGTATTTTTAGCAACAAGCTTTAACTGGGATCATTGGTGGGTTGGCGGCTTTATGGCAAGTTGGGTTATCGGTTATGGCATGGTGCAGTCAATCGCTCCGCGCTTCACCGGTAAATCACCATCACCAAGAGCTGCAGCACGATGGGCAGGTTATTTAGCCATTATTCCAGTATTGATTGCCATTGCACTGCATTATCAATTCTATGTGCAATTCTCGATTATCGTTGGCTTATTAATCTTTGGTGGCTTGTTTGCCATCAACTCATCATTACACAGTTACTTAATTGTGAGTTTAGCCAGCAGTGATGGCGTATCCATGGATGTTGGCTTTTACTACATGGCTAACGCAATGGGACGACTGATTGGTACTGTGTTATCGGGCTGGGTATTTCAACTTTATGGCTTAGAAATGTGTTTGTGGATATCCGCCTTATTTATCACCATGTCTGCCATGATTGCATTAAAACTAAAAGACTCATCGACAAGCTAAACCGCAACATAACTTGGTAATAGTTTACGCTATTACCAAGTATGCCTCCCCCTAATGACTTAATTCTCCCACCAAATATCATCACGTCACAAAATAAACTCCATTTGCTTGAAGTTACCTACAAATAGTTGAAAATTGGCAGGTTAACACCTTTCATGTGCAACCTTTACATATAGAGTCCTACACTCCCAATTAAATCCATACAGCCAGGACGGAGTAATAAACAGCTATGATTATCTTTTTTATCTGCATAACACTATTAATATTAGGGTATAAATTTTATAGCCCCTTTGTTGAAAAACAAGTTGGTATTGACCCTACTGCGCAGACACCACAAGTCAGGTTTGAAGAAGGCATCGACTACGTTGCAATTCATCCTGTTAAAGCCTTCCTTATTCAATTTTTAAACATTGCTGGTGTTGGCCCTATTTTTGGTCCGATCCTTGGTGCGCTTTATGGTCCAATAGCCCTTGTTTGGATCGTCCTAGGTAATATTTTAGGTGGTGCAGTACACGATTATTTTTCAGGCGTACTCAGTATTAAAGAAGATGGTAAAAGCCTACCTGAAATTGCAGGACACTATTATAACGTCTTCTTTAAAGCGGTGATGTTAGTATTCACTGCTATGCTACTATTTTTTGTTGGCGTGGTCTTTATCATGAGTCCTGCAGGTCTATTAAGTAACCTCACTTATTTCGAAGGCACTTTCCTCGCTGGCAATACGTTTTGGGTATTAGTGATCTTGAGCTATTACTTACTCGCAACCCTGTTACCTATTGATAAGATAATTACTAAGTTTTATCCTATTTTTGGTTTATTAATGATTGTAATGACTTCACTTATTGCGATTTCATTACTTTTCAATGCCCCTCATTTACCTGTCGCTGGTGATTTTTTGGGGTATTTCAACGCCGATCATTACAACCATGATTTCTTAGAACCCAATGCCGATGGTCTGCCAGTGTGGCCATTATTATTCATGACCATCACCTGTGGCGCGATCAGCGGTTTCCATTCTACCCAAGCACCTATTATTGCCCGCTGCTTAACCAATGAAAAATATGTTCGTCCCGTTTATTATGGCGCGATGATGTGTGAAGGGATTGTCGGTTGTGTATGGGCATTAGCAGGTATTGCCGCGTTTCCTGAAGGTTACTCTGAACTTAAAGCATTGCTTGATCAAGGAGGTCCAGGTCTCGTGGTTAACCATATAGCAAACAGTTATCTTGGTGCACTCGGTGGTATTATGGCTATCATTGCAGTTGCCGTATTCCCTATTACGTCAGGTGATACAGCCTTCCGTTCATTACGTTTAACGTTAGTTGATGCGTTTAATATCCCGCAAAACTTACGCAATCGTTTGTTACTGGCAGTGCCAATTTTGATTATCGCTTATTTCATGACTAAGTTAGACTTTTCATTAATCTGGCGTTATTTCGCATTTTCAAATATGCTGCTTTCTACCTGTGTATTATGGCTAGCAACTAAATTCTTATTTGAACGCGGAACTTTCCATTGGATTGCTAGTTTGCCTGCCGTTATTGGTACCAGTGTTACCGCATCTTATATTATGACTGCAAGAATTGGTTTCAATATGCCGATTGAATACAGTAAACCGATTGGTGTTGCTGTTGGTGTCGTCACGTTACTATTACTCATCATTTCACATAATAAACGCCCAAAAACTTTGATTACTTAATGATGACAAAACAGATTGCAGCCATTGTTCAAGCATGCAACTACCGTGAGTACTATTCTTACTTAGTCCAAGTAAAAATAGTAGGCACAATGCTGAATAATTAATTCAGCATTGTGCCCTGGTGAAGTCAAGAACTAAGCCACACGTTCATCTGAAACAATTTGTCCATCTTTGATATTGATAATACGTTTGGTACGCTGAGCCAAAGCGTTATCATGAGTGACGATAATTAAGGTTCGACCTTCTCTGTGTAATTCATTAAACAAGGCTTCGATTTCGGCACCTGATTTAGAATCTAATGCTCCTGTCGGTTCATCCGCCAGGATAATTTGCGGATCATTAACCAATGCCCGAGCAATCGCAACCCGCTGCTTTTGCCCACCAGAGAGTTGATTAGGCTTATGGTGCATACGATCCCCCAAACCAACTCGTTCAAGTAATGCAGCCGCTTTTTTCCTTCTTTCAGCTGCTTTTACGCCTCGATACACCAAAGGTAGAGCGACATTTTCCAATGCACTCGCATATTCCAATAAATTGAAACTTTGAAAAACAAATCCAATATTCAGATTGCGAATTTTTGCTAACTGATTACCGCTTAATGCGGACACATCTTGGCTATTCAAATAGTACTCACCCAAGGTTGGTTTATCTAAACAGCCGAGCATATTCATTAATGTTGATTTACCAGAACCCGAGGGGCCTAATATAGAAAGAAACTCACCTTTATTTATCGACAAAGAAACACGGTCCAAGGCACGTATTTCTTCATCACCACTTTTATAATGCTTACTGATCCCATTTAGAATAACGAGTGTTTCAGCTGTAGGTATCATATTGTTATCACTATTATCATTCACTTTGTAACGCCTCTAAAGGTGTAATGCTGGCGGCCCTATTTGCAGGAAACCAAGCCGCTGCGACTCCGACTAGACTGAGGGCAAGAATAACCAAGCCGATGATAGAAAAAGAGAGTTCAGGTGTAGGTTTTCCGAGTTCTTCATACAAACGATTTCCCGAAATAGGTAATGCCTGAATCGAATTTATCAAACCAAAAGTCAGTCCTAATCCGAGTACCCCTCCAATTGCCATAGTAAAAAGAGACTGAGTCAAATAATGAAGTCTGATCGTTGCAGGGCTTGCTCCTACGGCCATTCTTAAGCCAATGTCACGAGTAGCACGCTTAACCGTTGCGTACATCACATTAGCGATCCCAATGCCCGCAACACCTAAGGTAACAAACCCGATAATACCTAAAAAACTTTGTAAACCAATTAAGAAACGACGCATCGTTTTTTGCCTCAACAGCATATCTTGGACCTGAACCAACTGCTTATCCTCGACACTTGCACCATACTTTCTCGCAATTACTTGTTTCACTGTGGCCGCAACTTGCTTTCGGTCTACTTGTTTAACAGGTTCAATATTGAGCGCAGAAATAGCGCTGTTTTGATGAAAACGCTGCCAAGTAGAGAACGGCACAAAGATCGACTCGTTCAATGGAATTCCTTGTTCTACATTTGCACTGCTACTTTTTATCAGTCCGATAACGATAAACTCTTCACTGCCTACCTTGACTTTTTTCCCCACGGGGTCAACATTTAAAGTCGGCGTGTTAATCCAGTCAAACCTATCAGATTTATTAAATAGAGATATCGCGGCGCTTTCTCCCATGACTATGACCTTACGCTGTTCCTTCATGTCCATAGGATTAAACCAACGACCTCCGGCTCTAATTTTCAAACCAGTCATCGTTTGGTATCCAGGATAAACACCAAGCGGCATTTGCCATGTTCGACGATTCTCAAACGTCACACGTTCATTCCATTTTGCACTGGGTTGGACATTTTTAACACTCGGCAGCACTTTAATCACATTAAGATCTTCACTCTTTAATTTAAGCTGTTTACCTATATAGAAATTACCCACATTTTTAGTCGCGTAGCCACCTGTCAGATAAATAAGTTTGCCATTGCCACTTTCAGAACTTCGAATAAGTCCTTGCCGTAAACCTTCACCAGAAGCCAACATAATAGCAATACATAGTGTGGCCCACGCAACCGCTAAAATGGTTAAACTAAGACGCAACTTTTCAGCTGCCATCTCCTGAAAAATTTGTCTTATTGGAAGTAACATTCTCAAGCCCTCGCATTTAAAGCAATAACAGGAACAAGGTTTGAAGCACGTCTAGCTGGAAAATAAGAAGCTAAAAGAGCAAGTACGGTAATTACACCTAACGACATCCAAACAGTCTCAAGCGTTATCATTGGAAAACCAAGCCACTCTGGCATACCAATATAATTCAATAACGCAACAATGGCATAAGAAGAGATAATGCCGATCGCCGTACCACAAGCCACTAAGATCACGCCTTCAGCTAAAAATTGTCCGAGGATATTATTTGGTGTCGCTCCAATCGCTAAACGAACGCCTATTTCGCGCGTACGCTCAGTAACAGACAAAAACATAATATTAGCCACACCAAGTGCACCGACCGCTAAAGTCATTGCGCCACTTGCCCCAAGAAATAACTGAATACCACGTAATAGGGTCTTAAAGAAAATAGCTTCTCTTCCTAAATCGGGCATATACATTGAGTCTTTATCGCTTGGATCAAAATGTTGCTGCTTAGCAAAAAATGATAACAAACTCTTCCGTAGCATCACGCCAGACACAGTGTCAGCAGGTGACACTAATAGCATCCCAGGCTTGCTTTTCCATAAATCATTAAACGTTGAACTTGGGATCATAGCTTGGCTTTCTGCACTATTGAATGAGATACCGCTTTCATTTTTTTCTGTCACACCAATAACAATAAAAGGAATGCCATTAACCTTCAATGTCCCACCAACGCTTAGATTGCCAATATCAGCCAACCGCCAACCAACCACAGCAACACGGCTGTGATTATTTAAATCGCTGCGATTGATTTCTCGTGATTTATTTACTAATTTCTGGTTTTTTATCTCGAAAAACTGATTATCAATCCCCCTCACATAACCAGGTAAAGATCGTCCTTGGCTGTCAGTAACCCTTGCATCCCATTTCTCATAAACAACAGAAATATTACGAACTGCTGATTGCCTAGATATTTCACGCATGTCACTTTCAGAAGGTGACACATTTCTTCTGACAGGTAATCCTTGCCAAGCCTTGGCCGTCTGACTCGGAAATACCATTTGAGTATCACTCATTAATAGCGCAAAAGACTTAGTATTCGTTTGATAAAAACCTTCGCCTAACGCCACCAATACTAATACTGAGATAACCCCCCATACAATAGCAATAACGGCTAAAAAGCTGCGTAGACGATGAGCAAGTAAAGTTTGAATCGTTTGAGACAATAACCCGGTCATGATTGCAAAGCCCGCGAGATCATACTGATAGTATTGTCATCCAGCTTTCCTACCGACTTAAGCAAAGAAATACGGTGTTGCCAGTATTGATAAAATAAAGATTGAAGCGCATTCTTACTACTAAAAAGACGGTTATGTGCATCAATAACATCCGATGCTTCAGCCATGCCCGCGTCATAAATAATTTGCTTACTTTTTAATAATCGCTGCCGAGACTCTACTTGGTGTTGAGCAATCTCAACACGTTCCCAATCAACTGATAACTGAGTATATCGATTTGAAATAGTACTCTTAATACGTATTTGGACCGCTCGCACCTCTTCTTTGGCACGCAGTACCCGTAACTTAGCCCGGTCAACATTAGCACTGGTAGAGCCGTTCAAATCCAAAGGGACTGTCAGCGTCAAGCCAGCGTTCACATTACCATCGGTATTATAACTACCTCCGTAGCCTACAGAACCTACCACCGTAGGGTAATAGCCCGCTTTCGCCTGGTCCTTTCCAAACTCAGCCACACGTACATTCTGTTTTGCCACAAGCAGTTCTGGGCTGTTATCATTGGCAAGCTTTAACCAAGCCGTTTCGCTGTTTACAATCAACTTAGGTGGGGTCAAATTAGTCGTATCAATTTCATAAACAACATGCGGAGGAATATTAATTAAAGCGATTAAGACCGCCTTTTTATCCGCAACTTTAGATTGGCTTGCTAAGATATCAGCACGTTCATCAACATGATTCGCTCGCATATCTTCAAGCTCTGTTGAATGAATTTTACCCGCTTTATAACGCAGATCTGTAATGTGCAGCATCTTAGTTCCTTCATCGAATTTTTGCTGCGCTAAACGTAAATCACCTTGAGACTGAGCAAGCGCTAAATAAGCATTAATAAGGCGTTCTGCCAGCTCATTGTGGCTCTGTTTAAACTTTAATTTAGAAGTAAGGAACTGAGCCTGAGATTGGTCCAAGGCCGCCCACTTGCTGCTATCCCAAATCGTTTGAGTAAATCCCAGACTGTAACTATTCGTATTACTGCTACCATCATTCCATTGACTGCTTGCCGTTATGTCGGCGCTCGGTAGTAATGCACTTCGACTCGATCTTACTTCTGTTTCGCCGATTTGCTCGTCCAATTGAGATTGCTGATAAATGGGATCGTAATACTTTGCAGCATTCCATGCATCCTCAATTGTGAGCGCAAAACTAGATGGGCTAAAACTAGCCATAATAAGTCCGAAAAATGAATTAAAACAAAGAAATCGAACAGCCCTTTTTTTATTCATTTGGCTCTCCCATCATCATACTAATATCGATAATGGCTTCTCCATTTTCTAAGCCAGAAAGCACCTCTACTATAATGCCATCAGACAAACCTAGTTTAACTTCACGTGTTGAATATCCAGATTCTGATTCGTCAGGGATCCATACTTCTGGTATTTCACCATTAAAATTTAAAACCCGCTCAGGAATAGTAACAACGTCAGAAACATGTTTAAGAATAATTTTCGCTGTCGCAGAAAAGCCCGAACGAATCGTTATATCTTGCGGAAATTGAATATTACCGACTTCAACTTGAAAGCCATTGTCAAAGCTTTTGTTACTATCCGTAGTCGTTGAATTCAGCATCTCAGACTGCACTGCAACTTTACTTAACGTCCCTTTCATGACCACTCCAGGGTAAGGTGCTAATATAACATTAACGGGAGTACCTACTTTCAACTGTGCAGCGTCATGTTCACTAACACTACCCTTGAAAATCATGTCTTTCATATCCGCAACTGACATCATTTCTGTTGCTGCTTGACTTGATTCTGTTGACGTAATAGGTTCACCTATCTCAACCTTCAAGTTCAAAATCGTCCCATCAATTGGCGCTATAATGGTAGACGTCAGCTTTGAATCACCAATTGACGATTCACCGCTACGAATAAGATCGAAGTTTTGTTTCTTCTGCTGAACATCTGCCTGGCTCGACTTCACATCAGATCGAGCTTGAATGTACTCTCCATAATTCTTCGGAATAATATTTTTCGACACCAGTTGTTTTAAATTATCTAATTTTTGTAGTGCCGACTCTAACATTGCTTCGCTTCGCATTAACTCGGTATTGGCCAACGTTAATGCTGTAGGAGTAGGATTGGGACGGACTTTAATCAGTGGCGTACCCACCGTGACATAATCCCCCACTTGATGGTAAATCTCACCAACAATACCGTCTATTTGAGATTTAATAGAGATTGAATGTGCAGGAACAATTTGACCGACTGCAACAGCTTGTTTTTCAATCGTTCCTAATGAAGCCGTAATAGAAGGCAACTCGTCATTTTTATTCAATGATTGAGTCGTATTGTAATACACGGCTCCCATCACCGATGCTGTGAATAAAGCCATGAAGACCCAGCGTTTTTTCATAATATGTTCCATGTACAATAGAGATGAATGATGCGCAATGAACATATGACTACAAGTCGTTATTTATGTTCAATAAGCATGATACATAATTTATAAAATACGCGTGTTGATTTGTTTCGTACAACATGGAAGGTTGACTGACATGAATAGGGGTATTACTGATTATTCAGATATGCTCTCTTGAATATAACGACCGATATATTCAGCGCCAGATAAAATGATAGAAAAGTGAGTGTCATCTTTTAGTAGCTTTATTTCATTATTAACTTGAGTCGAGTTTGTATCAGCAAATCTCGTTACTTTTTGAGCATCAAATGCTTCATCGTTTTCACCAATCCATAAGCCAAAACGAGTGAGATTAGCGATCTGTTTAGCGGGTTCACTCGGCGTTAGTGCATTCGACATGTTAACAGTGTTAAACGTGACAATCTCAGGGTTATTCTTTAACACTTGTTCAGGAAAATTAAACATGACTGCTTTATCATGCCCCGCCAACAGCCCAAAGGACACTGAGTTAAGGATAAACTTCAGGGTATTTACGTCAGAGAATGCCACACGATTATTTTCATCATCAAGATTAGTTTCTGATTTATAACCAAAATAAGGCGCTAAGAAAACATAACCATCGATATTTTCACGCTGCGACCAGTTAGAATAATTTAATGCTAAACCAGCGCCGCTTGAGTGCCCACCAACATATATTGGCAATTGAGGATATCGATGTCGCGCTTGCTGAATAATCGTATTAATATCAGCCCAAACTTGTTCTTTGTTTGGCGCATCACCACGCGCGCCTTCAGAACTACCATGCCCCCTAATATCGGGCATATATACCGCAATATTAAAGTTATCTCGTAGGCCAATACCAAGATGATTATAAGAGAGTCCACTGTGCGCGCCACCACCATGAAAAAATATTAATACCGCGTTAGCGTTAGTCGGAATGTAAGGTCGATAAGCTAAAAAAATGTTATCTGTTGATTTGATATAATGTAATGACGCAAGCGGTTTTTCATCTGCCATTTTCAAGGCTGAAAGTGAAAAGAAATCACTGGCGATACTTGATGTCGGCCAGATCATGGCCATAGTGAGTAGACATACTTTGAGTAACACGGACTCCCCCTTCTAAACCAGCCATTGAGACTAAGTATAGTCCGCATCAATGGATAACAAATCTAAATTAATTAAGCGTTCAAGCGGCTGTACCATGCACCACTTGAAAATGCTCTAATACCAGCATCATATCTTCATTTACTTCAATATCAGCAGCAACACACTCATTAGAAAAGAAATCCCAATGCGCAGCACGCCACCAATCGAGGGTACGATCACCTTCACCTTCAGAACAGGCAAACTCAGCGGTCACATCCGAATATTTACATTCACTCACCGCGGTAATCTCAACAATCGAGGTAGGTTCACCATCCCAATCCGTAACCACCAATAAGTGTCCAGCTTTTGGCATAGGTTCAACCCCGGCTTCATACCAGTGTTTCATACTACAACTTGCTGTTTTAATACCCTTACTGATTAAGTCTGCGCAACGGTTGGCATTCGTTTCATCATTACAAAAATAATCTGCACTAAATGAAGTATATCGCTGACGTTCTATCTCCGTCAGCGTCGCTAAATATTCATTAAGAAAAGTTTTTGTTTTTTGTTCCATACCAACCCCACTAAACTACATTATTTTTGTATATCATCAATAACTTAACCTGTTATCTCTTCAACATAACATTAAAACTACCTCATTGAGTGTATTGAACTTTATAACTCGAAACAAGTATTAAGTTCACAGTTATTAAAATTGTATTTACCGATATAACTGACTACTTTATTTTCGATTAACAGTAGATTTAAACTGTACGTGTGCTTATTAACACTTTACTGCTAAGGTTTAAATATTGGGGATCTAATTGTTTATTCTAAAATATAACTCTATCGTCATTATCTATTCACCAATACTTGAGCTAAGAATATGATTATTGATTTTGGATTGAAGAGTTTAGTACATATAAATAGATACCTGCGTCTCGGTAATACGATCCATCTACCAAAATCTCTAGCGACAGTGACGACGGTTAATCGAGAGGAAGAAGTCGAACCAACAACAGTCGGTATGACACAAGATGGCGTAGACTCTATTTGGCAATCGGTTGAAGAAATTTATAAGACGGCGACACACCCGGCTATTTCACTGTGTTTTCGCCGCCAGGGAAAAATAATTTTAAGCCGTTCCATTGGTTATGCAAATGGCCATAAACCAAATGGAAAAGCAGACAAAAACGCACGACTCATGCAACCTGAAACACCCATTTGTTATTTTTCAGGTTCGAAAGCGGTTACCGCTTTTTTAATTCATTTATTAAACGAAGATAGACTTATCGATTTACATGATACCGTTAGCTTTCACTTACCTGAATTTGGTCTGCACGGTAAGCAAGATATCACTATCCATCAAGTATTATCACATCGCAGTGGCATGTCGGCCTTGCCAAGTTCACTTGGTATTAATTCACTTTCAGATAATGACGAAGTTTGGCTACAGCTTTGTGCGAAAAAACTACCCGAAACACAGGTTGATAAACTCGCCTACCATGCGCTGAGTGGTGGTTATATTTTAGAGCGTATCATTAACAAAGTAACGGGTATGAGCATACAAGAATTTCTTGACTTAAGAGTTCGTAAGCCGATGAATATGAAATACTTTAGTTATGGACTAAGCAAATCAAAAGCGTTAGATTTAGCCGACAACTATGCCACTGGCATAAAAGCAATGTACCCGATCTCGTATTTTATTAAACGTGCGTTGGGTGGTTCATTTGACTGCGTTGCTGAAGTAAGTAATACACCGATGTTTCAACAAGCTGTTATACCATCAGCCAACTTGATGGGGACAGCTGAAGAAATGGGGCGTTTCTATCAAATGCTGTTAAATAATGGTGTTTGGGGAGGAAAACAGATTTGCAAACCGATGACAGTAAGGCGTCTCATACGTGAATACGGTTCATTAGAATTTGATCGAACCCTGATGGTGCCAATGCGTTACAGTGCAGGACTCATGCTGGGGGCAAACCCTGTCGGATTATGGGGGCTGCATAGTGCCCAAGCATTTGGGCATATCGGTTTAATTAACAAATTGTTATGGGCCGACCCAGAGCGTGACATTTCAGTGTCTTTAGTCAATACCGGCTTACCGCTAGTCGCAAACAATGTGCCTTCGTTAATCAACTTCATGACGAGCATTAATAAGCACTGTTCACGTTAAGCTGGTTACTCAAGATCCATTTACACGAGTGCAAAAAATAATTACTGCAAGCCGAATTACTTCGCTAACTCGGCAATACGTTCACTTGCCCAACTTTCAAACTTCCAATTTTTAATAAACGCACAATGTCCGCCTTTCGCTTGTAAATCAATACTCAACCATTTCGATTGATGTAAATGACTGAGATGACCAGCAGGGATCATCGGGTCGTCTTCAGAGGTAATGATCGTAGTTGGTATTGCTAATTGACTTAAGCCATCATCAATAACCGAGTAATCCTCAAAATAATCATTTCGACTAGAAAAATGCGTGTAACCGTCCACAAAGAACAGGTTCATTTCATCAAGTGTTTTTAATTTTTTCAGTGCGCGACCATATCCTAACTGCGGATGATGACGCAATTTTTTGGTGAGCGAACGTTTCCACTTGGCAACAAAATATTGTTCATATATTGGAAAACCAGTACTTAACTCCGCCATCGTGGTCTGTGGGTGTAACACAGGACAAATAGCAATTGCTTGATGTAATTGAATATCTTCTGATTTAGCGATATTAGCAACACGTAAACAAAAGTTACCGCCGAGCGAATAACCGCATAACACATTATGCTTACCACCAAATTCAGCACACAGATATTTAACCGCTTCGGCAACTTCTTCTAAGCGGGCTGAATTAAATAACTCAGGATTTAAATGATGTGTATCACCATGATCTCGGAAGTTAAGGCGAAATACATCATAACCCGCATCGAGTAGCTTTTGGCCGCTTGATAGAACATACAACGAGTCAGCACAGCCTTCCCAGCCATGGAGAATAATCGCGAGCCCTTTGGGTGATGAAGCAGTATGTGAAGTTAGAAAACCTTCTAACTTCACCCCTTGTGGCGTAGTGATGATATGTCGTTCGGATAGACGAAGTAATTGCTTAGCGCGACGCTTTTCCAAAAATGTTCTAGGGCCAGAACTCGATAAAATTGATTGCAGGTGATTATTGCTCAGCCCTAACGCTGGTTTAAATTTAGTCATTGTTATTCACTTCTACGCCATTACCAAAAAATGAAGCGTTAACTGTACAGCATAATTCACAGTTCTAACATCTTAACGTGATTTGGCTATCGACGGCTAAGATGTGTATATGAATATGATTACAATGCGTTATAATTAATCTTTTAAACATTACAGATTGTGATGTTAGCTCAACGAAGAAAAGGAAATTTCATGCGTAAACTCATGCGTAAATTATTCGCCGGTGTTGGCTTATTGTTAGTCAGTGTTTTGAGCCAAGCAGCAGACCTTAATTGGCAAGCAGTAGAAAAAAAGGCCAAAGGACAAACAGTCTATTTTTACGCATGGGGCGGCAGTCCAGAAATCAATAACTATTTACGTTGGGCGGATAAGCGCTTAAACAGTGAGTACGGCGTACGCCTAAAGCACGTTAAAGTCGGCGATATAGCAGAAGCCATCACCCGTTTAGCCGCAGAGAAAACAGCGAAAAAGAACAGCAATGGCAGTGTTGATATGGTTTGGGTTAACGGTGAAAACTTCAAATCAATGAAACGCTACGACCTCATTACCGATTCATTCGCAACGCAATTACCCAACTGGCACTATGTTGATAAAACCTTACCTGTTGATAGTGATTTTTCTGAACCAACGTTAGGCTTAGAAGCACCTTGGGGCGTAGGTCAACTAGTGTTTATTTACGATACTGAAACCCTGAAGAGCCCACCTATAAGCTTTAATGAACTGCTTGTTTACGCGATTAAACATCCAAATAAAGTGAGTTATCCCAAACCACCCTCGTTTCACGGCACCAGCTTCTTAAAAGCCGCATTATTAGAATTAGCGAGTGATAATACGCCCTTATACAAATCAGTAGATAATAAGACGTTTACGACAATATCAGCACCGTTATGGGATTATCTCGACAAGTTACATGCTGTAGCCTGGCATCAAGGTAAACAATTTCCAGCCAGTGCTGCCGAAACGATTCAACTGTTAGATGATGGTGAACTTGATATTGCCCTTTCATTTAACCCTAACGAAGCAACAACATCACAACAAAGCGGCAAGCTCAGTGAAACCACGGTTGCTTATGCGATGGAAGCAGGGGCATTATCTAATATTCATTTTCTATCCATCCCTTGGAATGCCAATGCAAAAGAAGGCGCATTAGTTGCGATTAACTTCTTGTTAAGCCCAGAAGCGCAATCTCGTAAAGGTGATTTAGCCATTTGGGGTGATCCGACTGTATTATCACCACAATACATCACAGGCTCAGCGCAAAAAACTAAACTGTTTAAATCAATTCCAGAACCACACCCAAGTTGGCAAGCTGCGCTTGAAGCTGAATGGCAAAAACGCTACGGACATTAATTGAACGCTTTATTAAAATATGAAAAAAAACAGTCGGTAACATCTATCACTTTTAAAATTATGGTGTTACTGACTATAGTTATCATTTTTTCACCTTTGTTACCGGGACTTATTGGATTAATTTTCGCCGCGTTTGGCTATATCCCCGCGATAGATCAATATACATTTTCACTTGATGGTTTTAATGCATTACTCGCTTGGCCGGGGTTACATCAATCCATCGTGCTAACTTTATTCGTGAGTATTTCGAGCACGTTATTAGCCGCTTTTTTTTGCGTTGCTATTTTACAATCCTGTTGGCATAGCCGATGGTGGAAACAAATAGAAACCCTGCTAGCCCCTATCATGGCACTGCCACACGTCGCTTTTGCCGTTGGTTTTGCATTCCTATTTACACCGAGCGGGTTTATCGCGCGTCTGTTTGGCGAACAAATTAACTGGCAATTGATTCATGACCAATATGGTTTTGGCCTCATTGCAGCACTAACGCTCAAAGAGATCCCCTTTTTGTTGTTTATGAGTATTCCGTTACTTAAACAATTGAATATTAATACGACCCTTACCACAGCGAAAAGCTTAGGTTATAACAATGCACAAGCATGGCAAAAGATCATCTTGCCGCAATGGTTACCCAAAATCCGGTTCTCGCTATTTGCAGTGATGGCCTATAGTATTTCGGTCGTTGATGTGGCGCTAATTATCGGCCCGACTCAACCGCCCACATTATCCGTACTGGTGTGGCAATGGTTAAATGATGCCGATCTTGCGACACTGCCAAAAGCCTCTGCTGGCGCCTTAGTATTACTGCTTATATGTTTAGCCACCCTGCTTAGCATCCGTAGTGCAGAATGGTTCGTCACCCTAAAATGCAGAACTTGGCTGTCAAATGGTCGATTTTCTCTGCCTATTGGTGGTAAAAGTATTATCACTATCACGTATTTAATCACCCTTGTAACCTTACCTATTTTACTGCTGTGGTCGTTTGCACAACGCTGGCGGTTCCCTGATATAACGCCATCACGTTGGTCACTGCGATTTTGGCAACAAGAGTGGGATTATTTGTTAGATGTCATCGCCAATAGCATCATGATCGCGTTAGTTAGTGCTACGATAGCCTTAGTTTTTGCGATTATCGTGCACGAACACAGCGTTAAAGCAGAGGCAAACAAACAATTTTTAAAAGTACCACGATTACTCATCGCTATTCCGATGCTGGCACCACAGTTATCGCTGCTGTTTGGCATCCAAGTAGCCACCTTATACATCGCGAATCAGTATTATTATTTATGGGTCACTTGGGCGCACATCTTCTTTGTTTTCCCTTATATTTTTCTTGCACTTGATGGCCCTTGGCGCAGTTATGATCAACGCTTAGATAAAGTAGCATTAAGTTTGGGCATGTCCCCTTTCAAGGTCTGGTGGAAGATTAAGCGACCGTTATTATTACCTGCGATTTGGATAGCTTGGGCTGTAGGTATCAGCGTTAGCCTTGCACAATATTTACCAACCTTGATGCTAGGCGCTGGACGCATATCAACTTTAACCACAGAAGCAGTAGCGCTATCTAGCGGACAAGATCGTCGTATCAGTGCCATTTATGCGCTATTACAGTCCCTTGCTCCCTTTATATTTTATATCATCGCCATTATTGCTAGCCGTAAAACAGGTTCGCTAGAACAGCAAAAATCCACATCAACCAGTAGGATATCGACATCGAATGTCTCTGTCAGTCAACAATCTAACCATCCTTGATAATCATAATCAGCCCTTATTTGCACCGGTATCTTTTACTGTTGCGCAAGGAGAGGTTCTCACATTAATGGGCCCTAGTGGCTGTGGGAAGTCCAGCTTATTAAGTGTTATTGCAGGGCATACATCCGCTGACTTTAGCTATCAGGGTGAGTGCTATTATCAGCAACAATTATTAAATAACTTGCCCGCAGAAAAACGGAACATCGGCATGCTATTCCAAGATGACTTGTTATTTCCGCATCTGAACATTTGGGAAAATCTCGCTATCGCATTACCAAATAAAGTGAAAAAGGCACAGCGAAAACTAAAAGCCCTTGAAACGCTAACGCAGCTAAACTTATTAACGCTGGCCGACAAAACACCCATGCAAATATCAGGTGGCCAACGCGCACGTATTAGTATGATGCGCATGTTACTTGCTGAGCCTGCCGTTGTATTACTTGATGAACCATTCAGTAAGCTAGATAAATCATTACGCAGTGAATTTAGAAACTGGGTGTTTGCCCAAACGATCAGTAGACAGTTACCTGTATTAATGGTCACGCACGACGCTGACGATGTCCCTAACGGAAGTAAATGCCTACACTGGCCATGGAATAAGGAAAACCAAAATGCTTGATCGTTACGCTATTAAAATTATCCGTTGGCCAATTAACACAACAGCCAAACTCGTGCATAAGACAGGAATAAAGGCCGATCAGGTAACCCTATTTGGTTTTATGCTTGGGTTAATGAGTTTTCCTGCATTAGCGTTGCAAGAATACAATATTGCCTTGGTGTTCATACTTTTAAATCGAATATTGGATGCTGTAGATGGGGCCGTTGCTCGGATACAAGGTATTACTGACAGTGGTGGTTTCTTAGATATCACCTTGGACTTTTTGTTTTATTCACTCGTCCCGTTTGGCTTTGTTGTTGCCGAACCAAGCGCCAACGCTGTCGCGGGTGCATTTTTAATATTCGCTTTTATTGGCACGGGTTCAAGTTTTTTAGCCTTTGCGATCATGGCCAGCAAACAAAAAATTGAGAACCCGGTTTATAAACACAAATCGCTGTATTACATGGGAGGGTTAACGGAAGGAACAGAAACCGTTCTTTGCTTCATATTGTTGTGCCTGTTCCCGTTTTATTTTGCTAACATTGCATACACTTTTGCGACACTATGTTGGATAACAACAATGTCTCGAATTTGGGCTGGCTATCAGACACTAAAGTAAGTTCTACTCTTTGAGAGGATCCAAAAGTAGCGCTTAATTACACCTGAATGAATTAAATATCAGCAACCACTTTTTGTAATAAGCGCACTATTTCGCACTGTTCTTCAACGTCTAATGAACTAAGTAACGCTGTATTAATTGCCAATGGAATGGGTAATAAACTTGTTTTTAAAGCTTTACCTGCTTCAGTCAAGTAGATACGAAATGTACGACGACTATTTGGATCATCTCGACGCTCAACTAATCCTAACCCCACTAATTTATCCAATGTACGTGTTGTCGTTGAACTCTCAACTTTTGATTTTAAAGCAATGTCACGTTGTGTCACCCCTTCCTCTTCCCATAAGCACATTAAAGTCGGCCATAGCGCTAATGATAATCCTTGTTTCTTTAATTCTGTATCAAAGTCTTTTGATGCTTTGTTAGCAACGACATTAAGTAACCAACCAAAGCTTTTTTGACGATCAAATTTATGTTCCATTCTGTACCTATACCAATTAAGAAAGCGCAACTATTGCTATGGTAACTAATACCGCAACAATAAGCACCAACAAGGCTTTTAAATTTGATTCAAAGCGTACAGATAAAGCAACACATTTAGCTTGATATCCAGTAACCATCGCCAATACTAATGGCTTAGCACATAATTTATAACCAATAATAGCACCGACATGAATGAAGATTAATAGCGGTAAGATATAGAACAATAAGTTATGAATAGACGAAAAAACATCAAATAACCAATCTGTTAGCCACAATTCTGCCAGTGGTAAGTTATCAGCAAAGCCAGCGAGTACTAGGCCAGAAATACATTGTAATAATAAACAAAGTAACAGACTTATCACCATCCAACCACCAGCAGGATTATGACCAATACTCTCCTCTTCCTGCTCACGGAAGTATCGTAATATTACTTCTGGCGATCGAACAAACTGTTTAAAGCGACTCGTTTCACTGCCAATAAAGCCCCACATTGCTCGCCACATAATTAACGTGAATAAGCCTAAGCCTAACTGTATGTGCGGCCCTTCGCCATTATAGCCAGTAATGATAAGCGCCATAAATAATACAGCTTGTAACCAATGATATAAACGTATTGGTAAATCCCAAATTTTCATTTTTAAGACCTCAGTTAAATGCAACAACAACAATATACACAACAACAGTTGCACGCGCAATAGTTGTTGTGTATATTAATGGGCAAGTCAACAGAGACAACCCTAAACACTTAATCAGGAGTTAACCATGTCAGTATCAAAACGCGTTAATACAGTAATCTCAGCGCTATCACTCACTCTTAGCCTTGCTATCACATCAGTAGCAGCGTCAGAGAATTTATCGACAGCGTCATTAATACAAGATGTGGAACAACGCCAAACCGCTTTTTCACAAATTGATAAACAGCAAAAACAAATTAACAAAGCATTGGGAAACTCAACACCAAACTGGCAACAACTTGAAGTGCAGAGTGCAGAGCTGACCGCTCACTCAGCATCTTTACAAACCCTATTCGTACCAGGTAGTCAATCAGGCAGCAAAGCCAAAGATAAAGTATGGGATGACAATATGAAATTTAAAGCCGCATTAACAAAAATGGACAATAGCTTTATAAAAATGGACGGAGCGATCAAACAGCAAGATAAGTACGCAGCTAAAGATGCACTAAAAGAAGCAAACAAGACTTGTCGTAACTGTCACCGCCAATACCGTTCACGCTGGTAAATTCAGATACAACAATAGTCATGTAATCACTTTTATCACTCATTTAGGACATAACCATGAATACTAAAACACTAAAAAATATACACAAAATAGCGGCGATATTTGCACTTTTACTTATAACATCATTTATTACAAGTACCATCATTGCTGATCTGTTAGCAACACCACAGCTGATTGCACACGTTAAAAGTACCATACTCATGTTTATTCCTGGACTCATTTTAGCCATGATGGTCACCGGTATATCTGCAAAAAAACTATACCCTGGCGCGATGAAAGGCGTATTTAAGATCAAACAGACTCGGATGAAGATTGCAGCCATCAATGGGGTGATCATTTTATTACCCACAGCAATAATATTAGCGAGGTGGTCTGCATTAGGGCAATTCGATGGGTTATATTGGACAGTTCAAATTTTAGAAATAATCGCTGGGATGACGAACTTTACCATGATCGGCTTAAATATTAGAGATGGGATTCGTTTAGGATATAAGGCAAAAAAACGCACTGCTCGCTAATATTACAATAATGAGTTCAATGCGTCTAAAAGTGCTCATCGATGATGCCTTAGCACTTTTATGCCTTTATTTTAATCTAGTTTTTAACTTCGTTACTTAGATCTTTAGCAATATCACGAGATGCATGGCCAATCGACTTAGTGACATCTCTTGTTGCATGACCGATATCACGACCAACGGTCTTTAGTTCTGCGCAAGCAGTCAACCCGAGTGTAAATGTTAATGCAGTTATCGTTACAGCTAACTTTTTCATTAAGGTAAATCCATCTATCAATTAAATACTAAATAAAAATATCTAGTACATTCAGTTAATTAGAATAATACAAGCTTACTACTTCAATAAATAAGGCGTGATAAACTCGCTCACTTCACGCTGGCAGACACCTACTTCAACCTCAGTTCCGGCATCAGTTAACACTGTAATGCCCTTACCACTGTTACGCGGGTCAGGGTCAACAACTGCCACAACCACACGTTTTATATTACGACCAACAAGCGAATGCGCACAGGATGGTGTACGTCCGATAAACGAGCAAGGCTCTAAAGTAACATAAGCAGTTACCTCTTCCAGCGAATTGTCATATTGAGCGATAGCTTGTGCTTCGGCATGATGTTTACCAGGCGCTTGAGTAAAACCTTCGCTAACAATTCGATTATTTTTAACTAACACACAACCAACAGGTGGATTAGGTCGACAATGTGGTAACGCTAATTTAGAAAGTTCTAATGCATGGAGCATAAACTTTTCATCATTCAATAAATCCAAAACTTATCCTTACAACGTGACTTTCGGTCAGACGACTCTGCTTCACGTCATATCATTACAATGCAATATTATACAGCGGCAGTGCGTAAACACTGATTAATCTTTGATGGTAATCGTTTTACCAGCAAAGATCGAATCGTGTACAAAATTACCGCAGTTTTTACTCGCTTAATAATATTGCCCTATCCACCTTAAAGCGTAATAGAGACTTACCTTTAATTGTCTATTTAGCCTTTTTAAGTAGGTAATCAAGACCGCTGGTAATCGCAACAACCTGTGCTTGAATGCAGTTCTCATCATCCACTAATGGACTATCAGGGTATACTTCCGTTGTTGTGCCATAAGTACAATCACTGAACCCAGAGCATAAACCTAACGCCTTAGTTGCATAATTAATGACACCAAACTGAGCCAGTTTTTCACCAATAATACGACCGCTATCATCGGCTGGTGCGACATGGGTAACCTTGCTAACGGCATTAATAATATGCGTTTGAAATTCAGTATTCGGGTTAAGCGTATCACCCACTAAATAAAATCCGTCGGGAATACTCCAATTATCATGAACAACAGCATCACGCGCAGCCAATGCAGGTCTAAACTCACTATTATCTGTATCCGTCGTTTCATGTAAATCGATATGTGCAGTGATCTGAACATCAAGTGTCGCAATACATTGCATTAATGCGGCAGACTCTTCGGCTGGACTATTTTCAACAAAAGAACGGTTTGGATCAATGGCGTTTGGATTCCAGCGATTAATGGTTTCATAACCCCAAGGACTAACACAAGGTGCAACCACAATATTAAACTGCGCGCTATAATTTAGTGCTTGTGTTTCAATGAAACGAATAGCACCTTGCACACCACTGGTTTCGTAACCATGCACGCCACCAGTCACTAATATCGTCGGTTTAGCATTATCCCAATGACGTGTTTTAACAACAAACAACGGAAAACGAGCCGGGTCATAAGACAGAGCACCATACTGTTCAACATCAAAATCTTTCTTTAGTGGTGCTAATTTAGCAAGTACCTCTTGCTGGTAAGTCCGTACTACAGTTTGTTTCGCCAACCATGCAGCTTTATCTTCAGCGGTCCACTTTTGACCAGGCGTACCGATTTTATATGCTTGTTCATGATCCATTTAATAACCTTCCTTAGGATAATAATGTTTATGTTATTATAATGCGCTATTAAGGTGTGGATGAACAAGAGAAAGTTTTATATTGAACAAATTGAGTAGAATGATCACCTTTACCAACAACCTAAGGTGATCACTTATTTATAACTAGAATAAAAGACTTAGGCCATTATTGAGCCTGAATATTAAGGATCACATCCGACGTTGAACCATAACTGCGAATATCAATCTTCCAAATACCAGCCTTTGGATTATCAATTACGCAGGTTTCAATATTACCCGGTGTTTTGGAGATGCAATCCGATTTAGAGAATAATAATTTATCCCCATGTTTTACATAAAGATCGGCATTACCCGTTCCACCAGCCAATGTCACGGTAAGACGCGTGTAGCCTTTACCTAATTCTTGTTTAAAATGAGCGGGCCTGAAAAATCTGGTCGATATATTTGATTCTGTTCTATCAATTTCAATAACAGGTGGTGGCGTAACACTACATTCACTGTCATCTTTCACATCAGCAACGATACCTACGGCCGTTAACGAGGCCAGAACATCATCCACACTATAGTCTAGGTCACAGGCTGCATCCATAACCCCGTTACCAGCATCATCCCAATTACTGTTTGGTGTCCAGTAACGTTGATTAGCCGTTGCGTATAAGACAAATGCTTTCTTAGTATCCCAACCAGGCGTTGTCGCTAAGTTATAAAACGCTTTGTTATACACACCCGAGCTGTGATGAACATTCATAAGATAACGATAATCCGCTTGGTTATCGATCGAGTTACCATCCATCGTCGGATTACTCATAGACCGTAACGCACCACTACCTTTCATTATTTGAGCACCGACCAACCAATCGTTACTGCCACGCATATAAAATTCAGCCGCTTCACCAGCCATATCAGAGAATGATTCATTTAAACCACCAGACTTACCTGAGTATACTAGTCCAGAGTTTTGCTCTGTAAAACCATGGCTCACCTCATGCGCTGATACATCTAAACTAACCAAAGGATAAAAGGTATCTGCACCATCACCAAAGGTCATAGATTCACCATTCCAAAACGCATTCTCATAACTGTTATCATAATGAACGCGCATCACTAACTGTGATGTTAACGGAGAAACATTTAGCCAATCTTTATACATATCAAAAATGACACCACCAAAAAAGTGTGCATCGTTAAGTGGTGAATAAGCGCCATTAATCTGCTTAACGGTATTCTCTGGGCAGGTAAAGCTAAATGCTGTGGTCCCTTCCGTTTCATGATTTAAATTAACCGTTTTCAACTGTTCATTGCTCATCGTACAGGTGTCACCAGACTGGCTCACATTTAGCGCTTTAAAATCACTACCATAACGATACTCCCCCGTTTTTTCATTACCACCGGGACCAATTCCATCCGCTGTTTGCAAGTTATCAAAATGCAACAAGACTTCACCAGACAGAGCATCAATAATGTAGTAAGGACGTGACGGTTCATCTGCACTTTGAAAGAAGCTCACTTCATATACTAACCTAGCAACGCCATCATCATCCTGCCAAACTGCAAGTCGCGACGTTTCGTTTTCCGTTACAATCGATTGACTCATTACTAATGGACTTACAGGTATACTTAAGTGTTTCGCTTTTAATAATGCATCTACTTTTGTCATCGATGGTGTGATATCAAAAATATCATCCGCAATATTATGTAATACTGCACCGTGAGCACGTTTAAAAAGGCCCTTCTTATTATGAGATATAACAGCCTGTTCACCAATAACAGGTAACCCAAAGTAGGTTTGCTGATAACGGGTGATCGTATCTCCCTTATTATTTCGATACGTTTTAATCACACTTAATCCGTCGTTCCGTGACAGCCCCAAGAGTTGTGCAGGTGCTCTCGCTAATATGCTAGGATCTGCTAATGTAGCCGTTGCTAGCTTCTGCACACTATCACGTAAATTAACTCTTTCTGCCGCAATTGTATTTACAGAACTAAGGAGACTAAACGCAATTGCAGAAAGTATAAACTTCTTATTCGCCATCATATTAAATACCTCAAATTAAGTACATCGAGCATTAGTAAACCATGATTAACGGCTCGCAAAGTACCAAAGTGAGTAATACTAAAGTACCAAAATCTTAATTTCAGGATCTGTAAAATGGTCGTGGCCTATTTCTATCCAATGAAAAAGACCATAATCTAACCTTATGTTCAATATGTAACTAACAATCAATTACGTAATCGAGTTCAGTCAAAAATACCCACCAGCTAGGCTGACGGGCATTACATAACAAATATCTATACTAAAATACGATGTTTAGTTATTCGACATCAGGGACTTTCAATACACGACTCCCTAACTCACCGAGATCTGTATCATCAATACCTTGTAACGCAGTGCTTCGGCTAAAGACTTTAACACTAAAATCAATGCCGTTCGTTTCAACAATTGTAAGGTAATCATGGGCGGTTTGAGCTACATCATTTCCATCTGTATACTCCATAACAATCTTAACGATACCCTCTTCGTAAATTATCCAAGTCATTGGAACACTGACATCACCAGCGCCGTTGTTATACGTAAACACGCCACTACCATCTTGGTTAAACTGGTATGTATCAATATCATCCGCTTGGTTTAATGCATCACCTGTCGTGAGCGTAATCCCTCGGTCAATCAAACCATCACTGAATGCCGCGAGTAATTTACCATCCTGACAAGATGTAACAGCTTGTTTAAACTCATCGAAACTACGATACGTGAGTGGCACATCATTCACTTCGTCCCATCCTGAGTCCAGATCTTCACAAGCGAGTATATCAACCGAGAGATCGACACCTTTATAAGTCGTGCTCCATATCGATTGACGACCGTTATCATACACTGCAAATTTTAGGTTGCCGTTTGTGTCATCAACAAGTCGCATAACGTAATTAAGAGGTTGTTCTTCACCATTATAAAGTTCTAAATTACTATCATCATTGATTGCCCATATACGATTGTACTTAACACCGTTACGATAATAAAATGCTGTATTATCAAGATTAAATACATAAGAACGAGTTTGAAGAGAACCTGTGATCCGTAAAATAGAGTTATCTGCTAAATCCATGTCAGGCAGGACACCACAAGCCGCAAGTTGTGCATTGAACTCATCGATAGATGCAGGACCTGAGTTATACCTAATTTCACAATCATATGCGCCATCCGCATCTCTAAGATCGAGTAAGCCCGACCAAACCTCACTGTTCGTAATAAGTTGGTTATCACCGTCACGATAGGTTGCGCTATCATAGACCTTCATTGACCATGCAGCGTCAGTACTGTCTAATAAAGCCCAGATACTATTGTTACTTTCTTCACCATTTTCACCAAATGTATTACTTAACTGGATACGATCACCATTAATGCTCCAATCTTGAGTATAAGATTCAATCCCCTGCTCATAAACAACAACGGTACCGTCATTGCTAAATACATGGTTTCGACTCTCTCCTTGATCGTCAATACGATGGAAACTTTGTAACGTTAGCATCTCACTGGTAATGGGTTGAGAAGATCCACCACAATTTGAAACAGCTTGCTCAAAGTCATCTAAGCTAGCATCCGTATCAATATCGCCTGAGCCACAAACGGTAATATCCACTTGGACCGCATTCACAACAGCATTTTTAGCAACCTCGTTCATAAACGCAGATTTATCACCGTCAATTAACTCACCAGATTTCTGCACTGAACCTCTCACTACCCGATCTTGATATACGCTGAATATAATATGTGGGCTATCGTATACCCAACGGTCAACCCAGCTATCAATGACCATTTGCGGCGCCGTGAATGAAATAATTTCCTCGCCATTTAATGATGTTAACGACCATGTTGTAGATGCAATTTTTTGTGCAGTTTCCATTTCAGAAAAATCAAAGGTGTAAAAGTTAACCGTGTTATCTGCCACTAATTCCACACCAACATGCTGTCCTAATGAAACCCCATGTACAAGACCCGAATCAGGGTTATTACCAGCACTCGACGCTGTAATAAGTTCATTTAAAGTGGTTGCGTCAGCGCCATCACCGACACCGCTGTTACCACGTAATACCCAAATAGCGTCGCCTGATAATGAATAGGTATCCTGATTTGCAGTTAAACTAAAGAGTGCTGAAATTGCGCCTTCTGGATATACCGTACTATCGTCAATGAACATTTCCCAATTAATGCTGTTTTCAGCGATATTTAAACCACTGAGTTCAGACATAACACTAGTAACTTGGTATGAAATATCAGAATAGCGAGTCGGATAAGCCGTGAGCATACCATCCGCTAAATCAAGCGTATAACCACCACCTACATTCGTCCAACCCAATACTGTTAACAGCAGATCGCTAGACATTTCAGTCGATAATGACGCCGAAGAATTATCAGTTCTAATGCGTTGATAAGATTCTGTGACAGCTAAATCGCCATTAACGACAAATCCATCTATGTATAATTCAGATACATTATCATTCAACTCTTCAGACAAGGTGTAGAAGATACTGCTATTTTGTAAGAACTGAATAACTTGTTTTGTTTCTGATAGCCCTAAGGCTGGATCGAATGGATCAATATCAAGCTCGTCAATAACACCATCGTTATCGTCATCAGGATCAGCATTATTACCGATAAGATCACCATCAAAATCTAACCACTCATTTGCGTCGTTAGGAAATGTATCAAGACCATCAGGAAGCCCGTCACCATCAGAATCGGTATCTAAATCATCGTCATCATCAAAGATGGATACTTGCGTATCAAAGTCTTCTTCCGCTGTTATTTCAACAACACCTTTAATCATGTCGCTGACGACTGAAACCTGCTTATTAAATGCAGCATCATCCGAATTATCGGCAATGATGACTGTAAATTCATCGGTATCATTTGGTAATATTTTTGAGATGACAATATGTTCTGCTGCATAAGCCGCACTACCACTGCCGCTAGCGATATAATCACCAAGAACATACTCTTCTTGAATGCCGAGATCATTTGCAATTTGAGTAATAACAGCTTGCTGGATTACAGCCCGTTCTTCCGCTGTTTCAGTTCCATCGGTGTTGTGTGCGATACCAATACTAACCAATGTCGACAGTGGCGAAATTACCTTTTCACCGGGAGGTGCTGACATCACATAACCATGTGCGACTGGACCTGTATCTTCATCAACTGTTTGACCAAAAATTATTTTTGCAAATGCGGAGTATTGCTCAGGGTTAACAGTATTAGTAACATCTAATTGAGCGACGCCCCCATCACCCGATAATATTGAAGGTTCATCATCATCACGTTGTTTATCACCGTCAATATCGAGCCAAACTTGCGCATTTTTTAAATACCCATCGATTACTTTTACGTTATAAAAAACGGATGTAGGAACGGGTGTAGGCGCTGTGACCACCGGAGGTATAACTACGGGTGCAGGAGCTGTGACCACCGGAGGTATAGCTGTGACCATCGGAGGTATAACTATGGGTGTAGTTACCTTCCCCGTGTTTTTATCATCACCATCACCACCACAACCAACCAGCGAGATTGAACTGGATAAGGCTAACGCTACAAATAATAGTTTTTTCTTCATGTTTTTATCCTTAACACTTCAATAACAAGAGTCAAATTCAAACAAGAAGATGGTAAATACGTACAACATTAAAGGAACATACCATCAACACATAATTACTATACTAGACACGGATATAGCTCATCGCACGAGATATTAACAATGAAAAATTAAGATATGCAGTATTTAAAGTTAATAAATAGTTAACAAGCAGGTTAATAGGATGTTACCCACGTTAAATTTCTTATATTTAACAACATCAAACTTATTGGTGATTGTGTGAGATATTTAATGATGAATGGGCTAAAAAAACATAAAAAAAAACCCGCTAAAAAAGCGGGTTTCATCATTTAAATTAAAAATTATTTATGACAGTAGTTCTACTGACTGCTGAGCAATCACAAACTCTTCATTGGTAGGAATAACCATTACAACAGCGGTATCCGCTTTAGTAATAATACCGCGATTACCAAACCGAGCGTCTTCATTCGCTTGTTGATCTTCTTGATAACCAAAGATTTTAAGGTAATTTAGTACTTCACGACGGATCGGTAATGAGTTTTCACCAATGCCACCAGTAAAGATGATACCGTCGAGTGATTCAAGCGATACCATGTACGAGGCGATATATTTTGCCACGCGGTAAGTAAATACTTGGAATGCTAATGTCGCACCTTTATGGCCTTGCTCCATTGCTTCAACGATACCACGACAATCGCTTGTTAAACCAGATACACCCATAAAGCCTGAGTTAGTATTCAGCTCTTTAAAAACGTCGTCTTGTGACCAGCCTTTTTTAAGTAAGAACTCAATGATACCAGGATCTAAGTCACCACAACGCGTCCCCATCATAAGGCCTGCTAGTGGCGTAAAGCCCATGCTTGTATCAACACTTTGGCCATCACGAATCGCACATACAGACGCACCATTACCTAAATGAACGGAAATAAAGCTGCTTTCTTCAACAGGCTTATTAATCATTTTCGCGGCTTCACGACTAACGTAATAATGACTTGTACCATGGAAACCATAACGACGAATACCGTAGTCTTTGTAAAGCTTGTTCGAAATCGCACCAGTAAATGCTTTTGCAGGCATGGTCTGGTGGAATGCCGTATCAAATACTGCAAACTGTGGTAATGATGGGAAAGCATGCATTGCAGCTTCAATACCTTTTGCACCAGCAGGATTATGCAACGGCGCAAGGTCTGACAGGTTACGAATTTCGTTTAATACAGATTCATCAATTTGTACTGTGCTGGTAAACTTCTCTCCACCATGAACAATACGATGGCCAACGGCAACAATTTGTGACGTTAAACCTAAACTTTCAATTAAGGCCACAATACGATTAATCGCCAGCTCATGGTGATCACCTTCAGCTGTAATTGCTTCTTCAGACTTCTGTCCTTCGTATTTCCAGCTAACAGCCGCTTCAGGAAGGCCAAAGCACTCCCCTAATCCATTAAGAACAGCATCTCCAGTATTTGAATCGATAAGAGCAAATTTTAGCGATGAGCTACCAGAGTTGATCACGAGTACAAATGAGTTAGACATGTGAATATGATTCCTGTTTCAGACTATTGTTGTGACTTGAGTCACTTATATTGAACCCCTATTATTCAACATTATTTGAATAATTCAACTTAATTTTACATCAAGTTGATTAACAGCCAACATTTCGTTGATCTGAGACAGTTATGCAGCGACTAAAGTTACTCCCTATGAGGTGATTATCCGCCAAAACTAATTTTATAATCTCAGATTTATACTTCCACCACCCCTCACGACTTTTTATATTACTAAATGCACTATCTAATGAATTTTAATTCTTTTAGGTAACCAGATCACTAGTGTAATCTGCTGTAATAAATCCAACCCATTGTTATTAAATAGCTTAAAAAAACCGCATAAGGCAGTACTCTGGTTGTTTAAGCTAAAACCACCCACAGGAATTGATCATGTCATTAGCTGTTATCGCTAACTTAGCCGTCTTTGGTATTCTCATTTATTTATTAAATGGCCAACAACGAAAGGGCCATACTCTTTCACGCCTTGTTTTATTAGGCCTCGTCTCAGGTAGTATATTTGGCTTACTACTCCAACTTGGTTACGGCGAAGGAAGCAGCATCATTACAGAAACCCTTGCTTGGGTTGATATCGTCGGTAAAGGCTACGTTGGGTTACTAAAAATGGTGATCATGCCATTAGTATTAGTATCAATGATCTCAGCGGTAGTGAAATTAGACCGTTCAGGTTCGCTCGGTAAAATCAGTGGTTTAACCATTTGTGTATTACTGTTTACCACCATGATCTCTGCGCTTATTGGTATTGGTATCGCGCAACTGTTTGGCTTATCTGCTGAAGGTCTAACCGAAGGTGCTCGTGAAGTAGCGCGTGTAACAGTTATCGAATCACGTGCAGGACAAGTAAGCGATTTAAGCATTCCACAAATGTTAGTGAGCTTTATCCCGACGAACCCGTTTGCAGATTTAACAGGCGCACGTTCAACGTCGATTATTGCTGTCGTTATCTTTGGTATTCTAGTGGGTATTGCGGCACTTAAAGTCAGTACTGAAAATGCCGAATTGGCAAAACCAATCCATACCTTTGTTGATGTATCACAAGCTATCGTCATGCGTTTAGTTAAAATGATCATGGCGATCACACCTTACGGTATCTTAGCGTTAATGATGAAAGTGGTAGCCACATCAAGTGCAGGAGATATCCTTAACTTACTTGGTTTCATCATCGCATCTTATGTTGCTATCTTACTGATGTTTGTTGTACACGGTATCTTAGTTTCGTTTGTTGGCGTTAAACCAACAGAATACTTCAAGAAAATCTGGCCAGTACTGACTTTTGCCTTTAGTTCACGCAGCAGTGCAGCAACAATCCCATTAAACGTAGAAGCGCAGATCAACAAGCTAAACGTACCACCCGCAATTGCAAACCTGTCAGCATCATTTGGTGCAACGATTGGCCAAAATGGCTGTGCGGGTATCTACCCTGCGATGTTAGCTGTCATGGTTGCACCAAGTGTCGGTATTGACCCAATGGAATTTAGCTTCATCTTATCACTTGTCGCGATTATCATTGTGAGCTCATTTGGTATTGCCGGTGTGGGTGGTGGCGCTACATTCGCCGCGCTTATCGTATTACCAGCCATGGGATTACCTGTGACTATCGCAGCATTACTTATTTCGATTGAACCATTAATCGATATGGCGCGAACCGCACTAAATGTAAGCGGTTCGATGGCCGCTGGTACAATCACCAGTCGATTGCTTAAATCAAAATCTGAAACAGTAGACAGCCAAACAGAACAAACAACGGCTTAATTTACAAGACTAAAAATACAAAATGCCTATTAGTTAACGCTAATAGGCATTTTAATCTACACCTACGTATGCAGATAATCGTTCTGTGATCACTAATTCATAATAATCATGCGTTAATGATTTAAATTTTAGATTAAAAGCGCGTCCTTTAACTAACAAGATATAAATATACCATACTATAAATAACAAAATATAAGATGGATGAATACAATGAAACGGATTTTAATTGTCGGTATTTTAATTACCGCAGCCGCAGCTGGGGGTTATTTACTGACACAAAACAATGTATCAAATGAACAAACTCTATTAAATAAACACACCGCATTAAATTATATCCCAGCAAACACAGCCATCTTCTCTGGTCAATTAGTGCCATTCCCCGTAAAACGCTATATCAATTCAATGGCTAATACTTACAGTGACTCACCAGACGATATCATTACCGCCATATATGAAGATGAAGATTATGACCCGACAAATACCACACTAAGTTTTTTTATAAGTTTGGCACAAAGTTATCTGGAAAATATGCAAGATGCTGATGCCTTTATGACTACGTTTGGTATTGCAGAAGAAATACAAGGTTACTTCTATACCCTCGGCATTATTCCCGTATTTAAAGTGGACGTAATCAATCCAGATGCTATATGGGCACTGTTAGATAAAGCAGAGGCTAAAAGTGGATTTACCCATGAACAACGGCAAATAAAAAAACGCGAGTATCGTGCTTACACGCTCACTGACGAAACAGACCAAGAACAGCTAGAATTGATTATTAGCCAACATGACAATCTATTGACCATTACCTTTAATATTGGGTTAAACGAATCATTGCTATTAGAAAATGCATTAGGTATAACACCTGTCGAACAATCGATGGCTAACTCAAACATACTCGACGAAATTATCGACAAACACAATTTCACCTACCAATCAGTTAGTTACATAAACCACAAAGCAATCACCCAAGCAATTACCTCACCAAATGAAAGCTTACTTGGTCAACATATTGCGAAACTTATGCAGACAAAATATCAAAGCCAACTACAAATATATCAACAACCCCAATGTAAAATGGAACTAAACAGCATTGCCAACAGTTGGCCACGCACGGTATTTGGCTTTCACCAATTTGACATTAATAACGATAAAACAACGTTCGATATGTCGATGGTCATCGAAAGCAATAATCAAACAATATTATCCGCCTTAACACAACTAACAGGCTTCATTCCTGAATACGTAAACGACCTCAATAATACTGTTTTATCATTTGGTATAGGGTTGGATGTCGGTAGTTTATCACCCGCAATCAATAATATTTGGAATGAACTACAGCAACCCGCTTATAGCTGCCCACCTTTACAACAGATGCAATCCGCTATTCAACAAAATAACCCTGCGATGCTAAGTGTGATGACTGCAATGGCCAATAGTATTAAAGGAATTTCCGCGGCAATAATTGATTACAGCTTAGATGAAAATAAAAGTGAACTGACCATCAAAAGTTTAGACGCAATCATTAGCTTATCAGCCAACGATCCAAGAGCATTGTTTAATATTATTTCGACTTTCAGACCTGAATTCGCCGATATGAAATTACCAGCCAACGGTAATATTGTGGAATTATCATCGCTGGTGCCACTTTCCCCCTTGCCAGGACTTAACCCTAAGTTAATCATGCATAAAGAACATATGGTTATTTTCAACGGTGCTAAATCCGAAAAAATTGCTAATGCACTTGGCGATAAACTCATGACTGCAACAGGGATATACAGTATCTCAATCGATTACAGTAAAGCATTTACACCATTGGTTACCGCAGCAGAACTCAGTGGTCAAACCGTACCGCCCGAATTGGAAGCGCTAAAAAATTACAATCTACGTATTAACACTGGATTACAAATAAATGAACAAGGTATTGAATTCTCCTCGTATATGGATTTAAAAACAAAAACAAAAACCATACGATGAATCAATAAATAGCACCGCGTTAAAGCTCGATATTAATGGGGATCAACTGAATATACAGCCTTTCAAAAAGACAGCTTAAACATTTGATATTAAGGTTCGCTCCGTCTTCTTACTGAACCTCAATATCCGTTTTATCTACATTATTAAGAATGCTTGTTTTCTTGCCTGTGTCACTATAAAAATGAATAAATGATTCGGCCTCAAAACCGTTAAAATCAACCACGCCTGTAATGCTGGTTAGGCTATCTGTATATGTAACACGTTCTTCTTTCAAGTTTTCACTCAAACAACGTTCTTCCATTCCATCACTTTTACATAAAGTGATAGCACCAGATAAATTAACCGTTAACCGATAAGAAAGGTACAAATCCGCTTGAGCATCCGTAGCAACCTGATAGGTAAAAGTATCATTCGTATACTGATAAGATAAATCTTTCAACCATAACCCTGCAGCTTGAAAAACCGTATCATGCGTTACATATAACGCTTTACTGTTTTTAGTACCGACTACAACAAAGTTATACGGTTTCATATAACTTTGATGGGCACTTTCAACATATTCCATCAAATGATGAATTGCTTTTACTTGCTTTGGGTTTACTTTGTGTAACTCCACAAGTCCAGCGTCAATAACACGAATTATTTCTTTACCTAAAGCCATAATTTGCTCAGATTCAGGTCCCGTCGCCGTATAATTTACAAATTCTGCAATCGATGTTTCAATGGCTTTGAATTCAACCGTATTCAACTCTATCGACTTTAACGTTAACGGCCTAAGCGTTTGAGACTGTTGCGCATTAACATTCACTGATAATAGTAGCGTCAGTGTAATTAAACATAGGTTCATAAAAATCTCGATAATAACAAATGATTTATATCAATAATATATAGTAATGTTAGCGGTGTCATTATGGATCTAAAAATATTTACCATCATCAATGGTTTATCATGTTTACAAACATATAATCAATAAAACCTCGTTATTTTCGCGCACTACAAGCATAAACATACATAAGATATCTAGTTACTATATAGGTGTAACCAACAATTAATTGTAAGTAAATGTCAGTAAACCCTATAAATGCTCAGAATTGTAACAAATTGTAACAAAGATAATCAGTAGTAGAGGTAAGTCACTGACACCTGAACACACTTTGGTGCCTATTGGCATTTTCTCAGCACTGGTACCATAATGGGAGTGATAACGCAGCCTATCAAGCACGTGATAATGCCACTGGAGTGGGTATTGAAATTCATTTTTTAACCAATGATAAAGGCTTTGTGGGGTTCGCCGCTATTGGTTAGACTGGCGTTAAATAATAAACCTAAAAATCAACTTAACTCATACAAGCCACTATTGTTTGGCTTGATGAAAATACCGCATAACACTGACCACCTACAGTAAGGTTAAGTTGATTAGCCAACTGTGTATCAATCGACGCATAAATCATTTGTGGCATCGTGCTTTTAGCCATGTCCAGTTCGTTAAGAATCATTAAGCTCACTTCAGTTGTCTGACTATTACTGTAGATCTCATGAACGGTACTTAAGACTTGATTACTACTTTTACACGCTGATTTTCCCAGCGCAATACTGACCGCAGGGGCTTTGAATAACAATAAAATGGGCTTACCAACGACTAATGACAAACGTGCGCAACTACTTTGGGTTACACAAGCATTGAGTAATAAGCCACTAGCGAGTTCGACTTGAAGGCGTACATTTAAATTATCTTGGTGGGAGTCTGTTCCCGAAAGATGATTATCTAATGATAAAATAGTGCCAGATAATTGATTGCGAGCACTGGTTTTTAAGGAAAAATGCCCCACCACATCCAGTAAACTATTCATTGGGATAGCCTGGTTTTGTAAGGCTTCTAATACCATATCTTGCATTTGACCAGTCAGTGCATACATTTGCAGTAGGCGCTCACCAAAGGGCGTTAATTTAGCACCACCACCCCCTTTACCACCCTTTTCGCTATTTACAACAGGTTCTGATAAACGAGTATTCATATCTTTAACCGAATCCCACGCGGTTTTATAACTCATCCCTGCGAGTTTAGCACCCTGACTAATCGAACCACAGGCTTGTATCTGCTGTAACAACGCGATCCGTTTAGGGTTAGCAAACACTTTATCTGCAACGGAAATCGTCAGTAATGCTTTTAAATCCACGATATATTATCACCTTAAAAATGAAGTACATATTGTGCGTTATCAGTAAAACAATAACAACATGGCTGTAGCATGGTTACAAACGAACTGGATGAACAGTGTAAAAAACACACAATGGTAAAGTAGTATTCAGTAATACCGACGCAACCATCATTAATATCATGTCAGCATGATCGACTAAGCACTGTAATATATACCATATTATAGTGCTTATGCCATTTTGAATAATCACACCTAGATTTACATTGATTGGGGGAAATAAGTAGATTAATGACAAATGATAGCGCTAACTTGACCATTAACGTATATAATAACACGCTATGTCACATTCCGTATGTGCATAAAGATGCACGACCTCATTAATGGAATTTAACGTTATTAGGAGTAACAATGGACAACCTATCCTCAAAGTCGTATCGACTACCACTCCAAAATAAATTGGTTGGTCTGTCAGTTATGATTATTATTGGGATCGTTGCCTTTGTATTATTCTTCTATCATTCTTTTTCAACTAGTTTAGAAGAAGAAAAAAAAGCCCAATCCAAAAACTTTATCGAATCAGCCCTCGGTATTATTCAACACTTTCATCAGCTCGAATTATCTGAAAAGCTAACTACCGTCGAAGCTCAACAAATGGCGATGCGGACACTAGAGTCGGCAACATATGGTGATGATGGCTATTTTTGGATCAACGACAGTAAAGGTAAGATCCTCATACAGCCTTACATGCCTAATTTAGTCGGCTTAAATATGACGAATTGGGCAGACAGTACTGGTAAATATATTTTCCAAGAATTTGATCGAGAAGCCAGAAAAGGCGGAGGTTGGGTTTCTTATACTTGGCCTAAATTAAACACATCTGAAGAATTCCCTAAAATATCTTATGTTGCGCACTACCCAGCTTGGGATTGGCTTATTGGTACAGGGCTTTATCTTGACGATATGAAATCCAATATTTTCTGGGCGGTATGTCGAACATCTGGTGTCTTGCTACTTGGTTTTCTCATTTTCATTATCACTATCGTTGTCATTATTAACTATTTTGTACATCAATTAAGTGAGCTATCGGTACGTGATTCCCTGACTAATTTGTATACAAAACGTTTTTTAAAAGAGATTATACCGACATTACTGAATCATAATAAAATGACTAATCATCATCTTGCAGCCATATTTATTGACCTGGATCACTTCAAATCCGTCAACGACAAGCATGGCCATGACAACGGTGATAAAGTACTGAAACACGTTGCTAGAATAATGAATGACAACGCTAAACAGAATGATTACTGCATGCGTTACGGTGGTGAAGAATTCGTCCTTATCGGCTTCTTCGATAGTGAAATGTCTGCTGTTGATATGGCAGAACTAATCCGTCATCAAGTCTCTGAATTACGCTTCATCAGTGACGAATCCACTTTTAATGTCACGTTAAGTGCAGGAATTGCACTACACCATAGTCATAGCAACCATAGTTTTGAGCACACGTTAAAACGCGCAGATATGAAGTTGTATGAAGCAAAAACTGCTGGGCGTAATCGCGTATCAATTTAATTTCATTAATAGTGTTATTTTTGCAAAAAAATTAAAAAATTATTAATTATCGGTTTTTTTTCTTAAAAAGGTATATTTACACATAATTTATATTCTACAATATCAACAGATTACATCATTAACTGTGTCACTATGCCTAACTTTTCAGCCAATTCACACCGCTTACCAATTCAAAATAAGTTAATTGGTTTATCAGCTCTGATTTTGACAGGGCTCATTGCTTTCTTATTATTTTTTTATGACTCTTTCTCTACGAGCTTAGAAAATGAAAAAAAAGCACAATCAAAGCACCTCACAGAATCGGCATTAGGGATAATCCGTTATTTTTATGATCTTAGTTCAGATGGCCAGTTATCAGATAAAGACGCTAAGAAATATGCAATGAATGCGCTTAAATACGCAACCTACGGTGATAATGGATACTTCTGGATAAGTTCTCTCGATGGTGAGATCTTATTACAGCCATATAAACCAGAACTGGTTGGTATGAGTTTATTAGATTGGCAATACACAGATGGAACCCACCCTTTTCGCAATATTGACAAAGAAAGGCGTAAAGGTGGTGGTTGGATCAACTATCTTTGGTCTAAAAATAATTCATTAGAACAATACCCCAAGATAGCCTACGTGAGTTACTTCGCTCCTTGGGACTGGTTAATTGGCACCGGTATTTATCTTGATGATATGGAAAACAATGTATTTTGGACAGTATCAAAAGCGACCGGGATTTTACTTTTTGGTTTTGTACTATTCATTAGCGCATCAACCCTTACTATCAACTATTTTATAAATAAACTCTCTGAGCAGTCAGTTCGTGACTCGTTGACAAAGCTCTATTCCAAGCGTTTCCTAGAAGAAGTGATTCCAGGAATGTTAGAAAATGAAAAGCGTCATAACAGAGCGCTAGCAGCTATATTTTTAGATATCGATCATTTTAAGAATATCAATGATACTTATGGTCATAATTGTGGCGATAAAGTACTTCAAAAAGTAGCCAGTGTTATGATGGAATGTACACGTACTGGCGATTACTGTATTCGTTATGGTGGTGAAGAGTTTGTTATTATCGGCCCCTGCGATAATAGCACAAATGTAATTGCTGTCGCAGAACGTATAAGAAAACAAGTATCAAACTTAGTATTCACGCACGATAGTACAGCATTTAGCATCACCTTAAGTGCAGGTATAGCCCTACATGATCACGCCAAATCCTCATTTGATGAAACGTTAAACGACGCAGATATGAAATTATACGAGGCAAAAAAAGCTGGGCGTAACTGCGTTGTTATCTAACGTCAAATCAACCGGATGAAATTTTAGCCTTGTTAATTTAGGTTAACAGGACTAAAATCCACCAATCGATATATAACAAACTATACATCGATTGTATTTACCTCGCATTCAAGCAAAATATACATAAAGGATTATTCATGACACAGAGATATCGCAGCAGGTTAAAACAGCTCGTTACCATTATTTTATTTATTTTCAGCAGCCATGTTATGGCTAAAGAGCGTTTAACCATCTTTGCAGCGGCCTCATTAACTAACGCCTTAACAGAAATCGGTGATACGTTTAGAGCTGACACAATAGCAAACCCAACAAAAATAAATCCGGTATTCTCTTTTGCTTCATCTTCAACCTTAGCAAGACAAATTGCCCAAGGGGCACCCGCTCAAATCTATTTATCCGCAAATCAAAAGTGGATGGATTACTTAGTGAAACAAAAAGCGGTTGCGGCAGACTCTCGTGTGACTTTGTTACGTAATTCACTGGTGCTCATCGCCCCGAGTACAAGTCCATTAAATAACGTCGTATTAAATAAGCACTGGAATATCACGCATGCAGTGGGTGATAGTAGAATTGCAGTTGGCGATCCCGATCATGTACCTGCTGGTCGCTATGCTAAACAAGCATTAGAAAGTTTAGATTTATGGCAAAAAGCGATGCCGTTATTAGCCCGTGCAAGTAATGTTCGCGGTGCATTAGCGCTAGTCGAACGTGGTGAGTCGCCACTGGGTATTGTGTATGCGACTGACGCACAAATATCTAAAAAAGTAAAAACAGTGGCGATCTTCCCAGAAAATAGCCACAAAGCCATTGAATATCCACTGGTCATTGTCGGTCATAACACTAATTCGGCCACCAGAATATTCTACCGATACTTGCAAACAAAAGCGGCACAAGCAATATTTGTAAAATACGGTTTTAAGGTACTCTCTGTTTAAGGTCAACTCTATTTAAAGGTAATAGCTTTGTTAAGTGATTATGAAATTGCAGCCTTACTGCTCAGTTTAAAAGTGTCTAGCGTGGCCGTGTTATTCAGCCTACCCTTTGGTATCGCTTGCGCATGGATATTAGCCCGTTGTGAGTTTCCAGGTAAGTCGCTATTTGATAGCCTGATTCACTTACCTTTGGTCTTACCGCCCGTGGTGATTGGTTATATGTTATTAATCTCTATGGGTCGTCAAGGAAGCATTGGTGCAGTACTTTATGACTGGTTTGGCTGGAGCTTTAGCTTTAGTTGGCGTGGTGCAGCGTTAGCGGCTGCGATCGTCTCGTTTCCGCTAATGGTACGTGCGATCCGCTTGTCATTTGAAAGTGTCGATATACGCTTAGAACAAGCCGCGCGAACCCTTGGTAGTAATCGCTTACGGGTATTTTTTACCATTACCCTGCCGTTAACCTTACCCGGTATTGTTTCTGGTATGGTGCTGGCCTTTGCTCGCAGTTTAGGTGAGTTTGGTTCAACGATTACCTTTGTTTCTAATATCCCCGGTGAGACGCGTACTATTCCTCTCGCCATGTACTCTTTTATTCAAACCCCAGGTGCTGAGCATGAAGCCGCACGCTTGTGTGTGATTGCTATTGTTATTGCCGTATTATCATTAACAGCATCACAATGGTTAGCCAAAAAAGCCCAACAGCGAGTCGCGTCATAATGTTAACTATTGATATAAAGAAAAAACTGGGTGATTTGGACTTACAGGTGAATGCACAAATTCCGATGCAAGGTATCTGTGCTGTGTTTGGTCGTTCAGGTGCAGGTAAAACATCGTTGGTGAATATTCTTGGCGGGTTATCAACACCAGATAAGGGTCAGCTAACTTTAGGCGATACACACCTTTACCACCAGCAACTGCGGATTAATTTACCGCCAGAACGTCGCCGTATCGGTTATGTATTTCAAGAAGCGCGTTTATTCCCCCACTACAGCGTGCGCGGTAACCTCAATTACGGCAATAAAGATAAAGACCAAGTTCATTTTGATTCTGTGGTGAAGTTACTTGGTTTAGGTGAGTTATTAAAGCGTTATCCATCAACTCTTTCAGGCGGTGAAAAGCAGCGTGTTGCGATTGGTCGCGCCTTGCTAACACGGCCGCAAATGTTATTAATGGATGAACCATTAGCAGCATTAGATTTACCCCGTAAGCGTGAGCTTATTCCTTATTTGTTACAGCTAGCGAAAACCCTTAATTTACCCATTATTTATGTAAGCCATAGCTTAGATGAGATCTTACAGCTTGCTGACACCATGCTGGTATTAGATAAAGGTAAAGTGTTAGTTAACGGTCACTTACAAGCGGTTTGGGACAGTGCAGAAATGCGCCCTTGGCTACCAGTAAAAGAACAAAGCTCACTGTTAATGGCGACAGTAACGGAACTGAATGAAGGCTATCGCATGAGTAAGTTATCACTCGCTGATGGTACTTACCTGTGGATCAATGGTTTGCCTTTACCCGTGAGCAGTAAACTACGTGTACGTATTCATGCTAACCATGTATCTCTGTGTAAAACACGTCCACAAGACAGTAGTATTCGTAATATTCTACCGACGACAATTACCGAGATCATACATTCAGATTCAAGTGATAATGTGCAGGTTAAATTGGCGTTTGGTGATGACCACATATGGGCAAACATCACCCAGTGGGCATGTGATGATTTAGCACTAACAGTTGGGCAAAGTGTATATGCTCAGATCAAAGGCGTAAGCATGACAGAGAGTGAATTAGCGCAGTCGTTTTGAGGATTATAGGTATACAATAAATTACAAACGCGCAGCCATTTTAGTTACACCATTAAAAATGGTTTCACTAATCAGTTTAGGAAAATCAGAAGGTAATTGTTCTCTTACTCGTTCAATAACTTGAGGTGTTTTAATTTTAAAATCAATTAAAATTAGCTGCATTTCGGCATCACTAAAACCAACAGCTTTAGCCGTAGCCATAAAGTGCCTAGGAAAAAGCTGCTGCCAATTATATTTCCGCGCTTGTGAGCCTTCTTTTGACGTATAAAGCCCCATCGCTAATTTTACTTTTTGCGGTCTGATACCATTTCCTCCCATCAGAGGATAGGTGGATATAATGTCATAAAGTGGTGTAAGTTGGTAACCACCGCCCGCTTTAATAAACACAGAGAAGTTTTTTGCATGTCCATCTGAAGCGGCCAATAGCCAAAATAAAACCTGAGCTTTCATAAATTCACAGCGATCATGTGTTGGTCTATCAGATGACAATAAATACTGCATGATATCTTTGATCCCTGGTCCACCATCTTGCTCATATTTCCGTCCTGAGCTTACGTTCAGCACCTGACAAAAATCTTCTTGTGGCAAACGTATAATCCATTGCTTATTCTCTGACAGTTTACGATCAAACCGCTTGATAGCGAGCGCTTTAACTCCCTCCACATTTAAGATCGAGCAGTCTGCCGTATCTAATCCATATTCTTTAGCAAGTAACATACACACCAGTTCATTTTCAACGCTGTCACTTAAATCAATTGAAAACGAATGGCTTTGGATAGTACCAATAGGTAACTTGAGAATATGCGTAGTAGGCGTACTTCCAAGTGGCAAATACCACTGTTCAGCAATTTTAAGCAGCGCCGTTTTCTCTTGTGCGCCTGCAATGGATATACGAAACTCATCCTCGTCTTCAATCATGCCTAATGGTGCTGCTGATTGATAGCCATTTAATATTCTCGCAATGCCACTATCATCAAGAGGTTTAGCTTCAATGTGGGTAATATCGGCAGGCAATTCATTTGGCGGGTAAATTTGTAATGCACCGACACTATCACGGCCAATTTTAGCGAGTAGATCAAAAGGCTGGTTTGAATGCGCGCCATGGCGTGCGACAACTCGATCTCTTACTTGATTATTATCTGGTAATAAATTATCAAAAAAGTTAAATACGGCATCACCTTTAAAAACTGCAGTTCGCAAAGGTAATGATAGCGAGATAGGTCTAGCACCAGGTTGAGCAAGCCAATCAGGTGAATAAGAGAATGTATGCGCGCCAGTCGTAGTCTTGAATAGAGTACCAACAAAATAGCCATTCATTGCAACGTTAAGCTTATCCATTTACCACTCCTCTTTCCAACCCGTAGGAGTTTGAACATTTTCAACGTTTTCTGGTAACCCTTCACCCCGCGGGGCCACGTGAAGCTCTAAGTTTAGCGCCGCTAACATTTTAAATAATGTATCAAGTTTGGTGCTATCGGGGTTTAGTTCGAATTTAGACACCGTATCTTGTCGAATCCCAACTTGTTTGGCAACATCTGTCTGAGATAATGCTTTTGTTTTCCGCGTATCTTGCAGTGCATTCGCTAATTGCTTCGCTGACGTTATCTTCATTCCAACCTTCTTATACTTACACGCTATAACAGGTAAATATAAGAATACACGCTATAACAGGTAAAGCAAGTTTTACACGCTATAGCGTGTGGAAATAAGAATGTACACTATTCAACAGGGAGCCAGATTTACCCTTAACTCAGCGTAAATAGTTAGAATCAGGTGTACGTATTCATGCTAACCATGTATCTCTGTGTAAAACACGTCCACAAGACAGTAGTATTCGTAATATTCTACCGACAACGATTACCGAGATTATACATTCAGATTCAAGTGATAATGTGCAGGTTAAATTGGCGTTTGGTGATGAGCATGACAGAGAGTGAGTTAACGCAGTCGTTTTGATTTTAATATTGAGCCACTCTCGTAGCGTCCAAAAAAGTCTTAAGTTTGATTAATGCCAAGTTACGAAGATTTTTCGTGAAATAATAAAACCTAAATACATAAAAATACTATTGTAAGTAGTATGATTATAATTACAGACCCCTATGTACGCTACAGATTTAACATAACGAGTCCCGAATCTTGATGTTATATTTCCGATTATTAATCCCAAGTATTACTGACTGCTACAGCCCATTAATTATATTGGAAAGTCATTTACCACTCCTCTTTCCAGCCTGTGGCAATTATACAGATTTCGGGACAGGGCCCTTACTCATTTTCTAAAGGCACCCGTAGATTTAGTTCCATGCCTTTGCTTTCCAAAAATTCAACAACCTTTCTTCGCCATTGACCCTTTTCACCTTGAGTACCATAGCCGTTTATTTCGATGTATGATTGAATACCAACTCCTCGACTATCTTTATAGTTAAAATCGGCACCAGCATTAAGAAGGTCCATCGTCATCCTCCACGCTCCGGTTGACGTCGTATATGTCGTCGGTGTTTGTTCAGTAGTAGTAACCACATTAGGGTTGGCACCACGTCCAAGTAATAACGTAAAATTATCGTACCTGTCAGTCATAATTGTATTAATGAGCGGATACTGCATACTTTTTTGTCCGACATTATATAAATTGATATCACCGCCATAGCTAATAAGCAACTTTAGAAATGAATCATCTTTGTACTGTGCAGCCCATCCCATTGAAGATATTCCCCGCTGGTTTGTATAAACCCAGTTAGGATTTCCTCCCAACTGTAATAGTTTTTCTGCTAATTCAATATTGTCAGTCATAATTGCAGCAATAAGAAAAGAATGACCATTTTTATCAGGCTGATTTATATCGAAATTGTTCTTCTCTATAAATTCTTCGGCGACTTCAATATTATCTATTGTTTTAAAAAAAGCACTAATTTCAGCTTTATTTTCAGGCTCTACCTCGTAGACTTTAGAGAGTTTACTTAACTCATTACAACCATTTAAAAAAAATAAACTAGACATCATTATTAACCTTATTAGTACATTATTCATTAAATCTCCATATTCATAGATGTGTAATTTTTGGTTGCTTTTATTACGTTGATATTTACATTAATACTATTATCGAGTTAATTAATATTTACCAACGTTGTAAGTAATCATCGATATCATCCCTGAAATTAAGTTTTACACGCTTAAGCTCAATCACCTTAACTCTCGCAGTCTCAGTACCAATAAAGTGCAATGCAGATAATACATCATCAATAATTATCTCTTTTTCAGACTCTAGAGCTAACCTTCCTAGTGCATCAACCGCAGCCTCATCTTTAAATACCGCAGTAGCATCAATAGCGGCCCCAACCTCATAAATATCCCCATTAAAAAGTATTTCTAATATTCTATTTTTCTCTGATTTTTTTACTCTATTATTTACCGAGGATAAATGTTCAATTCGGCTAAACAATGCCATTAATAGAACATTCCTATTTCGAATAAAAAACCTGTTATCTTTTTTAGCTAGGCATATTTCAATATCCTTAAATTCATCATACGATATTGAAATTGAACTAATTTCATTTAGATAACCATAAAGAGACGTAATTTCATCCCTTCTTCTCTCAATACCAAAGATCAATGCTGATAATTCACTCTGGTCAATATAAGGGGTTTTATTATGAGTAAATGACTCACAACTTAGTGGCGCAGCTAACGCTAAATTCACCGGCAGTATCATGTACCATAAAAGCGCTTTGCTCACTTGGCAGAGATGTACAACTAGATACTTTAGCTGTTTTTCTTGTATTTCATTCATATCGCCGTTCTAATATCTTTATAATTAATTCATATTATTCTATTAAATCATAATTTTAAATGATTTGTCAGCTACAAAACATAAAATTAGCACTATGTACTTAGATACATTTACCTATCAAAATAAACACTTACCCTTTAAGATATTAAACATTGCTCATCGCTAAGGAAAAGCAGATTCACATGCCTAACAACCTTTCAATTCGCGCTTATACCAGCCAAATACGCAGTCATTATCATGAGTTCCACCAGCTGGTGTTGCCATTACATGGCGCGATTGATATTAAGGTTGGTGATTACACAGGTAAAGTTAGCATTGGTGATTGTGTAATTATTAAAGCTGGGCAACAACATGACTTTCGGGCAGATGATGCAGCCCGTTTTATTGTCGTTGATATGGAAAGCTTTCCAGATAACATTACCGAATCAGGTATTGAAAAATTCTCGATAAATCCCCCTCTACTTGCGTATATACAGTTCATCGATAAGCAACTGGCACATCAAGTAAATAAACAGCTTGAATCGACTGCGTTTGAATTGTTCTATCAACTCCTTGCTCAACAAACATGTCATGAACGTATCGACGCTCGTGTAGCAGAGGTTATCCATTTCATCAAACAAGATATCAGTGTGCTATTTAGCATCGAGCAGTTGGCTAAAATTGCGTGTTTAAGCACAAGCCAATACAAGAAGCTGTTCAAGCAAAATATGAGCATGGCTACCCACAAATACATCACCCAACTGCGGATGGAAAAGGCCTCAGCACTGCTCGCTCATACCGATCTGCCTATTCGCATTGTCGCAGAGCAAGTTGGCTACCAAGACCTGTCAGCTTTTAGTCGACGTTTTTCAAACTATTTTGGTCAATCGCCTAAAGCATTCAGCTACTAACTCATCATCTATGACAATTTACCTATCCTATCCCATAGCAATACAACAGCAGCGTATTAGCCAACAAAAACGTCCTTTCAGCAAACAAGCTAATTTATGAACACCTTATAATTCGGTCATTAAAATTACTTAAGGATCATAAATCATGGCTACATTATACGGTTTTATTGCAATCGGATTATGGGGTACTTTGGCGCTTTTAGGGACAATAACTGCGAACATACCTGCATTTCAATTACTTTCACTTTGTTTTTCTATCTCCGCAATCATTGTCATCATCAAGCGCATCGCGATTAAAAAGCCCATATTTACCAAACCATCGCTAACCCTAGCACAGTGGCTGATTGGCATAATTGGATTGTTTGGTTTTCACTTCTGTTATTTCATGGCGCTTAAATTAGCCCCCGTTATCGAGGTCAGTTTAATTGTGTATCTATGGCCATTATTATTAGCAACACTGGTCGCCAACAAACAAAATCGACTAAGAGCACTTATCGGCGGCAGCTTAGGGTTTATCGGCATCGCTTTCATTATTGTTGGTAATGGTGAGCTAACATTAAATAGCGACTATCAGATTGGTTATTTTCTTGCTGCTATTTGCGCTGTTATTTGGGGCAGTTATTCATGGTTCTTATCCACATCAAACAACGACGTTGAAGATATCGCGTGGTTATCTGCAGCCGTTGCATTGTTGGCATTAATCGCGCATTGGCAATTTGAAACCAGTAATTGGAGTTTTAGCATGTCAGAATGGGGCGGAATATTGTTACTCGGATTAGGTCCTGTCGGCGGCGCGTTTTACTTATGGGACATAGCCCTAAAAAAAGGTAATCAGCAATTACTAGCGTCATTAAGTTTCAGTACACCGCTCATCTCATCTGTCATTTTGGCCATTGCAGGTCTTAATGCTTGGTCTACTAACATCATCATTGCACTCGCATTAATATTATCCGGTGCGATTATTGCCAATATGAAGAAAAAAATAGCGTTTGGTGATAACCCTATATAGGCGAACATCACCCTTCAAATTGATAAACGCATTAATATCTCTTATCAGTAAAATATTAATGCGTAATTTAGTACCAGTACAACTCATCGTCAATGAGTGACGATTCTTCATCACTCATTAACTGGTCAACTTAAGATCCAGCGCATGCCATAGGAATCCAGAACCAAGATGTTGCGGTTGGTACTTCCCAAATACCAGGGCTATTTTTAGCTTCGTAACACAAGCCTTGATACGAGTATACTTCACCGTTAGATGCTTTAGTCGAACCAGCAACAAATGGTGTTTCACTAACAACCTCATCTGCAACACATTTACCATCGACAAGCGAAGAGCCTTCTTCACAAACGACAGGGTCTACAACACATTCACCGTTTACAACAGAAGAACCTTCTTCACAAACTAAGCCTTTAGCGTTACCAGTAATGGTGACGGTTTTCTGAGATAAAGCGCCTTCATTATCTGTTGCTTTGAATATAACAGTGTTGCTACCAACCGTTACCACAAAGCTGCCAGAGTAAGTTGTAGCATCTTGTGTCACAGTTTTAGTTACACCATTAACAGTGACGTCAACAGTTGCAACTGATTTATCATCCGTAATTAATGCTGAGAACTGAGCTGTATCACCTTCAGTATGAACCACTGAACCAGATGGAGATGCAATACTAATGCTCGGAGCTTCATTCGTAATGATGTTACCAGACCAATCCGTTTGACCTTGTGGGTTATTTACAGCTTGGTTCATTGCGTTTAAGATATCGCCGTTACCATCACCATCAATTTCCCACGAGAAGAGACCACCAAGACCTAGGCTCTTAAGGTATTCACCTTTAGCAAGTACTGAGCGAGGCGTATCATATGTCAACAATGTACTACTCACTTCATCCCAAACAAATGATGCTTTAGCTATTTCATCCCAACCTATGATTGCATTTGGGTTTGACTCTAGGAATTTAAGGACACCACGATAATCCATGATGCCAGCTTCCCAAGCCCAAGCGGCTTCGTTTACGTCGGTACCATCGCCACCCAGACTACCGTTAAATGGACTACCCTCGGAAGAATCGATGTGTGAACCGATAGCGCCGATTGGGTTACCATTTTCAGCTACAACATCTTGCCAACCACGAGCATACATTGCAGCACCAACAACTAATTTCTTAGCTGGCACACCTTGTGCGAGTAAAAGTTTAGTTGCGTTATCTAATGTGTATTCAGGTTTCCCAGCAAACTCGCCAGTACCGTTACATTTGTCAGCTGAAATGTGAGCACCACAATAAATACCGGTTTGGTGACCCGTATTTGGACCCCATGCACCGTAGAAGTCGTAAGACATCATGAAGATATTATCCATGTACTGCGAAGCAGCACCATAATCAACATCTTCAATCTTGTCGTAACCAACACCAATTGCAGATGTTAGTTCATATTTACGACCATATTCAGCTTCAAGTCCATCCAACATTACACGTAATTCTTGCATTAATGCGATGTAAGCTGGGCCGTCTTTGTCTGGATCTCCTAAGCTTGCATTTGCACCGTCACCACCTGGGAATTCCCAATCAATATCGATACCATCGTAGAATTTCCACGTTTTTAAGAATTCTTTTGTAGAGGCGACAAATACATCACGGTTTGCTTTTTCAGTGAAACCGAAGAATGGGTCAGATAATGTCCAACCACCGATAGATGGAAGAATTTTAATGTGTGGATTCGCTTTTTTAAGCGCCATTAAGCCTCCGTAAGTACCTTTACCTATTTCTAATGAACCCACTTTTTTACCGTCTAAACGTGTTGCAGGTTGACCGTAAGAAGAGTTAAGTGCCGCCCATGTGTCATGAATAACAACAGAGTAATCAGGCAGGCCTGCGCACATTTTTTTTAATAACTGGTGACCCGATGGGTTTGGCTCTAATAAAGATTTGTTATCACCTGTACCACCACAAATTGGAATGAAGCCGTAGATAATGTGCGTTAGGTTATTAACAGGAATATCGTTAACGTTGTATTTACGACCGTAAACGCCCCATTCAACGAAGTAAGTACCGACAATATTATCTTTTTGTTGTGCGTAAAGAGTGTTAGCCGGATCAGTCGTCATTGGCAGGTCCGCTTTTAAATGCGAACCGTCTGTATCCGAGATTAATAGTTCAGTCGTTGCGCTTTCGCTGCAACCATCGGCGTTACATAAACGCACAACCATGTCTTTTAAACCACCTTCAGTGAAAGATAAAACAGTACTTTTCCCTGTACCTGAACCAGACATCATTATTTCACCGTTAACTTCTACCTCCCATTTTGTCGCTTTATCACCAGACCAAACATCCCAAGAAACAGGTACTTCAACAACGTCAACACGTGTATACATGTCTTTATAACTAACGATCGCATCAGTATTAATTGTGACAAAACCTAGTTTTGAATAATCAGCCCACGCGATTGAGGGTACTTGAGGTGCTGCCGCAAGTACAGGTGCACTAATTGCCGCTACCATCGCTAACTTAAGGGAACTTTTTAAAAAAATTGATTTCACAAGAACTCCATGTAATAAATTAGAAAGTCGAAAATAGGCGTAATTACATACAACATGTATTGACGGATATTCAAACAGTAATCATGCCAGTCAAGATCAAACCTCTCCAGAGGCTTATATAAAAACTATGCTTAATTGTTAATTTGCGCAACGAAAAAAGAACATAAAAACAACAAAGTTAGAGTTCTATCAAACAATTCGGTCAGACCAGTACATTTTTAATTATTGAAACAGTGAGATAATGGGTTATGTTAATCCCGAATACCCACCTCTACAAAAAATACAACCTTCCAATTTAAAAACAAACACTTAAAAATTATTGCCACCATCATTCATAGCAAGTAAACCAAAATGAGATGCGATGACACAACTTTTCTGTTATTTCATCGTACTCAAATTCACGTCTGTCATCGAGGTCAATCTAATTGTTTTTTCATGGCCATTATTAACCATACACGTCGCTAATAAGCAAAATTGATTAAGGCACTAGTCTAAGCGAATTGCAGAGTCGTTTTCAGACTGCTAAACTACGCGGTTAAATAACTTCGTATAATCCCAATAATATGGTTTGGGAGTTTCTACCAAGATCCTTAAACTCTTGATTATGAAGTCTGTAACTTTAAAACCTAAAAAAATAGATAAAGGTAGAGACTCATGAATTACTTTGACTTACCGAAGATTGACCTACATTGCCACCTAGACGGCAGTGTTCGCCCAGAAACAATCATTGCGCTTGCAGCGGAACAAAACATTACCCTACCAAGTAACGACATTGAAGAAATCAGAACTTTAATGATCGCACCTGAAACATGTACAGATCTTGGTGAATATCTACAGCGTTTTGACCTGCCATTATCAGTAATGCAAACAGCGGAAGGTATTGAGCGCATCTCTTTTGAAGTATTTGAAGACGCAGCACAAGAAAACGTAAAATACCTAGAAGTACGTTTTGGTCCAATGCTACACCTTGAGCAGGGTCTAACCCTTGAGCAAGTATTTGATAGTGTTGTTGCAGGTATGAAACGTGCCGAAGCAATGTATGACATCAAGGGTAACTACATTTTATCTATCTTACGTCATATGCCAAAAGACAGAATCAAAGAAGTACTGGATACGGCCGCTAAATACTTAAACGATGGTATTGTTGCATTCGATCTCGCAGGTGGTGAAGCACCAGGATTCTGCGCTGAATTTGTTCCTTATGCACAATATGCTATTGAAAAAGGCTACCGTGTAACGATTCATGCTGGCGAGCAAGGTGTGGGTCAAAACGTATTTGATGCTGTGTCATTATTAGGTGCTGAACGTATTGGTCATGGTATTCATATTACTGGCCATGAAGATGCATACAACCTTGTTAAAACACAAAACATTGCATTAGAAACATGCCCAAGCAGTAATGTGCAAACCAAAGCCGTTGAAAACTTAGCAAGCCATCCTGTTAAAGCTTTCTACCAAGACGGAATTCAAATCACCATTAATACTGATAACCGTACTGTGTCAAATACCACAATGACAGATGAAGTACGTAAAGTAATGGAAGAATTTAGCTTAAGCCGTGAAGACTACTTCAACATTTACAAGATCAGCATTGAACATGCGTTCGCATCTGATTCTGTAAAACAGCATTTATTCACATTTGTTGAATAACGACAGCATTTTTCGTCAAAGATGATAAAGACAAATAGAAAGGCGGGTATCACAGCCCGCCTTTCTATTTATTCCCCCCCACCCGACTCTCTTCATATCACAAGCCGACTCTCTTATTCGTAATCTCGGTCATTTCATCGATCAAGTTAACACCAATTACCTTTTTACTATATTGAGATTCAAAATCGATAGTAATCGTTTAAACAATACCGCCGAGAATGCTCAATAAATTAAAGATGCTTTCAAAAATCCTAATATAACTAAGCAGCAGTGATGACGATTCGTCAACATCACCTGTTAATAACGTATTGTCAATAACACCAATATAATAAAAATAATAAACCAACTAATATAATCAATTAATATATTAAAATAATTCATTATATGAATAATTATATATGTAACAAATTAATTCATATATTGATTTTACATATTAAATACATAAAACATGATAAATAAATATATAAAACCAACATGTTAATTAGGCATGTAAAATACACAATAATTAACACCACGTATCAACACAACAAAAAACCCACTGTAAACTGCTGATTTAAAAACATTAATTAACGTGACAACCTGAAACGAAAACATGACAATGACATACTCCAATAGGGATAAGTTCAATTTAATTTAATTTAACTTTAACCTTGACATTATTAAACCACAGCCATATTAATAAATAGGACAACAAGTTTTAAACATTGATATAGCAAGGTTAATTACGAAACAGCTTATGGACAAGATTATATTTTATATATATATATCGAAATTAAATGTGCTAATTAAATTAATTTACATCCCTCATTTTGAGGCTATGTCTAAAGGATATTTATGCAAACACAACAAAAAAATATATGTGTCATCGGAGCGGGTAGTTCTGGATTAGTTGCGATTAAAGAGTTGCTCGATGAAGGACATCAAGTAGCCTGCTTTGAAACGTTAGATAAACCAGGCGGCAACTTTTACTGCAGTGATGATGTAGAAATATCAGGGTCGTATGACTCTACTATGTTGACAATATCTAATTATATGATGGCTTACTCAAGCTACCCTCCAGCATTAAGCGAACAAAGAAAGTTTTGGTCAGCGCGTGAATATCAAGAATATTTATTAGATTTCACTAAACATTTCAACTTAGACCAACACATAACATATGAAAGTGCCGTCAATAATGTTAAAAAATTAGATAACGGTAAGTTTCATGTTGACGTCAGATCTACACATGATGAAGCGCAAGTATCATCATTCACTTTTGATGCGATTGCGGTATGTACAGGTAGCAGCCGCGTACCAAAATACATTGATATAAAAGGACTGGAAACGTTCAAAGGCGATGTTTACCACTCAGCATTTTATAAAAATGCTAAGCCGTATGCTGGCAGATCTGCCTTGTGCATAGGTATGGGCGAGACAGGTGTTGATGTGGCAAGTGAAATAGCGGGCGTCGCAGACAAATGCATGCTTTCTCTACGTCAACGTCAACCTTCTGTAGAGCGCTTTCCTTTAGCTAAAGATCACCCAAGTGACGCTTATACCTCACATTTCCTATACGCGATGCCAGTATCTGCAGGTAACGCCAGAATGAAATTACAATTCCAAATAATGAAGAAGTTTGGTAAAGAAGAAAAAACCAGAGCATTCGCCGATTGGAACTTAAAAGCGGGCAACTACTTTAATTACTTTAACCTAAAAAATGACGTCTTTGTCGATAGGATCGTCGACAACAAAATGGCAGTGAATACCTCAGGTATTGATTACTTAGGTGAGGACTATGTCGCTTTTAACGATGGTCATAAAGAAAGCATTGATATGATCATGTTAAATACTGGTTATACAGATAAGTTCGATTTTCTCGAAGATATTAAATTACCGGACATGAGACAACTCTATAAACATATGATCCATCCCGATTTAGGCAGTGATATCGTCTTTATCGGTTGGGCTAGACCAGCCGTTGGTGGTGTACCAGCCTGCTCTGAAATGCAAAGCCGCTATTTTGCTTTACTTTGCAGCGGTAAAAAACAACTACCAGAAATGCACAAACTTAAACAACTCATCGCACAACAAGCATTTTATGAAGACGAAGTGTATTTTAAAAACCGTAATGTACGCTCACTTGTTCACTACACTGGCTACATGGCTGATTTTTCTAAAGTCATTGGATGCTCACCTTGGCGCTTATCCACCTTCTTAAATCCAATCTTAACCTATCGGTTATGGGTTGGTTCGCAAATGCCATCGTTTTATCGACTGTATGGCCCACACAGTAACTACGATAACGCAAAGAAAAGCATTTTTAATGTACCCATTGCTTTTAACCTCATCGAAGCCGCAGTGCTTACCACTTATACCTTATTAACCAGAGGATTAGCGACATTAGGCATCATAAAAGCAGACCCGAAATATTAATCACCTCTATTAATCCCTTTAGTAATAACAATGTTCAGGAGAAGTTTACGATGACAACTTTGACAATTAATAAGCAAAAAGCCACTGCAATCACAGAACCTGATTTTGGAATATTGGATTTTAGTCAACTAAATTGGAGCTCAGAAGCAAGTCTTTCAGCTCAAATTAGTATTTTTGATCTGCAAGAACTGCGTGCTGGTAAAGGATTAGATACGTTAAAATCGGCATTAGAAAATAACCTCCCTTTTTATATCAAAAATTTTGGTATTCCAGAAAGTGAAATTGAAACCGTATTTAATGTCACCCGCCATTTCTTTAACCAGCCCAAAAAAGAAAAAGAAAAGATGTCTCATCCAGAGCTACCGCTTATTTTGCGTGGTTATTCAGCTTATGGCGCTGGTGCATACGAAAATTCTCTCAATGGCGGTAAAGCGATTAACCAATATACCAAATATGCTTGGGGTCCAATTAAAAATGTCGCCCCCAACACAGCATTTTATAATGCCTACGTAAAAATGCAGCACAAGTTATCCGACGTTTCCGATCAGGTGCTTGATTGCATCGGTGAAGCGCTTGATCTGAAATCTCATGATCAATGGCAAAACTTATTCCAAGGTGAAGATACAGTATTACATTGCCAATGTTATTACCCTGAAAAGCCACTCGGTAAATCTCGTATGGTGACACATGCCGATGCGTCATCAGTAACGTTACTCACACAGCTTCCTTCTGAGAACGGTCATGTGGGATTAAACGTTGAATCTGGAGAGGATTACATTGGTATTCCAGCCATTCGTGGCACGATCGTGATTATGGTCGGTGAGACAATGAATTCTCTCAGTAATGGACGCATTAAACCCGTAATGCATGCCGTGACAGGCCCAACCGAAAACATTGAAACAAGCGAACGCAGCTCGATGCCTTTCTTTGCTAATCCACGTGATGCATTCAAAATGAAACAACCACCACAGTCAACACACAGCAAGTTTTATAATACGGACAATGAAACAACATTTAGACAATATTCGAACAATATCGCCGCCGCTTATGCGCGAACAGAAAAAGCCGTGTAACGCCTAATCCGTAATCCGTCGTAATTAAGATTCTGAAAGTATGCGCTTAGCGTTTGTTGTCTTCAGAATTATTTATTTTTAACGGCCCCCCAACCGATAAGGCGATCAACCGATGAAAACAATTATTGAACCGTTTCGCATTAAAAGTGTTGAACGTTTAAAAATGACTACAGAAGCACAGCGTAAGCGCCTACTCAAAGACGCGCATTATAATGTGGTGCTATTAAACTCAGATGATGTGTTAATTGATTTATTAACTGACTCAGGTACTAGCGCAATGAGTGCAGAGCAATGGGCAGGCTTACACCTTGGTGATGAAAGTTATGTTCGCTCTCCTTCTTATTATAAATTTGTCGCTGCGGTACAAAAATATATGCCGTTTAAACATGTCCTGCCAACACATCAAGGTCGACCAGCAGAACGTATTTTAGCCCGTGTAGTCTCTAAAAATGGCAGCATCATTCCCAATAATTCACACTTCGATACAACCCGATCAAACTTTTCACAGGCCAATGCAATACCCATTGATTTAGTCATTGATGAAGCGAAAGACCTAACAAGTCCACATCCTTTTAAAGGCAACATGGATATAGCCAAATTGGCGTCACTATTCGAAGCGTCGCAACAAGACGTACCCCTCGTTATGCTTACGATCACCAATAATACAGTCGGTGGCCAGCCGGTCTCTATGGCTAACATTCGCCAAACGAGCGAATTATGTAAATCCTACAACACGCCATTATTTTTTGATGCTTGCCGATTTGCTGAAAATGCCTATCTCATTAAATGTAACGAAGAAGAATACAAAAATGTCAGTATCAAAAACATCGTTCAGGAAATGTTTTCTTACGCTGACGGTATGACCATGAGTGCCAAAAAAGATGCGCTCGTTAATACCGGCGGCTGGTTAGCGCTCAACGATGATCAATGGGCTGAAAAAGCGATGGACCAATTGCTCTTAACCGAAGGTTTTGTCACGTATGGTGGATTAGCCGGGCGAGACCTCCATGCAATGGCAATTGGCATTGAAGAAGGTATCGATGAAGATTACTTAAAATATAGAATTAACAGTGTCAAATATTTAGGCAATGCGCTCGATAAAATAGGTATTCCTGTGCTAAAGCCTTTTGGTGGTCATGCCATATATATCGATGTAAAAGCCATGTTCCCGGACATTCCCGAATCAGCCTATCCAGGTCAAGCACTGAATATGGCGCTTTACGAAGAGGCCGGAATTAGGGCTTGTGAAATTAGCTCCGTCAAACTCGATAACAGTGCCAAAACTCAAAGTGATTCGGAAAATATAATTGTTCGACTCGCAATCCCAAGACGCGTTTACACACAGAGTCATCTCGATTACATCGCCGAAGCTTTTGACAATATCAATCAACGTAAAGAACAAATACAAGGGCTAAGCATGACACATGATGCGCACCCTTTACGCCAATATGCAGCTCAATTCGAGCCGTTAATTACTCAATAAGGACCACAAAATGAAAACTTTCTATGACGTAGTTATTATCGGCGCAGGACAAGCCGGGCTTTCTGTTAGCTATTACTTAACGCAGCAAAAAATAAATCACCTTATAATTGAAAAAGACGATGTATTAGCGTCCTCTTGGAAAAATCGTAAGTGGGATTCTTTTACCCTCGTCACCCCTAACAGCATGAACCAACTGCCAGATTTCCCTTGTTCTCAATTTAGCGATGATGTTTTTTTGAATAAAAAACAGGTATGTCAGTACATCGAGGATTTTGCCGCATCATTTAACGCCCCCGTTAAGTTTGGTATTACAGCAACAAAGGTATTTAAAAATGATGAGGGCATCTTTGAAGTTATCACAGGTAACGATACGTTATTGTGTAAAAAAGTAATCATCGCAACGAGTACCTTTAACCAACCAAGTATCCCAAGCATTGCCTCAAATATACCCGACGCTGTCCTACAGCTACATTCAAGTAATTACAAAAATCCACAATCATTACCAGAAGGCGGTGTATTAGTGGTTGGTACCGCCCAATCTGGCGCTCAGATAACACAAGAGCTAGTCGAATATGGTCATAAGGTATTCTGTACCACCAGTAAAGTCCCTAAATCTCAGCGTCGATATCGTGGCAAAGATATTTCATTGTGGGCCCGATTAATCGGATTTTTAGATATGAAAAGTGCCTCATTAAAAGAGTTGAATGGCCACTTCCCTGCAAGCCCACAGATTACGGGTAAAAATGGCGGTAGTACGATTCATTTATCCGCGTTAATGAATCAGGGCCTTGTCCTTCTTGGGCGATTAACCAACGTATCAAATGAAGCGTTAATATTCTCTGATACGCTGGCTGAGAATATGAAATTTAACGACGCTGCTTATATCAATTGGAAGGATAAAATTGATCAATATATTTTAGACACCAAAATAGATGCGCCCGAACCTGACTTTATTGAACCACCGAAAGCGGATTATTCCAACGCCCCCACGTCACTGCAATTCCAGAAAGACCAAATTAGCACAATAATCTGGGCGACTGGCTATCGATTTGATTATAGCTGGATCAAGGAAAATGTTTTTGATGAATACGGCTATCCCGATACCAAGCGAGGTGTCACCACTTGTGACGGTCTCTGTTTTGTTGGCCTAAACAACATAGATCTAAATAAAACAGGCCTGTTATATGGTGCTGGAGCACATGCAAAGTATATTGCAGAGCACGTGATAACGGCACTTAAGACTCCATCGTTAGAAGCAGAATTAAACTAATCAGGTAACACGCTTATTTACTGCTTAACCACCAGCGGTAAATAAGTACGCATCAGGAGCTATATATGTCTATTCAAGAATGCTTAATTACAGATGAAAGCAAAAATGATTCTTTTAGCTATTTACACAATGTTGAGGTTCCCTATCCAAAAAATAAAACTATCTATCAAGTATTTCAAGGACAGGTAGAAAAAACGCCCTATAATGTCGCTGCTACATTTGCAGGGCAGATGATCACATATATAGAGCTGGACATACGTTCAAACCAATTAGCTCGCTATATACGTCAAGAATATCTCATCACCGAAGGCAAAAATATAGCGCCTGATACGCTCATCGCTATTTTCTTAGATAAAAGTATCGACATGCTTATCGCGATATTAGGCATTATGAAAGCGGGTGCTGTTTATGTCCCTATCAATATCAATGATCCAGATAAGCGCATTAACTATTTATTAGCCGATACCCAATGCGAACTCATTATCACGCATACGAAACTGACTGATAACCTGACTCATGCGCTGAAAAGTGATAAAGGAAAGCAAACACAAAAATTACCACGCCTCATCACTTTAGACCGTAACGCTTACCAAAGTGAAAGTGTTCAGTGCTTACCTATCTATAATAAATCGACTGATTTAGCTTACATTATCTATACCTCTGGCACGACAGGTAAACCAAAAGGTGTCATGATTGAACATCATAGCGTCATTAATTTAGCTTGTTCTCGAAAACATGATTTTAATATCGATGAAAACAGTGTTGTTCTACAATTCTCACCAATCACCTTTGATGCTTCGGTCTGTGAAATATTTAGTGCATTACTGCATGGTGCAAAACTCGTCATAGTCACAGATGAAGTAAAACGAGACCCCGTTTTACTTACGAATAGCTTACACTCAGAACGCGTTTCAGTTGCAACAATATTGCCTTCATTATTGGCTCAAATATCGTTAACGGATTGCCCTGAGTTACCTTATTTAAAAACACTGATTGTAGCGGGAGAACCCTGCAGCAAGGATGTCATGCTAATGTGGAGCAAAGGGCGACAGCTAATCAATGCATACGGCCCGAGTGAATCAACAGTCTGTGCAACAGTACATCATTTTAAATCAGGTGACTTACCGTCAACCATTGGTGGGGCAATACAAAATACAGCGGTTTATATCCTTGACGAAAACTTATCGCCAGTAGACAAAGGCGTTACCGGTGAGTTATATATTTCAGGTGTTGGTCTCGCGCGTGGTTATTTAAATAAAGCTCAACTAACCAGAGAGCGCTTTATCCCCAACCCATTTCATCTATCACAAACCCATAACGCCCACACTAAACTTTATAAAACTGGCGATCTTGTCCGCTACTTAGAAAATGGGGATATAGAGTATATTGGCCGTAACGATTTTCAAGTTAAGATCCGTGGGCACCGCATCGAACTCGGTGAACTAGAAAATACGCTGCTAAGCTATCCTGGTATCAAACAAGTCTGCGTACTCGCAAAAAGCAGAATTGCGAATCAATCTGGCTCGGTCACAGATAACAGCGCGTCAAAATATCTCGTTGTTTATTATGTCGCTAATCAAGAGATTGATATTGATAAATGTATTAATTTCCTCTCTCAGTGTTTACCCGAGTACATGGTACCCAGCTACTTTATATGGCAAGAAGCCTTTCCACTCACCAATAATGGTAAAGTAAATCGCAACCTCTTACCCGAACCAGAATCACGACAAGAAAAACAGCATTGCATAACGCCTTATACAGACCTTGAATCCTCACTACTTAATATCTGGCAGTCTGTGTTAGGGTTCGAACAAATTAGTATTAAAGATGACTTTTTCAAGATCGGTGGTAACTCACTACTGGCCATTACACTCGCCGTCAAAATCAATACAGCTCTGAATTTAAAAATAAACGTATCCCTGTTACGGATATATAGAACCATTGCAGATCAAGCATCATTTTTACACGAAACCAATAGTAATAATCTTGAGTTCAAACCAATCTCGACCTTTCAGTCTAATGGTTTGAAACCACCACTCTTTTTTATCCATCCGAGTATGACAGGTTCCGAATTATATAAAGATATGGTTAGCGAATTTGATCAAGACCAACCTTTTTATGGTGTTGAATCATACAACTTTAACCATTTAGAAACGCCTGAAACTGATTTACGTTCGTTGGCTAAACGGTATGTCGATTATATAAGAGTCGTCCAGCCTCATGGTCCTTATTTTCTCGGCGGATATTCATTAGGCGGAAATATTTCTTATGAAATCGCCCACCAGCTAATTAATATGGGAGAAACCGTCGAAGGTATTTATTTAGTCGATTCAGTATTACCCGCACCCTCGGCGAAAAAAGACGGTGTCACCTATAAAGATGCAAAAAACTTCCTTGAATATTTTGAATTTAAAGATACTGAAAGTAAACGTTTATTAGCACTAGCAAAAATAGAAATGGAATTATTATTTAGCTATTACCCAACGACAAAATTACCCGTGAAGTTAGTGTTAATTAAAGCCACAAACTTACTTTCACCCTTAGATGATTTAGAGGAAGATCACATCGCAAATCATTTTTTCCAAGTAGATAAAGCGTATAGCGGCTGGGATAAATTTGCCAACGAGGTTCATCAATACAAGATTGATGCCGACCACGAAACCATTGTCGATCCTCAACACCTCGCTCGAGTTGCAAACATCATTCAAAGAGAAATCAATCTACCAGAAAGCATTGAGATGTTCTGTCTTTGGTCATAGTCTAAGTTAAAAAAAGGGTCCACAGTACAGTGAGCATCATCACCAAGGCGGGTATCAAACCCGCCTTTTAAATATCGACTATTCAACCACGCATATTTAAACGTCAGCACTCAATAGCATGCCCAGCATCAAGAGCAGCATTCAGTAAATATTTCCCAACAAACAGATCCTGAACCGCAACACCCGAACTATCAAAAATAGTAATATCCGTATTATTGACACGCCCTTGTGCACATCCAGATAATACCTCTCCAATCATGGTTAATTTGTTTATAACCATCTCTTTATCACCATGTTGAAATTCACCGATCACGACAGATTGCGAAGTGAAATCGCAATATAAATCAGCTTTATAAAACAAAGATACGGGTAACTCTTGCTTGCCTTTGGTATCGACCCCCATTGCTGATATATGTGTACCTGCTTGTACCCATGCCGCAGAAAACAGCGCTGCACGCGCAGTCGTTGCGGTAATGATAATATCCGCAGCACGGCATGCTTCTTCAGCCCCTCTCACTTGTGCATTAATGCCAACATCTGCTAATTTTTCAACCATAGCTTGTGCCTTACTATCGCTACGACCAACAACCAGCACAATACGAATATCACGAACACGGCAAACCGCAACACATTCATAAAATGCCTGATGGCCAGTACCAAAAATAGCTAAACAGTTCGCGTCTTCACGCGCTAATACCGATACAGCAACGGCATCTGCTGCCGCCGTGCGGTAAGCATTAACGGTACTGCCTTCAATCACGGCATCCAAACGCCCAGTGTCTTGATCTAATAAAAAGATAGTCGATGCATGACAAGGAATATTCTTGGCGATATTACCCGGCCAATAACTCCCCGCTTTCCAACCCACTAGTTCTGCGGTGTTAGCCGACTTAAGTGAAAAAACACTATTTTCAGCATACCCCTCTGCGATCACCACAGGGAATAACTTCGCTTGCTCACTCGCCGCAATGAACGCAGCGGATACCGCATTAAACGCTAGGTCATGACTAATTAATTGACTCGACAATACTTCACTCATGTATTTCATATTCTTTTATCTTCCCTTATATGATTAGTATTACTACCAACCCTGAATTCGAGCCCAGTAATCAAGTTCAACCTGCTCTGGGTCTACTACGTAATAACCCGCATGCATGGCTGCGGTGGCGCAAGCATGATTGGGTAAAATGCGTAACTGTGTGCCTACCGCTATATCGGATAGCTTTTTGCTATCATTCGCGCCATCAATATCGCCACCAGCCGCAGCAATAATGCCATGTTCTTGATTAGCACCGATGACTTGCAAACCGGGAATAATACTGCCATCGCTATCGCAAACTAATCCATAACCACAATCCTGTCGTTGCGACTGCGTACCCCGGTCTTGTGACAATGACATCCAACCTGCATCAATAAATAACCAGTCTTTCTCTTCGTTATGACCTATCACAGTGGTGACAACCGATAACGCGATATCACTTGGCTTACAAACGCCAATACCAGCCATTACTAAATCAAAAAAGGTATACACGCCCGCTCTTACTTCTGTCACACCATCCAAGTTCTCCGCAAAATGTGCTGTCGGTGTCGAACCAACGCTCACCACAGGACAAGGTAATCCACTTTCAATTAACTGAGTAGCTGCAATCACCGCAGCACTACGTTCACCTTCAGCAGCAGCGACTAACGCCTTTTTACTGATACAATCATAAGATTCTCCCGCATGTGTCAGTACACCTCGTAGCTCAGCGCCACCTTGATGAAGGATCCTTGCGATCTCGACTAAACGCATATCATCAGGTTTGATACCACCTCGATGACCATCGCAATCAATTTCCAATAGCGTTGGGATCTTGATATTTTGCATCTGACAAAATGTAGCTACTGCTTTTGCTTGCGCAACACTATCAAGCAAAATGCTGATATTAATGCCTTTATTAAGCAATGCTTGAATACGCGGTAATTTTTGCGGAGCGATACCTACGGCATAGAGCAGATTGGTATAACCCGCGTCTGCAAATGCTTCCGCTTCTTTAACGGTCGATAGTGTGGCTGGTGAATCAAAACCTTCTAGTACATGCTTCGCACCCGCAATGGATTTAACGGTTTTTAAATGTGGTCTTAATATCACATGATGCGGGGCTAACTTCGCTCTTAAGAAGGCCACATTGATATCAAACTTGGCTTTATCGACCAACAAAAAAGGCGTGTCTATCTTTGCTAAACTTGTTGTGATTGACGTAGACTTTCCAATTGACATCGTTTTTATAATTGACACAGTAGTCGCTCCTTATACTCACTTTATTCAGTTACCTGCTTGGTAATACACATATTGTGATATATCTAGAATTAGAATAATATTAACGATTACTAACTATCATATTAGGTTTGAACTTAATGCTTACCAGCGAAGACTTGCGTTTTTTCTATGCTATCTCAACTCAGCCCTCCTTAACCGCGGCTGCGCGTAAGCTTAATGTGACGCCGCCGACAGTGACTCAACGCCTACAAGCTATTGAAGCCAAAGTGAGTGTAAAACTGGTACAACGCCAAGCCCGTGGCATAAGCCTGACCGAAGAAGGTTATTTACTGCAAAATAAAGCCCGATTCATCCTTGCAGAAATGGACCAGCTGCAAACATTAATGGCCAGTAAAAAAAACAGGATCAATGGCACTCTAAAAGTATTAGCACCCTTAGGATTTGGTAATGATTACATAGCCCCCTTGGTTGGCGAGTTTCAACAACAACATACAAACCTAAACGTCGAATTAGAGCTCTCGGACAAGCCAAGTTGGGCAGAAAGCCATAAATGGGACATTATCATCTATATTGGTGAACTGAGGGACTCAACATTAAAGCTCGCGACACTTGCACCTAACCAACGCTTTCTGTGTGCCTCTCCAGATTATTTAAAGCGCCATGGTTCACCAGAGTCACCGCGAGAGTTAAAAAACCATACCTGTATTGCGTTACGGGAAAACAGTGAGGATGTGACCTTATGGCGTTTCACCCATACTAACAGCCAAGAGCAAGAGTCGATTCGCATTACCCCCACTTTTACCAGTAACGAAGGCAGCGTTGTGAAAAACTGGACGATAGCAGGTCATGGGATCATCATGCGCTCAGAATGGGACGTTCAACCTGAATTAAATAGTGGAGAATTAGTGCGGTTATTACCAGACTACAGCTTGCCGAGTGCCGATATTGTGGCATTATTAGGTACTGACTCACGCGCTCGTTCAGCCAGAACATCACATTTTTTACAATTATTAAAAGTACGTTTTGCACAGCAACCTTGGTTAACAAAATAGTCATTTTAGACCACGATAACAACACAAAAGAAGCGCATCATGGAAATCGTATTTTTAGGCACATCGGCAGGTACGCCGACCAAAACCCGTAATGTATCGGGCCTGGCTATTCACCGGGTTAATTCAAAAAAGTGGTGCTTAGTTGACTGCGGTGAAGGTACGCAACATCAGCTCTTACATACCAAGCTGTCTTTAACGCAATTACAGGCGATCTTTATTACCCACATCCATGGCGATCATTGTTATGGTCTACCCGGGTTATTAGCCAGTGCGGCAATGCAAGGCAGGACTGAGTCTCTTTGGATTGTAGGACCATCAGAAATTCAAACCTTCATCAAGTTAATGCAAACGGCTATGCATCTCAATTTAAACTATGAATTAAAGTATAAGTGTATTGATGAGCCAAATAATACACTCGATGACTTAGCTATTGAATTTGACGTTGAGACGACTGAGCTCTCTCATCGCCTGCCTTCTTTTGCTTATAGTTTTAGTGAAAATAGACTAAGTAATAAGCTTGATGTCGATAAGTTAGCGCAAGACAAGGTCCCTAGCGGCAAGCTTTGGGGCGAGTTGCAACAAAGGTTAGATGTGCAACTCGATGATGGTCGCATTATATGTGCACAAGACTATTTATTACCGATTCAAGCGCCTCGAAAAATTATCATCTCAGGTGATAATGATGACCCATCACTGCTCACTCAAGTAGCCAAGACCGCAAACGTATTAGTGCATGAAGCAACGTATACGCAAGATATCGCTATCAAATTAGGCAAAGGGCCGCAACACAGTTATGCAAAACTCGTCGCTCAGTTTGCCAGTGATATAGGACTTGATAATTTGGTGTTAACTCACTTTAGCCCACGCTATCAAAACACGATAAACAGTAGCCCCTCGATTGCCGATATCGAAAACGAAGCACGTACTGTTTATAGTAGAAATCTGTTTTTAGCCAAAGACCTTGAGCGCTATAACTTAAGCAAGCAAGGCGTTCTAACTAAAATAGCTAACTAAGACTATTAACTAAAGCTACGTTCTCTCTTTGTTTTATGTCGTGCCACACTAACGGCGCGACAATAACAAACAACGCGATATTCGATAAAGGTAAGGCTAACCAAATACCATTAACTCCTAACCATTGTGGCAAGAAATATAAAAATGGTAATTGAATTAGCATATTACCGACCGATATCGCCAAAGCTTTAGCCCCCTTACCTATCGCCATAAAATACACGGATGCCAACACAATAATGCCATCTAAAAACATCGCGAATAAATGTAAATGAATGCCATTTTTTGCTTCAGCGATGAGTTCTGGATTATCACTAGTGAACAAACGAATCATCAAGTCAGGCATTAAATTCAAAATCACGATAGAACCAACACCAGCCATCACCGTTACTTTTATCGACATTAGCAGCATTTTTTTGATATTTTCAAACTGCTGTGCGCCAAAGTAATAACTCACTGGTGGTTGCATACCTTCCGCGATCCCTTCTGCCACCAAGTAGTAAACCGTCATAATGTAACCTACAATGGCAAACGCACCCACTGTCACAGACGTACCGTATTGCATGAATAAACGGTTATGCAATGCAAATACAAAACTGGTATATACATACATCACGAGTGATGACGCGCCCAAGCTAATAATCTTTGTCGCCATACGCGGATCAATCATCATCACGCTTCTATCGAATTTTAGACTTGAATACTTTGACAGAAAATAACCGATACCTACGATACAAACCGTCAACTGAGCAATAATAGTCGCCAACGCAGCGCCTTCAAGTTGCCACTGCCACAAACCAATAAACACATAATCCAACACTATATTTAATAACGCGCCAAGGATCATTAACGCCGTGGCGACATTTGGGCTTTCATCATTACGTACTAGCATCGGAATCGCAGCAGCCATGATGGTCACAATAGTCGCACTCGCAAAGACATTGACATAATCGAAACCAAGCTCAAAAGTAATACCGTCACCACCTTGCACACGGAGTAAGTCGGCACCCCACAATGACATACCAGCAGTCGACAATATTGCCAATACAATGATTAAGAAAAAACTGACATTAAATGCCTTCTGTACGGCACCTTTGTCTTCTTCGCCACGCTTCATCGAAATAAGGCTGCCGCCGCCCATGCCAACCATTAAACCCAGTCCAGAAACAACAAAGGTAATCGGCCACGCCATGTTAATACCCGCAAGCCCTTCTACACCGACATAATGACCGACAAAAATACCATCGATAATTTGATAAAGGCCGCTAACCAACATCGCGGCAATCGACGGGATCGCATAACGCCAAAAAGAACGTTTAATCTCCGCATCCGATGCTGAATCAGTCTTGTTTTGATCTAATGATCTTGGTTGTAACGGCGATGCACTCACAAAAACCTCTATTTAATATTGAATACGTTTATTTTTATGGATTATGCTTGTTTTTGATATTGATGAAAGTTAGCATCCATCCGATTTTCGGATAGTTAGCTCCCTTTATGCCCGCTATAATATTTTATAGAATCCGTAATTTGTAGATTATAAACCGCCTAGCAGTCACTCAAATAAAGTGAGAAAACAAAATGAATTGGACAGTTGATCAATTAGAAGCATTTGTAACCGCTGTAAAACTCGGTTCATTTTCAGCCGCCGCTCGCCATTTAGGTAAAGCACAATCAAGAATCAGTACTGCGATATCCAATTTAGAAACCGACCTTGATATAACCTTATTTGATCGCAGTGCTCGATTACCGATACTGACACTGGCAGGTGAAGATATGTATGCCGAAGCAGAAGCGGTACTACAACAATGTCAACGCCTACAATCTCGCGCATTAACGGTATCTGCTGGTGAAGAAATTTGTTTAACGATCGCCATGGATGAAGCGGCGCCGATTATCATGTTCCAGCATTTATTTGAAGATATTGCCAAGCAATTTCCCCTATTAAAAATCAATATTATCAGTGGTTCACAAGCGGACATTGCGAAGTGGGTCGATGAGAAAAAAGCCGACATTGGCATCTTATTCCATTTAAAATCACTATTAGACTCACTCGAATTCATGTCTATCGGTAAATTCACCCAATCTTTGATCGTTGCGCCCGAACATCCTTTAGCTAAAACCCCAGAGCCAAAAATCGAACAATTGAACCAATTTAGAGAATTAGTCATCCGTGATCGCATGGGCATAACGCAAGCCAAAGCCACCTCGCCAAATCATTGGCATATCGACAGTTATTACTACATTACTGAATTAGTTATTCGTGGTATCGGTTGGGCACTAGTGCCTGAGCATGTCGCCAATATACATTGGTATAAAGGTGCATTAACAGAACTATCTACTAAGCATATTACCGACCCCCTATTAATTGAAATAGGTATTGTTAAACGTCGCGATCAAGCCAGTGGTCCCGTCATGAATTGGATTTATCAAGCGTTAAGCAAGGGTGTTACGAAAGAGTGAATATATTACTTTTTGGTTAATTTTAAGTAAATAGTCTATAGTTCTGTGCTTAAATATTTTTTAAAAATCTAAATAAACTATGGATAACCTGCCTTTTAGTGCACAAAACTTACATAATCTAGATTTTTATGCCTTTTTTGTTGCTTTATCGCAGTTTTTTTGTCAGATTAATACCCACGTAACATATCAGTGACATCTACTGCTGATAATGAATGGAATCAATTTTTCAGACTGGATGGGGAATCATCGAGTTATAAGGGTCTGGTAATGTCTTTATTAGAAGTAAAAAATCTTCGCATCGAATATCCATCTCGACATGGTGTGCACGCAGCAGTGAAATCATTGTCTTTTTCTATCGAACGCGGTGAAATCGTTGGTGTAGTTGGCGAATCTGGTGCAGGTAAATCAACCGTGGGTAATGCCATTATTGATTTATTAAGCCCACCAGGTGTGATTGCTAGCGGTGAAGTATATCTTGAAGGTGAAAAAATATCGGGTTTAACGCCTGAAGAGATGCGCAAAGTACGTGGCTCAAAAATAGGCTTCATCTTCCAAGACCCAATGACATCGCTAAATCCACTTTTTACCATCGAACGTCAGATCACAGAAACGCTTCTAGCCAACCTTGATGTAAGTAAAGAAGAAGCTTACTCTCGGGCTCTTACTTTAATGGAACAAGTGGGTATTCCTGAGCCTGAATTACGTATTAAGCAATACCCGCATCAATTTTCAGGTGGTATGAGACAGCGTGTGGTTATCGCTATCGCATTGTCTTGTGAACCCGATTTAATTATTGCCGATGAACCCACAACCGCACTCGATGTTTCAATTCAAGACCAAATTCTAACGTTGATCCGTGAATTGTGTATCAAGAAAAACGTAGGCTGCATGCTCGTTACTCATGACATGGGTGTGGTATCAAATGTAACAGATAAAATTGCCGTGATGTACCGCGGTGACCTTGTTGAATTTGGTCCAACCAAGCAAGTACTTAGCGATCCTTCGCATGAATATACTCGTAGCCTTATTTCTGCGGTACCTCGCTCTGATATCAAGTTAGATCGTTTTCCACTGGTAAGCTATATCGAAGAAGCCGAAGAAATGAAGCAAATCGATATTAAAAACCACTGGTTAGGCCAAAGTCAGGATCAACGTGAATACACGGGTCCACTACTGACAGTGAATGATGTAAGTCTTCGCTTTGTGACTAAAGATTCATTTTTTGAAAGTAAACGTGAATACGTACAAGCATCTGACAAAGTCAGCTTCCATATTAACGAAGGTGAAACCTTTGGTCTGGTGGGTGAGTCAGGTTCAGGTAAATCAACGATTGCACGTATTATTGCCGGTCTTTATACGCCTAATGAAGGTAACATCACGTTTGAAGGCATTGATTTAACCGCATTGAAATCTGAAAAAGAACGTCGCCCTATTCGTCGTCAAATGCAAATGGTGTTCCAAAATCCATATACGTCGATGAATCCGAGAATGAAGGTTTTTGATATCATTTCAGAACCCATTCGTTTCCACAAATTAGCATCATCTGAAGCTGAAGTTCGTCAAATCGTACATGATCTATTGGATCACGTAGGACTAGGCAGAATGGCTGGGGTTAAATACCCACACGAGTTCTCTGGCGGTCAGCGTCAACGTATTTCAATTGCCCGAGCACTCGCGACACGTCCGCGTTTATTAATTTGTGATGAACCTACATCAGCACTTGATGTATCAGTACAGGCTCAAATTCTAAACCTACTTAAAGATTTACAAGACGAACTCAATTTAACGATGTTATTCATTAGTCATGATTTACCCGTTATTCGTCAAGTAAGTGATCGCGTCGGTGTAATGCAAAAAGGTCAATTACTTGAAGTGGCGGCAACAGAAGATTTATTTACTAAGCCACAGCATGAATACAGCCAGCATCTTATTTCGTTAATGCCTGAATTTAAAGGCCTGCGTGACAAATTGGCAAGCTAAATTCCATTAATTAGACGAAAAAACAACCGCTAAATAATAACAAAAATAAACACAACACATCGGGAGTCACGTCCCTGCATGAAGGAGTTATGCAAATGAAAACCTTAAAGACCAAACTCGCCATTGCCTTAATGGCCGCAGGCCTAAGCTTTTGCGCTGCTGCAGCAGATATCACTGTTGCTTATGATGCAGATCCAGTATCGCTTGACCCGCATGAGCAACTATCTGGCGGTACACTACAGATGTCGCACATGTTGTTTGATCCCTTGGTTCGTTTTACCAAAGATTTCGATTTTGAAGGCCGTATCGCAGAAAAATGGGAACGTGTAAATGACACAACTTTCCGTTTTCACCTACGTAAAGGCGTAAAATTCCACTCTGGTAACCAACTGACTGCTGATGATGTTGTATGGACATTCGACCGTCTAAAATCATCAGTTGATTTCAAAAACGTTTTTTCTCCATACGAAAAAATGACCAAAATTGATGACTACACGGTAGAAATCGTATCTTCAAAACCGTACCCACTCGTACTACAGACAGCAACTTATATCTTCCCAATGGATAAGAAGTTCTATTCTGGTAAAGAAAATGGTAAAGACAAATCTGAAATTGTTAAACACGGTAGCTCTTTCGCATCAACACACGTTTCTGGCACAGGTCCTTTCATCGTAACGTCTCGTGAACAAGGCGTAAAAGTTGTGTTTGAACGCTTTGACGATTACTGGGATAAAACATCACCAGGTAACGTAGACAAGTTAACGCTTGTACCAATTAAGGAAGATGCCACACGTGTTGCAGCACTCCTTTCTGGCGACGTTGATATGATTTACCCTGTGTCACCAAATGATCAACGACGAGTGAAAAACGCGAAAGATATCGATCTAGTAACCGTATCTGGTACACGAATCATCACGTTCCAAATGAACCAAAACAGCAATCCTGCGCTTAAAGATGTGCGCGTACGTCAAGCTATCGTACATGCAATCAATAACGACGCGATTGTGAAGAAAATCATGAAAGGCTTTGGTACCACAGCAGGCCAACAAGGCCCTGCAGGTTATTCAGGCTATGACGCTGACCTAGTGCCACGTTATGACTTGAAAAAAGCCAAACAGTTAATGAAAGATGCAGGTTATGAAAATGGCTTTAAACTTTCAATGATGGCACCAAATAACCGTTATGTTAACGATGCTAAGATCGCACAGGCAACAGCGTCAATGCTATCTAAAATCGGTATTAAAGTTGATCTGAAAACAATGCCAAAAGCACAGTACTGGCCTGAGTTTGATCTTTGTGCTGCTGACATGATGCTGATTGGTTGGCATTCAGATACTGAAGATTCTGCGAACTTCTCTGAATTCTTAACAATGACACGTGATAAAGAGACTGGTCGTGGTGCTTATAACTGTGGTCACTACTCAAACCCAGAAGTTGATAAGTTAGTAAACAGTGCAAACGCTGAAACAGACACAGCAAAACGTGGCGTGATGCTGCAACGTGTTGAAAAAATATTGTATGACGAAGCTGCTTTCGTGCCACTACATTGGCAAGATCTAGCTTGGGGCGCAAAATCGACTCTACAAGTTGCTCCAATTGTAAACGCACTAAACTTCCCGTACTTCGGTGACCTAGTCGTTAAATAACTAAGTACACTTCACTATGCGGTGTTTTTATCAAAACTCTGATAAAAACACCGATTATTTTTACAAAAAATATAGCAATAAACGCTATAGATTTAATAATACTTTGGGAGACAAGGAATGTTCACATTTCTGATCAAACGCCTGTTTCAAGCCTTGATAGTAATGTTCGTGATCAGTTTGGTAGCATTTTCTATTCAAGATAATTTAGGCGATCCATTACGTGAATTAGTTGGTCAATCTGTATCTGAAGCAGACCGACAAGCACTTCGTGATGAGCTAGGCCTTAATGATCCTTACATGACTAAATATAGCCGTTTTCTTGTTAATGCAGTGCAAGGCGACCTCGGCACTTCATATTTCTTTAAAAGACCTGCAGCAGAAGTTATCTTAGATAAACTTCAAGCGACACTTGAATTGGTGTTTGGCGCAGCATTAATTATCGTTTTTGTGTCAATTCCTTTAGGAGTTTACTCAGCTATTCATCCCAAAAGTACGCTCACGAAAATAATTATGGCTGTAAGTAGCATTGGTATTTCTGTACCGGTATTCCTTACTGCAATCATACTGATGTATATTTTTTCCATCGAACTAGGTTGGCTACCCTCTTATGGACGTGGTGAAACGGTCAATATCATGGGCTGGGAAACAGGTTTCCTTACTAAAGATGGTTTATTGCATTTAATCTTACCAAGTGTATCACTTGCTTCTATTATGCTACCGCTTTTCATCCGCTTAGTTCGTTCAGAAATGCTAGAAGCATTAAGCTCGGAATACATCAAGTTTGCGAAAGCGAAAGGCTTATCATTAAACAAAATTTATTATATACATGCGCTTAAAAATACCATGCTGCCTGTTATCACCGTTGGTGGTGTACAAATCGGTACTATGATTGCTTACACAATTTTGACCGAAACGGTATTTCAGTGGCCTGGAACAGGTTTCTTATTCTTAGAAGCGATTAACCGTGTAGATACACCTTTAATTACTGCTTATGTCATCTTCGTTGGTTTAATCTTTGTGGTAACAAATACCCTAGTTGACCTGTTATATGGGGTAATTAACCCTACCGTAAACATTACAGGTAAAGGATAATAGGTATGAACACAATTACTTCATCTCATGTTCCTACTCGTTGGGAACGCTTCAAAAACTCAGATCTTATTTATTATTTCTTAAGAGATAAGGTCGCCATGTTCAGTTTTGCGATCTTTATGACGTTCTTGATCGCAGCGTTAGCGGCACCGTTAATCGCACCAACAGACCCTTATGATATTACCAGTATTGATATCATGGATTCAGAGTTACCGCCGTCTTGGTTAGAAGAGGGTGACGAGCGTTTCCTATTAGGTACTGATGATCAAGGCCGTGATATTTTATCCACCATGCTTTACGGTTCACGTTTATCGCTAACAATTGGTTTCTTGGCTGTTGCAGTACAATTAACCTTAGGTATTGTGATAGGTCTATCTGCAGGTTACTTCGGTGGTCGTATTGACAGTTTCCTCATGCGCTTTGCTGACGTACAGCTCTCATTTTCGACGATGATGGTCGCGATTATTGTCTCAGCTATCTTTAAAGCCAGTTTTGGTAGTGAATTCTTTAGTCAATATGCCGTCGTTATGCTCGTGGTGATCATCGGTATTGCCGAATGGCCACAATATGCACGTACTATTCGTGCATCCGTATTGGCCGAGAAACAAAAAGAATACGTAGAAGCAGCACAAGTGATGGGCTTAAAATCAATGCGCATTATGTTTAGACATATTCTGCCAAACTGCTTATCCCCTATCCTCGTGATTTCAACAGTACAAATTGCCAATGCCATTATGTCAGAAGCAGCATTGTCATTCTTAGGTTTAGGTTTACCGGTTGATCAACCTTCATTGGGTGCGTTAATCAGTACAGGCTTTAAGTATATCTTCTCTGGCGCTTGGTGGATAACAGCCTTCCCAGGTGTATTACTAGTAACACTTGTACTTGTAATCAACCTACTTGGTGACTGGTTACGTGATGCGTTTAACCCTAAGATCTATAAAGGTTAAGTAAATAAGCGTCATTGTTTATATGTAAATAAATGATAGTAATAAAAAAGCACTGTTCGTAAATACGTTCAGTGCTTTTTTTATATAATGAAAACAACCTTCCACAGTATTGCGAACGGTTATTCTTATCTTTCTGTCAGGACAGAGTCCCTTGGTGATCACAATGACAGAGTAAGGACTCTAAGCTATTAAGGGGAAAATTCGGCTTAGCGTTATTGCACTAGCCAGGTCTGGATCTGGCCAAGTTAGCGGTGAAAAAATAAATAAGGCTTCTAATATCAATTTAGAAGCCTTATTTTCGTAAGTAAATTCGTAGGTCTATAACTTATATCTTAGGTCATAGCCTACTCGTATAATTTAAAACAATGTGTAATTACGCTTGAGCTGTTGTCATACCTTCAGCTTCTTTACTCTTCTCAAGCATCTTACGAATAACAAATGATGCCAGGAATGCGACAAATACCATCACCACTGCTAAACCTGTTAATAGGCTAAAGTAGTCACCGTAAACTGTTTGCACCACTTCTTGCGTGATCTCTTGACCCTTCTCCATCGCAATCGACGTAGAGAATACCGCACCAACGATACCACTCATTGCCATAGCGACTGAGTATAAACTTACCGAGAAGTTCTCTATGTGTTTAGGTGAAACAGACAAGATGAATGCCACAACCATACTACCAACAATCACTTCAGCAAATGCTTGGAAGAAATGAATCAACATAAATATTTCAGGGCGAATTACAGCATCTTCACCGACATTCAGCACTGCCATAGTAAGAATACCAAACGCGATTGCCGTTAAGATAAATGCGAAACCGATTTTCGTCGCTGTCGTAAAGTTAATATTTCGTTTTTCAAGTGATAAGAAGACATATACGATCACCGGACCACCAACGATACACCAAAGTGAATTCATTGCCATTGCCGCTTCAGGTGCAATTGGAATAAACCCGAACAGGTCACCGCGCATAGTATTAATTGTTACCATGGTCATTGAAGTCATCATTTGGCCGTAATAAACAAAGAAAGCCGTTGTTAATACAGTCATGATAAGGATAGTACCCATCTTTAATGCATCTGCACGTTCTGATTTCAGCATTAATGAGATGAAGTAAAGGATCGCTGATGCACCAATTGCGTAGATAATATTCTGGCCAATATCCATATTTGAAAACATAAAGAATACTAAACCAATCATTGCAACAGATAACGCTGTGAATGCAATCCAGTTTTTGGGGCTTACCGGCGCTTGCTCAATTTCAGTGCCTACTGTTAATAACGGTTTACGTGAAACGACGAGAATAGCAAAAGCAATGAAAGCCATCACTGCAGATAACATGAAACTGCCATTAAAACCAATTGCAAGTACGAACATTGGGAATAAATATTGACCTAAAAAGGCACCTATATTGTTAACTGAATAATTAACAGGGTAACCGTTTTCAAAGTCTTCTTCACTTGCAAATGTACGCTTATACAGGCTTGGATATGAAGGCGACATAAGACCACGGCCGTAACTTGCTAGCGCAATACCAACCAGACACAACTGTACATTACCTGCCGATGCACCGAAAACAAGTAAGCCATAACCTATGGCAAAGGCAAGATAAGCAATCGTTAACGAGCGATAAGCACCTAAGAACTTATCAGCAATAAAACCACCAGCAATAGCAAACAACGGACCAATAGCTGAAAAAGCACCAACAACCATCATGGTGTCAGCTTCGCTATACCCCAAATCTTCTAAAAAGAAGCGGGTTAAAATAATCATTACGCCGTAAAAAGATAAGCCAAAGAGCATTTGGCAACACATCATAGATTTATTCAGTCGATTCCACATAACTTAATCTCTTTTATTATGGATAAGTAAAGAAAGGTAAACTCGACGAGATGTTAACACTTAAGGAGTAATTGATTGCAGGGTAAGATCTCATAAATCAACACGGAGCATTACTTTTAACTGGTAAAGCGTAAATAGATAGGTCGCATATAACGAAATAATATAATTATGCAGTTTAATATATTTACACAAATCGAATCAATACCATACAATAATATTGAATAACTAAGCCTAGAACTGAAGATCAATAAATGAACAAAAAACCACTAATCAGTTATAATTAAGACTTGCGGTATAAATAGGCAAACTATGACTTCTCGATTAAAACCAGCACAGGGTTTTACCCTTATTGAACTTGCTATCACGATTATCATTTTGGCGACACTGGCTGTAATTGCGGTCCCAAAATTCTTAAATTTCCGTGAAGATGCAGAAATAAGCCGTGTTAAAGCCGTGGCAGCCGCTTACCAAGAAGCGGTTAGTTTTGTACAAATTCGCTACCAAATTTTAGGTTTAAGCTCGGATATGACAAATATACCAGGCTATGCCGATGGGACTATCGATGTAAACCCAAACGGTTTTCCATTGGGTATTAATAAAGGTAATCGCCAAGGTTTTATAAAAAATACTAAAAATATTGGGAAAGGTAATCAAGGTTGTGTTTCATTATGGAATATCTTGTTATTAGATCCACCTTCAGTATCCCTAAATAAAAATGATGATACTGATTTTACCGCCTATCGCCATCGTGCTGATAACGGTAGTGGAAAAAGCCAGTGCAGCTATATTTTGAGAACGCTCGGAGATACGACGAATAATCCTGCGGATGCTAAAATCTTGATTAATTATGACTCAGAAACCGGACGCGTCATTGCTATTTTTAGGGATTAATTATATTAATAACGGATGATGGTGCTCTGCACTTGACACATTAAAACAGGAATGTATTGCTCAAGCACGTCTTATGGCGTGCTTTTTATATCTAGTTAAACTCAAAGTAAAATAGAGCTGAGGAATAAAGATGGAAATTAGTATTGAAGATGTTATGAATATTGAGATAGATATCGAAAACTTACCTCCAATAGCAGTACAAAAGAATATAGTTGAAGACATCGAACGGTTAATATCTGAAGGTAAAAGTCAGGCTGAAGCTCTTCACTTTGTATTTGCATATTATAAAATGGGTAACAAAGTTAACTAAAATCAGAATATTTACATGACCATATTCGTGTCAGAATTATCTCAGCTGACACGAGCTTGTCCCTTTATGAGTTAGCTCTCACCCATGTTTTATTCTCATGTGAGGCGTGGAGCTACTTGTCATATCATAATGTCTCACTCGAACCCTATTGCTAGCGAAATTTGGATCCGACCTTTAGAACACCCGCTTCCACCTTTAGGAGCTGGTATTCAGGCGCAAGGGAAGATCGTAGTTTCAAAATTGGCATAGTTCCTTGTAAGTAGCTTACAAAAATGTAATCGTTAAACCATAGGTCCCTGAAATACAGTTATGAAGGCTGCTGAACGATGTCTTTTGGGCGCTGAACAGCCTACGGTAATTGAACTGGGTCCATTATCCTATGTGTTATTCAGCCAGTGCCCTAATTTCTCTGCCTTAGTGGTCAGATAACCTTCATTGTGGGGGTTCTTTCCCACTTGAATCGATACACGCTCAACAATTTCAATACCAAACTCACTTAAGGCTTCAATTTTTCTAGGATTGTTAGTCATGAGTTTTAACTTTGAGATATTTAGATGGCTTAATATTCCCTGACATATACCATAATCTCGAAGGTCAGCAGAAAAACCCAGTCGCTCATTGGCTTCAACGGTATCTGCCCCCTGATCTTGTAGGCTATAAGCTCGGATTTTATTCAATAAGCCTATCCCACGCCCTTCCTGCCTAAGGTAAAGTAAAATACCGCGGCCCTCTTCAGCAATCATCCTCATGGCTTCATTCAGTTGATATCCACAGTCGCAACGCATACTAAATAGCGCATCCCCAGTGAGGCACTCTGAATGAACTCTCGCTAAAACAGGTTTGCAATCAGAAAAATCACCGAGTGTTAGGGCCACGTGCTCCTGTCCAGTTTCTAAATCTTCAAAGCCATGCATATCAAAAGTAACAAACTGGGTTGGTAAACGACAGGTTTCAATAAAACGAACAGGCATATATCCTCAATACGGTGTACTTATCATTAATTTTAGGGAGGACATTGTCATATACTCAATGTCCTTGTGTAATATGGTTTAGAAATAATTAAATATTAGTTTTTAATTGACATGTTCTTAATATAAATCCCGGCGGTAATACCCGGTGTCAGTGAGTTGATTAATATAGCTCTGAGCTTGATCAAATGATAATTTACCGTGCTGTTGTGCTACTTCAATAAGTGCATTATCTATGGCTTTTGCTAAATTATCTTTACTACCACAAAGGTATAGTGTTGCATCACGTTGGAGTAGGGACCAAACCAAAGCACCTTGTTCTATTATCGCATGTTGCACATAGCGCTTTTGTTCTTGATCTCGTGAAAATACTGTAACCAGTTGACTTAAAACACCTTCGCTTAACCAATCTTCAAGTTCAGATTTATATAAAAAATCCTTCTTGGAATATCGTTCTCCAAATATAAGTAATGTTTCTGATCTTATTTGTAATTCAGTGTGAGCTTTCTGTTGTCGCTCTAATTGCTGTAAGAAACCAACATAAGGTGCAATCCCAGTACCTGCACCGATCATTATGACAGGTGTGTCTATTTCATCAGCTAAGTGAAATTCTTTATTAGACCGAGTGAATATATCAACGATATCACCAGGTTCACAACGACTCAACCAGTTGCTCATCGTACCAAAATGCATTCTATTTTCATGTTCATAAGCGATATCTCTTACACATAAACTGACTTGCGAAGCACTTTTACCGTCACTATTTTGATCGCTGGATGCTATGGAATAAGCGCGTGCCGTTTGCTCTGATAATGCATCACATAATTCGCTTAATGTGATATACCCTACTTCTCCGCAATCCTGTAATACATCTAAAACATCACGACCGTAAAGGTAATCGGCAAGTGCTTTTTTGTTACGGATCTTTAGTTTTTCTTTTAAGTTAGCATTATTTGATTTATTGGCTAGCGTGCGTAGTAAGCTTTTGCTTAACAAACGTAATTCTTTGCCCTGTAATTGTTGTGACGCCTGTTCATCACCAAACCAGTCTGTAATATCTTGTAGTAACTCAGATTTATGGTTAGGTACTACATATAATAAATCACCGGCCCGATAATTCATTCCACTGCCATCAATATCGAGATCTATCTTATAGACACCGGCAGAACTGGAATTTAAGCGAGTGACATTAATTATTTTAGCTTGATGTGGCTTAGTTTCACTATAAGGCTCGACTCTGAGCATTAACTGATGACCAATCGTATCGTCACCTGCCACCACTGCATTGACTGTATCGACCCATTGTGTGAAAAAATTACGATAATCCAAGTCAGCGTCTACTCTATTAATAGCTCGGATAGCACCTTTATCGTGTAACTGCGCATCGAGTTGTTGGCCGAATTGACAAAAATTGGTATATGCTACATCACCTAAAGCAAAAATAGCATATTGAAAGGGAGCCAAAGTGTTAAGACTTGCCAACTGTAACGCAAAGTCATCGGCATTGCCTGGAGGCTCCCCATCACCAAAGGTACTGGTGATCACCAGTAACAAATCTTTGGTGGATAAATCATTTATCACTAAATTGTTGAGAGTAACTAATTCCAATTTAACGGAAGATAGAAAGGGTAGCTCGCAAAACTGTCTGGCCAAGCGCTCTGCATTACCAGATTCAGAGCCATAGCTTATAATAATCCGTTCGAAATTAGTTTTCATCATTACTCTCCGTAGAAGTCGTCAAATACTTCTTTAGATAATTCAACGCTGTCAAAATCACTCATTAGGTCATTAATAACTCGACGAATGCTGATATATTCTGTGATGTTACCTGCATCATCAAAGATAGGTTGTACTGTTGTATCTACAACATACAAGCTGCCACCTTTACCTACGTTTGGTATAATACCCGTCCAGATTTCACCATTTTTGATAGTATCCCACATATCTTTATAGACACTTTTTTCGATTGATTTATGGCGTACTAAATTATGTGGAGCACCTACTAACTCTTCTCTGCTATAACCAGTTAACTGACAAAATAAATCATTAACATAAGTAATGTTGCCTTGAAGATCTGTTTTAGATACGACTAAAACCTTATCGAGGGCGGTTAAAACTTGTTCTGAAATTGAAGTTTGCATCTATAAATACCTTTTTATAATAGTAATTTTGTGAATTCGTCATCACTATATTATTGTTGCATTTTGAATGCAACAATAATATAACTAGTTAATCAAAAAGATTTTTATGCAAGTATTTAAGAGTTAAATAGAATTAATAGTTGCAACTTCAAGATGCACAATCAGAAAACCGTATGAAGAGTATGTTCAGACTTCATAACGCCTCCGTCGGCTTGTCCTACTCGTCTCTGATATCGCATGGGTATAGACATCATTTTTATTTAGGCGTTCTTATGGATATCAATCCCTGTTCGTTCAACGATTTCAGTTTAAAAACCATCAATACTTTGCTGATTTTTTAACCCAGTATTTTTCAATGCCTTCTTTGCCTTGGCGAGTTGACCATTTAGCTAAGTCATCGCGATCTTCATTATAATTGAAGTAAGGTACGGACTTGCCACAAGATGATTGAACCATTTCTATATCTAAAATAAATATTTGTCGGGCAGCCACACTTTGTGGGAATAGCGCGCAGTATTTATCCCATTCAGGATCTTTTTGATGGATTACTTTTGCATTGCCATATCGCAATAGCCGTGTATTTAATTGCTTAAACCACCAGCGTTTATTACCAATTGCATTAAATAAATGGTCAATTGAACAAATCGGCTCGGTGCTAGATTCAAGTAATTATGTTTAACACCCGAAAAGCTGTCATACTAGCGCCATAAAATTTAGTATTTTGATGACGAAGATTAAAGTGAGAAAAACATGATCAATATTTACCGTGTATCTTTTCCTGATGGCAGCGTTTATATCGCAGCGAAAAAGACGCCACCAGCAAACGCAGTAAAAAGCTATGAATGGGCTAAAGGTCACGCAGACCCAACACGTCCATTGGTTGCTGCTTACCTGAAAAGCAAAGGCCAAAGCACGTTAGAACTACTTCATTCAGACTTAACACCTGATATGGCTAAAAAATTGAAAAGAAGATATATCGTCGAGGCAAGACAAGCAAAACAACTCGTTATTACCTAATAGAATTCTGAAAACCTGCTTGTTCGAGCAGGTTTTATTTATTCAGCACAACACTCACATCCATCTTCGAACAAAAACGCCTACCCTTGTTGTGGTAAGAGCATGTCTGATAGCACTGATGATCCAAAGAAAAAAATCAATAATGAGAATAACATATTCATTCTTTATTATTTCCGTTCTAAATTTGATTAGATAGATTTATCTCCTTTTTTATCTACCCTCCTTTTGCTTTTACCCTCTAAAACAACCCATTGTAAGTATTAGAAAAACCTAATTTAATTAAAAATAAACCTCGTTATAGCATTTTTATTATGCAATCCATTCCTACGCATAATAATCAAACCAGACAGAAACATTACTTTAGTTTATTAAACCATAAATTATTTTACATACTTTATTCAGCATTGAGTTCTATAAAATCATGGGCTAAAGTAGTTTACCAATTTCAAGGTAATAGATTGTTATTAAAGTGAAATTGTAATTAATCAATAGTACTTTCGTATGCTATTAACTAGATAAATAATAAAACAAGGATGTAATAAAATGAAAGCAAAATCTCTTTACTCACTATTATTGTCAGGCGTTATCGCCCTCTCTGTTGCAGGCTGCAGCTCTTCATCAGTAAAACGTAATGCAGACCAAGAATTTCCACTGGAAGTGACAACCAGTGCTCCTGCATTTATTTTCCCAATAAGCCTGCATGGCGTACCTGGGGACAGTGCTGAAGTTGGTCTAGCTATCTCTTCAGGTGCTGTAGCTGAATACGGTACATCAGTCATTTCTGGTCAGCAATTGTATAGTGTTGTTGGTAATCTATCTTGGACACTTGGCGAAAATATGCGTCGTCAAGCAAGTCTAGATAAACTAGAAATGACAGGTTCAGCGGAGAAATATGCAATTGAACTTGATAAGAAAATGAAAACACTTACAAGTAAGTTAAAAGCGTCAGGCGTACTGACTAACAAAGACTACAACTTCAAGTATGTTATTGTTTTACACGTTGACTCATCTGGTGGTATGAATATCCCGATGATGACTAACGTAACGGCGTTCGGTGGTGTCATGGATATGGAAACACGTAAGATTGTATCTTATATCGAAAAAGACCTTACATTATCTCAAGACGCAATTCTAGCGCAAATGCCGATCGAAATGAACAAGATCATTGCTGAGTTATTAGATAAACCCGAAGACGCTTAATCACGTTCTTTAAAACAATGAATAATTAATGCCTATTACCTCCGACCTGCTGTAATAGGCATTCATCATTGCACAAGCTCACTTAAATACGATAATTAACGTGGTTACATTAAGCGTGAGTTACTTTATCTTTATCCTTTTCCACACTCGGCTGATCACTTAATACTTCGGCAAGTGTAGAACGACACAAATGCCCCTCAACCTGACCATCCATATTTAACACCGGCAGTGGCAATTGATTATCCAGCATTTCAGGAATCACAGTTTCCAGTAACGCATCACTTTGTACGGCAGGCACAGCGTCCAATAAAGACGCATCTAGGGCATTGCTGTAATCGCTTTTTTCAACATTATCCAAGGTATCTTGTGTGATCACACCTTGATAGCCATTCTCGTTAACAACATAACCATAGTCTTGTTTTGACTTACGCATTTGTAATACCGCTTCACCGATTGTCTCGGCCGAAATGCGGAAGATTTGCGGTTGCATTACCGTTTCCACCGTCAATGCGCGCGCGCGATTTACATCTTTGACAAAGGCTTCCACATAATCATCAATCGGGTTAAGCAAAATATCAACAGGTGTTCCTTGTTGTACTAATACCCCATCACGCAAAATAGCAATGCGATCACCCAATCGTAATGCTTCATCAAGATCATGGGTAATAAAGACAATGGTTTTATGTAACTTTTCCTGCAGCTCAATCAGCTGGTCTTGCATCTCGCTTCGGATCAAAGGATCCAATGCTGAAAATGCTTCATCCATTAGCAGAATATCGGCATCGGTACACAAGGCGCGTGCTAAACCGACGCGTTGCTGTTGACCACCAGACAGCTGTCTTGGGTATTGATTGGCATAACCATCCAAACCTACCGTTTCCAACCACTCTGTTGCACATTGTTTCCATTCCGCCTTCTTGACCCCTTTCACTTGCAAACCATAGCCAATATTTTCTAACACGGTGCGATGTGGCATTAATCCGAAACGTTGAAATACCATCGACATTTTATTACGACGAAAACCTTGCAGATCTTTACTCGACAGTTGCATAACATCACTACCCGCGATTTCTATTTCCCCGGCAGTAGGTTCAATTAAGCGGTTAAAATGACGGATCAAGGTTGATTTACCCGAGCCTGACAACCCCATGATAACGAATATTTCTCCCGGATAAATATCCAGATTAATATCCGATAAACCAACGGTATGACCCGTTTCAGCTAAAATAGCATTTTTTGATTTACCCGCTTTGACTAGCTCAAGCACCTTTTTCTCATTTTCACCAAAAATTTTGTATAAATTCTTAATACGAATTAACGGGCTTTTCTTCTCACTCGAACTCATCTTACTGCCCTCCGAAATTTTGTAACGTACGTTTTGCGTAACTTTGCGAAATCCGATCAAAAATAATGGCGAGAACAACAATGGCTAAGCCATTCAATAAGCCAAGTGTGAAATATTGGTTGGTGATCGCCTTTAATACCGGTTGACCTAAACCTTTTACGCCAATCATAGAAGCAATCACAACCATAGCGAGCGCCATCATAATCGTCTGATTAATACCGGCCATGATATTAGGCATTGCCAGTGGTAACTGTACACCAAATAAACGTTGCATAGGGCTAGCACCATAAGCAGTTGCCGCCTCTAGCACTTCTTTGTCTACCAGACGGATACCTAAGTTCGTTAAGCGAATGACAGGCGGTACAGCGTAAATAATAACGGCGATAACACCCGGGATTTTACCGATACCTAATAACATCACCACAGGGATCAAATACACAAAGGCAGGCATTGTTTGCATAATATCTAAGATAGGTGTGACAACGGACTGAACACGATCAGAGCGAGCCATCGAAATCCCGATAGGGATACCAATAAACACAGCGAGTGAGGTGGATACCAGAATAATACTCATGGTTCGCATCGTATTGTCCCACATGCCAAAAAAGCCGATGAGGAAAAAGGCCACAACAACGCCTAAGGTTAATTTCCAAGAACGACTAGCAATATAAGCAAACACCGCGAGTACAGCAATGACTAACCACCAAGGGCTGCCGAGTAATAATTTTTCAAACCAAATAAGAAAAGTAAGTAAGGGATCAAAAAATGCTTCAATACTATCACCGTATTCACGCGAAAAACTGCGATAAGCGCCGTCCAATGTTTTCCTAATATCAAGTAATTGGCGACGATCTAGCTGCGGTATTTCCGAAAGCCATGAACTGTCTGACATATTATTTATTTCCTAAAATGAAAAAGCCCGAATAAGTCGGGCTATATATATACCCAAACGACTTCAAGGCGCACAATCAGCCAACTGAAGTGGTTTGGGTATAGTGAAAGGCTATAGTTCTGAGACTGCTTTCTTGATTTTCTTCGCGGTAGCTGAATCAACCCACTGTGACCAAGTATCTTCATAGTTTGTTAAGAAGTACTCAACACTGTATTCGCCATCAGCTTGCTCATCTTCCATCCAAGCAAGTAGTTCATTCATCTGAGCATTCTTGAATGAGCGGGCTGTAAGGTAAGCCAATGCTTCAGGTGCTCTTGCCGCAAATTTTTCAGTCACGACAGTATCCACAGCAGAAGGTGGGAACATAGTCACTTTAGGTTCTAAACAATCGTCTTGAGTAATGCACTCTTTAAAATGTTTTTCATCTATACCAGAACCAAAATCAACCTTAACCATATTGTATTTACCCAATATAGCGGTCGGCGCCCAATAATAGCCAAACCAAGCTTCTTTACGCTCATAGGCTTTAGCAATAGAGCCAGATAAGCCAGCACCAGAACCCGGATCAATTAAATCAAACCCGTCATCGGCAAGATCCAGTGCCTCGTATAGATTAGTTGTTGTGATTTGACAATTCCAACCTGATGGACAAATCATAAATGCAGATTTATCTGGGTCTTCAGGGTGCTTGAATAGTTTTGCGTTGGCTTTAATGCCTGCAATAGTTGCTAAACTCGGGTCTTTTTCAACCATATAAGCAGGAACCCAAAATCCTTCTTCACCGCCATCTGTTAGTGTGGCACCAGCATAACGAATTCGCCCTTCTTCAACACCTTTATCAAGGGCTGATTTCATGGCATTACTCCAAAATTCAGGTGCAATATCAGGCTGGCCTTTTTCGATCATAGCCGTGCCGGTTGCCATTGTATCGCCAGGTACGAGCTCGGCATCACACCCAAAACCATGCTCTAAAATAAAGCGATCAATATTAGCGATGATTGTTGCTGAATTCCAGCTCATGTCAGCAATGGTAACACTGCCACATTCACTTGCATTAGCGAAGGTAGAAAGAGATGAACAAGCAAGAAGTAGTGAGGTAGCGAAAGTTTTCCGCATATGAATAACATCCTTATTATCTTATGAAGTTCAGTTAATATTACAGGATTTAGCCACTAAATTCTTAAGTTTATGCTAAAAAATCTGAGATGTCGTTAAAAAACAACCCAAATAGATATATTATATAGCCTTTAATATATCAGCTAAGTACTTGTTGATGTTACGGATATAAGCAACCACAAACATTTAACATTTCATTAATATTTATCTCAATATAATTTCGTTTTACTAAGAATATCACCTGTTTTACCAGGTTATTTACAGAGGTACATAATAATATGAGAATAGATAATGGACAGTCCTAGACGCTATTTCTAGTGATTTTATATACACCGAAATAGCGAACTCCGCATAGGTAAAACCTAAAAATTTAGAGCGGTGAATTGACGGTCTAAACCTTACTCTTCCGCCTGAATTTGACCAACAAATAATACTGGCGCAGCATCTAATTTTTCTGCATCCATCATTGAGGCAATGCGTTCGACAGCTGACAATAGCTGGCTTTGTTCCCACTCTTCAAGATTTTGATAACGCTTGATGAAATGGTCTTGAAGCGGCTTAGGTGAACTACTCAGTAATAATTTACCTGATTCACTCAGCGACAGATGCACTTTACGTTTATCGGTTTCACTTCGCTTCCTAATCACCAACGCCCGACTCTCAAGTCTGTCAATAATCGTCGTTACTGTCGCAGCACTTAAGGCTATCTCTTTCGCAATGTCTTTCGCCAGTGGCGCATCAAGCAGGGCAATATTTTGCATCACCATGAGCTGAGGACCTGTTAAACCAGACTGCTTATTCAGCTGGCGAGAATGTATATCAATGGCTCTGATCACTTGACGCAATGATACTAATAATTCTTCATACTTTTCCATAACCCTTCCATAATTCGCCCCTCATTTTTCGAAACAATAACAGAAATGAGCACCAGACTCATACTGCAAATGTGAAAAAAGCAAAATAACGCCTATACGTTATTTTGCTTTTGTTGTATTCCTAACCACTATCGAACTAATTAACGCATTAAAACGAGCGTGGAAAGGATGTTAGTTCACTAACTCAATTTTATTAAAGTCAATTTTGTTTTCTTCAGGTGAACATTCAATCGCTGCAACCTGCTTGTATTTATTCGCCATAATATAACCGAAACAGCCGATAATAAGTGCGATGGCTAATGCGCCAACCCACTGAATTTGTAAGAAATCCAGTTTGAACAATAACGTCAAGCCACTCATTAATACAACATTACCAATAATGTATTTAGCCTTACCGAAACGTTCTACTGTTAAGTTTAAATTATCAGTATAAAGTCGTACTAATGAATCCAGCGAGTTAATCACGAAGGTGATGCCCACTAATATCATCGCAAGGTTATAGAAGCCTGTTGTCGCGATCTCATTCACGCTGTAGTAGTAAAGTACCGAGAACCATACTGCGATTGGAATAGACGGGAAGACCATCATTGCAATCAGTACTTGATAAGTTTTCATGCCACCAACAAAACGGGAAGTGAATTGACCAATCATGATGCTCCAAGAGAACCACCAGAATAAGTAAAATTCATGGTAATCATTCATCGGTAAAACAAACTGATGTATATTACCAAAGTAATCGCCAATCAACGCAAAGGTTGTTGTAAATTCACTCACGCTTGATTCTTCAGATAAGAACGCGCCAGCCCACATAATTACAATCAGACCTAAAAATAACCAGGTACTCGCTAAACTCAATATACGTACATAACGAATACTAGTACTTGAGTAAACAGCCGCAGCAATGACAACAAAAACAATTAGATAGAAACTACCCACTATCGTTTCGCCATCACCTAATTCAGGTAAATACCAAGGTAAATTGGTCAGTAATAAGTAAGCAGTAAAGGCACAAGTTCCTATAATGATAAGGTTATTGATGAATTTAATTAATGGGATCTCGAAGAATTTAACTCTTGGTTCAATGACACAAAAATAGAAACAAGTTAAAAAGTAAAATGCCCAGATCAGAAATGCCCAGAAACCAAATTCAATCGCTAAAGGATTACTAAAGCTGTATTCAGGGCTTGCCGCAAGGTTTGCATAACCAGCAAACTCGGTCAGCGGAAACATGATAAGTCCCACATCCAGACCAGAAGTAAATAGAATCGCGATAAAGGTAAATGTACGTACAGGCGTAACACCCACACACCGCACATTGCCCCAACGAAAAATCACAAATGCAATTGCAACAAAGGTAAATATAATACCGATGCTAAGCCAAGTAGTCATCATTTAAACTCCATGTAAATATTGTATAAAACATAAATTTAATCCTTTCTTATGTTTTAAATAGCCTTGCTCAACGTTTAAGTGTGTAATCTGATAAAGTCTGTAATCGAGCATTAAGACTGTAATAAAAAACTAAGATTGCATGCACCCTCAAACCTTAAATATCGAATTTCCGATATTTAAACCCTGATGAATTGAGTTTGGCATTAAAGACCATTCAGCCAGAGTGGCTTAGGCTGGTCAGATACCTATGGTTAAGCACTGTGTTGTGACAACTAATGGCCCTAACAATGCAGTCCTTAACAATGTAGTCGTTAACAATGTAGTCGTTAAACAGGCTGGCGTTTTGGCACCTGTAAGCGTTGTGTACTCTGCCATTCTGGCGCTACAGTGACACTGCTAACGTCTGCTTTAAGCGGTGTATTGCCCAAGATCAGATCTGCAGCGCGCTCTGCCAGCATGATAGTCGGTGAGTTAAGGTTGCCATTGGGTATCGTTGGGAAAATAGATGAATCAACCACCCTCAATCCTTCAATACCATGAACTCTGGTTTCTGAATCAACGACAGCCATAGTGTCTTCGCCCATCTTGCACGAACAAGAAGGATGGTAAGCACTTTCTACCGAACTTCTCACAAAACGGTCGATCTCTTCATCCGTTTGAATATCGATTCCCGGTTGGATCTCTTCACCACGGAATTCATCCAACGCTGGTTGACCAATGATTTCACGTGTTAAGCGTACACAAGCCCGAAAACCTTCAATATCCTCGGCATGAGAGAGATAGTTAAACTGAATATGCGGCGCAACATGCGCATCCTTAGACACGACTTTTACAAAGCCACGGCTCTTAGGTTTGTTGTGACCCACATGCACCTGAAAACCATGCCCAGCAAACGCTTCTTTACCGTCGTAACGCATTGCAGCAGGTAAGAAGTGGTATTGTAAATCAGGCCATTCCAGTCCGGGTTTAGAACGAATAAAACCACAAGATTCAAAGTGATTCGTTGCGCCTAAACCTGACTTATCAAAGAACCAACGCGCACCAATGAACAACTTGTTTAATGGATCAAGTTTGCCATTAAGTGAAATCGGTTTAAGACACTTGAATTGGAAATAAAATTCGAGATGATCTTGTAAATTCTCGCCGACTCCCGGCAATTCATGTACTTGCTCAATACCGGCGTCTGCAAGTGTACTTGCTTTACCAATACCGGATAATTGCAGGATATGCGGAGAGCCAATCGAGCCAGCCGAAAGAATCACTTCTTTATTGCAATATAGTCTGGTTAACTTGCCTTTACGTTCGAATTCTAGTCCTACGGCTTGCTTACCTTCAAACAATACCTTGTGTACCAAAGCATGGGTAATCACGGTTAAGTTGCTGCGTGACATTGCCGGTCTTAAATACGCATTCGACGTCGACCAACGCACACCCTTTTTAATGGTCATGTGCATCGGGCCGAAACCCTCTTGCTGCTTACCATTGTAGTCATTGGTTGCCATGTAACCGGCATCAATACCCGCATCAACAAAGGCTTTGTACAAAGGGTTTTTCATGTTGTTGCCGTTATTCACAGCAAGGGGACCTGTATCACCACGATAGTCATCGCCGCCAAACGCCCAACTTTCAGCCTTTTTAAAGTAAGGTAAGCAATTGGCGTAATTCCAATTTTTTGCCCCGCTTTGCTGCCACTCATCAAAATCGCGAGCATGGCCACGTACATAGACCATGCCATTAATAGAAGATGATCCGCCTAATACTTTGCCTCGAGGACAATGCATACGGCGATTATCCAAATGCGGTTCAGCTTGAGTTTCAAACTGCCACGCATACTTCGCACTATTCATCGGAATAGATAATGCAGTTGGCATTTGAATAAAAATACTCTTGTCACTGCCACCTGTTTCTAATAGCAGTACCTTGTTGGCTGGATCTGCTGATAATCGGTTGGCTAAAACACAACCAGCACTACCCGCGCCAACAATAATGTAATCATACAGTCCCTGTGATTGAGTCATATAGGCTCCCTAAAATGGACTTTCGAGTGGTTGCATACCTACATACACCGCTTTAATCTGGGTATACGCTTTTAAAGTTTCGCTACCGTTTTCACGGCCAATACCAGACATCTTATAGCCGCCAACAGGCATTTCTGCAGGTGACGCGCCGTACGCATTGATCCAACAGATACCGGCTTGCATTTGATGAATAACACGGTGAGCACGGGTAATGTCTTGAGTGAACACACCCGCGGCTAAACCTAAACGGGTATCATTAGCACGGCGAACTACTTCATCTTCATCGGCAAATGTGAACACTGACATAACAGGACCAAAGATTTCTTCTTTGCTTAATGTCATTTCATCAGTGCACTGGGTGAAAATGGTTGGCGCAACAAAGTAACCATTCGGCGCATTCTCTGGTTGCAGAGCATGACCACCGGTAAGGAGTTCAGCACCTTCTGATTTACCAATCTCAATAAAATTCAATACTTTGTCTTGATGCTCTTTCGAGATCAACGCACCAAAGTTAGTCTCTGGATCCATCGGATCGCCACAGATAATGTTGTTCTCGGTGCGTTCACGCAGTTTCTCGATAAAGCGTGGGTAAATGGCGTCTTGCACAAATACACGCGTACCGTTGGTACATACTTCACCTTGAGTATAAAAGTTTGCCAGCATTGCTGCCGATACGGCATTATCAATGTCAGCGTCATCAAAGATGATTAGCGGTGATTTACCACCTAATTCCATTGTGACTTCTTTCAGTGAGCCCGCTGCCGCAGCCATCACTTTTTTGCCAGTACCGACTTCACCAGTAAACGAGACTTTAGCAATCTCGTCATGTGTTGTTAGCCAAGCACCAACACGACCGTCGCCTTGAACAACGTTGAACACGCCATCGGGTACGCCCGCTTCGGTAAATATCTCAGCTAACTTGATTGCGCCGCGTGGTGTCTCTTCTGATGGTTTAAAGATCATGACATTACCGCAAGCAAGCGCAGGTGCTGATTTCCAACACGCGATTTGTAGCGGGTAATTCCACGCGCCAATGCCAGCACAAATACCTAATGGTTCACGGCGGGTATAATAAAAATCATCACCGACCTGTTGTTGATTACCTTCAATGCTTGGTGCAATACCAGCAAAAAATTCAATTGAATCTGCACCCGTGACAACATCAACCACAGAGGCCTCTTGCCAAGGTTTACCTGTGTCTTGTACTTCGATAACAGCAAGCTCGTCATTACGTTCACGTAACAAGGCAACTGCTTTTAATAAAATACGGTTACGCTCCATCGGCGTCATTTTAGACCAGGTAGCGAAACCAACTTTTGCACTTTCAATTGTCGCTTGCTGAATACTCGCATCAGCAACTTCAACTAAATAACTTACTTCTCCGTTAGCCGGATTAATGACTTCAAAGGTTTCACCTGAGTCATTGGAGAGAGACTGTCCGTGGACATAATTTTTATAAGTAACTAACGACATTTATTTTCTCCGTGCTGCATGATCACAGCCTCGATAAAGGCTTTACATAAAATTTGGGCTTGTTCGAATTCTTTTTCAGGGCAACTACTCAAGGCACTGCGCAACCAAAAACCATCAATCATCGCTGCAGTTTGTTTCGCAGAATGAATCGCGACATCCTCAGGCATTAATTGTTTAAATGAAAATGCGAGGTTGCTATACAAACGTTGGCAATTGACGTGTTGCAGTCTGGCTAACCCTGGGTCGTGGACTGCTTGAGACCAAAAACTTAACCAGGTTTTAGTCGCTGCGGTTGAACGTTGGAATTCAGTAAAATTAGACTCGACGATCATCGATAAGCGTTCTTCTGCGGATAAGTTTTTACCTAAAATGCGGCTTAATAATGCTTGTTTTAGTTCATCGAGTAGATATTTGAGGGTTGCTTCAATGAGACCTTGCTTACCACCAAAATAATGGCTAATAAGGCCAGATGACAGTCCAGCTAAACCACTAATGGTATTGATTGTTGTGTGGTGTAAACCGTGGCGTTCAACAGAGATTAACGTCGCGTCAATCAGCTGCTGTTGCCTTACCGTTTTCATTGCTGGTCTGGGCATAAAAAGTAACTATCCATGTTTGGTTGTTGATAATTCAATGCTTAACTGTTGTTAAAAGTTGTTAATTGAACGTTCAATTAACTACAACTATAATAGTTAGAGCTGTAACTATCAACCCCCAGATTTGTCGTCAACATAGTTAAAATAAAATAATCTATACATAATCCAGCGATAAACAATAGGTTAAACAACTGTTTTAAAAGAGTATTACTCTACCGTTAAATTCTGGTTAATTAGCAGTAAAATAGTCGTAAATAAATTAATAGTTTCAACCATAATCATTAGAAATGTAAGTATTAGACTTAATTGCAACAAAGCACTAACACCTATATCGATAGGTCAATTTTATTTAGAAAGGAAATATGCTTTATACGGCTTAGCATTTAACTTGGGGAATATAACGTTGAGAAATTAAAACAAGATAAGCCTGCTTTCAAGCAGGCCTATTTTTTACAATCTGTATCACCCTCGCGTTAAAAAACTAATTCAACGCCAATTTTAATTTATTCACACGACTAAAAACAAGCCAATCAACAAACAATACTAAGGCGATAGTGCCACCAGCCATTGGTAACATAAACGATAATGAAACTATAGTGATTAAGCCCACTTTCCAAACACCCTCATGTTCAAATCGTGGAGGCGCACCGAGTACCTTCTTCCCTGCTGGACGACGGATCCACCACATTACAGCACCGGATATCGCAATGAAGATAAATGCTAAACAAAAGAATACATTAACGATTTTATTCACCACGCTAACATCGCCTTGATGTAATGCGATACCTGCAGCCATGAACTTGGCCATTGGGTTATATTCGTTCCACGTTACATCCGCTAAAACCCGACCTGAATACTGATCGATATGTGTTGTTCTATCTAATCTAGGATCGGTAATATCCCCGCTCATGGTATTCGCTGCTAGCGTATAAACCCCGGTCTCACTACGAGGGAAGTTAAGCTTAAACAGGGTAAATCCAAGCGTTTTAGCTTGCGCTAATATTTGATCGACACCAAGTTTAACCTCGGTGTGTATGTTCATGTCATGAGCCATCTTTGTATCATGCTGCATAGCACCCGCTCCTGCTGCTAACATCGCTGCATGGTCATGTGATTCAGGCATCAGTGTTTGCTCTAAATTCCACGGTATTTCTTCTTCACTGCCGTGATTCATTGACGCGTGACTTTGTGTCGACAAAGGTACATCATCCCATTTCTCAGCGGGGAAGCTACTCCATGCTTGCACAAATTTACCGCCCCAAACGCTTGCCCATGCAAGACCTGAAATAAAGAAAAATAACAATACAAACGACAATAACCCACCAATATTGGCGTGTAGGTCGCGCATGAGAATTCGTGGTCCACTTGTCATTCTTATTTTAAGAAAACCAGCCTTACTGGCCTTGTCTCGAGGCAACCACAGATAAACGCCTGTCACTAATAAGATCACGCCTAAACTTGCTGCAATTTCAATGAGGTAATCACCCCAATCACCCAGTAATAGAGTACCGTGTATATCATTCGCCAACTCATACCAGCTATCACTGCGATCTATCGTGCCAATAATATCCCCATTATAAGGGTTAACAGTAACAAACACCGTCTTACCTGATTCAAACATAATCGAGAAACGGTTAGCAAGCTCACTACTTTTTGCGGGTATAAGTTGAGTCACCATTGCATCCGGATACGCAGCAAGTACATTTTCTATTTGTCGTGAAATAGTTATAGTCGTAGCCTCTGGTCTCACTTCTAATACTGATTGATAACGGCTAAATTCAATTTCATCATCAAACAACATCACTAAACCCGTTAGGCTCAGCATCAGCATAAACGGGATCACAAATAACCCAGCATAAAAATGCCAGCGCCAAGTTAAGAAGTAACGTGATTTTGAGCGTGCAAGTTCCTCGCTGTTAGACGAAGCCTTATTTACAGGCTGATTAATTTTCGACATTTTTGTATTTTCCTTTCTACAAAATCCCTATCGAGTGCACGACGGTCATCCATATTAATACCAATCACAATAAATAGATGATCATTATTTAATGCAATTGGTATAGCTAAATTTTTTCGTCATCAATCCCCGATTAAACATAAAAGTTTAACGGTACATTGATAACGTCAGTGTTGTAGTACTGTAATAATTTAAGTTACGAAAGGGCTGCAGGCGGTGCGCGAGGAGTCTGCCATTGATAACGCACGTTATGTGCTAAAAACGAATAATGATCTTGAATTGAAACACTAACACGGCCCAGTACAGGTACAGTTAATAACGCAAGATCATGAAAAGAAGAAAAATGGCTGAATGGGCAAGGTTTTCCCTTATGGATTTGGGGTTTACCTTCTTCGATCTGAACCAGTTCCAGTCCATTAACGGTACACAACGTCGCCCACACACCAACGCTATTATTGGCATTAATCACTGGCATAAGCGTGACTAAAACCCAACTAAGCAGGCTAGCAAGCAACATTGATTTTTTAAAATAAGAACTGTTTTTCATACGATACTCTATAGATTTGTATGGAGTGTACATAAATCTATAACATACCGCAAAGTTAGTAACATATGGTTAACGTTTAGACGTTCAATCACCCGAAGGTCAAAAAAGGCAACTATCGAACGGCTAATTAATCAGCCGTTTCCAGCAGTAAAAGAGAGGGTTAAGCGGTAACAATCTCTATTTTATCACTCTTCAATACCGTCGCGGATAACACAACCGGGATCGCTTTCGAAATTGGTGTGTCACTCAAATCCCCTTTCCCATCAATAGATACCAATGGATTCGTTTCAGGAAAATAAGCCGCAAGATTGCCTTCTGGAATATCATAAGCCACCAATTTAAAACCAAACACTTTACGTTCGATACCATCCGGCCACAGCGATTCAATATCGACTAATTGGTTATTCTCCATACCTAATGCAGCGATGTCATTCTCGTTAACAAAAAGGACTTTACGTTCGCCTGAAATACCGCGGTAGCGATCATTAAAACCATAAATGGTGGTATTGTATTGATCATGTGAACGCATGGTTTGTAATACGAACACAGGGTCGTTACTGAGTTCTCGTAAGTTTGCAGGCAGTAAATGAACGGGCAGATCATGTTGCATGAATTGTGCTTTTTTCGACGCTGTTTGCCACTGTCGCTGCGCGGCACTGTTACCAAGATAGAAACCACCAGGCTGTTTTATCTTGCGATTAAAGTCGCTAAAACCAGGAATCGTTTTTTCAATCAAATCTCGGATCCGAGCATAATCTTCAATGACCCAACCCCAATCAATAGGCTGCTTGCCCAACGTTGCTTCAGCAATACCCGCAATAATAGCAGGCTCAGATCGCATTTCGCTAATATCACCTGCCACCACGCCCGCAGAAGCATGCACCATGCTAAACGAGTCTTCAACGGTGATACGTTGTGGCCCAGATGCTTGCATATCAATATCAGTACGCCCTAAGCAAGGTAATATGAGCGAGTCTTTACCCGTTATCAAATGCGTACGGTTTAATTTTGTCGCGATATTAACCGTCAAGCTACAGTTGGACAGCGCTTGTTGTGTTAACGCAGTGTCTGGCGTTGCAGCCGCAAAGTTGCCCCCTAAGCCAATAAATATTTTACTCTCCCCAGCAAGCATCGCTTTAATCGCTTCAACCGTATTATGTCCAGGTTCTGAAGGGGCTTTAAAATCAAATTCATCCGATATGCTTTTGATGAACGCAGCACTGGGCTTTTCATCAATACCCATAGTACGGTCGCCCTGTACATTACTGTGCCCACGTACTGGGCACAATCCCGCACCTTGTTGCCCCAACTGCCCAAACAATAACTGTAAATTAGCAATTTCTTGGATAGTTTTCACCGAATGCTTATGCTGAGTGATCCCCATTGCCCACGTGATAATCACCCGCTTAGATTGACAATAAATGCTAGCAGCTTGCTCTATTTCAGATTGTAATAACCCAGCCTGCTCGGTAATTTCATGCCATGACGTCGCTTCAACGGCGGTTAAGTATTCATCGAGTCCTTGGGTATGTTCAACAATAAATGCATGATCAAATATAGAGGCTCGTCCAGCGACTAATTCGGCTCTATCAATCACACCAAGCGCTTTAACCATGCCACGCACAACCGCCATGTCCCCGCCAAGTTTAGGCGTAAAATAGCATTGACTAATTTGCGTCGAACCATCAGTCAGCATTTCTTTCACTGATTGTGGGTTAGTAAAACGCTCTAACCCTCTTTCTTTTAAGGTATTAAAAGTAACAACAGCCGCCCCACGACGCGATGCCTGTCGAAGTGTATCTAACATGCGCGGATGGTTTGTGCCTGGGTTTTGACCAAACACAAAAATAGCATCAGCATGCTCAAAGTCTTCCAGTGTTACTGTACCTTTACCGATACCAATCGCTTGTTTCAAGCCGACACCACTTGCTTCATGGCACATATTGGAACAATCAGGAAAGTTATTGGTACCAAATTTACGCACAAAAAGTTGATACAAAAAAGCGGCTTCATTACTCGCTCGACCCGATGTATAAAACTCTGCCTGATCAGGATGTTCAAGTGTATTTAAGTGCTTCGCGATCAGCGAAAATGCCTGTTGCCAACTAACCGCTTCATAGCAACCCGTTTCACGATTGTACTGAACAGGATGACTAAGCCGCCCTTGAGACTCTAAAAAATAATCACTTTGCTGGGTTAACCAACTTACCGGATGTTGTTCAAAAAATTCAGGCGTAACACGTCGACTTGTGGCTTCCCAATTAACAGCTTTAGCACCATTTTCACAAAATCGAAACCGAGTTTGTTCTTTGGACTCACCCCATGCACAACCTGGGCAATCAAATCCTTTATCTTGGTTTGTTTTGAGTAAGTTTCGGATATTACGTGAAACATTTTCGCTTTTCACCAGATGTTTGGTCGTACTTAATAAGGCACCCCAACCACCAGCAGCCCCTTCATATTTTTTAATTGTCATGTTGATTCTCTATATCAGTCGCCAAGTTTAAACGAAAAGCACCATGGTAGACGTTAAACCCACCATTACGGCTAAAGCCAATCAGTGTTAAATTAAAGCGTTTCGCCATATTGATCGCGAGGTTAGATGGCGCGCCTACTGCTATCAGTACCGAAATACCAGAAACAAGTACTTTTTGAACCAACTCGAAACTAATACGACCGCTTAGAAATACAATTTTCTCTTGTGGATCAAGTTCTGGGCGTCTTGCTAATACCCCCATCAATTTATCTAATGCATTGTGACGTCCTACATCTTCACAGCTCAGTAATAAAGTCCCCTTAGCATCGAATAAGGCGCATCCATGCACCCCGCCAGTTTGGTTAAACATCGATTGATACTGACGTAATTTGTCGCTGAAATGAGGAATAATAAGGCCCGACAACCACCCTTCTGTCGAATCTAAATCAGGGATGTCGCGTAGCTCTAAAGACTGTATTGAAGATTTCCCACACACTCCACAACTGGAGAAGGATGTGCTATCTCGATTGATTAATGCCCAATCCACAACGACATCTGATGATAAACGTAGATGTATTTCATTTTGACTCATTTCATCTAAATCAAAGTGCTCATTGATACCAACAATATCGCTAGCGCTGTTGATAATACCTTCAGCCAACAACAGGCCCGTAACCAGATTAAGATCGTCACCCGGTGTGCGCATCGTCACTAAGTAAACACGCTCTTTCTGTTTGCCCGCGCAGTCGCTATAAATGAGGTGTATCTCTAAAGGTTCTTCGACAATCACGGAGTCAATTGACAAACTGACATCTGTACCATTTATCTGTCGGATAGAACATGCCGCAACACCAATCGTTAGCACGCTTGATTGATGCGTTTGCTTACTATTGGTATGGTTATTTCGATGACTATTTTGTTGATAAATGGCATTAAAGGCAGAATCTCTATCAACTAACGAATAATCTTCCGGACTTATTTTCTGTTCAGCCATGGGCATGTCTCACTCTAATAGATTGATGTTAAAAACGGACAAGCATTTTTACGGAGAGCTTTAACATTCTCAAGATAAGCCCTTTACAATACCTTTTACAGAGCAATAAACATAACGGGAAAATTCTTTCATTTGATAAGAAAAACTTATCAGCTAGCTCAATATAAGGTACTTGAAGGGCTCATCAAACACGCTCGATGCATATCAAATTTAAAGATTAAGTCATTCTGTGATGGTGGTCTAAGAAGATAGGGGTCGTAGAATCGTAACGTTTTCAGGGTTATCAATTAATACCCATGACCTCTGACTGACGTAATGGGTATTATTTTTAACTCGCTTCTTAAGTTAAAAGTTAAGTTAAATAGAATCAAAGCCTATGCATTCAATTTTATGGACTTCTAACCAATCTTTGAGTGCTTGAGAGGTTAAGATATTAAACTCATCAACACGCTTATCAACGTAGCGAGATAGTGTTGGTAATAACGTATCACCCTCTAATGTTGTGTGGCTCATTAGCTCCAGTGTGCCATTCGGGATCTTAGCGCTAAATTCAAGAATCAACGCTTGCAGTCGTTCCAATGTTACCCCATCAGCGTAGAATCTTGCGCTAAACCCTTCAGTTGTTGGTACCGTTAAACCTTCACAACCCGAAATAACATGATCGACACGGCGTACAGGGATTCCAGTATCATTCGCAAAAGCAATAAATGCTTTTTTGTATGGCGGGAATACAGCAGCAAAGTGGTGACTATCAATATGCGTTAATTTAATACCCGCATTGATCGCTTTATCATATTGCGCTTTAAACTCACTATAAGCTTGATCAAAACTTAAGACCTCAGACGCGATCACTTTGTCTTGCTTTAAAAAGTACCCGTCACTATCAACCAAATCTGGCACTAAACGCGGCGCTAAAATTGGTTTACCACTGGTTAGCGTTAAATGTAATCCGACACTGGGGACTAAACCTTGTTTGATTAATTCAATCGCATGCTCGGTTGCAGGTTGGTTCATCATTAATGTTGTAGACTGAACAACGCCAACTTTAAAGCACGCGACCACTGATTCATTAACTTTTTCAGTTAAACCTAAATCATCTATGTTTACGATTAGCTTCATAATGAACTCTTCTACTTTTTGTTAAACTGAGGTACATATTTCGCATTCAATTCAATCATCTCATCTAAAATTTCTTTCGTTACCGTACCTTTACGCACTAATGGGTTGATTGTTAATGCTTGTAATGCCGCACCATAGTTACCAAAGACACCCGCTTCAACAGTGAGTTCTTCGAAGGCTTTTTGTAGTTGTAACGTACCACGTATCGCCGGATTGGTAATTGGCGCAACGTTCAGTGGTTGTGGACCGCACGATGTAATGACAGATGTCACTTCAATCGCGCAGTCATTTGGCAGTTCAGATATTGTGCCATTATTACGTATATTGACATGCATTAATGTACGTTTGTCATTATGGATCGCATTTATTAACTCACACGCTGCTTCCGAATAATGTGCACCTCCACGTTCTTCTAATTGCTTAGGTTTCTCGTTTAGATTTACATCTTCGTACAGTTTGAATAATTCTCTTTCAATTTCTTGAACTTGTTCGCCACGTGTAACATAACCTTCTGACTTAACTTCCTTTTGCTCTAAATCATCTTGCTTGTAATAATACTGATGATAACCACAAGGTAATGCACCTAGGTGTTTTAATTGCTCAGGAATCCAAGTCACTTCACCTAAGTTTTTAGGCAGTGCAAAATCTTCACCAGAACACACTTTATCGATTAATTCGCCAATGCGATCTTTACCGTGATCCCAAATATGGAACGCATGGATGAAGTGATTTAGCCCTGCAAACTGAACTTGCAGATCTTTCGTTCCCATCAATTCTTCAATACCAAACTGGGTACAAACAGGCACGTTACATAGGCCGATTACTTTGATGTTTGTATGTTTAAGCACTGTTTCAGTAATAATACCCGATGGATTAGTGAAGTTAATTAACCATGCGTCAGGGCAGACTTCTTCCATGTCTTTACATAAAGAAAGTGTCACTGGAATAGTACGCATTGCCTTAGCAAAACCTGCGATACCATTTGTTTCCTGACCGATCATACCGTACTTGTTGCCCAGTAATTCATCTTGAATACGCGCAGGGATCATACCAACACGCATTTGAGAACACACATAATTAGCGCCTGTTAACGCTTTACGGCGGTCAAACTCAATATTCAATTCAATATCAAGACCTGCGTTTTTAATCATACGTTTCGCTAATGCGCCAACAGTCTCAACTTTGTAACGACCTTCTTCGATATCGAATAAATCAATGTGTGTCACTGGTAATTCGTGATGACGATTAATGAAGCCTTCAATGATTTCAGGTGTATAGCTAGAACCACCACCGATAATTGTAATTTTTAACATACGTTAGTCCTCATTTTGGATTCTTCTTTGAAGTTCAATAATTTCGAATGCGAGGTCTTTACACAGCATTGCATTCATAATGTGATCTTGAATATGCGTTAAGATCAGGGTCATTTTTACTTTGCCTTCACCTTCGTCAAAGCTAATGAGTTCTGTTTGTGATTTATGTACTTCTGCTAATGCTTCATCGGCGGCTTTAAGTGATGCTTTTGCTGATTCGAAATCACCTTGCCTTGCTTCTAGCATTGCTTGCATCACTGCTGAACGCGCAGCACCAGCTTGGCATAAAAGTGTCATCAAAAATTCTTCTGTAATTTCCATCATCCATTCCTTAATTTTTATTCTGAATTTTGATAAGCCATCTATTACCTTATAAATTAAGTGTAAAAGATGGCTACTTTCTATTTTTGAAATACCGTTATTAATGAGATATAGCTATTTGTGATTGCTATACGGTATTTATTAAGCCGCTTTAGCTGATGATAACGACCCTGCTTCAGCAAGCTGTTCAGGTTCTTCTTGTGCTAATAATTCTTTTTCATACGCTTTGAAGAATGGGTAGAAGATTAAACCACTAACGACGAAACAGACCGCAACAACAACTGCCGCTAGCATTGAGTTCGTTGCCATTACAGCACCGATAGGCGCAGGCATTGTCCATGGTGGTAAAGCTACAACGTTAGACACTAAATCGAACTTGAATACACTCCAAACGATAGATGCGTTGACTAATGGCGCTACAATCCAAGGGATAAAGAATGTTGGGTTCATTACGATTGGCGTACCAAAAATCACAGGTTCATTAATATTGAAACAACCAGGAATGAATGACATTTTACCAACAGTACGTAAGTGAGCGGATTTAGAACGAGCCATCATGCAAACTAGCGCCAATGTACCGCCAGAACCACCAACGAATACGAAGAAATCCATGGTTGGGTTGATGAAGATAGCCGGTAAGTCTTTACCTGCTTCAAGTGCTTCTTGGTTTGCACCTAAGTTGATTAGCAGTAGTGGACCAATAACACCTAAAACAACGGATGCGCCGTGAATACCCGCAAACCACAATAATTGGATTAATAAAATAGCCAGTGCAAAAGCGAAGAATGTATCAGAAGCCGCTACAAGAGGGCTAAACAATGCCATGATGCCCGTTGCGATATTTAGGTCAAAGTTACCCAATATACTATTGATAACTTGCACAATTAAGATCATTGCTACAACAGGGATGAGCAGGTCAAATGACGCTGATATTTTTTCAGGTACTGCTTCTGGCATTTTGATACGAATGTTCTTTTCCACAAGAAACGTTTGTAGCGTAGGAACGAATAGGCCACAAATTATGGCTGTAAATGCACCCGCACCACCTAAGTAAGCCATAGGAATAACACTGCCTAACTCGCCACCAACCCAAACAGCTGGCGCAACAGCTAATAGGAAAGAGAACATAGACAGCATACCTGAGTTCATTGGGATAACACCTTTCGTGTTAAGCGTCTCAGCTAAGTTATATGCGATACCATAAGCAGAGTACATCGCGAAGATACCCATACTGACAAAGAATGGACCAACAATATTATCACGACCAATACCTTGAACAACTGAGTGCCAGCCATCTAAAAACCAGTTACCCGTACCAGGAGGGTTAGCAAATACAAGCAGTAAAGAACCAACAATCAGAAAAGGCATTGTTGAAATGAAACCGTCTTTAATCGCGCAGATATGCTTTTGATTAGCTACCTTGCCAGCAATGGGCGCAATGACGCGCTCGACAAAATCCATAGTTGCATTTATAAGAGACATAAAACTTCCTTTTTTTATAAAAAATGTATTGAGCTACAACAAAAAACCTCTTCCCTATCCTTTTAAATCAATAGCTTGCTGTAGAATCTCTTTACCCTTCATCATGCCGTATTGCATCATATCGATTTGTCCACAAGCCACATTTTCTTCTTCACAACGCTTACTGAATTCAGCAAACTTGTATTTCACTTGTGGCGCGACGAGACAAACATCATTTTTCTTAACTTCAGTCTCGAATGCAGAAATAGAGTAAGCGTTAATTTCAGCTTTAACATCAGCAGCTTCTGCAGCTTGTCGCATTTTTTTAACAACCATTGAAGTAGACATACCAGCTGCACAGCAAAGGAAAATCTTAATCATATCTAATAACCTCTTGATTTATAAATTTAAAAATATTACATGGGAATGTATAATCGATATCAACATCAGATTAACTCAACGCCCCTTTTGAGGTATATGTTGCGCCAGTGTATTTTTTTTTACAAATGCCAAACACTTAATTTGTGATCTGAAATATGTTTCATTTTTAGTTTATTCATTCATATTACGAACATAACGCCATGTGTAATTCAACAAACAGTTAACATTGAAGTCCTGATAAAAAACCAACTATTTTAATTTTTATACCTTTAAAACATAAAGTTAAAAGAAGATTCCTATTTTCAATGAGCATTTAAAATCAGTACAAAATAAAGGGTTAAATCTTGAACTTGATAAATATAAATTTAAAAACAGAACTTATTTCCCGCTGTGAACTATCTCTCACTTTGAGTTTTAATCACTTTAGAGTTTGATGTTTTTTCATGTGATCCAAGTCTCTTCACCACAAATATTTAAAGATGTTTTTAAGATTTAAGCCTGACAAAAAGAGGCGTTGAATAAATTTAATTGAAGATATAGGGGGAGGTATTTTAGGTTTATTGAGAGGGGTTAGATCATGAATTTAAAGTCAAACGCACGCTTAGTTAAATAGTTTTCTTTAATCACATTGACCGAGTTTTTAATTCTTAATATAAGAAATAATATCCCCATCAATGTGATTATCTAATCATGAATATTATGCTGCGACTTGATTCATCAACGCACATATTTCATCAATTTTTTCATCTGCGGTAAGTCGGCGTCCCACAAGTCAACATGATCGACTGTATATTCACCGCCTATTTGTAAATTACGGATCACCTTGTTACACATATCACTGCTGATAGACTTTTCTTTCCTTGGTGAAGACTCTACAAATAAGATCTTTTTTATAATAACTCCATTTATTTGATTACCGCTTACCAATCTAATCACCTGAAAGATTATTAATATATTTCTTAATAATATCAACAGCTTTACTATCAACAACATTTGTACCAACAAAAGGCATTTTCACGCCTGCTGTCAATGAAAAACCTGCCGAATGGTGCCACGGCGGAATTTCAAAAGTATATTCCTCTTGTTCTTCTGTCATACGGTAAATCAATGCACTATTCTCAGCAGCACCGGGATTTATCACTTTTTCAGGAGAACCCGTAGAGGTTAGATAGTCACTTATCGACTTTCCTATTGCGGTTTTATAAGTACCATTTTGTTGAATATAATTTGCTGTTGCATCATGGTTGAAATTTAAAGTCGTTGTGAACTCAGCAAAACCTGATTCATTATGGCAGTGACCACAATTAGCATGTAAATATCCAAATACTGAGCGTTGTAATGGTGCACTAGCTACATTTTGAATACGCGGCATCACCTGTAATATCTTCGTTGTTTTCTTCAATCTTTGTAGCTCTGATAAAGTTATCATTCCAGGTTTCAATTCACTTCCATGGATAGCGTTAGGATCTCGATCATCAGATAATTGTAATGCAGAGAATCCTAATACTGGTGTTTTTTTTGGTCCACTATCAATACCTCCTTTCGAGTGACAATAACTACAATCATGTTTACTTGGAATATCGTAATACTTCCCATTAGCTAAAAGGTAATGTTCCTTAATTCCCTCCTCAGGAGCTAAAGTCGCAACGGTTTGATCCTCATTCCAAACATAAGTTTCCGCTATCCAGTCTGTATCACTAATTTTTTCTAAAAGACGAGTTTCAATTTTACGCTTTTTTCCCGTTTCAATAAATGAGAACTCTTTCCACAACTTTGTCCCTCTAGGAAAGACCCAACTGTTTGGGTTTGATGTATCAATTTTTTTCCTTCTAGGTAAATAAATCCATCTTTTTTTATCTGCACCATCAGACCACAAAGGATATTGGGGGCTATATTCAGAAAAAATTGCTCTACGGAGGAAGTAAATACCAAAGTGCCCACCTGATTTTTTCTGCAAGTGATAAAAACCAGAGTCACTCAACGAGTCATAAGCTGATACGGACGTAGTGATCAAGCCAGAAAGAAGAGTTATCAATATTTTCATTTTCATTTTCATTTTTATTCTCATTTTAATCAGTAACACCTTATTTACGCTAAAAGCACTTAACATAGATGAACTTGGATTAACTAAACGTGGGTTACCTACACAATTAAGCATTGCAAGATCGGAAATATCATTACCATAGGCATAACATAGATTTAAATCTAATTTGTAGTACTTTGCATAGCGAAGGGGGCACAAAGATATTCGTGAACACCTAAAATTTTACCTATAGGCTCAAGTAAAGCTCGACATGAGCCAGAGCCAGAAACAAATACGATATTGATATCTTCTCGGGGTATTTGACTAGAGCGCAATTCTTGCAACTTCAAAAGGTTGTCCTGAAACCGGGAAAAGCGATCTCCTACGTAAGCGGTTGGTTAAGCGGTCAAGCCTGATATCATCAGGCTTCTAGGCCTGCATTC
>NZ_LOCN01000033.1:0-244 GCF_001574435.1 Moritella sp. JT01
GATGGGAACCACTGACTAATAGCTGATATTTTACGACCGTACCAATCCGCTTTATATTCCAATTGCCTCACTATCTCACCGAAATTAGCATCATGGATATGCTTTGAGAGTTTACGGTTCTTAACCATATTTTTGACTTTCAATGACTCGATCCCTATCACTTGGTTTTCGTTTACAAGTTTCGACGTCATTTTATGGGTAAAGTCTTTACGGCAATTGGCTATCTTTTCGTGAATTTTAGCAA
>NZ_LOCN01000033.1:265-387 GCF_001574435.1 Moritella sp. JT01
TTGAAGTTGTTAGAGCCTTTCTTCTTTTTGGCTAATTTGCGTGATGCTTTGGCGAGTTTCTTCGCGTATTTATTGGTTAATCGTGGGTTATTGAACTTTGTTCCATCCGAACAAATCGCTAA
>NZ_LOCN01000033.1:460-668 GCF_001574435.1 Moritella sp. JT01
AGCATTGATACAAAATATTTACCTGATTTTGTCTTCGATACCGTTAATGAGCTGGGTGTACCAGTAAACGGCCGTGACCATTTAATCTTTAATGCTTGCTTCATTTTGGCGAGTATTAGTAATTGCTTGTCCGCGCTCCATTTGAAGCAGTTACTCATATAGCTAGCAGATTGATTACCGTGTTTATGTTTAAACTTAGGATAACCAA
>NZ_LOCN01000033.1:700-74047 GCF_001574435.1 Moritella sp. JT01
TTATCGAGATGCTTTAGTGATTGTTGCAATGGCACGCTAGAAACAGCTTTCAACCATGAGAAGTTGGGATTTTTTTTTAGTTGAGTGAGGTTTTTACTCCAATCGTTATAATTGGTTTTATTACCCAATTCGTATTGCGCTTTAGAGAAGCCAAGCGCTGAATTGTAAGCGAAACGAACACAACCAAATGTATGAGCAAGTATTGTTACCTGCTCATTGTTTGGGTAGAATCTGTATTTATACGCAATAAGTTTCAATTTTCAGCACCTTACATGACTGTATTTATATACAGCACTAAGTTCTAAACTTAGACTCTATGTGTAAATATGTCAATATTAGTAATAAAAAAAGTGCTTATTGCTACGCAATAATGACTTACATCACCGCCCTAAAGGACAGTGTTTTTCGTCAAAGGTGATAAATTTAACCAATACTCAAGAAGTGACTAAATTAAAAAACTTAGGTAAAGGGATAACATTCGCAGGTAATGGTTTACTTGTATTAGATGCCGGATTCAGAGTCAACAAAGTACTTGATGCAAAAGAAAATGGCGCTGATTGGCAAAAAAATATGGTACAAGAAACAGCAGGATTTGGATTTGGTGGTGCCTTAGGGATTTTTGTAGGAGAAGGCGCTGTTGGTATTGCAAGTGTTTTTCTCGCAAGTACCCCCCTTGGATGGGCAATAATGATTGGGATTGGGTTAGGTGCCGGTTATTACGCATCAAAAGCTGGGGACTCTTTAGGTCAGGCTATTTCAGGTGCTGTATATGATACCAGTTCGAAAATAAGATGGTTTAATTAAGGAATTTAAATGTATAACTTGTTGTTAATTAGTGGTGGGGTAACATTTTTATTTTTTATCATTTCATGGATTGTTTTTTATCAAATGTCTGTTCGCTTTATCGAATCTGAAATAGTAAAAGAAGGTGGGATTCTCCCCCCCCGACGACCAATCGGTTCGATTGCAGTACACTATGCCATGGTGCTTCTTCTTCCTGTAAATATAATTCACAGGCAAGCTTTTGTCGATGGTGTATCAGCTCGGCGCTTGTCTAGAAAAAAAGATCGAATACTAGCAATCATTCTATTTATATCATCAATACTATATATAGTTGCTAGTACATTTTTCTATTTTTTATATGATACGGAATAGAATATTTATATTAGAGCAGAGCTCACCGCGCAATCAAATTGCGCGGTGAACTCTGTGTTTAGACCTGATAATTAAAACAACGCATCATTCAGCCATAAATGGCAAAGAATCGAAGCGATGTAACCCAGGGCAATGACTGGCGCCCAGCGTAAGTGACCCGCAAAAGTATACAGTCCACGTGCTTGACCCATCAGCGCCACACCAGCAGCTGAACCAATAGACAGTAAACTACCGCCCACGCCCGCTGTTAAGGTCACTAATAACCATTGGCCCAAAGACATATCAGGTTCCATGCTTAGTACCGCAAACATCACCGGAATATTATCAACAACCGCAGACAAGAGACCGACTACAACATTGGCTACAGTGGTATCCCACGTGCCGTACATAATGCCAGAAGCCAGGCTGAGGTAACCCATAAAGCCTAAACCACCCACACACATGATCACGCCGTAGAAGAATAACAAAGTATCCCATTCGGCTTTCGCAACTTTATTAAATACATCAAATGGCACGACGCCACCAAGCTGTTCTAAGGCTTTTGCGTCGTTAGCAAGTTCTGCTTTTGCACGTTTACGCTCTAACGAGATAGGCAGCGTTTTACGCAGGAAGTAACCGAAAAATTGCAGATAACCCAGACCTGTCATCATGCCTAATACTGGTGGCATGTGTAACACGCTGTGTGCAGCTACCGCAGATGCAACTGTCAGTAGGAATAACAAGACGATACGCTTCGCACCACGTTTGGTATGCACGATTTCTTGTACACCAGATAACTTGGCGTTTTTAGGAATGAAGAACGTCATGATCGTAGCTGGTACAATGAAGTTAACCACAGATGGTAAGAATAACGCAGCGAATTCATTAAATTCGACCATGCCCTTTTGCCATACCATTAAGGTTGTAATATCACCAAATGGACTGAACGCACCACCCGCATTCGCGGCAACAACGATATTAATACAAGCAAGGTTAATAAACTTTTTGTCTTCCCCTGCAACTTTCATTACCACCGCACACATAAGCAGTGCCGTGGTTAAGTTATCGGCAATCGGCGAAATAAAGAATGCGAGAATACCCGTTAACCAAAATAAGCCCCTAAGATCGAGACCTTTACCTAACATCCAACTGCGTAATGCATCAAATAACTGACGTTCTTCCATCGCATTGATGTAAGTCATCGCAACCAGTAAGAACAGCAATAGTTCGGCATACTCTAACAGATTATGTCTAAATGCGGCCTCGGCGACATCTGACATGCCTAAGCTAGCATAGTGCCAACCAATGAGAGCCCAAATAATACCCGCAGCCACGAGGACAGGTTTTGATTTTCGTAAATGTAAGTGCTCTTCCGCCATAACCAGCAAGTATGCGCAGGTAAAGATAATTACAGCAAAATAGCCTATTCTGGACGCAGTAAGATCAACAATTTCTCCACCGCCACCTGATGCAAACGCAAACGTTGCTGGTGCTAGTCCAAATAAGATAACTAAAATAAGCTTCATTGCCATGTTATGTGCCTTCCCTCTCGAAATGATAAAAACTTGTGTAATGTATGTTATAAAACTGTTTTTAGCTATTGGCAATATCACTTTTAGCGAACTAATGGTAATTTTTATGTTCTTCATCAATGAAGAAATGCAGGATAGAAGAGGAATTTGATAATAGTTATTGCTAATCATTAAGCATAATGAATATCATACCGTTTTATTACCGTAGTAGGATAATGACATTGGATAAAGAACTAAGGTTAATGATTTCACAATGGCTCTCAGAGAGCGACACGTTAAATAACACAGGGGCAAATACTTACAACCTAATACTACTCGTATTATGTTTGAGTCTAGCGGCGATATCTTATGTAATTGTGAAACGTGTCGTAATTAAAGCAATGAAAGTCATTTCAGCTCGCTCCAAAGCGACTTGGGATGATAAATTTGTTGCCCATGGTGTCTTAGAGAAGTTCGCATTATTAGTACCGCTACTGGTTATTGAGCTACTGCTACCGCTGTTCTCTGTATGGTCTCCGTTTGTTTCCGATATTCTTGGTCGCCTTCTTACTGCTTTGTTAGTGATTTTATTTATACGCGCGATTTATGCTGTATTGAATGCTATTGCACAGATAGCCGATGAGCACAAAGCAACACAACGCTTACCCATCACTAGCTTTATTCAATTAATTAAACTGTTTTTATTTTTTATAACAGCCATTATTACTGTCTCGATTTTATCCAACCAAACACCAATTTATTTCTTAAGTGGCTTGGGTGTAGCGACTGGTTTCATCATGCTGATATTCAAAGATACCATTTTAGGTTTTGTCGCCGGTATTCAGTTAGCCACGAACCAAATGGTCACTAAGGGCGATTGGATCCAAATGGATAAATACGGTGCAGACGGGACCGTTGAAGAAGTCTCACTGACCACAGTTAAAGTACGTAACTTTGATAAAACCATTACCATGCTACCTGCCTATGCCTTGGTGTCTGACGCGTTTAAAAACTGGCGGGGTATGACTGAATCAGGCGGCCGTCGAATCAAGCGTAGTCTCTTTATTGATATTCAAAGTATCGGGTTTTTAACTAAAGATGAGTTACAACGCCTTAGCAAGATTCATTTATTAAAAAACTACCTTGCGGATAAAAGCTTTGATATCAATACTTTTAATCTCGATTTCAATGAAGACGAGCAAGCGGTGAATAGCCGTGGCCTGACCAATATAGGTACATTCCGCGCATACTTGTTAGCTTACTTACAACAGCATCCCAAAATACGTAAAGACATGACATTATTGGTGAGACAATTAGCACCAACAACACAAGGTATGCCAATCGAGATCTATATCTTCACCGATGAAACACGTTGGGCTTTTTATGAAAACATACAAGCAGATATCTTTGATCATATCTTCTCGGTATTACCTGCATTTGGCCTACACGCCTTTCAGCAACCCAGTGGCAATGATATACAGTCAATCTTGAAGCAATAGAAGCGACAAAGGTGGATCATCACATCAGTAGTTAAGCAGTGTCAGTTGCAGGCATAAAAAAACGCGTTACCCCAATGCCGATTACAGGCAGGGATAACGCGTTAGCAGTAAAATCTATTCTCTTATAACCAGAGCGTTGTACTTAAAACATGTAATTAGATACGAGTACGTTTTTTCGCTTTAGGGCCTCGCTGCTGTTTAGCAGGGCCTTTCTTACCTTTGTGGATCGGTATACCAGAACCCGTAGGCTTAGTACGACTTTTACCACGAGGTTCATTGGTTTCTTCAATTTCTTTACCCAATCGACCGCTTTTAGTCGGCTTTTGACGTGCGTCATTATTTTTCAATGAACGACGGATACGGCCTTGACGAATACGTGTCTCTTTACGCTCTAAACTACGTGCAGTTGTTTCTGGATCTAATGAAACAAGGGTACGTAAATAGTTGATTTCTTCAAGTGCTAACTCAGACCAACCGCCACGAGGTAAACGACGATCAAGTACTAATGAACCATAACGGATACGGATAAGACGACTTACCTGAATACCTTGAGATTCCCATAAACGACGTACTTCACGGTTACGACCTTCACTCAATAATACGTTGTACCATTGGTTAAGACCTTCACCACCCGTACCGGCAACAACACCTTTAATTTTTTGGAACTTAGCAGGACCATCTTCTAACTCAACACCCATACGCAGGTTTTGAATGATTTTTGGTGTTACTTCACCAAAGATACGACAAGAGTATTCACGTTCTACTTCGTGACTCGGGTGCATTAAACGGTTTGCTAGCTCACCATCTGTCGTAAATAATAATAGACCCGATGTATTGATATCTAGACGACCAATCGCGATCCAACGACCACTCTTAAGTGGCGGCAGACGATCAAATACAGTCTTACGACCTTCTGGATCTTTACGCGTACATAACTCACCTTCAGGTTTATGGTATGCAAGAATACGACATACAGCGTCTTCTTCCTTGACCACGCTTACCGGGTTACCGTCTAAACGTATTTTATCCACTTCTTCAACACGGCTACCTAATGTAACCATTTCACCATTAACGCTGACACGGCCTTCTGCGATCACAGCTTCCATCTCACGACGGGAACCTAAACCAGCACGTGCTAGTACTTTCTGTAGTTTTTCACTCATCAGTTTTCCTAAATATTAAGTTACGATCTTATTTCGCAATTATAAAATGTTGTATGTTTTAGATATCTAACAGTTTTCTTTGTTGAACCCGTTAAATATCTAACAGTGTTTCTTCGTCCATGGCGGCTAATTTAGCCAATAACGCTTCGTCCAATGGGGGTAACTCTTGAATACTTTTAATGCCAAAGTAATCCAAGAATTGGGTCGTTGTCGCATACAAAGCCGGCCTACCCGGTACTTCTTTGCGGCCAATCACTTTGATCCATTCGCGCTCTTCAAGCGTATGGATCGTTTGGCTGCTCACAGCGACCCCACGAACTGCTTCAATGTCACCCCGACTCACGGGTTGACGATAAGCAATCAGTGCTAATGTTTCTAATGTCGCACGCGAATATTTTGTCGGTTTATCTTGCAACATACGTTGCAACCAAGGTGTTAAATATGAACGCGCTTGAAAGCGATAACCACTGGCGACTTCCACCAGCTCTATACCTTTATCATGATAATCGGCACTTATCTCGGCAATATAGGCGGTCACTTGCTGACGGCTTAAATCATCATCGCCAAGTACATCACGGCATAAAGCCGCTAATGATAACGGTTTCTTCGCAACAAAAATAGCCGCTTCAATAATCTGTTTATAAGGTGTTGTATTCACACTCAGGTCTCACACTTATTCGGCTAAACTTAAGTATATCTCACCCAAAGGATTATTCTGGATAAGGCTAATTAAAGACTCTTTAAGTAACTCGAGGATCGCCAGAAAACTCACCACAATACCGCGTCGACCTTCTTTAAGATCGAGTACTTGATGGAAAGTTCGCACTTTACCATCTTGCAGTAATGCCAATATATGGGTCATCTTTTCACGTGTGGTTAATACTTCACGTTGGATCTGATGACGCTCGAAGTGTTCTGCTTTCTTCAGTAATTTTTGCAGATTATACGCCAAGTCACGCAGAGATACTTCAGCTAATAACGGGGTTGTCGTAATATTTTCTGGCAGTTCGGCGTTAGCAACAAAAATATCGCGCTGGATCCTTGGGTGATTATCCAAATTTTCTGCCGCGTTCTTAAAGATTTCATATTCTTGTAGCTGTCGGATCAGCACGAGACGTGGATCGTCCAACTCTTCTTCTGCCACCACTAATTTAGGGAGCAGTAACCGTGATTTAATTTCAGCTAACAGGGCTGCCATGACCAAATACTCACCGGCAAGTTCAATTTTCAACGTAGTCATCAGATCCACGTATTCCATGTATTGCGCGGTGATTTGTTGCATCGGTAGCTGCAAAATATCGAGTTTTTGCTTTTTGATTAAATACAGCAATAAATCTAACGGTCCTTCAAATGCGTCTAAGAATACACTCAGCGCATCTGGCGGAATAAACAAATCCTTGGGGACTTTACGTAATAACTCGCCATTAACCTTGGCAATCGCAGTGCTAGACTCTACCACTGGTTACACGAAAGAAGATGCATCACCGGCACCTTGACGAAGAATAACGGCATCACCTTCCGAATAATCAATAACCGTTGTCGCTTGCTCGCCTAAGTAGCCACCATTGATGATGAGTTCCACTTGGTTTTCAAGTTGGTCTCGGATCGCTTCTGGATCAAACTCTGCACCTTCGTTACCCGGTAAGATTAACGACGTCGACATCATAGGTTCACCGAGCGCATCTAATAATGCTAACGCAATTGTGTTGTCTGGCACACGAATACCGATTGTTTTACGCTTAGGGTTCACTAAACGACGCGGCACTTCTTTGGTCCCTTTAAAAATAAACGTGAACGGACCTGGAGTATTATTTTTAAGCGCGCGATAAGCTTGATTATCAACGCGTGCGTACAGTGATAATTCCGATAAATCACGACACAACAAGGTAAAGTCATGGTCTTTATCTAACTTACGGATCTTACAAATACGCTCTAACGCCGTTTTATCACCAATATGACAGCCTAGCGCATAGCCAGAATCTGTTGGATAGATGATCACACCGCCGTTACGTAAAATAGCAACCGCCTGACTGATTAAACGCGTTTGCGGATTATCAGGGTGCACATAGAAAAATTGACTCATAAATTATTACTCCTTCACTGTTTAATGACCATCGCTGACACATCTTAATTACCACTTGGTAAACTTAAGCGCCTTGCTCCACTGCAGAGGCAGGCTTCGCATCACCTTCAGGCCAAGACGACCACACAGGGGTACAATCTTTAGGGATATATAAATTTCGACCTAATTCAGTCCAGCTGCTTGGTCGATGAAAATCAGAGCCAACAGACCCTGCTAAATTATAATCGCGACTATAACTGGCCAACAGGGTGCGCTCGGTAATACCTTGTTGTGGTTGTCCCACTTCTAGGGCATCACCACCCGCTTCTTCGAAGGCAGCTAATAATCTTTTAAACCATTTAGTTGACAGTTTATACTGCAGCGGATGAGCCAGTACAGCTTGCCCACCGGATTGATGTATTATTTCTATCGTTTGTTCAATTGTTGCCCAGTTGGGTGGCACATAACCAGTTTTACCCTTAGCTAAGAAGCGTTTAAATACATTTTGAAAGGTATTCTCAACGCCTTGCTCAACCAAATATTTGGCAAAGTGACTACGGGTAATACTGGCATCACCCGCAAGCGCTTTAGCGCCTTCATACGCACCAACAATACGTGCTTTAGCTAAACGATTACCCATTTCAACCGCGCGTTCTTCACGCTTACTTCGCTGCTCAGCTAAAAATGCCTGCAGTTCCGGATTTTCTAGGTCAACATTTAGGCCAACGACATGAATCTCATGGTTTTGCCAATTAGTTGAAACTTCAACGCCATTGATCAAAGTAATAGGCAATGCATGCGCAGCAATCGTATCATGCGCTTCTTGCAAGCCATTAGTGGTATCGTGATCGGTAATAGCGAACACATCAACACGATGTTCAACCGCGCGTTGAACTAATTCAGCTGGAGTTAAAGATCCATCAGAGGCAGTGGTATGAGAATGTAGATCGTAAATCATAAAATAGAGTATATCCAGCGATAAAAAGTCAGAAAAGGCATAATAAGGCCCCATTATAAGTTTTATTTAACAATTTCACACAAAAATTAATAAATGTATTGACAGTAATAGCCCTAACCGCCTAAGTTTAACCTACTTAGATAACTTTATGGCTCAAACGCAATGCAAAATATTACAAACCAAACAATCAGTTGGTGGTGGCACATCCCTCTCTAAACGGGCATGTGATTTTGTGATATCTGCAGTAAATGTAAATCTACAAAAAATAACAAACATTAAAGCCCGTTTCATTGAAACGGGCTTTTTTATTGGAAATTTGGACACACTAAAGCAAGGAAAGTGCGATGACGCAACTATTAGCGCCAGGAAAATTACATTCGATTCAGCAAGGTTGCCCTCATATTGACGATCCCCTTGCCTTCTATCGCCACATGTATCGCCCAAGCGGTAACAGCCTATTATTAGAATCGGCTGATATAGTCACCAAAACCGCACTGCAAAGTTTAATTTTGCTCGATGCCGCCGTTAAGATCGCCTGTTTTGGACGTACAGTTGAATTCACCGCGTTAACCTTGAATGGCGAGAACCTTTTGCCCTTCTTAGCCGATGAATTTAAAGCCAAACTTGGCAACGATGCCATTACCGCTCAGAGCCATAACAAACTCGCACTAACATTCGCCGCGACTGACGATAGTCTTGATGAAGATTCACGCTTACAGTCATCATCACCTTTCGATGCTTTACGTACCATTATCAACCGCGTCATTCCAGAAACACCTTTTCATGAAGCATTATTTCTCGGTGGCTGTTTTGCCTATGACATGATTGCCAGTGTTGAAGAATTACCAAGTGTGCCGGATGGCGTCAATATCTGTCCTGATTTTGTATTCTATATTGCCGAAACCTTAATTGTGATTGATCGCCAAACCCAACAATCAAAATTAATCGGTAGTGTCTTTGGTGGTGAACACTTTGCCACTGCACTTAACGAAACAGAAGCAAAATTAGCCCGTATCCAAACGGAATGTGCGACAGTCTTAGCCGCAATACCAGAGTCTAAAGCAGCAGCACTAACAATCAAGGTTGATATTAGTGACAGTGAGTTCTGCGCGACAGTTGAAGATTTAAAAGACTACATCCGTAAAGGTGATATTTTCCAAGTTGTACCGTCACGTTGCTTTAGCTTACCTTGTCCAGATTCGTTAGCCGCTTATGCCAAACTAAAACAAACGAACGCAAGTCCGTACATGTTCTACCTAAACGATTCTGACTTTGTGTTATTTGGTGCATCGCCAGAAAGTGCATTGAAATATGATGCGCAAACTAATGATGTAGAAATTTATCCGATTGCCGGTACTCGTCGTCGTGGTTTCCGTGCCGATGGCTCTATTTGCCCCGACTTAGATGGCCGTATCGAATTAGAATTGCGCCAAGACAAGAAAGAAACTGCCGAACACATCATGCTGGTTGATTTAGCGCGTAATGACGTAGCCCGTATTAGTCAGCCGGGTACACGTTATGTGGCTAACTTATTAAACGTTGATCGTTACAGCTACGTCATGCACTTAGTGTCTCGCGTAAAAGGAAAACTACGTAATGACCTTGATGCCCTGCATGCATACCAAGCGTGTATGAACATGGGGACGTTAGTTGGCGCACCTAAGATCCGCGCCGCGGAACTGGTTCGTCAAGTAGAACAACAACGCCGTGGTAGTTATGGTGGTGCCGTTGGTTACCTGACTGGTGATGGTACGATGGATACCTGTATTGTAATTCGCTCTGCATTTGTTAAAGATGGGACTGCGTATGTACAAGCTGGTGCGGGTGTGGTTTACGACTCAAACCCACAAGCTGAAGCCGAAGAAACCCGCAGTAAAGCAGCCGCTGTATTAAACGCCGTTGCCCTCGCACAAGGTTCATCATTAGCTGCCATCATGAAGGCAGAAGCTAACTCAACAACTAACAACGCCAAGTAACGGAGGCAACATGAACAATACTTTATTTTTATTAGACAACTTTGACTCTTTTACTTACAACCTCGTGGATCAATTCCGTAGCCTAGGACATGAGGTTAAAATTTACCGTAACAGTATTAGTGCCGAAGCGATTAAACAGCAAATAGACCAATGTGAAAACAACCCTGTTGTGGTGCTTTCGCCGGGCCCAGGTAATCCATCAGAAGCCGGTTGTTTGTTGGAACTAATCCGCTTATGCCGCGGGCAATATCCTATGATTGGCATTTGTTTAGGACACCAAGCACTGGTACAACAGTATGGTGGCGTAGTTGGCCGTGCAGAAGAGATCATGCATGGTAAAGCCTCATCGATTAACCATGATGGTAAGTTAATGTTTGCCGGTTTAAGTCAGCCGTTACCTGTTGCACGCTATCATTCATTAGTCGCAACAGAAGTACCGAGCAGCTTAACCGTTAATGCTGAATTTAACGGTATGCCAATGGCAATTATTCAACCAGAAGATAAAGTAATTGGTTTTCAATTTCATCCAGAATCAATATTAACCAGTGAAGGCGCCGAGCTGTTAAAAAACACCCTAGCATGGGCAACAGCATAGGTAACAAGCCCTAAGGAGTAGGTCATGGCAGAATCAAACATCGTACCGGAAAAAGTAGTATCGGAAAACACGGCACCAGCAACAATCACCGCGATTCTAGAAAAATTATACGCAAACCAAGTACTGACTCTTGAAGAATCAGAAACCGTGTTTACGGCAGTGGTACGAGGTGAAATGGACCCTATCGTACTTTCGTCAGTGTTAACTGCATTAAAAATACGCGGTGAACAGCCAGATGAGATTGCGGGTGCAGCGCAAGCATTACTCGCAGCAGCGACACCCTTCCCTGCTGTAGAAGGCCTACATGCCGATTGCTGTGGTACCGGTGGCGATAACATGAATACCATTAATATCTCAACAACAGCTGCGTTTGTCGCTGCTGCTTGTGGGTTAAAAATGACTAAACATGGTAACCGCAGCGTATCAAGTAAATCAGGCTCGTCAGACTTATTGGAAGCATTTGGTATTAATTTAACCCAAACCCCAGAGCAAGCAAAAGCCTGCCTTGATGAATTGGGTATTTGCTTTTTATTCGCACCGCAATACCACGCCGGTATTCGCCATGCGATGCCTGTACGCCAAGCCCTTAAAACCCGCACCATCTTTAATGTGCTAGGTCCTCTGCTCAATCCGACTCGCCCACAAGTACAGCTAATGGGTGTATATGATGAATGTTTAATTCGCCCAATCGCCGAAACCATGGATAAACTCGGTGTGCAGCGTGCGTTAGTCGTACACGGTAGTGGTTTAGATGAAGTCGCCCTACACGGTGAAACTAAAGTTGCCGAGTTAAATAATGGCATGATCACTGAATTCACAGTGAGCCCTGCCGATTTTGGTGTTGAACGTTATGACGTAGCCGAACTACGCGGCGGTGATGCAGCTGAAAATAAAGTCATTATCGAACGCCTCTTATCTGGTCACGGTACTGACGCACAAAAAGCCGCAGTAGCAATCAACGTATCGGCATTATTAGTGGTAGCAGAAATAGCCACAGACTTCAAACACGGTACTAAATTAGCAATGGCGGCAATTGATGATGGCCGTGCATTAGCCTTAATCCACCAGCTAGCAGTCAAAAGTCAGCAAATTTAGTCATAAGGAAGGAAGCATAAATGTTAACGCAAGAATTACAGCAAACCATTCTCGGTAATATTATTGACGATAAAGTGACTTGGGTTACAGCGCGTAAAGCCAGCCAACCATTAGCGAGTTTTATTGCTGATTTAATACCGACAGATCGTGATTTTTATGCCGCATTATCGGGTAAACCAACCAAGTTTATTCTGGAATGTAAGAAAGCATCTCCATCAAAAGGGCTCATTCGCCCCGAATTTGATTTAGATTTAATTGCTGGCGTCTATAAAAACTATGCGGCTGCAGTCTCAGTATTAACGGATGAGAAATACTTCCAAGGTGACTTTGACTACATCACTAAAGTACGTAATATCGTGACTCAACCAGTGATTTGTAAAGACTTTATTATTGATGAATACCAGATTTACTTAGCCCGTTTACACCAGGCAGATGCAACGCTGTTAATGTTATCGGTACTGGATGACGCTGAATATATTGCCTTAGCTAAAGTGGCTCACAGCTTAAACATGGGCGTACTTACCGAAGTCAGTAATGAAGCAGAATTAGTCCGTGCGATTGCGCTAGATGCAAAAGTGATCGGCATTAATAACCGTGACCTACGCGACTTATCCATTGACTTAAACCGCACCAAAGAGATCGCCCCTCAGATCCCAAGTGATCGTATTATCATTTCAGAATCGGGGATCCACAATAACCAACAAGTACGCGATTTGGCGAACTACGCGAACGGCTTTCTCGTTGGCAGTTCATTAATGTCGCAAGACAACGTTGATTTAGCTTGCCGCCGATTGATTTTAGGTGACAATAAAGTCTGTGGCCTAACTCGTCCAGAAGACGCCAAAGTAGTGTATGAGCAAGGCGCTATTTATGGCGGACTTATCTTTGCACCAAAATCACCACGTTGTGTTAACGTAGCAATAGCGCAAGAGGTCATTGCTGCTGCACCACTGGCTTACGTGGGTGTATTTGTGAATGAACAAGCAACAGTCGTTGCCCAGCTTGCTAATCATCTTGGTTTGGCCGCAGTACAATTACACGGCAGCGAAGATACAAGCTACATTGCGATATTAAAAACCTTACTCAATAACGACATACAAATTTGGAAAGCACACGGGGTTAGCGAACAAGCACCCGATTTAAGCCTGACCAAGGTTGATCGTCATTTAGTTGATAGTAAGGTAGCGGGACAATCAGGTGGCACAGGACAGCCATTTGATTGGTCGTTATTAACATCTGAAGATTGCAGTCAAATCATGTTGGCAGGCGGATTAACCCCTGACAACGTGCAAGACGCAGCAAAACTCGGTTGTTTAGGGCTGGACCTAAACTCAGGATTAGAATCAGCACCCGGTATTAAAGATACAGACAAAATTATCGCGGCATTTAACGCGCTTAGAAATTACTAAAGGAAGTTATCATGGCAAAACTTAATGCCTTTTTTGGCGAATTTGGCGGCCAATACGTATCGCAAATTTTAATACCTGCATTAGATGAATTAGAAGATGCATTTATCGATTCACAAAATGATCCTGCCTTCGAAGCAGAGTTTCAAAAACTGTTAAATGAATACGCGGGTCGTCCAACACCATTGACGCTATGCCGTAACATTACCAAAGGTTCAAAAACCAAGATCTACCTAAAACGTGAAGATCTACTTCACGGTGGCGCGCACAAAACTAACCAAGTACTAGGTCAAGCACTGCTGGCTAAACGCATGGGTAAAACCGAGGTCATCGCAGAAACTGGCGCAGGCCAACACGGTACTGCATCTGCGTTAGCCTGTGCGTTATTGGGTCTAAAATGTCGCATCTACATGGGTGTGAAAGACATGGAACGCCAAAAGCCGAACGTATTCCGCATGAAATTAATGGGTGCCGAAGTCATTGCCGTAGATTCTGGCGCAGGCACATTAAAAGATGCCTGTAATGAAGCATTACGTGACTGGTCTGCCAACTACGAAAATGCCCATTACCTACTAGGTACAGCGGCTGGTCCTCACCCATTCCCAACGATTGTGCGTGAATTCCAAAAAATGATCGGGGAAGAAGCCAAACAACAGATCTTAAAAGCAGAAGGACGCTTACCCGATGCAGTTATTGCTTGTGTTGGTGGTGGTTCGAATGCCATTGGTATATTCAATGACTTTATCGAAGAAGAAAATGTCAAACTTTACGGTGTTGAGCCTGCAGGTAAAGGCATTGCCACTGGTCAGCATGGCGCGCCAATTGCCGAAGGTACCAACGGTATTTTCTTTGGTATGCACTCACTATTGATGCAGGATAACTATGGTCAGATTCAAGAGTCATATTCAGTATCTGCCGGTTTAGATTTCCCATCTGTGGGCCCACAACACGCACATTTATATACCACTGGTCGTGCAGAATATCCATCTGTAACCGATGAAGAAGCATTAGCGTCATTCCAGTTATTATCATCGCAAGAAGGCATTATCCCTGCGCTAGAATCATCTCACGCATTAGCGTATGCACTACAGATGATGGAACAGGATATGGATAAAGAACAAATCTTAGTGGTTAACTTATCTGGGCGTGGCGATAAAGATATCTTCACTGTAGCTGATATTCTTGAAGGTAAAGGAGCATTATAATGGGACGTTATCAACAAGCTTTTGCTGCACTTGCAGAAAAAAATGAAGGCGCTTTTGTTCCATTTGTAACGATTGGCGATCCAAACCGCGAGCAATCAATGGCGATCATCGAAACGCTCATTGCAGCCGGCGCTGACGCGTTAGAACTCGGTATTCCGTTCTCAGATCCGGTGGCTGATGGCCCGACGATCCAAAAAGCCACGTCTCGTGCACTAAACGCAGGCATCAACCCTGATATCTGTTTTGAAATGCTCACTGAAATACGTGCTAAACACCCGCAAATACCAATTGGTTTATTGCTGTATGCCAACCTAGTTTACGGTAATGGCACAGATAAGTTTATGGCTAAAGCCGCTGCGGCTGGCGTTGACTCATTATTGATTGCCGACGTGCCTGTACAATACGGTCAACAATTTAAAGACGCTGGCGATAAAGTGGGTATCGAAAGTATCTACATCGCACCACCAAATGCCGATGAAGCAACGCTGAAACTGGTAGCAGAGCAAGGGTCTGGTTACACCTACCTACTTAGCCGCGCTGGAGTAACAGGTGCAGAGACTAAAGCAGAAATGCCAGTTGGTCCGTTATTAGACAAGCTAAAATCATTTAATGCCGCGCCTTGTCTCCTTGGTTTTGGTATTTCATCACCAGAACAAGTTAAACAAGCTGTTGCAGCAGGTGCTGCGGGTGCTATTTCGGGTTCAGCTATTGTTAATATCATTGAGAAAAACCTGAATGACAATGAAACAATGCTGCAAGAACTCGCTGAGTTTGTGACGCCAATGAAAGCCGCGACAATTAAATAGTCGAGTATAAACGAAATATATACCCAAGTTATTTCAAGATGCTTGGGTATAACGCTTTACCAATGAAGCTCTTAGTGCCTATTATTATGCTATCGCAATACGATAGTTATCATAAATGACGCTAAGGGCTTTTTTAGTACTATAGATCACTCATCGCATTACCAACCAAGGAACAAGGAAGCACCATGACAGGTTATTTCATTCAAGCATTCGTCTACCTGTTTGCTGCGGTTATCGCCGTACCGATTGCCAAACGTCTTGGGCTGGGCTCGGTACTCGGTTATTTAATTGCCGGGGTTATCATAGGCCCAGTGACAGGGCTAGTCGGCAGTGAAGCCGCTACCATCCAGCATTTCGCTGAGTTTGGTGTAGTGATGATGCTATTTCTGGTGGGCCTAGAACTAGAACCCCGTATGCTCTGGGATATGCGTCATCGTCTTATTGGTTTAGGTGGTTTACAAGTTGGTTTAACGACGGCTGCAGTAATGGGGATCTGCCTTGTGCTTAATTTAGACTGGGGTCTGGCCCTCACTATTGGTTTAGTATTCTCACTGTCCTCAACCGCGATCGTATTACAAACCTTTAACGAAAAAGGCCTGACCAAAACCGAAGGCGCGCGCTCTGCATTCTCGGTATTACTGTTTCAAGATATCGCCGTGATCCCGATGCTGGCGCTAATCCCATTATTAGCCATTCCTGAACTGGTTGAACAAGCACAAAATGCCGTACAAGCAGCCAGTGCGCAGCATGAAGAATTATCCTTAGTCGCCAATATTTCCGGCATTTATTATGCCCTAGTGATCATAGTGGCCATCACCGGCGTAGTTGTCGGAGGCCATTACTTAAGTCGTCCATTATTTAAATTTGTGGCAAGTTCTAAAGTACCTGAGATCTTTACCGCTACCTCATTAATGCTGGTCATTGGTATTGCTGCCATTATGAACTTAGTGGGTCTGTCCCCTGCTCTGGGTGCATTCTTAGCCGGTGTAGTATTAGCAACCAGTGAATTTAGACACCAGTTAGAAGCCACCATCAAACCATTCAAAGGGCTATTACTGGGGTTATTCTTTATGACCGTGGGCGCTGGTATTGATTTTAATATCTTGTTTAACGAAACCAGTACCATTTTATCCATTACCGTCGCCTTAATGTTAGTCAAAGGCTTAGTGCTGTTTATCTTAACCTTAGTCTTTAAGATCAAAGGCAGTGACCGTTGGTTATTAGCACTAAGCTTGGCGCAAGCAGGTGAATTTGGCTTTGTATTAATCGGCTTTACCGTGAACAATCATGTACTACCGATTGATTTAGCACAGACCTTATCATTATCTGTTGCCCTGTCTATGTTCTTAACACCCGCGTTATTTATCTTTTATGACCGCGTGATCCTGCCCCGCTATGTTGATAAAACCAATCAACAAGCAAGCGATGATATCGATGAACACGGTGATGTGATCGTGGCAGGCATCGGCCGTTTCGGCCAAATTGTCAATCGGCTGTTAGTGGCCAACGGCGTAAAAACTGTGGTGCTGGATCATGACGTCAGTATGATCCAAAGAGTGCGTTCATTTAACATGAAGAGTTATTTTGGTGACGCGACTCAGCCAAGTTTGCTAGAAACAGCGGGGATCGCTAACGCCAGCTTATTCATCGTCGCCATTGATGATAAAGCCAGAGCCGTTGATCTCGTACGTTACATCAAGCAACATTATCCACAAGTCAAAATATTAGCGCGTGCTTATGACCGTGGCCATGGTTATTCTCTGCGTCATGCAGGGGCAGATCATGTGGTCAGTGAGACCTATCATTCAGCCTTAATCCTTGGAACACACGCGCTGGCTAATCTGGGTTTCAGTGAACAACAAGCAAAAGACGTAAAGCTCACCTTTAAAGAAATAGAAAAACAAAGTAAAGCAACCTTGTATCAAACTTGGTTGAATAACAGTGAAGACGACAAGTTTAATACCGCTTATCGTGACCTGTATTTACAACTTGAAGATAGCTTAGCAGACGTAATGAAAAATCGAGACAAGCCTGTAACACCGCTAAATAACGACATAGATAAGGCAGAATAGAGAGTATGACTCCAGCAGTAAAATTAGCTAAAAAAGCAAAAATAGCCCACAAAACCCATGAATATAAACACGATTCGAATGCAGAATCTTATGGTTTAGAAGCAGCAGATAAGATGTCCGTCGCCGCCGAACGCATATTCAAAACACTGGTAGTGGATGTCGGTGATAAGAAACTCGTTGTTGCAGTTGTACCAGTAACAGCAATGCTTAATTTAAAAGCCATTGCCAAAGCAGCAAAAGCTAAAAAAGCGGTCATGGCAGATAAAAATGATGTAATGCGCTCGACCGGTTACGTACTTGGTGGGGTTAGTCCATTGGGACAAAAGAAACGCTTATTCACTGTCATTGATAACTCAGCACAAACACATGAGACAATCTATGTCAGTGCGGGCCGTCGCGGCTTAGAGATCGAATTAAGCCCGTTAGACCTAAAGCAGCTAACCAATGCTGAGTTTGCTGCGATTAGCAGTGACTAATGATGAATAGTGGTAATCCGTGAATAATAAAGTCTATTATCAATTTCTATCAGCAAAAATAACAATAGCCCAGTAAACCGTTTTACTGGGCTATTTTGTATGAAATTTAAATAGTAGGTAATTAACTAGAAGTCATATCGCGCAGCCATATGCCACTGATCTTCATCATCAGCAACATCTAAAATGACATATTCAGTCACCACGCGTAAATTTTGATTAAACTTATAAGCAAGACCAAATGCGGTTTCATCAACGGTATTATTACTTATATTATCCGTATCACGTTGTTTATAAGTAAAGGTGCCTGTTATTTTATCCAAGGTGTAAGCGAGGGATAACTCATAGGCAGTCCAATCATCTGAATTCTTAATAGATGCGTTATTTGGTGTATCAACAGAGGTACTATCCCCAACAATAGAGGCGGTTAACCCTTGGTACTTATAACGTGCGGCAAATAGGAAGGTGGATCTATCATAATCTAGGTCGATACTATAATCTTCTATCATGACACCTGTATAGGTTGCCCCTAGCTCCAGACCGAAATCAAACCCATAAACCCCCCCTACTGAATAACTGGATTGACTATCGTTGCCACTGCCACCATCATCACTGGATTCAGGTTGAATATGTGCCACTAAATTAAGGGCATCATCAAGCATCTTGGTTTCTAGTTTTAAAATATTGGTTTGTCTATTTAAGTTACCTATAGCGGGATTGCCTGAATAGTTAGTGGTACCAGCATCGGCCCAATCCGCAATGATTTCATCTGCGGCATAGTTACGACCAAAGGTCAGCTGTCCCCAATCATTTTTTAATCCCGCATAAATCAAACGCGTTTTAGAGGTTGAATTAGCGTCACTCTTGTCTCTGGATTCAAATTGCATCTCAATATGCGCAAGTGCATTTAAATCCTCCGTTAAATTTGAAGAGGCCTTAAAACCAGTACGAAAATAGCTATCTGAGCGACCATCACTTTTTTTACCTTTACCATCTTGGTAAATATAAGCGGCATAAGCACGGCCATACAAATCAACCAGGTGAGCATCATCTTTGTATACATTAACAGAAGCTTGTACCGTCGGAACAAGACTAGCTAGTATTGCTGTTACTAATAATGTCTTTTTCATGATTCTTCCATGTCTATTAAAGTAAGTGTTTATCAGCCTTACAACTGGCGACTCAGTAAATATTAGTTCCTTAATGTAAAATTGATGTTCGATCAGATAATTTTATGCCAAAAAGTGAACCTCGTCTCATTATTCATGCGAATGAGTAGTAACAACTAACCGTATAAATGAAAAAGTCCCAGTAGATCGCTCTACTGGGACTTTTGCTTATTATCTATTGAGGCTCAGAGTATCATTAAAGCGATGTACTGATTAATACGATAATTAAAACAGGGCAAACAAACTTCACATACAATGGCCATATTTTCCAGAAGATACCATTTACATCAGCACCATCTTGACCTTTTATTTCAGAAAGTAGGCTATTACGATGCCATACCCAACCCGTAAAGATCGCCAGACCTAAACATATAAGCGGTTGTATCATTTCGGTTGATAGCGTAATCATTAAGCCAAACATTAAATCAAAATTAGTTACCACAACCATCGCTAATGTTGTCAGTGCAGCGCCAACAATCCAAGTTACTTTCTTACGTGACATCGCTGTTCTATCCGCGATATAACTGGTTGGCACTTCGACTACCGAAATTGCCGATGTTAATGCAGCTACTGACATCAACGCAAAGAAGATGATAGCCACAATATGCTCGACCGCGCCCATCGTCGCAAACAACGCTGGAAGTACTGTAAATACCAGTGTATCTGAACTTAGCAAGTTACCGTCAGCATCAAAGATAATGACACCATTATGCTTAGCTACATACATAGCTGGCAGGATTAACATCGCGGCTAAGAAGGCTACTCCTGTATCTATAAAGGTTACCTGTACCGCTAACTTACTGATGTTTTCTTTTGGTTTAAGGTATGAGCCGTAAATCATCATCACCCCGGTACCAATAGATAACGAAAAGAATGTCTGACCAAGCGCTCCAATGAGTACATCTGAGTGCATTATTTTTTCAAAATCAACCGTAAATAACGCCGCAACACCTTCACTCGCACCGGGTTGAAACAAGATATAAATCACGCTTGCAATCAAGATAGAAAATAATAATGGCATTAAACGCTTTGACCATTTTTCAATGCCATCTTGTACGCCTTTTTGAATCACATAAATAGACATCAATGTAAATACTAAGGTAAATACGATATTACGAGATAATGAGAAATCGATTAACCAACGGCTTGCCTCTTCAGCACCAACCATAGCCGCAATAGGTGCCAGTGTGTTACTGACGAACCAGCCAGAAAGTATGGCATAGAAACTGAATATCATCACCGCACAGATAATTGACGCGAGACCAATCAAACGACCAATCATTTTTGTTGCAGAAGATCGGCCTAGTTTAGCCATCGCATCTGCTGGATTAGTTTGACCATGACGGCCCACCATTAGCTCAGCAACTAACATAGGGTAACCAAGTACAAAGATCAGAAACAGGTACACCATTAAAAACGCACCGCCGCCATTACTGGCCGCTTGCGTAGGGAACCCCCAGATATTACCAATACCAACAGCAGAACCTGCCGCTGCCATTATAAAACCAAAGCGAGAACCAAAATGTCCTCGAGATGCACCATCATTATTCTGTATTGCAGCCATTTATCCGTACCAAGTTTTATAAATCCAATTAAGAATGGAATTTATACCTAAAAACACAGCAAAGGCAACAGTTTAAATCTACAAAACACCACAAAACCCAGCGTTTAACCCCCTTAACTTAAGTATTAAAGCAATAATTAACCAACAAAATTGTAAATATGCATTTTTAATTGCGCAAACATTATAAATTTATCTTTGAAATAGCAAGTGTTACCAATCTGCTTAAAACATAAAAAAATAGTACTCTAATCAAAGCCTCATCAAAACTGCTTACTATGCGTACTTAATGTATAAAATAATATTTTATACTCACCCTTAGTTAGTCGTAAAAATCATACAATATAAAATAAGGATATTTATGTTAAGGAAAATAGCAGTCTTACTTGGGCTATACATGATTACCCCGGCCTTAATGGCAATGAGCCAGGTACCCACGGAACGCCATACTATTATTCAATTCACCAATAGCACGCCACATACCCTGTATGCGTATATTGAAGCAGGTAATAATATCGAATTGTTAACAGCAGAAGTGCTGCCATTGAGTACCATTGATCTCGCTAACATTACCAGAATCGGCACTGACGATGACATTGCCATTTCACTCAGCAATGCAGATTACAGCTTTAGCTTAACGCAGAGAGTGACTAACGGTGAACTTGCCTTTGGTATCGACAGTACTGAATTGACTATCGAACCACAAACGAAGGGCACGATTCAGCGTTTTGAGATCCAACTTGCCAGCAGAAAAAATACTATCGCCTTTAATAGTGAAAATCTAAACAAAGGTGGCAAGGTCAATTACGTATTACAGCTGCATGATCAGAAACCAGCTATTGGACCAGGTAATGAATTTAGCTTATTAAGTTACAACATTTGGGCGACCACAATATTCGGTTCTAAAAAAGTAGATACACGCCTAACGGAAATGCCAGAAGTTATGTCTGGTTATGATGCCTTGGTACTCACAGAGGTCTTTGATCCAATTAGAACAAAAAAATTACTAAAACAGCTCAGTAAAGAATATAGCTTTACCAGCAGCGAAATATTCAAATTAGGAAAAATCATGCAGTCAGGTACGCGTATTTTAACGCCTTGGCCTGTAGAAGAAGAGAAAAGTCTAAAGTATACCAGTTGTAATGGTATTCAGTGTGCCGCAACCCGTGGTGTTATTTATGCCCGCATTAACAAGCAAGGTCACATTTACCATCTGTTTGCGACCCACACCCAATCATCAGATGATGATAGCAACCGATCAGCACGTTTAGCCCAACTAGAAGAAATGGGAGCGTTTATTCGAGCACAAAATATCCCTGCTGACGAAGCCGTCATTTTAGCGGGTGATTTCAACGTCAATAAAATAGGCTTACCCGGCGATCGTGATCAAATGGAATATATTCTTAATGCCACCGAACCTGACAACAAAGGGCACAGCCTCTCTTTTGATTCCAATACTAACTATTGGGCAGAAAAACCTTATTTAGAATATCTTGATTACACACTAACAGGAAATGACCATTTACAGCCAATCAGTGCAAGCCAAGAAATATTCGCGCCTCGCGTAGTAACCAAATCACTGTGGGAGATTTGGGACTTATCTGATCATTACGCAGCTCGCGGTTATTTTATCTACCCAATAGAGAAATAGCAGCATAATAAACTACTTATTAATATTTCAGCATCTATTCACTTTAGATGCTGAGATAACCGCTTAAAACTCACAATTACTACTAGATGAATACTCAAAACTAGGCACCTCCACTATTTTTAACCTGAAACACTCAAAAGTAGCACTAAAATAAATTTGAGCCCCTTAATACAAGTGTGATCTGTACATACAAAATAATTGCTAATTAATTGTTAAAACCCAATAAACTACCTATTTATAGCTACCCCTGTTGTTTTTTGATGACTACAGGAACAAGTGTAAAACTACAAAGCGCACCATTTAAAGCATAAAAAACTAAATATCCACTTTGAAAACTAAAAATGCAGAACAAACACAACTAATCGCTCAACAAACACACAGGTACGAAGATTGTTAATAAAAAACACGTAAAACATCAAATTATTTTGATAAATACGGGTTATTTTTTATATTCAAAGCAAAAAAGCGATCTACATCACTTTAAATAAAATTCAGATCATTATCCTATGCATCAATTAAGATACAGCGCAATATTACAGGTGAAAGAGAAATGTCAGAGCAAGCCACTACAACAATCGCGAACAGCACTACGAATGCTGCTAAATGGAACAAAGCAGACACAGAATGGGTATTAAGTTTATTCGGCACAGCAGTAGGTGCTGGTGTTTTATTCTTACCTATTAAAGCAGGTTTAGGTGGTTTTTGGCCGTTAGTATTTCTAGCATTGATTGCAGGCCCAATGACATGGTTCGCGCATAGATCACTTGCTCGCTTCGTTCTATCTTCAAAAAATCCAGATTCAGACATCACAGATGTTGTTGAAGAACATTTTGGTAAAGGCGCTGCAAAACTAATTACATTTGCTTATTTCTTTGCTATCTACCCTATCGTATTAATCTACGGTGTTGGTATTACAAATACATTTGAAAGTTTCATTGTTCACCAACTTGATATCTTCACTGAAATCCCACGCCTAGCGGCTGATGGCGCACCGATGCTTACAGAAGCGGGTGTTCAAATCATGGATAAAGTAAGCGGTATCCCACGTTGGTTACTATCTGGTGGTCTAATTTTAGCAATGACTGCACTGATTCTATACGGTAAAGACTTAATGCTTAAAGCAACGTCAGCATTAGTTTACCCACTAGTCATCATCTTATTCGGTCTATCACTGTTCTTAATTCCGAGCTGGAATACAACGATGCTAACAGTTGTACCTGAAGCATCATCGTTCCTACCAGTTATCTGGTTATCGATTCCACTGATTGTGTTCTCATTCAACCACTCTCCAGTAATCAGCCAGTTTGCTAAAGCACAACGTAAATCTTACGGTGAAAACGCAGTAGCAAAATCAGACCTTATCTGTAAACGTGCAGGTCAAATGCTACTTGGTTTTGTAATGCTATTCGTATTCTCTTGTGTGTTATCACTATCACCAGAGCAACTAGCAGAAGCTAAAGCACAAAATATCTCAATCCTGTCTTACCTTGCAAACGTACATGACTCAGTATTAATTCAATACTTTGGTCCTTTCGTCGCATTCGCAGCGATTACTTCTAGCTACTTCGGTCATTACCTAGGTGCTCAAGAAGGTCTAAACGGTCTAGTTAAACAAGTTATGCCGAAAGCATCAGAGAAGAAAATCGGTACATTCTCTATCGCATTCATCGTACTAACTACATGGGCTGTAGCGATTATCAACCCAAGTGTACTCGGTCTTATTGAAACAATCGGCGCACCAATGATTGCAGCTATCTTGTTCTTAATGCCTATGATTGCTATCAAGAAAGTACCTGCGATGCAAAAATATGCTAGCGATAAAGCAGCAAACATCTTTGTTACTATCTGTGGTCTACTCGCTATCACTTCAGTTATCTACGGCGCACTATAAACCGCTGTTACTGTAACTTAAGTACTACTATTAACGGTACTTAAGTTAATAAAAAACGAAACCGGTGAGTCATCTCACCGGTTTTTTTGTGTCTGAATTTCTAGCGCAATACCTGCGTGATCTTGATACTCGCCTCCACAACTATTTGGCGTGCCATATCAGTATAGTCATGGCCCCTCCAAAAACATTAATTAAAGCACTGATTTTATACAAAAACATATAAAATTTAATTAACGACTACAAGTAGTATTTTGTTATAGTTTTATGGATTAATGTGTAAACAAGGACATCACATGCCAATAATGATGACATTTTTATCAAATAGTGGATTTTTCTTAATTTGGCCTCTTACCGCCACATTTATAAATCAACATTATGATGTAACTCAAATGACGATTGGTTTTTTGATGGCTTTACTCCCGCTAACGAGCTTTTTGTGTTCATTTTTATTTACGAGTAAATTATCAGCTACAAGATATGAGATTGGATTTATATTATCATCGGCACTACTCGCAATTAATTCGTTATTATTATTTAACAATAACAACATCGTTATATTTTCATTATCAATTGTACTATTAGGAATATCCCATTCTTTAATTTCCATGTTCTCGAAATTAACCATATCTGCTTATAAAAATGAAAATAAAAGGAAAAAGTATTTTGGGCATTTATTTTATGCAACAAATGTATCCGCATTCTCATCGCCATTAATTATATTTTTCTCTAGCGAACTAGACTTTAACTATACAAAAAATATAATACTATTATTAGGTCTTGTCATGCTTACCTTCGCTATGCTTAATTTAGTATTTGGTAAACAATTGAAGATAGAAAAAAGTAAAGAGACAAGCATGATAGACAGTTTTAACTGTTTAAAAAAAGACAGGTTTTTAAGGCTAATAGTTCTATTAAACATATTGATAACTATGGTTTATTCTTTTATAGATGCACCATTAATTAACACACTAATTGACTTGAAAATACAAGATCCCGAAAAATTATTCTCTCTGATACTTTCAACTGCAGCAATATTTATATTAGTGCTCTACTACCCAATACAAAGTATGATTAAAAATTTAAATACCACATTAAAAATGGCATATGGCTGTGTACTATTGTTAATTTCTCAAATAGCATTTCACTTTTGTTTACACTATAACCCAGACCAATATATCTATATATACATCATACCATCAATAATAATGAGCATTGCTGAATGCATTATATTCTCAAGCACAAATCCACAAATCCTTGAGTTGTCACCAAATAATGAAAGAGGTGCTTACCTTGGCGCCTCATCGCTTTATAGTAGCGGTACATTTTTAGCCCCTATTATGGGCGCATTAATTATTACCCATCTAGGTTCTAATTACGTATTTATCTCAACGAGTATCATTACAATTATTGTTGCTTATGCTTATTATTTTATCTATTCAAATAAGATCTTCTCATCTCAAACAACAAAGGTATTTTAGCTGTAGAAAGAGGATGAGCGTTCTGTGGGCAATGATGTCTTGAACACTTGAGATACCGCCCAGTACGCCACAGCATGATTAGAAAGAAAACCAGCTTCTGGTGTCATTTCATCGCGGTGCTCACTACCAAGCTGCTCTACAACGCCACGTGATTTTCGCATGGGTTCTCATAAGGCTGGTATGAGCATTGTGTCAGTGCTTTTTCTACCTGACACAAATACACCTTAAAAACCTAAAATATCAATAGTTAAGGTAAAATAACGACCGCTTAGAGAAGATAAACTGAGGCACTAAAATAGCAGTAATATAATTTAGATTTAAAGCCTTTGCTTCTTTGCAAAGACTCCAAGTTCTTGCTTTTTCATCATTACCTACCCTCAATATAATTAAGTTAATGATAGGTAATTCATAGTAAATTAAGCGGGTTGTAGCGTTTCGCTAATGTCTGCCTTTTCCGTGGCAATGAGTCCATCACTTGGTAAAAACTCTTTACCCCAACCCAAACCTGCAATTTCTTCTTCGATCATAGCTGCAATCTCAGCTTTATCATAACCAACGCCAGCTAAAATCTCTTGTGTAGAATGACCAAATCGCTCCGTTGGAGTAACAGATTTAATAAATGCTTCTACTGGACGAATAGCATAATGATCAACTTGTGTTAATTTGTGGCCACTAGGGTGATTTGGATAGATAGAAAAAGCATAGCTTCCCCTGTCTATCCCTGCTGTCCCATTAATTTCACGACTGTATTGTTTACGTAAATCTTCAATGTTACGGGGGATGACGGCTGCAATATCAATCTGGTGTAGCGCATCGATCCATGTTTGAGATTTTTTGGTTACCAAAATGCTTGTTAAAAATACTTTTTTATCTTGAGCATCAGTCAGTTTTTCTAAACCTGAGATAGTGGCTAATTTATCTTGCTCTTGCATGTTAGAGTCAATGAAAATCCAACCGTCTAGGGTCTTATAGAAGTGTGACAAAGCATTATTCCCAAGTGCATCACGACCAGACGGTTCATTAAATGGTGCTCGGCCTTCATAATCAAAAGCAAATGGGAGTTGCGCTAAATTTGTTACAGCTGAAAGCGATGTTCTTGCACGGCTTACTTCACCAGTACGTTGTAAATGGAATAACGATGTTGCCATCGCTAAACCGCCAGCGAAACCACAATTAACATCGAGAGTACCCAGATGAGCATGTTCTTCTGGCGTTGCTATTCCACCAAATCTGCTCATGATGCCACTGTTAGCTTGGATAATATCATCGTAACCAATATAGTTTGTTTTAGGGCCTTCCAATGGACCACCTAAACAATCTAAACGGCAGAACAATATTTTTGGATTAATAGCTAATAGGCTTTCTGAATCTAGGCCTAAATGTACCATTTGTCTGCTTGGCGCATTAATTAAAACAATATCACTTTCTTGTACTAAACGATTGAATACTTCACGACCTTTGTTTGACATTATATCTATTAACGCGCTCTTTTTACCCATATTAGTTAGGAAAGTAAAAAACGTACCGATCAGTGGGTCATACATAGGAGAGACAGTATCAATTTTTGTTACTTCTGCGCCAAAACGTGTGAGTAATGCCGCAGCATGTGGTCCTGCAATAACGTTTGTTAAATCAAGGATTTTAATACCGTCTAACCAACCTTTATGACTAACAATTGTTGAAGCTTCGGGTAAGTTACGCGCAGCTTCGTTGACTGATAATAAATCTAAAGCACGTGCAACGGTCACATTCATACGTGCTGTCGGTGTGACCATATCTGTTGCACATTCTTCTAACCATGCAATTGGGCCTGGCTGTTTCATTAAACCATACTGTGAGTCTTCAACTTTAACAATAAGACCTGATTTTTCACAATGTTCACTGTTTACCCATTCTTGCGTGGTACGATGTGGTGCACCTGGAATCTTTCCTTCACCAAAAATCCCCCCCCATTCTTCAGATGTCTTTGTAAGGAATGCCACTTTCATTTTTGTTGATATAATATCGGCCCATTTTTTAGGTAGTGGATAAACACCGATTGATGTTTCTCCATCCCATTCATTTGTTGGTAAATGTAGATTTTCAACTTCAGGTAAACCATCACTAATAAGTTCTTCATAAATGCCTAATGCCTTTAATGCACGTTTTGCATGATTTCGATGTGATGGGCAAACGCAATAAAACATGCGGCCATCTGCACATAAATATGTACGATAAAATGGGTCTAAGTACTCTTGAAGGTCCTCGTAACTTAAATCCATTTCGATATTGTTTGCTTGACGATATTCAATTTCATGATCACGCATTGTTTTATAACGATTTGGTAAATTTTCAACAACATAAGAATTATATGATAAGCCTTCCATTAGCGCTGCAACAATTGGCACCTCTATATGATCACCTCGGCCGCTTTTTTCTCTGGCATAAAGCGCCAAAATAACAGCGCTTGCGGCAAGTACGGTTGCGTATGAAGAACCTAATGGCAATGGAGAAAAACTTGGATTTAAACCCATCAAGACTCGGTTATACCCCATATCACTAAACGCACCGGATGCAGCTGAAACGATTGCTTCCGTTGCTTTCCAGCCACTACGCAGTTCATCATTACTTGCAAACCCAGGTACAGATAATGTAACCAAAGCAGGATTTTCTTGGCGTAGTGTTTCAAAATCAATGCCTAATTTTTTCATTACACCAGGGCGAAAGCTTTCTAGTACAACATCCGCTTTTGCTATTAAGCTCAGCGCTTCTTTCTGTTGGGTTGGGTCTTTCAAGTCTAGACGAAGACAACTCTTATTACGGTTCAATATGGCGTTGGCAGGGTGATCCCAAAGAGGGCCTGTCGGTGGATCAATGTGAATGACCGTTGCGCCTAAGTCAGCGAGAATCATTGCAGCACCTGGGCCAGCTATTTGCTGACCAAAATCGATAATAGAAATACCTTTAAGTGGTAATTGAATTTGAGTTGTCATGATTAGATTCCAATTATATGAATTTCGATTTTATGATGTAAATTATTAATATCGTGTTCTTTCAAACGGATACTATTAGCAAAATAAAAATCAGACCAGCAACAAAAATTTAACCTTAGATGTGTTTTTTTTTATGGCTAAAAATAAAGTGACAAGTCTCATATTCTTACTTGTAAATCTTTGACATTTTCCTTTAAATAACAAAATACCACCTACGAGGTACCATTAAACCACTGTTTTATAACTATAAAAAAACTATGACCATAGAGGTGATTTAAATTACTTTTCAATCACAGGTAACTGCTTAACAATGCAAACACTGAATTTATGACCTGTTATTAAGTTTCAGCATCACTTTATTAACATTTATGACAGGGGTTTCATTGTTGTAAATTACGTATTAAAAGCCGAAATACAATACGGTGATATATGACATTGTTGGTAGGTAATAATATTGATACATAATCTAAGGAGCTGTTTGTGAGTCATCAAAATATGATCGCGAAGGAAGGATTTTTTAAAGGTTCAAATCCAGTCATGATGATTGGATCAGGGCTATTAATTTTATTTTTTATTATTTTTACAATTGTTGGTGGAGATTTTGCCAATACCATTTATAACAATTCAAAACAATTTATTACAGATAATTTAAGCTGGTATTACATTGGTTTAATGAGCATATTTTTATTTATCTCAATCTGGTTGATTTTCAGTCGCTTTGGTAAAGTACGCTTAGGCAAAGAGACTGATAGACCTGAATACAGTGATTTCGCTTGGTTTTCGATGCTATTCAGTGCTGGTATCGCCATTGGTATTCTATTCTGGAGTATCGCAGAACCTATATATCACTACCAATCAAACCCCTTTGTCAGTGCCGCGATAGACCCTGAAGGTGCAAAACAAGTTGCGATGCGAGTGACTATTTTCCATTGGGGATTACATGGCTGGGCTATATTCGCTCTTATTGGCTTAGCCTTATCTTATTTTTCGTATAATAAAGGACTACCACTGACGATACGTTCAGCATTGTATCCGATATTTGGTGAAAAAATTTATGGCCCAATAGGCCACACAGCAGATTATCTAGCCGTGTTTGGCACTGTATTTGGTATTGCAACATCGCTTGGCCTTGGCGCTCAACAAATAAATGCGGGTATGAGCTATTTACTTGGTTTTGAAGTATCGACAGTCAATCAAATCATCATTATCGCCATTGTGTCAGTAGTCGCTATCGGTTCGGTATTACTAGGTGTTGATAAAGGTATTAAAGTCATTAGTACCATCAATATGAAGCTGACGATTGTCATCCTGGTATTATTTTTGATACTCGGACCGACGGTTTATATTTTAAGTGAATTTGTACTTAATTTTGGTGATTATTTAACAAATGTTGTCGGACTTGGTTTTTGGGTTAACACTAATCCAGATGACTCTTGGCAAGGTGATTGGACAATTTTCTATTGGGGTTGGTGGTTATCTTGGGCACCATTTGTTGGTGTATTTATCGCTCGTATCTCAAAAGGACGTACGATTCGGGAGTTTGTAGCGGGAGTTTTAGTTGCACCAACAATAATGGGCGCGTTCTGGATCACCACATTTGGCTCTACTGCATTTTATTTAGAACAAGCAGGTGCAGGCATTATCGATGCGGTAAACACTGACATGACGATGGCCTTGTTTAAAACAATTGAAGCGATGGATGCAGGCTCAATAATTACCATCTTAATGGCTGTCATTTGTGTCGTAATGCTTGTGACCTATTTTGTCACTTCAGCAGACTCTGCGACATTAGTTATTTGTTCACTGGTGTGCATGGGTGAAAAAAATCCATTACCAAGATACCGCATTTTCTGGGGCTGTGCGATAGGCGCATCTGCAGCAGTGCTGCTACTTGCTGGGGGCTTAAAGACATTGCAAACCGCATCAGTATTGGCCGCACTACCATTTTCGTTCGTTATTATACTTTCTGTTATAGGCTTAATCCGTGCATTACATGAGGATTATCCAACTGAATCAGCAACACTTGCCGAGCTAAAGTAATAACAATCAAATAGCGAGGGGTTATTGGTTCCCCTCTATATTATAAATAGGAAGATAGTCATGTCATCACAAGTAATATTACCACGCATAATGCAAATTGGCGCTGGTGCAAGTAAAGATATAGTGAACGTTTTAAATAACTTGGGCGTATCTAAACCCTTGATAATTACAGATAAAATGATGGTCAAATTAGGTTATGCAGCTCAAATCCAAAATGCATTAGCATTATCAAATCTAGCCGCTGAAATTTTTGATGACACGGTTCCAGAACCGACTGTCGCTTCGATTCAAAATGGTATCAATAAAGCTAAAAGTGGTGATTTTGATTGCTTAATCGCACTGGGTGGTGGCAGTCCGATTGATAGCGCGAAAGCAATCTCTGTTTTGTCACAATTTGGTGGTGAAATGCGTGATTATAAAGTACCGAGGGTTGTTAGCGAGCAAGGATTACCCCTAATTGCAATTCCAACGACCGCTGGCACTGGTACTGAATGTACATGTTTCACGATTATAACCGATGAAAAGAATGATGAAAAAATGTTATGCGCAGGCGTTGGTTTCATGCCTGTTGCAGCATTGGTTGATTTTGAGTTAACCCTCTCATTACCAGCCCGAATTACCGCGGATACCGGCATTGACGCATTAACGCATGCGATCGAAGCTTATGTAAGTAGAAAATCGAATACGTTTAGTGACTCACAAGCTATCTCAGCGATGAAGCTCATCGCGCCAAATTTACGTAAAACATATCATGACGGTAATGATAAAACGGCACGTGAAAACATTATGTTAGGTTCTACGCTTGCTGGCATGGCGTTTTCAAATGCTTCGGTTGCACTTGTTCATGGCATGAGTCGTCCCATTGGTGCCGCTTTTCATGTACCTCACGGCTTATCTAACGCGATGTTATTACCTGCAGTTACCGCATTTTCTATTCCTGCAGCACCAGAACGTTATGCTAATTGTGCAAAAGCCATGGGCATTGCAAGTGAAACAGATTCAACTGATGTCGCCAATGAAAAATTGATTCTAGAACTTAAGGCTCTAAATGTTGAGCTTAACGTACCAACACCAGCTGAGTTTGGTATTGAGGGCACTAAGTACTTTGATTTGCTGCCTACAATGGCAAAACAAGCATTAGCGTCAGGCTCACCAAATAACAATCCTCGGGTTCCAAGCATTGACGAAATGATTGCGATATATAAAGAGATTTGGGTTGATTAATTACCCAACTTTTACATGTAGCATTTTATATTAATTTAAATATAGCGAATATTCGCTTATCAAAAGGGAAGAGCTCTCATGAGTGAAGTAGTAATGGATAAATCTCAAGCGACAATAACAGAATTAACAACTATTGGTCAGCTGATTGACGGTGAAATGATTATTGATGGTGAACGTAGTCAGCCTATCTTCAACCCATCGACAGGTAAGTCAGAAAAGAATATTGATCTTGCCAGTGTTGCAACTGTTGAAGCTGCGATTACAAGTGCTCAAGCGGCATTCCCTGCATGGCGTAATACGGCACCTATTAAGCGTGCTCGTGTTATGTTTAAATTTAAAGAATTATTGGAACAGAATGCAGAAAAAATCTGCGAACTTATCGGCCAAGAACACGGTAAGATCTCTCATGATGCGATGGGTGAATTACAACGTGGTATTGAGAATGTGGAATACGCATGTGGTGCGCCAGAACTACTAAAAGGTGAATTTAGTAAAAATGTAGGACCAAGTATCGATTCCTGGAGCGAATTTCAACCACTTGGTGTGGTAACGGGTATTACACCATTTAATTTTCCTGTGATGGTACCTTGCTGGATGTTTCCAATGGCGATCGTGTGTGGTAACACATTCATTCTTAAGCCATCTGAACGCGACCCGAGCGCAACACTATTCATTGCTCAGTTACTACAAGACGCGGGTTTACCAAAAGGCGTACTTAATGTCATTAATGGTGATAAAACCGCGGTTAATACACTATTAACAGATAAGCGTGTTCAAGCCGTTAGCTTTGTAGGCTCAACACCGATTGCGGAATATATTTATTCTACAGCAGCTGCTAATGGTAAACGTTGTCAAGCACTTGGTGGTGCTAAAAACCACGCCATCATTATGCCAGATGCTGACATGGACAACGCTGTAAATCAGCTTGTTGGCGCTGCATTTGGTTCATCTGGCGAACGCTGTATGGCATTATCTGTTGCTGTTGCTGTGGGCGACACAGCTGGTGACTTGTTGGTTGAAAAAATGACGATTGCAATGCAAGACTTAAAGGTAGGTCCATATAGCAATCCAAAAAATGATTTTGGTCCTGTTATTACAAAAGCACATCAAGAAAAAGTAAATGCGTATATTGATAGTGCAGAAAAAGATGGCGCCACGATTGTTGTTGATGGTCGTAATCCTGAAGTGGTTGGATATGAAGACGGCTTTTATGTTGGCGGTACGTTAATTGATAACGTAACAACAGATATGTTGAGCTACAGAGACGAGATATTTGGCCCTGTACTACAAGTTATTCGTGTTAATACAATGCAAGAAGCAATGGCGTTAATCGATGCTCATGAATACGGTAACGGTACCTGTATCTTCACGCGTGATGGCGAAGCTGCACGTTACTTCTCTGATCATATTCAAGTTGGTATGGTTGGTATTAACGTACCATTACCTGTACCAGTTGCTTATCATAGCTTTGGTGGTTGGAAACGTTCTTTATTTGGTGATTTACATGCGTATGGTCCAGATGGTGTTCGTTTCTATACTAAACGAAAAACAATTACCCAGCGCTGGCCTTCAACAAGTCTGCGCGAAAATGTTGAATTCGCAATGCCAACATTAAAATAAGCCGAATAATAAGTTCGAGCCTGTTTATCTTTTGTCTGTAGCCGCAAAAAAGTTTAGTGCTACAGACAAATTATTTGAACAATAAAAATATATTTTAACCCATTAACATATCTAACTTTTTATTTTCATTCCGAATTAAATTAAGTTGAGCATGCTCTTAATATAAGTTTTTTATCTTAGATCTAAGTCTAATAAAAGTTAATTTTAGCATGATAATATTCGCGACAACATGTCTCATTTATGGTTCTAAAATGAAAAAAAATCTCCCACCTTTAAACTGGTTACGCTCTTTTGAAGCATCAGCTCGCCATTTGAATTTTACACAAGCGGCGAATGAACTGAATTTAACTCAAGCTGCAATTAGTACTCAAATAAAATGCTTAGAAGCTAATTTAGGTATGCCTCTATTTACACGTTTACCACGTGGTTTAACATTGACTGATTCTGGACAATCATACTTACCACCCGTTAGCGAAGCCATTAATAAACTTGCAGCCACAACAAATGAGATTTTTGGTGATAGCAAAAAAATAAAAATTACAGTCTGTTCTAACCTCGTATTTTTTTGCCAATGGTTAGCACCTAAAATGGCATCCTTTTATGAACAACATCCTGATATTCTCATCCGTTTTACGAGTAATATTTGGGCCAATGATCTTGATAAAGATTCAGATATTAATGTGGGATACGGTCATGGAAATTGGGACGGTTTTAGATCTGACAGGTTGACTTGGGATGAATTAATACCAGTATGTAGCCCCACATTATTAAGTGGTATGCCAATCCCTAAATGCCCAAGTGAACTTAATGATCACTCTTTATTGCATGTTATTGGTTATGAAGAAGGCTGGGGACACTGGCTTAACGCTACTGGATTTCATGATATTAATACTGATAAAGGGATGACATTTGATACGTTAGTATCGGCATTTGAAATGGCAAAATATGGTCATGGAATTGCACTCGGACGTAGTTCATTGGTAAAAAAATCAATACATAAAGGTGAGTTAATAGCCCCCTTTTCGCAAACGATACCGACAACAGAAGGTTTTTATTTAAAAACACCTACAAATAAAATTGATAATAAAAAAATTGAAACATTTAGACAATGGATTCTAAGTGAAATTTGTTGACCGTAATTATGTAGCCGATTAAATGTAAAAATACCCATCAACCGAAACTGATGGGTATTTAATAAATGCTCAAATATTAATGTTTAACGTGTTCTTTTTTATTGCTGAAAAGTACATAACTCATATACCAAACAACCAACACATTAATCAAAAATATACCGATATTAAAGAAACTAGCATGGGTAATTATTTCATATAGCTCGAAGGGTATATATATAGCCCCAGAAACCAATGCGAACCACTCAGTCCAGACTAATCCACGCCATAAGCCAAAAGCTTCAATAAATCGAATAACCGAATAACCAAATGCTGCCAACGCTAGCAATACCATCTGAGAGTCAGTTAGGTCGCTCGCGGCATTCAGAAACACACTGGATAAATGGCTCGCAGGGTTTAGATGAAAGTGCCTAACAAGCAACTCGGCTAATTGGTGAATATCACGCCCAGCTAAGGCATGAAGTCCAAAACCAACCAAAAGAGAAACGCTCCCTTTGAACCCTTCCAATACTGCAATTGCACGTACACCTTTATTTTTCAAAAATATAGCGACCTTTTTTACTTAATGTAACTAAAACTACATATTTGGTGTGTCTGTTACTACATGTAGGTTTTGCGCACGGTGTCTTAGCAAGTGATCCATTAGCGTGATAGCAAGTTGTGCTTCAGCGATTGGCACTGCACGAATACCTACGCATGGATCGTGACGACCTTTGGTAACCACTTCAATTGCATTACCAAACTTATCAATTGATTTACCGGGAATGGTAATACTTGATGTTGGCTTCATCGCAATGTGAGCAATGATGTCTTGCCCACTTGAGATGCCACCCAGTACGCCACCAGCATGATTAGAAAGGAAACCATCTTCTGGTGTCATTTCATCGCGGTGCTCACTACCAAGCTGTTCTACAACGCCAAAACCATCACCAATCTCAACACCTTTCACGGCATTAATGCTCATTAACGAATGGGCGATTTCAGCATCTAAACGATCGAATACCGGCTCACCTAAACCAACGGGCACACCTTCAGCAACCACAGTTACTTTGGCACCCACTGAGTTACCTGATTTTTTCAATCCACGCATGTATTCATCAAGCGCTTCTAATTTGCTTGGATCAGGAAAGAAGAATGGGTTTTGTTCAACTTGATCCCATTGCAGTGCTTCTGCTTTAATTGGGCCCAGTTGTGATAAATAACCGCGAATAACAATACCGTGTTGTTCTTTTAAGTATTTCTTCGCAATAGCACCAGCCGCTACACGCATTGCCGTTTCACGCGCCGATGAACGACCGCCACCACGGTAATCGCGATGCCCAAATTTTTGATGATAAGTATAATCAGCGTGACCAGGACGGAAGGTATCTTTAATATTTGAATAATCTTGTGAACGTTGATCGGTATTTTTGATCATCAGACCAATTGAAGTACCTGTGGTTTTACCTTCAAAAATACCCGAAAGGATCTGAACTTCGTCAGCTTCACGACGTTGAGTGGTATAGCGAGATGTGCCAGGCTTACGGCGGTCAAGATCAAACTGCAGATCTTCGAGTGAGATTTCGAGTCCTGGAGGGCAGCCGTCAATGATGCACCCAAGTGCTGGTCCATGGCTTTCTCCGAATGTGGAGATCTTAAATAATTGCCCAATACTATTCCCTGCCATAACAGCGTTTCCTTTATATAATGCCGACTAATACCTTCGAGAATACAAGACCCACGGCTTAGCGACAATAGCAAATAGCTAAAATAAGGAATAAAAAAAACCTGTCACCATCATAAGACGATCACAGGTTTATCATGGGTTAAAGACCCAATAATAGTTCGCTACAGCGTTATTTAAACGGTGCGCCTATTTAAACGGTGCAAACAGCGCCATCGAATCTAAGATCTGCTCTTTGCTGATCACGAAGATACCGTGACCGCCGTTTTGCATTTCTAACCAGGTAAATGGTACTTCTGGGAATTTCTCTTGCATGTGAACCATGCTGTTACCGATCTCAACAAACAGTAAACCGCCGTCGTTTAACATATCAGGTGCTTGCGCTAGCATTTTAAGCGTTAGCTCTAGTCCATCAAAACCAGACTGTAGACCGATTTCAGGTTCGTGTTTGAACTCGTCTGGTAGGTTATCAATGTCTTCTTGATCAACATAAGGAGGGTTCGATACGATCATGTCGTAACGTAAACCAGTTAAGTTCGAGAACAAATCAGATTGAATTGGTGTTACTTGATGCTCAACACCGTGATCTTGGATATTGATCTCGGCAACTTCAATCGCACCATGTTCAATATCAACGGCGTCGATTTCTGAATCAGGGAATGCTTGAGACAATGCAATAGCAATACAACCGCTGCCCGTACACATATCAAGGATACGCATTGGCTCGTTTGTTAACCAAGGTTGGAAACCATTCATGATCAATTCTGCAAACGGTGAACGAGGCACTAATACACGTTCATCAACGAAGAACTCTAATCCCGCAAACCACGCTTTGTTAGTCAGGTATGCCGCAGGGATACGTTCGTTTACACGACGAACGATCAGCTCCACCAATTTTTGGCGTTCAGAAGTAAGCAGTTTTGCATGACGAATCTGAGGGTCAATATCTAATGGTAAGTGTAATGACGGTAAGATTAACTGTACAGCTTCATCCCACGCATTATCAGTACCGTGACCATAAAAAATACCCGCATCGTTAAAACGGCTAACCGCCCAACGGATGATATCTTGTATTGTAGTTAACTCTTTGACTGCTTCGTCAATAAAAATCCTGTCCACAATTGACTCCAATTTTGGTAAAGTAACAAAATGTTTAATCAACTGAGCTTAGCAGTTGAATTTGGGTAACTAACATTATGTTTAATAAACAAATGAAAAAAAAGATGTTGCTGCAAATAGATGTAGCAAAAGAACAGGTACAGGCTGCGCAAGTAAAAGTATCGCAAGCCGCGTTGCAACCGGATGAACACGCTCTTTTTTCTGATAGTATGAAAGGTATAAAACCTTTGGCACAGGATACCATACGCAAAACAAAAATCAGGGCTAATAAACCAAAAATTCAAGCAAATGATTCAATACGACAAGAATCAGCGCAACGTGAACATTTTTTCTCCGATCAATTTGAGCCGCACATTGCCGACGAAGGTCCTACGCGTTATATACGTGAAGGTGTTTCACCTTATGAATTGAAAAAATTACGTCGTGGTGATTACGAACCTGAATTGCTTTTAGACTTACATGGTCTAAGCCAAGAGACTGCAAAGGTGGAAATATCCGCATTGATTGCAGAGTGTCGTAAACAGCATATCCGCTGTTGTAATGTCATGCACGGTCATGGCAAAAATATTCTTAAGCGCCAATTGCCGATGTGGTTAGCGCAGCATCCTGATGTTGAAGCGTTTCATCAAGCAACGAAGACCTGGGGAGGCAGTGCAGCCTTATCCATCTTGATTGAGCTGACAACGAAAGAAGATTTGTTTTAATGGTCTGTCACGTGATGGCAGCATTTATTGATGATATGTTTAAGGTAATTGAGTCATGGTAACGGATAAACAAGACCTGTGGTTTGCAGCGCTCGAAGAAGAAAACAATGAGCGTCTGGCACAACTTGAACAAGCAATGCTGGCAAAGGAGAAGTTACACGTAATCAAAGTAGAAAAGATAAGGAAAAAGGCGGAAGCAACTGCAAAGTTCAACGCTAAACATCCAAAACTTAGCTTTCTAAAGCGTTACAATGTCATCATCATGATGCTGCTTTTTCTACTCATTACCGTCGGTTTTAATGTGTCTATGTTTATCGACTAAAGCCAAACAGCAGGCACAAAAAAAGGTTAGTGCATAACACTAACCTTTCAAGCTCGTTTTGCTAAACTGCAAATCGTTTAATTTCACGATTCACTTCCGAGATACGCATTTTAACACTGTTAGCTGCATTGCTCGGCATGATTAACAAACCTTGCTGGAACTCTAACAATCCCAAACCTGTGACATAGAGGGTTCCACGAAAAAAACTCTTTACATATCTTGCGATACGTAATGAATTAAACTGTTTAAAACTACGCATTTAGTACTCCTTTATACGCTTATATAAGTACCATCCAAGTACTCAAACAGATGGCGGCATAATATACTAACAATAGGGTAATGCAAAGATATTTAACACTGCATTAACCCTTGTATAAAGTGTAAGCACTAATTATAAACATCAATAAAAAATCAGTGTATTACTTTATACTCGCGGGTGTTTCTAACCACTTCAAATTACAACTGTTTTCATCTAATTCTAAGCAAGCAATCGCAGATGTTGCGAAGGCTGGCATGTGCTTACCGGTTGTCAATACTGAAGTGAGATAGCTCACTACAGGTAAATGCGAAACCAGTAAGATTGTTTGGTAATTATGTTGCTCAACCAGTGCACGAACATAATCAGCAATATATTCTGCATCCCCATATGGGGTTATATCTTCACAGACTTCGACACTGCTTACGGTAAATAAGTTCCCGATAACTTGCCAAGTTTGTGCAGCTCGTACATAAGGGCTGTGTAATACACAATCTAAAGTTGGTTCAATCGCACTTAACCAACTGGCCATATCAACAGACTGTTGTCGCCCAGTACCCGTTAATTCACGTTCCGCATCGCTGTTTGCATATAAGCCTGCTTGACCGTGTCGCATAATATAAATCTTCATACCACCACGCTACATTATCTATTGAAGTCTTATAGATATTAACACAGCACCAAAAAACGATTGCATGATAACGCGCCTTGATGACAAAAATATTAAAAACCACGTTTAGCTTATGTTTTTTGAAATTCTTTTCAAAAAATAATTACTTACCGCTATTTTAGCGCCATACTGACTTATATATTATTAGCAAATAGTATCGTCATCGCACGATTTTATATTGTTAATAAGCTTATACCCCAGCATTCATTACTGCATTTTAGATTCGCGATTCTTTGAAGCCGATCTAATTTATTTTCTATGCAGCCATTACATGGAGCATTCGCCTTGATTACTAGCCCTAATGATTACAAACAATATCGTCACATCACGCTCCCAAATGGTTTAGCTGTATTATTGATCCAAGATGATCAATGTAAAAAGTCCGCCGCCTCAATGTCTGTCGCCGTGGGTCACTTTGATGATCCCCAGCAACATGAAGGACTTGCGCATTTACTCGAACATATGCTTTTCCTCGGTACCGATAAATACCCTAAACCCGGTGAGTACCAATCATTTATTTCTATGCATGGTGGCAGCAACAACGCGTGGACAGGCACCGAATACACCAACTATTACTTTGATATTAACAACAGCTATTTCCATAACGCGTTGGATCGTTTCGCTCAATTTTTTATCGCCCCCAGCTTCAATGCCGATTTGCTAGACCGAGAACGCCATGCTGTTGATTCAGAATTTAAGCTAAAGCTAAAAGATGATGTTCGCCGTTTTTATCAAGTTCATAAAGAAACAGTCAATCCAACCCATCCATTTAGCAAATTTTCGGTGGGTAATCTCTCTACGCTCGCGGACACAGAAACCGACACCCTGCGTGAAGAACTGCTGCGATTTTACGAACAACATTACTGCGCTTCTTTAATGAAGTTAGTGATCCAATCCGAACTTTCACTCGATAAACAAGAGCACATGCTTAACGAGATGTTCTCGGCTATCCCTAACCGAGGCATAAACGCGGTCCCTTTAGCGACCCCTTTATATACCGACGCGCAATTACAACAAGCCATTTGGGTTGAATCGATCAGTGGCCATAAAAAATTATACATCTGCTTTCCACTCGGTAATATTGTGCCCTACTACCAAATCAAACCACTGAGCCACATTAGTCAGTTACTCGGTGATGAAACGGAAAGCAGTTTACTGTCGTTGTTAAAACGCAAAGGTTGGGTCACCGCATTATCCGCAGGTAGTGGTCAAAGTGGGGCTAATTTTAAAGATTACAATGTCATTATGGGCTTAACGAGCGATGGCTTTAAGCATATTACCGAGATTGTCGAATTCTGTTTACAATATATCAAACTGATCGCAGAACAAGGTTTACAGGCGTGGCGTTATGACGAGAAGAAAAATTTCTTAGAGCAAGCATTTCGCTATCAAGAAAAAATACCGGCAATAAAAAATGTCTCTCACCTATCGCAAAACTTACATATTTATCAACTTGAACATGTCATTTATGGTGATTACATGATGACGGGATTTGATATCGAGGCTTGCCGTTTCTTTTTGCAGCAGTTTAATGCCACGAATATGCGCTTGATGGTATCAGCTCCAAACTTAGACACGAACAAAACGGCCGCTTGGTATGATACGCCTTATCGTGTCGAGGCCTTTACGACTTGCCAGCTACAACGTTGGGCGAATGTAGAGATTGATGAAAGTCTGGCACTACCGATAAAAAACCGCTTCATGAGTTCATCGTTAGAAGCCCTTGCGCTGGATAAAACCAATCTAACTGAGCAACCAACGTTGATTGCTCAGAGTGAAGGCTTTAAAACTTGGTTTATGCAAGAACATGAGTTCCATTTACCCAAGGGTAATATCTTCATTTCGATAGACAGTGAATATGCCATTGCCAATACCCATAACATAGCCATGACCCGATTAGCGGTTGAGCTATTGATGGAGCAATTAAACAGCCTGACTTATCAAGCCGAGATTGCTGGCATTAATTACCACATTTATGCGCACCAAGGCGGTTTTACCTTACACATTGCCGGATTTGCCCAAAAACAGTTCGAATTATTAAAACTGATCATCGGTCATCGTCACTTACAAATGGTTGATAGTGAAACCTTCTCGAGTATTCGTAATCAGCTGCTTATCTCGTGGGAAAATCAGAAACAAGCAAAACCAATCAATCGCTTATTTTCAACGCTCACTTCGGTGCTACAACCAAATAATCCGTCAAGCGAGCGCTTAGCGAAAGCGTTAATGAGTATTAAGCAGGAACAATTACCTGAGTACTTGGAAAAAGTATATCAAAACATCAGTGTTGAAGTATTGGTACACGGTGACTGGCATCAATCTCAAGCGCTAGAGATAAGCCAGTATGTGAAAGATAAATTGCATCCATTTAGCTCACCCGGCAAAGAGACAATACGTAAATTGGTGGATATTCGAAATACAGGCTCTTTAGTACATGAAATTGCGGTTGAACATAACGATGCCGCGCTCATTATTTATTACCAATCACCGAAGATATCACCCAAAGAGCTGGCCTATTACAGCTTGGCTAACCATGTGATGTCATCTAAATTCTTCTATGAACTACGTACCCAGCAACAATTGGGTTATGTCGTGGGTACAGGTAATATCCCGCTTAATCGTCATGCCGGTTTGATGTTCTATGTACAGTCTCCACATACACCACCGATAAAACTGCTTGATGCGATCAATGACTTTATTGATTTCTTCCCATTCGGGATGATCTCGTTTACCGAACAGCAATGGCAATCAAGTAAACAAGGCTTGATCTCTAAATTACATGAGCCAGATGCCAACATAAACAGCAAAAGTAAACGCCTGTGGCACGCCATTGGTATTAAAGATAAAACCTTTAATAAGTCAGAGAGGATCGCTGAAGAATTAGAAAAAATAGAGCGTGTCGACCTTATTCGCTTTATGGTGGAGTTAAAATCTCGCACCGCTGACCGCTTAATCATGTCAACGATCAGCCAAGTAAATAAACAGGACGATGAATACGAAGAGGCTCATGTAGAAAAGCTTGAAGGCACCTATATTGCAGATGTAGAAGCCTTCCAGCAACAACGTAATGTGTTTGAACTCTAACTTATAATATCAAACCCCATTAATGCAAAAAGGCGCTGTCGGTTATTAACCCACAGCGCCTTTCTTTTTAAAGCGATTTTTTGTTAGCTACTTAAACCAATGAAGCCACCCAGAGTAATCAAAAGGCCACCCGTGGCTTTATTGATCTTATCTTGATAACGATTGAGCATTTGTTTAAGTGTGCCACGGTTCAATAATATGATGAAACACGACCACAGTACTGCCGTTTCTAAAAAGATAGATAAGCTAATTAATAACTTGTCTGATGTTGGTGTTTCAGGTGCAATAACCTGACTGAATGCCGCCACCATGAACATCAAAATCTTCGGATTTAATAAATTACACAATAAGCCGTCTAAATACGCTTTCGTAGGACGATAATTTAATGTACCCGCATCCACTGTAATGTCACTTTTACCTGCACGCAATGATTTAATACCAATATAAATAAGGTAAGCAGCGCCTAACCAACGCACGACATTGAACAGCATAGGATTACTCGAAATAAGTAACGAAATACCAAACAAACCTAACATCATATGTACGGCTAAACCGGAAATAATACCGCCAACACAGTACCACGCAGCACGCTTCGCGTTTAGGCTTCCGTATTTTAACACTAACATCATGTCAGGGCCTGGGCTGAGCATGCCAAAGAAGTTAATTACTAATAAAGACACTATAATTTCGTACATGATGATCACCACTCCATTGCGTTAAGGTAATCATAAAGCGTTAATCGAAATGAATATAATGACTTCTTTTACTTCGCAGTAGTCCCATTTGGAATGTTGCGACTTAATTGAGCATGTAATTCATCTCGCAGCCATTTATGTGCCAAATCATGGTCAAAACGGGGATGCCAAATGATTGCAGCCTGTAAAATAGGTAATTTGATCGGTAATTCTTTTTGCGTGAATTGCTCACCAATGATTAATTTATCGGCAATAGAGTTGGGAATGGTCAATAAATGGTCCGTTTTAGCGATAATACTAAAAGCGGAAGAATAAGAAGGAATACGTAATGCTACGTCTCTGAACAATCCTTGAGCAGATAAGGCGACATCAATGTCACCCGCTTTGTCTGAGCCCGAGGTAATAATGCCATGTGGGTATTGAGTATAATTCGCTAATGTTAACACCTCATTTTCTAGCGGGTGTCCTTGACGCATAATACACACATAGCTATCTTTTTCTAACGGTAAATAAGAAAGATGTTTATGCTCGGGACGAATAATTGTTGCCCCTAAATCAATCTCGCCACGCTCCATCGCCGCTAACGTAAACTTATCCCAATAGGTGAGATTAAGTTTAATGTTCGGAGCCTGTTGATATAAATGTGCAAGGGCGACAGGCAGAATATAATCGGTCACGTAATCGGTTGACGCGATGGTAAATTCACGCTGAGATTGCAGCGGATCAAACCCTCCGGTCACTAACAAGCCATCGATATTATTTAAGATCTGTGCCAGTACTGGTTTTAATTGTTTGGCTTTTTCGGTTAACTGACTTTTATTATCCAGTTTGATTAATAACGGATCGGCAAATATCTCACGTAATTTCGCCAGGTTTTTACTCATTGCCGATTGGGTAATGTATTGACGCTGTGCAGCGGCAGTGACTTGCTGCTCTTGTAACAAGTACTGCAAGCTGACTAATAAATTGAGGTTGATGCGTTGTAAATTAATCATTTAGTTTTAATTTTAAATCTGCGTTGCCTTCACGATAATCCATCGTCACCTTAAAGCCACAATATTTTGCTAATTTAATCATGCCCGAATTGGTTGGCATGGTAAAACCGACCATATTTTTTAAGCCTAATTGACGGCAAAAATTAATAATTTTCAACATCAAGGCTTTTCCGAGTCCCTGCCCTTTCAAATCAGAACGCACTGAAATGGCAAATTCTGCTTCGCCATTATCCCAATCAAAAATAGCGTGTACAACCCCTAAGGTTTCAGGCTGCCCCATCGGGTTCTTCGCACTGGCAATAAATACCATTTCACGTTCATAATCAATCTGCGTTAACATCGCCATTTCAAAATGACTGAATTTAGAACGTGCGCCAAAATAACGTAGGTAACGATCATCTGCGGTTAACGATGAATCAAAGGCCTGATGCTGTGGCTCATCTTCATGACGGATCGGTCTTAATAACACCGCTTTACCATTTTTCATGGTATAAATACTTTCAAGCTCTTTCGGGTACGGTAAGATCGCTAACTTTTGCAGTGAACGTCGACCACGTAAACCTATATTAACCTTGTCCATTTTAATGTTATAACCACTGCGCCCCAATTCTAATGGATCTATCGAAATAGATTTGATCATCGGGAAATCAATGATCATCTGTGAAATACGGGTTAATATTTCACACAAGCCTTCCATGTTTAAACGCACAGATAAACTACGCTCACGAATAATGCCCTGCTTGATAGAACCCACCACAAGGTAGCGAGATAACGCCATATTCAACGGCGGTAATGCAACGCCCGCATCCTGATCGATGTCCCAGTCACCACCAGCTTCACCTAAGCAGATAATCGGACCAAAGGCGGCATCATCGACAACTTCGATACGGAATTTATTCACCTCATCTTTGGTTAACGCTGTGTCCGACATAATGCCGTATGCACTGAGTAAGAGATTAACGCCTTTTTCATTAACCTCTTTCACGCCTTTACGCATGGCTTTATCGACCATCATCTTAGCGTCAGCAATCAAACCAGGATTTAAATCAGCTAATGTTTCAGGGGTTTGGATCAGTTGCTTTTGATGACGTCTAAATTTAACAATATAATTGAAGGCATTGACCGCCACTTCTGGGGTGCCATATGACGCTACACCCGCTTTAATTAAGGTCTGGCGGGCAAGACGCCCACTGGTTTCGCCCATCCATGACGTGAATATAATCGGGCCTTTTTTGTTATTTTTAACCAGTTGAGGGATCAGTTTTTCAGCGGTAACATGACATGCTTCCGTCACCTGCGGAGCATGGATAATCAGTAAAGCATCATATTGTGCATCTTCTAATACAATATCAATCACTTTACTGTACGCCTCTGCATCAACGCCGCCGAGTATGTTAATCGGGTTCATGGAGCTAATTTTATTAGGCAATGCTTTTAATAATTTCTGCTCGGTTTCATAACTTAATTCAGCCAGCTTGCAACCAGATTTAATCAGTACATCAATGGCCATATACGCCGGAGAACCACCATTCGAGATGATCAACATTTTATCACCACGCACAGAGCGCTTGATCGTCGCAATGGTTTTGATTGCCGACAGTAGTTCAAAGGTATCATTAACCCGTAGCATACCCGAGCGTTGGAATGCGGCTGTATAAGCGGTGTTATAAGAGATTTTATTGCGTCGGTCTTGTAATAACGCCGTTGGTCCGCTTACGTTTGAACTTGAACGTACCACCACAATTGGTTTTTTAAATGCCGCGGCTCTCGCTGCCGACATAAAACGGCGTGTATCAATAATATTATCGACATACAAAGCAATTGATTTAGTAAAACGGTCGCGGCTTAGATAATCGATTAAATCGGCAAAATTGACATCAATGCGGGTACCAATCGAAATGAAACAAGAGAAGCCTACACCACGCGTTTCAGCCCAGTCGATCATAGATGTAGCAAACGCTGCAGATTGTGAAATAACCGCCACATCACCCGCAGGCGGTGCGACGTGAGCCAAGCTGACATTTAATTTAAGACGCGGATTTAATACCCCTAAACTACTTGGGCCCAATACGCGAATATTGTATTTTGCCGCGATTAAGCCAATTTTCTCCCAAATCTCAGCGTTACCTTCATAAGGCTCATCACTAAATAAGATAACCGCTTTACAGCCGACTTCACCGAGCTCTTTAACGATCTTAGCAACAAAACGAATTGGGGTACAAATCGCACCAAGATCAGGTGCTATGGGGAGTTCACTTGGTTTCTCATACGCTAAAATCCCACACACATTATTCGATTTTAATGATACCGGCATAATTGGACCATCATACTGGCTGGCAAGTAAATTTTTGATAACCCAATAACCAATACTTTCGGGGCTATTTTTAGCGCCAATAACGGCAATAGATGAAGGTTCTAATAATGCTTTGATATTCAATTGGGACATAGTTATGAGACCGCCTGTTAAATACTACGTTTTCTATAGGGTAATGATTTTTTGATGAAATTACGAGTCACTGCGATAATTTGATTCCACTTTCCCATGACTTTTCTTTGGGTTTGAGTTTCCAATACTAATACCGCTTGTTCTGATGCCGCCCATGAATCATTAAGTAATGATTTAGCCGCTACAATCGCATCTGGAGAGCGCGTTTTAAGGCTATCAACAAAAGTCATCGCCGCCGCCATTGGATCATCACAGACATGCGTCACCAAACCATATTTCTCCGCTTCGATACCGCTAAACTTACGCCCTGTCATCGTGAGCTCTTTCGCTATATCAATACGGGTAAGCTCACGCATGGTGACCATGCCACTCATATCAGGAATGAGTCCCCATTTAATTTCCATCACTGAAAATTCACAATCGGCGGTGCTATAACGGAAATCAGCCCCTAACGCAATTTGCAGCCCACCACCAAAGCACACACCATGGGTGACAGCAATGACAGGAACAGGGATTTGACGCCAAAGATAACCGACCTTTTGCGCCAGATTAGCGAGTTCGCCTTCTTCACGTTTTAATAGTTTGCCGGGATTGAGGGGATTTTTGATAATACTTTTGACATCAAGACCAGCACAGAACACCTTACCATCACCACGTATAATGACTGCTCGGATGGCTTTATTATTAGCAAGTTCTGTTGCTGTCTTATCTAATGCATAAAACATATCCATGTCTAATGCATTGTACTTTCGGCCTCGATTTAGCGTAACAATGGCGACATCATCGTTAATATCCACAGTTACGCGTGGTGCTTGTATGGCCGCTTGATTACTTGGCATCTTTTAACTCTCCTTGTATTAGATTCAATCATAAATCGTATAACAAGATAGTAGAATAAAGAGTCACTTTAGTTTATGACATACCTCAAGCTTTTATGTGCTTAAAGTAAATACCCACATTACCTTGAAAAACAATACTTAGATTCAAATATAGAGGGTATGACCAATTTTACTTAAACCAGTTTATTAAAACCACACCATGGTCTGTGCGACTAAGCCAAATTTGTTTGAACCACCATAACTGGCGCCAACATCAAGATGGAAAACATTAAAGGGAGAAAAACCGATACCAGCAGTAAATACTTGTTTTTTATTACCTTGCAAATCCTTCACATAACCAGCACGCAGTTGCATTGCTGACTGTAGGCCAATTTCACCACCAATTCTCAGCATTTGGGTATCATCAAAATCATCTTGAACACCCGATAGGCTGTTTATATTTTTATAACGCTTCTTGGCATTAACGTCAACATCAACGGCTAGCGTTGCATAGTCACTACTCCAACTTAACCCTGTGGTGACAATTGGGTTTAAATTATAACTCGCACTTGAACCACTCATCGGTTTTAAATCGACTTCTTGAGGGATTAAATTTTTAACTACTGCACCCACGCTTAGTCCATGCTGTAAACCAACTTCCATTCCTAAATCTAGGTTGAAGCCTTTCTTATCACTGGTTGCACCATCTTTGTATTTGCCTGGATCAAATGTATTAATTGTTTGTGAGTAGTTATAAGTCGAAATAATATTGTATTTAGGCGATATGCCGATATGCATGCCGCCATAACGCGTATCGAATTTACGCGCAAAGGTCATTCCGAATTCAACTACAGAGATCGCATACACACTCATTTTAGAATCGATGACACCATTGTTAATATCATCCGCGATTACATCAGAGAAAATGAAAGAATCGGCATAGCCTTTAAGAAACACATTGGTGGAGTAATAACGTGTCGGCACAGACACAACGAAACCAAAGCCAGCTTCAGCATAGGCTTTATCTCCCACAATTTTCGCTAATGCTGCTTCAACTGCGGCCGCATCATCAGGGAGGTTAGCATTAGAAACAACATCATAAAGATTGGAGGCGTCATGATATAAATCATCAGGATCATCGACTTGAAGGCCAATTACTGGCGCTAATAAGCCAAAGTCATCACGCACATCATGTTTAGCTGCCATTGCAGGGTTGTGAAACGAAGCAGTAACGTAATCCGCCGTAGTAACACCAACGCCACCCATTGCGTATGAGCGAGCATCAAACTCCGTCGCAGATAACTGACAACTTGTGGCTGCAATGCCAAGCGTAAAAGGCAACAGCAATGATTTCGAGAATTGAATCTTCATCAGACCATGAATCCTTATGATATTTGAATAGCGATATGTTCCATCACCAAAATTATAAGGTTTATATCGTCATTTCTGGTAACAACTTTAGTTAATTTCGTGTAGTCGCACAAAAAAATAGAGAAATACGCTACTTATGGATTACTTTTTGATCGTGCTCACAATGCGTAATATGAATACTGATGCTCAGTAATGCAGCAATCAAACCTCTAATCAGAATTTTTCATTGACCTTTACGGGAGGATTCCCTAAAGTACGCGTCGTTATATATCATATAACAATCTGATTAGGTGACGTGTCCGAGTGGCTGAAGGAGCACGCCTGGAAAGCGTGTAAAGGGTAACCTTTCGAGAGTTCGAATCTCTCCGTCACCGCCATTCTCTTTATTAAAAGATTTATATTAAGATGCTTAGCGCATCTTTTTTTGTATCTAAAATTCAGTAAACAATACACTTTACGGTCCTACTCTGCCCTGTCCAATATTAGGCTATCCCATTTCAATAGGTTAGCGACTAACGGGCCATACGCGACAGAGAACAGTAGTAATACAGTGAGTGTTAAGTTATAAGAGCTGGTAGATATATCTATCATTTTTAAATTGTCGTATGCAGGTGGAAGAATTGAGTAAAAATAACGAGTCACATTTAGTTCCCGGTCGAGAATGTGGAGAGTGTACAGCCTGCTGCGTTGTACTTCAGATTGATGATGACAATTTTAAAAAGCCTGCCGATCAAGTCTGTAAAAACTTGATGGAAAAAGGTGGCTGTAAGATCTATACCAAAAGACCGTCTGTATGCCAAGACTGGCATTGTGCATGGCGTTTCATGCCACAGTTAGATGAGAGCTGGAGACCGGATCTCTCAGGGATCATGGTGCGTTCAGACGAAAATGGTATTATTTTCCAACCAATAAAAGACCCTAAAACCGTATTAATTACAGCACAAGCAATCGAGTTAATTGGTGGTGGTGTTGCCCAGGGAATTCCAATGTCAATGTCGATTCCTATTCGAAAGGGTTACCGTAGTTATAGCACTGCGCTTAACGAACCTTTAGCGGCTGCTGTAGAAGCAAGAAGTCTGCCGATGATCCAAGATAAGATGTTGGAACTGATTGAGTTTTCATTAGCGCAAAACACAGCGATAATTCCAACCATCGAGCGTTAAAGCTCCTTAATATAGATGGCTAATTTTACTTGAACAATTCATTTTAAATTGGCCATCTAAAATCAGATAACACATTACAAATCCCCTCACTTACCACTGTCAAACGACATTCAGATATCTAGAGCATCTTTTTTGTATCTAACATTCAGTAACTACATCTTCTATCAAAACAACCCTCCGTAACATAAAAAATATAGCTATGTTCCCTTTATTACGGTGACATTGGTTAGATAATTTAAAGTTTTTATTAGATTCCACCTAACACCGAACTACACTTTAGTGGTACTTTAATGGTACTTATCACCATATAACGTAACCTAATGTTGAGGGAAAATATGAGTATCGTATTTTTGAATGGCGAATACATGCCTGTTGAACAAGCGAAAATATCACCGTTAGATCGTGGCTTTTTATTTGGTGACGGTATTTACGAAGTGATACCTTCGTGCAATGAAAAAATGATTGGCTTTAAGTGGCATATTGACCGCATGAATGATGGCTTAAAAGCGATAGGCATTGACCTTAACTGGAAACATGATAAATGGCAGTCTATCTGTGAGCAGCTCAGCGAGAAAAATGGTTCAGGTTCATTGGGTATCTATTTGCATATCAGCCGCGGGGCAGATACAAAACGCTTTCATGCTTTTCCTGAAGGTGTAGAACCGACAGTATTTGCGATGGCATTCAAAATACCGCAATTAGAAGGTAGTGACTTAAATCATATAAAAGGCTACGCATTGGCGAGTACACTTGATTTAAGGTGGAAGCGATGCCAAATTAAATCAACCGCATTACTTGGAAATGTACTCCATTTTCAAGAAGGGTATGAAGCTGGCTGCCAAGAAACATTACTTTTCAACGACAATGGCGAGTTAACAGAAGCCAGCTCTTCTAATGTTTTTATTGTTAAGAATGAAGTAATTGCCACATCAATTCAAGATAACCAGATTTTACCTGGAATTACGAGACGTATACTGCTGGATGTATTGCGAAAAGACGGTTCTTTTAAAGTAGAAGAACGTATTATCACATTAGATGAAGTCAAATCAGCAGATGAAGTTTGGATTACCAGCTCAAGTAAAGAAGTTGCTCCCGTTACACACCTTGATGACTTAGAAATTGGTTCTGGTCAGTTAGGTCATATATGGTTCAAAGCCGCAAGCTTATATGCACAACACAAATTCAATTATTAATCATTGATACGCCCCCTCGCCGAAGCAAGGAGAGCCTTATCATCAATCGATTTGATTCAAGACCCGCAATTAAATTATCCAGCTAGTTATAGCATCTGTAGTTGCTTTACCACGCATATCGGGGCCGGAGCCAAAACGTGAAAAATGTGGAGCAGCAGTGATCCGGCTGCTCCCCGTTTGATGTCCTCGAGCCTTTAACATTCCTATCGCACCTTTATAACCAATAACTTTCCCGTTAAATCTATGACCTTTTAGTTCCTTGGTAACTTTACTCCCAAGTGACTTTGAAAATACTGTAATATTGTTGCCACTAAAACACGCATATATATGAATAGTTAGATTCTGCTTCTTTAGTAGCCCTAATTTAGCCGATAAATGCAGGGCTAATTCGATATGACTCCAAGTTTTACTCGATGGTACAGTTGGGCCGGTTGGATTAGCTGGATTAGGCACCTTTAACTTCCAAGACATCTTATCGGTTTGATATTTGTGACCATGACCAACAACAAAAATCTGGTCACCAGCTTTTATCTCACGCCAATCCCCAGCACGAGCAGTAAGACCGAAGCATGCATTCGCAGCTACCCCACTCTCAAAAGGAAGTATTTTACTATTTATATCATCAGACTTCGCTAATCTAACCATATCTAACTGCCAGTCTTTGTCTTCAAAAGGTAACCAATAATACTTCATACATATGCCTTATAATGTAAATAGTTATTCTATATATACTGTACAAGCAAGCATCTATGTAACCTGACAACTTAAAATTATCAGTTCATTATAGATGCACTCAGAACCCACTTATCTTAATTCACTAAAACTGGAAAATGGGATGAAGTTCCTTCAAAACTACACTATTGAAGTCATTGCGATATAAAATATCAAAATAATGACAATTACTGAATCTCCGCTCTGTAAGTAAAAGTAAGCAACCTTTAAAAACTAAGACAAAACAAAATGTTAGCGTTACAAATGATAGAGAGCATTAATTAACGAACAAACCTGTCACTTTACGTAACGGTTTCAATTCCGGTGCTTTACGCTGTTTTTTGGCTTGTAATATCGTCATGGTTTCTTCTAAACACAACATACCCGCTTGCCAAGTCGCCATGTATTTCAAGCTATCGTCAACACCGTGATCGCGGCTGTAATTAAGCATCTCTTTGCTGCCTGTCACTGCCAGTGGTGAATGTGCTGCTATTTGACTGGCAATCTGTAACACCCCATCTAACATGGCTTCTTGCGTTTCGAACACTTGATTAACCAAACCAAATTTATCCGCTTCAGCGGCACTAAAATTACGCCCTGTGTACGCGAGTTCACGCACGATGCCTTGCGGTAAAATACTCGGTAAACGCTGTAATGTACCCAGATCAGCGGTAATGCCTAACTCCACTTCTTTAATCGTAAAGAACGCATCTTGCGTGCAATAACGCATATCTGATGCTGCGATCAGATCTAACGCACCACCAATACAACCACCTTGAATTGCTGTTAATACGGGTACGCGTAACTGTTCAAGATCAGTAAAGACTTGCTGCAACTGCATGATAAAACGACGCATCGCTTCACTAACTCTGGCTTTATCTCTACCCATAGGGAAATTATCAGGGCTTTGGAATACGTCTAAATCCATACCGGCACAAAAATGTGGGCCTTGCGCCGAAATCACCAACACACGTAAATCATCTGTCATCGAAAGTGCTGCGATAGCCGCAGGGAATTCACGCCAAAAATCCAAATTCATTGAATTCAATTTATCAGGTCGACTAAATTGTAAATGCGCAACGCTATTCTCGACTGTTAACGTAAAGGTGTTGTAACTCGATTCTATGTCCATTTTCATCAGTTCCTTGATAATGATTACGTTATGCTAGCAAAATGAACCGCTGCCAGCATTATCTTTACATTACATATTATTGTCTGTATCTCACACACCATAAATTAACCAACGATTTACCTGCATAAAAAAGAAAATCATCGCGCTCTGTCGCAAAAAAAATAGCATAAATTAGATATAAACCACACAGCTATCAAGCATATCCATTTAGGGCTAGTTAGATTGTAAATCGTGATCAACATCGCGCTATCCCCGTCGCTAAATAACTATAATAAAACCAAGTTAGAGCCATTGCTCTACAGCTTGGTTAATAAGTTATAAGACTGATTGGAGGTAGTATGAATATTCCTGCTTGGCAATATATTGTATCCATGGGTGGTTACATATTATTCCTACTGTTAATGGTAGAAGGTATGCGCCGGACCCCAAAACTAACCGCTGCATTTTGGTTACTCTCATTATTAACCGCACCCTTATGGGCAGAAAACTTAGATGGTTGGTTCCGCTGGGCTAAAACCGTCAGTGTACTGATTCCTACTGCAATTGTGGTGGGTGGTGCCCGTATCGCGTGGTTATATCATGATAATCCAAATAAGTTCTTATCATTCTTCCGTGGCGATTGGGTATTAAAAGTGCTCTATGCGGTACTCTTCCTTAACATCGCTGAGGCTACTGTGAAAGACTTCGCAACCGCCAATTATTTTAACGCCATCTGCGGTGTGATCTTGTGTATCACCATTCCATTCCCACGCTACAAAAACGGTCAGCGTATGTATTGGGTGATCGGTCGTGGTAAACCCAATGATTTGTTGTTCTATTCGACCGCCGCCTGGAACTTTCTTTATACCACTTGGAATCTGGCATTCGTGTTTGGTGAAAACCCAGGGTTCTTCGCTAGTTCATTCTGTATCTTAATGGCAGCAGAGCTCTATCCGCTCATCAAAGGTCGCCCAGAGCTATACATGACAGCACGTGTATATACACTGGCGTTCCATATTCTGGTGCGTGCAAACGCCGATATCTTCACGCCGGTGATGGATTCTTCAAGCTGGGCCAATGAGCAAGTGCTCTGGTTCTGGGGCGCAATCAATCTTGTATTACACATACCATTTGCCATTTGGTACTTCAATAAAAAACGCAACAACCCAACGGGTGAGCCGCCTTGCGGTAAAAACCAACCATTAATGAGTGAATACGCGGGGACTGAGTTGGATCCGGTCATGAGAGGAAAACGAATAAGGGTTTGATTATGTCAATGTGAATATTCAACAAATCGCGTCCATTGGATGGACGCAGTCCCTGAACCTAAATGATAGAGAGCACGATGATGACAAACAGAATTAACGCTATCTTTATGGCCATGTTGGCATTGCTACTGCTGGTCTGTGCAAGTGGTGCAAACGCAGCCACAGCCAGCAATGATATGGCCTATGTAATCGACATTAACAATACCATTTGGCAAGGTACACGTGATGGCAAACCAGGTGAAGGCAGTATGCTTTACCGCTTAGAATTTTCAGATAATAACCAGGTACAAGTAATCAAACAATCAGGGGGGTTTAACCACAGCGAACCGCAAACTTGGCACCAACAAGATAACCGCATCATCATTAACAGCGATGTAAACTCTAAAATTAAAGATTTTGACGGGGCAACGCTCACATTTTTCGCTGATGATCGCATTAGCTTTCGTCTCGATGATGATTCATTTACCATTCATAAGTGGTATCAATATCGGGCTTATGGGCACGTACTCTTGGTATTACTTGGCCTAATGCTACTGAACGAGATATGTCGCCGCGTAGCTTGGAGTAACTACTTACTGTTCTTTATTTTACCTGTTGTACTTATCCCTCTGTGGTCTAGCTATGATGTTACTTACTGGTTTAAATGGGTAAAACTTTATTCGGTAGTCGGTGCGGCTGCATTATTCACCCTGATCCGTTTTACCAAAATAGGTAACATGAAATGGGCTAAATTTGGTGCCGCAGCATTTCTCGCCATTAATATCTCCGAAGCAGTCATGCAAGACTTCAGTATGGGTAATACGGCGAATGTGCTGAATGCCATTGGCGGTATCTTATCAATTATCACCTTAACCGGTTGGCTGAGTATTCAGGCAGACAAAAGCAAAGAGAAAGACATGGTCTGGCCAGCGATGACTGTCTTCTGGATCATTGCATATGATGTGTGGAATATTGTTTTTGTTTACTTAAATTTCCCAGGCTCAGCGACAGCCCAATTGATGGTACTTATATCGGCAACCATTCCCGCATTATTTATTAAAAAAGGCACCTGGTTACAAGCCCGTGCATTTACCTTAGCGGGTTCATTTATGTATTACTTCAGCAACCCCGCCATGTTTGAAAGTAATGTTGTTGCCATGCCACGTAATGATGAGTTAATGCTTGCCGCTGGTGCCGCCAGTTTCATTATCAATAGTATTTATGCTTACTTATTTTTCAGTAAAAAATGGCAACAGCGTCAGCTCAAAAAAGTCACAGCATGATCTCATCCATTAACGATATAGCGCAAATATAGCTTTCAATCATATCAATATTTCATCTAGAACGGAGTCAATTATGAAAAAAACTATCATGACACTTGCAGTACTAACCTTTATGTCTCCAGCCATGGCAGCCGAAACAAGTGCCGAACTCGACATGTCAGATCCAACCGATGTATATACCACGCTGGGTCTCGCTTACGGTACCGCGGGATTAGACTTTAAAGGCATGCTGATGCTATCAAGCACAGAGACACAAAAAACAGGGGTTATTTTTGAAGCTAAAAATATGCTTAACGAAGACGCTGACGCAATTAACCCACTAACACGTGACGAAGTGAGTGCCCGCTCTTATCGCCTGCGTTGGGGCACAATTAACACCGAAAATGGTTTAGGTTGGTCAATTGATGCGGTGAATGCAGAGCACCCGTTCTTTGGTAATATGACGGTTGTACAAACAGGACCAAACATGACCATTCCTGTGGGTGACAGTTTCTACATTTGGCCTATCGTGTATGTCGGCGGTGTACTTGTAGAAAACAACAGTGAACACTTCCCGATGGACAACTCAATGTCAAGTGAGGGTATTGATATAGCCTCTGCGGTAATCACAGGGATGGTGTATGCGCGTTACACGATCACCGACCAACTGTGGGCACTTGGTAGCTACTCTTATACCACGGATATTCAAGGTAAATCTTGGTCTGATAATATCGCAGATGGCGGCTTACAAATGGCTAATGCTAAATACGACCTCACCCTTGGTTACCAGTTTACTGATCGCCAAAATGTAACCCTGATTTATCGCGGAGATGACGGCGATTCAAGTGATGATAGTTTCGCGGTTGGCTATAACTACGCATTTTAATTTATTTTAAAATAGTAATTTCTAATTCAGTTATGCACCATAACAACGAGTACATTTTGTTTTTCATTAATACATACTCTTTATTTTCTAATAAGAGTAGAGGTTGGATAAAATGTTACTCGGTACATTTAAGAATATTTACACTTCAAAACTAAAGATTTTCATGCATAACTCGCTAGAAAGCGGTAAAATAGCGTTTATGTGTAATTCATCTAAATAGGAAGGGTAAGCTGTAAATGCCACATAATGCATATGAATTAGCCATCAGAGGTTACGCACTAAAGCTCATTTTAGGTCAGCTGTTGTTAGTATTATTTATTGTTTCAGCGACTTATCTTGGTACCGATCACAAGTCTACACGCTCAGCAGCGCTAGGTGGGATGATCTTTTTGCTACCACAATATATTTTTACCCGATTGTCATTTTTGTATACCGGCTCAGCCAATATAATGCGCGCCAATACCTTTATGATCCTCGGTCATGCTTGTAAATTCGCGCTCATTTTCATTTTATTTAGCGTGATATTACCGTTACCCGGCATTCAACATTTCAACCTGTTTATTACGTTTGTGATTGTCATGTTTTCGCAAATATTTAGCTTGTTGAGACCTCTGCCTGAACAATTTTCTAAAACAGTTACGACACCAGAAGATACTGAAAGTACAAATAGCGAAAATGCGGACATAGATAAGATACTAACAACACGTACAACACAGGGATAATCAATCAAGATCATCCCTGCATATCATGCTAATTTAGTCTGCTAGTGTCGGTAAAATAGCTAACTTTTTAGCGTGATTAAACGGGCGGAGAATATAACGGTTATGGCGTTTCACAATCGAACGGTTCGTTGAACCAAACACCAAATAGCCGTGTGAGAACATTTTATCAATAAATGCTTGATCACCATGACGAATAAAGACCGAAAGCGGACTTTCTAATACACCATCGGTATCAGAGAAAGCACGATCATAAACCTCAGCACAAATAACCAGTGAATTCTCACCACTTGAGCTTAATTTAAACTTATCCGTCACATTGCTTTCAGTTTCAACCAACCAGCCTTCATTATCTAACTCAGTCAAAATATCTTCTAAAATAAACTGCGTTAAATTCTTATATTCCAGTTCGCAAATCTGCGTATACACTAGCTCTATTTTTTCAAAACGCTGCTTAAAATCAGCTTTAGGCCCTAATGTACGGCTTTCTTGCAACCAAATATTCAAATCACCCGCGAGGATAATATCAAAACGTTTTTCTTTTAACGCACTAATAATCCAATTACCGAGAAAGTGAGTCTCTGATACTGGATTTTGTAAGCTACGTTTTTGTGCTTGCGCATCAGAAAGTGCCGTTAGACCCTCTCTAACAAGCTTCAACATATTAACGTTATATGATTTTTCTTGTTCAGACATGTGTATTCCTCAGACCATTAACCAGTAAATATTGTGCTCAAGGACACATTATTGAAACCTGCGTACGCTATATATATACCAAAAACAATTGGTAGAATGACATAAATAAGCGAATAAATGGTAAGACCAAATGGTCGACCTAATGCTTTTCTCATAAAGTCTAAACGTGCTTTTTGATGTTTTGCTTTAGCGCGCGTGAATAAAATATAACTACCATGACACAGCATAAATAGACCTAAGGCCAACGTATAAAAATCCATAAAATTACCTTTGGTAAAAACTATAAACAATAAAGAGTGGATGCTAACAGAGCTACAATATCACAATGTGCTGTTTTGCTATTAAATTGTGATAACTTCGTGATAATTATAAATCTAATTACCGCTATAGTATATACAACACCTAGTACATACCTGACTAGATCAACTTAATGCAGTAGGATAAATAGACATGAAGTATATAATTAAATTGTTAGTTATCAGCAGCCTAATATTCTCGTTTAACAGTTTTGCTAAAGCACCTATCTATACGGGTTATTTTAGTAGTAAAGCAGTAAGTGGCTACGACACTGTTGCTTATTTCACCCAATCAAAAGCAGTAAAAGGCTTAAAAAAATTCAGTTTCGAATATAAAGGGGAAGATTGGTATTTTAGTAACAGCCAACACCTCGCGTTATTCAAACAAGAACCAGAAAAATACGCGCCACAATATGGCGGTTATTGTGCCTATGCAGTCGCGAAGAATGACACTGCCTCTTCGGATCCAACACAATGGACGATTGTAAACGGTAAGCTTTACTTAAACTACAACGCAGATATCAGGCAACAATGGTTAAAAGACAAACTAAACTTTATTGTAAAAGCGGACCAAAACTGGCCTCACGTATTGAACTAAATAATCATAAATTGAGTGACAGTATTAAACATAATTAAAAGGATTGTTAATATGCTAACAAAAAAACGCATTTACACTATCGCAAGCTGGGCTATCGTTTTTTGGATCGCTAAAATATTTCTGACTTCCATCCCGTACAAATTCTCTGGTCATCCAGATACAGAGCATATTTTCTCTACGATCGGTTCATGGATGGCTGCAACCTTATCTGTCGATTTAGGTGCTTTCTTTGCGCAATACGGTGCAATTGTCGTTGGTAGTGCAGAATTAGCGACAAGTCTACTTTTGCTAAGCCCTTTAATTTTGTTGATTAAAGATAAAATATCAGGCCAAAATAGCGCGCGTTTACGTGCAAAAATACACGTGTTGGGTGGTTTAGCGTCTTCCGGTATCATGGCTGGTGCGGTTTTCTTTCACTTATTTACCCCACTGGGTGTTGAAGTATTACATGAAGGCAAAAGCGATGGCGGCTCATTATTTATGGCTGCCGTATCAATCTTAATTTTAGGCTTAGTATTAAGCGCTATTAACTTAAAATTAATCAAAGCAGAGTAATCATATGATTATACGCGGCTTATTAATATTACATTATCTCGCATTTTGCTTTCGCTTTTTGACTATTCCATGGCGTTACTTTCAGCTTAATGCGCGATATTTCAATAATCAAAAGAAAATATTCTCGAAGCAAGATTTAGATGCTATCACCCCTGAGGAATGGCGTTTAAATCAGTATATTGATAGAAATAATTTACTCCCGACGCGCTATCCCGTATTCGCAAAACCAGAATGGGGACAAAATTCAACGGGCGTCAGTTGTATCCGTAATTATGCTGAGCTTAAAGCATTACGAGAAAGCCCTGGTTATCAGGTTCAGAATTATTTAATTCAAGAAGCAGCAACAGGCAATATCGAATTTGAAGTGTTTGTTGTTAAAGATCCTCAAAATGCTGGTCAATTTTCGGTAATGTCGATAACTCAAGTCATTAACAGCAGCACTGATAAGTTCCCCGTTAATGGTATTTATAATACCGAGACCCAATATCGGGATATTACAGACCAGCTCACAGTCACAGAACAACAGGCATTGTGGAAAGAGTTAAATCGTATGGGTGACTTTACGATTGCACGATATAGCTTAAAAGCGGATTCATTAGATACCCTTCTGCAGCGACAGTTTAAATTAGTCGAAGTAAATCTCTATGTTCCTATGCCATTAAGTTTATTAAGTCACAATTTGACCCGGTTACAGAAATACCAGTTACTGTATAACACCACGTATTCTCTTGCTCAATTAGCGCAACAGCTAAACGGCAAAAAAGTAACACAAGGTATCTTTTTTAATAAGTTGAACGCCGCTAAACGGGGTCGTAATACAAGGATTTTGAATCAAGATGAAACTAATAAAACAAGTAATCTACAAATGGATCAGTAGCAAGTTCATGGGCGGTTGTAGTAATTATAACAGCCTTGAAGTTCGCCGTGGTTGTCGATCTAAAAAGCAAGCTCGTGATAAATTTGCTGAAGGTAATATTCCTCACGCTAAAGGCGCGATCTTTTTCAATCCCTTCACTGCGGTTAAATTTGCCAAAGAACATGGTTTTCCATTAGTCATCAAACCAAACGTAAGTGGTTTCTCTCGTGGCAGCCATTTTCCTATCCGTAATTATAAAGAGCTGTGGCGCGCTATCTTTTTTGCTAAATTATGGTGGCCAACAACGGTCGTAGAACAGTACCTACAAGGTAAAAACTATCGCGTAGTGATTACTAAATCCGGTGTTATCTCTGTTTTACAACGCTACCCTGCATTTGTAAAAGGAGACGGTGTAAACACAATCAGTACCTTGATTAATACAGAAAATAATGTACGTGAAAAAATGGGGTTATATCCGTGTAACAACCCTATTTCGCAGGGTCAACAAACCATCAATTATCTGGCGAAACAAGGTTTGACCTTATCGTCAATTCCAGATGCTGAGCAACAAATTGATTTGTTTTATCGTATTTCATTAGCACCCGGTGGTGTTGTGGAAACCATACAACGCGATCTTATCCCAGCGTACAATAATGAATTGTTTGCCAAAGTATTAGATCTGTTTGACGCTGAAATTCTTGGTGTTGATGTGATCATGGAGCAAGGTATTGAACATGATGCCCGCGATCAAAAACTGATTTTCCTCGAAGTAAATTCGCGTCCTTATCTGAACATGCATAACTATCCACGTTATGGCCAAGCTGACGATCTTTCTGAGCATCTTGGTTTAATTACGGTAGTAACAAATCAACAAGCAGACATATTCTAATGTCTCGCTCAATATCGACGCTGGCACCTGCCAGCTACTTTACTTTATTTTCAGCCACTCACAGTTTTGTGATCGGCTTACTGCCCTTCTACCTTCCTATTCTTATTTGGCAGCAATATCAAGAACTCGCACCACTCACTGAATTTATCGCTTGGACTGGCGCGGGGTTCGTGATGGCATTATGGGGCTGGCATCAATTATTCATCCGAGGTTACTGGCGCACATTAATCATCTTATCGTTCGCCTTAGAAATCGGGCTTATTTATGTCGCACTCTTTCATATAGCAAACATTAACTTAATCATACTAGGCTTACTCAATGGCTTATTTAATTGCAGCTATTGGATGTTACAACGTATCCTTTTTAACAGCATCAGTGGCAGTAGTAATACCGGGCGACTGTTTGGTAATTTACAGCTGATATTAGGATTCAGTTTAAAACTGGGGATCTTGTTTGGCGGCTATTTTATGCAAACACAACCTTGGGTTATATTGTCGTTAAGCATAATGGCAGCGCTCGGTTTCTGTATCATGACTATAAACTCACTCGCGACACCGACATTTGTTTACGAGCGTAGTGATCATATTCAGGCTAAATCGGTGATTAGTACCCGTGATAAAATCGTGTTTCTTGTTGATGGGCCTTTTTTGTATCTCGAAAGCTATTTATGGGTGCTGAGTATTTTTCATTTAACCAACAGTGATACCAGTCAATTTAGTTTAACTGTCATTGCACTGTCTTTAGCCTTGGGATTCATATTTTACTTCATCAAAAATACCATCGACAAGCAGCCCCAATACCGACTATATCAAGTCGCGACGTTACTTTATCTTTGTGGTTGGTTAGTGCGCGGCTGGATCTCTCCTGATTGGAGCGGTTTTGCAATTGGGTTAGGTTTACTCAGTGTGGCATTTGCTACCGCATTGTTTCGTTTATATTTCAATAAACGTTTTTATGATAAGGCGAAGCAACAAGCTAATTACCAGTATTTAGTCAGCAAGAGCCTCTATTCTCAGCTTGGCATTGTGATATTTTTTGCAGGATTAACCGTTATGTCTAACGTAACTACCGTTAATCTTAACCACGTCTACTGGGGAGTATTGCCATTAATTGCTATTTATATGCTCTATCAGCAGGGTAGTAAGCCTATCAGCAACAACGCCGTATCACCCTAAGCGGTTTACGGCGTACAACCGACTTATGATATTAAACAACTTCGACGTAAGCTTCTCGCTGTGGATACAAAGCATAAGACTGATGTTGCTTAGATGAGCACGGACAACCACACACGTAGTTCATTTTAAGTTGCTTACGCGTGGCGATAAGGTGGGTAAAACTAACAGTCTGAGCATCATCGCGGTGCATACAGACAGATAAATAAGACGGTGTGGGTTCATGGCTAGCATGAAATCGAGTCAGCGCTAAACTGTTTTTATCTTCGATACGACGCAGATTCGTCAACTCAATAATATTCTCTTCTACACAATCCGTTTCTAACAAATCCGTTTCTAACAAATCAGGCGTTTTTCTAATTTCCAGCTCGTCATTACAACCATCACCTGAAAATAAGACCTGATGCTGCAATAAAATAGAATTGTGATGATCTTCGCGATAATTCGTCACTTCTGCCAATGCAACTGATGACGATATCATTGGCGATACCGCAGTAACCGTTGTTAACGTATGACCATCCCAACGTACCGCGTAAACATCGCCGGTTTGCGCTGTAAGATGACTCGGAAACACAAGTAGCGTAAAGGCAGCATACCGCTGTAAAGGCAATTTACTGAGTGCGTAACGGATCTTGGGTAAGGATGTATTACTGACTAATGATTTAACTAATAAACCACGGCTAATCAAATCTTTCCGGGGGGTGTTTTTTTGGTAATAATTAAGTAAACATATTGATAAGCCAGCTTGGTTAATTGCAATCCAAGTGCCGCCACCGACCGGATCCACAGGCATTAAATATTTAATCCCTCGCTCATTAAAATATTTGGGGAAATAGGCTAATGCCCGACCTTTTTGTTCATCTCGGTTAAAAAAAATTTGATAGCCATCATTTGCCAACAACCAGCTTACTGTACACATGATGCATCATTCCTTAGTGCCGTGAGCGTCGCAGGTGCTACACCCATATTATCAGGTGTATCAAAATCGCACAATTTAGCTGATATATCCATTAATGCGTAATGGTGAACAGCATGCGAACTCACAAATATAAGTTCACGAATTAATGATGTCTCGACTTGTGCAACTAACGTATCAACCATCGAAATTTCTGTCGACATAATCATTTTATTATTCATCATGCTTGGTTGCAATGAGAGTAGCCACGTCTTGATTTTATGTAATTCACATAATCCCGTCACACGACAAGATTCCACTAATGCACCACGACGACGAACATCATAATCAATAATCCCAACGTGTTCTTTTAACGCATAATAAAGGTCTAATACATGACGTAAATGCTCACCAATACAACTATTAACATAAGGCTTAGCGCGCATGCAATACTGGTCATTTGTCATCGAGGTCAGTAAAGCAACACCTTGATCTACACCTTCTATGTTTCCTTTAATCACCATTCTAAATTGCTCTACAGGATCTATGACCATAATCATTCCTTTTATTACCACTTATTTATAAGTAAAGCATACATCAAATACTAGGTTTAACTTATCACGAAAAAATCACAATTTGAGTGAGAAAGCGTACCATATCATCCCAGGTTTATTGAATAAGTAGGTGAACATTGAAACTAATTGGTAAATTATCACTCATTTAACTAACATTTATGATAAATTAGGCAAAGATAGCAAATACTTTAAATTAATGGGACACTCCATGTTAAATGACTTTTTAAATAAACTAGCGGCACAGCCAACTACTATTCAGTTCGACGATGTCATCGCTGTTATTGATGCAAGCTATGATTTCACTCCCACTAAATTTTACAATGGCTACCTAGAAAACGACGCTACTGAAAATACAGGTTCATGCAAATTGTTTGCATTAGGTCGTTTAAACAAATTCACTAAACAACAAATGCTAGAATGTTTCGGTACTTATTACCGTGATGACGTATTAAATAATCCAGAAGGTGATGATCACGCCAACATCCGTTATTTCATGCGCACAGGCTGGTCAGGCATTCAATTTGAAGCACTGCCACTAAAATTAAAATAACGTTAACGTATTAACGCTATGTTGAGGCAGAGAATTTTTTTCTCTGCTCAACTCTTTCTATTTATCTAAAAAACAGCCCTTCCTTCTCGCCATTTCCCACGATTTACTATACTTACCTTAAAATAATGACAATGCTTAATCTGCCTTACTAAGCAAATATAACCCGTTATACTTATAGCAACTGCGTTGTTCCTCCCCGATTTAGCGAATGCTAATAAGGAGTTGATATGTATATTCATTTAAATGGCTTTGACTTTGAATTTTCAAATCAAGTGATCGCATCTTTTATCAGCAGCACCGCTTATCAAAATCAATCTTCTGATATCGCAGGTATCCATCTTACTGATACTTATCAACAAATGCTGCATGCAGGTATAAGTAAAGATGAACTAATAAAAGCGATATTAAACTATCATATTAGCGCGCTACACGAAGAAGGTATTAGTGTTGAGGCGATCAAAAAATCAATGTATAACGATATTAATGTGAGCTTTTTAATTGATATAAAAAGCGATAATGTAGTCCGTTTCGTGAATTTAAATGATAATAAGAAAGAAGATAGCGTGTGTATTAATATGCGTAACTTTAATCATCAATTTACACTCACCTACTCTCAATTAATTCAACTTGAAGAGTCTTATCGTAATCAAACACAAGAACAAATATTGATACTGTTTTTAGAAACATTTAAAACCATAATGGAAACAGAAGACTCGGCGTCACGACAATGCTATTACGCTATTCTTGTTAGCACAGGATTACTGCTATTTTCCGAGCAGCTTAGTATTTTAGATGCAATACAGTTTAGCGATATAGAATTTGAACTTAATACCGATCGACTTTTATTGAATTTACCTGCAGGCTTAGAAACGTGTTTATTCGAACTGGAGTTTAATACAGAGGATTAACATTTTTCATTTAATATCCAAATTAATACCAATAAATAATACTCTAAAGTAATCCATCCTCAACCTGTAAATAACAAAAATATAAATATATATAAATTTATTTTCCCCGTAACAAACTAATTTTAAAAAAATTTATATTATAATAATGAAAATAGGATTATTTACCCCCATTTATCCTTAAAGTTATTACGCATCAAGCCGAATACTTAGACTAAGCCGTAAAATCGGTAATGTTAATCAGCTAGGATGTCGTAGAAGATGAAAATCAGAGATAAATTATTAGGTCTTACTGGTATTTCGGTAAGTGCACTCTTATTGGTACTTGGAATGTCTTGGGTTGCCAATAAACAAGTCACTAATATTAACCATGCCGCAACCGATGTAAAACAGCTCGAAGTCACGCTATTAAATTTACGCCGCAATGAAAAAGATTTTTTACTGCGACGAGACACCAAATATCTCGACAAATTTCAAGCTAACTACGCATTATTTCAAACGGAATTAAGCGAACTAGAAAAAGAGCTTACATCACTTAATATTATAGTGCCAAGTGTTGCAACCTTACCTGCATCAATGCAAGATTATAATCTCAGTATGATTGCACTGGTCAATAATTACCAAGCCCTTGGTCTTAGCCCTGAGCAAGGATTACTAAAGCGCCTCAATAATGGCTATAAACGTTTACTGCAAACAGCAGATCGATATAACCGTAATCTTCTGATTACCACCGATCTTGCACACACGGCAAAAATGTACGCATTACAGGGTAAGCCAGCCTATTACCTAGTTTATCAAACTAAGCTTGCACTGTACGACAAACAACTCGCTCTTGACTTCGGTAGTAGCTATACCGATTTCCGTGCAACCATGGCTGAAATTATTGAGCAATACAACACGATAGGTGATACACCCGAAGTTGGGTTACGTGGCGAAATGCGAGAATATTCACATCAAGTTGAACGTACCTTTAAAGATGCCAGCCAACAATTAGATGACGAAATAGCAAAGCAGCAGCAACAAACTGTAACGATCATTCTTGTGGCAGTATTAGCCGTGATAATAGCGCTCATTACACTCTCTTGGTTAATTAGTAACTCTATCCAACGCCGCATACAAAGCTTAAGTAGTTTGATGGCCACGATAGCGAAAAGTCATGACTTAACAGCAGTTGCAGATGAACAAGGCAATGATGAATTGTCACATATGGCAAGTAATTTTAATTACTTATTAACCAATCTCCGTGAACTCGTCAGCAACGTAAAAGAAGCTGTACATGAACTTGGCTCGGCATCAAGTCAGTTACAGAGCCGTAGTGTGGATTCTGATACTGCAATTAGCCGCCAACAAGCCGAGACCGATGCTGTCGCAACCGCAATCACCGAGATGAGTTCGACAATCAGAGAAATAGCAGGTAATACAGAGAGTGCCGCCAGCAATGCAGATAACAGCTACAATGGCGCTCAAGAAGGTTTATCAGAAGTGAGTGCAACAAAGAATCGTATACGTATTTTATCTGATGACTTATCTAAAACCAGTAATGAAGTCGCCAATTTATCAACACTGTCCGACAATATTGGCTCAGTGCTTGATGTGATTCGCTCAATTGCAGAACAAACTAATCTACTTGCTCTAAATGCAGCCATTGAAGCGGCAAGAGCAGGCGAACAAGGCCGTGGTTTTGCGGTTGTGGCAGATGAAGTTCGCTCACTCGCCCTTAGAACACGTCAATCTACAGAAGAGATCACCAGTATTATCGCCACGCTACAAGAGCAAACAGCTCAGGTAGTTGTACATATTAGCCGCTGCCACGAACAAGGTGAATTGAGCGTCGAACAAGCTGACAGTGCAGAGTCGAAGATTGGGCAAATCATGTCTGATATGCAACTCATCATGGATACCAGTACTCAGATCGCCACCGCTGTTGAGCAACAGACGGTCGTATCCGATGAAATTGGCCGTAACGTAACGTCAATACGAGATATTACCAGTCAAAATTCCCATATCGCCCATGAAAATGCGCAAGCAGCCAGTGCCATTGCTAATCAGGCTAAAACATTAGATCAATCCATTGCCCTGTATACGGTTTAATTAACGTATAAAAAGACCGAAGTCATCGCTTCGGTCTTTTTTTTCGGCCACAAAGTATGAAGCCGTTATCTAGCTGTTTTCTTTTATGGCTTGCTGCATCGTCAGCCAACTTTCGACAATAGGGTGTAATTCTGTATTTTCCACATTTATGATAACCGAACCGTTAAGTTCTGCATCAGCCGTTAACAATGATTGTGGTGTAACAAGTTTTCCTGATTTCAATGCAACTTCTTTGATTAAACCAATAGCCACGAGCTTGTCGTTACAAAAGAACTGGTGCTGATAATAGAAATATTTTTCATCACAACTTAAAATTTCAGTCGTCATCGTAAACGCTTGAAACGGACGAATTCGTTTTAGATAAATAAAATCTTGTGCAGCAATCATGCGTAAGCCATAACGCCCAGATAACGCAAGTCGAGAAGCGTGCCAGATACCAAAACGACCTAATTCCATAAAACTAAATACACGATAATTAGGTAAATGGTCGCGCCAGCCGAGATCATGTAACCACACCCTAAAGTGGTCACTGCGCTTATTCACAAGCGCCACCGCATCCTGCTTACGGGCACTAAAAATAATAATCAACATTCTAAAAAATAAATTCATGTTACTCCCACTGATAAAATAAATAGAAGTAACATTCTTACCTAAGCCTACGAAATGTAAAGAAAATGAAACAAAAAAAGTACATTAACGTTACAACTTATATACTCAGTATATTTTAGTCTGCATCGCAATCTATATACAGCGATGAGGTTTGGTACTTGTCTTAGTTCGTTGGTAAGGTAGTCTTACTTTCGAAAACTATTTTTTTCTTATTATTTTTTCGTTTTAAAATGTAAGGAGCTAAGAACATATACATACCTGTTACCCATAATATGAATAAAATAAGTGCTGCAGGTAAAAACACCCATAATGGCATATGCTTATTAAAAAATGATCCTTCATGTAATTTTTGGATAATGCCAGAACGGCGATAAGCAACCTGTAAAACTTTACCGCTGGTATTATCGATTTGAATTTCGATATTATTTTTAGCTCTTACTTTAACAATACCTTTAGATGGTTTGACATCTAATTTACTTATATCTTTCCAGCTGTGTATTTCTGAATTTGGTACCTGAGATGCAATATCAAATATTTGTTCAAAAGAGAGCTTAGGCTCTGTGCCAATTCCTTTCATCGTTGCAGGTTGTATCCAGGAAAATTCAGATCGAATGAGTAGCAAGATACCGCTAATGATAATAATTAACACTGGAATCGCAATTATTATCGACCCCCAATAATGTGTGTTTCGATTAAGACGTTTCCAGTTAATATTTTTCACGTAAATTTCCCCTCAGAATTGAGCTAGCTTTATTCGCGCTGCAAAAAAACGAATTGTAATGATAAGTATTATCATTTTCAATATTTACTTCTGACACTTTAATGTTTGCATGAAAGTCGAACACACAGAGGGTAATATCAGCTAATAAGTCGGTGGTAGTATTTAATCTACATGGGGTGAGATTAATACTGTATGTCAACGTACACTTTATTTATGTAAAACCCTGAATATTTATCGAGTCAATTACGTCGCTAAGCCAATGATAAATATAAACCTGCACATAATTAATAGTACATTCCCAGCACCAACACCTATACTTAAGTGGTAGCATTTAAGCTTATATCCTAAGAGGTATAATAAATCAGTTCCATGTATTGCAATCAATATTCAAAACAGGCATATTTAAAAGTCATTAACCATAATAGTTCACTAAAAATGCAGCGTTTTGAATTAAATAAACGGATTTATGTTTCGATTTCGATCTATATTTTATCTATTATTAGCTTGGCAACTTATAGCTACCTCCAAGAAAAAAATCACATTTACACTGCCCTTGATTTAAAATTAAAAACGGCAGCCCTGACGATTTCCTCATTATTGCCAGCCAATTTTCATCAAAAAGAAATGGCTTATGATGAAACTTCAACGCAACTAAATAACATAAACAGAACTGTCTTATCCAATTACGCTAAAAATATAAATATAACCAACTTATATACGCTTATCCTGCGCGATAATCAGATCCTGTTTACCTCAGCAAGCGCTACGCCCATTGATGACTCTGGTGTTGATAACAATAAGATTGAATTCTTAACCGCTTACGATGATGCAGACACCCTGCTATATCATATTTTTACCGATCAACAACCCCGCTTAATTGAATACCAAGATAAATGGGGTCGATTTCGTAGTATTTTCATTCCCCTTTATGCCACAGACGGAAGTGTTTATATTGCGGCGGCTGACATCACTATTGATACGATTTCTTTTCAACTCAATCAACACTTTAATAAGATAATGCTGACCTCTGCTATTTTTATGTTTACTGTCTTTTTTCTATTTTTTATGCAAACCGTTAGCTATCGCCAACAAGTAAAAAAATTACGTTATAAGATCGCGCAAAGAACGGCTGAATTAGTACAAAGTGAAGCAAAGTTAAACTCCATTTTTGAACATTCTCCAGTAGGTATTTTTCATTACAATAAACAAGGGGTCTTATTAAAAACCAATCGGCATTTTGAAGATATTATCGGGGCCAACAAAGATGGCTTGATTGGCTTCAACATGTTGAAAAAGATCCAAAACACCCCTCTTGCCACAGCAATAAAATCCTCATTGAAAGGACAAATAAGCACCTTCGAAGGCGAATACATTTCAATATCACACCGTAAAAAGTCTTATTTAGAAGTCGATTTAGTCCCATTATATTCAAGTACTGGTGAGATAGATGGTGGCGTAGGAGTTTGCGAAGATATCACCTTACAACAACAAAATACGTCTAATTTACAAAAATTATCACGAGTAGTTGAGTGCAGTTTGGACGGTATCATGATCACCAATACCAAAGGAGTTATTGAATACGTCAACCCTCGATTCACACAAATCACAGGCTATTCATCAAAAGAATCTGTCGGCGAGAAAGCCAATTTCTTCCGTTCGAGAGAAACCACCAATGCCACTTACAAGGAGCTATGGAACCGTATTTCAAGTGGTAATGAATGGTCTGAAGAAGTTCACAATCAGCGTAAAAATGGTGAATTATACTGGGCTAAAGTCACCATCATTCCAATGACTAATGCTAACGACGAAATAACCCATTTTATTGGTATTCAAGTAGATATTACCGAGTCTCGGATTATTGCTAAGCAAATAGCCTATCAAGCAAAACACGATATGCTAACAGGATTAATCAACCGTTATGAATTCGAACATCAACTAACCGATGCAGTTTGCAGTGCACAAGGCAGTCAACTTACCCACGTATTATTCTTTTTAGACTTAGACCAGTTTAAAATAATTAATGATACGTGTGGCCATGCTGCAGGTGACGAGTTATTACGCCAAGTAGCAGGATTAATCGACGACAACTTAAAACCAAACGATATATTAGCCCGACTGGGTGGCGACGAATTTGCCATATTAATGCGCAACTGCCAACTTACTGAAGCGGTTTTCGCCGCAAATGAAATCTTAGAAAAAGTTAAAAAATTCCAATTTATATGGAAAAAAAGTTGTTTTAGTATCGGTGTCAGTATTGGTGTTGCAGAAATAAGCCGTAACTCAGGTAACACGAGCGAAGTACTTATTCATGCCGATTTAGCCTGTTATGCCGCTAAAGACTTAGGGCGAAACCGAGTACATACTTATCACCATAATGATGAGTTACTCACTACTCGTGACGGTGAGTTCCGCTGGGTCAACGAGATAAAAGAAGCGCTTAATGAGGACCGATTTGAACTTTACGCTCAGCCTATCGTTGCATTATCCGATCCTGAACATAAACATGTTTTTGAAGTGCTTCTACGTATGCAAGCTAAGGACGGTAAGATCATTGCGCCTGGCATATTTTTACCTATCGCAGAGCGCTATAACTTATCGCAACCCATTGATCGTTGGGTATTTGATCACACATTAGATTGGATGCGAGAACATAGCCAACAACTGGATATTTTTGACCATATTAGCATCAATTTATCAGGCACTTCACTCGGTGACGACGACTTATTGCAGCATATTATGCGGAATATAACCCAAGCAGGTTTGACGCCCCAACAGTTCATGTTTGAAATTACCGAAACAGCCGCAATTAGTAACCTTGCCAACGCGACGGTATTCATCAATACCTTAAGTGAGTTTGGCTGCCAATTCGCACTGGATGATTTTGGTAGTGGTTTATCTTCGTTTGCTTATCTAAAAAACCTACCGGTTAACACATTGAAGATTGATGGTATCTTTATTAAAGATATTTTAACCAATCCAATAGACGCTGCAATGGTAAAATCGATTAATGAAATAGGGCATTTAATGAAGTTAAAAACTGTCGCGGAATTTGTCGAAAATGATGCTATAAAACAAAAAGTTGAAGCTATTGGTATCGATTTCGCACAAGGCTATGGCATTGGAGAACCACAACCTATTGATAATATGCTTTGCTTAAATCAAAAATAGCGATTCAAGCCTGGCAATTAACGCATCATAATGCTCATTGGTATTATTCAAAATATAAGCTAAACGACACACCAATATTATCCCGATTCATTGCTTTACCGTTATCTTCATCTTGAGTCCACACATAAGATAAACCTAACGCCATTGATGGATCGATAAAGTACTTAGCACCTAGGGTGTAAGACGTAGAATCAAGATAACCATAAGTCACTTCAGCACCAGTAAAAGCATGAGTAATATTGAAATCTGCTTCAAATTTAGGGCTAGAAGAAAGTTTTACACCCGCAATAACACTAGTGTAAAAATTTGAATCTTGCGACTTTGTGTCATTTTTCCATGTCCTTATTGAACGTTGGATTAAATTAGCTCCAGCATAAAATTCGGTCATATGGCCAGCATTTACTGATGTCATTAAACCTGCACCAAGTATTTTCGCTTTGGCTTTTACATCTGGATCTAGCGCAATATCATCTGTGTGATGATAAAAACCAGTAATATAAAAACGTTCTGTAATAGCACGTTCAACATTTACAGCCCAATGCTCAGATCGGTAACTTAGCTGTGCATTATTATGGCCAAAAGGTTCAGCCATCAGTGTTGGCGCAACAATAAGTAACGGTATGCTTGCAAGCGTTGAAACTTTAAACATGTTTTGTCTTTCCCTATAAAAAATTAACTTTAACTATTAAATTGATGACTAAAAGTATATCGGCAATACTCCGTAAAATATAAACATTTTATGCTTACAATCGAATTAAGCGGCTAATAACAATGATTGCAACTGTATTAATGACGTCACTTGATAACTAGGCTTGATACCGTCCGGTAATACAGCATTCTCACTATTAAGCCAACAAGTATCAAAACCTGCATTCATCCCACCTAAAATGTCAGAATGCGGATTATCGCCAACCATCAAGACTTGCTCACGCTGTATGTCACCCATGTGGCTTAACGCATATTCAAATATACCAATATCGGGTTTAGCAATGCCCACTTGCTCAGAGATAACAAGTGGTGCGAACACATCTTTTAAACCTGTTTTTTCTAAACGTACATGCTGTAGTTCAGTAAAGCCATTGGTAATAATACCCATGTTTACTTTTCCAGTTAATGCCGAAATAAGCGCTTGAGCACCGGGTAGTAAACTGCATATATCAGCCATTGCCGTCATAAATGCACTGTTTAAAGTTTGGGTTGTCACCTTTAGTTTATCCGCCCATAATTGAAAGCGTTTATTTTGCAATTGTGTTGCGGTGATTCGACCATCTTGGTAATCAACCCACAAAGGTAAATTAACCGTCTGATAATGGCTAAAATCATCACGACTGAAATCAACATCGAAACGAGAAAACATCAATTGCAAACCTTTATACGCATCGAAATGGAATAAGGTTTCATCGGCATCAAACAAGATCCATTGGTACTTCATGGTATTTTTCTCCAACGGCTAGCCGCTATAATAAATTATATAGGTGGATTAAAATGAACAGTCAGTGAAAACATCATGTTACCTTAATCAATATGGGGAAGTATGATGCTGAAAGTGTGATTTACCTAAACAATAATTGAAGCTCCCCCACCTAGCTTCGCGCCCGACAAGTCGGGGAAGGAAGGGGATTCTTGTCGTCAACGGCTTAAGCAT
>NZ_LOCN01000034.1 GCF_001574435.1 Moritella sp. JT01
GTAGGTAGTACCGACACATTAAATGCTTGTAAGAGGTTTTAGAAGTCTAAAGTGATTTATATCACAATGCTTAAACCGTTGACGACAAGAATCACCTTGCTTTAGCTGGGTGAGCTTCAAAGGCTAGATTTAATCACATTTTTAATGATATCTTTTAACTGCTCATCTTGAGTCAATTCACCATGTGAAGGGATGAGTGTCGTAGGATTATCTTGCTCCAATTGATTTAAAGACCATGTTTTAAAAGCTTGTTTATTATTAAGAATTAGCCATTTAACAACCTGACTTATCTTCAATCCTGGTGCCGCGCCTAATATTTTTTGTAAAGTACGGGCAACAGGTTGATTAGAGAGTCGTTCATAATTTAAGAAGCTGTCACAAGTGATCCAAGTACTCGTATCATCTGAGGTTTGTTTTTTTAACCAAACATCACCAGCACGGTGTCCAGGTGGAAATAAAAGTTGGTAACCTTCTGGTAACGGTGGTTGTTTTTGCTGTAAAGCAACAATATCCTGATTTTCTGAGAATGCTTTTTTCGCAATGAGTTTAGCTTTCGCTAATTCACTGGCATATAGCGTATGATTAGGAAAGGCGGCTTGCCACGCAGATACGCCCATAAAATGCCAAGCATTAGGCATAATAATATGTATTTTTGTATCAGGTTTGCGCCACTCTTCCGGCCAATGCTCTAGCAGAGATGCTCCAGGGCTGACTAGAATAAATTCATTATCATTAACTTGAATAGCCACAGAATTAGAAACAAAGTTAGGCACTATATATTGCCCAACTAAGAGTTCAGGGTGTGAAGCAACTGGCAACCAGGTATTTTTTTTCATATCACAAGTATCAAATTAATTAAAGTTAGCGCCATTGTAGGCTGACTTTTATTTTGTAATCAACAACTAAAAGTAAATAACTTGTTACTGATACGTTTAAAAATACAACATTGTTTATGCCGAAAGAAATCCCTCTATCAGCCTATAAATCTATTCTTCCGTTAGTGAAACGATTGCTCAAAGAAATAGAGTACGATGAAGATAAGGCTTGTAGAATCAACGCAGCCTTAAGTAATACTGGGGTGGTGCATGGTGCATATGGTCGAGTAGATACCTTTTACATGAAATGATTAGAGAAGAGATTAAAAGAGTTGATGAACAAGTTGCCCTTAATAAGTTAACTTGGTTTAACTTAATTATTTTTTTTCAACATATTCCATAGAGTACATGACAGCATTGTTTTCCAGACATAGGTCATAGGAAACTTGGAGTATAATCTTGCCAACTTGCAACTTGCAACATGGACCTGAGTTATTTATCATCAAGATAACTGAATTAAGAGTGAAAAATCCATGACACAGAAAGTATCAACAGAAGTGCAAACTGAATCGACACGCATTGCTAACGGTATTAAAAAACCAGGTCAAAGCAGAGAGCAGACTAAATTGATCGCGGCAGGTATTGAGAAGGGCATTGCTGAATACAAAAAACAGCATAAAGCTAAAGCTCGCCAACTTGATAAGCATAAAAAACAAAAAATAAGATCTAATACAGCGGCAGCAGAACAAGAAAATGAAGTAGAGATTGAAATTGAACAAAAAAAATCAAGTTCAAGTCGATTACCTTGGGCATTGTTAGCGCTAAGCTGGGCTGGATTTGCAGGTTATCTTGTACAAAATGGTGTGCTTAGCATAGGTTAAACATTTCTTACCAGCCACACAAACTAATAGTAACAACACCAAATTAATATGAGGAACCGTTTATGAAAGTCATCATGTTTAGCGCCCGTAGTTATGATATTCAATACTTTGAGCCGCTAATATCAGATCCCATCAGTATTAATTTTTTTGATGCTCAGCTAAATCAACAAACAGCCACATTAGCCAGAGGATATGATGCCGTTTGTGCATTTGTTAATGATGATTTAAGTGCCCCTGTTTTAATTCAACTTAATGAAATGGGTATAAAGTGTATAGCAATGCGCTGTGCTGGCTTTAATAACATTGATTTAGATTGTGCTAAAGCACTTGGGATCACCATCGTTCGTGTCCCTGCTTATTCACCAGAGGCTGTTGCCGAACATGCCATCGCGTTATTAATGACACTCAATCGTCGTATTCACAAAGCGTATCAGCGTACCCGTGACGCTAACTTTTCCTTAGACGGTTTAGTGGGATTCAATTTACACGGTAAAACGGTCGGCATTATAGGCACGGGTAAAATTGGTGTTGCTATCATGGCTATTTTTAAAGGTTTTGGTTGTAAAATTTTAGCGTCTGATCCTTATCCTTCTGAGCATGCAATTGCATTAGGTGCTGAATATGTCAACCTAGATACTCTGTTTACTCACTGTGATGTGATTAGTTTGCATTGTCCATTAACCTCTGAAAATAAATATTTATTGAATGAAAAGACGTTTGCGTTAATGAAAGATGGTGTGACGATTATTAATACCAGTCGTGGTGGTTTGCTAAATGCGAATGATGCAATTGAAGCTTTAAAATCAGGTCGAATTGGTGGGCTAGGTTTAGATGTTTATGAAGAAGAAGAACATTTATTCTTCAGTGATCATTCCAGTGAAATCATTACTGATGATACTTTTCGTCGATTATCTGCTTGTCATAATGTAATTTTTACTGGTCATCAAGCTTTTTTGACCAAAGAAGCATTAATCAGTATTGCCCAAACTACTCTCAATAATTTAAATGATATTGGAGCAGGGAATATTTGCGCTAATCAGGTGCTTACGTAGTCTAGAGTGAGAGCTTAACGAGCTACTGTTAGACTCTATACTAGATATTCTAGGGGGTAAAATTGTCATCCCCTCACGACATCTGCTATTAACGCTTAGCACAGTAAGTTAAGCTGGGCTGGTTTTACAGGTTATCTTGTACAAAATGGTGTCATTCAACGACACCATTTTTATACATAGTGGGTGTTGTTAGCTTGCTACCCTTATAAATTTTGCGTATCCAAAAGTAATTCAGCATAGCGTTCCATCGGAATGTTCATTTCTTCTTGCAGCCATTTACCTTTAGTCAGTAGTTCTGTTCTTTTTATTGAAGGGATGTTGTTTTTGAATGCGAGTACGATCGTGTTTCCACTTTCGACTTCGAAGCTGAGTAGTCGGCCTTCAAATTCGAGTGCGAGTAATTCATCTAACTCTTGACGTGATTTAAGAGTCGTATGCCAAATATTTAGTACAAGGACACCTTGTTCGTTGAGTGCATTTTTACAATCAGATAAGTAAGATGACTGTATTTGCTTTGGGTCCATGCCTGCTGAGGTGTATAGATCTGAAAAGATAATGTCGCTTTTCATGTTGGTATTTTTCATGTGGTTCACCGCATCGTCTATATGAATGAAGAGGCGGTCAGTGTCGGGCAAGCTAAAATATTTTTTTGCGGTCTTTGCCACTGCGTCACGGTATTCAACCACGTGTACGTTTAACTCGGAGAAACTACTGAGTAGGTTCTTTGCCATTGAGCCTGCACCGAGTCCCATAATTGAGACTGTTTTTAGTATAGGGATAAACAATAAACCCGTCATCATAGCCTGCGTGTAGCCGAGTGCTAATCCATTAATATTATTCAATTTCATGTAACTTTGATAGATCTTCCCATCAAAGCTGAGGATCCGGCTAGTCCTTGTTTCGTAAACATAGATAGGACCGTGTTCATCTATAGTGTGTGAAATACAGGTACCATTAATATTCATCGTATTTTTAACTTCTAACATACAGCCATGTGATCCTTAAAGTCTAAGCTTAGTTCCGTGATGAGTTCATCGTATTTAGCGAGTGTATAGTGGGGGGTGTTAAGTACCCTTGATGATAAATGACGCGTGCCCGTGTTGCAAGTTAACGAAATAAAATGGTCACAAAGGATTAAATGAATTGTAAGTTGATCTGTATCAATGATTGGTATCAGTCTATGCGTTTATAGTTAATGTGAACAGTATGTAAAGTGATTAACACATGAGTAAAAGGCGGTAAAGATGGAATTATTACACAACCCTAAATGTTACACGGACGTGTGTATTGATGGTACTTGGTACCATTACGATCACTGTGGTTCGAAAGTTTACTCTCTAAGTGGTGGCGCATCTCCCGAGTTAGACCTTGCTCGTGAACCTGTGACAGAAACAGAGCTTATTGACCTTATTCACATAGCTGTTAATTAACCTTTTTTATTTTGTAGTACATACAGTGTCATCACTCAGCGACATTCGTATTTTGGACCTTTAGATGTATTGAGCATTTAAAGGTCATTTTTTGTTCTTTACTCCTCTTTACAGTTTCATCTCTTTTCGTTTCGGATATTTTGTCATATTATGTCACTCTATTTTTATTGGAGAAAACACATATATGAAACGCGTTATGCTATTCCTTGCAACCAACCTGGCCGTAATGGTGGTTTTTAGTATTGTATTAAACATTATCTATGCAACTACTGGTATTCAATCAGGTAGCCTTTCTGGGTTGTTGGTGATGGCGGTATTGTTTGGTTTCGGCGGATCATTAATCTCATTAATGATGTCGAAGAAAATGGCGCTACGTTCAATTGGCGGCGAGATCATCACAGAGCCTCGTAACTCGAATGAACATTGGTTATTAGAAACGGTTACGCGACAAGCAAAACAAGCGGGTATTGGCATGCCTGATGTTGCAATTTATGATGCTGCCGAGATGAATGCATTTGCAACAGGCGCTAAACGTGATGCCGCATTAATTGCAGTATCAACGGGTCTATTAGCACAAATGACACGCGATGAAGCAGAAGCGGTTGTTGCTCACGAAATTAACCATGTTGCTAACGGTGACATGATCACAATGGCCTTGATGCAAGGTGTTGTGAATACGTTTGTTATCTTCTTATCACGTATGATTGCGAATGCAGTAAGTGGTTTCACATCGAATGATGAAGAAGGCGAGGGTGAAGGCGGTAGTTTTATGACTTACTTCATCGTATCAATGGCGTTAGAAATGCTATTTGGTTTCTTAGCAAGCTTCCTAACAATGTGGTTCAGCCGTCAACGTGAGTTTAAAGCAGACTCTGGCGCAGCGGAGCTAGTTGGTAAAGAGAAGATGATTGCTGCACTAGAACGTCTTAAAACAAGTCAAGAAACACAACTTGAAGGTTCGATGATGGCGTTTGGTATTACTGGTAAGAAGACGATGATGGAATTATTAATGAGCCATCCACCACTTCAAAACCGTATTAACGCATTACGTAACCTTTAATTTACGGATGTTATAAATAATAATTTCTGATGATTAAGTTAGCCCCATTGGTAGTCTTACTAAAAATAAGATTATACCTTTGGGGCTTTTTTGTTATTATTTCATACATTACTCATACATTTGAAACTATTGTAGGTGATATAGTCGTTTTAACTTATTTAAATGAGTATATTTTCTATGGATAAATCATTCCTTGTTACACATAATGATAGAACAAAGCGAGTCTGGAATTTAATCCTACAATCATCAGCTGATAAATCAGCTATTTCTAATACACTGTTTACTCCTAATCTTGGTATAAATAGAGCTGCTACGGATCTTGCATCGAAATTACATCAACATATGCAACCTGGGAATAGACCTTGTTATTTAATGATCTCGATATACGATCCAATAGACGAAGAGCAGTCTAAAAATTTAAATGATAGAAGAGCAAAGTCGGCTAGCTCAGTAGCAAACACTTTGGGTACAATAGTTACAGGTGGTTTAACTCCTGTAGCTGGACCTTGGGTGGGCATACCAGCTGGCGGTTTGACTCGATTTGCGATCTTAGACCTTATGTTGTCTATAAAACGAAATTGGAATAGCGGTGATATATTGATTACGGTAGACGGAAAAGTAAACGGTGGAATTGGACAGCCACATTCAAGTCAGTATATAGTGATATCTCGTAACAGTTATGATAAAAACAAATTGGATCGATAGCTATGGACATGTTAATTTCTATCTGTATTGCAGGTGCTCTCTATTTTATTCTCACCCGATTTTTTTCTAAAGGTATTACACTATATTCAATTTGTACAGTTTTAATCGCAATGAGTTTATACCTAACAAATACTGTGAATGAACTTTCAGATTGGGCTTATTTTGGAGTAATTATCGGTGCTGTTGCAAGTATTATGAAGTCTGATAAAAATATTAATTAATAAGACTATATCAGTGTTGATTAAGTTAGCCCCATTGGTAGTCTTACTAAAAATAAGATTATACCTTTGGGGCTTTTTTGTTTTCTGTAAAAGTGCCAACCAAAAGTATCTCTTTATGGTTAACTAAATGTTTTTATACTTTTAAAACGTGATAGACAAACGAATAATAAATATCAAAAAAGTGTATTTTATATGTTATGAATTAGTGGCTTATGAGGTTAAAGCTAATGACGAACATGACTGTAGATAAAGTACCTGTGGTTGATGATAACCATTTGTTGATGATTAGATTAGTTAAACTATTAATTGCGTTTGGCATTCCGCTGTTTTTACTCTCTGTCCCCACATCACAATTACCCTTTGATAACCTTAGTATTATTCAACATCGATTGTTAGCCATTTTTGTCCTTGCTGCCTTGTTGTGGATCCTCGAACCTGTGCCTGTCTTTGCCACATCTATTTTAATTATAACGCTTGAGTTAGTGATGCTCTCAGATCAAGGGCTTTACAGTTTTCGTTTTTTTAATGATGGGGTCGATCCTGCCGTTAATATCGAAGGGCTGATGCATTATAACGATATTTTCGCTGCCTTTTCGTCACCGATTATCGTGTTGTTTTTAGGCGGTTTCTCACTTGCTATTGCAGCAAATAAATATGCTTTGGATACAAATCTAGCTAACGTATTATTAAAACCGTTTGGCACTAAACCCGCCATGATTATGCTTGGCTTGATGATGATCACTGCGTTGTTCTCTATGTTTATGTCAAACACGGCAACGACGGTAATGATGCTATCTTTGTTAGGGCCAATCCTCATGTCTGTGCCGAAAGAAGAAAAGGGCGTTAAAGCATTAGTACTAAGTGTGCCTATTTCCGCTAACCTTGGTGGTATTGCGACACCGATTGGTACGCCGCCCAATGCGATTGCCTTGCAGTATTTAGACAGCCTTTATAATGTCAGTTTTCTTGATTGGATGATGATTGGTTTGCCCTTTGTTATCGTGTTACTGGCTTTTGCATGGTGGTTATTACAAAAGCTGTTCCCTTTTAGCGGCGATAGCTTACATTTACAGCTTGGCGGTGACTTTCAACGTAGTTGGCAAGCCATCGTGGTTTATATCACCTTTGTGTTAACGATTATCTTGTGGATGACTACGGGTCTACATGGCATGAATACCTATGTTGTTGCGATTGTACCATTGGCAATATTTACGTTAACGGGCATCATAGGCAAAGAAGAACTTAAATTGATTAACTGGGATGTGTTATGGCTGGTTGCTGGTGGTATTGCGATTGGTATTGCACTAGATAAGACAGGGTTAGCGGGAGTGATGGCAAATGCGATTGATTACTCCGTGTTACCAGCCTTGTTGGTTATCTTGGTCATGTCTTTTGTGTGTTGGTTGATGGCAAACTTTATCTCAAATACCGCAACGGCGAATTTGTTAATGCCAATCGCAGCAGCGGTCGCGACATCGATGGATGACTTATCATTATTGGTGATGTTGGTTGTGGTGGCTTGTTCTGCGTCGCTAGGAATGATACTACCTGTTTCAACGCCTCCTAATTCGTTGGCGTATGCAACAGGGTTAGTTGCCAGCAAGGACATGGCAAGAGTGGGACTTATCATGGGGCTTGCTGGTTTAGGACTCGTTTATACGGCTATTCTATTTTTTGTTACTATCAGTTAGGTTTAGCGATAATCAGTTAAATTGAGTGAGCAAATAGCTAAATTTAATCTGTAGCAGTTTCGCCTACTGATTGTTGGTGTACGATATTGACGATGTTACGCTGATTATCTAGCTCGTATACCCAATCACATTGGTTGGGTAGTGTGGCTAAACACTGCTCGGTAATGCGTTGGAAATAAGCGGTGAAGTTACGCACCTCTGCATCTGTCATGAATGTTTCTTTTTGTTTATGGTCAGTATTTTCTTTAAGTGTTTGACGTTTGTTTTCCTGCTCTAATCGCCATGCTTGTACACTGTCAAAGCTGGGTGCTTTAAGCATTATCCAATGATCAATACGTTGATATAATCCCTGGTAGTTTTGCTTTAATTGTTGATTAACATAACTGCGCCAAATCCCGTACTTGTCTTTTATTGCTTCTAATTTGTTGATCGGATAAATGAGATCTTTCATTAACTGGGGTTGCACACCCAAACACCAACCTTCCAATATAATCACATCAATAGGGCGATCAATAATTGGCCATTGTGATTGTGGGTAAGGGTTATCAGCAAACTTGTTAAATCTCGGTAATTTTACCGGTTCGCTTTCGGTTGCGCCCGCACACAGCTTATCTAATGTCGCATTAGCAAGATTCATGTCGTGGGTGCCGGGAACACCGCGGGTACGCAGTAAAGGATGAACTTGGTTGGCCAGTTCGTTGCGTTGATGCCGACTGTAATAAAAGTCATCAAGTGATAATACCGCGACGTTTAAGTCAAACTCTGTGCTTAGGCGAGTGCCTAGATAATCAGCAAGCGTCGATTTACCTGAACCTTGGCAGCCATTGATACCAACTAGAAATGTTTTTTTTGCTTTTTTTTGGTGCGCTACGATACTCAATAGTGCACTCGAAAAATTTTCTGAGGCATGGGTTAAATAGTCTGCATCCAACTGATGGCGCTGAATGAATTGGTCTAATACTGGCATTGTCTTCATAGATCACCACTTTCTTTGAATTCACTGAATGTATATCATCAATAATAACTACAACATTTAAACAGTTTTTAATAAATATTTAAATAACTAATTATTCACATTCAACAACTATGCCAGTTTTAGTACGAGTTATTTCTTGTTAATTGAGCTGGATCTAATAATTCGATGAGCTCTTGACGCGTTAGGGCTGTGTGTTCTTCGGCTACTGCCGAGTTATAAAACCAAGATATATCATTAAATAGTATAGCGAATAGCGGGTAAGATGAAGTAGGTCGATTAAGTGTTAGGAATAAGGTAAGCTGAAGCCTGTTAAATATTTGAAGTTGATTATGTTAAGTTAAACATGTGCATAATCTAATATTGAGTAGGATAAAATAATGTCATCTTTGGAAACGAATCGTTTACTACAAGATAAAACACTAAACGACGATTCACATGCTTGCGCTGTTAAACAGCTAAGTAACTTGGGTATCTCGGGCTTGATGACACTTGAAGCGATAGAATTTCAGACCCTTGAGCTTGATGCTGTTCTCGTTAGCTGTCAGCAATTGCAAGATAGCTATTCACCGTTAATCACAAATTTACAATCAAGGTTACATACTTGTTTTCAAGGTTCTGCAATCAGTAGCGAACAGCTTGCTGCATTGGTGAAGCTTATCGAAAGTGCGCCACAAGCACTGTGGTCGTTAAGGGATGATAGTTTTAATTGTTATGAAATGGATTTTCGTTTGACTGAATTACAACAGCTGTTAGCCATTTTAAAACCGTTAAACAAGAAACTCGCGCCGTTTGTGAATACCAATGCGCTAGGTTCGGTAAGCACGCTGAGATCGATTCAATGCTGTTTGGATAATGCAGGGATGTTTTGTTGGTTCTCTTCTAAATGGCGTGTTGCTAAGCAACAAGCATTAATCCTCGCAACCAATGAACAGCTCAAGCTTGATGACATACAGTTGTTATTTCCAGCTATGATCAAATACGTTGATACTCAAGTCCGCTTTAATGAGTTGTTTGCTCAAGCACCGAACTTATCTAGTTTTCATCAAGGGGTGCATACTGATGTCGCGCCACTGTTAGCGGTACGTGAATGGTATAAAGATGCTGAGTTTGCAATGGCGGAACATTTTGTAGGGGAAGCAGGGATCTTAGCAGGTTTGTCTGTTATTGATAAACAAAAAGCAGATCAGCTAGTTGAACATTATCACGCAAGTTCAGTCTTGGTGATTAACAGCATAGATAAGCAAATGAGTAAGTTAAGATTAAGCTACCCTGGTTATCAAGCACTGCAACACGTTGATGCAGACTATGTTACTGCGGTCACAGAGTTAAAAGCGATTATTGTAAATCAGCTAAGCGCTTTGAACGATGCGGGTGTTGATAGTCGTACTTGCCTATCTGAGCTTTGAAAACGCAGGATTTAAACGCTTAATACCAAGCGTTTAAATCAGTATTGCTAAAACCTGTGGTGCTAATGCCTTCAAGCTTAATGTTAACTATTCTCGATGCACTTCAAATATAACAAATGCTGAATTTTAGATATAAAAAAGCCTCGCTCATTGAGCAAGGCTTCATTATTTGGTGCGTCCTACAAGATTCGAACTTGTGACATCTAGCATGTCGAGCTAGCGCTCTACCAACTGAGCTAAGGACGCGGAATGTGGTGCTCGCTACAAGATTTGAACTTGTGACATCTAGCATGTCGAGCTAGCGCTCTACCAACTGAGCTAAGCGAGCATAATTTGGTACGTCGTTAAGACGAGACAAATATTAGCCCGCATCCAAATTATCGGCAAGTCTTTTTTAAATAATATCAGTCCTTTGCTTTAAAACTAAGCAGTTGGGTCGATATTTAGATCGTCTGACGGACCAAAGAATTCAAAATGCACATTTTCAGCTGGGATCCCTAATTTTGGTGCGAAGCCATTCATTGCTTGCATGAAAGGTTTTGGACCTAAGAAATAGAATTCTACATCACGATCATCACCGATTTTTTCTTCAAGCATGGCTAAGTTGATGAAACCTGTAGCATCTGGTTTGCATTCTGACGTTGCATCACTGTAAACGAAGTAGGGTTTGATGTTTTCGTTTTCAGCTGCAAGGTTTGTTACATGGTCACGGAATGCATGTACCTTGGTGTTCATTGCTGCATGAATAAAGTGAATAGGGCGGTCTGAGCCTTTTAAACTATTTAGCATGCTTATTGCTGGTGTAATACCAACGCCACCCGTTACCAGTACAACTGGTTTATTGTTGTCTTTTAGGATGAAGTCGCCCGCAGGTGCTAATACGCGCAGTGTGTCACCCGCTTGAATACGATCGTGTAGGTAGTTCGATACGGCGCCACCTTCTTCACGTTTAACACTGATACGTAAGTACTCTGAATTTGGTGAATCAGATAAACTGTATTGACGACGTGTTTCTTCACCATCAATGTTTAATATTAAGCCCAAAAATTGACCCGGTATGAATGATGTAACAGGTTTGCCATCAGTCGGAGTCAGATAGAACGATGTGATGTTCTCGCTTTCTGCTACTTTCGTCGAGACTGCGAATTCACGTTCACCACGCCAGCCGCCTTCTTTTTCTGCATTAGCTGTATAAGCCGCTTCTTCTGCTGCGATTAACAGATCCGCTAGTTGCCAGTATGCAAGTCCCCAAGCTTCAATCACAGCGTCTGTTGCTGCGTCACCCAGTACGGCTTTGATTGATTTTAACAAACACTCGCCAACAATCGCGTATTGCTCTGGTTGGATATTAAGTGACACGTGCTTATTAACAATGCGGTTTACTGCTGCTTCTAATACAGATAAATTTTCGATGTTACCTGCATATGCAACAAGGGCATTCGCTAGTGCTTTAGGTTGGGCATTACCCGCTTGGTTGCTTTGGTTGAAGAAACGTTTTACTTCTGGGTATTCTCTAAACATCAAAGGATAAAAATGCGCTGTAATATCATTGGCATGAACAGAAACAGCTGGGACAGTCGCTTTGATAATATCAATAGTGTGTTGCGTTAACATAATAGCTACCTTGTATAGGTTAGTGAAATTTATTGATCTGCATCAATGTTTATATTTGTTCTATTGCAGTAGCCGTGCCAAGTTTATAAGATATTGTTTTTATTGTGTTTGGTGTTTTTTATATTAAGGTTGTTGTTTTTATGACAACCAATACTGGTTGTCATAAAAACAACGTAGGTGTCTAAAGGACAACTTTGTATGTATGTGAGTTAAATGGAATGGCGGCGAAATGTTCACAGCCGTTTACCTTGTTTCTTGAAATTGGTAAGGTGTTGTTCATAAAGGAGTTAAGATCATACCCATACTGGTTGTTGAGTTGATATATTTACAAGGACGCTCAGATGAAATTGAATGTTACAGAAAACATCGAATTACTTTCTCTAGAGGAAGGTGATGCCTTAACTATATTAAATTTAGTTGAATCCAGTCGACCCCAATTAGAGATGTATCTCTATTGGGTTGATGGCGTCCGAGATGAGGTATCCGCTCATAAATATATAGTAGAGCGTTTACATAGTGGCTTGCTAGGTTCACGATGGTTCAAAATAAAATTCAACACGCAAGTTTGTGGTGTCTTTGGTATCAAGTCTATTTCAACTGAGAGTGGTGTTGCTGAGGTCGGTTATTGGTTATCACATGCTGTTCATGGCAATGGCATTATCGTTAACATTATTGCTCAGTTATCCTCTTTTTTGTTAGAGAGGACAGATGCAAAAATAATGGAATTTAGATGTCTGGAAAATAACATTTCGAGTATTCGAGTGGCAAAAAAGTCGGGTGCAGAGTTAGTGGGTTCAATACCTAACTATATGAATGCAGGTAATGAAAATCAGGACCTACATATATACCAGCTGCAATTGCAAGCCTAATATATAACAATAGGTATCACGCACCGACAATTTAAGCGCTAATCACATCTGTAATGGTTGACTTGCTTTGGCCGGATACCTCATACGCAGAAGGAACAAAATGAAATTGATAATTAGAGACGTTCAAAAAGCAGATTCACAAGGAATCATCGACATATTGAACCCTATTGTTGAGGCTGGTCTTTATACTATTCTTGACACAACCTTTTCTTTAGAAGAGGAAGAGCAATTTATCCAAGATTTCCCTGAAAGAGGGGTTTTTAATGTTGCAGTCAACTTAGAAGAATCAAACGTTGTAGGTTTTCAAAACGTAGAACCGTTTGCAACGTATACCCATGCCTTTGATCATGTTGGTATCATCGGCACATATGTTGATAGTAGCTATAGAAGACAGGGTATTGCATCTAGCTTATTTAACGCCACGTTTGAACGAGCAAGATCCAAAGGTTATGAGAAACTGTTTGCTTATGTTCGGGATGATAACCAAGATGCATTGGCAACGTATCTAAAACAGGGATTCGAAATAATAGGCATAGCTAAAAAGCACGCTAAAATCCGCGGTAAATATATCGATGAAGTGCTGATAGAAAAGCTACTGTAAGACATATTTACAAGATATAGTCGAAGTTTCATTTTATATATGTAAGTACTAAGTCTTCCTCAGTCGTAGAGGAAGGCTTAGTACTTAACTCTCTAAGAGCTGTATAGCAAAAATTAAGCTGGCTATACTACTTAGACTGTTTCCACTTCCAATGCAGATGAACGCGATCTCATCCCTCTCTCAACGTCTACAACTTGAGACGTAGGCATGATTGGCGCCCCTAAAGCACTTAGCACTTTATCATCCATTGCAGCAAGAATCGCAGGGGCCAATTGACCGTCTTGTCTAACCCATTCTGGCACATGCAAGTCGGGTGATTGCAGTATGTCTTTGTCTTGGAGTAAACCGAATAAAATAGTACCTAAAGCATGCGTATCTTCATTACCACCTGTAAGTATTTGCTCATTTTTAAACTCAGTTAGCCAAAGTGTTAGCGCTTCAATCGTGCCTGGTAAACCGGTAATGTCCATCGCGTTCGCGACATCTTTAGTCCAAAAGTTAAACCAGACGGCTTGTTCTTTTTTACTTACTTTTGACGAGGAATAACGAGATGAAAAACGAATACCTTCACAAACAAATACGGCGATGATCATACGAAATTCGTCTGCAAAATCTTGAGTAGAAATACCAGCGCCAGCATGTGTCTGGTTAATGCGTTGTAGTGCTTTACAATCCGCACCTTTTTCAACAACACTCCAAAGTAGTTTTAGTGTTGAGACAAATCGTTCTTTAGGAAACTCTTCAATATAACCAACTTGTCGATCGGCACGTGCTGTTACTGGTGCCGCAAAAAACCAACCAAATGCCGCAGTCATGGCCCAGAAAAACATTTCAGGTCTTTCCTCCATTAACGTTTCTAATGCTTCGGCTTCGTTTGATTTTGCTAATTCCTTCATTCTTCTCTCTCCATGAATATGACTAAATACGTAGTCTTACAGAACTTTATGACAATTATTGTGATGGAGTCGTTAATTTGATACCCAGTTAGAGTTAAATTAAGCTGTTGATAAAGATGAATAAAAATTAATCGTGTTAGCCGCTATTACGACTAGGAATGGCGAGGTAAACTGTGACTATTAACGTATAAATATACGTTAATAGTCATTTAAACTGCATCCTAGGAAACTACTGTGTCATTATTTTTTATATCTCAAGCCTTAGTGATCATCGCTATTGCTTTTGACCTAATGTCTTTTCAGTTTCGAGAAAGGAAGAGGATTGTTGCTTGTTTATTTTGTGCAACGGTTTTAATTGCTGGTCATTTTGTGTTACTTGAGCATTGGACGGCTGCAAGTTTAATGTTTATTGCGAGTATTCGTTATTTGACGAGTGTTTTTTCGACGTCATCAAAACTGAAGTATTTTTTCTGTACGGCATCATTAATTGCTACCTTGTTTACTTTCTCTGGACTGTTAAGTCTTTTGAGTTGTTTAGCTTCACTTCTTCAGACTGTGGCTGCTTTTAATAAAAACGATAAGCGCTTGAGAGTTATGATGGTCGTAGGAACTGGCGTTTGGTTATTACATAACTGTTTGGTGGGATCTCCGACGGCCGTAATAATGAGTATATTGTTTATGAGCAGCAATTTAATTGGCTATTATCGCTACTATTACAAAAAAGAGGTGGTGGCATAAATATAAAATTTGCGTAAATAGTATCGATAACCCTGTAAATGCAACTTATACAAAAGCATTTACAGGTTTTTCGTAAATAACTTAAGACTTGCAAAGCTCGGCAACTACTTTCAATCGACGTGCTGGTTCTGCGACAAACGGATTGGTTTCATCCCACGCATAACCCGCTAAAATCGAACAGATCATTTGTTTAATCTTCGGATTAGGATTTTCGTGTAAAACCACATCTTGGAATTCACCAGTATACCAGCCTTCAACATAACAACGGAATGCGTTAACCCCGGTCATGAGCGTATCTGAATACTCAGTTTGCCAATTAACGGTTTCATTATTGAACTGTTTTATCAATAAGTTAGTTGCAAGCTCAGCTGATTTCATCGCAATCGTCACACCAGACGAGAATACCGGATCTAAAAACTCACCCGCATTACCAAGCAAAGCATAATTGCGATCAAACAACTTAGTCACGTTCGCAGAATAACCCATGATAGAGCTACAAGGGTTAGGGTAGCTTGCTTGTGCAAGTAACGCGGCAAGGTTGTGTTCTTCACTGACTAATTGCTTTAACGCTTCAAGATGGTCATCTGGATAGTTGGCAAAAAATTCAGGTTCACCCACAACTCCAAACGAACAGGTACCGTTACTAAATGGAATGAGCCAATACCAAACCTTACTGTCGTCTGGATGTATGGACACTAATATTTTATTACGGTCATAGTGAAGCGCAGTAATGTTATCTTCAATATGGGTGAAAATAGCGCGTCTTGGTGGCAGCGTGGATGGTTCTTCCAGTCCGAGTAAACGCGGTAATACACGACCAAAACCACTGGCATCAAGGATGAAATCAGCTTCTATTTCATAGCTATTTTTATTTTTATCTAAGATTGTTAATAACGGTTTGTCTCTATCAACATCAATGTTTTTAACTTCGTGCTCATAGCGAATCGTGACGCCTTGTTGCTCTGCACAATCGGCTAGCAATTTGTCAAAGTGTCCACGCTGTACCTGGAATGTAGTACCTTCACCTGCGGTGTATTTATCGGTGAAATCAAACTCAGTGTATTTGCCAGAAGCATGAAAAGCAGCGCCATTTTTAAACTGGAAACCAGCGGCGTTGACAGCATCAAACATATCGGCTTTTTTAAGTGATTCCATACACGCGGGCAATAAACTCTCGCCAATAGAAAAACGTGGGAATATAGATTTTTCGATAATAGTTGCGTTAATGCCTTGCTTGTTTAGTAGTGCAGCAGCGAGTGAACCTGAAGGACCTGCGCCAATAATGACGACATGTGCTGGTTGTGTTGAAGACACAAAAAATTCCTTATTATGTCGAGTCTTAGCCCGGCAGATTGATTTAGTAAAATATTTTATAGCTGTGATTTTACCACATGTTCGATACTTGGCTAAAAAATATTAGCAACTCAATAAATATAGTTGATATAAATCAAGCTAGGCTGGTGGATTTATAACTCTAAGGTGGTTATTTAACTTCTTGGTTTTTATAAAAATATAATTATAGTATTTTACGTTGTCACTATGACTACTCAATGCTATAACTAATACTTATTGAATGACCGATTTAAGGACTAGTTACAATGGAAAATCTCCGTTTTATCGAGAGCATAGATACGATTATCTATGACCTTTCTCGAGAACTACCTAAGCACCAAAGATATAACCGATTATTGCAGGCATGGCGGGATATTTTTTCATGTGACGCGTGTGTATTACTCAAGCTGGAAGGCGATAATTTGGTGCCTAAATCGGCCAATGGTTTACAAATAGAAGCAATGGGGCGACATTTCCCCATTGTCGAACATCCAAGATTTGAGCAAATTCTAGCTAACTACGAAAATGAAGTGCAAAAAAAAGTACTCCGTTTTGATGCTGCCTGTGATCTGCCCGATCCTTATGATGGCTTGATCCAAACGCCAGACGGGCAACTTAATGTCCACGATTGTATGGGCGCGGTCTTAGTGATTGATAACAAGCCATGGGGCATTGTTACGATGGATGCGCTTAATCCACAACGCTTCGATTTCCTCGACCCACAAATCCTGAATTCCATGATTGGCTTGACCGAAGTTGTGATAAAAACCGCCAACTTAATCTTTGCATTAGACCAAAAAGTGCAACGACAAGAGCAAGTGACTGCCAGTTTAATTAGCGATAAGTTCAGTGAGGAAATGATTGGCTCAAGTTCTGCGATGAACATGCTTAATTTAGAAATAGACTTAGTGGCTGATTCTGACTTGGCAGCATTGATATATGGTGAGTCTGGTTCGGGAAAAGAGCTGGTCGCGCGCCGAATTCATATGGCATCAAAACGTGCCAAGGAAGCATTAATTACAGTGAACTGCGCTGCATTACCCGAAACCATGGTCGAAAGTGAGCTGTTTGGTCATGTCGCAGGTGCGTTTACCGGCGCAACTAAAAACCGTTTGGGTAAATTTGAACTTGCTGATGGTGGCACGTTATTCTTAGATGAAATCGGCGAATTACCTATGTCTATTCAAGCCAAGCTATTAAGGGTAATTCAGTTTGGCGAACTGCAACGCTTGGGCAGTGACAAACAGCATAAAGTAGATGTGCGTTTAATCACCGCGACTAACCGAAATTTAGCTAAAGAGGTAGCGGAAGGGCGCTTTAGAGATGACTTATACCATCGTTTAACTGTGTATCCCTTAAAAGTACCAAGCTTACGCGAACGTGGTAATGATATCTTGTTATTAGCAGGTAATTTCCTTGCTAAAATTCAGCGTAAAGTCGGCATTAATAACTTAACGTTAGCCAAAGATGCTGAGCGTGCATTATTGGCGTATGAATGGCCAGGTAACGTGCGAGAACTAGAGCATCTATTGAGTAGGGCATCATTGCGTGCAGCTGCTCGCAACCGCAAAGATGATCGAGTTGTGATACTAGAAAGCCGTGATTTAGATATACAAACAGCGAATGATAGCAGTAAGTTAACGTCTTCTTTATCGATAAACAGATCGGTTTCAATGGCGATTGATAGCAATCCAGAACAAGACGAAATTGTGATTAACCCGAGCGCCAATGATAATAACTTGAAACAAATAACCGATGACTTTCAGACTCAGTTTATCAAAAAGATGTTAGCTGAAAATAATGGTAATTCGGCGGCAACAGCGCGTGCGATTGGGGTTGATAGAAGTAATTTACATCGCTTGATGAAGCGACTTGATATTCAGTAAATCATGGTGTTCGTTTAATTAAACTTCAGTAAAAGTCGTATAAAAAAGGCGGTAGAGATGTGAATCTCTGCCGCCTTTTTATTCAGCGTATCTTGCTAACTAAATAGTCATAGCGATTAAGCTGTGGCTGCTAACTCAGGTGTATGACCGTGCGTTGTTTTCTTATAAACACTTGCAAGTTTGATTGATAACAATATCGCCGCCATTGTGAGCCCTGAAATAAAGCCAATCCAGAAACCAGCTGCGCCCATTGCTGGCACAATGAGATCTGTTAACGCCAGTGTATAACCAATCGTCATCCCCACAGCCCAATAGGAAAATAGGGTGATGTAAAAGATCACACTTGTTTCTTTATAACCACGTAATGCGCCGGCTGCAATCACTTGTACTGCATCCGAGATTTGATACACGGCTGCAATCAACATTAACCCTGTTGCAATGTTAATGGTGGTCATGTCTTCGGTATAAATTTCCGCAATCTGATTACGCAGTACGATTGTTAAGATCGCTGTAATAACAGATAGACCAACGCCCATCCACATTGCTGTTATACTGGCAAACTTCGCTTGTAGTGGTTTTTTTTCACCGACATATTGTCCAACGATAATTGTCGCTGCAATACCCAGACTAAGCGGTAGCATGAATATCATTGATGAAAAGTTTAACGCAACCTGATGCGCAGCGACCGTGATCGCGCCAAGTGGTGCTAATAGAATGGACACAACAGCAAACAGGGTTACTTCGCAGAACATAGACGCGGCGATAGGGAAACCAACACCAATGATGTGCGACATTTCTTTTTTATCAATACCATAAACTTGATCGAATAATTTGATCTCTTTAAAGTCTTTATGAAAATAGCTATAAGCAATCATCGAGAAACACATCGCCACAAATACTAATACAGACGCAACAGCACAACCAACACCACCCAGTGCAGGCATACCAAAGTGACCATTAATGAAGATGTAGTTTGCTGGTATGTTTACCATGATACCGATCAAGCCAATCACCATGGTTGGTTTGGTAATACCTAACCCTTCATGGTAACTACGGATTACTTGATAACCACATGCAAACGGTAATGCTAATGAAATAACGCGTAAATAATCTGTTGTTAGCTCGGCTAATCTATCTTCAACATGCATGAATTCTAGGATCATCGGGCTGTAATATAGCAGCGCCATCATTGGCAGAAAGATGATTAATACAAACCAGACACCTTGCTGTACGACTTGCGCAATTTCACTTTGTTTTTTAGCGCCATAAAGCTGTGCAACGATCGGTGTGATCGCCATTAAAATGCCAACTAAAAACATTAATACTGGGAACCAAATACTGTTGGCAATCGCGACCGCCGCCATGTCTGTTGCACTTACTGCGCCAGCCATTACGGTATCAACAAAGCCCATGACAGTGAACGCAAGTTGTGCGATCAGAATTGGAACCATTAATCTAAATAAGTTAGAAACCTCAGATCGATATTTCTGCACTGTTACTCCGAATATTTTTTGGGTTGTTATGTTGTGTATTCTAAGAATGGACGTTGCTGAAAACGAAAGAAATGATTATGAATGTTGTGATATTCGCGTTCGTGAGGGCATACCTGATCCAGCTAGGAGCATAATAATCCTTTATGGCTGGTATTTACAGATGTATTTGAAATTATTTTATTCGATATTAACATCAGGTTATTAACTAGATGAATTATCTAAACTAACACGATATAGTTAGGTATATTCGTTTAAGTAGTGATAAAGGTCATTTATGTTTACTGGTATTGTACAAAGAAAAGCAAAGATTATTAGTATCGACAAAAAAGAGCAATTACATACGTTAGAAGTTGCGCTAGATAAAGTACATCAAGACGGTTTAGTTATCGGCGCAAGTATCGCGAATAACGGTACATGCTTGACGGTAGTAAAGATGAATGACAACAGTGTTTGTTTTGATGTGATTGAAGAAACACTTAAAGTGACGAACCTTGTAGACCTTGAAGTCGGCGATGAAGTTAATCTAGAACGCGCTGCAAAGTTTGGCGATGAGATCGGCGGGCATTTATTGTCGGGTCATGTACATACACAAGCTGAGATTGTCACCATTAACCGCACTGAAACTAACTGTGATATCTGCTTTAAAATAGCCCAAGAATGGCAAAAATACGTATTACCAAAAGGTTTCATCTCGATTGATGGTATCAGCCTCACATTAGGTGATGCAGCAGACGGTCATTTTTGGGTGCATTTAATACCAGAAACGTTAGCTGTAACGAACCTAGGCAGTCGTCGTATTGGTCAGTTTGTAAACATCGAAATTGACAGCCAGACACAAGCGATTGTTGATACTGTAGAACGTATGATGGCAAACAAGTAATTAGCGTTACTTTACTATAGCTGATAGAAATAGCATAATAAGAGCGATATTCAGGCTTAGCAATCTTTATTCAAACATGCCGCATCGCTCTAAATTAACACACTCTTCTAATATGACCTCATTTATACAATTTGTATTCAAAAGCATTTTATTTAAAGCTTCTGATTTAAAATATTTGCTCATCATCCGCATCAATAAATAATTCAAACTTCTCATGAGCTTGATCATGCAATAATTTAAAGTGAATACTATTGCAGCAGGCACTGCACTCATCATAAAAATCTTGCGCGCCATTGCTGGCATCAATATCAGCCGTGATAAATTGACCACAATGTGGACACACAACTGTTCTATGGGAAAATTGTTTCATGATAACCTCCGCAGGTTATATCGCATCCTCTAAGCTTATTTTAGCTGAAGATTGTACTTTTGCATGTTTGGAGTGTTAGGCATGGGTAGCGATGAAAATAGGCACTGATATATCTCGATATCAGTGCCTCAATGAATGGATATTATGTGGCGATACTAGAGCATCCAACTGAGTAGGTAAGGGTACAGAATCGGCGCAATAATAGATGTTAATACGCCGCTAATGAGCAATGCTGTGGTGCTAAATGCACCGTGAGTACGACTCAACTCCATCGCCTTAGAAGTACCAATAACATGTGAACCTGCACCAATAGCAAGTCCTTGGGCTTCGGGGGTGTGAATTCGTAAATGTTTCAATAAAAATGGTGCGCAGACGTTACCAAATATGCCGACCATCATAACCATGATCGCAGAAATAGCAGGGATCCCACCGATCGTTTCGCTAATTGCCATTGCAATTGGCATGGTTACTGCTTTAGGGGCAAGTGAGGCCACAATTTCAGGTGGAGCTGAAAAGCTAATAGCGACGAATACAGTAACGACCAACCCGACAACTACGCCGACACTACAGGCAATTAATACGGGTACTATTTTCGCCTTAACATGGACAAATTGTTGATATAGGGGAAAAGCGAGGGCAATAACGGCAGGTTCGAGCAAACGCGTTAGTATCGTCGTACCTTGTTCGTATTCTTCAAGCTTAAATCCAAATACCATCATGATGGTAATTAACGTACCAACACAAAGCAGGATTGGATTAAAGAGCGCAAGTGCGGTTTTATTATAAACCCATTGCGCCAGAAAATAGATAATAAGGGTTAATGGGATAGCTAAATATACGATCATTTATCGTCACCTTGTTTTTCATTTAACTTTTCATTTAGTGCTTTATTTGATTTGGAGGCACTTGCTCGATTTAAATAACAATAAGTATGTCCAACGGAAAGAAAGATAACAACAGTACCAATGAAACTCGCCATGACGAGGGGCAGCAAGTTTTGTTGTACTAAATCAAAGTAACCCATGAGGGCAACACCTGCGGGTACAAATAAGATACCTATGTAACGATTAAGTTGAAGGCATACTTTTGCTACATACTTTTTCTTTAGCATGCCACTGCTTAATGCGAAAAATAAAAGTAATAAGCCGATGATGCTTGAAGGAAGTTCGACAGGTAATAATAGACTAATTCCCCGACTTAAAATGACAAAACAAAAAATAGTGAAAATATTATACAGCCATATTTTCATTGATTACCTACCTACTAATTATGCGATTGCTAAGCAATTACTGTGCGATCGAAAGCGCCCTATATAAAATGTTAAAAATATACAGGGCAGATGATACAATAAACGTTACTTGAAGTTTATTAGGTTATAAAAATGCAGTATCCGGTTAATGAAATTTTTGAAACAGTACAAGGTGAAGGCCATTTTACTGGTTATCCCGTCATCTTTATTCGCCTACAAGGATGCGATGTAGGTTGTTCGTGGTGTGATACCAAACAAACATGGACAGTTGATCCCGAGATGCAAGTGTCACAACAAACGGTGAACAAAGCTTGCGATGATAAACCACATTGGGCGAACTTTACTGCACAAGAATTCATTGCCATGATACAAAAAAATGGTTTTGTTGCAAAGCATATTGTTATTTCGGGTGGTGAACCTTGCCAATATGATCTTGTTGAATTAACGCGTGAATTAGAACATGCAGGGTATTTCTGCCAAATTGAGACTTCGGGTACATCCGAAGTTCGCGCAACAGACACGACGTGGGTGACAGTATCACCAAAGATCCAGATGAAAGGTCAGTTACCCGTTCTACAGAGTGCACTGCGACGTGCAAATGAAATTAAACATGTGATCGCAATGGAAAAACACATTGAAGAGCTGGACGAGCTAATCGCTAATATAGACACCGCGGACAAGATTATGTGTTTACAGCCTATCTCGCAGCAAAAACGTGCAACAGATTTAGCGATCAAGCTGTGTATTGAACGTAACTGGAAACTGTCTGTTCAAATGCATAAATACATCTTTATCGATTAAGCAGTGTTACATTTGTTGATATTCGCCTACCTTCTGCTCATTTATCCGTAGCGGGGATGGCGGCATAACGTATCGTTAAAATAAGTATTAATAGAACGCAGGGACAGGTATGAATCATTTTTACACATCAGACGCTGGACTAATCGATCGCTTTAAACAACGTGAAGAAACCTTATTGCATACTGATTTTTCGAAATCACCCATGCAGCTTGATGAGGTCTTACACCCTGAATTATTTGAGATATCACCAATAGGAACCTATACCTCACGTAGCGAGATAGTGGCATGGTTATTAGCCAAGTCACCGACGCAACGTTGGAGATTGACTCAGTTTAAAGTTGTTGAGTTGGCAGCGGATACAATGCTGGTTTGTTATCAAGCGAATTCAATTAACGATGGTAAGGTAAAAGAAACAGGCAGCTTACGTAGTTCAATTTGGCGTTTTAACAACCAGCAATGGCGACTTCAATTCCATCAGGCAACAAAAAACTAACAAGTACGCATATTAATTAATTCATGTTTAACCTACCTATCTAGTACTATTTCTCTGTTTACCTCCTCTTTAGGGGGGTTACTTCCTCGATATAAAGTTTTTACATCTACTGTAATTATTTGACATAGCTCGCATAAAATATCGTCATGGCTTCGATTGACAATAATTTGGCGCGTTTAGCCTATAGCTGACACTGTGTAGTAAAAGTATTATGTGAATATAATACTTACAACCTAATTGTTAACGGAATGAAAACAAATTAAAGGTGTAGCATGGATACTATTATGAAAAATACAACTCAGAAGAAATTCTTTAAAACAACACCAATTGCTCTTGCGCTAATTGTCTCAGGCTATACAGCCGCGCCACATGCAATTGAATTTAACTGGGGTGATGTTGAAGGTTCATTTAACTCACAAATTACAGCGGGTTCAAGCTGGCGTGTTGAAAACCCAGATGCTAAAAATGCGGGTGTGGGTAACGGTGGTTTACCTGGTAATACACCAACGGGTGATGACGGTAACTTAAATTATGCTAAAGGTGATGCTTTTACTCAGACGATTAAGGGACTTCATGATCTAGGCTTAACGTACGAAACAGAAGAAGGTACAACTTTTGGTGCCTTTGTCCGTGGTAAGTATTGGTATGACTATGCATTAGATAAAAATGATGTCATACACGGTAGTGGTACCAATGGTTATGTTGCTAACCAACCGATTAATGATGATGACTTTAATGATTTAACTAAGTCGAAAGGTGTCGCATTACTTGATGCTTATATCTTCACTGGTTTCTACTTAGGCGAGACTGCTGTTGATTTACGTATTGGTAAACAAGTGGTTAACTGGGGTGAAAGTTCATTCATTCAAGGCGGTATTAATGCGGTCAACCCTGTTGATGCAGCCGCTTTCCGTCGTCCTGGCGCAGAAGTGAAAGAGGGTTTACTGCCAGTAAATATGATTTTTGCTAATATTGGTTTAACTGATAATTTAAGTGTGGAAGCATTTTATCAATTAGAGTTTGAACCAACAGTGATTGATAGCTGTGGTACTTATTTCTCGACAGCGGATTATTTAGCTGAAGGTTGTAACACGTTAGTTGTTGATCCTGGCACTGGTGTAACAGATAAAGGTCTATATGATGCAGGTATTTATGCAACTCGTGGTACGGATGAGATGGCATCAGATGATGGTCAATTTGGTGTTGCATTCAAATATTATGCTGAAAGTTTAAACGCGACAGAGTTTGGTTTTTATTACATGAACTACCATTCTCGTTTACCCTATGCGAGTGCCGAAGCTGGTGTTTATAATACTACACCAATCAATGACCCTTCTACGGGGGCTCCATTACCATTTATCCCAGGCGTTGATGCATATAACCCGCATTATCATACTGTTTATCCAGAAGATATTCAGTTGTTCGGTCTTAGTTTTAATACCACTGTTTCAGAATGGGCAGTATCAGGTGAAGTGAGTCATCGTCTGGATATGCCACTGCAAATTAATGGCGCAGATCTTCTCGCTTCTGCACTATCAGATGCCGATGGATCACCGTTAACGCCTGAATACCGAAAGGCAAATGCTGGTGATACTGTAGATGGTTTCGATCGTTTTGATTATAGCCAAGCACAACTGACATTTATTAAATTTTTCGATAAAGTACTGGGTACAGATCGTATTACCGCAGTTGCTGAACTGGGTTATGGTCACGTATGGGACTTAGATGAATCAGACGATGCCATTAAATATGGCCGTGCAACGGTTTATGGCGTTAGTTTTGATGGCGTAGGTGATGATAAAGATGGCTTTACAACGTCTGACAGTGCCGGTTATCGTCTAGCAGTAAAAGCCGATTACCGTAATGTTTTCGCTGGTGTTGATTTAGCACCGTCAGTGGCTTGGTCTCATGATGTTTATGGTTACAGCCCTGAACCACAAGGTACATTCCAGGAAGGTCGTACAGGTATCAATGTTGCCTTAAAAGCGGATTACCTAAAAAAATACAATGCGTCAGTGAGCTATACCCAATTTGGTGGTGATTTTAACCCGCTATCTGATCGTGATTATGTTTCTGTTGCCGTTGGTATATCGTTCTAATTAGGCATTGATAAGTATATTAAGTTTTAGAGAGTAAATTCGGATAGAGCGAATAGAAGTTATCGAAAAGGATTTTAATATGAAAGTTTTAAATAAAGCATATAGCGTAGCGGCGATTTCAGTAGCTATGGCATTCTCGGCATCAGCACTTGCAAAAGTAAGTGAGGCAGATGCGGCTAAATTAGGGAAAGAGTTAACGCCAGTTGGTGCGGTTACGGCGGGTAATGCTGACGGTTCTATTCCAGCATGGACGGGTGGTATTACTAACGCAATCCTAGGGACTGACATTGGTAAAAATGATCGGGTCACGAATCCATTCGCAGCAGATAAACCGCAGTTTGTTATTACAGCGGCTAATGTTGATCAATACAAAGACAACTTAACACCTGGCCAGCTGGCTATGTTTAAGAAGTATCCTGATACTTATACGATGCCTGTTTATAAAACGCGCCGTAGTTTTGCTCAGCCAGATGATATCTATGCCACAATTAAAGATAACGCGTTAAATACGAGTCTTTCGGCGGGTGGTAATGGTTTAAACAATTTTAAAATATCAATTCCGTTTCCAATTCCTGAAAATGGTTTAGAAGTAATCTGGAATCACATTACCCGTTATCGTGGTGGTCACGCTGAACGTGTCATTACCACTATTCCAGTGCAGCGTAACGGTGCTTATACGGCGGTAAAAGTACAGGATAAATTTTATATTCCTGAAGCGCTGAAAGGCGGTCGTGATGCGAAGAAAGATGACAATATTTTGTTCTATTACATGCAGCGTATTATCGCACCTGCACGTCTAACAGGTACGATTGCCCTTGTACATGAAACTATTGACCAAGTGAAAGAACCACGTAAAGCATGGATCTATAATTCAGGCCAACGTCGTGTTCGTCGGGCTCCAAACGTATCGTATGATGGCGAAGGGATTGGCGTAGAAGGTTCACGTACATCAGATAACTATGATATGTACAATGGTGCTCCTGACCGTTATAACTGGACGCTGATTGGTAAAAAAGAGCTATATATTCCATATAACTCTTACAACCTTTCTTCTACCGATCTTGAATATAAAGATATTGTGAAGCCTGGCCATATCAACCAAGAATACACTCGTTACGAAAAGCATCGTGTGTGGGAAGTACAAGCAAAAGTAAAAGATGGCCAACGTCATGTTTATGCACAGCGTAACTTCTTTATTGATGAGGATAGTTGGCAAGCCGGTGTGATTGACCATTATGATGCACGTGGTAACTTATGGCGTGTTGCTGAAGCACATTCAGTTCAATACTATAACGCAGATGTGAACTGGTTTGCTGCAGAAACGCTCTATGATATTATCGCTGGTCGTTACCTTGTGACAGGTCTGAATAATGAAGAGCGCAAAGGTATTCAGTTCGACGTTAAAGCGAAACGTAAAGATTTTTCTACGTCAGCATTGAAACGTATGGGCCGTTAATTTTAGTCAATTTGTTTGATTAGTATTACAATTATAGCGAGAGCGTTAGTACTTAATAAAAGTATTAACACTCTCGTTTTTCGTTTCCAGGCCCTTATTTTTCGAGGCGCTAGGACTGAATTTTCTAAACTGTTTTTCTGCAGACATCAAATGCAGTGTTGAATTTTGTGGTCATGTTTTGAAATACAATTATAGTGGTTAATTCAACAATTTCATCATCATTATAATAACAACGTAATTGATCTATATGTCTGTCAGTCACGTGTAATGACGTGTTTGTAATTGCGTCGGTATAGGCCAGTACTGCACATTCTTGAGGCTTGAAATCACTGCAATTTTGCCAATCTAATAATTTATCTTTATTCAACCTTTCTTTAAGACTGCGTAATACTTTAGAATCATGTTCGATGGTGAATTCACACTGATTTAGCTGTGCCACGCGTACACTCATGAGTGCGTGAATATAGAGTTGAATAGGGGAACTTTTTCTATTAATGGTTTTATATAATAGAAAGACGGCAGCGAATAGCCTAGGCTTACGCCCCAGTATTTGTGCGGGTTTTAAGGTCTTATTTTGTTTTCTCGCAAGTAACCACAAGATCGGACGTATAAACCACGAGTATTGGCTTGATTGTAATTTGGGGATACGCATAACTAACCTCGATGCACTACATAAGCTTTGCAACACTAATTATGGTTTAAATTAAGCAATAGGGTGAATTTGTGGTAGATTATTAGTTGCAAAGCATAGGGCAGTTTTTAAATAAGGGTTTAATTAATGACGACGTATTATACCGCGGCGGATCTTGCTGAAGAGTTCTCGATCACGCGACGAGCTATTCGTTTTTATGAGATGAAGGGATTATTACAATCCGAACGTCGAGGACGGTTTATGTATTATGATTATCGTCAGCGTGCCCGTTTAATTATTATTTTACGTAGCAAACGTCTAGGTATTAGCTTGGCATCAGCAAAGCATTATTTGGCGCTGTATGATGACAAACCGGATAGCCCACCTCGTATGTTGTATATGTTACACCAGAGTCGTACAAGATTAGATGAACTACGTGAGCAGCAACTTGCATTACAAGAGAATATAGCTGAATTAGAGTTATTAGAAAGCATTGCAATGAAAGATTTAACCGCATGTGATATCGACATTGAATCAAGTTATCAAGCATACCTTGGCGAACTAACCCATCAAGATAAACTCGAGCCTATCGAGTGATAACCGGATGAATCACTCGACTAAATAGACATAATCCATCAAAATAGATTACGCCGATTATTGTTGGCTATAATGCACGATAAAGTCAGTGATGACATTGATGTCGTTCAATTCTAAATAAGTTAACTCTCTCTCTAATAAAGCCGTTTTATCAATCGCTGCATCCGTGGCGATTGCAATAATGTACTTATCTTCATTCGCTAATATCGGCTTGCCTAAGCTAGGGCGATGCAATTCTATCTTGGTAAAGTTTTCATGCCTAAACCCTTCGACTAACACCAAATCCAATTCATTGGTGTTAAGCCAATTCAACTGGGTGATTAATGCGGGTTCTGCTGGTTCATCTTGTTCTGCAAATAGAATAGTTCGGTGTGGTGATGCGAGTACCATCTGGCAAGCACCTGCCTTTCTTAATTTATAACTGTCTTTGTTAGGATTATCCATTTCGATATCATGATGACTGTGTTTCACCATGCCAATACGTAGGCCTCGTTTGGTTAACTCAGGTAGCAACTGGGTGATTAATGTTGTTTTACCTGTGCCACTGAATGCGGCGAAGCCAAGCAAGGGAATAGGGAAGTGTTCTAAAGACGTCATGATGAATACTCAATTACAGGATGAAGAAGGTTAAAATTCACTAGGTGTTTAATATACCTTTGAACTGAAGTGATGGGTAAAAAAGAGGCCGCATAAGCGACCTCTTTACATCAATTCTAACTAGATATTGATTTAGAACTAATTACGGCATGATTTAGCTGCCGTTTATATGCTGGAATTAACTTGCTGGTTTTTCTTCGCAAGCTACTTTAGCACACGCAATAGCATGCTGTTTATCACTTTCTTCTAACTCTTCATCTTCAACGAAAACCGGTAATGGTTTGTGCTCCGTCGCAAGGAATGAATAAATTACAGGTAAGATGAATAGGGTAAACAGGGTACCAATTGCAAGACCAGATACGATCACTAGACCAATACTAAAGCGCTGCTCAGCACCTGCACCAGTGGCATACATTAACGGGATAAGGCCCGCAATCATTGCTGCTGTTGTCATTAGGATTGGACGTAAACGTACCTTAGCTGCTTCAATTACAGCATCAGTTCGGTTCTTACCATGATGTAGCTGTTCTTCTTTTGCTACTTCACAAATCAAGATACCGTGCTTGGTAATAAGACCGACGAGGGTAATCAAACCAACCTGTGAATAGATATTCATGGTTGAAAGACCCCAAGCAAGTGATATTAGCGCGCCTGATATCGCAAGTGGAACAGATACCATGATAACTAATGGGTCACGTGCTGATTCGAACTGAATAGCCAGTACTAAGTAAATGATTGCGAGTGCTAGAGCAAACGTCATATACAAGGCACTACCTTCCGTTACGAACTGACGAGATTCACCCATAAAGTCATAACTATAACCTTTTGGTAACTTAGTTGATGCTGTGTTTTCGAACCATGAAATTGCATCACCCATCGCAACACCAGGACTAGGAACAGCACCAATTGTTGCTGAGTTTAGCTGGTTGAAGTGAGGAAGTGAGCGTGGTTCAGCAACAACATTAATGCTGATTAAGCTGCCTAGTGGAACGGCGCGGCCATCAGCAGCTCGTACGTAGTAGCTGTTCATGGATTCTGGGTTTAAGCGGTATTTACGTTCAACTTGAGGGATAACCTCGTATGAACGACCATTTAAATCGATACGGTTAACATAACCATCAGACATCATCGTACTTAGCGTAATACCAATGTCTTGCATGGTAATGCCGTAAGCGCCAGCTTTGTCTTTATCGATCTTGATCTTCATTGTTGCTGAATCGTAGTTAAGATCTAAATCAGAATAAACAAATAGTGAATTAGATTGCACCTCAGTCAATACGTCAGTCGCTACTTGGAATAAACTTTCAAAGCTATTCGGGGTAGTAATAACAAATTGCACTGGTAACCCAGAACCCGCACCTGGTAATTCAGGCATTTCGAAAGCAATAACCGACATGCCAGGAACGTCTTTCACTAGGCCTGTTACACGCTTAACTATCTCAGCTTGACTTGCTTCACGCTCACTCCAAGGGACCATAGACGCAATACCAAGTGCTTGGTTTGAGTTAGGAATACCAGAGAAAATCTGTGCGTAGGCAATTTCAGGTTGTTCGTTTAACTTGGTATTCACTTCATCCATGGAGTTTTGAATGTAATCCAAGTTAGCATTTGATGGCGCAGTACCCAGCATCATCATTACACCTTTATCTTCAGACGGTGCTAGTTCACTTGGAATAAATTTAAACAACATAGGTAAAGCTGCAAATACGATAACAGAAAATGCGATCATGACAGGGCGCTTTTGCATCACTGCGCTGATCATTTTCTCATAACCGTTAGTCATGCGTTCGAGGAAGGCATGCACTGTTTTTTCAAACTTGTTCGGCTTCGCATTCGCTAATAATATTTTAGAACACATCATTGGTGACAATGTGAGGGCTAAAATACCCGAAATGAATACCGCGCCAGCAAGGGTAAGGGCAAACTCTTTAAAGAGTGCGCCAGTAATACCACCCATTAACGCAATCGGCGCATATACTGCACCTAACGTTACTGTCATCGCGATAACGGGTACTGCAATTTCACGGGTACCAATCACGGCGGCTCGGAAAGGAGATTCACCGAGTTTAATGTGCCGGTCAATATTTTCCAATACGACAATCGCGTCATCTACTACCAGACCAATCGCCAGTACCATTGCAAGCAGTGTCATGAGGTTCCATGAGAAACCAAACATCTGCATTACCATAGCAACACCGATAAGCGACAATGGAATTGTAACAATAGGAATGATTACTGCACGTAATGAACCTAAGAATAAAGTAATTACTACGATCACGATCAAGGCTGCTTCAATGATGGTTTTAATTACTTCTTTAATCGATTCATTAATCGCCACTGTCGAGTCATACATCACGTTCATGTGGATGTTAGTGGGTAAGTTACGTTCAAGTTCAGGTAATATAGCTAATACATCGGCAGCAATGTTGATCGGGTTGGCTGTTGGCGCGGCGTTGACCGCAGCAACAACGGCTTCTTTACCATTTGCGGATGCACGATACACATCATGACTTTTTTCTAGGGTAACTTTAGCAATGTCACTTAAACGAATCACTTGGCCTTTGTCAGTAGACACAACAAGACGTTCGAGATCCTCGATGCCTTTCACTTGCGTGTCAGCATTACCATTATAAAGAACGAATTCACCAATCGCTTGGCCTGTTGCAGACTGATAGTTATTACTATTCAGTACACCCATAATTTCGGTTGCAGTTAGGTCATACGCTGCCATTTTTAATGGATCTAACCAAACACGTAGTGCGTATTTAATACCACCGTACATGTCAACTTTTGATACACCGTTAATGGTAAATAGCTGTGGATTGATCACACGGTCAAGATAATCGGTTACCTGACTGGAAGATAATTCATCACTGCTAAAGGCAATATACATTACCGCAGTCGTTGAACCCGTAGACATAGTTACGGTTGGATCTTCAGATTCTTTTGGGAGTAGTGAACGAACTGAGTTCGTTTTAGCTAAAATATCGGATAAGGCCGCATTGGGATCGGTATTAAGTTTCATCGTGATGGTAATCGTTGATTTACCTAATACACTCGATGAAGTCATAAAGTCGATATTATCGGCTTGGGCAACGGCTTGTTCTAAGGGCTGAGTAATAAAGCCTTGGATCAAATCGGCACTGGCACCATAGTAGCCAGTAGATACGGTAACAACCGTATTGGTCATGTCTGGGTATTCTCGAACCTGCATTTTGAAAATTGCTTGTACACCAAGCAATGCAATCAAAAAGCTGATAGATACCGCTAAAACAGGACGCTTGATAAAAATATCAGTAAAGCGCATGTATCCTCCGGATTAAAGCATTGGTGTTTCAGCTGGCACATTCAATGTATCGTTTTCAATAACGCGTACTTTAGCGTGATTACTTAAACGAACTTGACCAGATGTAACAATTTTATCGCCTGCTTTAACGCCATCTAAAATATGAGCGATTGCATCGATACGCTCACCGACTTTAACAACAGATTGTGTTACACGTAAATCACCATTCTCATCTTCACGAACGATATATACATTGTCACCGTACAGTGTGAAGGTGATTGCTGTTTGTGGCAGTGTAATTTGATCTGTTACTGTCGGTAGGATGATGTTAGCGCGAGCAAACATACCTGAACGCAGTTGTGAATCGTTATTTGGAATATCAGCTTGAATTTGAATTAAACCACTTTGGTAATTAACCGCAGGTTCGATTGCACTGATTTTACCGCTAAATGCTGTTTCTGGATAAGCATCAACGAAAATTTCAACGATTTGGCCTAAATAGATTTTAGAGATTTGTGTTTGTGGCACAGTGAAGCGTAAACGCATCACACTTGTGTCTTCCAAACGAACAATCGTTGTACCAGTAGATAAAAATTCACCTAAGAATACATTACGTAAACCAATTTCACCATCAAACGGTGCCGTAATTTGGCGGCGTTCAATCACTGCTTTTTGACTTTCGATATCAGCAAGTAGTGAAGAGTAAGACGCCTCAGATTCATCCAATGCTTCTTTCGATACTGCATTTTTTTTGTAAAGTGCTTTGTATCGTAAATATTTCGATTTAGCTGCGTTAAGTTTTGCTTGTGAACTCTTTAGATTCGCTCTTTCTACTCGTGAGTCTAGATTAACCAATAATTGACCTTTGGTTACTTTAGTACCTGAGTCAAAGGCGATACGATCGATTTTACCAGCAATTTCGTTGGCAATATCGACACCTTGGTTAGGCTCAATGAAACCAATAGCTTGAATTGTTGGGATCCAATCAGTTGTTTTAGTATCAACAACAGTAACTGGGAATTCAGGTTCAGGTCTGTTGGCCATATATTCTGCAATCTTTTTTTGTTTGAAAAGATTAAAACCAATTACACTACCAAACAAGGCAAGTGCGATTAGTAACATGACGAAGGTCCACTTTTTCATGAATTGATAAACTCCGGGGTTTTATATAAACGTTATATAAGTTCTGAGGTGAGGCTGAGCCAGTCTATAAATATCTACCATGGCTCGTTCAGATGATGTATTTATACTACTCATTCTAGATGTTAACGGGTCCCAATCAAGTCTTTTATAGATTAAAAGTGCTTATTTACGTATATTTACCAAATAGGTGATTTTAGTAGTTTTTTCTGTTGACAATACCTCTAAAAGAGTGACAGCCAACTGCTTTTTTTTTAAACTTTTATGACTGTTTTTCAAGCTTTAGTGACTTAGGAATGCTTTATTGCTGATTGGCTTTTCGGTAATTCCCTTTGTAGTCAAATATACGATGTTCGATTTTCCAGAAGTATTTTTCTTTTTTTGCAATGACAAAGTCTGGCGCGACAAAGCTTTGAATTTGGGCTGTGATTTGCTCGGCAGTGGTCGCGCTAATCGGTGACCCTGTGACGGTTCTAGAAAAAATACTGAAAAATCGTTGGCGTTGTTTGTTATTACTAAAATAGAAGGTCTCTTTGACAACATCACCATCTTCATCATGGTAATTTATTTTGATTTTATCGCCATCAGCTAGCGCTGAAATACCCGAGCAGCGTAACACCTTACGGTCTTTAAGTTGCAGCGCTTTTTTCAATTGATTATCAGGGTCGATCAAATCGACATGACATTGTTGGCACTCGCGAGCGGCTATATCATTTTCAGCATTACATTGTGGGCATTGCTTGTATTTAAAACGGTAGTTGCATTGTGCTTCACTGCCATTACTGAGTTCAACTAATCCTTGGCAGCGTCGACCATAATGCTCAATGATATCACCGTCGGCATCGGTTATACCCCAAAACAAGTTGGCAAAATCACAGCTCGGGCAGGGTACTTGTACCAAATCGCTATTACTATTTGGCTTGGTTGATCCGATCTCTGGCTGATATAAATCAAATCCATTACCGGCGTAATCAATGATTAAACAATCTGTTTTTCCTTCCGCAAGTCGTAGTCCTCTACCCGCAATTTGTTGGTATAAACTCACTGAATCTGTACGGCGTAAAATGGCGATAACATCGACATGTGGTGCATCAAAACCGGTTGTTAATACAGATACATTGACGAGGTATTTTACTTCTTTGGCTTTGAATTGGCGGATCAGTTCATCACGTTCTTTAATGGCGGTTTTACCTGTGATGATAGCGGTTTGTTCGTCTGGCAATAGTTTAAATATTTCTTGAGCATGTTTAATACTGGCGGCAAAGATCATGATGCCTTCACGATTGGCGGCAAGTTCGATCAATTGCTTACAGATAGCTTGTGTTACGCGCGGGCTTTTCGCTAAAAACTGATCCAGTTGCACTTCATTGTATTCCCGTGGCAAGTCGTCAAACTGATAACGCGCAACTGGTGCATCAATAACTGCGGGTGTGGTTAAGAATCCTTTTTGCACAAGATAGCGTAAAGGCAGTTCGAATATGCAACTTTCAAAGGGTGTCTCATCTTCTGTTCTTACATAGCCTTGATAGTGTTTTCTATATATCCAGCCTTTATCTAAACGATAAGGCGTCGCTGTGAGGCCCAGTACTTTCAGCTTGGGATTCGTCTTTTTTAAATGGCTGATGACTTTTTGGTATTGGCTATCTTCACTTAAACTAACACGATGACACTCATCAATAATTAATAGCGAGAAAAAGCCGTCAAACTTATCTAAATTACGGCTTAAAGACTGCACACTTGCAAAGGTAGTTTTGAAGCTGTCTTGTTTTTTACCTAAACCTGCCGCGAAGATACCGGCTTCAAAACCATCATGTTCAAATTTACTGTGATTTTGTTCTACCAGTTCTTTTACATGGGCAAGGATAAGTACTGGATGTCTCGCTAGACGTGCTAATTCTGCCAATACGTGACTTTTTCCTGCGCCTGTCGGTAAGGTGATAACTGCGGGCTGGTCTGATTTTCTAAAGTGAGCTAAAGCTGCATCTACTGCTGCTTGTTGGTAATCTCGAAGAGGCATAGTTATCTTGTTTAAGAATTTATTATTGGATGGATTATCTTATACATAAGCGATAAAAGTCCAGCTGGATATTGATAATCATCACCTAATAATTCAATAGCCTTTAGCTATCAATGTTTTTAGAGTGATAGCCTTTACCATTCAATAACTTAGGTTATAACGTTTTAACTTATGCAAATAATCATTCTAGACTGCGAACTCAATTATATATTTAATAATGTGAGTGAGACAGAAAATGAATTTAAATAAAAAGTATTTAGTGATTGCCTTAAGTATGAGCCTTGCCTTTAATGCAGCTGCGGTAACTCTTACTCGAGATAATGGTGCACCTGTAGGTGACAACCAGAATTCAATGACAGCTGGAAACAATGGCAGTGTTTTATTAGAAGATGTACAACTGATACAAAAACTTCAACGTTTTGCGCGTGAGCGTATCCCTGAACGAGTTGTACATGCCCGCGGTACTGGTGCTCATGGTGTATTTGTTGCGACTCAGGACTTCAGTGCTATTACAGCAGCTGCACCGTTTGCAAGTAAAGATAAAGAAACGTCTGTGTTTGTGCGTTTTTCTTCTGTAATACACAGCAAGGGCAGTCCTGAGACATTGCGTGACCCTAGAGGTTTTGCAACTAAGTTTTACACGGATGAGGGAAATTGGGATCTTGTTGGTCTTAACATGCCTGTATTCTTTATCAGAGATGCGATTAAATTTCCTGATATGGTCCACTCGTTAAAACCATCACCTGTTACTAATATTCAAGATCCTAATCGCGTTTTTGATTTCTTTTCAAATGAACCTGGTTCTACTCACATGTTAACTTGGCTCTACAGTGATAATGGTACACCAGCAAGTTACCGTAAAATGGATGGATTTGGTGTTCATGCATATAAGATGATTAACGAATCCGGTGAAGTTAATTATGTTAAGTTTCATTGGAAGAGCCTCCAAGGTATTGATAATTTAGATCTAGATGAGGTTGCTAATGTTCAATCGAAGGACTTTCAGCATTTAACACGAGACTTATATGACAGCATTGCGGAGGAACAATATCCACAATGGGATCTTTACATTAAGGTGATGAACCCATCTGATCTGAATAACTTTAAATATAATCCGTTAGACGTAACTAAAATGTGGACTAATATTCCTGAAACGAAAGTTGGAACGATGACATTAAATCGAATGCCAACAAACTTTTTCCAAGAAACGGAACAAGTAGCAATGTCACCTGCAAACCTAATCCAAGGTATTGAACCGTCAGAAGATAGATTATTACAAGGACGCGTATTTTCTTACTCTGATACGCAAATGTATCGCTTGGGTGCAAATCATCAGCAATTACCGATTAACAGACCTATTGTGAATGTGGTGAACTATAACCAAGATGGCGCCCATAATATGGGCGTAACAATGTCTAATATTAATTATCAGCCAAGTAGCGAAGGTGTTGTCGAAGATAAAAAAGCACGTCATTCTACGCCTTCGTTAACGGGTTATGTGCAGCAACTCGCTATAGATAAGCAATCTAACTTTGCGCAAGCTGGCGAACTTTACCGTAGTTTTACTGGACAGGAACAGCGTAACTTAATTCGAAACCTATCAGGAGATCTTGGTGCGGTTAAAAATGAGAATGTGAAGTACACGATGCTGAGTTTTTTCTATAAAGCTGATACTGAATACGGTACACAATTAACAAAAGCGGTAAACGGTGATCTTGCTAAAGTTATAAAAATGGCGATGAGCTTATAAGTTAATTTGAATAGTAATGCGAAAGGACTTCCTTTCGCATTCACATCCACATATTGAGTATTATCACATGTTTTATTTTAAAAAATGGTCACCAATAAAGTACCTTCTTATTCCTGTCGTATTTTTATTTTTCATCACGAGCTTAAGTGCTAATGAGTTATCTGATAACGCTGAATATAATACGCTGCTACCGTATTATTATGCTGCTGCGAGAACAGGTGATGATGAGGTTGTTAATGAATTTTTAAATGCAGGGTTACCAATTGATGTAAAAAATAATAAAGGCTATACAGCTTTAATGGTCGCAACATATAACGGTAAAATATCTATTGTTAATACATTAATTAAACGAGGCGCAAATGTGTGCGCCAAGGATAACAGGGGGAATACTGCATTAATGGCGGCGATTTTTAGAGCCGAATTTAAAATTGCAAATACACTGATGAAAAGTGATTGTGATACAAATCAACAAAATAATGCAGGGCAGACTGCTGTTATGTATGCAACACTGTTTGGTCGTGATGAGTTAAAAAAGTTACTTATCGCTCGTGGTGCAGATGTTGAGTTACAGGATAAGAGTGGAAATTCGGCAAAAAGTATTCAAGCTTATTGATAAAATATCAGCTTAAATCCTATGATCTGCCGCACCATTGCTTCAGTTTTGTTGTGCTATTGTTATTGTTGTGCGCTGCTTTTGTTTCAACTAAGATAATAATATAAAGAGTAGAATTCACTAAAAAACGCATTCTTTTATTTCTATCTAGGAGGTATCGATGATCCCCCAAGCATTCATTTATGACGCGATCAGAACGCCGCGAGGTTTAGGTAAACCAAGTGGTGCTTTACACGAAGTTAAGCCCGTTAACCTGTTAGCTGATTTACTTAACCATTTACAGACTCGCAATGGTTTTGATACTGATGCGGTGGATGACATCGTGTTAGGCTGTGTTACGCCTATTGGGGATCAAGGTGCTGACATTGCTAAAACAGCTGCATTAGTTGCAGGTTGGAAAGATAACGTTGCAGGGGTTAGCTTAAATAGATTTTGTGCGTCAGGTCTAGAGTCAGTCAATATAGCAGCAATGAAAATACGATCGGGTTGGGAGCACCTAGTCATTGCAGGCGGTGTTGAATCAATGTCGCGTGTAAAAATGGGCAGCGATGGTGGCGCTTGGTCGATGGATCCTGAAACAAGCCTAGCCACTGACTATATGCCACAGGGTATCGGCGCTGACTTAATTGCGACACTGGATGGCTATAGTCGTGAAGATGTTGATGCTTTTGCTGTTCGTTCCCATCAACGTGCTACAGCGGCTTGGCAGCATAACGCATTCGATAAATCAGTTGTTCCTGTATGTGATCGCAATGGCATGTTACTACTTGATAAAGACCAGCTTGTTCGTCCAGATTGTTCTCTCGCTACATTAGCAAAGTTAAACCCTTCCTTTAGTCGTCTTGGTCAAACTGTTTTTGATAGTGTTGCTAAACGTCATTATCCACAAGTAGGGCAAATTCAACATGTACATACACCAGGTAATGCCTCTGGGATTGTCGATGGCGCGGCGTTGGTTTTACTCGGTAGTGCTGAAGCGGGCGTTAAATGGGGATTGAAACCAAGAGCAAGAGTCGTTGCTACTGCTGTGGTCGGCGCTGATCCAACAATCATGTTGACTGGACCCGTACCCGCGACCCAAAAAGCATTAGCAGTGGCGGGATTAACCATCGACGATATTGATTTATTTGAGGTCAACGAAGCCTTTGCTGCCGTTGTAATGCGGTTTATGAGCGAACTTAATATCTCGCCAGATATTGTTAATGTCAATGGCGGTTCTATTGCTATGGGTCATCCACTTGGGGCTACGGGGGCAATTATCTTAGGGACATTGTTAGATGAATTGGAAGTGCGTGACTTGAAACGTGGGCTTGTCACTTTATGTGTCGGTGGCGGCATGGGGATCGCAACAATTATTGAACGTGTAGAGGGGTAAAGTATGTCATCAATCTGTTTAGAGCAAGACGATGCAGGGATAGTCCATTTGATTTTTGATAAGCCTAACTCAAAGGTTAATCTACTTGATCGTGTGTTTATTGATGACTACATAGTGACGATTAATAAACTAAAGGATATGCAGTTTGCTGGGGTCATATTACGATCTGCAAAATTAAGTTTTTTTGCTGGTGCTGATATAACGGCGCTTAGCGCATGTGCAGAGCAAAGTGTGGAGGACACTTACTTATTATTGTCTTCGCTGAAAGCGGCAATGCGATGGCTAGAAACATGCGGAAAGCCTGTGGTTGCATGTATTAATGGTGCAGCACTTGGCAGTGGTTGGGAACTCGCGTTAGGCTGTCACCATCGCATAGCATTATCGAAAAAAGTAGTGCTAGGCTTACCAGAGGTCACATTAGGCTTAATGCCAGGTGTGGGTGGTGTTGTCAAAATGACTCTATTGATGGGTGTCGAGGCAGTAGTACCTTACTTACTCAAGGGTAAATTATTTGATTGCCAAGAGGGTTTAGCGCTTGGATTAATAGATCAAATAGCGGCATCAAATGTTCAAATGATGGCCCAAGCAACGAACTGGATCTTGTCGCAATCATTGCCTGTGAGACAATGTTTTGATAATAAGGGTTATCAGCTTCCAGACGGTGATGTTAGCGATCCGCATATGGTTGTTGTTATCGCTACCGCCCCTGCAATACTGAAGAAAAAAACACAAGGGAACCAACCTGCACCTGAAGCGATATTATCAGTGATGATCGAATCAACAGACGTTGATATTGACACCGCATTACGGATAGAGACACGATACTTTATTCATGTCATCCGCAGTCAAGTCGCTAAAAATATGATGAATACGTTTTGGCATCAGCATAACGAGATTAAAGCTGGTGCGTCGCGACCGAAGGAACCTGCGTTAACGACATTCAGTAAAATCGGTGTATTAGGTGCGGGTATGATGGGGGCTGGTATTGCTTATGCTTTAGCAAGCCATGGTATTACTGTCATATTAAAAGATATTAGTCTTGAGAAAGCGGTATTTGCAAAGTCATATACCGCATCCATTCTGGCCAATTGTAAATTGACGAATGATGAAAAAGGGGCAATATTGAATCGCATTATTCCGTCAAAAGATCCCATTGACTTAATTGGCTGTGAAATGGTGATTGAAGCGGTATTTGAAGATCGGAAAATTAAATCTCAAGCAACAATAGAAATATTACAGGTTGTTGGTGATGATATTATTATGGCATCCAATACATCAACATTGCCGATTACCAGTTTAGCTAGTTCGTCTACAAAACCTGAAAACTTTATTGGTCTGCACTTTTTCTCTCCTGTGGATAAAATGCCACTTGTTGAAATTATTAAAGGTGATAAAACATCGTCAGCTACTTTGGCTGCGGCTTATGATTTAGTGCTACAGATTGGTAAAGTGCCCATTATTGTTAATGATTCTCGTGGTTTTTTCACATCACGGGTATTCTTTACGTATGTATCGGAAGGGATGCGCATGTTAAGTGAAGGTATTCCAGGAGAAGTCATTGAAAATGCGGCAATTCAAGCAGGGTTACCCGTAGGGCCTTTAGCCATTATTGATGAGGTTAGCTTGTCACTGATTGATAATGTACGTAATCAAGCTCGAATTGATTTAAAAGCCGAGGGTAAAACGCAATTTGATAATCCTGCCGATGGGGTGTTAGATCAATTACTTGCCCTAAAACGACTTGGTAAATCGGCTGGCGCTGGATTCTATGATTATAGCGGAAGAGGACAAAAACGGTTGTGGTCTGGTTTAGTTAACTTATTCCCGACAACGGATGACTGGGATATTAATACTGTTAAAGACCGATTATTGTTCGTGCAATCATTAGAAGCCCTTAGAGCATATGAAGAAGGCGTTGTGACGAGTAGTCGTGATGCGAATATCGGTTCTATTATGGGATTGGGTTTCCCTGCGTGGACGGGTGGTGTTTTACAATTCGTTGACCATTATGGTGCGGATAACTTTAAACAGCGCGCAGAGCAATTGTGTGAGCAGTTTGGTCCGCAATTTACGCCAGTAGCTATTTTATCAGCGTGGTAAACCGCGAATGACATGAAAAACTCTATAGTGTCGTTCATAAATTAGGCGGTAGTCTTTTAAAACAAATTCACTTAATGTTATTATCCTAGGTTCATGTAACGGTTAACTAGGGAATAACAACTAGTGAAAGTGCCTCAAAGAATACAACCTCTTGTTGATGACGGGCTTGTTGACGAAGTATTACGTCAGTTAATGAGTGGTAAAGAAGCAACGGTATACGTTGTGCGTTGTGGTCAGGAGATCCGTTGCGCGAAGGTTTACAAAGACGTAGAGAACCGCAGTTTTAAACAAGCGGTGCAATATCGAGAAGGTCGTAAAGTTCGTAACAGTCGACGTGCTCGTGCAATGGAAAAAGGCTCTAGCTTTGGGCGTAACGAACAAGAGAAAATATGGCAAAATGCTGAAGTTGATGCATTATATCGCTTAGATAATGCGGGTGTGCGCGTTCCTGAACCTTATGGTTGCTTCGACGGTGTATTACTCATGGAGCTAGTCACCGATGCTGATGGTTTTGCTGCGCCGCGTTTAGCGGATGTTGAATTAAGCCCTGAACAGGCTGTAATTGATCATGATAAAGTGATCCATTATGTAAGGCTAATGCTTTGCGATGGACTTATTCATGGTGATTTATCCGAATTTAATGTGCTTGTTGATGAACATGGACCTGTTATTATTGATTTGCCTCAAGCGGTTGATGCGTCAGCAAACAATAATGCCAAGTGGATGCTGGAACGTGATGTTGATAATATGACCCAGTATTACGGACAATATGCACCTGAATTACTTAACACAAAATATGCTAAAGAAATGTGGGCTTTATACGAAGCTGCAGAACTTACTGTTGACGTTAAATTGACGGGTCAGTTTATTGAAAGTACAGAATCTGCGGATGTAGAAGGTATTTTAGATGAAATCAATGCGGCAAGAGAAGAGGAATTGGAACGCTTAGCGCGTATTCAATTTGCGGAAGAAGAAGTCGAATAAAACCATTAACCCCTTGGTTAAATTGAAACTAAGGGGTTTTTTAATGTATTCATTCTATTATTAGACATATTTATTAGCTGCTTATGTTTTCAATCTAATCTGATGTAACGGTATCTTTCTCCATATTTGTTAAGCTTTCCTCTGACACATATCGATTTGGGCGTAAACCAATACAGTTTTTCGGTAGATCTTGCTCACGTTCTAGATACAAAGTACAGGCGTATAATTTCTTACGCAGTTCTGCATCCTTGATTAATGTGTTCTCCTCCCAATAGTGTAATTCAAAAATGAGAAACCAAAATATCTGCTCTTTCTCCCCTGATACTTTTTCGTCGATGACATCTAGAGATTGCCAATCTTGTAAAACATCCCACACCAAGTTACTTAATACTGTGTAATTGATTTTATGCATGAGAAATTTATTCACATTGTCGGTTAATAATACAGATTTCTCATTTATAAATGCTGCTGCTTGCATTGGCTTATCTCCACTTGTTTAAGATTAATTCTAAGTCTAGCCTCAAACTCTGGTTTAGAGAGGTTTAGAACGTACAAATAATGCCTAAAAAGTAATAGTTCGATCTCGGTCACATTTTTTCGCTAAATGATTAAAATGTTCCCTTAAGAAACTCAATAACACCCTATGTTTTTTCGAACCCGCGCTTCCAGGTGGAAAAACGCCATATAGATCAATGTTCGAGAGTTTATAATCAGACAACAGTTGTTCTAGTTTGTTGGCTGCGATTTTTGGGGCTGCATCGTAAAAAGGAATACGTGCAATGCCATGACCGCCTTCTACAAACGCTGTTCTTGCTGCTGCATTATTGGTGCTAATACTTCCTTTTGGTTTTACGCTGTAAGCTCGACTTCCTTTCGTTAGTGTTAATGTACTTGAACTTAATTTGTATAACACCCAGCTATGCTCGACAAGTTCGGTAGGGGTTGTTGGCCGACCGTGCTTGTTTAAATAATCAGGTGATGCACATAGACAGGTTTTCATCGATATTAGTTTGCGAGCTTGTAAGCCTGAATCAGTAAGTGGTGCGCCTCTGATCGCAAGATCAATGCCTTCCTGCATAATGTTAACGATATCATCGGTAAGTATTATGTCCAATTCAATCTTCGGAAATTGGATCTTGAACATGTTTAAAGCTGGGACAATGATCTGTAATCCGACATTAACCGGACATGTTACCTTTATCAATCCTTCAGGCTCGTGCTTTAAATTCTCGATTTGTTGATTTGCGGCTTCAGCTTGCTGCGCTATTTCTTGACAGTGTTGGTAGTACTGTTGACCCGCTTCTGTAAGTGTAAAACTACGGGTTGTTCGGTTAAGTAACTTGAGGCCTAATTGAGTCTCAAGCTTTTTAAGATGGTAACTGACAACGGCGCGAGATAGGTTTAAATGCCGAGCGGCAGCTGAAAGCGTGCCTTGTTCGACAATCTGTGCGTATACAACCATGCTTTTTAACTGTTCAAAAGAAACATGCATAAATGAATCCTGATAATGAAGATAACAAACTGATTGTATCAAAATATTGAACAGTGTAATCAATTTACTCTGCATTGTTAGACTTTATTTTGAGGTGTAGACTGTCTCTATTCGCTGTTAACGCGCATACAGTATGCATAGCAGCTCAGACAGAAATCATTGACGCAACTTTAAAGCGAGAGGAATTATCATGAATAAGAACAACACAAGTAAGAATATTTTAGTGGTATTAACATCACATGCAGATTTGGGCAATACAGGCGAGAAAACAGGTTTCTGGGTTGAAGAACTTGCTGCACCTTATTATGTATTTGTTGATGCTGGAATGACAGTTACTTTGGCATCACCAGCAGGTGGTAAGCCACCAATTGATCCTAAAAGTGCGGATGAAAGCATGCAGACGGACGCAACTCGTCGATTTGATGCTGATGATGTCGCACAGCAAGCGCTAGCGACAACAGTTAAATTAGTGGATGTAAAAGAACAAGACTTTGATGCGGTATTTTATCCTGGTGGGCACGGTCCATTATGGGATTTAACTGACAACACGACATCAATTGATTTATTAGCTGCGTTTATTGCGAATAACAAACCAGTATCAGCTGTTTGTCATGCAAGTGCGGCGCTACTAAACGTTAAAACGCCTGAAGGTGAGTATGTAATTAAAGGTAAAGCGGTAACAGGGTTTTCAAATACAGAAGAAGATGCTGTACAATTAACTGATATCGTACCTTTTTTATTAGAAGATGAGCTTGTAAAGCGTGGCGGAGACTATCAGAAAGTTGCTGATTGGACGCCGTTTGCGGTACAAGATGGTTTAATCATCACAGGTCAAAATCCAGCGTCTTCAGCATTAGTTGCTGAAAAACTAATCGCACATGCTTAATACTAGGAAACAAATATGTTGAACTTTACGTTTCAAAACCCAACTCGCATTCATTTTGGTGATGACCAAATTAAAGCGATCAGCAAAGAAATTCCATTAGATGCTAAAGTATTAGTGACTTACGGCGGTGGTTCTATTAAGTCAAATGGCGTATATGATCAAGTTGTGACAGCATTGTCAGAACATAACTGGGTTGAGTTTTCAGGTATTGAACCAAATCCAACATATGACCAATTAATTAAAGCATTAGACGTAATTAACGAACATGATGTGGACTATATTCTAGCTGTTGGTGGTGGTTCGGTTGTTGATGGTAGTAAATTTATTGCTGCAGCGGCAGTATTTGAAGGTGATGATGCCTGGGATATCCTAAGTAAACATGCGCCAATTACTAAAGCATTACCTATGGGCGCTGTCTTAACATTACCAGCAACGGGTTCTGAGTCAAATGGTGGTGCTGTTATTACACGTGATGGCAGCAAGTTATCATTTGGTAGTCCATTAGTACGTCCAACGTTTGCGATTTTAGATCCAGCAGTGAGTTTGAGCTTATCTGATCGTCAAATCAGTAATGGTGTTGTAGATGCATTCGTTCATACTATGGAACAGTACATGACTTATAGCATTAACGCGAAAGTACAAGATCGTTTTTCTGAAGGGCTACTGTTGACGCTTATCGAAGAAGGGCCAAAAGCATTAAAACCTGAGACTAAAGATGATTTAGAGATCCGCGGCAATATTATGTGGTCGGCAACGATGGCGTTAAACGGTCTTATTGGTGCTGGCGTACCGCATGATTGGGCAACACACATGATTGGTCATGAATTAACAGCCGCACACGGTGTTGATCATGCGCGTAGTTTATCAATCGTGTTACCTGCAGTCATGAAAGTACTACGTGAAGACAAGCGTAGTAAATTACTGCAATATGCTGAACGTGTCTGGAACATTACAGTTGCTGATGAAGATGAAAAAATCGATCAAGCGATAGCAAAAACAGAAGCATTTTTTAAAGCCATGGAAGTACCGACAACGCTTACGGAGGCGGGTATTACGTCTGCTGATATTGACAATTTAATTGCGAAATTAGAGAAACACGGCATGGTGGCACTGGGTGAACGTAAAAATATCACCTTGGAAGTAAGCCGTCAGATTTTAGAAACCGCATTGTAAATACTTGGTATAACTACTTTATTTAAATAGTTAACCAGCAGTAAATAGCGTACTAATAGTAAAGGTTGGAATGATTATTCATTTCAGCCTTTTTTTTTATTATAAAATGACGATTAGTCATTTATCAGTCCCAGTGTCATACTTTTTTAATTCAACGGTGTTATAACTCAATGATATTGTTCTTATTAAATAATCTTATCGTGTTGTTATCGATACTTAAGGAAGAGTAATGGCTGATTTAGAATGGATGTTGGGTGTAATTATGTTATCGGGATTTTTATTTGCCGCTATCGCGAGATTTAATTTACACCGGTATTTACAGCAGAAAAAAATATTGGCAAGCGTGGATAGGGAACAAGCCCAAGTGCAATTAAAAAATACAACACCCGAAGTTATTTTAGATAATGGTGTACATCAATTATTCAAATATTTTATTGCTGGCATGATTATTTTTCTAGTTGGTAGCGCCACATTAGTCGATCACGGTGCTTTAAAAGCGTTGGTCTCTTTATTTTTTGATTAGGTATAATGCTTTGTTGATTTAAGCGCTAACGATCGTAACCTGAATTCGTTGGTATTTGCTGTAATACTTGTTGCTGCTCTCTATCGTATTTTTTATGTAGCGCGGCAATAAGTTCCTGATCTAACTTCGCATAGAACATATCTTCTTCGGCTTGACCTTTCTGGCGCATCGTTTCGTTAAACACTGACATATTGATTACCTCTAATAACCCGCATATTAATAATTTTAGTTTATTTTAGACAGAAGCGTTATTAGAGGCAGAGCTGATAATTGAACGTTATTGATTAAGCAGCTTGTTTACTTTGTTTTAGAATCTCTAAAACGTCTGATAAAGAGGCGCTTACAGTATGACCCAATGTTAGAACTTCAGCACTGGGTTGCACGAGATCTGGGATTTGAAATGTCTGCATATTAGCGCTTACGGCAGATAAAACGCCGTTATTGGAATCTTCAAAGGCTAAACATTGTTCCGGGTGAATATTTAAACGACCTGCTGCAAGCAAATAAATTTCTGGATCGGGTTTGCCATTTTTAACTTCGCAACCTGTGGTTAAATTATCGAAAAAATGGTCTAAACCAGCAAGCTTTAGTTTGATTGTTGCCACGTCTTGTTGTGTAGACGTCGCAACTGCAGTGGGAATATTATTATTTTTTAACCAAGTGAGTAACTCAACAACACCTTCTTTAACAGGAATAGCTTGGTGTTTAACGACGGCGTTGTAACGTATACGCCATGCTTCATGAAGTACTGGATAATCTAAATCACTGCCGTAACCAGCACGGATTACTTTTTCTATGCCTTGAGAATTACGACCGATAATATCGAGATAAACATCTTCTAAAAATGGAATCGATAATGATGCACATGCTTCTTCAAAGATCCCTTTGCAAACACGCTCTGTGTCGAGAAGAAGTCCATCCATATCAAAAATAGCTGCTTGGTAATTCACTTTACGTATCCTATATTGATGACAATTTATTTAATGAAATGAGTATAACAAATCTAATCGCGATAATTAATTTAAGTTCACATACTGTTGGTACTATCGTAATTTCGTTTGTAAGAGTATGTAATACTTATTAATATTCAGTAAAACTTAATATAAAGTATCACTAATAACGTAATGGACTAGAACTATATTAACAATTTGAATAATAGGGAATTTATGAAAGGTTTAATGAGTGGTTTATGTTTGGCGCTCTTAGTTGCCGGTAATGTATCAGCAACTGAATCCAAACCGGTGACGGTCGAAGTATTAGCAAAGTCGACAACGAGCTGGGACGGTTCTGTGCTTCCGAGTTATCCGAAGGGTAAGCCGGAAGTCACCATCTTAAAAATTGATATCGCACCTGGTGTTAAGTTGCCTTTGCATGAGCATCCGGTGATTAATGCTGGTTATTTAGTGAGTGGGGAATTAACGGTAGTAACACAAGACGGTGAGGTTTTGGAGCTTAAAGCGGGCGATACGCTTGTTGAAGTTATCAACAAATGGCATTACGGAATAAATAAAGGCGATGTGCCAGCCGAAATTGTTGTTTTTTATGCTGGTGTTGAAGGGGAGCCTTTAACAATTAAGCATAAATAATTAAAGTTAAAGGCTAGGGTTTTTATCCTAGCCTTTTGATAAATTACTTTCTTATTATCTTTTTTTAAATTTAGGTTATCAAACTAAGCATACATAGGCACAAGTACCATCGTCCCTGCAATAACGGTAATCAGGCCAGCTAATACGGGTACGGACGTGCGTTTAACAACTTCAAATGGACTGATTTTTCCCATGCCACTTGTTGCGACAATGACACCCGCTACCGGTGAAACAGTTCGACCAAGGTTCGATGCTTGTAACATCGGGATAATTAAGAACGCTGGGTTTAAGCCCATTTTACCGGCTAGTGTAGGCGCGAGTTCAACAAATGCGTAGAAGGGGGCGTTGCCTGAGCCTGTTGCTATTGCCGCTGCTACAGTGAGACCTGTTAGAATTAGCATTAATGCAAAACCGCCAGCACCTGCTGCTTCTGCAAGTCCGATTAAATTATCAATAGCACCAATCGACATCAAGCCCTGTGCAAAGACACCTGCAGCGACTAATAGCATTACAACACCTTTGAATGCGTCAGCCATCCCTTCATAGCAAGACTCTAAGTCTTCTAAGGTTGCCTTCCCATCTAACCGTTTAGTGATAAAGTCGATAACAGCACTAATGAAAATGGAAAAAACTACGATAGTGTAGATATCAAGTTCCAGCCCTTTAATTGTTGAACCGTTAAATACAAAGACACCGATGATAGGTAGAAATGGCAGGATGGAATAATAACCCGGTGCAGTTACGGTTATTTCTGATATATCGGTTTTTTCCATTGGCGTATTTTCTTTTTTGTCTAAATAACGATTCCAGAAAAATGCCGCTGCGGCCATCACGATGATGGCACTGATTGATACAGGTAATACGGTTTCAACAGAAAATACATGCAATGGTAATCCAGACTTTTCGGCAGCGACAACTACATCGCCAGATGTTGGTGATAAAATAATAGCAGCAGGCGATGCACAAACAGCAACGGCGGCTGGTCGAGATATCCCCATTGCCGTCATCATTGGGAATAAAGTGGCCATGAGCAATACGCCAAGTCCAGTTGCAGAGCTTACCGCTAGTGACATTAAGCAAGCCACAATATAAGCAGCAACAAGTAGGGTATAAGGTGACTTGATAAAGGATAGGGGTTTCGAAAATTGTTTCACAACAACATTGTTCGCATCAATCTTAGTCATGTAAGCTGCAAAACCACATAACAACATAATTTGCATGCCTAAGCCGCCCCCTCGATATTGCAGCATGTATTTAACAAATTCTAATGAGTCTGTAATGGTATTCCCTGTGCTTGTTATGCTTGAAGGGAGAATTTGCTTGCCAAGTAAGCCTGTTATAATGAGTAGTGTAATACCAGCTGTGAGTAATACTCCCGCCGCTTTGTATTCTTTGACGATGAAGTAACCGACACCGACTGTCACGATTAAACCAATGAATAACGCTAACATTGAAACCTCTTAATTGTATTCAAATGCATAATTAACATTATTTTAACCTTTAAAATAATGTTTCCTTTGCAGCTGAATGTACCTATAAAGAGAGGTTTTTGCGATGGTTAACAGTACTATTAATGATCTAAATCAGTTTTCCCCAATCACATAATAAATCGAGTGTTGGCGATAACTTATCGGCCAGCGGCGTTAAGCTGTATTCGACTCGTGGCGGGATCTCTGCGTAGACATGACGGGTGACAAGTTTGTTTTCTTCCAAAGCCCTTAACTGTTGGGTGAGTGTTTTTTGGCTAATGTTAGGGATGACGCTCTTCAATTCCCCAAAGCGTAATGTTTTATGGCGTAGTTGATAAAGTATTACTACTTTCCATTTACCAGAAAGCATGTTTACCGCAGCGACAATTGGGCTTGTAAGTTGAGCATTACAGGTATGAACTGAATTTTTTTCTAAATTATTTTTTATTAAAGAACACTGTGATTTAGCCATTAGGCACCTTTAAGTAACTATGTATCATATATGTACCTACTTGTTTGGAACATCTGCGAATGTATATTATCAACCTATACCAACTCGGTATAATATTCAATCCAATAGGTGAGCACATGTCATTACAACAAATAGAATTAATTAGCTTTGAACTCTGTCCTTTTGTTTTACGCTCAGTGATAACATTAAAGAAAAAAGGCATCGATTTTAACATTACGTTTATCGATTTAGAAAATAAGCCTGAATGGTTCTTAAAAATATCACCGTTAGGTAAGGTTCCAGTACTTAAATATGGTGCTGATGTTATATTTGAATCAGCGGTGATTAATGAATTCCTCGATGAAATCAGCCCACCGATGCTGATGCCAGCAGATCCACTTCAAAAAGCAAAAGACCGTGGATGGATAGAATATGCAAGCGCACTAACTGTAAACCAATATATGTTAACCATGGCTGACAGTAAATCTGATTTTGACACGCAGAGAATCGAAATGTTGAGTAAATTACAGCGTTTAGAAAATGTAATAACGGGTAGTAATTTTTTTAATAATGTAAACTTTTCATTAGTCGATGCGGCATTAGCCCCTTTATTATATCGTTTTACATTGATCGAAAAATTATTTGGGCAATTTTTTCTTCATCAATTTCCAAAGTTGCAAAAAATATCAGATAAAATTGTTGAACAACCCTATGTTAAAGGGGCAACAATCGATGATTTTGAAATGGTCTTTATTGATTATTTGAAAAATAATAACAGTTACCTAAGTACACTAATTTCTAAATTTTAACTTACTATCTTAATTTGTTGCGGCAGATCAATCTATTGATTTTACAGACTCATTAGCTTCGGTTAAAATTAGTACTTAAATTCAATATGCTATATGGAATAAACATGACTAAAGCTAAAATCGGTATTGTGACAGTAAGTGATAGAGCCAGTGCTGGTATTTATGAAGATCTTTCCGGCAAAGCCATTATAGCTGTATTGAATGAGTACCTGACTTCCGAGTGGGAACCTGTTTATGAAGTTATTCCAGATGAGCAAGATGTGATCGAAGCAACGTTGATCAAAATGGCTGATGAGCAAAACTGTAGTTTGATTGTGACTACGGGTGGCACTGGCCCTGCTAAGCGTGACGTAACGCCAGAAGCGACAGAAGCGGTTTGTGATCGTATGATGCCTGGATTTGGCGAGTTAATGCGTGCAGAATCGCTAAAATTTGTTCCAACTGCAATTCTTTCTCGCCAAACGGCAGGGTTACGTGCAGATTCATTAATCATTAACTTGCCGGGTAAACCAAAATCAATCCGTGAATGCTTAGATGCGGTATTTCCAGCGATCCCTTATTGTATTGATTTGATGGATGGCCCTTTTCTTGAGTGTGATGAGTCGGTGATTAAACCGTTCCGCCCAAAAGCGAAATAATTACTCGCCCATTTAATGCAACGGGTATAAATTGCGGTTGGTCTAAATGATACGGTCTGTATAAATATAGATGCCATGTATTTTCACTGCCTATGATGAAAATACATGGTTTACGTTGTAACTAGCCGTTTATATATGCCAGTTAATATTAGTCCGCTCCCAGATCCGAGGCGCGCCCATATTCATACCTCGAATATCACCATGTGACATGTCCTCAACTAAATCGTTGTATTCGTTATTGCTGAATTTGAGGAAATTCCGATGATCTCCAGATTCGATATAGATGGAATCTGCAGTGAGTAAACTATCATCCACTATCATACTCATGTTATAGGCTGCCCCCATTGCAGGGATCGCACCTTTAGCACAGTCCGGAAATAATTCCTGTAATTTTTGTTCGTTGGTTAAATAATAATATTTACCCATTAGATTATTCACGTCTGTCAATGATACTCGGCTATTAGCTGGTAACGAAGCCATAAGGTAATCACCCGTTACACTTTCTAGTACTACGGCTTTAGCGACATTTCCTGCGGGAAGGTGAGCGGTGCGAGACGAATCCAGAGTGGTAAATGTTCGGCGGTGTTTAATCGTGTCATAGTGAATATTTTCGTGTTCGAAATATTCTTTTAATGTGATTGCAATGGCCATCATGTACCTCCTAAAACCACTAATAACACGCACAGAGTATAGCATAAACATGCTTACCAATATGAAGGTGGGAGGAATTCAGCTGTTTATACATCTGAGTTTAGCGCTTTTCACATCTTGAACTAATTTAGTAGTTATACCCATTAGAATAAATACATGATCATTTTCTGACTAATATAGGATCTCTTATGGCTACAAATCCATCCACTCAATATCTGAAAATAAAACAAAGACACCCACAGTTGATTAGTGCTGTAGAGTCACTTGGTAAAGTGGCAAAACAGGGAGGACCAATAGATGAAAAAACCGCACAGTTAATCCAATTAGCAGCCGCTGCAGCCATTCGTTCTGAAGGCGCTGTTCATAGCCATGCTAAAAGAGCGCTTGACGCTGGCGCAAGCGTTGATGAAATTCGCCATGCATTACTGCTGCTCACTAGCACATTGGGCTTTCCCTGCGTTATGGCAGCAATGAGTTGGGCAGATGAAAAGTTATAGTTTAAACCTATAGATTACGCATTACCTTGTGAATGACATTATCTACATCAATTTTAATATGTTGTGATGCGTCTTGGGCATAGACGTTGATATTTTTGTATAGCTCACCAATCATTGTGATACCGCTGCATTGAATCGTGAGGACTATATTGGCGGTGATGATGTCTATCACCGCTTGTTCATCAGAATTTGATTTAAGTGCATCGATCTCTTGTTGCCAGTTTGATTGACCTTTTATTTTAGCTAATGTACTTTCTGAACTTGTTAATAACGTGCCGCAAATCCTCATGACTTAAAGTTCCTCAGGTAGTTGATAGGAATTACTTAGCGTGTTTTTAATGCCTTAATTTACCTTGCCTAGCATGTTCATGATGATAACCACTGCCTGCTTTGTTAAATCCACAGCTAATTATTATTGGCTGCACTAAGTCAATGAGATCTGCCGTTTTCATTTTGATGGTTTCAGAATGGTCGCCTGCATTAAAACTGATTTCTTCTTGCTTCACTAATGTTTCTGAAATATAAACTGGCATGTTAAAAAGATGACCAAACGGTGGCATTGCACCTGTGTCACAATCTGGAAACATGCTACTGAACTGATGCTCATACGCTAAATTGACATAATGGGCGCCAATAGAGAAAGCAATATTATCAAAATCAATGGTGTAAGGGGCGGGCATAACAACCATAACGAGTCTTGTATCTGCGGTAATAATGACAGTTTTAGCAAAAGACATGCCACTGGTTTTACTTAATTCAGCTACATGCTGCGCAGTATAACCGGGTGGGTGATGATCACTTTGGTAGTTTATATAAGCCTGATCTAAATAATGGGTGATTTTTCGCATGAGCATAATCAACCTCCCTAGCGGTTAATGCGCTAATACATTTATCAAGAATGTTTAGGAGCTTTAATTATAGTTGTTAATTATTGTATTGCGGATAATGATTATCCCTCTTGTCTTGAGATTCCTGTTTCTTGCTTATCTTTTTTAATCATATTATATTGAATGCGGATAAGTTTGGTTATTACCCATTTTATGATAAGGAAATCATAATGTTTAACATTAATATATATGACAATAATACAGCGTTAAAAGAATCAATAAACACACTTCTTTTAACAGCGGAGAGTTTACAAGATATCGCCGAATACATTAGCATCAAAATAAAAGAGGATGGAATACACATTCACGCGATGGGTGATGCAAAAAGTATCTTTACTAGTGCGTTTATAAGTAGCGGTGTGTTCTCAGAGATGGTAGTACATGATGAATGTGTTTTGAATGTAAAGCCGAAGGTATTATTTAATGCCCTCAAAAAAATCGACATTGAAAATGCCGACACGTTAAATTTAACAATGGATTATAATGATCAATCAATAAAAGTGTTGGCCCAAAATAGAACATTAGCGCAGCGTATTAGTATAAACTATATGACTAATCAAGTTGATGAACGTTCTGAGCCTCGTTCGTATTTTGATGCGCAAGCTATCATTAACACCAATCATCTTTTAAAAATAAATCAAATAGCTGAAACACAAGATGAAACCTTAGCTATCGCTATTTGTGAAAATAGTATAAGTTTTAGCATTGAGAATGATGACGTAACGTATCATATGGATGTAATAAATAATGATGAATCACAACTGAGTCTATATGTAGAAAACCCAATGAGACGAGTTATAATATTAAAAGATTTCAATTGCTTATTAAAAGCTGCATTATTAAGTGAACAAGTAACAATATCTCTCCAAGAAGAGGCTGCTACTTGTTTTGAAATAAATCTTGGTGATTACACATCTATAAAATACTACCTTTTTACCGTATAGAATCATAAGAAATCATAGGGGTATTAAGCCCCTCTGATTTCAGTCCATCATTCAAGTCTTTTTTGGCCTACGTGAAGTAGGCCGTAAGAATGCCTAGCGCTTGTTACTGCGTTTAGCTTGCTGGCCTTGGCCACCTTTATTTTCTGACTTGTTAGCGCTTGGACGGCTGCCTGATGGTTTCTTGAATCCGCCACCCTTGGTACTGCCGTTCGCATTCTTGCTACCGTTGGCGCTGCTATTGCCACCTACAGTTGGCTTTTTACGGTTCGGCTTGTTACCACCTTTGTTACCGTTTTCGTTAATACCAACACCTTCTTGTGGCGCTAGACCTGTGTGTTTCGTTAACGCCTTAGTGAACTGCTTAGTACTAGGCTCTGCACGTTGCTGTTTAACGCCTTTATTACTCGTATTTGGTTTGTTTTTACTGTTAGCACCACCTTTACCAAGATGCGGCTTCGCATTACTGCGTTGTGCTTGTTTTTCGGCCAAACTTTCTGGCGGTACTAGCTGTTTTGGACCGCGACCAATCAGATGACGGTTACCTGTTTTAAGCAGGAATTCGCGAATGATTGGCCAGTTAGCTGGATCATGGTAACGTAAAAGCGCTTTGTGCAGACGACGTTGGCGCGCACCTTTTGGCACAACGACTTTTTCATCTGTTTCACGTACTTTATGTAATGAGTTAAGCTCTGTGTGATACACGGCTGTTGCATTAGCAAGTGGTGAAGGGTAGAAGTTTTGTACTTGATCAAGCTTGAACTTATACTGTTTTAACCATAAGGCTAACGTCAGCATGTCACTATCATTGGTACCTGGATGCGCAGAGATGAAGTACGGAATAAGGTATTGCTTCTTGCCTGCTTCTGCAGAGAAACGATCAAACATTTCTTTAAACTTATCGTACGTGCCCATGCCAGGCTTCATCATAATATCAAGCGGTGATTTTTCGGTATGCTCTGGGGCAATTTTTAAATAACCACCGACATGATGCTGTACTAATTCTTTTACATAACGTGGATCTTCAATCGCTAAATCATAACGTACACCCGATGCAATTAAGATTTTTTTAATGCCAGGTACTTTACGTGCGCGACGATACAAGTTAATTGTTGGTGTATGGTCTGTGTCCATGTGCTTACAAATGGTTGGGAAGATACAAGACAGGCGGCGACAAGTCGCTTCTGCTTTTGCACTCATACAACCTAATTTGTACATGTTTGCTGTTGGTCCACCAAGGTCGGAGATAACACCGGTAAAACCAGGTACTTTATCGCGAATGGCTTCCATTTCTTTTACGATAGAATCTTCTGAACGACTTTGAATTACGCGACCTTCATGTTCGGTAATCGAGCAGAAAGAGCAGCCACCAAAACAACCACGCATAATATTAATCGATGTTTTAATCATGTCATAGGCAGGGATCTTTTGATCGCCATAGCTTGGATGTGGAACACGAGCATATTCTAAATCAAATACGCCGTCCATTTCACCTTCTGCAAGCGGTGCCGCTGGTGGATTTAACCATACTTCACGTGCGCCGTGTTTTTGGATCAAGGCACGTGATGAAATAGGGTTCGTTTCCAGATGGAATACACGTGATGTATGCGCATATAACATTTTATCTTTTTTGACTGTTTCTAGATCGGGTAGGCGAATATAGGTTTCGTGCCAAGGCATTTGCTTAGGCGCTTGCATCACGATAGGTTTCGCTACATCTGCATCAGAATTATCGATGATCTCTTCTTTATCTTGTTTCGAGCAGGTTTCATCAATTTCGGTGTACGGGCTGATAATCGGTTCAATTTTACCCGGGGTATCTAATGTACGAGAATCAATACCTTTCCAAGTCGGTAGTGGTTCTTTTAGCATGACAGCCGTACCACGAACATCTTGAATGTCTTTAATTGATTCGCCACTTGCCAGACGATGTGCCACTTGGATCAATGGGCGTTCTGCATTACCGTAAATCAGCATATCCGCTTTTGAATCAGGTAATACTGAGCCACGTACTTTGTCTGACCAATAATCATAGTGCGCAATACGACGTAGACTGGCTTCGATACCACCAATCACAACGGGTACATCTTTAAATGCTTGCTTACAACGCTGCGTATACACTAATACTGCACGATCAGGACGTTTACCACCGATATCACCTGCGGTATAAGCATCATCATGACGTAACTTAAGATCTGAAGTATAGCGGTTGATCATTGAGTCCATGTTGCCCGATGTGACACCGAAGAACAGATTTGGACGACCTAACTGTTTAAACGCTTCTGCATCTTCCCAATCAGGTTGTGAGATAATACCCACACGAAAACCTTGTGCTTCTAAGGTTCTGCCGATAATAGCCATACCAAAACTTGGGTGATCGACATATGCGTCACCTGTAACAACAATAACGTCACAGCTATCCCAACCGAGTTGATCCATTTCTGCACGTGTCATGGGCAAAAATGGTGCGGGTTTTAATACCCGATTCTGAAATTTTGGATATGAAAAAAGATCTTTGGCAGTTTGCATAAAGTACTCTTGGGTATTAATTTTAGTGCGCAAAGTTAATTGCGAAGGCTATTTCACGACTGGAATAAATACAATAAAGAGGAAGCCAGTCGTTACTGAGGGCGGATTATAGCCACTTACAACGTCTTTTGCGATTAAAAGCGGCAATAAATATTTAGCTTGCTTGTAACAAGTTGAAAAACTGAGTCAAATTATTTGCTTCATAATCGGCTTTATAGTCAAGATCCGGTACCACTTGCTCTGAACCGGATAGCCAAACCGTAGTCATACCAAGGGTTTTAGCCGGTTTAAGGTTACGCAGTTGGTCATCAAAGAAGACGGTGTTATGGCGATCAATTTCGTGTTTTTCACAGAGTGTTTGATAGCTTGAACTGTGTGGTTTTAGCTCATAATTTGCGTCTTCTAATGAAAAAATATCATCGAAGCAATCGATTAACGCTAATTCCGTTAGAATTTTAGTCGCGTAATGTTTTGGTGAATTCGTATAAATTATTTTACGGCCGGCCAATTGATCGATCTGTCGCCCTAAATTGGGCTGTGCTTTCAGCGTCGTCATATTGATGTCGTGGCAATAATGGATGAAATCATCACGATTCACATGATGATGCTTGATTAACCCTTTTACTGTACCGCCATATTGTCTGTAATATTGGTTAGATAAAAGTGTGGCCTCTGGAAGTGGTAGAGACAGTGCGTTAGCTATAAACCGGTGCATTCGTGATTCGACCTGCTTTAATATGCCTAAGGAAGGGCTATAAAGCGTGTCATCTAGATCGAACAAGTAAGTATTGGCTTGGTTAATTTTCTGCATATTACTTTCTCTACTTTTGACTCTGCTCAATGCATTAATAGTATATTTGTTATGTGTGATGAAAATCTGAATGAGCAGTAAACGTTATAAGGCTGCAATATTAGTGTAAAAGTACAATAATGCAAATGTATCCTATTTTGTTTGCTTAAATAGCGTCTTATTTTTGTGGTTAGAACTCCAACCAGATGAAAAACGTTAAAAAAATAGGTGCTTAATTTTTCAGAAACTTTTATTCTATCTACTGTGTCTCAACATTGTGAAGATAATATGATAATTAAACCAAAAACTCGCGGTTTCATCTGTACCACAGCTCATCCTATTGGCTGTGATTTAAATGTTAAAGAACAGATACAGTATAATAAAGAGCAAGGTGTTATTGAAAATGCACCAAAACGTGTATTGGTAGTTGGCTCATCAAGTGGTTACGGGCTTTCGTCTCGTATTACTGCTGCATTCGGTGGTGGTGCTTCAACTATTGGTGTATTTTTCGAAAAACCGGCTACTGAGAGAAAGACGGGTACAGCAGGTTGGTATAACAGCGCTGCATTTGAAAAATATGCAGCGGAAGAAGGTCTATATGCAAAGAGCATTAATGGCGATGCATTTTCTGACCAAGCAAAACAAACTGCAATTAACCTAATTAAAGAAGATCTTGGTCAAATTGACCTCGTTGTTTATTCATTAGCATCACCGGTACGTAAATTGCCAAGCACAGGCGAAGTTGTACGTTCTTGCTTGAAACCTATTGGTGAGACGTATACAGCGAAAGCGGTTGATACCAATAAAAATAAAATATTTGAAGCAAGTGTTGAACCAGCAACAGAGCAAGAGATCAAAGATACCATTACCGTTATGGGTGGTGAAGATTGGGAACTATGGATGTCTGCATTATCTGATGCTGGTGTATTAGCTGACGGATGTAAAACCGTTGCTTATAGCTATATCGGTACAGAAATTACATGGCCTATCTATTGGGATGGTGCATTAGGCAAGGCGAAGCAAGATCTTGATCGTGCTGCTCATGCGATCGATGCTGACCTGAAAGTAAAAGGTGGCACTGCAAACGTAGCTGTACTTAAGAGTGTCGTCACACAAGCAAGTGCTGCAATTCCTGTTATGCCGCTTTATATCGCAATGGCATTCCGTGTGATGAAAGAACATGGTTTACATGAAGGTTGTTTAGAGCAAATTTCACGTTTATTCCGTGGTTCACTTTACCCACAAGGTGTTGGTAGCGCTAAATTAGACGAGGAAAATCGTCTACGCATGGATGATTGGGAACTTCGTGATGACATTCAAGCGACTTGCGTGAAGTTATGGGACGAAGTGACCGATGATAACTTATTTGAAACGACTGATTATCAGTATTACAAAGATGAGTTTTTAGCATTGTTTGGCTTTGGTATCGAAGGCGTTGATTATGATGCTGACGTAAATCCGATTGTTGATTTTGCTCCAATTACACTTGACTAACCTTTTCCTGTTTTGAACGGTCGAGCTTAATTTTAGCTAGCCATTCATCGGGAACAAGTATTAATCGCTCAGCCTCTTTTTGATTGTGATATCTAAGAAGCTGTAGCGGTTTTTTTTCGCCCGTTTTTTGATGTTGATAAATATCAAGTTCGCTCTTTGTTCGTGTCGCAAGGTAATTAGGCTTCATTATTTGATACCAACGGTGATGTATGCACTCTTTGTTAAAATGATGATGTGTTATCCAACGCCAATTACAGCTATTCGGTAATAACTGGTTTGTTAGCTTAAGGGCTGGGTGTGCTTGGTATAAACGGCCTTTGAGTATTATTTTTTCATTATCAATATTGATATTGTGTTCGCGTAATAATCCTTGTGCTGCCTCTTGCTGACCTAACTTAATCTGGTGCTCTAGCATATGGTTAAATTTAATATCGAAACGATCTTTCATGTTCGCGCCATACCATAATGGTGGTTCATTATTTGTGCTAGGGTAACCTAGATAAAATTTTACTGCGACTTCAAAGTGGGTGACTTGATTAGTGGTGTTGTCTTTGACAATAAAATCAAATTCGCCATAGGTAAAGTGATCATCTCGTACTTGGGTATTAGCGAGTAGCACGTCAAAGTTTGGGTTATCGATAAAAAAGAAGTGCCAAAGTTGTTCAAAATATAAACCCAGCCTTGTAGCTGGTCGTATAAAATTGAGTAATGGCGCAGGTTCGACATCTAGAGCAAAGAGCCGCGGTAAGTAGTCAGTGTATTGTTGAGCTAACCAATCTGTTGAAATAAGGGCGTGATTATTTACGTTAACCATTGGAGGACTTGCAATCGACCATGCTAGATCACGTACTATCGGATGGTTAAAATTATAGTTATAGGTGTCTAAAATACTTTCTATCGGCATGTTATTTGCTTCAAGCTCCAACTTAACGTATACATATAACTTTAGATTAGTATTCAACAAATAACGAGGAGCGGGCATGGCCTCACTCAATAATAAAAAACTTGAAAATATTTTAACTGAATTTATGCAGCCACATCGTGTTCGTGATTTTACCGTTAACGGTATGCAGGTTCAGGGTAAAGACACCGTGACAAAAGTGATCACGGGTGTCACAGCATCTCAAGCATTAATTGACGCTGCAGTAGAGCAACAAGCAGATGCAATTTTAGTGCATCATGGGTATTTTTGGAAAAATGAATCACCAGCGATTACGGGGATTAAATATAACCGCATTAAAACGCTGATCAAGCATGATATTAACTTGTATGCTTATCACCTGCCGTTAGATATACACCCTGAATTGGGTAACAATGTTGAATTAGCTAAGCTATTAGGTATTACGGTTCGTCGTGGTTTGGAACCGTGGGATAAAGCGAGTGTTGCTTTAGTGGGGAAATTTGAAGATGAGATCTCAACTGAAGAACTCACTCAACGTATCGAAACTCAACTTAATCGTGCGCCACTGGTTGTCGATGCAGGTAAACCGATAAAATCGGTGGCTTGGTGTACTGGTGGTGGTCAAAGTTATATTGAATTAGCGATTGAACAGGGAATTGATGCATTCATTAGTGGTGAAGCGTCCGAACAGACAATTCATTTAGCGCGTGAAGCGGGTATGAGTTTTTTTGCAGCAGGTCATCACGCAACGGAGCGCTATGGTGTTAAAGCGTTGGGTGAATGGTTAGCAGAAGAAAAAGGCTTGGACGTTACCTTTATTGATATTGATAATCCAGTGTAATTAAATAGGCTTACTCATTAACAAAATATGTTGCTGAGTAAGCCTTTTATGTATGTATAAACTGCATATTTAGAGTGTGGCCATACTCGGACATATTGATAGTCAGTTTTAAATCGGTGAGGATATTCCGAAAACGGCGTGATGCAGGTTGTTCACACAGAGCCTTGATATTACAGCCAATGCTTGAGTAGGACATGCTACTTGGCGGTAATATGCTGCGTACTATTCTGATAAATGCGGATGAGCAGAGTGTACCGTACCGCATAAGGATCATGGTTTCATATTCGCCACTACTGATCTATAAATTACAAATCCTTTGCATTAATAGATAGCTTAGTCGATTTAATTACGGCAGACCTGTGTTTTAATTTTGTACTTTTTAATATAGATCATTTTTTAATCATATTTAATCCATTGTTTTTATATAGTCTAGTCTTGATACATAGTTAACGGTTACAAGGACGCTCTTATATGGATATGCTTGGATCAATAAAGCTATGGCTAAAAAATGACGAGAGTGCGATAGCTAAAGTGTGCCACCGTTGTATTCGTGAACTGATGCATTTTTCTATACCAGTTATTCCTTTTATTCATCCTTGTATGCTTCGAATACACCTCCTTATTACCCACTTATTCGCAAATATGTTACGGGTTTTATATTGGACCCCTTTATTTAAAAGTCGCTTAGTAACAAGACCGAGTAACTTATACCTATATTCAGGAATGCCATTGGTATTAGGACATTTAACCATTGAAATGGGCGACAATTGCCGTGTTTCTGGTATTTCAACATTAAGTGGACGAAGTATGGACGGGCAGCCATCTCGTCTAATAATCGGAAACAATGTCGATATAAATTGGCAAAATAATATTGCGGTCGGTGGCAATATCGTGATTGAAGATAATGTAAGGCTAGCAGGACGGGTTTTTTTGGCTGGTTACCCTGGCCATCCTGTTGATGCAAAAGAGCGCGCTGCGGGATTACCAGATAATGAGCATCAAGTCGGCGATATTATTTTAAAGCGTGATGTTTGGTTAGCGACGGGTGTCAGTGTTATGGCTGGGGTTACTATCGGAGAAGGTACAATCGTTGCCACGGGGAGTATTGTAACTAGTGATTTACCTCCGGGTGTACTTGCTGGTGGTATACCAGCTAAGGTGATCAAATCATTATGAATAATTGGCAATGGATTGTATTTGGTGAAGACTGGGGACGCCACCCAAGCAGTACACAGCATTTGATGAAATCAATGACGCGTAAGCATCAGGTATACTGGGTGAACTCCATCGGTTTGAGACGTCCGAAATTGACGGATGGTAAACGTATAATTGAAAAATTAAAACAACTAAAGAATGCCACTGCGAACAATTTTAACCAGAACCACACGCTTTCAGATGTTGAGGTGAAACCGCTAGAGATTCTCGCTCCAATCGCATTCCCCTGGCCTGGGAATTATGTTGCTTATGTGATTAATCGTTTGTTATTAACGTACCAAATTCGTGCACAGTTGGCTAGGCATGTAGCAGATAAGAACTTACCGCGTATTCTATGGTTATCACTACCGACCGGGCGTTGTGTTATCGATGCATTAGAAGAAGATGTCGTTGTTTATTATGCCGGTGATGACTTTAGTGCATTGCACGGTGTGGATCATAAAAAAGTTAATTTCGAAGAGGTTGAACTGGTAAAATGTGCTGATATTATCTTTGCCGCAAGTGACAATATTGCCCGTCAATTTCCTCAGGATAAAACCTACTTGTTACCACATGGGGTAGATTTAAAGCACTTTTCATCAGTGTGTAAACGTCCTAATCATTATCCTGAATCCGCTCTTGTCGTTGGCTATTATGGCAGTATTACCCGTTGGTTAAATTTTGAATTAATAACATTCCTCGCGCGTGCTCGACCCGATATTACATTTCTATTTATTGGTAAAATTGAGATCGACGACTGTCCAATATTTGAGTATGAAAATATTATCCATTTGGTCGATATGCCTCATGAAGAGTTGATTAAATATGCAGCTAATTGGCAAGTATCATTAATCCCATTCGTTGATAATGAACAGATTCGAGCATGCAATCCTTTAAAATTAAGAGAATATTTAGCCATTGGACACCCAATATTAAGCACTAAATATCCAGCTGTTATGGAATTTTCAGAATGTATTTATATTGCAGAAAATCAGCAACAGATGCTAGAGCAGTTAAATACAGCATTAATTTTATCGGAGGCAGAGCTTACACGTCTTAAAGACGAATCTCGGGAAATGGTTAAAAGCTCAACTTGGGAAGCAAGGTGTGATTATGTTTCGGCGTTATTAATGCAGAAACTAACAGATAAAGACAACATTGCATGTAATTAACAATGGTCTGGGAGTGCGTTATGAAAGGACTTATTCAGAATAAATATAGACGAACAGCATTGCTGTTCGTCACGTTAATATCGCAGTACGGATGTGCGAATTCGCCAACGGTTATTCCAATGGCAATGATGGGAATAGTATCGGTATCAGAACTTGATAAACCGGCAATAATAGAACCGAGAAAACTAAATTTTATTTTTGAATACAAGCAAGTAGAGTTAAGCAGAGAACAGCGAAATCGGTTACTTTACCTTTATGACTGGCAGCACGGTGCGATCATTAGTTATGGTAAAGCAAAAGCCGAAAATGACTATACAGGTTTATTCATCGGACATAAACGTGTGCAAGCTGTTAGCCAAGCTTTAGCTACAAATCAAGAAATACTTCAGGTTAATTATGACCCGACATTGGCTGCGGACTCTGTGGTAGTTGAAGAAAATATTATCCAAACAAGACGTATAACTACTGATAAAACAACGGATTTAGTTGAGAACTCTAGGCTGTAAATATGGGTATTATTGTATGGGGTAATATTTATCGATTTATCGAGATAATGTGGCGCCGACGTTATTACCTTGGTGTTTCTATTGTAATCGCAATGCTGAGTGCATCGTTCATTAGTGTTGTCACGGATAAGCGATACGATGCTCACACATCGATATTAGTTCAGGAAAGTGCATTGCTTAATCCATTTTTAGAAGACTTATCAGTATCATTTAATCTTGAACAAAGGATCGTGGCTTTACGCGTGTTAGTGCATAGCCGGCATATACTATTAACCGTTGCTAAGCAAAATGAGTTAATCGATACAAACAGCAGTTATAGAGAAAGAGACTTAATTGTTGAACAACTCTCAGATGCAATCATATTAACGCTATCTGGCACAGATCTCGTGATTATCTCTTTGAGTTGGGATGATCCAAATAAGATGGAATCGATCTTGAGTTCTGTTAGTCAATTGTTTATTGATAGTTTAATGGCACCGAGTAGAGCATCAATTATTTCATCAGAGGAATTTCTACTTGCACAGCTAGAGTTAAGGCGCGATAAGTTGGTCGTAGCAGAGGAAAAAATGGCTTCTTTTCGTCGTAAACATCTCGGCGTTTTACCTGAGTTATTTATGCAAAATAACCAGACTTTATTTTCTATTTACAGTGAAATTAGAGGGAAAGATATTGAATTATCAGGCGCTTATGGTCAGTTGAATAGCCTAAAGCTTAAATTGGCGCAAACGAATCCAGTGATCGGTGTAGTTGAAGAGCAAATCGTAGCAGCAGAAGCAAAACTGTCACTCTTAAAAGCAAGTTATACCCGTAACCACTCTAAAGTTCAATCTGTTGAATTACAGTTAAATAATTTAAGAAATGAGCAAAATAAATTACTCAGTAAAAATGTGGCATTAACAGACGAACAGTTAGAACAGCTATGGAATTTGGCCTCTGTTGTTGATAATGGGAATGGCGAAAGTAAAGTTCCGTCATTGTTATTATCTCAGTTAGAGAATCTGCAAGCCGCTCAATCGCGCGTTATACAATTAGAAAATGAAGTTGCAATGTTACGACAACAATCGGAGCATTTAACAAGTAACGTCGCGATGGAAGCGGACGTGGCGAAAGAACTGAGTGCTCTAAAGCGTGATCTGACCGTTAACACGAAATTATATCATGACTTGTTAAACCGTCACGAGATGGCAAAAGTGACTGGTGAGCTAGGTCGTCATGAAGAACCTGAAAAAATTAAAGTAATTGATAGGCCTTTTACGCCGGGTTATCCCTCTAATTTATCTCTGTTCGTATACATTATTATTGGCCTATTTAGTGGTATAGGTGGTGGTATTGGTTTGGCGGTGATGGTCGAGTTATTAGACGACACGTTATGGCACATAAGAAAAATCAGCTTGTTTGATGGCATTGATATTATCGTACGATTACCTGCGATTGATTATGAAAAGGATGTTGATAATGAAAATCATGGTTGAAATTATTCAACATCTAAAACCGGGTGGTATTGAAAAATTAGTTGTTGATATTATGCGATTACAAGATTCCGAGGTCAGGGTTTACATCGTTGCTTTAGAAGGTGATAAATCGGCTTGTTTAGCGCACTGGCCTGCATTGAAACGGTATCAAGAACGACTGGTTTTTTTGGAAAAGAAACCGGGATTTAAACTCTCGACTGTAAGGCGACTGCGTAAAATATTAAGGAGATTAGAGGCAGATGTTATACACACTCATCACATTGGTCCTTTGCTTTATGGTTGTATGGCAACGCTAAAGTCAACCAACATACAGCATATTCATACAGAACATGATGCGTGGCATTTACTTGATAATAAACAGTTACAGATGACAAAGTTAATGTTGCGGTTAAGTCGAATCACGTTAGTTGCCGATGCGTCAACGGTAGGAATAAAGCTATCTGAAATGCTTGGCGGTAATGTTAATCCTGTCACGATCTTAAATGGCATTGATACGGAAAAATTTATACCGAGTCTAAATCATAAACGTTATAAAAATAACACCCGTGTTTTCAAAATTGGTTGCGCAGCAAGACTAGTGACTGAAAAATCGTTGGACGTATTAATTCAAGCGTTCGCGGATATTCCTAATGCGGAACTATATATTGCTGGCGATGGTCCTGAAAAACATAACCTTGTTAATTTAGTGCAGGAATTAGGCCTGTCAACTAAAGTTAAATTCATTGGCTATACAGATGATATGGTAGGTTTTTATCATCAGTTAGACTTATTTGTACTAACTTCGTCAAATGAAGGACTTCCTTTGTCAATATTAGAAGCTCAGTCGTGTAACGTTCCTGTCGTTTGTAGTGATGTTGGCGGTGTACATGAGGGGGTATGTAAACAAACGGGTCGATTAATTAAACGCCATACTGTTAATGAATTTCATATTGCAATAAAAGCACAGATGAAGCGGAATAGTAAGTATCAGCCTCGTGATTTCATTACGCAAAAATTTGATATTAAAAAGATGATCAAAGCTTATAACAAGCTTATTGAGGAGTAGCCTATGGACTGGCTTCTGTTTGGTGCAATATTATCGATTAACTTATTCATTTACCATCATTGGGCTTATCCTAAAATTTTGCAATTCTATGCAAAGTGTAAGGTGAGAGGGGAAAAAAATGACACATTTAAATCACGAAAATATGTTTCAAATGATGTTGATGATGGACTCCCTATAATAACGATCGTTATGCCAGTTTATAACGAAGCTAAATACTTAGGGGACAAGCTGACAAATCTACTGATGCTTGATTATCCGGCCGATAAATTACATGTTGTGCTCGGGTTTGATGGTTGTTCAGATAATTCTGTTGAAGTTGCGGAGCAATACTTAAGTCAGTTTGAATTACATAACATACACATTGAATTAGATGTGAACGAAGAAAATCATGGCAAGGTTTATGTCATCAATAAACTATTAAGGCGATATAAAGCAAAGTCCGATATTTTAGTTTTGAGTGATGTGAGTGCGTTGATTTCCATTGACGCGATGCAGATATTTGCTTATCGGATGGCTGAAGACGATGTTGGCATTGTAACGGGTGACTATCAGCTATATGAGCATGGCTCGAAAGGTGAAGCGCATTATTGGAAGTACCAACGAAATATTCGTAAAGCAGAAAGTGTAACGGGATCAATTATTGGACCTCCTGGTGCCTTATACGCAATTAAAGCTGCGCTATTTGAAGAGATCCCATTTGATACCATTAATGATGACTTTGTCTTCCCTATGTTATTAGTAAGTCGTGGATATAGGGCCGTATTGGATGAACGGATTTCGATTATTGAAATGGAGGCTACACGTGAATCTGATGATTTTTCGCGACGTACCCGCATTGGCGCTGGTAATGTTCAACAAGTACTTCGGCTTAGTAGTTTATTATCATCACGGCATGGACTGACGGGGTTTAACTTTTTCAGTGGTAAATTCTTACGGACGTTAATGCCATTTAATTTATTGTGTTTATTTGTGTTTACATTTTTCCTAACAAATAGTGAATATGTCATTGTTGCCAACGTAGCTTGGTTCTTATTGTTTAGTCAATGTTGTTTGTATGGTGGTTCGGCTGTGGGTTTGTTGTTTGATATCGCGCCTGTACGTCAACCTTGGGCATCACTTTATTATATAGCAGTAGGTTATATGGCTAGTTTTTATGGTGGGATTCGTTATATTTTTGGTTTAGAGCGAGGGGCTTGGGTTAAAATTAACAGCGAGCAGGATAATACCAATGATTTTCAGAAAAAAAGCGTGGTTATACCTAAACGAATTTCTGACATACTCATATCAATAGTTGCATTGTGTATTATCGCCCCTTTTGTACCATTTATAGCACTCGCCATTAAATTGAACTCTAAAGGGCCTGTTTTTTATCGTCAATTACGCGTTGGTGAAATTCGTTATGAATACGTAGAAGTATTTATGCTCATTAAGTTTAGAACGATGGTGCTAGAATCAGAATCGAAATCAGGTCCTGTTTGGGCACAAGAACAAGATGAGAGAGCTACGTCTGTAGGTCGATTCTTACGTAAAACGAGGATAGATGAGCTACCACAACTGGTGAATGTGTTACTTGGCGACATGGCGATTGTAGGGCCAAGACCTGAACGTCCTGTTTTTTGTGGCAAATTAGAAGAAAAAATTCCGTATTATTTAGAGCGTACTCACGGTGTCAGACCTGGTATAACCGGCTTAGCACAAATATCTCAAGGCGCAGATACTTGCATAGAAGATGTGCAAAATAAACTTTATTGGGATCATACATATGCTTTAAACCTAACGAGTTTTACTCGCTGGCTTAAAGCAGATACCATTATTATATTAAAAACCTTTTTAACGATGGTGATGTTCAAAGGTCATTAAGAACGTTACCTTTTATTGGACCGTCTCTGTTTTTTCAGGTACTGGTGGCTCATACTTTCTGATTTGAATGAGCATGCCAAACATAGGGTGATCAAGGTAGTGAATCTCACCACTGCGGATCACGCGTAATTGTTGCATTGGATAGCTATTTAAGAAAGGCACTGTTTTATCACGTGGTAGTGCACTGTTAACGGCTTCGCCAAGTGATGTATCATCATTATCTGTCAACGCTATTTCGTTGTATTTTGCTTGCTTAGGTTCTAAATGAATACCGAGTAGTTTCAATAAATCGACATTTTCAGCGTTCGTTGTTACTTTTTCAGTCGTTTTTATATCCTCAACTTGAGTTGCAGGAATAACTTTAGTGCCTTCTTTACGTACAAACAAGTTTGTCTTTGCATAAAGATAATGTTCTAGGTATATCGTTAATTCTCCATCAATCTTCCAAACCGGAGTTGTCGGTTCTGCAGGTGTAACAGGTGTAACAGGTGTTGCAATCGTTTCAACCCCGCTTGTTTGAATGATAACACCATCATTGATGGTCGCTGCATTATCTAAATCGGTTACATTTGATTCATTGCCAGTAATAGCTGTCGTTATTTGTGTTGATGCAGTCGGTGTGACGTTCTGGACTATTGCATTACCATTCAGCTGGTATTGCTGCTGGTAATTTTGACCCGCGAACAGCCGAATTGGTATTGCGTCTTTTCGTGTTTTAGGTTGCATACGCCATGCTGAATGCAAAACAACATTATAATTAGCATGATTGTTGAGTGCTGAAAATTGTTTATTAAGTTGCAATTCACTTGCTGGCACAATTTGCAGGGCAGGGTCTTTGACGTTATTTTTTAAATTTGCACCATCAATGACAACATTCGTAGATTTAATTATATCGCTGTTTATATTTGTTTTAGCGACAGCCTGCTGACTGCTATCTTCACCGTATATAGGTAACGTATCGCTATCGTCGATAAACGTAGGTTGTAAGCCTGCTGTTATTGTATCGTTCGCGAAAGCTGGTGCATTGGTATTACCGTTGCCGTTTGGTGTGATCAAATTGTCATTGTTAATGAACAATGACATCGGGTCTTTATTCTGTTTTGAATAAGTTGGATATACAGCTTGATCCCAATGTTCTATCACTTTATCTGGGTTGACATTACGTTCGAATAAAATAACTTCGACTTCGAACCAACGTTCTTCTTCAGCGGCATTTACTGTAAATGAACTACCAACAGATAAACCAACTAATAAACTGATTAACGATTTTTTCAACGTTTAACTCCTGCAATCTTATTTTTTGCAAATTCAACTAGCATTGCTTCTACTAATTTAACACGATCTTTTGCATCCGGTGATTTGATTGCAAACTTTAATTTTGATGGTCCATCCATGCTATACACACGAGGTTGTTGCTGGATTAGACGGATAAGATAACCTATATCAACCTGATTATCTTCACCAAAGATAATATAGCCACCAGCGGGACCTATTTCAAGTCGTTTAATACCTAAAGGCTCTGCTTGTAATTTTAACTCGGTTTGACGGATTAAGTTTTTAGCATTGTCAGGCAATAAACCAAAACGATCAATGAGTTCAACTTGAACTTCACGTAATTGCTCTTCACTTTGACAACTTGCGATACGTTTATACAGAGATAAACGTATATTAACATCATGAATGTAATCATTCGGTAATAGCGCTGGCACACGCAGTTCAATTTCGGTTTGATTTTTAAGGGCTTCTTCAAGCGAAACTGATTTACCCTCTTTGATGCTTTTCACTGCCTGGTCGAGCATTTCCATATACAAGGAGAAACCAACAGAGGTTATTTGACCGCTTTGTTCATCACCTAATAGTTCACCAGCGCCACGGATCTCAAGATCGTGCGTTGCCAAGGTGAAACCTGCGCCAAGATCTTCTAATGATGCGATAGCTACAAGACGTTTTTTAGCGTCACTGGTGATGCGCTTCGGGTGGGGCGTTAATAAGTAGGCATAGGCTTGATGATGAGAACGACCAACACGACCACGTAATTGATGAAGTTGTGCTAAACCGAGATGATCTGCACGATCCATAATAATTGTATTGGCAGTCGGGATGTCGATACCTGTTTCGATAATGGTTGTACATACCAACACATTGAAACGTTGATGATAGAAATCAGCCATAACGGATTCTAATTCACGTTCTGCCATTTGCCCGTGAGCCGTAACAATACGCGCTTCCGGTAGGAGTAACGCCAATGCTTCAGCTGTTTTATCTATTGAGTCGACATTGTTATGCAAGAAATAAACCTGACCACCACGCATGATCTCACGCATGATCGCTTCTTTTACAATATTGTCGTCGTACTGACGGACAAATGTTTTAACGGCCAAACGCTTTGCTGGTGGTGTTGCAATGATAGATAAATCACGCATGCCATTCATGGCCATATTCAGTGTTCTTGGAATTGGCGTTGCGGTTAGCGTTAAAATATCAATGTCAGCACGTAGCGCTTTTACTTTTTCTTTTTGGCGCACACCAAAGCGATGTTCTTCGTCAATAATAAGCAAACCAAGATCGGCAAACTCAATTTTATTACTGAGTAATTTGTGCGTACCAATCAGTAAATCAACTTTACCGGCTTTTACATCAGCTAAAATAAGTTTTTGTTCTTTGGCTGTTTTAAAGCGAGAGATGACTTCGACACGTACAGGCCAGTTAGCAAAACGATCTTTGAAGTTTTCGAAATGCTGCTGAGCAAGTAAGGTGGTCGGTACAAGTACGGCGACTTGTTTGTCGTTCATCATTGCCATGAAGGCGGCGCGCATTGCGACTTCTGTTTTGCCAAACCCCACGTCACCGCATACAAGACGATCCATCGTTTTGTCTTGGCGCATATCATCCAGCACGGCTTGAATCGCTGTTTTCTGATCGTCTGTTTCTTCAAACGGGAATCCATCGGCAAAGGCAGCATATGATTCTTTGTCGCATTTATATTGAAAACCACTTTTAGCGGCGCGCTGTGCGTAGATATCTAATAATTCTGCAGCAACGTCTCGAACACGCTCCATTGCTTTGGTTTTGGATTTTACCCAACTATCACTGCCTAATTTATGCAGTGGTGCTGACGCTTCACCGGCACCGCTATAGCGGCTGATAAGGTGCAGTGCAGAAACAGGTACATAGAGCTTTGCTGCATTGGCATATTCAAGGGTTAAAAACTCGGTTTCCATCCCCGCGTTGGCAATAATCTGCAGGCCGAGATAACGACCGACACCATGTGCGATATGCACAACCGGTTGACCAATACTTAACTCAGTGAGGTTTCGTACTAGCGCATCGTTGTTTGCTTGTATTTTTTTATCGGTACGACGGCGCTGGATGATCTTGTGACCAAGCAGTTCATTTTCACAAATGATAGCGACATTTAAATCGTCAATAATAAAGCTGTTTTCACATTGACTGACCCAAATACCAATCACAGGTTTCGCTTTCAAAAATTTGGCGATGCTGGTGATTGCTTTAGGCTTTAGCTTGGTTTTTTCAAGTAGCTCTAACAGTGTTTCACGGCGACCTTCAGATTCAACACTGAAGATTATTTTACCGTCAAACCCTTCGATAAATTCAAGCAACGGCGCAAGCGGGGCTTTTTTCTGATGGTTAACGGATATTTCAGGTAAAGTGCTAAAGTTTAAGTTGGTATTACCTGCTTTTTCATTAATAAATTCATTGCTTAAGCTTACTTTACTGTACTGGCCAAGTGCTTGGAATAGTTCTGCAACAGGTAAATAAAGTGAACTTGGCGTAAGTAATGGGCGTTGTATATCATGGCGGCGGTCTTCGTAGCGTTGTTCAACGTCTTGAAAGAACACTTCTGATGCTTGATGTAATTCACCTACTTGCGCAATAGTAAGTTGTTTAGGTAAATAATCAAATAACGTGGCCGTTTCAGTTAAGAATAACGGGTGATAATACTCAATACCTGTTGGTAAGAAACCTTTGCTTACTTGCTGATAAATGGATTCAGCTTCGCGCGATGGCGTAAACAATGCTCTAAACTGCTGGCGGAATAATTCAATCGCTTTATCATCTGTTGGAAATTCGTGTGCAGGTAATAAGTTAATGGCTTTAAGGGTACCCTCCGAGCGCTGTGTCTCGGTGTTAAAACCACGAATTTCTTCGACTTCATCATCAAAAAAATCGATTCGGAACGGTGAATCACTGCCCATCGGGTACAGATCAAGAATTGAACCGCGCGCAGAGAACTCACCGTGCTCTAATACTTGGTCTACAGCATTATAACCACTGGTTTCTAAACGTTGGCGCATTGCATGCATATCAATTTTATCGCCAGTTTTGACGATCAAGCTATGCTGGGCTAAAAAACTGACCGGAGCGATACGTTGCATCAAGGTATTGACTGATACAATGATCAGCCCGCTGGTAGTCTGCTGGAAACGGTGCAGGGCATGAATACGTTGCGAAATAATATCTTGGTGTGGCGAGAAGTTATCATAGGGCAATGTCTCCCAATCAGGGAAGGTTATTAACGGTTTATCATCCGCTAAAAAATGACGCACTTCTTGTTCAAGTTTTAAGGCACTTGGGGTATCTGCAACAACCGCAAGGATAGGGGTATTTGTTTGTGAACACAGCTCTGCAAGTGTGAATGCGAGGCTACTGCCAACAAGGTTACCGTAGGCGATTTTATCGCCTTGTTTTTTCGGTAACGGTAAAGAAAGAATAGCTGTTGATTTCATAGTTTTCAGTAATCTAATCGTAATTGTTAGGGATTGTGTTGTTGGTCTATTTATTGACCATTTTCTTGGCGTAGCTCGGCACGTTGTTTAAGCTGTAGCTGTTGAATACGCAACGTCGCACGGATTAATATTTCTCGGTCGATATCACGGATCCGAGTATACGATGCTGTGTATTCAATGAGCGTGTCATCTGCATCTTGTTCCTCACGTGCAGAGTGTTGTTCTTCACGTTCAGAGATAGTGCCATAGCAATAAATAGCCGAAGAGTCATTGGGTAAGAATATCTTAATGCGTACTGCTTGCTCTAATGCTAAATCAGCATGCGCTAGAAACTTGACTTCACCGGCACCAAACATGGTCGAGTTAAAGCGAGATTCGGGGTAATCTTGCTGTGCGAGAACATAACCCATGATCAAATTTATTTTATTATTTTGCATCTGTAAAAAATCAGCAAGGGCGTCAGCTTGTTCGCCGATGTTTCGAATTGAGCGTAAGGCATTACTGTCTATTTCGGCTACGTCATTGGCCATTTTAAATGGAATTGGCATTTCGTTTTCGAGCGCCAATCGAGACGTTGGGAGTTGATCAATCGAAACTGGTTCAATATTGACAGATAAACTGTGCTTAATAGAAAAATATTGTTGAGTCACTTGCTGTCATCCTTTTCGAGATTACTAACCTGGCATTGTGCCATATTTATTTCCATTTATCTTGTTTAGTTTATTGTATTGAATTTTTAAGACGCTGTTTTAAACCAGAATAACTAATCGCTCACAAGTTGGTATGGAGACGTGATTTTACTTGCTCATTAGTGGTCATGTCTTTAGAATGAACAGCAGTTTTTAGCAAGGTATTCTTAATTATATTTATGTATCACCCTCTAAGTTTATTCATCGGCTTGCGTTATACTCGCTCTAAGCGCAACAATCGATTTGTATCATTTATTACCTTATTTTCGACAGCTGGTATCACCATTGGCGTATTAGCACTGATCACTGTTTTATCGGTAATGAACGGTTTTGAGCAAGATTTGAAAGTCCGTATTCTTGGCGCTGTTCCCCATGTAATTGTTACACCCAAAACAGATGCGATTGATGTAGAAAAAAGTTTGTCTGCATTGGCTAACGACCCCTTAGTGGCCGCTGTTACACCCTTCTTACAAGCGGATGCGATGGTGCAAAGTAAAAGCCAAATCCAAGGTGCACAATTACAGGGCATCGATCCCGAGTCCTATCCGCAATGGGATGTGATTCGTCAAAATATGCTTATTGGTGATATTTCATTACTGCAACCGGGTAAGTACAACATTATTATTGGGCGGAGCATGGCAAGATCTTTAAATGTTAAGCTCGGCGATAAAATTAGACTTATTTCAACCAAAGGCAGTGTATTTACGCCGATGGGGCGCGTGCCGAGCCAACGTAAATTTACGGTGGTAGGCATTTATTCTGTTGGCTCGGATGTCGAAGCCACACAGGTATTGGTTAATATTACCGATGCGGGTAAATTGGCGCGCTTAAAACCCTCGAGTCCGATGCAACACCGTGTGTTTGTGCATGATCCGTTTTCTGTTAATGAATTAGTCAGTCGTGATTTCTTTAATGATTTTGATTCAATGGATTGGCAGACTGCGCGTGGCGAGTTATTCCAAGCCGTGAAAATGGAGAAGAACATGATTGGTTTATTGCTGTTCTTAATCATTACCGTTGCTGTGTTTAACATTCTTTCATCATTGGTCATGCTGGTCACAGAGAAAGAAACGGACGTTGCTATTATGAAAACCTTAGGCATGAATCGACCGACTATTGTACAAATTTTTATTATCCAAGGTGCTTGGACCGGTGTGCTGGGCGCAATGGTTGGTGGCATGATGGGTATTGCATTAGCGGCTAATTTAAATGAGTTTATGTCCCTTATTGGTCTTAATCTTTTAGCGCAAGCATCTGGCGGTGCGCGTTTATTACCTGTTTTATTTGATTGGTCGCAGATCGCGTCCATTATTTTCGGTGCGATTGCATTAAGTCTACTCGCAACACTTTATCCTGCATTTAGAGCGGCAAATATTAAACCTGCCGAGGCATTACGTTATGAATAATTCTTTATTAGTTTGCAATAACCTCGAAAAAATTTACCAAGAAGGTAATCTTGATACTCACGTATTAAAGCAAGTGTCATTAACGGTCGAAAAAGGTGAGTTGGTTGCGATTGTTGGCCGTTCAGGTTCTGGTAAAAGTACATTATTACATTTGATGGGCGCGTTAGATACGCCGACCTCAGGTTCGGTATACCTTAACGGTGTTGATATTCACAGCATGTCAGAAAAGCAACAAGCGGCGATGCGTAATCAGAATATGGGGTTTGTGTATCAATTTCATCACCTGCTTAATGAATTTACAGCGTTAGAAAATGTGTGTATGCCGTTGTTGATTGCCGGTATGAAAGTGTCCTTAGCGAAACAAAAAGCATTAGCAATATTAGATCGAGTCGGGTTATCTCATCGTGTTGAACATAAACCAAGCGAACTTTCTGGTGGTGAACGTCAACGTGTTGCGATTGCACGCGCCTTGATTAACGAACCTAATATTGTGTTCGCGGATGAACCGACGGGTAACTTAGACCAAAGCAGTGCTGAAACGATTTTCAATTTGATTAAAGAGTTAAATGAGACTTGTGATACGGCCTTTATTATCGTTACCCATGATGAAGAGCTCGCTAACCGATTAGGACGTACTTTGCATATGGCTGACGGCGTATTAACAAACGAGAGTGAAAATCTGCAGGTAAGTACTGTGAAGGAGGAGGTATAATGTTTCGTCCGTTAGCGGCTTATATCGGATTGAGGTATACATCATCTAAGCGTCGAAATGGCTTTATTGCGTTTATCTCGGCGTCTTCAACAGTAGGTATTGCATTAGGTGTGATGGTATTGATCATTGGTTTATCTGCAATGAACGGTTTTGAGTATGAGCTTAAAAACCGGATCTTAGCGGTTGTGCCTAATGGTGAACTCGAAGGGGTGAGTGAACCTTTTGATGATTGGCAGAGCGCACAGAAGACATTACTCGCGAATCCCGAAGTTGTCGGCGCAGCACCCTTTATCAAACTTAATGGCTTATTACAAAAGGGTAATGAGTTAAAGGCGGTTCAACTTCGCGCGGTCGATAGTGAGGCTGAAAAGCAAGTCTCTGAGGTATACCGGTATGTTGCGCAAGGGACGTGGGATAGTCTTAATGACCCGACTAATAACCGACAAGTTGTACTCGGGCGAGGCATTGCAAAAGAGCTTAATTTAGAGCTTGGAGATACAGTCACGGTATTATTATCGCAGCAATCAGGGCAATCCTTTAAAGCACCACGCCGTTTTAGATTTACTGTATCAGGTATTATTCACCTCAGTGGTCAATTAGATAATAACCTTGCCTATGTGCCTTTGAGTGCAGCCCAAGAGATTCAAGATAAAGCGTTTAAAGCAGATGGCTTGAGTATTAAAGTGACTGACATTTTTGCGGCGAGCCGTATTGTGCGTGAAGCGGGTAATCAGTTAGATCATTACTTGTACATTCGCAGCTGGATGACAAGTCAGGGTTTCTTATATCAAGACATTCAGATGGTTAAAAGTTTGATGTACGTAATCTTAATTTTAGTTATTGCCGTGGCTTGTTTTAATATTGTGACCACGTTAGTGATGGCAGTTAATGATAAACGAGCAGATATTGCCATTTTAAAAACGATGGGGGCGTCAAATACATTATTACGTTTTATCTTCATCGTGCACGGCGGTATTAACGGTATTCTTGGTGTTGTTTCAGGGACGATACTGGGTATTTTAATCTCAGAGAATTTAACTGTGATTATCAAATTTATTGAAGGCTTAATAGGCCATGAGTTCTTATCGGGTGATATTTACTTTATTGATTTTTTACCGTCACAACTGGCATTAAACGATGTGCTGGTGGTTGGTGGTGTTGCCATGATTATGAGTGTAGTAGCCACTATTTACCCAGCAAACAAAGCGTGTTCGGTACAGCCTGCACGTGAATTAGGGAATAAATAAAGCCATGATTATATTTAGCATAATGTCTTACTGCTAAATATAATCATGTTCAAGTGACGACTAATATACGGCTTTAATTTTATTCACAAAATCACCAGCTTTTCGCGTAGTATAGTGACCTGAACTTGCAATTAGCACGTCATCATCGATTGAGAATTCAGAACTTGTATCTGAAAATTTAGCTTTTGGTTTTACAATGATTTCACTTAAATTTGCGATCTCTTCTTTGTAATCTGCATCAGATGCACAAATTTTAGCTAAAGCACCTAATGTGCTTACTGTACGATCTCCGGCGTGGCTTAATACCCATTCAGACTTATAACGCTTTTTAGCAAGTACGTCTTTGTTTGATTTGATCATGTCTTTGTAATCATCCCATTCAACATTGACTTCTAAGTCATCATTACCGCACGCTGCAATCGTTTTAGTTATTGCTGCTTTAATGTTTGACTCGGCGGCACGAATTGCTTTTTTGTCTTTTACACCAGCAGTTGCTGTAGCACTAATTGATGCGATGAATAAGCCTAAAATTATTTTATTTTTCATATCTACTTCCATTGTAATTGATTGATATATAGGGATGTTTACTAGAGAGTGTCGATTAAATCGGTGTAACTTGTTTCTGTAACATTAGGGGCATTTTTAGCAAGTGAAATCATAAGTACTTTGTTATTTCTGGTTACGTTATTTGTTGCGTCTTTATCTGAAGCTTTAACGCGGATCGTGTCGATGCTTTGTATTTCGGTCTGATAGTCTTTGTCTTGCTCGCAAAGCTTTGAGAGTGAATTTAAATAGTTTGTTAACATGCCTGGTGTGGTTTTAGCGTCTATTTTTTCAAAACTATTCCAGTCAATGTCGATACTTAAGCTCGTGTGGCATGCTTTAACTAAGAGGCTGTTAGCCTGCTTAATTTGTTTTTTTACCGCGATTTTACTTTCTGATAAACCTTGGCGTGCTAGATATTTAGATTGGAGCTTACGTGGGCTTGCAATATCTGCGGGGCCACTATAAACCATGTTAGTAAGTAAGCGGTTGGTTAAGCGGTCAAGCCTGATATCATCAGGCTTCTAGGCCTGCATTCCA
>NZ_LOCN01000035.1 GCF_001574435.1 Moritella sp. JT01
AGTTTAAGCTACTGAACATAAAAAATTACAGACAATAAAAAACCAGCCGTTGGCTGGTTTTTGTGTGTTTGGCTCTTTGTTCTAACGGATTAACGCCAAGCCTTGAAGGTATTGATTAAACCATTCGTAGAACTATCATGACTATCAATTGATTGATCATCATTTAATTCTGGTAGAATTTGATTGGCTAATTGCTTACCTAATTCAACACCCCATTGGTCAAAACTGAAAATATTCCAGATAATACCTTGTGTGAAGATCTTATGTTCATACATAGCTAACAACGAACCAAGTGTTTTAGGTGTCAGTTGTTTGAATAAAATAGAGTTGGTTGGGTTATTGCCTGTAAACGTTTTAAACTCAGCTAATGTGGCAATGTCTGCTTCTGACATACCTGAATCTGTTAATTCATCAATCACTGTTTGTTTTGATTTACCGAACGCTAACGCTTCTGTTTGTGCAAAGAAGTTAGACATTAGTTTTACATGATGATCTGATATCTTATTATGTGATTGTGCTGGGGCAATGAAATCACATGGGATAAGTTTTGTACCTTGGTGGATTAATTGATAGAAAGCATGTTGACCGTTTGTCCCTGGTTCACCCCAGATAATTGGGCCTGTTTGGTAATCAACGGCTTTGCCATCACGATCAACACTCTTACCATTTGATTCCATATTACCTTGTTGGAAATAAGCGGCAAAACGATGCATATACTGATCGTAAGGTAAAATAGCTTCGCTTTCAGCACCGAAAAAGTTGTTATACCAAACCCCAATTAATGCCAAAATAACTGGAATATTATCTTCTAACGGTGTTTCAATAAAATGCTTATCCATCTCATGTGCACCGCTAAGTAACTCTTCAAAATTATCGAAGCCAACACTCAGTGCAATTGATAAACCAATTGCTGACCAAAGTGAATAGCGACCGCCAACCCAATCCCAAAACTCGAACATATTTTTGGTATCAATACCAAACGCTTGAACTGCGGCTGCATTTGTTGATAATGCTGCAAAGTGAGATGCAACATGCTCTTCACTTGCAGCACTCGCCAAGAACCATGATCTTGCACTGTGTGCATTCGTCATCGTTTCTTGTGTCGTAAATGTTTTTGATGCAATTAAAAATAATGTTGTTTCAGGGTTTAAGCCTTTTAATGTTTCTGCTATATGGGTACCGTCAACATTTGATACAAAGTGCATGTTTAGATGATTTTTATATGGTTTTAATGCTTCAGTAACCATATAAGGACCTAAGTCAGAACCACCAATACCGATATTGACGATATCAGTAATCGATTTACCTGTATAACCTTTCCAATTTCCACTAATGATGTCCTGACAAAATGCTTTCATTTGAATTAGAACTGCATTTATAGCAGGGATTATATCTTCACCATCAACCATTACTGGTGTATTACTGCGATTTCTAAGTGCGGTGTGTAATACTGCTCTTTTTTCAGTTTGGTTGATTTGTTCACCTGACACCATTGCATTAATAGCTGCGGGTAAATCCATCTCATGTGCAAGTGCTGTTAATTTTTTCAGTGTACATTGGGTGATTATATTCTTAGAGAAGTCGCATAAAATATCATTATTGAATTGCTTTGAGAATTGTTCGAATCTATTAGCGTCATTTGCAAACAAAGTACTGATATTTGTTTTTTTCATGTCTAAATAGTGCGCTTGTAAGGCATGCCAAGCATTCGTTTCTGTTGGATTCATGATTTTATTTTTCACTTTTACTAAATGGAATTTGGTAATTAATCTACATATAAGACAGATGAAGATGTTTTAAGGCGGTTCATTCAGCTGTACTCTAATTATATAAGTAATTTTCTTACATGATGATTATTATTCACAAAAATATTGTTGTTAATGCTAGGGATATCGCGTTTTTACGAGATGTTACAAAACTCTTGAATAATAAATCGCGAAATTAACGTCTTGACCTTACACTAAGGGTAAAGGTTACATTCTATTTATATTATCACTAATCGGATTTTTTCGTTATGTCTAAAACAGTTTCAATTGCTATCGATGGTATGTCATGTGCGGGCTGTGCATCAAAATTAGAGGCCGCGCTAAATGCTGAAAACGGTATTCAAGCTAGCGTTAATTTTGCGCTTGCGAGTGCTCAGATAAATATAACTGATATCGCAACAAGTCATACTGTTAAAACGATTCTAGATGATAAAAAATATCATTATCATACCGAATCATTATCACTCTCTGTCGGAGGGTGGTCTTGTGCTAATTGTGCAGCAAAAACAGTTTCTAAATTATTAGTAAACAAGCATATATTAAGCGTTGATGCTAACTTTGCGAGCGAGAAAATAACCGTAACGTATTTTTCTGGTGCCATCCTCCCCGCGGATATTATTAACTTGATCATTCACTTAGGTTACAAGGCGACTGTTAATCGCGGTAGTGTGGTGTCACAAACAGAAAATTTATTGGCCAGAGAAGTAGAATTCAAAAGAAAAAATAAACAGCAGCTGCTATTTGTGATCATTTCTGCTTTATTAACGTTGCCTTTAGTTGCTGGCATGTTAACTATGTTTGTCAGTGATATTAACTTCCTCGTTCCCGTATGGATGCAATTATTATTAGCCACACCAATCCAATTTATTATTGGTCGTCGTTATTATTTAGGTGCGTATAATTCATTAAAAAACGGTGGTGCAAACATGGATGTACTTGTTGCGACAGGTACCAGTGCTGCTTATTTCTATAGTTTATATTTATTTTTAACGTTAGGTGAAAGTGCACAAGGTGCGCTGTATTTTGAAGCCAGTGCGGTTGTTATTACTTTAATAAGTCTTGGTAAATACTTAGAAGAGAATGCGAAACAAAATACGTCTTCGGCTATCTATGCATTGATGATGTTAAGGCCGGAAGTGGCTAACGTAAAACGTGGAGATGAATGGCTAAAACTCCCTATTGAAGAAGTCGTCATTGGGGATGAAGTTAGGGTACTTGCGGGTGAAAAGATACCGGTAGACGGCGTTATTATTGATGGTCAAAGTGAATTAGATGAATCAATGATCACTGGGGAGAGTTTACCTGTATTAAAACAGATCGGACAAACGCTTATTGGTGGTTCTATTAATGGTACTGGCGTTTTACTGTTAAAGGTCAATGTGGTTGGTAAAGATTCCAGCTTAAATAAAATTATCTCTCTTGTTGAAACTGCCCAAATGGGCAAAGCTCCCTTTCAGCAATTAGTTGATAAGATAAGTAATATTTTTGTTCCGGTTGTGTTAGCCATAGCTACGCTGACATTTTTAGTCTGGTATTTCGGCTTTGATGACTTTGAAAATGGTTTGATTTCTGCCGTGGCGGTATTAGTTATTGCCTGTCCTTGTGCTTTGGGTCTTGCAACGCCTGCAGCATTAGTTACTGGGACCGGAGCTGCTGCACGACAAGGTATTTTAATTAAAGATATAGATACCTTGCAAAAAGCACATAAAATTACCGATGTAATGTTAGATAAAACGGGCACGTTAACACAAGGTAAGCCTAAGGTGACCGCCGTATATTGCTTTGATTATGATGAAGAGATTTTAATTAGTAGAGCTGCAGCAGTTCAGCAGTTTAGTGAACATCCGTTAGCAAAATCGATCATTAGTTATGCGCAAGACAAGCTACTTAAATTATTACCCGCCTCTCAAGTTGAGACTATTATCGGCTATGGTATCAAAGGGAATGTTGAAGAAGAGAAAGTGTTGATTGGTAATCGCGAATTGATGCTCGCAGAGGGCGTTGGCACTCAAGCTGGTGATTCGTTACTTGCTGAGTTAAGTGAACATACCGGTTCAGAAATGTGGGTTGCAATAGAGGGCCATCTTGTAGGTTTAGTTATTATTGCTGATACCTTACGTGTTGAAAGTCGGGCTGCGATTGCATTATTACAACAAGCTGGAATTAATACGATAATGCTCAGTGGTGATAATGCGATGGCAGTAGAAAAAATTGCTGAAGCACTAAAAATTGATCACTATTATGCGCAGGTAAAACCTGAAAATAAATCAAGTTACATCCAAGACCGACAACTACTTGGAAAAACAGTTGCCATGGTTGGGGACGGGATTAATGATGCGCCTGCATTAGCTCAAGCAGATATTAGCATTGCGATGGGATCTGGTTCGGACGTCGCGATGGAAACTGCCAATATTACCTTATTAAGAAATGATCCTCGCTTGGTTTCTGCAGCAATGGATATCTCGAAAATAACTTGGCGTAAGATCCAACAAAATTTATTTTGGGCATTTATTTTTAACCTTATTGGTATCCCGTTGGCTGCAGCAGGTTATTTAAGTCCTGAACTCGCAGGCGCGGCAATGGCATTTAGCAGCATTGCAGTATTGTCGAATTCACTACTGATTAAGCGTTGGCAGCCTAAGTTTGTTCGCCAATAAATTATCGATTACACAGGCTTGATTGTCTTGAAACAGTAAAGTAGCAGGTTATATGATGAAAAATATTAGTTCAGTAGCAAAAGAAGTCGGTTTATCAACAAAAACGATCCGTTATTACGAAAGTATTGCTTTAACCTCTGAGCCGATACGGGGGGATAATGGTTATCGTTATTATAATAAACGCGTTATTGATGAGTTAAATTTTGTGAAGCGGGCGCGAGATGCAGGGTTTAATCTTGAAGAATGTAAAGAATTAGTACATCTCTATAAAAGTGAAGAGCGTACCGCGGCTCAGGTAAAGGCATTAACGTTAGAAAAAATTACCGATATTGAAGCACGTATTGCAATATTACAAGGCATGCACAGTACGCTATTATCATTAGCATCTTCTTGTAAGGGCGATAACTCTTCAGAGTGCGCTATTTTAGATCAGCTTTCTATTGAATAAATATCACTGTTGTCTACTTTCCCGTAAACTAGGCGCTAAATAATACGACAAAATATTTATGAAATAAAAGGTTTTATATGACTGGTTCAGCATTATCACGCGAAGATGAAATATTATTATCAGATTGGCTATCTGGTGACGAAACACCAAAAGAAACATTATCATTAATTGCGATGAAAGGTTTTTTCTTTGGTTTAGTTGCTGCTCCTGAACCAATAGAAACTGAAGATTGGATGGATATGATCTTTGGCGGTGCTGCACCAATAAATATCACGGATGATAAATTATTCGCGATTATCTCTGTTTATAACGAGATCAGTGAACAGGTTTATGAAACGGGTGCTAAATTACCAACCGAGTGTATCGAGACTGCTGGTTTTGCGGACAACTTTAACTCCGGCGAAGCATTAAATGATTGGTCGATTGGTTTTGCGATTGGTGCTGCTTTTTATTATGAAAGTTTAGTAAGCTCATTGGCTGATGACAGTGAAATGCATCAAGCATTGCAAATGGCGTATCTGTGCTTAAGTTATTTCTCCTGTGCTGGTACTGCGCAACAAATTGCACAATTACAACAAAGTGAATGGGAAACATTTACGCATACCGTATTAGAGATGATGCCTGATTTTGTTGTCGCTTATGCACAAGTGATTGAACAAGCGGCATTGGCAAGTGGTAATTATGATGATGACGATTGGAATGATGACGAACTGATTGATTAATCACTTGGTTATTATTTAATAACCGTGAGTAGTCAGCTGTTATTCACGGTTATATTTGTCTCGTAATATTAAGCTTATCGCTTTTGTCCTTTTACTGGCTACTTTTCTTAATTACCATTTTCATATCCCTGCCTATTTTATAAAAATGCCTTATCTATTATGATGTTTCAATGTCATTTTTTGATCGCCGTAATCATGCATAGGAAGTCTAATGTCGAAACAAGTAGATAAAATACCGACCAATATTATTACTGGTTTTCTTGGCGTTGGTAAAACAACCGCTATCCAACAGTTACTTAAGCAAAAACCGGAAGGTGAAGTGTGGGGGATATTGGTTAACGAGTTTGGTCAAATTGGTATTGATGGTACTTTATTATCTGCATTTACTGAAACGTTAGACAATCAAGAACAGCGTATTATTGTCAAAGAAATCCCTGGCGGTTGTCTTTGCTGTGTAGCCGGGCTACCCATGAAAATGGGATTGAATATGTTAATCAGTAAAGCAAAGCCTGATCGTATCTTGATTGAGCCAACAGGACTTGGGCATTTACAGCAAGTGATTAAAGATCTATCGGGTGAATTTTACTGTGATGTTTTAGCACTCAACGCAACTATCTGCTTGGTTGACCCTATCCATCTTAATGATCGTAAATACGTTGAAAATAATCACTTTCAAGATCAAATCAGCTTGGCTGATGTACTTGTGGCGAATAAAACGGAGCAACTCAATAGTGAAGATAAGCGCCGTTTCATGGATTTTACTGCACAACTATTACCAGCTAAAAAATCAGTAGTGTGGACGCATCACGGTGAATTTTCAATTGATACTCTCGCGTTGCCACTTGATTATAGACGCCGGTCTCAACATTTATCCGCGCATCTAAAACATAGTCATATACATCACCATCAAGAAAAAGAGTCGTTAGCGCTCGATACCGATCTGCGTTTTGAACGCAATCATGGTGAAGGACAGGGTTTATTTAGTTATGGCTGGATTTTCAGTCAGCAACAGGTATTTAATTTAATGGCACTAGCGACATTATTAGAGCCTTTGGAAGTGGTGCGTTTGAAAGCTGTCATTAAGACCGATCAAGGCTGCTTTTCGATAAATAGTGTTAATGGCGAATGTGACTTTATGCCTATCAGTGAGTTGGAAACGAGTAAAATCGAAATAATTAGTATGATTGAGTTACCTTGGCAAAAGTTGGAGGAGGCATTATGTGATTGTCTTAGTCCTAAGGTAAATAATAAAATGTGAACTTTAAATTGCACTGTTAAAACTAAATTTGGTTAAATATAGCTTAATTGTTTTATATTTTAGTTATTGATTGCTTTATTTGGCGTGATTCATACAAACAAAACAATCATTATCTGCATGTTTTTACGTATACTTTAATTATAAACTTTGGGTAAAAGATATTGGTGTCGAAGATGGTTGATAAACAATTTATATTTTTATTACGTAGGCGACTTGGATACAGCAATTAAGCCTTGAGTGTGGTGCTTAGTTGCTGGTTTTACCAAGCGCGATGATCGCTAACTCATCATTGATGATGTGACTGAAAATATGTAAAAGGATTTTAATATGACTACATTTAACCACAGTAAATACCAAGCTTTCCCGATCCTAAATATGCCTAATCGACAATGGCCTAATAAGAGTATTACTCAGGCTCCCCAATGGTGTAGTGTTGATTTACGCGATGGCAATCAAGCGCTTGTTGAGCCTATGACGGTTGCGCAAAAGCGCCGTTATTACCAACTTTTATTGGCAATGGGTTTTAAACAAATCGAAGTTGGTTTTCCTGCTGCATCGAAAATGGATTTTGACTTTGTCCGCTGGTTAATTGAAGAAAATATGATCCCTGATGATGTGACGATTCAAGTTTTAACCCAAGCGCGTGAAAGTCTTATCGAAAAAACATTCGCGGCACTAAAAGGTGTGAAACAGGCGATTATTCACGTCTATAATTCTACGTCGACAGTACAAAGAGAACTTGTCTTTCAAAAAGATCGTCAAGGTATAATTGATATCGCGGTGCAAGGGGCTACATGGGTAAAACAGCATGCTGATGCTAATCCTGGTCCTTGCTGGCAGTTTGAATATTCACCGGAAAGTTTCTCCGGTACAGAATTGGATTTTTCCGTTGATATTTGTGATGCGGTCAATGCGGTTTGGCAGCCAACGCCAGCAAATCCGGTCATTATTAACTTGCCAGCAACTGTCGAAATGTCGACTCCGAACGTGTTTGCAGATCAGGTAGAATGGTTCTGTGAGCATGTGCAGGATCGAGAGGCTATTACCGTCAGTGTACATACTCACAACGATCGTGGTTGTGCTGTTGCGGCCGCTGAACTTGCTGTGATGGCGGGAGCCGACCGTGTGGAAGGTACCTTATTAGGTAATGGTGAACGTACCGGTAATATGGATATTATTACGATGGCTATGAACCTTTATAGCCAAGGAATTGATCCTAAACTTAATCTCGGCGATATTGATAATATTATTACTACTATAACTGAATGCACCAAGCTACCTGTTCATCCTCGTCATCCTTATGTTGGTGAATTAGTGTATACCGCTTTTTCCGGAAGTCATCAGGATGCGATTAAAAAATGCCTAGACCGTAGAAAACCTGAAGATAGTTGGAATGTGGCTTATTTACCTATTGACCCAACTGATTTAAATCGAACGTTAAAACATGTTATTCGTGTAAATAGCCAGTCGGGTAAAGGTGGCATTGCTTATTTACTTGAACAAGAATATGGCGTGCTGTTACCTCGTTGGCTACAGGTTGAATTCTCTTGTGTGGTACAAAAAAAATCGGAAGCGACCGCTAGTGAGTTGATGATCCCGCAAATATGGCAGCTATTTAAATCAACCTATGCAAGTAGTGATGACGTTTATAAGTTAATGGAATATAACGTTAGTCATGGAAATATAGATAAAATACAGGCTCAACTTGAAAATGCTGGCGAATTAACAGCGATTACAGGAGAGGGTAATGGAGCCTTAACAGCCTTTATGCAAGCACTAAAACAGCATTTTAATATTGAATTCGATGTGGTTAATTTTAGTGAGCATGCATTAAGTAAAGGTGCAGATGCAGATGCAATTGCTTATTTACAAGTTCAAACTGCAACACAATCCGTTATTGGGGTTGCGGTTAACAGCGATATTTTAACGGCATCATTAACGGCATTATTAAATGCAGTGAATCAAATAGAGGTGATTAAAAACCTTGCTGCCGCATAATAGATAATTAGTGCTAGTGAACACTAATTATCTATATCAGTTTTGTTCACAAATATCTGCAGCCCAAGGGCCTAAGGTTTTCCCCCCTTGGCCCTTATATACAAATTTCACGCCTACATGATCTTTGTGCGCCAATCGATAAATGGTACTATTTTTATTTTCACATAATGTATTATGCGTTTGTTTTTCTATTTGATCTTGTTGCCAGATAAGATTATTGGCTGGCAGTTGATAAATGACTGTCAGAATAGAGTTGTAGCGATCAAATTTCAGATGCTGATAATTATCCGCCATTGTTTGATAACGTACGATAGTAATATTATCTAGTTTGGTGGGCTGGTATTTGTAATTAGGTGTCGATTGACATCCATATAGACCAGTACTAAGCACAATAAATGCAAGTAACTTCTTCATAAAACACCACTTCCTTGTGTTATTTCGATTGTCGTTAATAAGTAATAATATTAACACTCGCTTAATATAATTGGCTATTGTTTTAAGTCATTAGCTATCACACTTTAGTTCTCTGCAAGCTAAATAACTGATAAATAGGCGCAGGCGTGTAGCTTAGGGAGCCCAATTATAATTTGTTTCGTGCTATTTCTTGAGCCTGAGAATAAAATTAATTGCTTTACCAAGTTGCTGATAGCGTTGTAAATCTGTTTTGTCATACTTGGTTGATAGATAGGTAATGTTGTTTCTATTCTTTAAATAGCGAGAAACTTGTAAACGATTGAAATTACCTATTTTGTATAGCATATCAAGTAATGTACTGGCATGTTCATCATCAAAAGCTAGTTTGAGCGGGTATTCAGCTTCTTTATAATTGACTTGCTCTAGTGACACTTTTTTGATGAACTGCTTTTCTTCTAAATATTCTAGCCATTGTTCTATCAACAAAGGTTTACAACCTGCGAGTAGGTTGAAAAAACCACCACTATCACTTTTACACTGAGTTAGTAGTAAACAAGCAAAGTTATTATCATTAGCGCTAAAGGTAACTTCGCCTGATTCTGTCCACAGTAACGATGCAACTTGAATCGTTGCTTGTTCTTGATTAAAACCTTCGCATTTAAAAATAAACATAATTGATTTAAATAATGGAAAAATTAATTATACGCAATTTACCCATAAAAGAATATTAGCTTAATCATGTTCTGTTAATTTATGGACCTGATCTAAGCATACTTGAAATAAATGCTGAGCAGAAATACTCGTTTTATCTATAGTAATAAGTTCGTCTATTAATAAAGGTAATAATGGAGACGCCGTACAACGGTATAAGCTTGTTGGTAAGCCTGCTGTTACTCGAGCTGAAAACGATAATATATCGATCTGACTTGCTGTTATTGATTCTAGTGAATACAAGCAGTCATGCGGTAACCATATAGATTGCGATTGATTGAGTGTGATAAGTGTTTTACCTAAACGAATGTTGATATCACCACTGCGTATTACAAGGAGTTGAGCTTTGTATTGTCGTTGGCGTTTGGTTTTCTCTGCTACTAATAGGTTTAAGCGGGCATATTCGATAGGTAAAGACATGATAGTTTCATTATGAGATAAAATGTAGGGATAAAATAATCGATATATGGAGTGATGGCTATTGTAACCATAGAGTGGATGTTATTTATCGAGCAGTTTGGTCGTTGACGTGGTCTTTTTGACTGTTATGTGAGCAGCTCTTTATCTGGTTACATGTTTTGTTAATAAAGGCTTGTCATGTAAAGTTAGATCTCTATAATGCGACCTCACTGACACGGCAAAAGCCGTTCGGTAAGGTGTTTAAAACAACTTCGGTTACTTTTTGAACGGCCTGAATAAAGCATAAATATATGCTTGACTTCGAATCTGGTTTGCGTAGAATACGCAGCCTGACTAAGGCGCAAAGCGTTGATGTCAATGCTCTTTAACAATTTATTCAAGCAATCTGTGTGAGCACT
>NZ_LOCN01000036.1:0-136 GCF_001574435.1 Moritella sp. JT01
AACCATACAAATTAAAGTATGATTAATTGAAATACGACTTAAGAATTGATTGAACACTAGTATTTATCGAAAGATAGGTTTTAAAGACTTCTTTATTTATAGCTTTTCAGATTAAAACGAAGTGAAAACTTCTATA
>NZ_LOCN01000036.1:372-44889 GCF_001574435.1 Moritella sp. JT01
GAATACCGGCCTGTCACGCCGGGGGTCGCGGGTTCGAGTCCCGTCCACTCCGCCAACAAACAACGAAAGCCTGAATCGAAAGATTCAGGCTTTTTTTGTGCCTGAAATTAAATGTAAATACCGTAATTGCGTTATTTATAGTCTAACTATCCCAATAACGTTTCAATACCTTAAGACCAAGTTCGTACTCCGGATCACTATTATGTGTAATAGTTATTAATTCACATGGCAATCTCAATATATTCGCTAATACTTAATTTGATGAAACTCTTACATTAAGGAATTAGCTTATGTTAGTAAAACACTTATGGGGTTTATACGTACAACCCAAGGACGAATGGATTGATATTGATACGCACCATGAGTCTTTATTATCGGTAGTAGTGAGTCTGTTCTTCTTTGCGCTAATACCTGCGACGTCAGCATGGTATACCGCGTCAGTAACAGGTTGGAAGCTTGGCTTTGGTGACACAACTTATTTATCTTCCTCTAGTGCAGGGATAATGGCTGTCGGTATGGTTATTGCGAGTATTGCTATTGTGGCAACATTTTCGTTGTTTGTGCAATGGATGGCGAGTAACTTTGGATCATCATCCAGCTTTACTCAAGCGTTAGAGCTAACGACATACACTGCTGCACCTATTTTTATTACTGGTATTGCAGCTTTGATCCCTGTTGCTTGGGTGATCATGCTAGCACTATTAGTTGGGGTCGCATTTTCGGTACGGGCTCTATATACCGGGGTTCCGATTATTATGCATATTACTGAAGAACGTGGCTTTATTTATGCGTCATCTTTATTAACGGTTGGGCTTGTATTGTTTGTGGCTTCAATGGGGATCACTGTTGTCATGTGGAGCTTTGGATTAGGTCCACAATTTATTATTTAATTGGATAAACAGTTTTGCATAACAGCGATGAGGGGAATGAACATGCATCGCTGTTATTTTTATCGTGTTTATTTGATGAACTATGCTCAAATACGATCACTTGATCACGGCTATCATTCAACTTCGTTAAAATTACAAATGCTAAATTAGCTGGCCCTGCGCTTATACATATATTTCCATTTATCATCCTTAGATTACAAAAAATAAAGATTTTGTAGTCTACTCGTTTAGCTTAGTGGCATTTTCCTATACTAGGCTAAATTTATGAGTCTATTGATTCTGTAAAATCACATTTGACTAACGTTGACCATGCGTCACACGCTTAATATTCACCGAATATTTTCACTGTTGATCCAATAATACATCAATAACTTACTCAATTTCTTCTTCGTTTAATATAGCTTCACCATTTTTCCAGCGCTGCGAGCTGGTTATTTTTGTTGCCATGGATTTATTAAACTGTATCTTCGGTGTGAGTTGAGTCTTATTTTTGGGGGCTATGTGGCAAAATTGAGCAAGTAAACCAATGTCTTGATAATGTTTCGATATTCTTAAGAGGCATTATGACAATAAATTTTCAGGACAATATAATCCATTTTTTCCACTCATGTCTAGTGGATGAGACCAACGCATCAAAGATTATTCGTAACTACGGCATAATTAAAAGTGTTATTTCAAGCTTTGTTGTTCCCTGTAACAATGGTTTTAATTTCAAAAATAAAGGGTCTAAATGATTCACATTATAAGTGATTGCCACTTGGGTAATACGGAAAATGAAACGAATTTAATTAAAGCATTAATGAAAATTGGTGATGATTGTAAGTTTCTATTTGTCATGGGTGATATATACACCTCTCCATCTATAGAAAAATATAATAATTTCAAGAGTATTTTAAATGAATATGTACCAAATGCTAAAGTGTACGCAATAGCAGGAAATCATGATGATATAAATTTGATGAAAAAATCTTTTTCTGGGAGTAATATCTTTATAAAAGAAAAGGTTAATATAGATGGTATGACGTATTTATTTATTGACTCTAGTCACAAGCCTATAAACAGCATAATGATGCTTGGGTCTGGGAGAGTATCAAATAAAGACTTGTCTAAAATAAAAAAAGAGTCAAGAAAAAAAGAAGTAACAATATTAATACATCATCCAATACTAAAAGTAAGTAACTCTAAATGGTTTAATGAAATTGGTATTGAAAATGTTGATGATGTTATTAATAAGCTAAATAAAAACTGTGTGAATATAATATGCGGACATGGTCATGATTTTAACCATAACAAACACAGTACCTTTCAACAAACGATGTCCCCATCAACTGCTTATGGATTTGATTTAACCCTAGATGAATTCATGCGAACAAATAGAACCGGAGCGCTGATTTTAGAATATAAAAATCAAAAGAGTACATTTCAATATGTGAAAACGTATTGAATTTTTTGAAATGGAAATAGAGCTCTGTAGCAAAGTAAACACAAGGTGTTGATAGAGTCTCGATATTCTAAGAGGCATTATGACGCTCAAATATCAATTAATGTGGTTAAAGCCTGCGTATGAATTGATCTGTGAATATAGAAATAACAGTTAGTCGTGAGACTTTTGTGATTATTCAAGATTAAACTTACGGTAAGATTGAATAATCAATTAGCGCAAGGATAGATACCGCATGTCTACTAATGATAGTGACCAAAGATCGCATAGTAAAAAAATTATTATTTTCGTTATTATTGCAGTGTTCTCACTGTGGTACGGTTTTGATCTGAACCAATATGCTTCTCTGGAACAAATCAAAGCGTTACAACAAACCTCTGGTGATTATATTAACCAGCATCAAGCATTCGCTATGTTCGTCTTTTTTATTAGTTATGTGGTGATAACTGGGTTCTCATTACCAGGCGCAGTGTTACTGACGTTACTTGGCGGCGGGTTATTCGGTTTTGGTTATGGATTGTTACTGATCTCTTTTGCTAGTTCTATTGGTGCTACGCTGGCTTTTTTAGTTAGCCGTTATCTATTACGCGATTACGTGCAAAAGAAGTTTGGTGCCCGTTTAGATGCGATTAATAAAGGTATGGAAAAAGAAGGTAACTTTTATTTATTCTCGCTGCGTTTGATCCCAGTATTTCCATTTTTTTTAATCAATATTTTAATGGGATTAACTAAAATCAGTACTCGTAATTTCTACCTTGTTAGCCAAGTGGGTATGTTAGTTGGTACGGCTGTTTATGTATGGGCTGGTACGCAATTAAGTGAACTCAATAGTTTATCTGGTATCGCTTCACCATCGTTATTAAGTGCACTGGTACTCTTAGCTATTTTCCCTTGGATTGCCAAACGTGCCTTAGCGATGTTTACTCAGCGAAAACGCTATGCACGTTGGGATAAACCAAAATTATACGATCGTAATATGATCATTATTGGTGCTGGGGCCGGTGGGTTGGTTAGCGCTTATATAGCTGCCGCGGTGAAATCAAAAGTAACCTTAGTTGAAAAGCATCGAATGGGGGGGGACTGTTTAAATACGGGGTGTGTACCTTCTAAAGCATTGATCCGTAGTGCACATGCGGTCGCTGAAATTGGTCGTGCGAATGAGTTTGGTATTGATGTTGAAATTAAAAACATCAATTTTGAAAATGTGATGGGACGTATTCAGAATGTGATTAAGACCATTGAGCCGCATGATTCTATTACGCGTTATTCGGCGATGGGGGTCGAATGCCTAACGGCTGAAGCTAATATTATTGATCCTTGGCGTGTACAGATTGGCGAACAGATATTAACAACAAAAAATATCGTTGTCGCAACTGGAGCGCGCCCTATTATACCGTCAATTCCAGGCTTAGTAGATGTACCCTATTTAACGTCGGATACACTTTGGCAATTAACTGAACAACCACGTCGTTTATTAGTATTAGGCGGTGGACCTATCGGCTGTGAGATCGCACAAAGTTTTGCTCGTTTGGGTTCAAGCGTTACGCAAGTTGAAATGGCGGGACAATTACTGGGGCGTGAAGATACCGATGCTGTTGCTGTTGTGCAAACCGAGTTGCAAGCGGATGGTGTCATTATATTGTTAGGTAATAAAGTTGAGCGCTTTGTGAATGAAGATGGTCAATATAGTGCGGTATTATCGAATGGCGATTCAGTTGCGTTTGAACAGGTGTTTTTAGCGCTGGGGCGTCAGGCTAATACGCGTGGTTTTGGCTTGGAGGCATTAGATTTAGCCATCACAGATCGCGGTCTAATCGAGATCAATGAATACCAACAAACATCAATTCCCAATATATATGCGGTTGGTGATGTTTCTGGGCCGTATCAGCTAACCCATGTCGCGGCGCATCAAGCTTGGTATGCAGCGGTGAATGCCTTATTTGGCTCGGTGAAAAAATTTGCCACTGATTACCGTGTTATTCCTGCGGTTACGTATACTTACCCTGAATTGGCACGTGTTGGTGTGAATGAAAATGAAGCCAAACAAGCAGGTCTACTCTATCAAGTGACTAAATATGAGATTGATGATCTAGACCGTGCCATTACTGATGGTGAAACCAAGGGTTTTGTTAAAGTGATCACCGCAGCAAATAGTGATAAAATTCTGGGTGTGACTATCGTAGCTACTCACGCTGGTGAATTGTTGGCGGAGTATACGCTAGCAATGAAGTATAAATTGGGGCTGAATAAAGTGTTAGGTACTATTCACCCGTATCCAACCATGAGTGAAGCAAATAAATATGTTGCGGGTAATTGGAAACGTAATAATAGTCCCGAAAAGCTACTTGCCTGGGTTGAGAAGTTTCATCGTTATATGCGTAAAGGTTAATTCATGCTCTTACAAAAAAGTCGCTATCACGCGGTCGCGGCTGAAATTCAATTGCAAATCGAACAACGAATATGGTTACCTGGTGATCGTATTCCTTCGATTCGTAAGATGAGTAAAATTCAGAAAATCAGTCCGATGACTGTCTTAAAAGCGTATGAGTTATTAGAGTCGGAAGGCTGGATTTATGCCAAGATTCGCTCTGGTTATTTTGTTGCAGCGCATCTCAACCGTCTCGCAATACCACAGCCACTTATCCCTCAGATGATCAACCGTTCGATCAAAATTAATGAGCATGTCTTTGAAGTGCTGACAGCTTGTAAACGTCCTGATATCGTCCCTTTAGGTTCTGCTTTCCCCGACCCTGCTTTATTTCCACTGAAACAGTTAGGTCAAGCACTCGCAAAAACAATTAAAACTATGCCTGCACACAGCGCGGTGACAGAGCTTCCGCCTGGAAGCGTGGCATTACGCCGCGCAATCGCCAAACGTTACATTCGTGATGGTATTGACGTGTCTATTGATGACATCGTGATCACGTCTGGTGCAATGGAGTCATTAGGACTCAGTTTGATGGCCGTCACTAAACCCGGAGATACTGTTGCGATTGAATCGCCAGCTTTTTATGGCGTATTGCAAACGGTAGAACGGCTTCACCTTAAGGCCGTGGAAATTGCGACTGACCCACAGCTCGGGATATCAGTAGACGCACTAACAACGGCCATAAATCGACATGATATTAAAGCGTGTTGGTTAATGAGTAAATATCAAAACCCGCTTGGTGCATCGATGCCTGAAGCAAATAAATTAGCCATTCGTAATGTACTGGCGGAAAAACAGATCCCTTTACTTGAGGATGATGTTTACAGTGAGTTATACTTTTCAGAAAGTAAACCGAAACCAATTAAAGCGTATGATGAACAAGGCTTGGTATTACATTGTTCATCATTTTCAAAATGTTTAGCCCCTGGTTTTAGGGTCGGCTGGGTGGTTGCTGGTCGCTATGCGAAACAAATCGAACAATTACAATTGATGACAACACTTTCTGCCGCAGTGCCGAATCAGTTAGCGCTAGCTGAATTTGTTTTACATGGTCGTTATGATACTCATCTGCGTAGGTTAAGGCGCAAGCTCGAATCACGGCAGCAGCAAATGCAACATGCCATTGAGCAATACTTCCCAGCGGAAACTAAAATCACGCGACCTAGTGGTGGTTATTTTTTATGGGTTGTTTTACCTGATGGTATAAATACCGGTGAGTTACTCAAAATCCTATTGGATAATCATAATATCAGTATTGCACCTGGAACCTTATTTGCGAGTGATGATAAATACAAAAGCTGCATGCGGATTAATTGTTCCTATTTACTTACGGATCAAATACGCCAAGCGCTTATTACCTTAGCTCGGTGCATTACTTCATACCCAATGTAAATAAAACTGTTCTAGTATCGATTTATAACTAAAGCATCTGTTATAGGGCAGTTTAGTACTGATCTGTACTATGCTTACAGGCCCTATTTGTGTTTCAATACCTCCGCTAGTTTATAAATAATTATATCCATTAAGAGATAAATTAATTGGCGCGATATAAACTTACTTTAAAATCTATCTGTAAGTTTTACTATTGTAATAAGTGTTTGATTAAATTAATAAGTGTGAGATAAGTCAGAGGATTATAGCGACTTATTAAGCTTCTTTGATATAATTGAAGATATAAAAATAAGGAGCATGTAATGTCTGAAGAACGCATAAATATAAAAGATATAACCCCTAAAGTTAAACCTAAATATACCAACGTCGGTCCTGACAATCATATTTACGTAAGGAATATGAGTGGCGTATTTCAGCGATTGAGAAAATACGTGGGTTGGTTTTTTATGGTGTTGTTTTTAGCATTACCTTTGTTCCAATGGAATGGACATCAGGCGGTCTTATTAAACATCGTTGAGCAACGTATTCATATTTTTGCTTTAACGATTTTCCCTCAAGATCTAATGTTATTAGCCTTGCTTCTTATTGTTGGCGCATTCGCGTTATTTTTTGTCACCGCTTACCTCGGCCGAGTGTGGTGTGGCTTTATGTGTCCACAAACTATTTGGACATTTATTTTCATTTGGTTTGAAGAGAAAATTGAAGGTTCAGCAAATAAACGTTTGAGATTAAACCAAGGTCCAATAACCGCTGATAAAGTAAAGAAGAAAGCGCTTAAGCACACCGCATGGTTAAGTTTTTCGGTGTTTACGGGACTTGCATTTATGGCTTATTTTGTGCCAATTTTTGACCTTTACACTGAATTCTTTACCCTTCAGGCGAGTAGTACTGTGTACTTCTGGGTATTGTTTTTTGCATTTTGTACTTATGGTAACGCGGGCTGGATGCGCAGTATTATGTGTACCCATATGTGTCCATACGCACGTTTCCAATCTGCGATGTTTGATACTGATACATTAATTGTCGGTTATGATTTTAATCGTGGTGAATCACGGGGTCCACGTTCACGTAAAGCCGATTATAAAGATCAAGGTCTGGGCGACTGTATCGACTGTAATTTATGTGTTCAAGTATGTCCTGCAGGTATTGATATTCGTGACGGTCTACAGTATGAATGCATTAACTGTGGTGCTTGTATCGATGCGTGTGATCAAACTATGGAGCGAATGAACTACCCGAAAGGATTGATTCGTTATACCTCTGAGAATGACCTAAATAATAAACCTCATCAGAAAAGTAGATTCAAGTTAGTGGGTTACGGTATCGTAATGACACTCATGACGGTAATGTTTGCTACGAGTGTAATGAGTATTTCGCCAGTTCAAATGGATATTATTCGTGACCGAAATGCATTATATCGTGAAAATTCCGACGGCAATATTGAAAATACTTATACACTTAAGATTATCAATAAGACATCATTCACCCAAAAGTACAGTTTATCTGTTATCGACGTGCCTGATCATGAGTGGTTTGGACCCCGTGAAATTGAAGTATTGCCGGGTGAATTATTCGTGCAGCCAGTGAGTTTAGCCATTGACCCATATGATCTGAAACAACCTGTGATTAAAATAAACTTTGTGATCACTGAACAGGGTAATGAGCATTATGTCTTTACTCAACAAAGTCGTTTTATCAGCAAATTATAGTGCCTGCAATAAACTATAAATAGCTTTATAATCAATGTAAGTTAAAGTAAATAGCAAGCCCAGTCATACTGGGCTTGCTATTATTGTATCCAATCTAAGATCTGTTGTACGTCTATGATAGTTATTTGGATATAGGTACTCGTATTTTAGGAAATAAAAAATGACAGATCTACCTGTTGATTACAGTTTGCTTTCCCCTGACTTTATGTTGGATGCGATAGAGTCTATTGGTATTCGTGTTGATTCTGGGTTGTTGGAATTAAACAGCTATGAAAATCGTGTGTTTCAATTTCTAGATGAAGATCGTAAACGCTTTGTGGTTAAGTTTTATCGCCCTGTTCGTTGGAGTGATGAACAGATCCAGGAAGAGCACGATTTTTCTCTACAGTTAAAGTCAGCTGATATCGATGTTGTTGCACCGTTACAATTTGATGGTTGTAGTCTATTCATTTATCAGGGATACCGCTTTGCTATTTTTCCAAGTGCGGGTGGTCGTCCTATTGAAGTGGATAACTTAGATGCATTGGAATCGGTTGGACGTAACTTGGGTCGCGTTCATCAATTAGCGAGCAAGCAACCATTTTTGTATCGACCAACATTATCGATCGCCGAGTTTGTCCAAACCCCAAAGCTGATATTGCAACAGAGTAATTTTGTACCTAAGCAATTAGAAACATCATTTTTTGATGTTTATGATACCTTGGAAAAAGAAATTACGCTGCAATATAAGCCGGATGATAATCAGTTAATTCGCTTACATGGTGATTTGCATGCGGGCAATATATTGTGGCGTGATAAGGTCACATTATTGGATTTTGATGATTGTCGTCAAGGACCCGCGGTGCAAGATATATGGATGATGCTACACGGTGAACGGCATGAACAATTATTACAATTGGAAGTGATGTTAGAAGGTTATGAAGAATTCTGTTCTTTTGATCCAAAACAGCTGAAGCTAATTGAACCACTACGTGCGATGCGCATGATGAACTACATGGGATGGATTGCTAAACGTTGGGGTGACCCTGCTTTTAGTCGCCATTTTTCTTGGTTTACGGATGAGGATTATTGGCAACAACAGGTTAGATTTTTACATGAGCAGATTGATAATATGCAAAAACCGCCGTTATCTCTCATTCCTAATTACTAATTTTTTGTACAGTTTATAATGTCTAATTGAAATTTTCAGGAAGGAAAATAATGAAAAAACTATTTATATTGATCACTGCAATGTTATTTTTACCATTTGCGAATGCTGCACAGTTTAAAGAAGGTGTGCATTATGATGTTATCGCTGAGCAGGCAACATCAACACCGCAAGTTGCTGAATACTTTTCGTATTATTGCCCACACTGTGATAAGTTCGAACCTATCATGACAGATGTAGCAAAACGTCTTGTTGATACCGATATTAAAGTAGAAAAAAATCACGTTGCTTTTATTGGCCGTGAAATGGGTATTGAAATGCAAAAAGCATTTGCGACTGCAGAGTTGTTGAATGTTGAACCTAAAATGTCATCTGCTATTTTTACTGCGGTTCATGATCAAAAGCGTCGTTTCTCTGGCCGTGATGATATCCGTACTGTATTTATTGACGCAGGTATCAATGGCAAGAAATTTGATGCAGTAGTGAATAGCTTTGCGGTGAAAGGTAAAGTAGCACGCATGGATAAAAATACGGCTAAGAAGAATATCCGTGGTGTACCAGCATTAATCGTTAATGGTAAATACCAAATTAACATGGGTAGTATTAAAGCGCGTGGTGAAGAGTTCAAGGTTAAGCTAACCGAACTTATTAAATACCTTGCAGCAAAAACGGATTAATTTATGGCTAGATTTTAGGTATAAAAAAGGACGCTATTGCGTCCTTTTTTATTACCATTAATGTTTTAGCTTACTTTTCCCACACAATCTTATCTTGGTGGTTTTCTTCGTAGAAAGGTTTAAAACGGCTTTCTAGTTCATGGCGCTTAAATTTAAGTGTTGGTGTTAATAAACCATTATCCACTGTCCATTCATCTTTTAAAACAATGATATGACCAATGCGAGAGTGTGATTCTAATGATTTATTAATATGCTGGCGTGTTTCTTCAAGGTTAGTTGTCATCGCTTCTTGACCTAGTTCACGCGCTTCTGGTGATAACACCACCAATGCAACTGGTTGTGTTAAGGCTGTACCGGTAATACAGATCTGCTCAATATTTGGATTCTCACCAAACTTACATTCAATCGGTACTGGTGTTACGTATTTACCTTTTGAAGTCTTGAAGATGTCTTTTACACGCCCGGTGATTTTCACATAACCATTGCTATCAATTTCACCTTTATCACCCGTTTTGAAGTAACCTTCTTCATCGAATGATTCTTTGGTTTGTGCTTCATCTTTGTAATAACCAGTCATGAGGCCATCACCTTTCACTAAAATTTCGCCAATTTCAGAAATTTTGAGATCAACACCTTCACCTGGTTTACCAATGGTGCCGATTTTTTGCGGGTTGAATGGGTAGTTTAGGGTGCCGTAAGCGAGGTTTTCTGTCATACCCCATGCTTCCGTAATATTTAACCCAAGACGCTTATACCATTCTAACAATGCTGGCGATACAGCCGCTGAACCACAGCCTAGTATTCGGGCATGATGTAAACCCAGACCGCGTTTAATTTTAGCTTTTACTAAACCACTAACGAATGGGATCTTTAGTAGGAAGTTAAGTTTGTGTGCAGGCATTTTTTGTAATACGCCCATTTGGAAGCGAGTCCATAGACGTGGTACAGAAATAAATAGCGTAGGCTCTACAGATTGGATATTACTGACGAAGGTGTCGAGTGATTCAACAAATGATACCACCCCTTCACCGGCATAAATACTTCCGCCCTCAATATATACCCGCTCAGTAATATGTGCCAATGGTAAGTAAGATAGTAGGCGGTCGCCTGCGATAAATTCGAAGCTCTTGATGATATTTAATGATGCGGATTTAAATGCCGCAAATGTGATCATGACGCCTTTTGGATCACCTGTACTACCTGAAGTATAAATAATTGACATTAGGTCTTCTAGATTGATGTGTGCAGGTGTTGCTAATGGCTGATGTTGTTCAAGTAGATCATTCCATTTGTATTGACAAGTCACTGTTTTATAAGGGTAGCTGATAGTGATAATATCTTTGGGTATCTTATCTTCTAGACTTTGATAGTTATCTAACTTACCAATAAACAGTACTTTTGCTTCACTGTGCTCTAATACATAGTTAATGGTTTTCGCGTTTGCGGTTGAATAAATGGGCACGCTAATATAACCCGCGTACATGATTGCTAAATCGTTAATAAACCATTCGGCGCTATTTTTTGCCAGAATCGCTATTTTGTCACCTGGTGCTAATCCAAGTGATTGGAGTGCTTGAGCAATACGTTTTGTTTGGTCTGCAACTTGAGACCACGTGAACTCGTGAAATGTCCCATTAATAGGTTGGCGTAAATATACCTCATTGGCACGATGCTTTTCCCAGTGCAATAAGGCATCGAGAGGTGTGTCTAAGTTTAGTGCTAATGTGCTCATATGTGGTCCCAAAAAAAGATTAATGCAACAATGCCTTAACAGTTATAGCATGTTACACCTTGTTTCGTTTAAGATTAAAGCAAAAGTGAGATCTCAATGTCACTTTAGAACTAAAACTCTATTTTTGGCAGTTTTTATGTCTTTTATTACCCCTAAAGCGTTATTTTATTGGGGGATTTTAAAATAACAATGAAGTAGCCCACAAAATCATGATTATAATATTGTAGGCGTGATTGTTATTTACGCTGCTTTTATGTTGCTGATGAGTTTGCTTTATGTTGCGTTTAAGCTTCCGTTATTGGTTGTTCATTACGAAATGGTGCCAACGCGAATAACAACTAATGCAGTACTGATTACCATCAATATGAACGCGGGTAGACAATTAATCATTTAATTGAGTTTGCTTAAGTTCTTCTAACTCTAGGTCTTTACTTATCCATAGTGCATTTATCCATTGCTGGAAATGAGTCTGGAAGGTTTTATCATTGAGATAATCACCAATATAATGTGGGTTAATTTCTTGTGTGGTAATTTGTACTTGGATTTGTTGTACCTGACCGCTAATAAATGCCCAAAAAGTTGGGATACCTTGCGGGTAGTAAATCGTTACGTTGACGAGGGTATCAAGCTGGCCATTCATTGCATCGAGAGCAAAGGCGACACCGCCTGCTTTAGGCTTTAATAAATGACTGAATGTTGATGCTTGTTGGCTGTGTTTATGCTGAGTAAAGCGGGTGCCTTCAACAAAATTCATGACACTGACGGGTTTATGTTTGAACTTAGCACAGGCTTTTTTAGTTGTTTCAATGTCTTTACCACGCATGTGAGGGTTCTTTGCCAAAAACTTTTTGCTGTAGCGTTTCATGAATGGAAAGTCGAGTGCCCACCAAGCCAGACCTAAAAAAGGTACCCAGATAAGTTCTTTCTTTAAGAAGAATTTTAGAAAAGGGATCTTACCGTTCAGTACTCGCTGCAAAACCAGAATATCGACCCAAGATTGGTGGTTTGAAATAACCATATACCACTTATTTAATGACAGTCCTTCTGCACCATTTACTTGGATATTTGGGTTACCAATTAGTTGTTGGGTTATCCCGTTTACAGATACCCAGTTTGACGCACAGCCATCAAGTAAATGATTCAGTATTCTTTGTGCCGTTTCAAACGGAATAATACTTTTTAACAGTGAAAAAATAACAATAGGAATCAACCAAAATATGGTATTTAACAGGTAACAGATAAATGCAATGGCGCCTGCCACCTTTTGCGTGAATGTCGATAACATAATATGGCCTTGGTGTAATGAAGAGCTGAAATGATAAAACTATCATCACATTATGCCAAACAAAAACTGCAATTATCAAACATTAATTTGTTGTAACAAACGATCCATCGCACGATAAGAAAGTGCTTCAAGTAGATGGGATTTATTGATATCTATACAATTGTTTAAATCTGCAATGGTACGAGCGACTTTGATTATCTTATGAAATGCCCGCGTTGATAGGCCCATTTTATTAATGGCTAGTTCTAAAAAAATCGCATCTTGTTGCTGTAGTGGGCAATATTGTTCAATTTCTTTACTGGTCAGGGCGTCATTTAATTTATTGCTGCGCTGGCGTTGAGCGATTTGTGCTGTACTCACTCTTTGCTTAATTTGTTCACTGTTTTCACCGCGCTGCCCTTGTTCCGTTAAACTGCCCCTTGGTAATGCAGGGACTTCAATTGTCAAATCAAAGCGGTCTAAGAAAGGCCCTGATAATTTGCTTAAATATTTTGCCACTTGGCTATTGTTTCCACCAAATTTATTATTATCGTAATAACCTGATGGTGATGGGTTTAGTGCCCCTATTAATTGGAAATTAGCAGGGAAGTCGACCTGTTGATTGGCCCGAGAGATTGTAATCTGTCCTGCTTCTAGTGGTTCGCGTAAAGAATCGAGCGCTTTACGCTGATATTCTGGTAGCTCGTCTAAAAATAGTACGCCATTATGCGCGAGGGTTATCTCTCCCGGTCTTGGGTTTCGACCGCCACCGACTAGCGCGACGGCTGAGGAGGTATGGTGTGGGGTTCGAAAAGGGCGGCGGCACCAATCTTGGGCGACAAATTCGCCGCCACTAATCGATTTTATCGCCGCACACTCGAGCGCTTCTTGTTCAGTCATATCAGGCTGAATACTGGTTAAGCGACTGGCTAACATGGTTTTACCTGTTCCAGGAGGACCAAACAGTAATAAATTATGATTACCTGCTGCACAGATCTCTAAGGCACGTTTGGCACTTTGCTGACCGATAATGTCTTGCATATCGTGTTGACTGACTGATGTTATGGTTCCGGCTGTGGTCCGTTGTGCGGAGGGTAATGTTTGTTGATCCGTTAAATGTGCACATACCTGTTGTAAATCCAGAGCGGTGAAACAAGTGGCATTATCGATAAGTGCTGCTTCATGGCCATTATCAAAGGGAATTATAGTACTGCGTTGGGCTTTTTTACCCGCTATTATACTTGGGATTGTGCCACGGCAAGTACGTAATTTACCGGATAAAGAGAGTTCACCAATAAATTCCAATTGCTGATGTCGATTAGTCGTCACTTGTTGTGATGCGATTAAAATAGCGATAGCAATCGGTAAATCATAACGGCTGCCTTCTTTTGGTAGATCGGCAGGTCCCAAATTGACGGTGATCCGTTTGGCTGGCATCACAAAATTAGAGTTCATCAAAGCACTACGCACGCGATCTTTGGCTTCTTTCACCGATGTTTCTGGTAGGCCGACAATGGTAAAGCCTGGTAGTCCTTCGCTGATGTGAACTTCAATGGTAATTAAAGGTGCGTTGATACCTAAAATTGCACGGCTATAGATCACGGCTAAACTCATTCATCATCCTTGGCTTTTATAATTGTATTTATACCTTAGTGTAATTAACAATAAGCATGCTTGAATTAGGTGGATTATTTTAAAACCTTAAGCAAGGCCTATTTGCCACAGTCTATTTTGTGATGTCTGTCATTTGTGAATTTTTAAACTTGAATTTATTTGTTTTTCAACATTTTAAATTGCCAGTGCGCATTTATTTGGTTGTTTTAGTTATTTTATGCGCGGTTAAAGGCTTGCTTAAATAAATTCACCATGCTAATAATGAATCATAAAAATTTTATAGAGTTGTTGGATTAGTTATATGTTTGGGTTTACTTCGCGTCTTATTATTGTGGTCAGCATTCTGGTGGTAATTATTAAATTACCAAGCCGGGGACTTACTGCTAAGCGAAAATAAGCTTAATCCAGCAATAAGAAAACCCCGGTCAATAACCGGGGTTTTTTTTTGTTTGGCGTTTAACGATTTACAAGAATGATGTTTAAAGGGATGTGGATTAATGAAAGCAACAGAGTTTATTGTAAATGCTTTACGTAAACAGGGAGTAACCCAAGTTTTTGGTTATCCTGGCGGCGCGATCATGCCATTGTATGATGCGTTATATGATGGTGGTGTCGCGCATTTATTAGCGCGACATGAGCAAGGCGCAATCATGGCTGCGTTGGGTTATGCGCGTGCTGGTGCTAGAGTCGGAGTCTGTATTGCGACTTCAGGTCCAGGTGCCACTAACTTAGTGACGGGTTTAGCGGAAGCAATGGCTGATTCGATCCCTGTTGTTGCGTTCACAGGGCAAGTGCCGAGCGCCTTGATTGGCGTGGATACGTTCCAAGAAGTGGATATTCTTGGTATGACGTTATCATGTACCAAACACAGCTTTTTGGTTGAAGATCAAAATGACTTAGATCGTATTATTGCTGAAGCATTCACGATTGCGACAACTGGCCGTCCCGGTCCAGTATTAATTGATATTCCTAAAGATATTCAGTTGGCAGAAATGGCGTGTGAGACGGTATCTGAATTACCTGTGTTACCGCCGTTAGATGGCTTGGTGGATGAAGAAGTGACTGCAGCTCGTGCATTATTACATGCGGCTAAAAAACCAATATTGTATGTTGGTGGTGGTGTCGGTATGGCGAATGCGGTACCTGAACTACGTGAATTAGCGGCAGCATTAGATATTCCGATGGTCAGCACGTTAAAAGGCATAGGCAGTGCCGATCCTGAACACCCTTATTATTTGGGTATGTTAGGGATGCATGGCCTGAAAGCGGCTAACTTAGCAGTACAAGAAAGTGATCTGTTGATTGCAGTCGGTGCGCGTTTTGATGATCGAGTGACTGGTAAACTTGATGAGTTTGCCCCACATGCCAAAGTTATCCACCTTGATATTGATGCGTGTGAACACAATAAATTGCGTGTTGCTAACGTTGCTATTACTACAGATCTTAAACTTATTCTGCCCGCGTTAAAAATGACCTTGGATATTGCGCCTTGGCGATTACATACCTTAGAAATGAAAGTCGATACCGCTTTTCGTTATGATCATCCTGGCATTGCTATCTATGCACCTTTGTTATTGAAGCAATTGTCTGCCTGCTTACCTGAAGACCATTTTGTGGCGTGTGATGTTGGTCAGCACCAGATGTGGACGGCACAACACATGACATTTACCCAACCTGAAAATTTATTATCCAGTGCCGGTTTTGGCACCATGGGTTTTGGGTTACCGGCGGCCGTTGGTGCGGCGCTCGCGCGTCCTGATGCGATGCCCGTTGTGGTCACGGGTGATGGTTCTATTATGATGAACATCCAAGAATTAGCGACGATCAACCGGGCTAAATTACCGGTCAAAATTGTATTAATCGATAATCAACGTCTCGGTATGGTTCGTCAATGGCAAACCCTGTTTTTTGATGGTCGTTTATCGCAGACTATTCTTGATGATAACCCTGATTTTGTGGCGTTAGCGGCGGCATGTGGTATTCCTGGCGAAACGGTGGTGGTTAAAGAGCAAGTGCAACCAGCGATGGACCGTATGCTAGCCAGTGATGGTGCGTATTTCTTGCATGTACAAATATCAGAGCAAGAAAATGTCTGGCCATTAGTGCCACCTGGGGTTAATAACGGTGAGATGTTGGAGCAATATGATGAGTACTAAACAAGTACATGAAGTGGTGATTGAAGCCACCAATACACTCGAAATTTTAGAGCGAGTATTACGTGTTATTCGTCATCGAGGCTTTCGCATTAGTAGCATGAATTCGGTACAAATGAATGATTGCAATAGCATAAAGATTACGGTTACAGTATCTGGAGAGCGCGGGATTGATTTACTCTATAAACAGTTAAATAAATTATTTGATGTGAGTAAATTAAACGTTCAGTACATTACTACAATATAACACTTTATTGAAAACGCTGGTGTGCATTGGATTGTAGGATGCCAGTACTGGCGTTATTTAAAATAATACAAAATTACAGCAATTAAGGGAAGAAGCGATTATGGCGAATACTGAACAGCAAGTTTGGTTTAATGGAAAAATGGTACCGGAATCTCAAGCAAAAGTGAGTGTGTTTACGCATGCATTGCATTATGGATCATCGGTATTTGAAGGTATTCGTGCATATGATACGCCGAAAGGTCCCGCTATTTTTCGTCTGAAAGAACATGTTCAACGTCTATTTGATTCCGCTAAGATCTATGGCTGGTCTATCCCTTACTCAAAACAAGAAATAGAACAAGCCTGTAAAGATGCAGTATTAGCCAATGGCCTTACCAATGCTTACTTACGCCCTCTGGCTTATATTGGTAATGTTGGACTGGGTTTAACACCTAAATCCACAGTATGCGAGGCGCTTGTGGCCGCTATGAACTGGGGTGCTTATCTGGGCGATGACAGTTTGGAAGAAGGCGTAGATGTTTGCGTTACTTCTTGGAATCGCTTAGCACCTAATACTATTCCTACTGGCGCAAAAGCCGGTGGTAACTATTTATCATCACAACTGATCTCATCTGAAGCGAAGCGTCATGGTTACGCTGAAGGTATTGCATTGGATGTGAACGGCACCATTTCTGAAGGCGCGGGTGAGAACTTGTTCTTCGTGAAAAATGGGGTTATCTATACGCCGCCGACAACAGCATGTATCTTACCGGGATTAACGCGAAATACCTTAATGGTACTGGCGCGAGACTTTGGTTATGAAGTGCGTGAAGAACCGATTGCCCGCGAAGCCATGTACTTAGCAGATGAAATGTTCATGTGCGGTACGGCTGCGGAAGTGGTTCCAGTACGTTCTGTTGATCGTATTGACATTGGCACAGGCAAACGCGGTCCCATTACAGAGAAATTACAAACTGCTTATTTTGCTTTGATTAAAGGTCAGAGTGAAGATAAGTGGGGTTGGTTGGATTATGTGGCGGATCCAAGCTAATCGTTCTATTTATATTACTGCTATATATATAAGTAGGTGTTGTTAACACCTGTTTACGACGATGAGTCGATTTTATTATTAAGGTGAGGCGCAGATTGCCTCCTTTATATTAACTGTTTATTTTGTTTCATGGAGAGAACCGATGCCTAAACTGCGTTCTGCAACATCTACCGAAGGCCGTAATATGGCTGGTGCTCGCGCCTTGTGGCGTGCAACCGGTACCCGAGAAGAAGATTTCGGCAAACCAATTATTGCGATTGCTAATTCATTTACCCAGTTTGTTCCTGGCCACGTCCATTTAAAAGACATGGGGCAATTAGTCGCAGGCGAAATTTTGAAAGCTGGCGGTATTGCTAAAGAATTTAATACCATTGCGATTGATGATGGTATTGCTATGGGTCACGACGGCATGTTATATAGCTTACCATCGCGAGATCTAATTGCTGATTCTGTTGAATACATGGTTAATGCCCATTGTGCGGATGCCTTGGTATGTATTTCTAACTGCGACAAGATCACCCCTGGTATGTTAATGGCGGCATTGCGTCTTAATATTCCGGTTATCTTTATTTCCGGTGGCCCGATGGAAGCCGGTAAAACTAAATTATCAGATCAGATCATTAAGTTAGACTTAGTCGATGCCATGGTAATGGGCGCAGATAAAAATGTGTCAGATGAAGATGTTGAAAAAGTAGAGCGTAGCGCATGCCCTACGTGCGGTTCATGTTCGGGTATGTTTACTGCTAACTCAATGAACTGCTTAACTGAAGCATTAGGACTATCACAACCGGGTAATGGTTCATTAGTCGCAACCCACGCAGATCGTGAAGAACTGTTCTTAAATGCAGGTCGTCGTATTGTTGACCTGTGTAAACGTTACTATCAGCAAAATGATGAATCAGTATTACCGCGTAATATTGCTAATCGTGACGCTTTTGAAAATGCCATGACGCTAGATATCGCCATGGGTGGTTCAACCAATACAGTATTGCATTTAATCGCCGCTGCAATTGAAGGCGAAGTCGATTATAGCTTAGCGGATATGGATGCATTATCACGTAAAGTACCGCAGTTATGTAAAGTGGCTCCGTCAACGCCGCTCTATCATATGGAAGATGTGCATCGCGCCGGTGGTGTAATGGCTATCTTAGGTGAGTTGAACCGTGCCGGTTTATTGCATACTGATAATATGACCGTAATGGGTATGACCATGGCTGAGCAGTTAGCTGAGTTTGATATTATCACTACCCAATCTGACGCGGTGAAGAAAATGTATTCGGCAGGTCCGGCTGGTATCCGTACAACGAAAGCCTTTAGCCAAGATTGCCGTTGGGATTCACTCGATGATGATCGTGCTAATGGTTGTATTCGTTCAATCGAAAATGCCTATAGTCAAGAAGGTGGTCTTGCGATATTAACTGGTAACATTGCCATCAATGGCGCGGTAGTTAAAACGGCGGGTGTCGAGGATGATAATTTATTGTTCCGTGGTACTGCACGGGTATTTGAAAGCCAAGATTCTGCGGTAAGTGCTATTTTAGCCAGTGAAATTAAAGCCGGTGACGTGGTTGTTATTCGTTATGAAGGACCGAAAGGTGGTCCAGGTATGCAAGAAATGCTATATCCAACCAGTTATCTGAAATCGATGGGACTTGGTAAAGCGTGTGCGCTCATTACTGATGGTCGTTTCTCGGGTGGTACGTCGGGTCTGTCTATTGGTCATGCTTCACCTGAAGCCGCAAGTGGTGGCTTGATCGGTCTGGTTGAAGATGGCGATATTATTGATATTAATATTCCAGAACGCTCGATGAATCTTGTGGTTGCTGATGATGTACTTGCTGCGCGTCGCACTGAAATGGAAAGCCGCGGGGAATTAGCCTGGAAACCTGTTGAGATACGCGAACGAAAAGTAACACAAGCATTACGTATTTACGGTTACTTTGCGACAAGTGCAGATAAAGGTGCGGTACGCGATAGAAACCTAATCTAGCCTACCTCGTTAGTATTATGTAGCAATTCGCTATGATCTATATCAAGGGTTCAGTGGTAATCGACTATGATTACCACTGGGCCCTTTTTTTGAGGGCGATCTTGCTCACAGAAAAAATTATCTTCTGTTCAACATCAATTTAACAAATCTTCTATAATCTTTTCTTGAAATTAGATGGATCTTTAGTGATTAATTTTGCAGATCTATAGCTATACTGCACCTATATATCGAGAAGGTTTTCTTAACCAGTTAAATAAACCAGAAATTGGAGTGAATAGCATATGATCATCGGCGTACCTAAAGAAATTAAAAACCATGAGTATCGCGTAGGTATGACTCCTGCAAGTGCACGAGAGCTTATTACACATGGCCATACAGTTTATGTTGAAACATTTGCTGGTGCTGGTATTGGTTTTAGCGACAGCGATTATGAAACTGTTGGTGCAAAAGTCTTAACAACTGCCGCTGAAGTTTTCGCAACTGCAGACATGATTGTGAAAGTAAAAGAGCCACAACCTGTTGAACGTGCAATGCTACGTGATGGCCAAGTGTTATTCACTTACTTACACCTTGCACCTGATCTAGCGCAAACAGAAGACCTAATTAAGAGTAATGCAGTTTGTATCGCTTATGAAACAGTAACTGATGCAAACGGTGGTTTACCACTACTTGCTCCTATGTCTGCTGTTGCTGGTCGTATGTCAATTCAAGCTGGCGCACAAGCATTAGAAAAATCACAAGGTGGTTGTGGTCTTCTTATGGGTGGCGTACCGGGTGTTGCTCCTGCAAACGTTGTTGTTATCGGCGGCGGTGTTGTTGGTATGAATGCTGCTAAAATGGCTGTGGGTATGGGCGCTAGCGTAACTATGTTAGACCGTAACCTTACTGTACTCGCTAACCTCGACAACCAATTCGATGGTCGTTTGAAAGTAGTTTATTCTACACACGATGCAATTGAAAAATATGTATTAGAAGCTGATCTAGTGATTGGTGCGGTATTAGTTCCTGGTGCAGCTGCGCCGAAGCTAGTAACTAAAGACCTAATTTCACGCATGAAGCCTGGTGCTGCTGTTGTTGACGTTGCGATTGACCAAGGTGGTTGTTTCGAAACTTCACATGCGACGACACACCAAGACCCAACTTACATCATTGATGACGTTGTACACTACTGTGTTGCTAACATGCCTGGTGCTGTTGCGAAAACATCTACGTTTGCATTAAACAATGCCACACTACCGTACATCATCAAGCTTGCTAACCTAGGTTGGAAAGAAGCATTAATACAAGATGAGCACTTACTAAACGGCCTAAACGTTATCGCTGGTCAAGTAACGGTTCAAGATGTTGCTGAAGCACATAACTTACCGTTCGTTGCACCAAAGAGCATGATTCTATAATCTAGCTTATTGTAATGAACGTGTTAAATTAGCACCATTATTTATTAATGGTGCTTTTTTATATGCAAAAGAAAATAACAATTTTACTCCTGTTTATAGGACTGGGTCTTTTCGGTTTCTATACCGCGCTTAAATCTGATGATGCTATTGAAGTCGAAAAATCAGATGTGCCAGACTTTGCTGCGTTTAATGATGTTACCGCCAAGAAAACCGCATTCTTTAATTATCTACAACCCGCATTTGATACCGTTACTGCTGAAGTATTAGCAGAGCGTGCACTGCTAACTCAATGGCAGGCTAAAACAACATTAACAGCACAAGAGCAAACGCAGCTGCAATATATGGCCAGTATGTATAAAGTGACAGCTAATAATGACCATGCCTTGATTAATGCGTTATTGTTACATGTTGATGTAATCCCAGAAGAACTGGTATTTAGTCAGTCGGCGAATGAGACCGGTTGGGGGACATCACGCTTTGTGAAACTTGGACATAACTTCTTTGGTCAATGGTGCTTTAGCAAAGGCTGTGGGATTGTCCCAAATCAACGCGAACAAGGGGCTGCGCATGAAGTGGCAAGCTTTGATTCGATCGAAGCGTCAGTGCGTTCGTATTTCCGCAATATCAATCGAAACCAGAGTTATTTACCGCTACGTGAGATCCGTTCTGAGTTACGTAAAAACGGCGAGGTCATTGATGCCTGCGCACTCGCGGCAGGGTTAATTAATTATTCGGAAAGAAAAGAGGCGTACATTGCAGAGGTTCGTGCAATGATCCGTCACAACAGTCAGTTCTGGCGAAATAATGAAAATACGGATTATAGTTTATGTGCAGCACCAAAACCTGTGGTGACCGAAATTGTTGCAGAAGAAGCGATTGTGCTCCCTGATGTCATCACTTTAACGCCGGACTCAACTATTGTTGAAGCGGAAAATAGTGATTCAACAATAGTTGAGCCTAACAAGGTTGCCGATAATGTTGAAAATGACACTGCAACGCCAGAAAAACCAATAAAATCGGCTGTGGCAGAATAATCATCTAGTTTATTTTTGGGGTGCTCAGAGCCTTTTTGAGTGCCTTTTTTGATTTTACTCTTCTTTAATACTCTCCTATTTTTAATGCTATTAGTTCGCAAGGGTAACTTAGGTTAAATTTACGCTATAAATCACTACATTTGTTAAAACTCACTGGTTTTTTCTGTTTTCCTTATTATCGATACAATGCCTACTTTTGAGTATATAAGGGTTTTTGTCGGTTTTTGTACGGTAAAGCTGACGTTTCTTAATTTAAAGTGACTTTTATTGATGATTATATAGATGTTACGTAGTCGTAAAAGGTCAAAAAATACTTGGATATGTGACCAACCTCAATTTTCCTGTTGCCAGATGATTGAACTGCTTCCCTTCATCAATAGAGTTGTAATACTCTCCACCCATCAAATCTTGCAGTGCAAAGAATTGTAAAAATATAAAAATAATATATAAGAAAAAAACACACACTACTATGATAATTGAAAGGCTGAGTTTGTTATGGATAAATCACTAAGTTCGAAAATATTTATATCCCTGTTTGTGGGCTTGTTACTGGGTACTATCGTTCAGTATGGCTTTGGCGCAGGATCGTTTCTTGATACATATTTTGTCGGTGCAGCTACTGCAGTCGGTACTATGTTTGTATCACTGATTAAATTAATGGTTGTGCCATTAGTTTTCATCTCTATTGTATGTGGTGTATGTGAACTGAAAGACATCAAAAGTTTTGGTCGCTTAGGTGGCAAAACGTTCTTCCTTTACCTCGCTAATACAGCAATCGCAATCACAGTAGCACTTATTGTGGCAATGATTGTTCAACCCGGTGTTGGTGCCAACCTTGCTGAATTGGGCGGTACTGCGGTACACCTAGCATCAACAGAAACACCTGATATCGGTCAAATGATTGTTAACATCGTACCAAGTAACCCAGTGCAAGCATTTGCTTCTGGTGACATGTTACAAATCATCTTCATGGCAATCATCACTGGTCTGGCAATTCAAGCGCTAGACAAAAAAGGTGGTCCAGCGATTAATGCATTCCAAATCGCGAATGACATCATGATGAAACTTGTTAGCCTAATCATGAGCTTTGCCCCGTTTGGTGTATTCGCGTTAATGATTCAATTAGGTGCGACGCTTGATGGTGCAACGCTTGCTTCAGTAGCGGGTTATGTGGGTCTGGTTGTAGCATTGCTTTTAGTATGGATCTTAATTGTATACCCACTAGCAGTATGGGCAACAACGGGTATCCGTCCAGCTACATTCCGTCGCCAAGTTCGTGAGCAGTTCCTATTTTCACTATCTACAGCAAGCTCAAACGCCACTATTCCGGTAACGATGCGTACCCTTACGGATAAGATTGGTGTATCGAAAACAGTTGCTGGTTTTGGTGTTCCACTAGGCGCAACAATGAATATGTCTGGTGTATCTATCTATATCTCAATTGCGACAGTATTTGCTGCCAACGCATACGGCACACCACTACAAGTGACTGATATGTTCACTATGGGTCTAACTATCCTACTACTATCTGTTGGCGCAGGTGGTGTACCAGGTGGCGGTATCGTGATGATCGGTGTGTTACTAACACAACTTGGTCTACCTGTTGAAGCACTCGCTATTATTGCTGCGGTTGACCGTATCAACGATATGTTCTGTACTTCTGCTAACGTAATCGGTGATACAGCGGTTAATACGATTGTTGCTAAGAGTGAAGGTGAACTAAACCTTGAAATAGCACATGCATCTGAAGAAATAAATGCAGTAGCTAAAACAGCGTAATCAATTAATATAAATATCCAAAGGGGAGCGAAATGCTCCCTTTTTTATTTCCTGTAAAAAGTTATCCTGAGTTAAACCTTTTTATCTGTTTCGATTGTTGTTATAACTAAATTATAGCGTTAACGATTGCATGCCAATGCGTTAACTTGTCAGTTATATTTCAATGGATGATCGAGTGACAAATAACGAGCCCCAACAACCCCAATCACAACTTACAGCAAGTGAATACTTATGTAAGATCCTGTTATCACCGGTTTATGAAGCTGCTGTGGTCACCCCGTTACAACCATTAACAAAATTATCTGAACGTTTGGGTAATAGTATTCTTCTTAAACGTGAAGATCGTCAACCCGTGCACTCGTTTAAATTACGCGGTGCATTTAATAAATTGGTGCAATTATCTGAAGAACAAAAATTACGCGGTGTCGTTGCTGCTTCTGCAGGTAATCATGCCCAAGGTGTTGCGCTGTCTGCGAAGAAACTGGGTATTAAAGCCATCATTGTGATGCCGGTTATTACCCCAGATATTAAAGTGAGCGCGGTGCGTGGTTTTGGTGCTGATGTTTGTTTATATGGTGATAGTTTTGATGAAGCATCAAATTATGCTAAGAAACTTTCAGAAGAAGAAGGTTATACCTTGATCCCACCGTTTGATGATCCGGATGTGATCGCGGGGCAAGGTACTATTGCGCGTGAACTGCTAGAACAAAATGCCCATTTAGATTATATCTTTGTGCCTGTTGGCGGTGGTGGTCTTGCTGCAGGTATTGCTGTGTATATCAAACAATTAAAACCATCAATTAAAGTGATCGGGGTTGAGCCGCGAGACTCTGCCTGTTTACGCGCGGCATTAGATGCGGGTGAACCCGTTACGCTTGACCGTGTTGGTATTTTTGCCGATGGTGTGGCGGTAAAACGGATTGGTACTGAAACATTCCGCCTTTGTAATGAGTTTATAGATGATGTCATTACGGTGAGCAGTGATGAAATTTGTGCGGCGTTAAAAGATATTTTTGAAGATACCCGTGCAATCGCAGAACCATCGGGCGCATTAGCGCTGGCGGGATTAAAAAAATATACTGAATTAAACGGTTTACGTGATAAGAACATGGCGGCGATCTTAAGTGGTGCGAATGTTAACTTCCACTCATTACGTTATGTATCAGAGCGCAGTGAATATGGCGAGAAGAAGGAAGCGGTGCTTGCGGTTACGATCCCTGAACGTCCTGGTGCATTCTTAAAGTTCTGTGAATTAATTGGCAATCGCGCCGTGACTGAATTTAACTACCGTTATTCTAATCGTGCCGCGGCAAATATCTTTGTCGGCTTACGTACACCGCAAGGTACTGCTGAATTAGCGACCGTCATTAAACAGCTGGAAGATGCAGAATATCCAGTGGTTGATTTATCTGAAGATGAAATGGCCAAGCAGCATGTACGTTATATGGTTGGTGGCCGTCCTGCTGAAGACTTGCAAGAACGTTTGTTTAGTTTTGAATTCCCTGAACATCCAGGTGCATTGCAAAACTTTCTATTAACCCTAGGAATGAATTGGAATATTACCTTATTTCATTATCGTAACCATGGTGCTGCTTATGGTCGTGTATTAACGGGCTTTGAGTTACCAGATGGTGAGATGAAAGCTTTTTCAGCTTATTTAGTTAAGTTGGGTTATCAATATAAAGAAGAAACCAACAATCCAGCGTATAAGTTTTTTCTTGCGCACTAGATAGTCTCGGTGGGGCAAACTTACTCATCCACCACTGAGAATGAATCAATTCTCAGTGGTACTTCTCTGTCTACATCGCTGTAAAAAATTACGCGAGTCATTATTGCGCCTAATCCCTCTCCTTGCTGTCCTGCAACTTGATTAATGTTAATTTCGATATCGATAGGTAGGCGGTTGATATGCCCTTGTTGAATATTATTACTCGTGACTAATCGGGCGAGTTCAGGTTCTAATTTTAACTGTTTAAGTTGGGTTATATTACTAATATAAATATAGAAAGCTGGAGGGAAACTACTTTCTTTAGGTAGTTTTTTAGTGAATTTATACTGATAACTTTGTTGCTCATTGAGTAGTTTAGTGGCTTTAATTGGAAATGCTTGCTGTTGGCGATCATAAACACCTAGTTTGACCTCGGTTTTTAAGCGTAGGACTTGCTCTCGTTGTTGTTCATTATTCATTTTCCAGTGCCTGCGTAATTTTATTTTTTTGAGTGCGAGCAAGGCATCATCACCGTTATAAAACGTGACTATGTCTGGATGATAAAGAACGGTGTAAGCATCGATGTGTTGGTTAAAAGAGTAGTCTTTATTCAGTAATATGGATGCTGTTAATGCGCGATCCCAATCAAGGTAATGTGCTTTAGCAGTTGTGGTTAATAGCGGGTGTTTATTAAAACCTGGGGATGCAGTTAAGCGTTTTTGGTTGAGGCTACAGGCCGATAGTAGAAGCGATAATATGAGTATTAATGATTGCAGCATGGCCGTGTCCTTTGGTCAGAATAATGAAACAGTAGGTATACCGCTGAACTTAGCTAATCACTATAACAACTGAAAAATTAACGAAAGTATGAATAAAGCATACTATTGGGTACTTGAAACATAGAATAAATAGCCTAGTTTTAAGTAAACAGTGCTACCCTTTACCGCAATTAATTTATCATTTATTGGAAATATTATGCTGAGCTATCGCCACAGCTTTCACGCTGGCAACTTTGCAGATGTGCTTAAACATACGGTTGAAGTATTGATTTTAGAAGCGTTAAAACAAAAGGAGTCGCCTTTTATTTATCACGATACCCATTCTGCTGCGGGTCGTTATAGCTTATCGAGTGCACATTCAGAAAAAACAGCTGAATATGTTGATGGTATCGCCAGAATTTGGCAACAAGGTGAAGTACCTGCGCCATTAATCCCTTATTTAAATATGATTAAGCAGTTAAATAACACGTCTACCCTGAAGCATTATCCGGGATCACCATTAGTTGCGCGTTTATTACTACGTGAACAAGATCGTATGCAAATGACGGAATTACACCCTGCAGATGTAAAATTATTAGAGCAAGAGTTTGCTGGTGATCGTCAAGCGCGCGTGTACAAGAAAGATGCTTACGAAGGGCTAAAAGCCTTGCTACCTGGACGCAATAAACGTGGTTTAGTACTGCTTGATCCATCTTATGAAATCAAAACCGAGTACCGTCAGGTCGTGCAGGAGATCGCACAGACTTACCGTCGTTTTGCAACTGGCACTTATGCACTTTGGTATCCGGTTATTGAACGTCGCACGATTGATCGGCTTATGCGTGACTTTGTTGGCACCGGTATTAAGAAAATTTTAGTTATCGAGCTTTGTGTCAAAGGTGATAACGAAGAACGCGGGATGACAGGAACAGGGATGGTGGTGATTAATCCACCGTGGAAACTATACTCGCAAATGGAGGAGTTATTACCTTGGTTAACCAAAGAGTTAGGCCAAGATAACAACGCTAACTTCCGCCTGGAATGGTTAGTACCTGAATAACCAAAATTAATATCGAGTTATGATATCGGGTTGATATTGTAACTTGCACAAGTATCAAATAGGTAAATTATGAAGCAATGGATCGCAGAACAATTATCAGCTCAGGGCGCTGTCGTGGCAGGATTACCTGCTAAGCATATTGGTGGTGACGGTGAACATTTGGTGTTTTTTCATGCCAATGGTTTTCCGCCAGCCATGTATCAACAAATGTTACAACCGCTTACCGACGAATATAAAGTTAGCACTGTTTACCAGCGTCCTTTGTGGCCCTTACCGATTCCCGATGGTTTTGATAATTGGCGATTAATGATCGATGACGCTTGCCGTTTTATTACCGCGCAACCAGAGCCGATTATCTTAGTCGGTCATTCGATGGGGGGCTTGATTAGTCTCATTTGTGCGGTGCGTGAACCTGAAAAAGTGAAACAACTTATTCTCCTTGACCCGGTTATTCTTGCACCTCATATGATTTTTATTATGCATAATCTACCTCATTTCTTACGTAAAAAACTACCACTGGTCGAAAAAACATTAAGACGTCCAAATACGTTTGATAATATTCAGCAAGGTTTTGACTTTCACCGTCAAGTACGTGGTTTTAAAGGCATTTCAGACAGCGTATTAGCGGATTACATGGCCGAAGGTTTGTACCAAACCGATGACGGTTTTAAACTGAGCTATAGTCGTGAGTGGGAAGCCTCTATTTATCAGACAGTACCTTGGGTTTGGTCTAGCATTAAACATTTAACGACCGATACCGTGGTGATCAGAGGGCGTGACTCTGATACGTTATCGACAGAAGCCGTCGCTCGATTATTGCGTAAGCAGCCACACATTAAACTGGTTGAAGTGGACGGTGGGCATTTGTTCCCGTTAGAGCAACCGTTGCAAACGGCTGAGCTTATTCGCAAGCACCTAGCCATTAATAAGCATTAGGTCAATATGTATATATCTCGATTAATTAGCCTAGCGTTACGCAAGCTCACTGCTGAACTGCGTTGGGCGAATCTATTTTTTATTTTTTGTAGTTATTTAGCTGTCGTATGGGGATTGTTATGGTTAGCGGGTGAAAGCACGTTAATTGAACCGCTGACATTTTTCTATTACACCGTCGTGGTGATCAGCACGGTTGGTTTTGGTGATTTATCGCCGACTACAGCACATGGCCAACTTGTTGTCGCCTTGGTACAGATCCCTTTTGGGTTATTAATTTTTGGTGCAGCGATTGGTAAAACCACGCAAGCAATCGTGGCACTCGCAAGGAAAGGTATGAACGGAAAAAAAGATTTTAGTACTTATAGCGACCATATTTTAATTTTAGGCTGGCGTGCGCATCGCACTAAACGGATTTTAGATCTGATTCTTGCCGATAAAAAGCGGTATAAACGCAAGATAATTTTGTGTGTTGAGCGTGATATGAGCCATCCATTCCCACAACTGCTGGATGTGGAGTTTGCCAAACTAGAATCTTTCACCGATCGTGATGAATTAGCGCGTATTGCGATCGCACAGGCGAGTTCTATTATTGTTGATGGTGAAAATGATGAAATGACGCTATCGATGGCATTAAGTGCATCATCACATGCCTCAAAACAGGCGCATATCAGTGCTTATTTTCATGAGGAAAGTAAAGCTGATCTGCTGCGCGCGCATTGCCCCAATGTCGAATGTGCAAGTTCACGTCATGCTGAAATATTAGTACGAACCATGCAATCTCCTGGTGCCAGTATTGTTCATGAACAACTGTTTTCGACGCTTGATGAAGCAACATTATATTGCTTAACATTAGAGAATGCGCCGGAAATGACGGTAGGTGATGTCTTTCAGCCTCTGCGAGAGAAATATAGCATGACGCTGATGGCAATTGCTGACGATGAAAAAGGTACAGGGTTTAAATTAAATCCGGCCATGGATACGCAGCTTCGGTGTGGACAGGTATTACATTATATCGCTAATGAACGGATCCGTAAGCACGAGATTAATTGGGTTGATGTATTATTGCTGAAAATAGATAAGTAGGCAGGTATGGGTCGCTAAAAGTGAGCGATAACGGAATTCAAGTTCGTGCCTGATACTGTAAACAACGGTTAGCGTTAACAGTATCAGGCTTAAGCACTATTTTTCTAGTTCTGTTAAACGTGCTTCTAGAGCTGCTAATTTTTCACGCGTACGTAATAGCACCTTGGTTTGTACTTCAAACTCTTCACGGTTAACCAGATCAAGCTTGTTTAGTTGTGATTGCAATACTTGATGGATCTTCTTTTCTACTTCGGTACCTAATGATTTGACACCCGTTGGTAGTGAGTCATGTATTTGCTTCGCGATTTCTTCTAATTTTTGTGGCTTGATCATACGGCACCTCATTACGGAGTGAGTTTAACTATTCGTTAATTTCGTTTGATGATAGTCTAGCATTTTAATTATCGATTAATCGACTTAAAATGACCGCTTAAAATTGATCAGGGGTAATATTTTTACCACCCCATTTTCAGCATAGTTTAATAAACCAATCTGTAAACCTTGTAAATTTTCAGTTACGTTGAACAGACCAAATTGAAATTTAGTCGTTTTCGCATAATTAATCATACCAAAATCAACAAGAGATAACCGGTCGCTATAGTTAACTAAGCCTATATTAGCGCCTGCCACTGTTTTTGATAAATTAACCATGGCTAAATTGACGCCTTTCACATGGCTGGTATTATTCACAAGGGCCATGTTAAAACCGGTATCTTGACCTAGATGCCAGTTAAATAAACCAAATGATGCGCCTGAAAATTCCTTGTTTACTTTACTTGCACCCAGCAATAAATTAAAACTTATGCCGTCGAGTTTATCGACTTCAGATAAACCTAATACGGCCATATCAAAGCCTTGTACTTTTTCTGTTTGACCATGGAATAATGAAAAACGGAAACCATTAACATCCTGACTTTTTGGCGCATTGAGGCCGACCGTGGAAAATTGTGCTGGCACCTCATTGGCGACCGCAGTTTGGCTTAGACTTAAAGCGGCTAGTATTGCTATGCCTATTTTTTTGAAACCCATGAAAACTCCATAGTAACAATGATGAGAGAAGAGTAGATCCCGATTATAACGGAACGCTATTGTTATTCTTAATAATAATTGATGACAAATCAATGATTAATCATACTAAAAAAGGCTGCAATCGAAGGTTCGTCAAAGCGTTTTCGCAGGCAGCATAAACCGAGATCGAATGGATCTATTGTATTACTGTTTTCAAAGGTTAATACACGATCTCTGACAGGACTGTTATCAACCACAACGGCGGGGGCAATACCGACCCCAAGTCCTAATGCGACCATACTGACAATGGCTTCATGACCAGCAACCGTGGCATAAATACTCGGCTTAATTTTCATTTGTTTAAACCATTTATCAATCCGTTTACGTGCAGGGCCGTGCTCAGGTAAGATAAAAGGCACTGCATTCCAATTAATATTATCCTGCATAATTTGCTGTTGAACTTGGCAGGAAATCACTGGGGTAATGATTGATAACGGTACTTTTGCAATCTCGACAAATTTTAGTCGATTCGATATTTGGTCCGGATGTGCAGCAATGGCAATATCAATTTTTTCTTCATCAACCAGTTGCATGCCCATCGCTGCATCGCCCGTAATCAGTTTTAGTTCAACATTGGGATGTAATAAGCGGAATTTATCGAGTATCGGTGGTAAATGACTATAGGCAGCTGTCACTGAGCAGAAAATAGTAAGCTCACCATCAAGTTCGCCGCTGTGATTATTCAGGTCAGCTTTTAGTTGTGTCCAGTTTTCGAGGGTTTGTTGGGCGAAGCTTCGTAGGCGTTTCCCACTTTCGGTTAATGCAACTGAACGATTATCTCGAGCGAATATTTGGCTGCCAACCGCTTCTTCTAAACGCTGCATGGTGCGGGTCAGTGTTGATGTACTGACGTGCATCGCTTCTGCCGTTTTCCCAAAGTGTAAAGTGGCCGCTAAATGTAAAAAAAGTTGTAGTGAACGAATATCCATATTTCACCTTATTCTTAGTGGGTGTGATTTTTATTTTCTGTGTGCAATCATTAATGATAATAATGAGTTTAAGTGTAAGACATTGTCATTAGTACAATAGAATGATTTGGTTTTAAACTCTACATTTAGATTTGCAATTGGGTTTAAATTTCAATAATTTGGTATTTTGTTTATTTTAATACTGCGTTCGAACCGTTTTTTTGTATATAAATGCGAACGTTGCGTTTATTGCAACACTATATTGTAAATATATCATTTCCAGCAATGTGTAACTTAGCATATAGTGAATGGTAGAGTATCACTGGAGTGGTGATAGCGCATTCAAATTACAAAAATCTCATGGAGAGCAACATGGCTAACTATTTTAACACTTTAAACTTACGCCAGCAGTTAGAGCAACTAGGCAAATGTCGTTTTATGGATCGCAGTGAATTTACTGACGGTTGTAACTTCATTAAAGACTGGTCAATTGTTATTGTGGGCTGTGGTGCGCAAGGTCTAAATCAAGGCCTAAACATGCGTGATTCTGGTCTGAATATCTCTTATGCATTACGTGCTGCGGCGATTTCAGAAAAACGTCAATCATTCTTAAATGCATCTGAAAATGGTTTTACTGTTGATACTTATGAGAATTTAATCCCACAAGCAGACCTAGTACTTAACCTTACACCTGATAAGCAGCATTCAAATGTAGTTGAAACTATTATGCCGCTGATGAAGCAAGGTTCAACGCTGTCTTATTCTCACGGTTTCAATATCGTTGAAGAAGGCATGCAAGTGCGTGACGACATTACCGTAGTAATGGTTGCGCCTAAGTGTCCTGGTTCGGAAGTGCGTGAAGAATACAAACGCGGCTTCGGTGTACCGACACTGATCGCTGTTCACCCTGAAAATGATCCAAAAGGCGATGGTCTTGCAATTGCTAAAGCATACGCTTCTGCAACGGGTGGTGATCGCGCTGGTGTACTTGAGTCTTCGTTTGTTGCTGAAGTTAAATCTGACCTTATGGGTGAGCAAACTATCCTATGTGGTATGTTACAAACCGGTGCTATTCTTGCATTTGACAAAATGGTTGCTGATGGTAAATCACCGGCATACGCAGGTAAATTAATTCAGTTCGGTTGGGAAACAATCACTGAGGCACTTAAATATGGCGGCATCACTAACATGATGGATCGTCTATCGAATCCTGCTAAAATTAAAGCATTCGAAATGGCTGACGAAATGAAAACAACACTTCGTCCATTATTTGAAAAGCACATGGATGACATTATCACTGGTCACTTCTCATCAACGATGATGGCTGACTGGGCTAACGACGATGTTAACCTGCTTAAATGGCGTAAAGAGACTGGCGAAACTGCATTCGAGAACTATCCTGAATCAGATATCGTTATTGATGAGCAAGAGTTCTTCGACAATGGCACCTTATTCGTTGCGATGATTAAAGCGGGTGTTGAACTTGCCTTTGAAAGCATGGTTGCATCAGGTATCGTTGATGAGTCTGCATACTATGAGTCACTGCACGAAACACCACTTATCGCGAACACCATTGCCCGTAAGCGTTTATACGAAATGAACGTTGTTATCTCTGATACGGCTGAATACGGTTGTTACCTGTTTTCTCATGAAGCAGCGCCACAACTACGTGAGTACGTAAATGCGCTACCTTCTGAATTAATGGGGTCTGCATTTGCTGCTGCATCAAACGGCGTTGATAATGCGCGTTTGATTGATGTTAACGAAGAAATTCGTAATCACCCTGTTGAAGTAATCGGTAAGAAACTACGTGGTTACATGTCAGACATGAAAAAAATTGTTGGCTAATACTCTGATGTAATTATCATTGTGTAAGTTGCTAAACCCGGTAAATATGACGATGTTTACTGGGTTTTTTTATGCAAAAATCCCGATGGAATTATGTTGGAAAAGGCGTTTTAAGAGCTTGGGAATATATCTTCGTTACCTAATGTCTATTCGTAAAGACGTCATAAGCGTTTGCTATAATCGATACGATAGCCTTCTTTTTATACCAACGACCTCCCTTAATTAATAATCGTTAAATCATCTTGTTGTGGATTGATTGTCTAGGATTTACAGTGAGTCATAATTTTGAGATATCGCGATATTTAAACGACGTTTTAATGCTTGCTGCTTTTTCTGTGTGTGCTGTTTTTTGCAAAAAAATGACATTAATTTCTGAATCACACTAACTCCCACGTTAAGCTTAGAATAGTATTAATAAGTAAATTAAGTATGGGTTTTAAATTGTAAAATGATGACGATTGGATTGCTTCATTAGATTCTGGTTACGGTTTTGTGATGCAGATTAAATGTATTTAAATAATATGTCGACGAGATAACAATTATTATCCTTCGTGGTGAAATCAATTGCCTTTATAGCTAATTTTCTTTACGTCTTTCCTCGTATAATGTTTAGTATAAGTCGTCATTATAATAAAAATTCCAGATGAAAGAGTCGTATTTTCATCTGGTTATATTCATTATTATTACACTGCATACGTCGCGATTAGGTATTTCACAATTGCGCGAGACTCAAACATATCGACATTGGTGTTTGGATCTTTTAAGAACGGTACTTGTACTGTGCCGTGCTCAGCAAAAAATGCACTGCGTTTAGTTTCTGGTAAGGGACTGTATTCGCCGGGGCCTAAACGTCTTGTGGCAGGGCCGAGTTCGCCAAATTGTTGCTTGCCTAAATTCACCAATAAATACGGCAGTTCTAATTCACATAACGTCTCACGAACAGGACGTGAATAAGGGCTACTTTCAAAACTGTATAATACCAATGGATCGGTTGGTTCTAATGCTGGCTTTTTAGTTTTACCTGCGTTGCAACGGATAAGCGATGCACTGGTTGAGCTGGCATAATTAAAAATATTAGCCCGTAACCGAATCGGTGCACTGCTATTCGCATAATACTTGTATAAATAACTGATGATCTCAGACGCAGAATTTAAGATAGTCTGGGTGTTCTTATCAATCAAGAATGGAATTTTATCTGTGCTGTACATTTCTTGTAGCTGTTGCTTGTGACGCTCTCCGCCTTTGGGGCAGGGAATAATAAGTACATCAAGATTCAATTCTGAAATAGCTTCACGTACTAAGCGACAAAGTGGGTCGGCTTCGTTGTCATACATGATTAACGGATCTTGCTCATTAATCGTGGTTTTTGCCGCTTTGGTACCCGCCCATAAGCGTGTTTGTGAAGCCAGAGTAGAAGTCAGTAGATCAAACATAGCGTAAATCCGTCTAGTTAAAGCTTCATTTTAAATGCACAAATTTGAAAAATCTGTCTAGTCTGAGGTTGGATTATATTATTCTGATGAAAGTGTTATTTATCGCAAACTTTGAGTTATGCGACTGAATCAGTATAATGCGCCTTTGGTATTATTTGAGGTAAGGTATGTCGGCCGAATATGACAATCGTTTTGGTGGTATTGCACGTTTATATGGCGTTAAAGCACTGCAATTTTTTAGTCAAGCACACGTGTGTGTGATTGGTATTGGTGGTGTGGGTTCTTGGGCAGCTGAAACATTAGCGCGTTCAGGTATCGGCAAGATCACCTTGATCGACATGGATGATATTTGTGTGACTAATACTAACCGTCAAATCCATGCCTTAAAAGACACCATCGGTCAGCAAAAAATTGATGTAATGGCTGCGCGTATTCGTGCCATTAATCCAGAATGTGTAGTGACCCCAATCGATGATTTCATCACTGTTGATGATATTGGCATGCACATAAGCAAAGATTTCGATTATGTGATTGACGCGATTGATAGCGTACGTTCAAAAACGGCACTGTTAGCGCACTGTAATCGACAAAAAATCAAATGCATTACTATTGGCGCTGCGGGTGGTCAAATCGATCCAACCCAAATCCAAGTACTGGATTTATCTAGAACACATCAAGATCCTTTAGCGGCGAAAGTACGCTCTGATCTGCGTCGTTTGCATAACTTCAGTAAGAACCCAACCAGTCGATTTGGTATTGAATGTGTATTCTCAACCGAGCAATTAATTTACCCAGGTACTGATGGGGAAGTATGTTCGACCAAGAACTTTCTTGATGGTGCAACGGGCATGGATTGTTCAAGTGGCTTCGGTTCTTCAACCGCGGTGACGGCTAGTTTTGGTTTAATAGCGGCTTCGCGGGTATTGAAAAAATTAGCCGAAAGAGAAGCTCGTTATCGCTCTGAATAACGGTATTGAGTAAATGAGTATTAACCAATACCGTTACGCGCTGAAACGTGATTGAAACCAGCTGATACGCCTTGTATTCGCTGGTTTTATGTTATTTTCAACCTGCATCTGTTTTTTCCAATCTTAAATTATGCTGTTGTAACACCGATAATACCACTCGTGGCTTTTCCCTATCGCTTCGGTTTGACCGTGCTAAATTCGGTTATGTTAATAACTTGTGATACTATTCAAACATATGTTTGAAAAAATAAACTGATCACATCAAGTAAGGAAACAAGGTATGAGTAAAGTATTTATCGTTGCAGCAAAACGTACAGCCCTTGGTAGTTTCGGTGGTAGCTTAGCGGGTGTTGACGCCGCTACGTTAGGTGCTACGGCGATCAAAGGCGCATTAGCAGCCGCAAAGGTTAATCCAGAGCTCGTTGATGAAGTGATTGTTGGTAATGTGATTAGTGCTGGGCAAGGCATGGGGCCAGGTCGTCAAGCGGCGATGCAAGCGGGTATTCCTGCTAGTGTGCCTGCTTATACGTTGAATATGATCTGTGGTAGTGGCATGAAAACCATCATGGACGGTGCTGCGCATATTAAAGCGGGGGATGCGGACATCGTGGTTGCTGCAGGGATGGAGAGTATGTCTAATATTCCTTATTTGATGCCAGCGAAAACCCGTTTTGGTTCTAAAATGGGTAACATGACCATGGTTGATGCCATGATTAATGATGGTTTGACTGATGTATTTAACAATTACCATATGGGCATGACGGCAGAAAATATTGTTGAGCAGTTTGGTTTAACCCGTGAACAACAAGATACCTTTGCAGTTGGTAGCCAACACAAAGCGGTGGCTGCCATTGCGGCAGAACGTTTTGTTGACGAGATCGTACCGGTTGAAGTGAAAGTACGTCGCCAAACACAAAGTTTTGCCACTGATGAATATCCAAAAGATAATGCCAGTGTTGCAGGTTTAGCTAAGCTACGTCCGGCATTCAAAGCGGATGGTTCAGTCACTGCAGCAAATGCATCGGGTATTAATGATGGCGCTGCTGCAATCATTTTAGCCTCTGAAGCGGCGGTAGAAAAATACGGTTTAGAACCAATGGCAGAATTAATTGCTTATGGTCAAGGTGGTGTCGATCCGCAAGTTATGGGCTTAGGTCCCGTTCCGGCAATCGAGCAAGCGCTTAAACGTGCAGATATGTCATTAGAACAGATAGAACTATTAGAGCTAAATGAAGCCTTTGCGGCACAAGCGTTAGGGGTAATGACGAATCTGACTCAAGAGCATAATGTCGATATGGACTGGTTTACTGATAAGACTAATGTGAATGGCGGCGCTATCGCATTGGGTCATCCGTTGGGTGCATCCGGTGGTCGTATTACGGTAACGCTATTACACGAAATGCAAAAGCGTGGTGTCGATTATGGCTTAGCATCGCTGTGTATTGGTGGTGGTATGGGCACGGCTTTGATTGTTAAAAACCTGCAGAAATAGTAGAAAATTAGTTGATATATAAGTGGTGTTAATCAATTTACCACTTATATTCTCGTTTATTCGGCAGCTTGGATTGCCGCGATCACCGCTTTTAAACCATTGCCACGAGAAGGGCTAAGCTGTTGCATAAAACCAAGCTGAGCAAAATAGTCATCAATATTAAATGCCGCGATTTCAACGCGCGTTTTACCATTAACGGCGGCTAATAATGCCGCCATTAAACCTTTAACAATCCGCGCATCTGAATCCAGACCAAACCATAGTCGCTCATCATCGTCACAACTAAACGCTAACCAAGCCTGACTTTCACAGCCTTTAATTTGATTTTCTGCTACTTTATAGTCATCAGTCAACGCTGGGATCTTATTACCGAGCAAAATTAATTGACGGTATTTATTTTGCCAACCATTTTGTGCGCTTAATAAAGTCATTACATCGCTACTGGTAATTTCGTTACCAAATGGGCTCGACGAGAAATCGGTCATGATCATTCCTGTATTATCAACTAGACATAAAGCCTAGCGGGATAAAGTTAATTTTTTATTTATTGAGATTAGAGTAAATCTTGCAATTCATTTAATGCTTTAATGAAAAAATCTATTTCTGCTTTGGTGTTATAAATTGCTAGGGACACTCGAATAGTGCCTGATAAGTTAAGGCTCTGCATCAAAGGTTGTGCACAGTGATGACCAGTGCGCACTGCTATACCTTGTAAATCTAACAGCATACCCACATCACCATTATGGGCGTCACCCATAATAAAACTGACGCCACCTGCACGATGTTGAGGCGAACCAATAATCTTAATGCGTGGCATTTTTTCGAGTTGCGCTGTGGTGTAGGCAAGTAGCTCGGCCTCGTGATCTGCCAGCGCTTGACGATCGTAACTCTTTAGAAAATTCATGGCACGCGCGAGGCTGATTGTTCCGGCAATATTTGGTGTACCCGCTTCAAACTTAAACGGTAATTCGTTATAAGTTGTGTGTTCAAAGCTGACTGCTTTAATCATTTCACCACCGCCTTGCCAAGGCGGAAGCTGATTAAGCAACGCTTCTTTACCCCAGAGTACGCCAATACCAGTAGGGCCATACATTTTATGTCCAGAGAACACATAAAAGTCACAGCCGAGTGCTTGTACGTCTACGTCCCAATGTGAAATAGCTTGGGCACCATCGATTAATACCTTTGCGTTAGTTTGTTTGGCTAAAGCAATGATCTCTTTAATCGGATTCACTGTGCCAATCGCATTAGATACATGGCTAACGGCAACAAGTTTGGTTTTATCGCTTAATAATAACTTGTAAGCCTGCATATCGATATCTGTTGACGGCAATAGAGGAATGACTTTAAGAATAGCCCCTGTACGCTGTGCTAGCATCTGCCAAGGCACAATATTAGCGTGGTGCTCTAGGGTTGAAATGATAATCTCATCCCCAGCTTGAAATTCTGTTGTTAAGCAGTTCGCGATTAAGTTGATCGCTTCTGTTGTGCCTCGGGTCCAAATGATTTCTTTACTGTTATTTGCATTAATAAATTGCGCGCAGATATCACGGGCATTTTCATACGCGGATGTTGCTTGCGCGCTGAGCGCATGTGAAGCGCGGTGTACATTTGCGTTAATGTCTCGATAATAGGTATTAATCGCCTCGAGCACACACAAGGGTTTCTGACTTGTCGCTGCATTATCTAAATAAATTAATGGGTGATCATTCACTTGTTGGGATAATACGGGAAACTGTTGTCTAAGGTCGGTTAATTCTATATCGTTAAGCATTGGTGTAAACTCACTATCAAGGAGTGGGGATTATAACCTGAAAAAAAGGGTTTCGCATTTGTACATTTAGGCGAATTGAAATACTTTTTGCAATTATTATGATTTAATTTTTATTGCTTGTTTTTGGCCTTTTTTTTGTGTTTTAAACTGTTTTATTCCATAGTAGCTCAGGAAGTAATCGTACGCGCTTGTTTTTAGCACTACTTTTGTGTATTTAAAGGTGGTGATATTTTGCACTATTATTGATTTATGTCTGGGTTTACTGTATAAACCGAGCATTAAAAGTATACCTAGTAGCTTCAAATGCGACTATGTAGACACTTATATTTGAAGTTATTGGAGCACACTATGTCAAAAGTATGCCAAGTTACTGGTAAAAAACCAGCTGTTGGTAACAACGTTTCTCACGCAAAAAACCGCACACGTCGCCGTTTCTTGCCAAACCTGCACACACATCGTTTCTGGGTTGAGAGCGAAAACCGCTTTGTAAAATTACGCCTTACTTGTAAAGGTATGCGTATTATTGATAAAAAGGGTATCGATTCAGTTCTTGCTGAAATGCGTGCCCGTGGTGAGAAGGTTTAAGGAGCTATATTATGCGCGATAAAATTCGTCTGAATTCATCAGCTGGTACTGGTCACTTCTATACCACTACTAAAAACAAAAAAAACATGCCTGAGAAAATGGAGATCAAAAAGTTTGATCCTGTAGTTCGCAAGCATGTTATGTACAAAGAAGGCAAAATCAAGTAATTCTTGATTGCGTATTCGCTGTATAGAAAATGCCAGTTATTTATAACTGGCATTTTTTTTATGTTAAATTTGCTACAATCTAATTTATACCTCTTTTCCTAATGTTTTAGTCTGGTGTTGCCCTTATGAAATTGAATCCCCGTCAGGATGAAGCTGTAAAATATATTTCTGGTCCGTGTTTAGTACTCGCTGGTGCTGGCAGTGGTAAAACCCGTGTTATTACCACCAAAATTGCCCACCTGGTACAAAACTGCAGTTACAAGGCCTGTAATATTGCTGCGCTAACCTTTACCAATAAAGCGGCGCGCGAAATGAAAGAACGTATTGCCAAGACATTAGGTAAGAAGGAAGCAAAAGGGTTAATGGTCTCGACGTTTCATACCTTAGGGTTAAATATTATTCGTAAAGAATATAAAACCTTAGGTATCAAACAGGCATTTACCTTGTTTGATGATCAAGACCAGTTGGCATTATTAAAAGAACTCACCCAAGATACCTTGGAAGAAGATAAAGAGCTGATCGACCAATTACGTAGCGCCATTTCGAGTTGGAAAAATGAATTGGTATTGCCGGTGCAAGCGATTGCGCGTGCGCAGATGCCCCAAGACAAATTATTTGCCCAGTGTTATGACGACTATATCCGCCACATGAAAGCGTATAATGCCTTGGATTTTGATGATCTCATCATGATGCCCACACTGTTGTTACGCTTAAATGAAGAAGTACGCGAACGCTGGCAAAACAAGATCCGCTATTTACTCGTGGATGAATATCAAGATACCAATACCAGTCAATATGAACTGGTGAAATTGATTGTTGGCCAACGTGCTAAATTCACCGTTGTAGGTGACGATGATCAGTCTATCTATTCGTGGCGTGGTGCCCGTCCTGAAAATCTCACGTTATTGCAAAAAGATTTTCCTGGTTTGAAAGTGGTAAAGCTAGAGCAAAACTATCGCTCGACGCAACGTATTCTTAAAGCCGCAAATATTTTAATTGATAACAATCCGCATGAGTTTAATAAACGCTTATTTAGTGAACTTGGGTATGGCGATCCGATTAAAGTGTTCACCACCAAAAATGAAGAGCATGAAGCTGAAAAAGTCGTATCAGAACTATTAGCACATAAATTTATGGCGCGCAGTGAATATAAACATTATGCGATTTTATACCGTGGCAACCATCAGTCACGATTATTTGAAAAAGCCTTAATGACGAACCGTATACCGTATAAAATCAGCGGAGGTACATCATTCTTCTCACGTGCTGAGATCAAAGACATGATGGCTTATCTGCGTTTGTTAGTGAATCCGGATGATGATAATGCGTTTTTACGTGTGGTGAATGTACCACGTCGTGAGATTGGCCCGACAACACTAGAAAAGTTAGGTAATTACGCCAACATGCGTAATATAAGTTTGTTTGCTGCTAGCTTTGAAATGGGCTTAGAACAAACCCTGAGTGGACGTGGTTTGCTGGCATTACGTGGTTTTACGCGTTGGTTAGTTGAGTTAGCCGATCAAGAGCAGCGTAGCGATAGTATCGATGCTGTGCGTGATATGGTGCGTGATATACATTATGAAGATTGGTTGTATGAGACCAGTCCCAGTGCCAAAGCCGCTGAGATGCGCATGAAGAACGTGTCAGAGTTATATCGTTGGGTTACTGAAATGCTCAAGGGGGATGATCTCGATGAAGAGATGACACTGGCACAAGTTGTTACCCGCTTAACGTTACGTGACATGCTCGAGCGCAATGAAGAAGAAGATGATTCCGATCAAGTACAGCTAATGACCTATCATGCTTCGAAAGGGCTGGAATATCCCTATGTATTCATGGTCGGCATGGAAGAGGGTATTTTACCGCATCAAAGTTCCATTGATGACGATCCAAATGTCGAAGAAGAACGTCGTTTAGCCTATGTGGGCATCACTCGAGCACAAAAAGTATTGTTCATGATGTTATGCAAAGAGCGCCGTCAATTTGGTGAAGTCGTGAAACCCGAACCAAGTCGCTTCTTGCTTGAATTGCCGCAAGATGATCTGGAATGGGACCTACGTAAAAAACCTGACTCGCCCGTTGAAAAGCAAGAGAAAGGCAAACGTGGAGTTGCAAACTTAAGAGCCCTCTTTAACAAGTAGCTGATAAAAATATAAATAAACTAACGCTTATTAGAGTTCTAATAAGCGATCAACCTGCGTATAGTCCATTGGCTGAGCAATATAACTGCCTTGACCAAACTCACAGCCAAGCTCGATTAATTTAGCATGCTGCTGAGGATTGCTAATTCCTTCAACAATGACTTTAAAGCCCATATCGTGGCTAATATCTCTAATTACGCGAATCAACGACAGATCTTTTTTAGACATCAGCATACGATTGGTAAAGCTGCTGTCTATTTTTACAAAGTCGATCGGATATTTGAAAAATTCATTCAAAGAACTAAAGCCGGTACAAAAATTATCTAATCCTACTTGCACCCCTATTTGGCGTAATTTTTCTAACGCGCGTATGGCAAATTCATTGTGAGCCATAAATTCATGTTCTCTGAATTCAAATACTAAACGATGTGGAGGGATCTGTTGTTGTTGAATAATAAAAATTAAATGCTCAACAGCGCCTTCAAGAATGAGATGTTTGACGGATAAGTTCATCGCTAACATGATTTGTTGATTATTAGGGTGCGAATCATGCCACTTTTTTAATTGTAAGCATGCTTGATACATAATGTGTAAATCAAGGGTGATAATAATATCGGTACGTTCAGCGAAAGACATAAAACTGTTGTCGTGATGCTCTTCTTGCCAATGGGCAATGACTTCAAAACCGACCAATTGATTACTGTCAAGCTGAATAATAGGTTGGTAATACGGCAGAATATCATTGTTAATAATAGCGCGAGTAAGCTTTTCTTGTTGCAATATAGCCAAGGTATTTTCAGCTGGTACGGGTAACGCAGTCGATAGATGGTATTGACCGAGACCTTGTTGCAGGGCCATTTTTAGGGCGATATCTGCGTCTTTCAATACTTGACTCACTGAGTGGGGGGCTTGTTGTAAACTAATTCCAATACTGCAGCTGCAGAGAATTTTATAGTTACTTACCTGAAAGCTAAAGCGGAACTGTGATTGGATCTTTTTAGCGAGACTGATAGCGCTATCCGCATCGACTATGTCCGTTTTTAATAAGGCAAACTCATCGCCTTGTAAGTTAACCAAGCAGTCGTCACTGGAGGTTAATAATTGCAAGTGGTGACGAATGATTGTAATGAGTTTATTACTGAGTTCACTACCAAAATTTTGCTCCACATCGGCGATGTTATCAATTTTAATCAGTAATAATACAAAACTTTGTTGGGTTTGTTGCAGTTGTTGTGAGGCTGACTTTAGCTGTGTTAAAAATAAGGCTCGTTGTGTCCGTAATGAACTCGATAGCGCGAGACCGATAAGTTTGGCGCTGCTTGGCTGGTGTTGGTTTGATAGACGATCCTTGTTCACTGTAGGCATCCTAATGGTCTTTAATCACGGAAAAACTAAGTCTTATAGTGATAAAGTCTAGCAGTGGATAACTGAGGGTCAAAAAAAAGCCACTAAAAAATGAGTGGCTTTATCGAATAATTACTTGGTTATAATCGGAGAGTTAAGGTCATCCTGTTGTTATAACGTTATTTATCTCTCGTGTTACAGGCCTTGGATCATGTAATTAACAGCGGCTTGTAATTCGTCATCAGAACACGTTGCACAAGTACCACGTGGAGGCATCACGCCATTGAAGCCTTCGATTGCATGGCGATAAAGCGTGTCTTTACCTTTTGCAATTCGAGGTCCCCATTGATCCGCATTACCTTTAATCGGAGCACCAGCAAGGCCACTGCCGTGACACATGCTACAAGTAGTCGTATAAATTTGTTCACCTGAGCGTGGTTCTGCAGGTGCAGTGCTTTTCGCAACGACTGGAGCCAGTTCACCTGGTAAGTATACTTGACCTACAGGGGCAATTCTTTCTGCAACTGATTCCGCAGAGTTGTGACTTGCGCTTACGGTAAATGCAAATAGTAATGATGCTGATAAAGTGATTAGAATATTTCGTAATTTATACATGCTCTTTTTAGCTCCCTAATAATGGTATTGTCAGTCTATGGGTGACTTTTGTTATAATAAATCCCTACTGCTGCGAATCATTATATCCTTACCAAGCCTTAGGTTAAATAGTTGTAACAGTGTTTGTTGCATTTTCCTTAGTTAGATAGTGCTTTTAGTTGGTTATAAAAGATACAGGCGTTGTAATTATGCAACATATTCATGTTGAATTAACGGATTTTCCTAGACGAGATTCGCCGTTGGACGTAGTATATTGCTGATGCGTCCGTAGCTCAGTTGGATAGAGCGCGCCCCTCCGGAGGGTGAGGTCGGAGGTTCGACTCCTCTCGGACGCACCATTATAGTGGTTGTGCAATTAAATGGTTAATGGCGGTTGTAGCTCAGTTGGTAGAGCCCCGGATTGTGATTCCGGTTGTCGTGGGTTCAAATCCCATCAGTCGCCCCATTGCATTTAATTGAACATGCACAGGTAAATACAGTTCAGTAAGTTAATTTGTTCTGATTGTTTTTTACACTGGCGCTGTTTGTTTTTATTCCGATTTAATTGAAAATGATAAAAAAATCGTTTTTTGGTTAAAAAGACTTGCAGACTTACACACAATATCTATAATGCGCACACTTGTTAAGAATGATGCATTCTAATGAGCATGTTCGGTGATTAGCGCAGCTTGGTAGCGCACCTGGTTTGGGACCAGGGGGTCAGAG
>NZ_LOCN01000036.1:44940-45186 GCF_001574435.1 Moritella sp. JT01
GAGCCCCGGATTGTGATTCCGGTTGTCGAGGGTTCAAATCCCTTCAGTCGCCCCATATTCGATAACATAGATATTCTTTTAGAATTGAGTTATCACCCTTGTTAGAGTTACCTGCTAGCAAGTAGAAAAATTGTGCGGAAGTGGCGGAATTGGTAGACGCGCTAGATTTAGGTTCTAGTATCGCAAGGTGTGAGAGTTCAAGTCTCTCCTTCCGCACCATGTTCGGTGATTAGCGCAGCTTGGTAG
>NZ_LOCN01000037.1 GCF_001574435.1 Moritella sp. JT01
GCGCCATGAATCAGCTACTTTACGTTTTCTTTTTCTGAAATTGGCTTCAAGTAATGGCGCATATTTTATCACCCAACGATTTAATGTTGAGTGGTCAAAGCGGATATTTCGCTCAGCAAAAATCTCTTCTATTTCACGGTAACTTAATTTGTACGCTAAGTAATAACGAAGTGCTTGCATGATGATCTCTTGCGGGAAATGGCATCCTGAAAAGTTAAGTTTCATGTTAATAATACTCCGTTATTGTGACGTTGCATTATCAATATATCGCTTCACTTCGTCAACTTTGCGACAGAACTGGCGTTTTAGATATCGGCCTAAGTAATTCACCGTTTGTTTATGATAACCGGTCTTCTTATCACTATGCACAACCCAAGGACGACCATTATTCAGCATTTCAATGAACTGAAACCATCCACACTCGTTTGAAGCTTCCATTAAATCCACAGGTAATTCATCTGGATGTACCGCCATTTGTAAAAATTGCTTTACTGACTCTGTCCACGCTACGCGAATATCACTGACATTCGGTTTAAATGATTGCCATTGACCTGTGTTGTCGATACCACCTCCCGTCATGGAAACATGAATGTGTGGGTGCCAATTCAATTGCCTGCCATTGGTGTGAAGCACCGCAAAAATCCCTATCCATAGCCCCAGATTTTTACTGACTGTCAATAAATAGGTCGAGGCTAGTTTAAATAACTGACCGAGTAACGCTCTGTTTTCCTGAAATAAGGGCCAGACTGTGTCTGGCATGGTAAAGGTAATATGATACCAGTCACAATCATTTGGGTTGCTATCCATTGGTCTGTGGACTTCTTACCGCAAGATGAACAACCGCGAGATTTGCACGTTTGACGGATATATTTAACGTGTTGGCAATCTGATGAGCTACAACTGAATTCTTTTACGCCCATAAGTTGGGTTGAGCAAGCTAATAGCTTAGTCACTGTTTCAACTTCAATCGCTCTAAGGGTATTAGTCTTTAATAATTCAGCCCAAGCATGATTATGGGTAAAGATATGTTTAGTGCTGTGTGAGCGAGAAAAATTAGACAATGTATAATGGTTTGATAAAGAAAAAGATAATACTATCAGTTAACTAGTATGTCTTTTACTATTCAACCATGGTTAAGTGATCGTGCCGAAGGCACCTTGATAATGATTTGATAATGATTTGATAATGATTTGATAGCCATCTTCTTTAACTAATAACAACACTTGTATATAGTCCCCTCTGTCTTAAAACGATTACAGAATGTTTAGTTGACACCGTAGGTGGCTTATGTTCAAAGGTAAGGAATTTCAATGTTTCTTACCTTAAACATAGGCAGGTGTTTATGGCTCATTTTGAACTGTAATGGCAGTCATATATTTCTATATTGAAGAGGTCTTTGAGTGGTTTTTTTGGGTGCATAAGCAGGAAGATACTTGCTTATGCCTATTATGAATCGTTTAATTTACAGAATGTTAGTTGCCGCCGCAGGTGGCCTATCTTTATCATACTACAAAGTTACCGCTGCACAGGAACTGTCCAAAAGATGAGAATGTGAAGCATTGTAAGAATATTTCTGAGGAGGAACTGTTTTGACTACATATAAAACGTCGATATTAACCATACTAGCTCTGTCGAGTGTATCGCTATTCCCAATGTCTCAAGCAGCAGGATTTGATGAACCTAGCTTAACTCTGAGAACGGACTTTGGATATTCTGGTACGACCATTTATGCCAACGGAAACATGCAGGCTAAGCTGGTCGTCACATATGAGAACATTCCAAGTGATTATACAGTTGATAATATTGAGATAAAACAAGCCTATACGTACAGCAACTTACCAAATACTTGGGAGGTTAGCTCATTTGACAATGGCTTCGATAGCAATATTAATGCACAGACACGATCAATGCCAAACCATAATACAGGTAGCCCTACAAATAGTTTATTTTACCTATCTACTAAAAATAGCGGTGCTGATATCACCGTATGTGTTGAGCTGACAGCATCAAGCCCTCAAGGGGATAAAGAAACTCTATCAACTTGTGATGGAGGCACAAATAATGGCCTTGTTGGTATAACTGTTGTACCAGAACTTAATTATGGCGTCGCAGATCTGAATCGTTCGGGAAGTAGAGCTTGGTATGACAATTATGCGATAGCTAATGAGAGATTTACACTAATAAACGGGCGTCAAATTAGAGATGTAGGTGGTTGTAGTGACGACAAACAAAATAATGGACAAAGATACTTGATTTCGTCGACTAATGGGCCTGCACATCCGGATAGTGGTAACCATAAGTTTAGTGCTGTTTATTTATTCAAACCAAATAATGGAGTAGTAAATTCACACTTTCGCTATTCAACTGGATATGTTTGGAAAGATACAACGAGCCTAAGTTTTAATACAACCAATGCTATTACTTTAGCTGTACTCCATGGTCAAGATAATCTGAAAACATATGTCAACCCCTTAATTAACTGGGCCATTCACTGCCCGAATATAACATTCCAAGATAATTATGGTAATGAGGGTAACCTTAGCCTATCTAGGACTAACGGAGGTCCTAATGACCGATGGGGTAATGTTTACTATGACTTCCATTAATTAAATTACTTGGGGGCAGTTCATTAAAGCCCCCTCTTAATTATTATTTATTAGGTTTGTTTTTAAAAAAAAGGAACATGTCGTGAGTGTTGAGTCTAATGCAAATAATTTTATTGAAAGCTTGAGTACTGGGGTTGATGTTAGGACAGGAATGTATTCAATTAGTATCCCATTAATACAGCTTTTATCGCATCGTATTTCAGGACCAAGTATACCTATTGCTTTGTCTTATAATGCTGGAAGTTCAGGAGATATCGGCTTTGGTCGAGGTTGGTCTCTTTCTTTGAGTTCTTATAATGAGTCTTCTGGAACAATAAGCCTTTCGACAGGTCAATCATTTAAAATATATAAACCTTGGGGAAAAACAGAATATGTAATTCCTTATAGAAAGCTCAAAGATATAAAAATAACATATTTGAATGAAACCAGTGAATTGAAAATAGCTAACAAAGAAGGACTCTGTGAGTATTTGAGCGTGTCTTCTGGTAAATTAAATAAAATAGTTTCAGAACAAGGAAAAGAGGTTTACTTCGAATACCATCCTTGGACAGGAAAGATAACTAAAATTTATGACCATGATGGCCGTGAAATAGATTTCAACTGGAGTGAAGAAAACAATAAAGTCTATATTAATCACACACTAGATGGAGTGAAATTACAGTCATTTACCCTAAATAAGGCTGGAAATGGAATCTACCACCGTTTATCCAGTATACAATTAGATGAGAATTTACCTTCTATTATTGAACTTGAATATAGATATATAAAAAGCTCAAATTATGATGTCATAGAAAAGGTGACTCACCCCACCGGATTGATCGAAGAATTAGAGTATCTGGATAATGGCCATTCCCTACCAACAGGGGCCCCTGTTTCAAAGATCCCATATATTAAAACGCATAGAGTCATCCCAGCTTTTGATGGCAGTCAACCTACTAAGCTGACAGAGTATGATTACTCGGATAAGAATTATCTAGGGTTTGCTAGTGAAAGGGTATGGATTGCTGGTGAAGATACACTTTTTAAATGTTCAGCAAACTATACTTATACTACCACAGAGTTAATAAACAACGCTAAAAAAACCGTCAGAAGATATAACAAGTATCATCTATTAGATTTTGAGAAGCATTATGATAATAATGTACTTTACAGAGAAGATCATTATGAATATTACGCTAACCTTAGTAAAAGCATAGAAGAGCAACCTGCCACGTACAGTCTACCTAAATCGCAGACGGCCACTTACTATTCCAATGGTGACTCAAGAAGTGCGGCTAAGAAGTATGAATATGATGACTACGCAAACCCTACCTTAATTCAAGAAGTTGACGGTTCTCAGGAAATTTATATTTACTATCCCCCAGAAGGGGAAGAAGGGATATGTCCAGCAGACCCTGATGGAATGGTAGTACAGTTAAAAGAAGAACGTTTTTTTCCGGCAACGACCAGATATGATGAGTCGCCCCTTATTACAAAGTATACATACACATCGTTATCTAGATTGGATGACTCAAGTAAGTATTTTATTGTGTTGGCTACTGAAAGTGATAAAAATCAAATAGACACTATGAATTATTATGCTAATAGGGAGCAACCTTATACCTATGGACGAATAAAAGAACTGGTTTCCCGTGTCAATAGCTATGAAAAAAAGTTGATAATGAGTTACGAATATCTATCGGATAGAATGAAAGCAACAGCAACATTCTTAACACATGATGGCATTACTGTCTCAGAGTCTGAAAAAGTAGATTACCTCTTCGGTAAAACGATAGAACACATTGATAATCAGGGGATAATAAGTCTTTTTGAGTATGACTCACTGGGTAGGGCACGATCGTCTCGTACTGCTGTAGGAACACAATATGAGGCGACGCAATCTTATGGTTATGTGGTGGGAAAAAATTGCAATAGCACCACTGTAACCGACACCAAAGGAAATGTATTCAGAACTGATTTCAATAACGCAGGAAAAGTAGTCAGTGAGTGGCAAACCACTGCGAATGATGGTTCAAGCCAAGCGACCCCATCATTCAAACAGGTAAAGTCTATTCTATATGACAACTTCGGAATGGCCTCCTCTCAAACTGAGTTCGATTATTGTCAGGATGAGAGTGGTGCAGAAATTCGAAAGTCTCTCACGACCAATTATAAATATGATGTGAATGGAGATATATTACAGGTCACCCATCAAGATGGTAGGCAAGAAATAATTACTCAAGACCCAATACTATTGCACACAACTTATCTCCATAAAGATAAAGATAATCACACGTTAATCAAAGAAACAACGCACTTCGATTTGTCTGGACAGACAGTCTATAAAGAGACGCGAGACAAGAGTAATAGCTTATTATCAAGTACGAACTATGTCTACGATGGTTACGGTAACCTGACGAGTGTTACTGATACTGACGGAAATGTCATAGAGCATCAATATGACTCGTTGGATAGGCTTTTTGAAACTCGACGCTATATTGATGGGCAAATGATCAAAGAGAATGTGGAATACCATGATTTCACTACCGAGAGCGTGCCAAGTCATATCTATATTGACGATAAGCTTCAGGGTCAACAAGTGTTTGACGGCTTACTTCGCTTGCAAAGTGCTTCCAGTCCAAATATGGGAGATACACAGTATAGCTACACGGCTTCAAATCAGATGCCAGACCATTACACATCGGCAAATAATGAGTTGGTTAATTTTGACAACAACAAATATATAGGTGTGCCAAATACTATCACTGTGAAAGGGGATTCAACCTTAGGTAGTATTTATACCTACGATGATCAAACTGGTCTGCCGTTATCAAATCAAAATTCAGGTGGTACGCGTGAAGTCGTTCGTGATAGTTATGGGCGTGTCATTCAAGAAACAACGAACACCGATGGGGCACTACGAACCGCGACTTGTCGCTATTCCGTATCGGGAAAGCTGTTAGAAAAAATAGATTACTTTGGTAATTCAACTTTTTATGAGTATGACGACCTATCGCGTTTGCAAACGATAACTGAAACCGTCTCGGGAATACGTACCGTAACAACACTGTCTTATGACACATTTAGTCGACCATATGCTTACAGAACTGAGAGAAATGACGATACGGCTGAAATCCGCCTGGAGTTTAATGCTGTAGGGTTGGAAAAAGAACGAACGGCTTTTTTCAACGAGCAACTCATCTACCGTATCGGGCAAGAGTTCAACACTCGACTTATGCTGGATGAACGTACTTTTGAACAAAACGAAGCAACAACGACAGAGACATTTATTTATGATGACTTGGGGCGCCTGGAGGATTACCAAGTTGCAGGCCTTAATTCGCCAGCAGATGCATACGGGAATGTCATTCGCAGCCAGAGTTTTGTACATGATGTATATGGTAATATTGCCTCTACGGTAACAGTGTTTGCTGATAATACAGAAAACATCTCAACTTTTACGCCTTCGCCATCCAGCCTACAAAGGTTAGATCGATTGACTAATACCCATGGGAATTATCCAGCAAGTGTTAATTTTAAATATGATGACGCGGGTAATTTGCTTAATGATGAGCAGGGACGAACGATTGCCTATAACGCATTAAATCAAATGTCATCAGTTTCAGAGAATGGTAATGTACTATCTAAGTACCGATATGATGCTGGAAGTCGATTAATTTCGCAGAATGTAGAAGAGGGATTGGTGTACCTTTTGTATCTTAATAGTGAACTCAGTAATGAAGTTATCAATGGTACTCACAGCAACTATAGTCACTTTGGTCCTGGTTTATCTGCTCGAAATGTTACTTCATCACAGGAGAAGGTCCATCAGTTTATTTTTGGTAATAGCCAAGAAAGCGTATTGGAAACCTATACCAGTTGCAATGATGGAGATAGGGACGTTAGCACACGTAAGTACACACCTTACGGAGAGGGATAGCTGATGTCAAAAAAACAATTCAGTGGAACTGTATTCAACCGTTCGAGAAGACGCTTTTTAAAAAGCACGGCGGCAGTGAGTGCAGCGTCATTACCAATGGTACCAGGCCAGAGCTTGGCTCGTGGCCTTTATGCTTCATCCACAGCGCCGTTAAGAAATAATCCACTTGGCTTTAATGGCGAGCGGCAAGACCCAGTGACAGGTTGTTATCACCTTGGGCAAGGTTACCGAGTGTATAACCCTCGCCTAATGCGTTTTCATGCTTATGACTCGATGAGCCCGTTTGGTCGTGGGGGAACACATGGTTACGCTTATTGCTTGGGTGACCCTATCAACCAACGTGACCCAAGTGGGCACTTTGCATTATTGAGTTTACTTATTGGAGCCATAGTCGGAGCTGTAATAGGAGCCGGTATCGCAGCAGCAGCAGAGGGAATTCAGTGTGCAATAAATCCTGAACACAAGTTTGACTGGAAACAGGTCGGTATCGGCGCCGCGCTTGGTTTTATTAGCGGCGGATTTGGTGCCGCAGCACAAGGTGCTAACACGAGTGTTAAAGTTGGGCTAGCTGTCGCAGATGCGGTTTTTTCTGGTGCCGCTGATTTCGGGTTGAATGTGGCTGCAGGAACTCCGGTGAAGCAAGCTGGTATCAATGCTGGTATTGGTGCTGTTATTGGGCTCGGTGCTTTTGGTGTTGGTAGGGGGATAGGAAAAATAGGTAAATCGCTTTCAAAAACAAATAGGATTGCGAAAATAAAATCCATAGGCCTCTCTGGAGGGGCTGGTTCATCTGAGGTGAATTCATACATGGCCCGCCAAGGTAATTATAGAGGGGTTGCTCAAAGTGGCTATAGAGGGGTACGGAGGGATGTTAGCGAATGGGGGGCAGGTTCTGGTATAACAAGCCAAAGCCGACCGCGGAAAACTAATTTTAATCATTACCGAGAGAAAACGTCGTTTAGCGATGTATTTGTCGATAGGACGAATCCGATACACCTGAAAAAACCACAGCGAGTCGATAAAGGGCCTATTGATTCCTTAATGATGCGCAATAGAGCCGATGTTGCGACTGTGACTGCTGCTAGAACCATGCAGAACCGGACAATTGCGCCATTGGGAATTGGCCATTGGATGCTTGCTGTGATGGATTTTTTACGTCGCTAATTTGGATTTAAGGGTGACAGAGCTTCTCTTCAGTTCTGTCACAAACTTAAATTATGCGACTCTATATGAATAGGGATAGCTGATGTCAAAAAAACAATTCAGTGGAACTGTATTCAACCGTTCGAGAAGACGCTTTTTAAAAAGCACGGCGGCAGTGAGTGCAGCGTCATTACCAATGGTACCAGGCCAGAGCTTGGCTCGTGGTCTTTATGCTTCGTCCGCTGGGACTTTAAGGAATAATCCACTTGGCTTTAATGGCGAGCGGCAAGACCCAGTGACGGGTTGTTATCACCTTGGGAAAGGCTACCGAGTGTATAACCCTCGCCTAATGCGTTTTCATGCTTATGACTCGATGAGTCCGTTTGGTCGTGGAGGAACACATGGTTACGCTTATTGCTTGGGTGACCCAATCAACCAACGTGACCCAAGTGGGCACTTTGCATTATTGAGTTTACTTATTGGAGCCATAGTCGGAGCTGTAATCGGAGCTGGCATCGCAGCAGCAACTGAGGGAATTCAGTGTGCAATAAATCCTGAGCACAAGTTTGATTGGAAACAAGTCGGTATAGGTGCCGCGCTTGGTTTTATTAGTGGCGGATTTGGTGCCGCAGCGCAAGGCGCTAAAACGAGTGTTAAAGTTGGGTTAGCTGTCGCAGATGCGGTTTTTTCTGGTGGCGCTGATTTCGGGTTGAATGTGGCTGCAGGAACTCCGGTGAAGCAAGCTGGTATCAATGCTGGTATTGGTGCTGTTATTGGGCTTGGTGCTTTTGGTGTTGGCCGTGGTATTGGCAAATTAGGGGGCTCTCTATCTGCGGCTAGCAATAGGCTTAAACAGGTTAAAACAGTTGGCCTATCAGGAAGAGGGGGCCCTAAAGCTGCGAAATTATGGGCGGAAACTAAGCTATACAGAGGTGATTCAAGAAATCCTTTAGATGTATTCAGGGACGGGTTTGTTGCACAAGGCAACAATATAGACCCGATGGCGCATTTGTCTTTTAGAGGTGATAGTGCGCTTGTCGCAACGACAAAATTAAAGTCTCAAGCGGCAACATATGCATTTGGTAGGACTGGGGCTAAAGTAGATACAGGGTTCTTATATAAAATTAAGGGGTGTATAGATAGGCCAGATGCTTTCGATGTGGTAAGGAGGTATCCCAAGGATCCAGCTGCAATACGTAACCAAGAGGTTTTATTTCAACATCTGATATTACCCGAAAATATTGCGGGTGCGTATAGAGTCACTGGAAATCGCTATTTTCCTTCGATAAGTAGATGGAACTTCATCCGTAATCCAAACTTTCTACCGCGTAATAGTGGTTAACTCTGCGCACCTACATTAGATAAACAGGGGCGTAAACTAAGACCTTTATGCCTTAAATATCATTTAATCTCAGGATTCAAGGTGATTGACCTCCCTCAGAAAGATAAATCGGGAATGCATGAACTTTAATACGATAATGGACGGTTCTGTCGCAAACTCAGATTGTGCGTTCTAAATTAAATAGGTACTTTTCCTTAGA
>NZ_LOCN01000038.1 GCF_001574435.1 Moritella sp. JT01
CGCAATAATGACTTACATCACCGCCCTAAAGGACAGTGTTTTTCGTCAAAGGTGATAAAGCAGTTAATACTGATAACGATCAATACATCCCTGCTCTTTACATTCCGCGTCTATCGCTTATACGATCTCAGCTGCAACGACCGAAATTTCAACTAATAACGCTTCACGCGCCATACTCGCTTGTACACATGCGCGAGCAGGTGCATAACCCGCTGGTACCCACGCATCCCAAACTGCATTCATTTCAGCAAAGTCAGTCATCTCTTTAATATAAATCGTTGCTGATAGCATGTGTTCTTTATCACTGCCCGCTTGGGCTAATAAATCAGTTACTTTTGCTAACATGGTTTCAGTTTGCTCTTTGATTCCATACGTTGCATCTGCGCATACTTGGCCACACAAATAAATCGTACCATTGTGCTTAACAATACGACTCATTCTTTGCTTTGTTTCTATTCTCTCTATCATGCTACCTATCTCTCAATCAAATATGCCCAAGGTGGGACTAATGGCAGAATTTTAACTTGTATAGTGAATTTCGTCACCTAAATACATTTCATGTGGTCTAGATGGTACTTCGTTAAGTCGCTGTAACAACAGCGACTTAACATAACGTTATTGACATCTAATCAACTAAATTTTAACATGCGATCGTGAATAAACACTATTAAGGATAATTGAAATTGAACATAATAAAAAGAATTTGTGCCACTATTTTATTATCAGCCTTGGTACCGAATGCTATCGCTGCCACAACGTTTACCTGTGATGATTTGATTGGGAAATGGAAGGCTCCAGTGGGTAATAACCAGACCTTCATTTTTATGAAAATAACGCCATCGACAATCAGTAGTACAGACAGTAAGGTATTTTCAGTACAATATAATACGACGGGTACTGAAAATGTGGATGACTATGAAAATAATAATAATTTATTCTGCTTTGAAGGCCTTAATGACAAGGATGATCCTAAGGGTATAAGGCCCTTAACAGTAGCGTTCGAAAATCTTTATGGTGGGCATTCAATTGGTACTTATAATGATGAACTACAGCAACTATGGGCAGGTTTATTAGCCAAGGATAAAACGAACAAAAAGTTCATTTCTCGAATGGATTCGTTCTGGTTTACCAAAGAACAAAAATAACAACCAACGCCAAGATATAAGTCGACCTGAACAAATGGCGGTAGTATAACCACTTGATCAGGTTTGTTTATTGCTTAATGGCCAAACTCCATTTCCGTAAAATTTTATTTTCGACTTTCGGCTCAATTTGCATGATGGCTTTGTCTAAAATTTTACGCAACATAGCTTGGTCTTTACGCACTCCGAAACGATAGCGGTTCACGTATTTAGTTCGCCCTGATACAGTTAAATTTTTAAGCCCAAGTTTGGCAATTTTGTAACGCAACACAAAAAGTGATTCTATCGTTGCAACAACCTCACCACGAGAGGTTCTTCTCAGTGCATCATCTGTACTGTCGACACGACTCACAATCACTCGAGGGTAGTTGTTACGTAGGTATTCTTCATACACATAACCTTCTACCACGGCCACTGTTTTACCGCGTAATGATTTTAAGTTGCGGATACCATACACATTTTTTTTAGTCGCTAATGCTGCAACAGCTTCAACATAAGGTGCAGTAAATATCAGCCATTGTGAGCGTCTTGGGGTTTGATTGAGAAAAGATAATACATCACACCCCCCATTACGGGTAACGTCTAAACTTTGTTGCCAGGTCTTGGTTTGTCGCACTTTAAATTCGACATCTAACATCGCCGAAAACACCGCTATATAATCAGCAGCAATACCAATATAACCCAGTTTAGGGTCCCACGCTTCGTAAGGCATCCAGTTAGGATCGATACACAACTTTATCGGCGCGCGAGCAGATAGATAGGTACGTTCCTCTGCAGTAAGACGTATTTTATCAATACCCGCATGGGCATAAAGGCTAATACTGGCTAAACTTAGTGAACATAATACAGCGATAATACAGCTCGTTTTTGTCATCGTCTTGCTTACCTCATATGGCGTTTATCCAATATAAGTTAAGACTATAATCGTCTAGCTATCTAGTAAATAACTACAATTAGTCACGTTCATCACTCATTTTAATTACGATAAATTAGCTAAAAGACGTAAACATCCTAAAAATAAATGTCTTTAAGCCTGTGATAGAATTATAATTAAACCCAAATATCACTCGATTAAAATGCCATGAAATATTTAATATTACTCACAGTACTACTGAGCGGCTGCAGTAAGTATCCGTTACAAACGAATTTAGATAAAGATAACTTCACCGAATACTTCTCTATTTCGGGTGTCGAATATTACGCTGCTGACGCACTACAAAATTATCAGATTGAACAACTGGGTTTAGTGGAAGGCGAAAGTTGCCAAACCACCTCGAACCTTCCTCCAGCAGAAGAACAGCAAGCTAAAATTTCCGCCAAACGGAAAGCCGCAGCGCTTAATGCCAATGGTATTATTATTCGTTCATGTATCGCCCCGCCCGCATCTAAAGCCTGCCTTAGCAGTTATGTATGTTATGGCGATGCTATCAATGTAAGTCCTTTAAACCGCAGTAATGACGACAGTTAATAATGAAACTAGAACTCGAATCCGTTGGGATTATCCATACCCCATATAAAGAAAAATTTGCCGTGCCGCGTCAACCTGGTTTGGTTTCCGCGGCTAAAGCACAGCTCATTTTAAGCCCACCATTTGATGAAGCAGATGCCTTACGTGGACTAGAGCAGTTTAGTCATGTATGGCTGATATTTGCTTTCCATGAAACCATGGATAAAGGTTGGAATCCGACAGTACGTCCACCCCGTTTAGGCGGTAATGAACGCTTGGGTGTCTTTGCCACCCGTTCAACATTTCGCCCTAACCCGTTGGGCTTATCGGTAGCGAAACTTGATAGTATTACAATTAAAAATAATCAGTGCATTTTGAATTTATCGGGCATTGACTTGGTCGATGGCACGCCAATTTTAGACATCAAACCTTATGTTCCTTATGCTGACAGTTTACCAGATGCCCAAGCGGGTTATGCCACTGACGCACCCATTGCAGATATGCCTGTCACGTTTGCAGACGAAGCCTTGAATCAAATTGCAGCGCAGAGAAAAAAGCATCCCGAATTACAGGCCTTTATCGCGCAGGTATTAGCTCAAGATCCGCGTCCTGCTTATAAAAAAAATAAGACAACACGCCAAGAATACGGAGTAAAGTTGTATGACTTTAATGTACGTTGGGCAGTTGAAGATAATATCACGACTGTATTTTCGGTCATTAGAACTGATACAATACCTACACTAACGACAGTCATTACACCTGCAAACGAAACTGAATTGGAAAGTACGAATGATTGATTATATTGCTCAGCACAAACGTCGCTTAGCGTGGATGCCGGGCTTATATTACAAACTAAAACCCAAAGCATTAAGTTGGGCGAAAACGTGGCAAGCCGATCTACAAGCTTATGTTATGTCGGTCGAAACCGTGGTGTTTGGTGACGATTGCTTTATTGCTCCCGATTGCCATATTTTTGCAGAGCCCGGCCGTAAGATCACCATGGGCGATAACTGTTTCTTCGCTGCTGCGAGTTTTATTCACGGGCCAATGACACTAGGGAATAATGTTGCGATCAATCACAGCTGCTCATTGGACGGGGGTAAAAATGGCATTATCATTGGTGATGATACCCGCATTGCCAATAACTGCCGTATCTATGCCTCTAATCACGGTATGCATCCTGACCGCGTTATTTGGCAGCAAGCCTCAACCTCCCAAGGCGTGATTATAGGTAAAGACGTTTGGATTGGGGCTAACGTGGGAATTGTCGATGGCGTGACGATTGCAGATAATGCTGTGATTGGTATGCAGAGTATCGTAACGAAGGATGTACCACAATGGGCAATAATGGCTGGAAATCCCGCGCGTCAAATTGGCGACAGACGGGATAAAAAAAACAGTCTGCTAAAACAAATACAGACCGCGTGACGGTCTGTATTTTCTCTATATTGTTAATTTTAACAGGCTTATAAGAAGAACAGACGCCATAACCAGTTCGAATCTAAATCTTCTTTACAGGTACGATACTGACCCGCATATTTCAACGAACGCTGGTTTACTTTCTTCGCCACTTTCTTCAACCACGGTTTTTTGTTATAGGTTTTACGCTTATAACCACCCCAACCTTCGTGGTAATTCAAGTATTGCTTCTCGGCATCCCATTTAGATACACCGTTGATTTTTTGAGATTTATTAATAAACCATCCCATAAAATCCATGGCGTCATGAAAATCAGAACGGCTTGACCAGCTATTTCCCGTTTCCTTCACGTAATCACCCCAGGTCACCGTTTTTGCTTGGGCATAACCATAGGCAGAACTTGCGCGTCCTGTCGGAATGATCCACCAATACTGCATTGGCGGCTGGGCATTATGCTTAAATGAGCTTTCTTGATACATCATCGCCATGGGCACATGCACAGGCACGCCCCATTTGTCTTTACTGTCGATGGCCGCTTCATACCAATCGTATTTTTCAATAAATATATCACAAATATTTTCCGGATTACGAGGTTGTGACGAGCAACCAAACAATACGCTGCCGACTATTATAAGTGCAGCTAATCTCAGTGTTTTTTTCATTTTAAGTAGCACAAATCCAATTTTGACAGCCAGTATATGGCCTACTAGAAACGAATAAAAGGACACCAGTCAAAAATAAATAAAACTAATCACGAACTTTTACTGTTTACTCAGGCGTCGCCCTGTTAAAATCGCGCTCTTATATCGATTTTATTAGTAAATAAAGGAACGTTATGCGTAGCAGCAATTACTTGCTTTCAACTTTGAAAGAAACTCCAAATGACGCTGAAGTAATTAGCCACCAGCTAATGCTTCGTGCAGGTATGGTTCGCCGTCTGGCATCAGGCTTATACACTTGGTTACCGACAGGCTTACGAGTTTTACGCAAAGTAGAAAACATCGTACGTGAAGAGATGGACAAAGCAGGTGCTGTTGAAACCTTAATGCCTGTAGTACAACCTGCAGACTTATGGCATGAAACGGGTCGTATTGAGCAGTTTGGTCCAGAATTGCTACGCATCAAAGACCGTCACAACCGTTCTTTTGTTTTAGGTCCGACACACGAAGAAGTGATCACCGACATCGCACGTAAAGAGATCAACAGCTACAAACAACTGCCGTTGACCCTTTACCAGATCCAAACTAAATTCCGTGATGAAGTTCGTCCTCGTTTCGGTGTGATGCGTTCACGTGAATTCATCATGAAAGATGCGTATTCTTTCCATATATCTGATGAATGTCTAAATGATACATACAACAAAATGCACCAAGCATATTGCAACATCTTCGAACGTATTGGTTTAGAGTACCGTCCTGTACTTGCTGATACGGGTTCAATTGGTGGTGCTGTATCTCACGAATTCCACGTACTTGCAGAAAGCGGCGAAGACGATATCGTATTCTCTGACGGCAGCGATTACGCAGCAAACATCGAGAAAGCAGAAGCACTAGCACCTGCTGGCGATCGTCCTGCAGCAACGCAAGCATTAACGGTTGTTGATACGCCAGATACTCACAGCATCGAAGACGTTTGCAAATTATTAAGCGTTGACGCAACACAAACAGTGAAAACACTGCTTGTAGCTGCTGAGGCAGAAAAAGGCGAAGTACAAGGCGTTGTTGCACTTGTACTACGTGGCGATCACGACCTAAACGAAGTGAAAGCAGAGAAAATTGCGGGTGTTGCTTCTCCGTTAACATTTGCAAACGAAGAACAAATCCAAGCCGCAGCAAACTGCGATGCAGGTTCTATCGGTCCTAAAGGTCTGAACTGCCCTGTTATTGTTGATCGTTCTGCAGCACACCTAGCAGACTTTGTTTGTGGTGCTAACGTTAATGGTCAACACATGACTGGCGCTAACTGGGATCGTGATATTGCAGAATACACAGTTGCAGATATTCGTAACGTGGTTGAAGGTGAACCAAGCCCATGTGGTAAGGGCACACTGTCAATTAAACGTGGTATCGAAGTAGGTCACATCTTCCAACTTGGTACTAAATACGCAGAAGCAATGAACGCTGGTGTATTAAACATGCAAGGTAAACAGCAAATCATGACAATGGGTTGTTATGGTATTGGTGTTTCTCGTATCGTTGCAGCAGCAATCGAGCAGAACAACGATGAAAACGGTATTATCTGGAACGAGTCAATCGCACCATACAAAGTATCTATCATCCCTATGAACATGCACAAATCAGCAGAAGTTAAAGAAGCAGCTGAGAAAATCTATGCTGACCTTCAAGCTGAAGGCATTGAAGTATTGTTTGATGATCGTAAAGAGCGTCCAGGTGTTATGTTTGCTGATTCAGAACTTATCGGTATCCCGCACAACATCATCATCGGCGATCGTAGCCTGAAGAATGGCCTAGTTGAACATAAACTACGTCTAACAGGTGATAAAACGGAAGTTGCAGTTGCTGACATCGTAGCGCACGTTAAAAGCCTACTAGCATAAGCTAATACGCAATTAACTAACTTCGGTTAAGTGAACAATCAAAGCCAAGCATCTGCTTGGCTTTTTCGTGTCTGAAAGCCTAACTTACTCTTTAATTAATCATAATTATGATATTTTGAATCACTCAAAGCTAATAATTTAAATGAGCACAATGTATTGATTTATAAAATAGTTTAAACTTACCTTTTAGTTTCACTGTCATTTAAATAAGCATTTAGTCGTTAAGTGAAAGCAGTCAAAAATAAAGGTCATCACCATGAAACGGATTTTCACCCCTCTTTTAATAATGTTAAGCATGTTGTCATTCAACAGTTGGGCAAATAACGGCGTCTTAAAGCGCGCTTATCAATCACAACAAAGTGATATTCAAGTTAAGGGCTCTGGCAAGGTGACGCGAATATTACCTGATGATAATGACGGTTCTCGCCACCAAAAATTCATCCTACGTTTGAACAACCACCAAACCATATTAATCGCACATAACATTGATTTAGCCCCCCGCATTAAGAATTTAAAAGTCGGCGATGTAGTGCAGTTCTACGGTGAATACGAGTGGAATAGCCGAGGTGGGGTAATTCATTGGACGCATCGAGACCCGCGTAATAATCATCAACATGGTTGGTTGAAACACCAAGGTCGGATTTATAATTGATTTAACGCCCGCTATCATCTAAAAACCTCCTTATCTCATCGCATTAATTTGGCGAAGCAGTGAGTCTTTAACAATAATTAATAGAGGATATTTCATCTTTGGTTAAACAGAACTTTATCTATGGATTTGGGTTGTTATGGCAGGGACTAAACAAGGACTATTATTGACAGGTGGTGGCGCAAGGGCTGCGTATCAAGTCGGTGCGCTAAAAGCCATTGCGGAATTTTATCCCCGTAATCACGGTACACCTTTTAAAGTCATCACTGGTACATCAGCAGGGGCCATCAACAGTTGTGCGATAGCTTGCTACGCCAGTTGCTTTCGCTTAGGCGTTAAAAAGCTCGAATACATCTGGAATAACTTCCATCCCAATCAAGTATTTCAATGCAGTTTTAACGAAATATCACGGCACTTGTTACTTACCTTTTTATCACGATTCCAGTCGCCTCATGTGGTGCGCCAACCGGTATCCCTATTTAACAACAAGCCCTTGCATAAACTGCTAGATCGTTATTTGGATATGCGTCGTATCGACATTAACATTCAACGCCAACACTTAGATGCGATTTCGATCACCGCGTCTGATTATAGCAACGGTGATTCCATCAGCTTTTTTCAAGGTAATCAGCAATTACAAGAATGGCAACGCGCCCGTCGCAGTGGGTTACGAACACAGTTACACGCCCACCATTTATTAGCGTCTTCCGCTATCCCTTTGGTCTTCCCTTGTACCCAAATAGGCCATGATTTTTATGGTGATGGTTCAGTACATCAACTATCGCCACTAAGCCCCGCTATCCACCTTGGGGCAGAGAAGTTACTGGTGATCGGTGCAGAACAACCTCCGCAAAAATTCAAACCTGGAGAATTACGCCAGACTCCATCCGGAGCCGATATCGCAGGGCATCTACTCGATACCGTTTTTACCGATACCTTAAACTCTGACATTGAGCGGTTAAAGCGTATTAATGACACCCTAACGTTAACTCCAGAATCACAACAATCAACGTTAAATATAAAACAGATTGGCTTATTCCACTTAGCCAATGAACATGATATTAATGCCATTGCCGATGAATACTTTTACGAATTACCCATCACCATCCGAACGCTATTACGCACCATCGGGGTAAATGAACACAGCCATTCTTCAATTACGTCCTATCTGATGTTTGAGCAAAACTATACGCGTGAATTAATGCGCTTAGGCTATCAAGATGTATTAAAACAAGAGCAGGAATTAAGGGCTTTTTTAAATATATAATCTAGCCAGCCCAACCACCTAACAAACAATGTTCCGCCCGCTTTACATAACGAGAAGGCCCACAAACCAGTACCACATCACCCACTTCAAAAATAAAGTCTTGATGAACTTGAGTCAACTCAATTCCTTGTCGGCGCACAGCACGGCAACTGACTTCTTTTAATTTCACTTCTGCGACTGTTTTACCAATCGCGTAAGCACCAAACTCCAGCCGGATCGCGTGTAACCGTTCTAACGCTTCACTTTCTTCAAAAGACACATTGCTTTCACCACCAAAATAAAAGCCGTGTAAATGGTTATAATGCCCCTTTCGTTCATGCTGCAAGCGTTTCAAAATACGTTTAATAGGTACGCCTGAAATAGCCAATACATGCGATACCATCATTAAACTCCCTTCTAAAGATTCAGGCACCACATCTGTCGCCCCCGCATTATGTAGCGTCTGTATATTGGAGTCATCGGTAGTACGCACTAATACCTTCGCATCGGTTAATGGTTTAACGACCTTTAACAACTCAATGGCTTTCTCGGTATCGTTGAACGTGATAATAATCGACTTGGCTTTCTCGGCACCTAACATCATTTGAATTTCACGGCGACTGGCATCACCAAATTCAATTTTTTCACCACCATTTAAGGCTTCTTGCACACGTACAGGATCACGATCGATAACAGTATAAGGGATGCCTTCTATTTTTAAAAAACGCGCGATAGTTTGCCCGCTGCGGCCATAACCACAAACAATCACATGATCACTGTATTGCCCAGGAAGTGGTGGTGACAGTCCGCTTTTACGTTTAGGTTTAGACTGAAATAATAACCGCCGCACGATCCCCTGATGGCACTCAATGAGCCAAGGTGTCATCGCCATACTAACCACCCCAACGCCAACAAGGGTCGAAATTAACGGTAAAGGTAATAATGCCAATTTACCTGCTAACGCCAATAAAACAAAACCAAATTCCCCCATTTGCGCTAATACTAATCCTGTACTGAGGGCATTACTGCTACTTTCTCCTAGCCATTTGGCGAGTATAAACACCAGTATAATCTTACTTAACATCATCACCACAAGCACTGTGATTAAACGAGGCCAATCCGCAAGTAAACTAGGTAAATTCAACAACATGCCTATGGTAATAAAAAAAAGTCCCATTAATACATCACGAAATGGACGGATATCAGCTTCGAGTTGATGACGATAAGGCCCCTCACCTAACATCATCCCAGCTAAAAAAGCCCCCAGAGCCATGGATAAGCCTAACCAATGAGTCATAAACCCTGCGATTAAGGCCACTAATAATGTCGACATGACAAAAAGTTCATCAGAACGGATTAAAGCTATCTCTTTAAACAAGGTTGGTAATATCCAGCGTCCCACAGATAAGATCAAGAATACCGCGAATAGACCCTTGACCATTGCCCAACCCATTTGTTCGGCAATCAGCATGACATCGCCACTTTGTTGCGCCAACAGAGGGATCATAATAAGGAAAGGCACCACCGCGATATCTTGGAATAACAGCACACTGATCGAAAGCTTAGATAAGCGACTATTCAGTAATTTCGATTCAGCTAACTGCTTGATCACAATCGCAGTGGATGACATTAACATCGCAGATGCGACGACAAATGCTTGTGCCCAATAGAGCGAAGCAAACAATCCAAGTAGCATAAATAGCACGCCGACACTCAGTACTTGCCCACCACCAAGCCCCAGTACTAAATGTCGCATCGACAATAAACGCGGCAGTGAGAACTCTAAACCTAATGAGAACATGAGGAAAACAACACCCAATTCGGCAAACAGTTCAATATCAGCTTGTTCAACAATTAATTGAAAGCCATAAGGCCCAGCAATCATACCCGTAGCAAGGTACGCGAGAATAGGCGATAAGTGAATACGTTGGAATAACGCCACTAATGCAACCGCAAGGGAAAGTAATTGAATGATATCAATAAACAAATTATTTTCCTCCTTAAGCAGTTACATGAACGTCATCAATAGCCTGACTAAGATAATAAAAACAATGCCACTAAAGAATATGTACTAGCTCCCGATTTAACACGTTGACCAAAGAATCAATAACAAAAATCCGCATTAATTAACCATTAAAATCTTTAAATATGGTACACAATATGCATGCTTTAAAATCACACTAGACTAGTGATTTTTTTGACTGAGGTTAAAATGGATAATTTAAGCATCATAAACGCCCCCAAAATGCATACTAATTATGGGCTTACTTCGCCAAAGCGACAACAGAAGTTAAGCTTGGCACAAACCATTGCCACGTTAAAAAAATTACAAACTAGCCTAGACGTCAACTCTTTGTTACATAACTTTGCCGCAATAGCGGCACAGCATGTCCGCTTTACCGGTTTAAGCTTTACTGAGGCAGCTAACAATATCCAATTAAAGACTGACTGTACCGCCGTTTTCCAACAAAACTATCATTTGACGGCACAAGGTAAAGATTTGGGATCGTTGGTATATAGCTCAGTCAAACCATTACAAATTAATGAACTCAGCGTATTAAAAGAATTACATCAACTGTTGGTCACTAATCTCATGCACGCCTTAATGCTACAAGAAATGCAAATTAGGATCATGAAAGATCATTTAACCGGTTTAGATAATCGCGCGAGTTTTGATGAAAACATTCAGCGTTCTTATAGCCAATGCCAGCGTCATCAATCCAACATGGCATTATTGATTACTGACTTAGATGATTTCAAACGTATCAATGATACTTATGGCCACCAATTTGGTGATCGTATTTTGAAACATTATGCGCGCGTATTACAGCGTAGTATCCGTAATAGTGATGTCGCATTCCGATTAGGTGGCGATGAATTTGCAATTATCTTGCAGCCAGCATCAGAACAATCAACTCGCTTAGTCGTAGAGCGTATTAACTCTGAAATTAAGAATGACTCACTACTGAGCGAATTTCAGATCACCTCTGCAATTGGTTCGGCAACGTGGCGAACAGGTGAAACGATCGAGAGTTTATTTAAAATAGCCGATGAAGACCTGTATAACAGTAAATTAAACATCAAATAAAAAGCTCACCAAACTAGGTTTGATGAGCTTTGTTAAGTATAGAACAAAATGTACTATTTATTTTTACCGTTACAACGTATTATTTCTTACCATTAAATCGTAATAGTCTTAATGCATTAGCTGTAACAAGTGCAGTGGCCCCTGAGTCCGCTAAGATAGCAACCCACAGTCCTGTGAATCCAAGTAATGTCGTCACCAAAAATACAGCTTTAAGTCCAACCGCCAAGGTAATATTTTGTTTAATATTAGCCAATGTCTCCTGACCAAGCTCAACCATGTATGGCAATTCAACTAATCGGTTATGCATTAATGCTACGTCTGCCGCTTCTAACGCTACATCGGTACCACCGCCCATCGCAATACCAAGTTTTGCACGCTTCATTGCTGGCGCATCGTTAATACCATCACCCACCATTGCCGTATCTTTATCTTGGTTAAGTTCACCAACAATACGTGATTTATCTTCTGGTAATAGTTCGGCACGATATTCCATGCCTAGCGAATCGGCGATTACTTTCGCTGTACGGCGGTTATCGCCCGTTAACATCACGGCATTAATACCGAGTTTGTGCAATTTATCTACCGCTTCGCGCGCATCTTCACGAATACTATCTGCCAATGCAACTAAACCAATGACGACCTCATTTTGCAGCACCACCACCGTGGTATTCCCGCTATTTTCGAGGTTTACAATAGCACTACGAACCTCTGGAAGTTGCGCTAGCTGTGCGGTCATGTGATGTGGGGCTAATAACTTAATTAACTGTGCAGACTCACCCAGTTGTACTTCACCTTGCACACCCAAGCCCGCTAATGTCTGGTCATTACTAACCGCTAACAAAGCGACTGATTTTAGTTTCGCATGCGTCAATATCGCTTTTGCTAATGGATGATTCGAGGTTTGTTCAATACTCGCAGCAAGCTGTAATACCTTATTTTCATCATCAATAAAGCTAACGATGCTAGTCACTTCGGGTACACCCTGCGTTAATGTACCGGTTTTATCAAAGGCAATTTGTTGGATACGGCCAATCTGCTCTAGCGCTGCACCACCTTTCACTAATACGCCACGTTTACTGGCTGCAGAGAGTGCAGATGTCACTGCGGCAGGTGTAGATATGACTAAGGCACAAGGACAAGCAATCAGTAACAAGGTTAACCCTTTATATACCCACTCAGTCCAATCGCCGCCAAACAATAATGGTGGCACAATCACAACAACTAATGCTAATAACATCATTGCAGGTGTGTACCAACGACTGAATCTATCAAGAAAACGTTCGATTGGTGCTTTATTTTCTTCCGCTTCTTCAATCAGATGTAAAATACGGTCAATCGCATTATTACCTGGTTCTGACACAACACGTAATTGCGCAACACGGTTAACCGCTAAGCTACCCGCCATCACAATATCGTCGCTCTGATGTTCAACAGGTACTGACTCACCAGTTAATGCACTTTCGTCAAAACTAATGCCAGAGGCAAGTAACGCACCATCAGCCGGTAGGCGATCACCCGGTTTAATTTCAATCACATCGCCCGGTTGTAAGTCACTGGCAGCAACTAATACCCGTTTATCACCCACAATTTTCGTTGCTTCTTCGGGCACTAATGACATTAATGATTTAACGCCTTTACGTGCTTTACCTGCGGCAAACGATTCCAGTTTTTCACCGATCATAAACAGCACTAATACCATCGCAGATTCAGCAGTCTCCCCTAAAATAAGGGCACCCACTGTCGCGACAGACATGAGGGTTTCGATTGCGAACGGGGTTCCAGAGCGTGCTAATTTAATCGAACGATTAATCACTGGGATCACGCCAAATACACTGGCGAAGGTAAACAGCCACTGACTTGCATCGCTATTTACTTGGGTTAGGAGTGCGGCAATCACAATCGCACTGATCAAGGTGATGGCATGCCAATGTTCACGGAGGCTCTGTGTAAGTGACGTGTTTTCTTCGCTGTCGGGTGTCTTTTTACCGACTTGTTGTAACTTGAATCCCGCGTTAATAACGGCGTCATTGATTTGTTGCTTGATACTTTCAGTCGTACTGCTATTACTGTCTTGTTCGATATCAACAAGCAGTTTTTCGGTCGCGAATGCAACGCGACATTGGGTAACTTGTGGTAATGCTTGAACGGCTTTTTCTACTTTACCGGCACAACTTGGGCAGTCCATGCCAGTCACTAACCAGGATAAACGGGTCGTTAAACTACTGGACTCGGGTTCCTCATCGTCAGGCGAAATCTCATTTGATTCAGAATGTGCACAACAAGCATCATTGCTGCTGGCCTTGTGTTCATCTGCATGTTGGTGCTCGTGTACGTGTGTTTTGCTGTGATCGTTAGCACAACATCCTTGATTTACTTTTGGCGCAGTCGCTGTTGCAGCGTTACCGTTACATGACATAAGTTTATCCTCGTAAATAGAATTGAATTGATAGTTAAGCGTTCAAGCAAATCAACTATCATATTAATATACGTTCATATTAAATTTCATTCAAGTGTATTTACAAAAAAAAGCTAATCCACTCATTATTTTTAACGATAAGTGGATTAGCTCTCATTTTCTTAGCCATCATGTTTTAAGTATTAATAACACTATTCGAGCGTCAATAATTCTGACTGTAATTGAGCTAAAAATTCGTGCATGTAGGCACTACGTCTTTGCGCTTCTACTTTGGCCGCTTGGGTCTGCATACTGTCACCGAGCGTTAATAGCTTGGTAAAAAAATGATCGAGGGTATACACGTTGTCGTCTGGTTCACGTTCAGCACAGAGTGGATCAATACTGCTATAAAGCTGACGGTTTAGCTTGCCCCCGACTAAAATACAACGGGCGATACCAATAGCACCAAGTGCATCCATACGATCAGCATCTTGTAATATTTTCGCCTCTAAGGTTTCCGGCATAATATTCGCGCTAAAGCTATGTGCGACGATGGCATGATGAATAGCCTTGTGATATTGCTGGGGATAGTTAATCTCTTGTAAGAACGCCACCGCGCGATCTGCAGCTAATAAAGAGGCTTGCTTACGTTGTGGATGATCTTTAGCAACCGATACACAATCATGTAACCAAGCAGCGGGCTCTAAAATTGCCAACTCTGCGCCTTCAGACTCGCCTAACTGTCTTGCAGTAGCGACAACACGTTCAATATGGTCGATATCATGCGCGCGATCAGCACAGCCCAGTTGAGTTAAAAATTCAATAAACAGATTTCGCATGATACTCTCGTTAAAATAACGCTTTAAGCTAGGATCTTTAATAAAAATTATTCATGCTCGGTCACGTGACAAGCCAGATCGTGTACCACATGACGAATATGGTGATCATCCAATCGATAGAGGATTTGTTTACCCTGACGTTCAGAACGTAAAATACGCGCTTCACGTAAATGACGTAAATGGTGGCTGGTCAGTGATTGTGACATCCCGGTAACCGCTGATAGCTCAGAGACAGGAACGGGTCCAGCCATACAGGCAAGTACTAAGCGAATACGGCCTTCATCGCCTAACAAATGAAAGAGATGCGCGAGAGAAGCAATATGCTGATCATCCAATGCAGGTAATTCAGCACTACATTGTGGTTCTGGACAACATTGAGATTCTAATTTTGGCATTCTGCCCCGCTAAGATAAAAATGGATGAAAGGAAAGTGTAACACTTAAGGTCATAGGGGCAACACCTACCGGGTTTGCAGATCAAAAATGCCAGCCTAATATACACGAATAGCGCATACTCAGCTGGCACTTTTTTATCCCATTAACGGTACACAGGTACCGTTAATGTTGGCTATCTAATGCATTAAATAAACGCGAGTTTCGCAATGAATACCACAGCCAATACATTCATACCTAAAGACACATCGGCAGAACGACCTGTACCATGCTTAATGATAGTGAATGATAAGAAGCCTAAGATAATACCGTCAGCGATTGAATACGTTAACGGCATCATGATTGCAGTGATTGCCGCTGGTACGTAATCGGTAAATTCATCCCAGTTAACTTTATGTAAACTGCCAACCATTAAGAAAGCAACGTAGATCAACGCACCCGCAGTCGCATAACCAGGTACAATCTGGGCAATCGGCGCAAAGAACATCGATGCTAAAAATAACAGACCAACAACAACCGCAGTTAAACCAGTACGACCACCTTCGGCAATACCGGCATTACTTTCGATATACGTTGTTACTGGTGGACAACCAATTACCGCACCCGCAACACTGGCTAAACTGTCAGCTGTTAAGGCTTTGTTTAGATTTTTAATTTTGCCATCTTTGTTGTACATATTTGATTTTTCAGCCACACCAATCATAGTGCCAGCGGTATCAAACATGTTAACAAATAGGAATGCGAGGATGATACTGACCATAGATACGTCTAATGCACCCATTACGTCCATTTTCATGAATGTTTTTGACAAACCAGTTGGTAGTGATACCACTTGCTCTGGTAGGCTGACTAAACCCATTATCACACTGATCACAGTGGTAACAACAATACCGATTAACACCGCACCGAATACTTTACGCGTTGCTAAGATAGCTATAATTAAAAAGCTGAGTGAACCTAAGATAACTTTAGGATCATGAAAGTTACCCAGTGTCACTAACGTTGCAGGGCTTGCAGTGATGATGCCAGCTGCTTTTAAACCAATAATACCTAAGAACAGACCAACACCCGCTGTCATTGCGTAGCGCAAGCTGCTTGGAATGCTATCGATGATCCAACTGCGTAGTTTCGTCACACTCATGATGACAAACACGATGCTTGAAATGAATACCGCACCTAATGCAACTTCCCACGTATAGTCCATGCCCTTTACGACAGCAAAGGTAAAGAAGGCGTTAAGCCCCATACCTGGCGCTAGACCCACAGGCCAGTTCGCATAAAGACCCATGAAGATACAACCGATTGCCGCACTTAATGCTGTTGCAACGAATACCGCTTGGTAGTCCATGCCTGCAATAGACATGATATCAGGGTTAACAAATAGAATATAAGCCATGGTAACGAAAGTCGTTAAACCTGCCATTACTTCTGTTTTAATCGTGGTGTTATGTGCTTTTAGCTTGAACAACTTTTCCAGAAAAGTTGCAAAAGCAGAAGTGTTAGTTGAAGCAGAGGTAGACTGACTTGCGGTATTCATTAAGGTACTCACTTTTTGTTTCGTTCACCTTACTCACTGTATGACAGTGGCTGTCTGTACTTATTGCTCTGTAATGCAACTGATAGATACAAACCAAGGTGACTGGATGTTTAATAAATGGCTGTCGCTTAGCGGAAAAGTGGAAAGTTCTAAACTGACAATTATTAAATAACCGGATTTAAAATATAGGTAATTATTACCTGCTATATTCACTTAGTGAACGGGCGGATTATCTGCTAATTCACGATAAATTGGAAGTTTTTTGTCAGAAAAGCATACCTTTATTACATAAAACCATGATTTCAGTGAGAATTACTAATCAAATGCCTAAAAGTATAATTTTAGTTAAAAAAATACCAGCGCTAGGCTGGTATTTTCACTATAAAAATATATAAAATAGATGCTTAATGAGGTTTAGTCACGAGCATAGATAACGTGGCCGTCATCTTCTTCGTCCCAATCATCCCAATCGTCATCATCATCGCTATCTTCAATAACGGCGTGATTAGCAATTTGGTCTTTATGGTATTCATCCCATAAGAAGCCAACATCGCCATCATCTTCAACTGGCATTTCAATCTTAGGACGTGGCATAGACTCAATCTGTTCCATCATAGCGCGAACAAGATCTTTGGTACCAACACCACTTGAAGCAGACATAGTATATACTTCGCCTTCCCAATTAATCGCTTCTACAACGCGTTTAATTGTTTCTTTCGCTTCGTCTTCTAATACCAGATCAGTTTTGTTAAATACTAACCAACATGTTTTTGCTGCTAGTTTTTCACTGTATTTCTTCAGCTCACTCACAATAACTTTTGCGTTTTCTGCTGGATCACTAATGTCCTCAGGTAATAGATCAACAATGTGAACCATTAAACGACAACGTTCTAAGTGACGTAAGAAACGGATACCTAGACCAGCACCATCAGAAGCACCTTCAATAAGACCAGGAATATCGGCAACCACGAAGCTACGTTCAGGGCTTGCACTTACTACACCTAGGTTAGGTACTAATGTGGTAAACGGGTAGTTAGCTACTTTTGGTTTCGCTGCAGAAATTGCACGAATAAAAGTAGATTTACCTGCGTTTGGTAGACCTAATAGACCTACGTCAGCAAGTAACATCAATTCTAGGCGTAAGCTACGCACTTCACCTGGTGTACCTAACGTCTTTTGACGTGGTGCACGGTTTACACTGCTTTTAAAACGAGTGTTACCAAGACCATGGAAACCAGCTTTCGCGACCATCTGACGTTGCCCATGCATAACAAGATCGGCAATAACTTCACCAGTATCATCATCTGCAACACGCGTACCAACCGGAACACGTAAAGTGATATCTTCACCACGTGCACCCGTTTGATCTTTAGGACGACCATTCTCACCACGTTCCGCTTTATGGAAACGGACAAAACGAAAATCGACTAGCGTATTTAAGTTTTCATCTGCAATCATATATACATGACCGCCATCGCCGCCGTCACCACCATCTGGGCCACCACGAGCAACATATTTTTCACGGCGGAAGCTTACACAACCACTGCCGCCATCACCGGCTTCAACTTTGATTCGGGTTTCATCTACAAATTTCATTTCGCTATCGCTCCTACAAATTAGGAATGCAGTTAGTTGCACGGATTAAGTAATCGATCTCTTAACCAGTAAGATCACTTCATCCGTAAAATACTTGAATCAATAAATTAATCCGTGCAGCTATCAACTTTATCAATGGAGAATTATGACTCCACAAGCTTAACCAGCAAGTATAAGACAATAACCTCGATCAATGACTACTATTTTTATTATTCTTTATTACTAATATTTATTTTAGCAATAAAAAAACCCCGCCATATAGGCGGGGTTTTNNAAAAAAAAACCCCCGCCATATAGGCGGGGTTTTAAGATTCTTAGTTTGTACTGAAATTATTCAGCTACAATGCTAATAAACTTACGGTTTTGTGGTCCTTTAATTTCGAACTGCACTTTACCGCTAGCTTTAGCGAATAGAGTGTGGTCACGACCACAGCCTACGTTTGTACCAGCGTGGAATTTAGTACCACGTTGACGAACTAGAATGTTACCCGCAAGAACTGATTCGCCACCAAAGCGTTTAACGCCTAAACGTTTGCTTTCTGAATCACGACCGTTGTTGGTACTACCACCAGCTTTCTTATGTGCCATCTTTTAGTACTCCTAATTAAGCGATTTTAGTAATCTTAACTTCTGTAAACCATTGACGGTGACCCATCTGTTTACGAGAGTGCTTACGACGACGGAACTTAAGGATTTTAACCTTGTCCGCACGTCCATGAGATACCACTTCAGCAGTGATTTTCTTACCTTCAAGGTAAGGTGCGCCAACTTCGATATTCTCGCCGTTTGCAACCATTAATACTTCGTTAAATTCGATGCTTGAACCAGCTTCAACGTCTAGAAGTTCTAGACGAAGAGTTTGACCTTCAGCAACGCGGTGTTGTTTGCCACCGCTTAGGAAAACAGCATACATGTTTTCTGACTCCGATCCGTGTCCAGCATACCTTAGGTAGCGACACGTCATGATAATTTATAACAATGGCGCGAATTCTACTCAAAACTTTCCGGTTAGGCAAGCTGATTTTCAAAAAAAATATAAATAAGCAGTAAAGTTGTAAATCGCTATCGCTTAATCCTTTCGGCAATTTCAATTTAGTGTACAATTACGACATAAATTTGGCGGACATTTCATCTTGTAGCCTACTATCAAGATAGAGCTAGTGATGTATATAGCTATCAATAGCTTTGCAAATCGTCATACAACTATAAAAAGTAGCACGGAACTTATACACATGGACATTAAAGCCATTCAAGCGTTATCCAAACAAGATATGGACGCTGTCAATGAACTCATTTTAGATCGACTGCAATCGGATGTTGCCCTCGTAAATCAAGTGGGTTATTACATTGTAAATGGTGGCGGTAAACGCATACGTCCACTAATAGCAACGTTAAGTGCACGCGCACTGGGCTACCAAGGTCAACAACATATTGATGTAGCAGCTATCATAGAGTTCATTCATACTTCAACCTTATTACATGATGATGTGGTTGACGAGTCCGATATGCGTCGTGGTCGTGAAACAGCGAATGCTGCATTTGGCAATGCGGCAAGCGTGTTAGTGGGTGACTTCTTATACTCACGCTCTTTTCAGATGATGGCAAAACTCAATAACAGTAAAATTATTGATATTTTGTCTGATGCAACCAATGTGATTGCTGAAGGTGAAGTATTACAGTTAATGAATTGTAATGATGCCGACACTGACGAAAAACGTTATATGGATGTCATCTACTACAAAACAGCCAAGCTATTTGAAGCCGCAACGCAGCTTGCAGCGGTTATCTCTGAACAACCAGCACACATCGAACAAGCAATGATTGATTATGGTGTACATTTAGGTGCTGCATTCCAGTTGATTGACGATGTGATGGACTACACGGCTGACGCTCAAGAAATGGGTAAAAACGTCGGTGATGACCTTGCTGAAGGCAAACCAACACTCCCATTAATTCATGCGATGGCGAACGGTACCGAACAAGAAGTATTAATGGTGCGCGAAGCAATCGAGAAGATGAATGGCATGGATAATCTTGATGCCGTTCTGGCTATTCTTGACCGTACTGGCTCACTTGATTATTGCTTTGATAAAGCCCAGCAAGAAGCTGACTTAGCCGTTAAAGCAATTGCAGTACTACCTGAATCAGAATACAAGCAAGCGCTGATCTCACTGGCTTACATTGCAGCAAATCGCAGTAATTAAACAGTAACCTATTAGTGATATAAAAAGCCGTCTGATTCTTCGATATCGAAGAATCAGACGGCTTTTTTGTACCTTAAATTCCAGCGGTTATTACTTACTTTACCGTGAAATCATTAGTTCACAAACGAGAACTAAGATTACTGGGTACGTCGCTTTTATAAATTGCAGATACAAAAAAGGCCGCATCAGCGACCTTTTGTTTATCAGTGTAACCAGACAGACTTATACGTCGTATGGGTTAACTAATATCATTGTTTCGTTACGATCTGGACCAGTTGATATGATATGAATTGGTACGCCCGTAATTTCTTCAATACGCTTGATGTAAGCGATTGCAGCTTCTGGAAGTTGCTCTAGAGAAGTAGCGCCGTATGTTACGTCACTCCAGCCTGGCATTTCTTCGTATACAGGTTTAACAAGTTCATAACCGTCAGCAGCCATTGGTGGTACGTCAAGGATTGAACCGTCTTGTTGCATGTAGCCAGTACAGATTTTCAATGTTTCTAAACCGTCTAATACATCCAGTTTAGTTAGGCAGAAACCTGTGATGCTGTTTAACTGAATTGCACGTTTTATTGCAACCGCGTCAAACCAACCACAACGACGTTCACGTCCAGTAGTTGCACCAAATTCATGGCCTTTAGTACCTAGGTGATTACCGATTTCATCATCGAGTTCAGTTGGGAATGGACCAGAGCCAACACGCGTAGTGTAAGCTTTAGTAATACCAAGAACGTAATCGATGTGGCATGGACCAAAACCACTACCAGTAGCTACGCCACCTGCAGTTGTATTTGATGATGTTACATACGGGTAAGTACCGTGATCGATATCAAGTAACGTACCTTGAGCACCTTCAAACATGATATCATCACCGCGGCGACGTGCATCATCAAGAAGTGAAGTTACGTCTACAATCATGTCTAGTAGAATAGGTGCAACTTCGTGCATCTGTGCTAGTACATCTTCGTAGCTTACTTCAGGTTCGTTATAGTAATGCTGTAGTTGGAAGTTATGGTATTCCATTACTTCTTTCAATTTAACAGCAAACTGTTCCATGTTGAATAGATCACCAACACGTAAACCACGACGAGCTACTTTATCTTCGTAAGCTGGACCGATACCACGACCAGTTGTACCAATTGCTTTTTTGCCAAGTGCTTTTTCACGGGCAGCATCTAGTGATACATGATATGGCAGAATTAATGGACACGCTTCGCTGATAAGCATACGCTCACGAGCTGGGATACCTCGCTCTTCAAGCATTTTAACTTCAGTCATTAATGCATCAGGTGCTAATACGACACCGTTACCAATGATACATTTAACGTTTGAACGTAAAATACCAGATGGAATTAAGTGAAGAACTGTTTTTTCACCATTGATTACTAGAGTGTGACCAGCATTGTGACCACCTTGGTAGCGCACAACATATTTAGCTCTGTCAGTTAGTAGATCAACTATCTTACCTTTACCTTCGTCACCCCATTGAGTGCCGAGAATAACTACATTCTTTCCCATGATACCGTCGCGGTTGTTGGTTAAAAGAGGATTCTAGCAAAATTTAAATCAAAATGTTTAAAAAATTTGATTTCTATCTCATTAAAACCAGAAAATATAAGTTTACTTGTTGTTCTGTTGCACAATTATATTACAACGTAAGCAATAACACGATACCGGTTACGACTAGGCAACCTGCATATTTGCGTATTTTGTCAGCGGGCTGCTGCGTAATAAGGGTAAGCATTTGCTGCCATTGCTTAGGCATTAGCATCGGCATAGTACCTTCGATAATCAATACAATCGCCAACGCTAACCACAGTTCATTACCCATCAAACCACCTCATTATAGTGCTATAAAGCGTTAACCACACAAAAAACACATAAAAAATCCGTTCACGAAGGAACGGATTTAAAATGAGTACAATCAACTCTAATTTAGAGCATATGACCGACTATTTTGCTGTAGCAACACTCACTTTCGTTTGCGAACGCATTCCAACAATCGATATTATAATTGCAAGTACAGTGGGTAATACCCAAGCTAAACCTTGATCAAATAATGGTAAAAATTCAAAGCCACTCATTGCAATACCCGCTACTTTCATGCCGTCTAATACACCAAACATGGATGCAATAACCATGACGAAACGGAATGCAAACTGTGGATTAGGGAAACGTTCTTGCAATAAGATTAGTGCAACAATCGCAATCGCAAGTGGGTATACCGCAAACAATACCGGTACCGAGATACTAATAAGTTGTGATAAACCAACATTCGCTACAATCGCACACACGATGCAATTAATAATAACGAGCATTTTGTATGACCATTGTGGCTTTAACTCATGGAAAAATTCTGCCACCGCACTTGCTAAGCCTACAGCCGTAGTTAAACATGCTAATGTTACAACCGCCGCTAAGATGTACTGACCAGGCATACCGAATAAGGCTTGTACATAAGTCGCTAAGATCATCGCACCATTTACATCAGCGCCAACAGCAATAAGAGATTGGCTCGTTGCGCCTAAGTAGAATAGTGAAATATAAACAAATGCAAGACCCGCTGCTGCGATAGAACCCGCCATGACTAAATATTTAAATTGACCCGCTTTATCTGTTACGCCTTTACTTTTAAGTACGTTAATAATCAACATACCAAACATTAATGACGCAAAGGTATCCATGGTGTTATAACCTTCAAGGAAACCTTTGGTAAAAGGACTATCTATATACGCTTCACGTGCCACGCCAATATCACCTTGTGGCATGATAAAGACCGCAATCGCTAATACCGTTAATAATATAATTAATGCCGGAGTTAAGATCTTACCGATATTATCAATCATTTTACCTTGGCCTAAAGCGAAACAGGCGGTGATAATGAAGAAGATAACAGAGTATAAAGCCAATGTTGTATCGTTAGCTGCATCACCTAGAAAAGGTTTAATCCCCATTTCATAAGCAACTAAACTTGTTCTTGGTGCTGCAAAGGCAGGACCGATAATCACATAAATGGCCACAGCAATCGCGGTGCCGACCATTGCCGGTAAAAAGCGGGTCATAGTAATTAAACCACCGCCTGCTTTTGCAACTGCGATAATTGTAATTAGGGGTAAACCTACAGCAGTAACAAGGAAACCAAACATTGCAGGCATAAATGATTGCCCAGCAAGATTCCCAGCTAAAGGTGGAAAGATGATATTGCCCGCGCCTAAAAAGAAGGCGAACGTCATAAAACCGATGGCTAAAACATCAGTTGTTTTTAACTTAGTTGTCATTAATATACTCTCTGCTTAGATATTGTTGTGTTTTCATTTATCAACTTCTTCCGTGAAGTAAGCATGGAGAAATACTCTCCAGCCGGTGTAGCACAAAGTATTATAATTATGTTCTTGTAAAGAATTTTGTATCAGCCACTCACCCATTAATTACCGATACTAACAATCTGGTCATTAAGTGCAAGAGCAAATCTGCCAGCACTATAATGAAATTACATTTTTAGATAAAAATCTTTAGTGATAGCCTGGTAATCATGGGAGTAGCTACCATCAGGGTTATGAACAGTAAGCGACTGGTTTTGCAATTGATTATAACCACGAGAAATACTCATCAACATACGTTTGTAAGCCTTTGTATGCGTTGTTTGTATATTCAGACACGTTATTTGTAAATTACCTAATTGTTGGCAGTAATTAACAAGCTCACAACCAGCATCATAAGGTAACACAAGTGCTATACGTCCATTTGGTGATAATAATTCCAGCGCACAATCCACGAGTTCCTGATGCGTTAAACTTCCCGTATGCCTTGCAATTTTGCGGGCGTCATCGGCAAAATCTTGGCCATGAATAAAATAAGGTGGGTTAGACACGATAAGGTCAAATTTAGTAGCTTCATCTTTATATGCTTGGGTGAATGACTGCAAAGCAACATGTTTAACTACGATTGAAGATGACCATGGTGAGTTATCAATATTTTTTTTTGCTTGTCGGCACGCTAACTCGTCAATATCAATCGCGGTTGCTTGTAGCTCACCTTGACAGCGTTGCGCTAACATAAGACTAATAAGACCTGAACCAGTACCAATATCAAGTGCTTTTAGCGGTGCTTCGGGCGTTGTTGCCACATCCGCCCAGCCGCCAAGTAAAATACCGTCAGTTCCTACTTTCATCGCACAATCAGCGTGTGAAACATGAAACTGTTTAAAGCTAAAACCATCATTTTTATTTGTCACTGTATTTCCACACTTTTATCTGCGCGTTATTACGAGGGCGGTACTCTACACTAGTTTGCTGTACGTGGAAGTACTTTAGAACGCGAGAATGGGATCATTTTATGCGTAGAAAAAACATTACCTGAAATAAGCGCTAGCTGTTCACTAAATGGTCGCCATGGATCATAGTTGAAGTAAATATACACACCATAACCAACCTCATGACCTTTCACTTTGGTTGCTTCAACCCCTAGTTGCAATAACGAGATTGGCGTGTAATCAAGACCTGCGGTTAATTTATGGCTATTATCAGTCGGGTCGTAATCATCATTCATTTGAATATCATCACCGAAGAAGTACTCAAAAGAACTATGGAATTGTAAGGTTGTCGTTATTGCGCCCTCGGCACGAATATCCACACTGTTAACCAGATCACCTTTGTCACCTCTACTAGACAACGGGAAATAAATATTCGATGACAGATTAAAGATATAATTAGGATCATCGTATTTAGTACCAATAGATAATCGCTGACTGCCTGAATTAAGCTCCACATCCCAAAAGGCATTAACACCCACACCAATAAGGCTGTCTTCAGGTAAAATACCTATACCATTAGAGATTAATATATCTTCATTTTTGTAATCTATATTCGCTTGCCAAATAAGATCATCAGTAAAGACATTGTCGAGTACATAATCAATCCCGGGGTTATTCGCTAACGAAGTTCCATGCCTATCATAATCATCATAATTACTGTGTAACGTTATACCAAAACTAAGATTAGAATAAAGTGGTACAGGAAATTCAAATGGTGTAGATTCAGGTTCTTCAGGCTCTTCTAACACTGGTGATGGTTTGCGTTGTTCTTCACCACCAACATGACCGCGCTGTTCCCCCCAATAACCTTTATTGGAAATTTTACCTTCATTTTCAGAATAGTACTTATCTTCAGCGGCATGAATAAAGGGTGATAAAGATAATAACAGCGTCATAGAAGAAAATAATACTACAGCAGAAAATAGACCACGTGGGTTCATCGAAAACGTACCTTAATGATAAAAAACTAGGCTAAGATAACAAAATTATAGGCTCCAAGCTAATGAATATAATCAATCACTATAATTACCAACCAGGTATTTAAATATCCCAATTAACGATTCTATCGCGCCAATAATACCGACAAAAAATAAGTACTATAATAGCGATTATTTCGTCACTTGAGTAGAAAACTAATACCCTCTAGAGCGCTAATCTGCCATAATGGCCGATTAGCGCTCTAAAATTTGACGTGTCTTTGTTTAAATACAGCAAATGATAACTTCATCTTCCTTTTTAACCTCTTGTATACGGTAGTTTTATGGACTTCGAAAGTCTCGATCTAGACCCTGAATTAATTGCAGCACTTACTGATAATAATCTTGTTAAACCAACATTGATTCAACAGCAAGTATTGCCAACTGCCATGGAAGGTAGAGATATCCTTGCATCTGCACCGACAGGTACAGGTAAAACGCTGGCATTTTTATTACCAGCTGTTCAGCATCTTCTTGACTTTCCACGTCGTGAATTAGGCCCTGGACGAGTACTTATCTTGACGCCAACGCGAGAACTCGCGAGTCAAGTATTCCAACAAGCTAAAATGCTAGCTGCCTATACTGACCATAAAGTATCGATGGTAACGGGTGGTGTTGATTATGCGCTACACGCTGAAGTATTAAAAAATAGTCTTGATATTGTCATCGCTACGCCGGGTCGTTTATTAGAATATATCCGTCGTGATGCATTTGAATGCGCCGCCATCGAAGTACTGATTCTAGATGAAGCAGATCGTATGTTAGATATGGGTTTTTATGATGACGTGAAAAAAATCACTGATGAAATGACCCGTCGTCAACAAACCATGCTATTTTCTGCAACCCTAGAAGGTCGTGGCATTGAGCGTTTTGCTGAAGAACTATTGAACGAACCTGTTGAATTTACAGCGAATCCGTCACGTAGAGAAAAAGCTAAAATTCATCAATTCATGCACCATGTTGATAACCACGCACACAAACAAGCCTTGTTAGTGCATTGGTTACGTGACGAAAGCACAACACGTTCTATCGTATTTGTTAAAACACGTGAACGTCTTGCAGAGCTTGTTAGCTACCTTCAATCACAAGACATCCCGTGTGCATATTTACGTGGTGAAATGGATCAAGCGAAACGTACGCGTTCTTTGAACCAATTCAAAAATGATAAAGTAAAAGTACTGATTGCTACTGACGTCGCCGCTCGCGGTATTGATGTTCAAGATGTAAGCCATGTATTTAACTTTGATTTACCACGTAGTGCTGAAGTTTATGTTCACCGTATTGGCCGTACAGCACGTGCAGGTAAGAAAGGTACAGCAATTTCATTAGTTGAAGCGCATGATCTACGTATCTTTGGTAAAATTGAACGTTATACTGAAGAAACGATTAAGCGTCGTGTAATTCAAGGTTTGAAACCAAACAATAAAATTGCAATGTCGAAAACCAAGAAAAAAGCGAAAGTAGCGGCGACTGGTAAAAATAAAGTATCAGCGAAGGCGAAGCTTAAAGCTAAAAAACGCACCAAGAAAAATAAGTCTAAAAGCAAGTAATCGCTAAACAGACGATAAGTTAAATTAGCTTGATTAAAAAGGCGTTAAATTTATTTAGCGCCTTTTTTGTATATCAATATTAGTTATTGATCATAAATTTTCGAAAATCAATTGAGTTTATATACGATAAGTCATGTCGATAGTTAATTCGTAGGCGAGTATTGAATAGAAAAGCGTTGAATAGTGTATTTATTAAATCCTAGATATAGAAAAGGCGGCACACTGTGCCGCCCTAAAGTCTATACTTTCAATCCATGA
>NZ_LOCN01000039.1 GCF_001574435.1 Moritella sp. JT01
CATCATCTGACCTTGTTTGAGCATAGAACAAAGTTCAACACCTGCTAATGTTGATTCAGCACCAGCCCAGGATTTCCACCCTAAGCATTGGTGCATTTTACCTTTCACTTTTCGATGGCTTTGCTCAACTATATTATTGAGGTATTTAACCGTGAGTACTTCAATCATTGAAAGCATATACCCAGACAACCAAAGACGTACATTGATGGTATCTAGCGCGGCTATATTTGAACCACTTTGATCAATAACAACTTTATCTGGCAATCCACTGCTGCCTATCGCTTTGTCAAAGAATGCCCGTGCAGCGGGCTCATCACGTCGTTCACTCAAATAAAAATCAATGATAGCGCCATGAATCTGCTACTTTACGTTTTCTTTTTCTGAAATTGGCTTCAAGTAATGGCGCATATTTGATCACCCAACGATTTAATGTTGAGTGATCAAAGCGGATATTTCGTTCAGCGAATATCTCTTCTATTTCACGATAACTGAGTTTGTAGGCAAGATAATAACGCAGGGCCATCATGATAATATCCGATGGATAATGTCGGCCTGAAAAATTGATTGTCATATCATAATGCCTCTTCGAATATCGAAACATTTTCAACATGTTGGTTTATTTAGTCAACTTTGCGACAGAACCTGGACGGAATGCTTGTTGCCATCCCCTGTAAAAGGGCAGGGGATGAATCTATTATTTATCGCGTTACTTTGATGCTCAACCCCCTGCCCTCTGATTTACCTCCTGCGCTCACGCCTTGGGCTTTTAGTGGCGCGTCGATAAGTGCGTATATAGATCGAATTAGTGGATTGAGCACAGTTTTGTTGAGGATGTTTGCTGCTAAAAAAGCAGCTAATATCACTCGGAATAATTGTTGGTTTTCTGCCAGTACTGGTTGTGTTATCGCGAGGAAAACGCAAGATATAGCTACCGCCCGAAAAAATATTTTACTGTTCATCTTTTAATCCTATTTTGTTAGTTTTTTTGTGTAATCACTCTTGGTTTAAGACTTCAAACCGCAAATGTTTTAAATCTTCGTTTTTTCTTCCCACACTTGAGAATTCTTGTGACCATGTTAGATGAGCGACCTCCATGTGATAATTCTCGACAATCTTCACGGTCAATCAACGTCCAGTTCCCTAACCACTAAAGAGCAAAAATCTTCCGTATTACGGAATTTAGGCAAAAAGAAGCCCTGCACGTGAGCGCATTAATTTTTAAAATAACGTTCTATAGGGTGTTTACAACGACCAATCAGGAAAACCCTAGAGGTGGTCTTCTAGTCGAAGTTTAGCCTCCCGCTTTTTTGCTCTCTCATATTTTTGAGCTGAAACGATAAGAATTTGGTTTGCCTGCTCTGATATCCGAAAGCCAATACCCGTTTCAGTTTCATCAAAAGCAGGTTTAAATTTAGATTTCATACAGCACCCGTTTATTAAAATTGTCATTCGATGGACTTATCACGATCATTTAAATGATGTTAAAATGATGTTTAAATGAACCTGTAACTTATCAGCAACACCTAAAGTATACAAATATAGGTACGTAACGTATATTAACAAGACCATTAATGTTAACTGCATCGCAGATAAAGTTAACTAGTTGTGACAAAACAATAACTAACGTAATAATTAACATTAAATCATCTAAATATGAGTGGTGGTATTATCAATAATATAGACAGAAGAAAAAAATTAATTAACAATGTAAATTATTTAATAAAATCAAGAGAAGAGACAAGAACATCGCTATCAAATCGAACCGGAATAACACGGACTACTATCTATAATATACTGGACGGAAAAGTTAAATCAGTACAAAACAAAACAGTGGAGAGACTGGCTGATTTCTTCGGAACCACTTGTTATATAATTGAAAACGAAAATATAGAAGACATAGAGATACTAGATCGAACTACTGCTGTGCATGGAAATAAAAACCCGTCCGCAGTGCCAATCATAGATGAAAACGAATTGACAAAAACAATCTATAAAACAATAGGAGAGTTAATAATAACACATCCTATTACCTATTTTTTTCAAAATGAAACAAACATAATAGGGGTGAAAGTGGGTAATCAACTTTCTGATATTTTTTCTATAAATTCAATACTTATCATTAAACGATTTTCAGTGCCTAAGTCCAATGAATTAATGTTAACATTAACAAATAATCAACAATTAACTATTCGAAGAAATAGAGATGACATCCATTATACAGACAAAATCATTGGCATTATTTTAGAAGAGAGGTTGATAGATGAATAGATACAATAGGAAGTACAAGCTGATTGGATTTACATATACTATAGATACTACAGATGTTAAAGCCAATATCATGGTGCTATCAACCGGGAAAATTGTAACAATAAGCTGCGAAAAACTTGAAAAAAACGATATGTCTGATGATTTGAATAGGCATGAATTGAATCAAATTCACAAAAAAATATACAGCCATACATCGACAGTCACTTCTTATGACATAAAAGATAGAAAAGAATCCTACTGGTTACTTTATACCATATTATCTCTTCTATTGACTGTAGTATTCATTTGTTCAAGCATAACAGGCATTAAACCGGTTGAGTTCACATCTATCAATGTAATCATGCCTGCTGCATTATTAATATATCCGTTCACGTTCATTTTAATTGATACACTCAATGAATTTTATGGCATTCATCTCGCACGCATTAGTATTATTTTAACGCTACTTATGAACACATTATTTTTTAGTGCTTTATGGCTCTTATCGTTAACTCCGTCAATGACTGGCTGGGAACTAGACCAATCATTTACTGAAATGGTGACTCGAATGTTTGCCGTTCTCCTTGCCTCTTCTGTTTCTTATTTTTTATCAGAAAATATCAACTCTTATTTTTTACAAAAAATTAAATCGATCACAAATAATAGATATCTTTTCATACGAGTAATATTCAGTACAGTAATTGCAGCAGCTATTGATAGTGTTCTATTCATAATGATCGCATTTTACGGCGTTTTTGACATGGACGTATTAAAAGTAATGATCATTACTCAGTTTGTTATCAAAGTGATTTATTCCATTATTGGTGTTTTCCCTATTTACTTATCGCGTTACGCATTTAAAAAAATCATTAATTAAGGAGTTATTATGTCGAGTATCTACAACAAAAATTTAGGTAAAAAAACTGAATACATAAGCACTTATGATCCTACATTATTAGATCCAATCCCCCGTAAGTTTGGAAGAGAGAGCATCAGTATAGATAATAATAAATTGCCTTTTTCAGGCTATGATTTATGGACATCTTTTGAACTATCATGGCTGAACTCAAAAGGAAAACCCATGATAGGTATAGCAGAATTTAAAATACCAGCGCAATCAGAAAACATTATTGAATCAAAATCATTTAAGTTGTACCTAAACACGCTAAACCAGAGTAAATTTGATTCCTTACTCAGTCTTACATCAAAACTAAAAGAGGATCTGTGTCTCGCTGTTGATGAAGAGGTAGGCGTCGAAATATTCTCTGCGTGTGATAGTTATTCACATCAAATAAAAGAGCCAAAAAGTCAGTGCATTGATGATATTGATATCGAAATTGATGACTATGGATTTAATTCAGACCTATTATTGAATAGCACAACATCAAATAGCATCGTCACAGAAAGGTTACATTCCAATCTATTAAAATCAAATTGTCTTGTTACTAACCAACCTGATTGGGGATCTTTATTTGTTTCCTACACAGGAAATAAAATAGACAAAGAAAAACTATTGAGATATCTCATTTCATTCAGGGAGCACAATGAGTTCCACGAACAATGTGTAGAGCGGATATTTACTGACATTAAGAAGTACTGCTTACCAGATAAGTTAACCGTTTTTGCTAGATACACAAGGCGGGGCGGGCTTGATATTAATCCTTTCCGAAGTGATTTTGAAGAAAGTGCTACCATTGGGCGTTTAATCAGACAATAAACAAAATAGCCCTGAATTAACATTCTGGGCAGAAAAATTAAAGTAAGTTAATATCATGTAATAATTCAGAAGATTCACACAATAGCAGAGATAAAATACAGGTTAATTCCTTATAGGGGTTTTGTTACCATCCCCTCGGAATTAACCTTAGGAATATGATCTTGTCAAGTTAGGGTCAAAGGCCACTGCTCTTGCTGTGTAAATAAATACGATATCAACCCTAAAGTTACACTTTTGTAAGTTCATCACAGCATCACGCACAGGACCTATATGCTGATTAAGATACGTTAACCAGGCATTATTTTTATTGAAGAGATCTTTGAGTGGTTTGTTTGGGTGCATTAGCAGGAAGATATCTGCTTATGCCTATTATGAATAGTTAAATTTACAGAATGTTAGTTGCCGCCGCAGGCGGCCTATGTTCTCAGTATGAGCTTGATATGCCTCTTCATAATCACGCTTTACTTTATTATAAAGATATAACGCCTCTTCCCTTTCAACTTTAAACACAATAATCACTCTGTTGCATGTATTTATTTTATCACAAGCGTGGGGCTGTTGCATGTTTCAGGTCAACTGCGTGTTTTCACCTTTATGTTCAATAGGCCGTGTATTGACGATTTTATCCTTAGATCTAAAAAACCTCCAACTAGGGGGCGAATTCAATGAACAACTACACCTTACAATTAAATTAACACAGGCATCATTTAGCAATGGGAATATTGACTATAACGTCAATATTATTAGCTCCTTACATATAAAGGTTCTGTCGCAAACTGCGAGTTTAGAGGTTCAAAATCAAAGGTGTGCTTTTCCTCAGATACAATTATGCAGCTAAAGAATAAAACTTCTCCCATGGAGTCATATTTTCAGACTTCATCATCTGACCTTGTTTGAGCATAGAACAAAGTTCAACACCTGCTAATGTTGATTCAG
>NZ_LOCN01000004.1 GCF_001574435.1 Moritella sp. JT01
CTGTCCTTGTGTCGCATCCTGCAACTTAATCCTTTGGTCTTCTTCCTGAAGCTGTCCTTTGTGTCGCGTCCTGCAACTTAATCCTTCTTCCTGAAGCTGTCCTTGTGTCGCGTCCTGCAACTTAATCCTTTAGTCTTCTTCCTGAAGATGTTCCCGCTACGTCCTTGTGCCTACAAATATACGTCATTAACGCTAAGCAACAAGCGTGTGAATTAAATTAAATTACACAAATTTACAAGAGATAAACGACACAAAACAGTAAGTCATTGATAATAAAGTGAATGCTAAATATTAGCGAGTGTAAGACTAGGTCTAATACCGAGATAAACACAGTGACATAACGACTATGTCTCGGTATCTACATAGTCGATGTCTTACACATGGAAATCTATCTATCCAGCAGATAATATTGTGGATATAAAATACACAGAACATACCCAAACTAAAGTTGTAATAGTTAAAACTTATCGATAAATAATGTTGTTAAAAATAAACATATTATTAACATCTGTATGTATTAGTGCATTTATGCTAATTTATTTTTCAACCTTTTTGCATCTTTGGGATAAAGTGATGAAAACACGGATTACAGAATTATTAGGAATTGAGCATCCTATCGTCTTACCAGGTATGAGTTGGATATCAAAACCAGAACTTGTTGCGGCAGTTTCCAATGCCGGTGGTTTAGGTATTTTAGCAACGGGGCCATTGAGCCAAGAAGAAACCCGCGCAGCAATCAAAAAGATCCGTGAGCTTACAGACAAACCATTTGGTATTGGCGCAACCCTACTGATGCCAGGGGCGAAAGAAAATGCCAAAGTCGGTATTGAAGAGCAAGTACCTGTGATTAACTTTTCACTTGGTAAAGGAGCATGGATCGTCGAACAGGTTCACGCCTATGGTGGTAAGGTTATTGCCACGGTTGTTAATGAGAAACATGCGAAATCAGCACAGTCGATTGGTGCTGATGCCCTGATGGTAACAGGTCATGAAGCTGCCGCACATGGTGGTGATGTTACTTCGCTGGTATTGGTACCAGCGATTGCCAGCGCCGTAGATATTCCGGTGATCGCAACGGGTGGTTTTGCTGATGGTCGAGGTTTAATAGCCGCACTTTCGCTTGGTGCTGAAGGAGTGGCAATGGGATCCCGTTTTGCAACCAGCCAAGAAAGTGCTTTGCATAATGACGTTAAACAAGTCATTACTGGCAAATCTGAGAACGATACTATCTATTCGAAAAACTTTGATGGTCTCTATGCCCGCGTTTTAAAAACGCCAGCTTCTATTAAAGCAACCAAAAAGCCAATGAATTTTGCCTTAGCCTTATTTAAATCGGTGAAGGCCGCTAAAATGGTCGATTTACCGTTTTGGAAATTAGTCGCTGGCGTCTTTGTGCAATTCGATAAAATTAAGCAGTTATCATACTTCGGCGCTGCAACTGAAAAACTAGAAGCTGCCACCATTAATGGTGATCTGACTACTGGTGTGCAATTTATTGGTCAGTCGCAAGGATTGATTAATGATGTACCAAGTGTCGCGATTATCGTAGAGCGCATTATGACAGAAGCAGATAATGTGATTAAGAAATTAGCGAAGCAGTAAGATGATAATGAGCAAGGATGTAGTTTACTACGCCCTTGCTCATTTAGACTATCCGCGCAATGAGATTATGCAGACCAATCAGATAACGCCTGAAGACTAAAGCTTTGTGCACCGACGCGCATAATCACTTCATTTTGTAATATCTCTAAAATTTCAACATTCTCACTTAGCCAACTTCCTTCACGTAAGTCTCGATTATTAAGACGTACACTACGATTTTTTGGTGTCGACGAATACACATGCGAGCTATAACTAATATCAGGAATTTGCGCACGTAAGTGTGCAGGTAAGTCTGTAATAGGGACTGCATTGTGACTTTCTGCGATGACTTTAACAGGTATGCTATCGCTATCACTTGTCGCCGTTAATGCCCGATTAAATTTTGCCAGTAGTTCTGCTGACACATGCTCATTGGCTAATTCAGCATTCATCGTTAATAACTCAGAATTTTGACCCATTTTCACTGCTGGCTTGCTACTCGGTATAATCACAGCAGGTAAATTATCTGCAGAATACGAAGGGGATACTACCGTTACCGGAATACTCACCACGGATAATGGATGTTCAAACTCAATATCAGGTAACTTTAGAATAGTCAGCGGATCTGTTTGTTCAACGCCCGCTAAAACAGACTTAGTCACATTTATATTATGACGAGTATTGTCATTTGCAAGCAAGACTGGACTCCATAATACACTCGCCACTAAGCTTGCACTGATACTGAATAGACTTAATACTTTACCAACTACAAGGCTCATTTTTTCTCCGTTATATGTGTTGCCACATTCAATTTAGGCACAGTGCTGTCGGCATAATGGACAACTGTCATCATCGTTTGAGGTCCAACAATACCGTCAGCAGTTAAACCCGCCTGTTGTTGAAAACGTATCACCTTTTGCATTAATGTTGTATCAAACCTCGTACCTGATAAGGCACTTTCACCAAGCGCAGTACTCACGTTACGATCTAACCAGCGTATTAATGTACCTTTATCATTTTGTTTTAAGCTATTTTTAAAACGACTCGGTGCGGTCCAGAATAATGTGAAATCACCACTCCAATATTTTTCAAACCAAGCTTGGCTCACCAATAAATGGCTGTTGTTTAATTGTAACTCCACACCCAATGGCGTAATACTCAACAACGTTGCGTAATAATCTTCACCGAGGTTATCCAATAAACGAACGACTGCAGGTAAGTTATATTGTACTAATTGTGCATAATTACCCTGCCGCTGCAGACAACGTAATTTAGCGTATTGCGCATTACGACAAGTCGCATCGTTCAACGTAATATCATAGCCCCACTCTTTATATAAAAACTGAGTTGCAGCACTGCTTTGTCGCGCAGATTTAATATTCGCTAATAATGCCTTATCAGACATCACCTCATTAATAACTGGAGGTACTTCATCTATAACAAGTTTGTTTATCTCGCTCTTGTCTGGCGTGTCGCTGACTACCGCTACTTGTGCAGTTGACGCTTTATCTATTAGGCGATCAAATAGCCCTAGCTGAAAACCAGCCAAACCAAAGCCTATTAATACCGTGGCTAACGCACCCGCAAATAAGCCTGTGTTACTGGCCTTGGATTGACCAGTCCCAGTAACAACGACCGCATTAACGGCGTCTTGCACATGTTGGGGGGTGATTCTATTGGCATTTGCTTTAAACGCATAATACAAGGCTTTATCACACACCAAATTAACTAAACGCGGGATACCTGAAGTATGTTGGTAAATCCGCTTTAATACTTTGGTATTAAATAAACCAGGATTACCGGATGCGATACTTAAACGATACGCCACATAACTGGTTAATTCAGATTCTGTTAAAGGCAATAAATGATAACGAGCGGTAATGCGTTGCGCGAGTTGGCGTAATTCAGGCTGTTTTAGTTTTTGCTGTAACTCAGGTTGGCCAATTAACACTATGTGTAATAGCTTTTTATGGTCCATATCGAGGTTGGTTAACAGACGTAATTGTTCCAGTGCTTTGGTGGATAATAATTGCGCTTCATCAATCATAACCACACAGGATTTTTTTTGCTGACAATTACTCAGTAGATAATTATGTAATAAATCAAAGAGTACTTTTAAACTCAGTCCATTATTATCATAGTCGAGCTTAAACTGATCACAGAGCGTCGCGAGTAACTCCAGCTCACTTATCGCAGGATTATGAATATAACCAAGGATCGTGTCATCAGTTAATCCCTCTGCTAATGCACGCGAGACAGTTGTTTTTCCGGTTCCAACTTCGCCAGTTAACATGACAAAGCCACCCGCACCTTGTAAACCATAAGTCAGGTGCGTCAGTGCTTCTTTATGCCTATCGCTCATAAAAAAGAAACGGGGATCGGGCGCAATAGAGAAAGGTATTTCTTTTAAATGAAAAAACTCAGTATACATCTATGATTATCATCCTATGGTTGATGCTTCACGTTAATAGCTAGACAACAAAATGTCAAAAATAGGCAACAAAAATACAACTTTATTCATGAATAAGTCGCTAGGTGCTCATTATCCATCAATTACAACTTAATGACAGCAAGTAAACGGCCATAATCAACAGCAAAGATCGAGTTTCTAAGTAGTTAAGGTATAATTAATAAATACCATGTAATTATCTTGAAGCCATCAGCAAAGTAACAGGGGTTGTTTAGTGCAAATATATTTAGTCGGCGGGGCCGTTCGTGACAAATTATTATCTCTACCGGTAAAAGATAAAGATTTTGTGGTTGTTGGTGCGACACCTTCAGAAATGCTCGCACAAGGCTACCAGCAAGTCGGTAAAGATTTTCCTGTATTCCTACACCCGAGCAGTAAGCAAGAATATGCACTGGCACGAACCGAACGAAAAAGTGGTTCAGGTTATACTGGCTTTACCTGTTATGCCGCGCCGGATGTAACGCTTGAACAAGATCTTGTGCGCCGAGACCTGACCATTAATGCCATGGTTGAAGATATGAACGGTCAAATTATCGACCCACTCAATGCTAGAGCAGATTTAGATAATCGCATACTACGTCATATCTCAGAGAACTTCAGTGAAGACCCATTACGCGTCCTACGCGTGGCTCGTTTTGCCGCACGTTTTCACCACCTTGGTTTTACTATCGCCAATGACACACTGACCTTAATGCAAGGCATGACACGAGCTGGTGATCTTGCTGAATTAACCCCAGAGCGCGTATGGCAAGAAGTTGAAAAGACATTATCCGCAGCGAATCCCGAAATATTTTTCCACATATTAAATGAAATTGGCGCATTGGCGGTTATCTTTCCTGAACTCGATGCCCTCTTTGAGCGAACGTTAGATATGCATAACGAAGGTGATAATGAGACTAAAACTGTCGGCCAGCAAGCATTAATCCAGCTAAAGCAGACTGCATTGCTTTCTGCTGATATAGCCGTTCGCTTTGCTGCATTGATGCAGCAACTTGATAACGCTCAAGTCAGTATTAAAGCATTGGCTAAACGCTGTAAAGTGCCTAACGAACACCGAGATTTAGCACTATTGGTTAGCGCACAACAAGAACACATTCACAGCGCTCCATCCTTAACACCTACTGATCTCATCAGCCTTTTCGACAATACCGATGCATGGCGTAAACCCGAACGTTTTCAGCAAATATTGTTAGCCTGTTCAAGTAGTCAAAACCGTCAATTAGTCGACGAATATCAACCGACCCAATACCTGACAAAGATGCTTAATGCGGCTTGTGATATTGCAGTACAACCGATCATTGCTGCAGGGTTCCGTGGTGCGGAAATCAAACAACAATTAACAACGCAACGTATTGCTGCATTAGCCATATTACGGTCTCAATAAGCACCTGTCATAAGTGATGGTTAACATGCAAGATCAAAAAAGGCTGCTACCTCACAGGTAACAGCCTTTTCTATCTTTAGTCTTTAGTCTTTAGTCTTTAGTACTAATGCTAATGCTAATCGAGGGAATTAAAGCCCTTGAGTGTAGATTAAATAGAACAGACCGGCGCCTAACAGTAGACGGTAGATAACAAACGGGAACATGCCTAGTTTTTCTAGCACTTTCAAAAATACATGGATGCAGGCTACAGCACTAAAGAAAGAAACCACAACGCCTAAGCCCATCGCAAACCAATCAACAGCACGTACTGTCGTAATGATTTCACCCGCTTGCAGCGTTTCAACGACATCACCATGCAGTACTAATTTCAGTGTTAAATAACCACCCGCCATTGCAATAATCGGGATCGACATTAAGAATGAGAAGCGCGCTGCGGCACTACGGCTAAGCCCTAACATTAAACCCGCCGTAATCGTCACCCCCGAGCGAGACGTACCCGGAACTAACGCCAACATTTGTGCAAAACCAATGAATAATGCCCCTTTCCAACCAGTTTTATACTCATCTTTTATTTGCGTTGCATTGGCATCAGCCCACCATAACAGCAAGCCAAAGATAATCGTAGTCGTGGCAATCACCGTGGTACTACGCAAATATAACTCAATTAAATCTTTGCCAAAGAAGCCGACTAACGCAGCCGGAATGGTTGCTAATAGTATGCACCATGCTAGCTGACTGTCTTTCGTGTGTTCTTGTTTAAACAGAGAACGCACCCAAGCTACAGCCATGGTGCCGACTTCGTCACGGAAATAAATAAGTACCGCTAATAATGTACCTATATGTACAGCAACATCAAAAGCAAGACCTTGATCCTCCCAGCCAAGTAATTGTGACGGTAAGATAAGGTGAGCAGAGCTTGATACTGGTAAGAATTCAGTTAGTCCCTGAATCAATGCCAGAACGATCACTTCCAAAGTACTCATTCATATTTCCTTTTATTGTAATAGTTAAAAATAAATCGGTTTAATGATACAGGTTAATACTATAAATTATTCGCATTAACCTTGTTCAATATAATGTCTAGCCCGCTCAGCTATTTTCGGCCATTGCCACTTAGCGAGCATGAGTACCTGTGTTGATTTGTCAAAATCACGCCATAACTCAGCCATTGAAATACCCGATACCGGATGACGTAAATCCGGAGCTAGTTCAGCAAGAGGCCATAATACAAAAGCATGATAAAGAATTTCAGCGCGAGGTAAAATAGGCGTTTCAGACTGAATGATATTGTCGAATAACAATAAATCCAAATCTAAGGTTCGGGGTGCATAACGACGATCAGTCGCTTTACGTCCATGCGTAATTTCAAGATCTTTTAAACACTGCATTAATTCGCTAAGCGATAACGGTGTGGTAAATTCCACCACTAAATTGTAATAGTTATCACCCGTGCAATTGACAGCAACACTTTCGAAAATCGGTGAAATACGGCAGCTATCAAACATGTTATCAAGATCACGTAGCGCATTCGCGACATGATACTCTTTATCAATGTTACTGCCGATGCCGATATACACTAAAGCCATTACGCTAGCGTTCCATCACGCTGACCACGTTCAATATACACACCAACGGTTGCCGCATTTGCGACAGCACCAGGTTTACTCAGTTTGAGGCTAATCCAAGGTATACCAAATGTTGTCATTAATAGTTCAGCAACTTGCTCAGCCATTGTTTCAACTAACTCAAAAATATTGTTTTGTGCAAAGTCAGTGACTAACTTAGATACGGCAGAATAATCCAATGCTTTGGTAATATCATCAGTCAGTGCTGAAGGGCGATTATCATGTGCCATTTTCAAATCAAATACTAACCGTTGAATGATCTTCTTTTCCCAATCATATACACCGATCGTGGTAAAAACTTCTAATTTCTCAATAAATACAATGTCCATGAACTCGTCCGTAGTAAACTTGATAGAGGTCGGATACCCTCGCGAATAAAAAACGCGTATGATAGGTTTCTCAATTTTTATTTATATCTAAAATAAACTACGTAATTGTAAGCCTTGTTACAGCACGTAATTTATTAATGGATATAATAATGCAATAATACAGCAAACCTAGAGAAGAATTAATCAGTAATGACCCTATTGAGCTTAATCTTTATCATTTTCGCCTATCTGCTAGGCTCGATTTCTTCAGCGATCCTTATTTGCCAGCTGTTTCGCTTACCTGATCCACGAAAATACGGTTCACTAAACCCGGGGGCAACCAATGTATTACGTACAGGAAACAAATTCGCCGCAGGCTTAGTCCTCTTTTTTGATATGTTAAAAGGCGCACTACCGGTCTGGGTGGCCTGGTATTTAAACCTCACGCCATTTTCTCTCGGACTCATCGCAATCGCAGCTTGCCTAGGTCATATTTACCCAGTTTTCTTTCAATTTCAAGGTGGTAAAGGGGTTGCAACTGCATTTGGCGCACTACTGACCATCGGTCTTGATTTAGGTGCCTCAATTGTATTGAGCTGGGGGTTATCCTTGGTCGTTACTGGCTATTCGTCAATGGCCGCTATTTTTACGGCTCTCTTCGCGCCAATTTACACCCTTATTTTTAAAGCCCAATATACCCTACCCGTTGCCATGTTATCTTGCCTTATTATTTGGCGTCACTACGACAATATTATGCGTCTGCTGCGAGGTGAAGAAGATAAGATCTGGCTCAAAAAGAAAAAACGTTAAAATTACAATGCAATAACGAGCGTCTACGACAGGTATATAATTCGTTAATATACCTCGATTATACTTACGTCGTTAAATTCAAAGCATAAAAATGCTGTTCCTGAATTTTTTATTAAAAAATCGACACAATTAATTAATTTTCAGTTAGAATGCCCCCCATCTGCGGTACGTTATATATCTAAAGCACTTTAACAAGCACATTGCTTCGTAAAGTTAGACGATATAAAAGGAACATAGTGCAGGATGTTTCCGTAAAAGGCCAAGCGACCTTTTCCGAAAACATCCTTCTATAAAAATGTACTTTGAGGTAATCGTAAAATGGACAACGCTCGACCTATTCGCCGTGCACTTATCAGTGTGTCTGATAAAACTGGTATTGTAGAATTTTCTCGCGGCCTAGTAGAACAAGGCGTCGAATTATTATCTACTGGCGGGACAGCTAAATTATTAGCTGAAAATGACATCCCAGTAATAGAAGTTTCTGACTATACAGGTCATCCAGAGATGATGGATGGTCGTGTTAAAACACTGCATCCTAAAGTACATGGTGGTATTCTTGGCCGTCGTGATATTGATGTTGAAGTAATGTCAGAGCACGGTATCAACCCGATTGATATTGTAGTTGTTAACCTTTACCCATTTGCCAACACTGTTGCCAATCCAAATTGCAGCCTAGCTGACGCCGTTGAGAATATCGACATCGGTGGTCCAACAATGGTTCGCTCTGCAGCTAAAAATCACAAAGACGTGACAATTGTCGTTAACGCTAGCGATTATGACCGTGTATTAAGTGAAATGTCTGCAAACAATACCTCACTGACTCATAAAACCCGTTTCGATCTTGCGATTGCAGCATTTGAGCATACAGCCGCTTATGATGGCATGATCGCAAACTACTTCGGTACTATGGTTCCGAGTTATGGCGACAACACGGAAGGTGATGAAGAATCTAAATTCCCACGCACATTCAACAGCCAATTCATCAAAAAACAAGATATGCGTTACGGTGAAAACAGCCACCAAAAAGCCGCATTCTATGTTGAAAAGCATACCACTGAAGCATCTGTTGCAACAGCAACACAGCTGCAAGGTAAAGCATTATCTTATAACAACATAGCCGATACTGACGCGGCACTCGAATGTGTGAAAGAATTCGATGCACCAGCATGTGTAATTGTAAAGCACGCAAACCCATGTGGTGTGGCGATTGGTGAAGATATCTTAAGTGCTTACGACAGTGCATTTAAAACCGACCCAACATCAGCATTCGGTGGCATCATTGCTTTCAACCGTGAACTTGACGCAGTAACTGCACAAGCAATCGTTGACCGTCAATTTACTGAAGTAATCATTGCACCATCAGTCAGTGCAGAAGCAAGCGTAATTGTTGCAAGTAAGAAAAATGTACGTTTACTTGAATGTGGTGAATGGACAGCTAAAAACGGCGAGTTCGATATTAAACGTGTTAACGGCGGTATCTTAGTTCAAGATCGCGACCGTGGCATGGTCGGCCTAGACGACTTAACGGTTGTATCTAAGCGTCAACCAACAGAACAAGAACTCACTGACCTACTATTCTGCTGGAAAGTGGCTAAGTTTGTTAAATCAAACGCTATTGTTTACGCAAAAGATGGCGTAACAGTGGGTGTGGGTGCTGGTCAAATGAGCCGCGTTTACAGTGCGAAAGTAGCTGGTATTAAAGCCGCTGACGAAGGTCTAGTGGTTGAAGGTTCAGTAATGGCATCGGATGCATTCTTCCCATTCCGTGACGGCATTGATGCTGCAGCGGCTGCCGGTATTAAATGTGTAATCCAACCAGGTGGTTCAATCCGCGATAATGAAATTATCGATGCGGCTAACGAACACGGTATGACAATGATCTTCACCGGCATGCGTCACTTCCGTCACTAAACACATTCGTTAAAAATACAGTCAGCGTGATGACACACATCACGCTGACTGTACTGCTCTCATTCAATTATAAATCTTGTTAAGTATCGTAGAATACCCCCAAGATTAGCGCATAAAGTAAAAGGAATAACATCATTATGAACGTATTAATTATTGGTGGCGGTGGTCGTGAACACGCCCTAGGTTGGAAAGCGGCTCAGTCTAAAAATGTTGAAACTGTATTTATCGCACCTGGTAATATTGGTTCTTCGCTAGAAAACAAATGTAAAAATGTACCTATCCAAGTGGAAGATATTCCAGCATTGGTTGCATTCGCACAAGAAAATAAAATTGAACTAACGATTGTTGGCCCTGAAGTACCATTAGTACTTGGCGTTGTTGATGCCTTCCAAGCTGAAGGTTTGGCTATCTTTGGTCCAACCCAAGGTGCTGCACAGCTAGAAGGCTCAAAAGCATTCTCGAAAGACTTCTTTGCTCGTCACAACATCCCAACAGCGGCATATCAAAACTTCACTGAGATCGCGCCTGCAAAAGCGTATATAAGTGAAATGGGCTGCCCAATTGTAATTAAAGCTGATGGCCTAGCGGCAGGTAAAGGCGTAATTATCGCTGAAACTGAAGCTCAAGCATTTGCTGCAGTTGATGATATGCTTGAAGGTAACAAGTTTGGCGATGCTGGTGCCCGTGTTGTTATCGAAGAATTTTTAGTCGGTGAAGAAGCAAGCTTCATTGTTATGGTTGATGGCGAGAATATTCTGGCGCTAGCAACAAGCCAAGATCATAAAGCGCGTGACAACGGCGATAAAGGACCAAATACAGGGGGTATGGGTGCTTATTCACCAGCACCAGTGGTAACACAAGCTGTTCATGACTTTGCAATGAATGAAGTGATTCGCCCGACTGTTGATGGCATGAAAGCGGAAGGCAATACTTACACTGGTTTCCTTTATGCCGGCCTGATGATTGCACCAGATGGCACCGCGAAAGTATTAGAATATAACTGTCGTTTTGGTGATCCAGAAACACAACCGATCATGATGCGTTTAAAATCAGATCTCGTCGAACTTTGTCTTGCTGCTGTTGCAGGTAAACTAGATACAGTGACTGCGGATTATGACGAACGTGCTGCAGTTGGTGTGGTGATTGCGGCTGGCGGTTACCCTGCTGATTACGCAAAAGGCGACATCATTACGGGCCTACCGAAAGCGGACTCAACTGAAAGCAAAGTGTTCCATGCAGGCACGGCACTGCAAGGTGACAACATTGTGACTAACGGTGGTCGTGTTCTTTGCGCAACTGCACTGGGTAACACTGTGACTGAAGCACAAGAAAATGCGTATAAACTAGCGGCACAAATCAATTGGGAAGGTGCTTTCTACCGTACCGATATTGGTTACCGTGCTATAGCGCGTGAAAACCAAAAATAAGCACAAATAGTCAGACTCTATTTTGATGTTATAAAAATGAGCAGCCACTGGTTGCTCATTTTTTTGCTTGCAATGTAGCTATTACGGCGCTTTAGGTGGGAATTTACTTAAGATACTTTTCACCACGTCTGCAACTAACTTATCCATTTCAGCCGCATCTGTCGATTCAGGTAGACGTTTACTCCCTATGCCTCGCCAAATTAACTCTAAGCTTGTTGGATCAATCACATCGATAACGAGACTACCTTGCTGGTATTCATCAATACGGGTTTCTGTGCGCGCGCTCAGTGACATGCCTCGGTGTCCATAACCAATACCCCAGCCCCAGCTTGGACCATAATCAGAGTAATTATCATAAGTTCGAATGTTAGTTTTCTTTTCCGAGGTAATACTATAATTCACATAAAAATCAGGCGCGGTCGAAGATGAAAATCCTTGTGCAATAAGCTGCTTGTCTATTGCCTTGGTGATACGAACATCCATAATCCGATTATTTAGATAAGTATTTTCTTTTTCAACTGTTGCCGATTTAGGTAACCAATTAAACCCTTTTAATGCGGTAAAGTCTGCACTTTGATCATAATCAGTACTCACCTTAACCGTTGAGCATGCGGTTACAGCTAAGCTTAACAACGCAACCAAATAACCTTTTTTATTAAACAACTGTCTTATTTTCATCATTCCTCCTAGTCACTAACGACTGTCTACTGAAAGGAAACTGTATGTTTCATCCTAGATAGGTTGACTGTAATAGTAATAAAAAAGGCGACTCAATCGTCGCCTTCAATCATTACAGTTTATTCAGAATTTCGTCTGCTAACAGCAAATCATCATTCTGGTTCACACCAATACCCGCCGTAATAATCGCCTGTGCAATTTGTTTTGCTTCCTCTAACGAGTGCATCAGGTAAGTACCACATTGGTATTCGTTTAATTCAGGGATCGCATTTTGATCTTTAACAGTGAGCACATCTTGCATTGCAGCTAACCAAGCATCTGCAACTTGTTGCTCAGTCGGAGCACCAATTAAGCTCATGTAAAAACCCGTACGACAGCCCATTGGCGAAAGATCAATAATTTCTACCGTTGCTGAATTGAGATGGTCACGCATGAAACCAGCGTAAAGATGTTCTAACGTATGAATACCTTTTTCACTTAAAATATCTTTATTTGGTGCACAAAAACGCAGATCAAAGACAGTAATAGTATCTTTACTTGGTGTCGCCATTGTTTTGGCAATACGAACTGCAGGTGCATTCATGATGGTATGGTCAACCGTAAAACTATCCAGTAATGGCATTATTAACACTCCGTTGAAATAATTTAATAAACAAATAATAATTTTATGAACCATTGCTTAATGCTGTAGTCAGATTAAGTGCAAGAGTTGTTTTTTCATTTTTTGGGAGCCTTATTAAGGCTCCTTTTTTTTATTCTTCAACTATTACAATTATTTATGAACCATAACTCAATCCCGTAGTCAGATTAAGTGCAAGAGTTGTTTTTTCATTTTTAGAGCCTAATTATAGGCTCTTTTTTTTATCTATTTTTAGTCGTAGCAAAATATTCACTTAAGAACGCATCAAAATCAAGCGTATCTTCCGCTTCGATTTTCTGTTGTTGCGCGACTGATTGCTGCTGCATGTTATTGAAATAAGTATCATCCCAATGCGCATAATCTGTCGCTAATAATTCTGCTTTATACTTCTTTGCTAAGTTTAAAATAAAATCATTATGCTCTAGACCCTGTGCCTTCATTGCCGCAAGTACTTGCCCAGACAATAATGATTCTGGACGATTAATCAATGCCTGCTGTTCAGCGACCGCTTGCGAAAAATTACTCGCGGCAGTCTCCGTAGCGAGTTGAGCGCCATCTAATAGCCCTGCGACCAGCTGTACTTCAGTAAGAATTTGCCCCGCAACATCAGCAAGTACTTGTTCCTTCCCATCGAATTGTAATGTTAAACCAGGTTTACGTCCTTCCATTACCACTTTCGTGCTGTTATCACGACAGATAGCCATTTCCTCGGCTGTCATCGGAGCTGAAGGCTGCAGTGCCATCCAAACTAATAAGCTATCTAGCACTGACATCTGCGCAGTGGTAATACCGGTAGCAACAAATGGATTCACATCCAAAGAACGGATCTCTATGTACTCAATACCACGAGCAGCTAATGCTTCCGACGGTTTTTCATTTGATTTAGCGACACGCTTAGGTCGAATAGGTGCGTACAGTTCATTTTCAATCTGCAAAACATTGTCATTAAGCTGGCGATACTCACCATCAACCTTAATACCGATATTGGCAAATTCAGGGGCTTTTGTTTTAATCGCTTTCTTCAAACTGTCGGTATAATTTTCTAACGTATTATGACAAATAACCAAATCATCTTGGGCATTATTGGTATAACCCAGATCACTCATGCGTAACGATGTCGCATATGGCATATATAATGTATCTTCACCCAATGTTGAGAACGGTGTTTGTTTCTCCGTCGGTAAGAATGAACGGTTTAACGCAGGAGAAGCACCAAATAGATAAGGCACTAACCAACCATGACGGTAAAAATTACGGATAAGTCCCATATAACTATCAGAAATAAAATCTTGGAGTTCGCCAATTTCACCCTTGAGATCATAAAGCGTTTGCCAAAACGTAATCGGTAATGACACATTATAATGCAGGCCTGAAATAATTTGCATGCTACTGCCATAACGGTGCTTTAAACCGATACGGTAGGTGTGCTTCATTTTACCTGTATTCGATGTACCATATTTAGCTAATGGAATACTCTCAGCATCACAAATCTGGCATGGCATACTTGAAGGCCAAAACAATTCCCCATCAAGGTTTTTAACTACATTACGATGGATATCACTCAATTGCTGTTGCGCCTTGGCGGCACTATCGCTGACAGGCGTAATAAATTCCAATAAGCTTTCAGAATAGTCTGTGGTAATGTGCTGATGACTTAATGCTGAGCCAAACGCTGCAGGATGGCTGTTCTGTGATAAACCACCTGCTTCATTTACGCGTAAACACTCTCGTTCAATGCCGCGGGTGATGCCGTTTAGCGACTGTATATTGCTTGGCTCTGATAATTTTGAGATCAGAGATTTAAATGTAACGTTCAAATTAAATCCACCAATGAACTATATAAAAGTATCACCTTAAAAATTGCACGCTCAATGGAGCAATCTTTAAGGTTAATTTCAAGTCTATTATTTATCTAACAGATCAAAAACTTGAATATCTAAACCAAAGTCTTGAACCTGTTTTTCAATCAACTGACGATCACCAACCACAATAACAGAAAATTTATCGCTCGATAAGTAAGTCTTTGCTAATGCCTGAATTTCAGACTTATTCATCATTTGAATAATCTTGGCTTGCTGCTCTACAAAATCAGGTGATAAATCCAATAATAATAACTGCATTAAGAAATTAGACTTCTGAGCAGGTGTTTCATAAGACAAGGCTTCTTGCTGTGAAATCGCACTTTTCATATAAGCCAGTTCAGAATCAGTGATACCTCCATCTGTATAAGCTTTTAATTCTTTTAGCGTTTCTTTGATCGCATCGCCAGTTACTTCAGCGCGAACATCTGCAGATGAAGAGAAAAAACCATATTCACGATCAGCATAAAATCCTGTCATCGCTCCGTATGTATACCCTTTATCTTCGCGTAAATTCTGATTCAAGCGGCTATTAAAGTTACCACCTAAATTAAAGTTCATTAGGTTCGCTTTAAAAAAATCACCTATCACATCATACGCTACCGCGGGTGATATAACTTTGACTACAGATTGTACCGCCCCTGGCTTATCAACGATATAAAGTGTATTCGGTTGCCATAACGGTGCTTTTGCTAGAAGCGGGTAAGTCACTGCAGGTAAATGAGCGCCTTGCTGTAAAAAACCTAACGACGTCGTAACAGCAGCTTCACTAACATCACCAACCACCACGATTTTAGCTTCTGCTAAGTTATAATATTGCTGATAGTAAGCAACTACATCACCACGCGTTAATGTTGCTTGATCTTTCAATGTACCGGATGATGGGTTACCAGTAACACGGTCCTCACCATACAAAATACGCTGTGTGGCTAATTGCCCTAACCAACCGACTCTTTGCTGATTTTGTAATGACGCTTGTCTTGACTGAGCTTTAATACGCGTGAAATCAGCGTCTACAAAACCCGGTTTAAACAATTTCTCTTCTAATATTGCTAATGTTGCAGGTAAATTTTTCGATAAACTGTTAACACTGATGCTCGTACCATAAAGGCCTGCAGAGAAATTAATGCTACTGCCGAGTGATTGTAATTGATCGTTGAGCTCTGCCGATGAATGCAGCGTTGTAGATTGATTCATCATAGCGGCCGTTAATTTCGCGATCCCTTGTTTATCAACGCTTTCAACACGTCGTCCACCTTTTACATTAATCTGTATACTCACAGTAGGGGTTTCATCGTATACCGTACCAAGCATTTGAATGTCATTCGCGAGTGATTGACGCCATAATGTCGGTAATGTTTGCTGTGGATTATCGCCCGCTTGTGGCATCACTGAACGATCAAAGGTATCTTTCGTCGTTCTGACTGCGAATGTTTGAGCTAGCTGCGCATTTTGCTGACCAATATTACGTGGTGCAGGTGTAAACGTCGAAACATGGGCGACATATTCCAACTTACCTTTAGGCACAACACTCATGATCACTTTGGGTTTATTTTCGAGGTATTTTTTATAACCTGCAATCCCTTCTTCTGCAGTAATCGTATTAAAAACGGATAACCCCTTGGTTAAGTAATTAGGATCATTCATCAAGGTTTCACCTAACGCAAGCTCTTTGGCTTTTCCTGCAACACTTTGCATACCAAATATCGTGGAGCTTTCAATGATCGAGCGTAATCGGGTTACTTCAGAAGGTGCGATGCCTTTATCTGCTAACTCTTTTATCGAGGCATTAATCTTCGCTAATAAGGGGGCTAGCTCCATCCCTTTGGCTGGGTTAGGTTGCGTATATATATCAAAAGTACAACTTAGTTCACTGCAGGTGTGATAAGCAGCCACATTTGTTGCATAGCCCGTTTCCACTAAATTTTTATACAAAATTGAATTTTTTCCTCCTCCTAAGGCATAAGCAAACAGATCGAGCGGTGCTTCGTCTTTATGTCCCATATATACCGTTGGATAACTGATATACAGCATCGGCTGTGGCACGTTATCTTCTAAGGTAATATAACGATCTTTATCAAGACTCACAGGCACCGGTTGCATATCTTTTACTTCAGGACCTTCCGGGATTGTCGAAAAATACTGATTTACCCACGCTAAGGTCTCCGCTTTATCAAATTTGCCCGCAATCGTCAGCGTTGCATTGTTCGGTCCATACCAACGTAAGAAAAATTGTTTTAAATCATTAACATCAACACGGTCTAAATCTTCAACATAACCAATTGGTTGCCAAGCATAAGGATGATTCCGTGGATATAAAGCTTCACCTATACGTTCACCAAGTAAACCGTAAGGGCGATTATCAACGCGTTGTGAACGCTCGTTTTTAACCGTAGCACGTTGGATCTCAAATTTACGTTGATCAACTGCATCTAATAAAAAACCCATACGATCGGCTTCCAACCACAGTATTTTTTCTAATTGATTCGCAGGTACGGTTTGGTAATAATTCGTTCTATCTTGATTGGTACTGCCGTTCATCGAACCGCCAGCTTCATTAACAATTTTGAAATGCTGCTGATCACCAACATTTTTACTGCCTTGGAACATCATATGCTCGAAGAAATGCGCAAAACCCGATTTACCGAGCTCTTCACGTGCAGAACCAACATGGTAAGTCATATCAATATACGTTAGCGGGTCAGAATCGTCTTCGTGTAAGATAACGGTAAGGCCATTACTTAACTGGTATTTTTCATAGGGTATGAGCAAGCTACCAGGCACTTTTTCTTGCTGACCCACTAATGTCATTCCACTCGGCAATGCTGCGATATCACTGTCTTTATCAAGTAATGAGCACCCACTAAGTAACAACACTGAAGAACTCAGTACCACAGCACCATAAAAAGAATTCAAACGCATCAAAAATTCCTCGTTAATTTTAAATTGAATATAAAATAATGACTAATAGAAACTCATAAACCAGATAATAATTGCATAGCGAATTGATTTACCTAGCATAATCGCGATAAAAGAAAGTACAGGATTTAAACGTAACCAACCTGCTAATAAACAAAAAACATCACCGAAAACAGGTAACCAACTAAATAGCAAACTACTCCAACCCCATCGTTGAATCACGCCGTGTACACGGCGGTAGTGCTTATTTTCTGAAAAATCAATCGGCTTTTTCGCATAAATAAAATACCCCATGTAAAAGGTAAGGATAGATCCTAATACATTACCACTGGTCGCCATAATAAAAAGCTGCCAATGCGACCACGAGCCTTCAACTAGCATCGCGGTTAATAATATTTCTGAACTACCAGGTAAAATGGTCGCAGACGTAAAACTACTTAAAAACAATAACCAAAGACCCATCTAATCCTCTAAATTTCATCTATCTACGGTTACCCATAGTATTACCACTAAGAGAATTAAGTCACACTATATATTGAAGTTAGACGTATAATCAAAGTTAAGCATGTTAATGTTGTGCTTAACGCACTTATGGGTACACAGACTGTGTAATATTTAACTGTTCTATAAATATTAAGTACATAATTAAAAGTGGTAGGACAGTTTAGCCACTATATAATTCAATAAACAGTGATAAATCGCTACGTTGGGGAGTTTATGTTTAAATTTTTTCTATTACCTTTAGTACTCAGTATCTTGTGGTTTGGATTCTTGCAATATAATAGCTGGAGCATACAGCAAGGTAAGAAAGGCTTTATCTATATTATTGGCGGCACAACGACCATCATCGCATTTCTTAGTTTGATGATATTTTTAACTCAATAGCAGCCAACTCTTAACGGCTTGCAATGATAACCTCATCACCACCTCAATTTAATACACAAAGTCGATAATCTGCTACAAAATTCTTATTACATCAAATAGGCATGATCTTAACGTTTAAAAAATAATAAAATTGGAACCAGTTCGCAATCTAAGTAAATAAGCATAGATCAAAGCTTAAAATAACAATAGAGTAATAACTCTATTGTTATTTACCCGATAAAATACTGCAACGGATAACTTTGCAGCTATTAAGGAATAACTATGACAGAAAAACTCAGTATTGGTGATATTGATGTGCTTATAGAAGGTACAGGGAAAGATACTATTGTGATGATCCATGGTTGGCCGGATACTTACCGAATATGGGATGATCAGGTTGCCGCATTAAAAGGTTCTTACCGCTGTGTGCGTTTTACACTGCCAGGTTACGCCATCGATAAACCACGTAAGTATTATAATCTTGCAGACATAGTTGAGACGATTGATGCCGTGGTCAATGAAGTAGGAGCTGGAAAACCTGTTACCTTGTTGATACATGACTGGGGCAGTTTTTTCGGTTACCAATATTATATGCGTAATAAGTCCAAAGTAAGTAAAATTATTAGCATTGATATTGGCGATGCAGGTTCTCCCGATCACGTACTCACCAGCAAAGCTAAAGCCTTTATGTTTGCCTATCAAATGTGGCTCGCAGCAGCTTGGAAAATAGGTGGTACCATCGGTGATAAGATGACCCGTAAGATGGCTAAAGCATTAAATTCACCCGGAGATCCTGCGAGCATAACCTCAGCGATGACCTATTCCTACTACTGGAAATGGAGTCACACTCTTACAGGACGTCCTTTAGGAAACTTACCCATCGACATCACTTGTCCACTGCTTTTTGTTTATGGAAAAAATAAACCGGGTATGTTCCATTCTCAACATTGGGAACAAAAAATGGCGGCCATTCCAGGTAATAAAGTCGTCGCGCTTAATACCCGTCACTGGGTAATGACAGAACAACCAGAAGTATTCAATCAGTTGCTGATAGAGTGGTTAGAGTCTCAGAAAATAGAATAGGCATGTATGAGAGAGTGAATAAATTTCAGACATAAAAAAACCGCAATTAAGCGGTTTATTTATTTAATGGCGGAGAGGGAGGGATTCGAACCCTCGATGGGATTTAAAGCCCATACTCCCTTAGCAGGGGAGCGCCTTCGGCCACTCGGCCACCTCTCCACACAAACCCTATTATTATGAAAAACATCGACAATGTAAAGACTTACATCGGAACAATTCATAATAATATAATAAATGGTGCGGATGGGAGGATTCGAACCTCCGACCGCCTGGTTCGTAGCCAGGTACTCTATCCAGCTGAGCTACATCCGCACAAAAAATTATATTTAAAATAGATGGTGCGGATGGGAGGAGTCGAACCTCCGACCGCCTGGTTCGTAGCCAGGTACTCTATCCAGCTGAGCTACATCCGCACATATTCTATTTTAAGAACTTGTTTTATTTTACCGTTTAACGAATTAAACCATAAAAATTAAATTGTGGTTTGAACAAATGGTGCGGATGGGAGGATTCGAACCTCCGACCGCCTGGTTCGTAGCCAGGTACTCTATCCAGCTGAGCTACATCCGCACATAATTTGTTCTGTTAGGTTTACGTTCTACAACGTCTAGTTTTAAATCTCTAGTTGATTTGAATAAATGGTGCGGATGGGAGGATTCGAACCTCCGACCGCCTGGTTCGTAGCCAGGTACTCTATCCAGCTGAGCTACATCCGCACATAATTTATTCTTTTCTTTACCAAGTAAACGTTATGGTTTATTTAGTAAATATTTTTGTTAAAACCAATGGTGCGGATGGGAGGATTCGAACCTCCGACCGCCTGGTTCGTAGCCAGGTACTCTATCCAGCTGAGCTACATCCGCACATATTTGGTCTAACTTATAATTTTCATAATTAGATTAAGTGTTTTCAACTTCTACTAATTACTTAGAATTAATTCTAATCGAAATAATGGTGCGGATGGGAGGAGTCGAACCTCCGACCGCCTGGTTCGTAGCCAGGTACTCTATCCAGCTGAGCTACATCCGCATAACAATTATTTCTCACAACGTCCAAAAAGCTGACCAAAACACTATAACATATTTTTCAACATGCGATAGGAGTAGGACAACAATGGCGGAGAGGGAGGGATTCGAACCCTCGATGGGATTTAAAGCCCATACTCCCTTAGCAGGGGAGCGCCTTCGGCCACTCGGCCACCTCTCCGTGTTGTTGGCGCTCATAATACGGGTACTGGAAAATAAGTCAAATATTAATTAACTGCACTGAAGAAACTGTTTAAGTTTCAAACAACAAAACTACTATTGCAGCAAAAATGGGATGAAAACCCCAAAATAGTCAAAAAAAAGATAAAAAAAAGGGCTTAGCATCGCTAAACCCAGTCTGTAATAATTTTATTATTCTAATTTAGAAGTTGCCTTCAGGGCTTTCGCCTTTTTCTGCTTGAATTCGCATGTAGATCTCTTCACGGTGAACAGATACTTCTTTAGGCGCATTAACACCGATACGAACTTGATTTCCTTTAACACCTAAAACAGTAACTGTAACTTCATCACCAATCATAAGTGTTTCGCCAACACGGCGCGTCAATATTAGCATTAAGTTATTCCTCAACTAATTCATTATATTTTTTTAAGCCGACTATTATTCTATTAAAAGCTTCAATGTAAAACAAGAAAAGAATAAATAAGACTTAATTTGCTGTTAATTCACTCAGTTCAAGCAACATCTAAGTTGAATGCAGCGTGCAATGCACGAACACCGAGTTCTAAATACTTTTCGTCCACGATCACTGAAATCTTAATTTCAGAAGTTGAAATCAACTGCATGTTGATTCCTTCACGGCCTAAAACTTCAAACATTGTTTTAGCGACGCCTGGATGATTCCACATACCGACACCTACTATTGAAATTTTAGCAATACGATCGTTACCTTGCACATTTTTTCCAGATAATTCTTCACAAGTCTTTTCCAAGAGAGCTCTCGCGGCTTGGTAATCGTCACGATGAACAGTAAAGGTAAAATCAACAAGACCATCTTTACCGTGTGCATTTTGGACGATAACGTCAACATCAATACCAGCATCACCAATTGGCGTTAAGATATTGGCTGCGACTAAAGGTTCATCAGGAATACCTGATATTGTTAAACTTGCTTCATCGCGGTTAAACGCAATGCCAGATATGATTGCTGATTCCATTTTTTTTACGTCCTCGTAAGTAATCAATGTCCCTTCACCTTCTTCAAATGAAGATAGTACACGTAAAGGTACATTGTATTTCCCTGCAAATTCGACCGAGCGAATTTGTAATACTTTGGCACCTAAGCTCGCCATTTCAAGCATCTCTTCGAAAGTGATGCGATCCAATTTCCGTGCGCGCGGTTCAACCCGAGGGTCGGTGGTATAGACGCCATTAACGTCAGTATAAATCTGACATTCATCAGCTTTCAGTACAGCTGCAATTGCAACTGCGGTTGTGTCCGAGCCGCCGCGCCCTAACGTCGTGATATTATTATTTTCATCACGACCTTGGAAACCTGCAACTACGACCACTTTACCTTCATCTAGATGACGTTGTAAGTTGTCTGTTTCAACCGTTTTGATGCGAGCCTTACCATGGCTGTTATCGGTTTTCATTTGAACTTGATCACCCGTCATTGATATCGCATCGACACCTGCTTTATGCAGCGCGATAGTTAACAATGCAATCGTAACCTGTTCACCAGTTGAAACTAATACATCCATTTCTCTGCGGTCGGCGTTCTCATCGAGCGCTTTCGCCATGCCCAGTAAACGATTTGTTTCACCAGACATTGCCGACACGACCACAACTATTTGATTTCCCTGTTCACGAGATTTTTTCACTCGCTGGGCAACAGCTTCAATTCGCTCAATTGAACCAACTGAAGTACCCCCATATTTTTGTACATACAACGCCACAACAACTTCCTTTAATAACCTTTAATTTATCACCGCCTGTGCTCAAAACAACGAGAAGGATTGCCTACTCGTTGTTATTACACTGTTTATTTGAACTTAGTTAACAACGATGTGTTGTTAACTAATAATACTAACTTATAATTTTTCAGTTAACCAAGGCGTCACTGATTCAAGCGCTGCTGCTAGCGCTTCAGGGTTTGAACCACCCGCTTGCGCCATGTCTGGACGACCGCCGCCTTTACCGCCAACTTGAACTGCTAGATAGCTTACTAGCTCACCCGCTTTCACTTTACCGATGAGATCTTTAGTTACACCCGTGATCAGGTTAACTTTACCTTCGCCAGGAATACCAAGAACAATAATACCGCTTTGCAGTTTGTTCTTCAGTTCATCCATCGAGCTACGTAGCGACTTAGGATCAGCACCTTTTAGGTTAGCAACAAGTACTTTAACACCGTTTATCACTTGTACCTGGTCGATCAAGTTAGCATTCGCAGCACTTGCTACTTGTACGTTTAACTTCTCAACTTCTTTTTCTAGGCTACGATTACGGTCGAGTACTTGACTCACTTTTGCCACAACTGTATTTTGGTCCGCTTTCACTAAACCTGCAGTTTCTTGCATTTTAGCAACAAGATCGTGAACATATGCTAATGCAGAATCACCCGTTACCGCCTCAACACGACGAACACCTGCAGCGATACCGCTCTCAGATAAGATTTTGAAGAAACCAATATCACCGGTACGTTTAACATGCGTACCACCACACAGCTCAATTGAGAAGTCACCCATGCGCACTACGCGCACTTCATCATCATACTTCTCACCGAATAATGCCATTGCACCCGCTTCACGCGCTGCATCAATGTCCATTACTTCCGTTACGACTTCATGGTTAGCACGAATTTGTGCGTTAACCAGACGTTCAACTTCAAGCAGTTGCGCTGCTGTCACACCTTCAAAATGTGAGAAATCGAAACGTAAACGTTCAGGCAATACTAATGAACCTTTCTGCTGTACATTTTCACCTACAACTTTACGCAATGCTGCGTGTGCTAAGTGAGTCACAGAGTGATTAAGGCCAATCGCTTTACGACGACTAACATCAACATCGGCGATAACTTGGGTATTTACTTCGATAACACCCGAAACTGTACCGAAATGAACCGTTGCATTACCCGCTTTCTTGGTATCAGTTACCGTAAATACAGCATCACCAATTTTGATCACACCTTGGTCACCTGATTGGCCACCTGCTTCTGCGTAGAATGGTGTTTTGTTTAAAACAATTGCACCTTCTTGACCGTCATTTAACAATTCAACTTCAGCGTTATCTTTAATTAATGCAACAATTTGTGCATCAGATGTCAGCGTTTGGTAACCCAAGAATTCAGTTTTAGCATCAATTTTTAGCATTTCGTTGTAATCAGTGCCAAAGTTAGAACCTTGACGTGCGCGATTACGTTGTTCTTCCATTGCAACTTTAAAGCCGTCTTCGTCAATCGTTAGATCACGTTCACGTGCAATATCAGCCGTTAAATCAGATGGGAAACCATAGGTATCGTAGAGTTTGAATACCACATCACCTGGAACAACTTTACCGTCTAATTGTGACAGTTCATTGTCTAAAATGTTCAGACCACGTTCAAGTGTTTTACCAAACTGCTCTTCTTCGATAAGTAAGATTTTTTCAACCGTTGCTTGTTGTTTTACTAGATCGTCAGAAATATCGCCCATTAGCTCAACCATTTTCGCAACAAGTTTGTTGAAGAATGGACCTTTAGCGCCAAGTTTATTGCCGTGACGTACTGCACGACGAATGATACGACGTAGTACATAACCACGACCTTCATTTGATGGCATAACACCATCAGAGATCAGGAAGCTACATGCACGTATGTGATCGGCAATTACGCGTAATGATTTGTTTTCTAAATCAGTGGTACCGATAAGCTCTGCAACATGCTTAATTAAGCTTTGAAAGATATCGATTTCGTAGTTTGAGTGTACATTTTGCATAATTGCAGCAATACGCTCAAGACCCATACCAGTATCCACAGATGGCTTTGGTAATTCTTCCATTGTACCGTCAGCTTGACGGTTAAACTGCATGAATACTAAGTTCCAGATCTCAATGAAACGGTCACCATCTTCTTCTGGTGAACCCGGAACGCCGCCCCAAATATCTTCGCCGTGATCGTAGAATATTTCAGAACATGGACCACATGGACCGGTATCACCCATCGACCAGAAGTTATCTGATTCGAATTTTTTCTCTGGTGATTTATCGCCAATACGAATAATTTTGTCTTCTGGCACGCCTACTTTGTTCGCCCAGAATGAAAATGCTTCATGATCACTTTCATAAACAGTAACCAGCAGTTTTTCTTTTGGTAGTTTCAGAACAACGGTTAAGAATTCCCATGCAAATAAGATCGCATCTTCTTTGAAGTAATCACCAAAACTGAAGTTACCTAGCATTTCAAAGAATGTATGGTGACGCGCAGTGTAACCTACGTTATCTAAGTCATTGTGTTTACCACCAGCACGTACACAACGTTGAGACGTTGTGGCACGTGTATATGAACGTTGTTCTGCACCGAGGAATACGTCTTTAAATTGGTTCATGCCCGCATTTGTAAATAACAAAGTTGGATCATTAGCAGGAACAAGTGAGCTACTTGTTCCTTTGTTGTGCCCTTTACTGGCAAAATAATCAAGAAACGCGTTGCGGATCTCAGCTGTAGACATAGTCATGTAATTGTCCTGGGTGCTTTAATTATGAGCGATTGTTTAGATTTAATAATATAAACGGATCTGTTAATGAAGTGATTATACCCAAACCGCGTCAAAATGCTAACTCAGAGACGCCCTTGAGTCGTGATTTTGTGTGTGTTAATCGACCGAATCAGATTAGATTTACAGGCTAAAAAAAAACACCGAACATAAATGCTCAGTGTTTTTGTCAAACTATGCGACTATCAGCAACTCATCTCACTGATAGTTATCAAATTGCTTCTTCGTTTTCTTCACCGGTACGAATACGGATCACGCGTTCTACAGCGGTAACGAAGATCTTACCGTCACCTATTTTACCTGTATGCGCAGTTTCAACGATAGAGTCGATGCATGCATCAACGTCATCGTCTTGCACAATAAGATCGAGTTTTACTTTAGGTAGAAAATCAACCATGTATTCAGCACCACGATAAAGCTCGGTATGACCTTTTTGACGGCCAAAACCTTTCACTTCAGATACTGTCATACCTGTAATGCCGATTTCTGCCAGAGCTTCACGCACATCGTCTAGTTTAAACGGTTTAATAATCGCTTCAATTTTTTTCATGTTCAGTCCCTGTTAGCCCCTAAATATAACTATTAGCATACCGAAGCAAATTCAAATTGCCAATCAGACGAGTAATTAAATCGATGAAATCGCTAAATTTATTTTTTATAAAATCACCAGCAATCTGCGGTTGCTGCATTTTCGCTATTCATCGACGCAGTTGAACCAAAGTTATCAATGGTAAAAGAGGCACAATTTGTATCATTAGCCTGCGTACTGCCTGCTTCGACAGTGGCGATTATCGTATAGTTATTTACAGTACTGCTCGCGCCAAGTGAAAAACTGTAATAATCACTATCATCATCCCAGCCAGATAATGTATTCGCCACACCAACTGTTAATGAGGTTGCATACTGTCTATTGTCTAAATAAAACTGCTCTTGTAATAACTGCGCTTTAAACAATGCCGTTTTTGCATCATTACGATTGTTATTCATAATATAAGCACTGTAAGAAGGATAACCAATGCCTGCTAAAATGCCGACAATAGCGATGACGATCATCAATTCAACCAGGGTAAAACCCGTCTGTTTATTTGTCATTATTGCGCCGCCTCATTGAAGTAACGGTAGGTTGATCTAGGGATTAGTGTAACGGCAGTGTCGATCAGCCCTGTTGGCGTTGATGCGCCACCGACTTTAGTACTATCGCCCTTACCTGCACCGAGTATGCGTAACACAGATATACCGTGACGATTTACCCCTGCATGAACAGCCAGATCTTTCGCTATTGTGTTTAACAATTTTCGAGATGTTATCTTACTACCAGTATTTAAATCCATTTGATAATAACTACTATCACCCGTTTTATTTAATACACATTGACCATTTTCTAATTCGATAGGATCTAAGGTATCAGCAAAAGGTGTGTAACTGTTAAAATGAACTACCCCATCAATAACGACTCCAGCACCTAAAGATTTTTCACCTCCGGCAGGCAACTCATATTTCCAACCATTAACTGTATTAGTTAAATCAGATAATTTTTTAGGCTCAGGTGTGTTCGTCACATTTGTTTCAGAGCTCCCACTATAATCACCTTTCCATATTGTAGTATTCGTAACATCATCTTTAATATTGAAAAAATAGTTTGTAGTGGTATCGTCTGAATTTGGCTGCGTGATATCACCACTACCAATTAATACCCCATCATAAGCAGTACCGTCACTATTGCGACCTCTTACAATAGCAGGAGGATTAAAAAATCGGCGGTCGTCTGTAGACGTGACAAACGAACCTAATTCAGCAAGCTTCATTGTCGTCCAGCGAGATTTAACTTCGGTTTTATTGTCATAGGTAAATGGCAGGTCTATTCGATAAATATTTCCACCTGTATCAGGAGCGTAAATACGATCAATATAGCCATCTCCATTACTATCAAATATGCTCAATTTACTCGCAATACTATCTTCAAACATACTTGTATCAGTAAAGTTATGAATTCGATTACCATTTAAAGCATTCACCAGATAAACACCTCGACCAACATCATCCATGCAAGGTTTGGTATTTGAAACACAATCATCTTTATCAGTATCATAGCCAGCGCCAAATATTAAAACGGGTTCCTCATTTTCAGCTAAAGGTTCACCACTTTTGCTTAGACCTTGATATACCTTACCTACAACAGGCGTTGACCATGTTTGTCCGAGTTCTGCAAATTTAGCACCCTCGCCTTGTGATGAATCATTGCTAACTTCCCACGCCAATGTCGGCGTCGTAACCCCTGCCGTTATATTCACATTGAGCCCATAATATGAACTCCCTCCTCGCCTTAAGCCAAATGCAATTAGATGCTTAGAACCTCCACTTGAATCCGTATATTCAACATCTACCGGCGAACCATCAATACCATAAATACGCTGACGAGCATTTGTAACCCCTCGCAGTGCAAGGGCTCTCCTTATCATATTGGTCGGAATAAATGCCCATTCTTCTTCAACAATACGCCCGGAGTCTTTAAACGCGTGAAAGAATCCAGCATTAGTTCCAATAAATATTCTAGGTTCCACTTGTTCCTGGAAGCGAATGACGAGGGGAGCTGAATGCATTGGATCACCGAATATATCATCTCTATATTTAGTTCCGCTGGAATTTAAGCCCTGTAACCACTGAACGCTGTCATCAATACCTTCGATCCCGATACCAAGTAATGACGCTACAGCAACTTCTGCATCAGAAACATCATCCGACGACGATGAAGATGTTAATGAATAGCCCAAAGCAGTAAATAGGTTCTCTTTAGATAGAGGTAGTAATTCATCATCATTACCATCATTATCACTATCATTTGTTATAAAGATATCTCTAGGATTATGCACATTAACATCCCCACTATCATCTGCATCGACGTTATACTTTCGATTAGGATAAGAAGCATTAACACCGCCTTTTTTAACATCATCAGGATCTTTATCACTACTCCAACCTGAATATGAATCCTTCGTAAAAAATGTCCCAGCAGCCGAAGATAAAGCGGCTGTAAAATCAGTATTATTACCAGAACTAGCAGGTTCAGCCCATGAACTTAATTGACCCTTATCAATTGTGAATTTTTTTAAATTACCTCTCCAACGGCTTGTTTGATTCGGCTCAAACATAGAGTAATAAACAGTGTTATCACTTTGAGTTGAATTACTTGAGCTAATAGATGTTGAAATAGAAGATGTTGTTGAATTTTGTTCTGCGATCATATCAGCAAAAGCCATTTGTAATGTCTGCTGTAAGCTTTTTGCATCAATAGGATTATAGAATTTACCACCGCCCTCTAACGCCGTTTTTTCAAGCAGTTCACTACTACCTGTAGACAAAGGTCCTAACCCAATGGTGTAAGTAGCTATACGTTCTTGCTTATTTTTCGTGGTTGGGTTTAAATCATTGTTATATAAATAATGAGATAGAACGGGCATAGAGTTCTTATATTCACAATCTGGGAATAACCAACGATCTACATAGGCACTCACTTGCTTTTCATTTATTTCTTCATCCGTTAGGCCTAAGCTTCTAGCCAATTGAGCTATTTCATCATTTACTTTACCATCATGATTATTACAGCTGAAATAAGTATTAAAATCATGATATCCAGCCGATATAACTATAATATAAGCTTTCTCCTGGCAGGCATTAAAACTAACACCAGGTTTATATTTACCGTTGACTTCAATTGATTTATCTCGTTCCGGACGATTAAGTAGATGCTGGCGATCGCCAAATTCAACTTCTTTGCCATAAAGATAACGGTAACCTTCGTATAAACTTTCACATAAAGCAGAACGAGAGTCAGAAGTCGTTAAAATATCCCCTACCGTATTACGTAACCGGTTCACAGCATTCTGATAATCCACATCAGAATCAAAATCAAGAGGGTCTAAGGATTTTATACCTGAAACTATTCGTCCACCATGGTTATCTTGGAGGTCTATCCATTCCAAATTGGTATTGTTCATGTTAAAAATTTCTAACCCACTTTGTATCTCAGGCGTTTTTAACATGAGATCAAGTACAACTTTTTTAGCCAAGTTGAGATATGAAATATTTAACTCTGTTGTACCTGCAGCTTTAAGTTGTGCCCATTTAACTAAATTTTGTGAATAAAGATAAGTATTATCATCATCACGGTCTTCGAAATTACGTTCGACTTCACCTGCATAGGAGTTCCACCGAAAGGTTTCACTATCAAGATCTGGAAAACCTTGTCTAGAAACTTTTTCAGCATCTCCACCGTCATCTTTATTCGCAAATAAGGCTTCATATTCATGGCCTGGATTTCGAGCAATATGATTTGATATATCAGCTTCACAATCGACAAAATAATATGGCCATACCCTAGTTTCAGTTCCTATCGACCACCAAGAGTACTTTGTTCCAACCATTCCAGTTCGCTGCCACTGACGCACATTATCAGTATACGCACCTAAATCACCATAAAAGTCTTTTAAAGCTGACTGGCAATTCATATATCTAAACTTTAGATAGGCATCACTGTCATCATAATCAGGTATCGTAGCGACAAATTTTTTATAGCTATTTTGTTCACTTAGCTCTAAATAGTCTTTTTCTGCAATTTTAACTAATTCAGAATGACTCGCTAGGTTACCAATCTCTACTGCAGAGTTTTTATAATAAAACCACTGACTAGTAAATGCATCATATAACTTATTAGCGACTAATCCAGGCGGTGGATCAAGATAATTAATATGTGGGTCATAACGTTCTGGAAAAGGATATGTTGTTGTTTTTTTCATGTGTCGCGAAGTATCAAGAATAATCAATACTTGAGGCTTGGTATTTATATCTGCACTATATAATTCGCCCTCATCGGCCGTAGCGTTACTTACACTCAGTATAAAGCCAGATAATAGCAAATTTATTCTTTTGAAAATCCTTTTCATTGCCTATCCCTATTAATTTTTCGCTGCCAAAAATGGCTGTTCTACACCAGCGGTCATTGCCAGACTTTTAACTCGAGGGCCATCGTCTTGTGTAAAATCCATTTTCACAAATCGGCAGCTAATTAAATTTACACTCGAAGCTTTTACACTTCGCTTACAATGCCCTTCTCCGCGCGGCTCTAGAGTCACATGCGAAGGACCACTCGTACTTAAAGCGGAACTAGTACCCTCTCCCCACGCCATAATATCGTTAATTAAATTAGGGTTACTCATCACTTCACTAAAGCTGCCTAATAGCGCTTGCTCATTAGCTAACTTTTCTTGCGTTAAGCCAATCGAATTTTGTCCTAACCGCGTTTGGGTTATCACAGCAGCAGCCAATGAAGTAATGACAACCAATATAATAATCACAATAAATAAGGTAACGCCTCGCTGGTTTCTCATTGTGTCACCGCCATCATATTGTTTTTAACGATAACCGTTGTTGATAATAAAAAACGACGATAATTATCATTATTCGGAGGGTCAAAAGGTTTAAATTTCTCGTTAAACGTCTCGTTATTATTTAATGTTAAATCTTTATTTTTAGCACGTGCTAATACATAAATACGCGCAGATACAATCTGACTCTTACTCCACATATCAGTAGTGACATTATTGCTCTCGTAATAATCATTAGCGCGACCATCGTCAGTCGTATCGACACCAAAATCAATCCGGATTTGTTCTATATTGCTAACAACCAAATCATTAATAAAATCACCATCGATAAAGCTAAAACGGCTTAATCGGGGGCTATTGGTATCATGATCTTGGACAAAATAGGTGTGATGTAAGTAAGGGTATATTTCGGCGTTAGCTATATTCGGGGTTACACCTGTAAATAACTGCGCTTGCATAGGTGAAATCGCAACATAATAACGATTAGCTTGAGGATTAGGGGTAATCACTCCACGAATACGTGCTATCGACAATACGTCACTGTTTGCTGCAAGAGCATAACCATCATCATTCTCAAAACAATTAGCGACGGTAACATTAGTGATTCCATCAATCGGCGTCCTCACGATCCAATTGGCTTTATCTGGAAAATGTAAGTTATCATCAGCCGCGGGACCACCGACGGGCACCACACTACAATCACCAGCTGCAATATTATTAGGCACTTGGATATCAGTAAGTCCACCACCAGAAAATTCAGCAAAACTACCGATAGCTCGTACATCTTCGACTAATATTTGCAAGGCTAATTGCGCCTGTTGCTGTAAATTGGAAACGGTTGAAGAACGGTTGGCCGAGACTTTAGTATCCACAAACATCGTTGTGATGGACACCATAAGCACCAAACCAATTACCAGCGCAATCATCAGTTCAACTAAATTAAAGCCCGCTTGCTTCACTGTCATATAGCCCCCTTGATGAAGCTAGTTAGCATTACTTGTCGACGATTTTCGACTCCTACGCCGCAATTAACCCCACTGCTAGCAGCCGCACTAGCTGTAGCGTCCTGTATCAGCCAACTAGCAGCAACACTGACAGTGTAAGTGTCAGTAACATTACGACATAAACTAATATTGCTATTTGAAGCAGAGCTAACTGCATTAGCGAGAATACCAGTGATGATGAAGTCTTGGGTAGGTGACGAATTTGAGGTCGCGTTAAGCCAAGCGGTATTCGCCCGCAATTCTTGCAACGCAGTGCGCGCAAGATATGAAGCTTCTATTTGCTTGTCTGTATTTGCTAATGATTTCTTCGCAATCCCTTGCAATGCCACTATGCCCAACAGGCCAACGGCAAGGATGAATGATGTGATCATCACTTCAATGAGACTGAATCCAGATTCCTTTCTAGATCGCATATTTAACTCACTTAAATAACTTGTACACACATGTTACACAAATGTTCATTTTATGTAAACACAATGCATTTTCATTCTGTGAAACATAACGTTAATTAAATTGATTATTCAATGCGGTAGCAAACCAAGAGGGTAATTAACATAAAATTACAGAGTATAAGGCGAGATATTAAGAGGTTAGTTAGGAAGAGTGTATGAGTGAACAAAGCTCGTCGAGTCGATGACTAAACGAGCATATCAATCGCGCGAGTTAATTTACTTGCTTAATACGTAATTCAGCAGGTACTTCAAATATCGTATTTTCTAGACGACCTTCAACTTCGGTCACCAGTTTACCGCCATGTTCTTTTAACTTTTCAACGACTTGATCGATTAAGATCTTAGGTGCAGATGCCCCTGCAGTAACACCGACTTTTAACTTACCTTCCAGTAATGCAGGTTCAATATCACCGGCATTATCAATCAGGTAAGATGGTACACCAAGGTTTTCAGACTTTTCACGTAAGCGGTTCGAGTTCGATGAGTTCTTCGAACCAACCACAAACATAATATCAACCATGCCTGCTAGTTTAGATACCGCATCCTGACGGTTCTGCGTTGCATAACAAATATCATCTTTACGTGGTCCCTTGATCTCTGGGAAACGTTCTCGCAATGCGTCAATGATGCCAGAGCAATCATCAACTGATAATGTCGTCTGTGAGCTGAAAGTAAGATTCGTCACATCTTTTACTATTAATGTCGCAACATCAGCAATCGACTCAACCAGATACATACCACCATCAGCATTATCATACTGACCCATAGTACCTTCAACTTCTGGGTGGCCCTTATGACCAATCAATACACATTCAATACCACGGCGACTCGCACGTGTTACTTCCATGTGTACTTTAGTCACTAGCGGGCACGTTGCATCAAATACTTTTAGATCTCGACGCTTCGCTTCAGCTTGCACCGCTTTAGAGACACCATGCGCACTAAAAATAACCACACGGCCGTCAGGCACTTCATCAAGTTCTTCGACAAAAATAGCACCGTTCTCTTTTAAGCCGTCCACCACGTAGCGGTTATGTACAACTTCGTGACGTACATAAACAGGGGTTTCAAACAGCTCAAGTGCACGTTCAACAATGCTAATAGCACGGTCTACACCAGCACAAAAGCCTCGAGGATTAGCGAGTAAAATTTCCATCATAAACCTTATTTATTCTGCATTAATTTCTAAAATTTCAACTTCAAACGTCACGACTTGTCCCGCCAACGGATGATTAAAATCGACAGTTACCGAGTCACCAATCACGTCACGGATCATGCCCGGTAATTCAGCACCGTCTGGCTGAGTAAAACCAACAATCAAACCAACTTCCGCTTTCACTTCGGTAAACTTAGCACGATCTAAGTAGTAAATATTATCTGGATTAGGTTGTCCGAATGCATCTTCAGGTTGCAGTTCAAACTTGTTCTTATCACCAATAGTTAGCCCTAATAAGCAACGCTCAAAGTTTGGCGTTAAGCTGCCATCACCAATCACTAACTTAGCAGGTTTACCTTGTAACTCCGTGCTATCTGCAACAGAACCATCTGCTAAGGTAATAGTAAAATGCATTAGTACTTGGCTATCATTACCAATTGTTGCTACGTTAACTGTCATTTGATGATTCCTTGTCATTTTTACTTTCCATAATGGCTTCCAAGATTAACATCGCGGCACCAATACAGATCCAAGTATCTGCTAAATTGAAAATAGGGAAATGGCTTGTATCCCAATACACATGTAAAAAATCAATTACATAACCATGAATAATACGATCATATAAATTACCTAACGCACCACCTAAAATAAGTGCGTAAGCAATATTGCTCCAATACTGCTGAGCCGGTTGTTTCTTTAACCAATAAATCAACAGACCAGAAACCGATACTGCAATTACGCCAAAGAACCAACGCTGCCAACCGCCTGCATCTGCAAACATACTAAATGCCGCACCATAGTTACGTGCATAGGTAAAATTAAACACAGGTAACACATTTACCGATTCACCTAATTGAAAATGGCTCACCACAAAAGTCTTGGTACCCAAATCAATAAAAAATACGACAACGGCTAACCACAGCCAAATTAATCCAGTTCTCTTATGTGTGCCTACGGTCATTATTATCCTCTGATACGTCAACGTGATGACGATAAATGTCATATATACTCAAGTTACTTCAAGATGCTATATCAGTAGCTTGGGTATAAACACTGCATTGTTATTGGTATCAATCCAGCATATTGGAATAGATTATTAACAATCATATCATTTTCATGACACGGGTTAAGCATTTATCCATAAAAAATGCCTACTGTGTTTATACTGATTAAGCTAACCAGTATACAGTAGGCATTCTATGTGAACGATAATAACAACTTAATGGTTATTACCCTTCTTTACTCGCTCGGTGTGATGAACACACTAGTGATTAAGCAAATTGACGTTTCTCGCCTTCACCTTCGATGTTGTCTTCACAACGATTACAAATTGTTGGATGTGCTTCTGATTGACCAACAGTTTCGTTATGGTGCCAGCAACGCTCACACTTCTCAGCATCACTCTTAGCAACGCTAATCCATAAACCGTCAATCGCGCTTGCTTCAACGCCTGCAGGCGCTTCTGTTACCGCAACCACTGTCGTGTTTGAAGTCAGCAGTACGAAACGAAGTTCATCACCTAATTTATCCAGATCAGCCGCTAATTCTGCCGTTGCATGCAAGGTAACATCAGCTTGCAATGAACCACCCACAACCGCATTGTTACGTGCTAGTTCAACAGTTTTGTTCACTTCACTACGAACAGCTTGTAACTTGCTCCAGTAAGCGTTATTCAGCTCAGCATCGTCTGCAAGTGGTGCTAGACCAGTGTACCATTCTTCAGTGAATACATACTCAGCACGTTCACCTGGCATTGCATTCCAAATTTCAAACGATGTGAAACTTAGGATAGGCGCAGTCCAACGAACCATCGCTTCTAAGATATGGAACATCGCAGTTTGACAGCTACGACGTGCAATACCATCTGATTTTGCAGTGTACTGGCGATCTTTAATGATATCTAAGTAGAAACTACCTAATTCCATTGAACAGAATGTCATTAGCTTTTGCGTCACACTCTGCATTTGATAGCTTTCATAATCCGCTAGGATTTCAGTTTGTAGTGCGTGTGCACGACCCACAGCCCAACGATCCAGTGCCACCATATCTTCTGCTGCAACAATATCAGTTACTGGATTGAAACCTTCTAGATTAGACAGTAAGAAACGCGCCGTATTACGAATGCGACGGTAAGCATCTGCACTGCGATCTAAGATCTCATCAGATACTGTCATTTCACCAGTGTAATCAGTACTTGCTACCCACCAGCGTAGAACATCACCACCAAGACGATTCATTACGTCTTGTGGCGCCATTACGTTACCGATAGATTTAGACATCTTACGGCCTTTCGCATCAACCACGAAACCGTGTGTTAATACTTCTTTGTAAGGTGCTTTACCGTGAATAGCCGTCGAGATCATCAATGATGATTGGAACCAACCACGATGTTGATCAGACCCTTCAAGATAAAGATCGATCTCTGCGCCCGCATATTCTTTACGTGCATCAACAACAGAGAAGTGTGTTGAACCCGAATCGAACCATACATCGACTGTATCCGGTGCTTTGGTATAGTTGACAGCCTCATCACCCAGTAGGTCTGCAGGATCAAGATCCCACCACGCTTGGATGCCTTTCTGTTCAACTAACTGAGCAACATCTTCCATTAGCTCAGCTGAACGAGGATGCGGTTCTTGTGTTTCGTTATGCACGAATAAAGAAATTGGTACACCCCACGTACGTTGACGAGAAATACACCAGTCAGGGCGGTTAGTTACCATGCTTTCGATACGTTCTTTACCCCAAGAAGGTACCCATTGCACATTTTTAATTTCGCCCATTGCCGCATTACGCAGACCATTTAGTTCCATGCTGATAAACCATTGTGGTGTCGCACGGAAAATGATTGGCGTTTTATGGCGCCAGCAATGTGGATAGCTGTGTTTTATTACTTGGTGATTTAGTAACGCACCTTTTTCGGTAAGTACTTCAATCACATTATCATTTGCTTTAAATACATGTTGACCAGCAAATAAAGGCGTATCTTCAAGATAAACACCGTTGTTACCAACAGGGTTTGCAATTTCTAGGTTATAGCGTAGACCAGCCACGTAATCTTCTTGACCGTGACCAGGTGCAGTGTGAACAACACCGGTACCCGCTTCCGTCGTTACGTGATCAGCTAAAATTGCTGGAACGTCAAAATCATAGAACGGGTGGTTAAAGCGTAAATTTTCTAGTGCAGCACCAGTACAAGTACCAAGAGTCGTAAAGCTTTCAGGCGCGAATACGGCCATGCAAGACTCGACTAGATCACTTGCTAAAATTAGCTGTTGTGAACCCGTCTCTGTTACCATGTTAACTAATGAGTATTCAACTCTTTCAGCTAATGCAACTGCACGGTTAGCAGGTAATGTCCAAGGTGTTGTCGTCCAGATAACAGTTGACACTAAACCTTCAACATCACTACCAAATACAGCTTTCACTGCGGCTTGATCTTGCGCAGTGAAACGTACATAGATAGCCGGTGATTTTTTATCTTCGTATTCAACTTCAGCTTCTGCTAATGCAGAACCACAGTCTGTACACCAATGAACAGGCTTAGAACCTTTTTGTAAATGACCGTTGGCAACGATTTTACTTAAAGCACGAATAATGTTTGCTTCAGTGTTGAAATCCATTGTCAGGTACGGATTCTGCCAATCGCCTAATACACCAAGACGGATAAAGTCTTGACGTTGACCGTTAACTTGTTTAGTCGCATATTTACGACATTCTTCGCGGAACTGTGCAGCCGTTACTTTACGACCTGGTTTACCCACTTTCTTTTCTACCATCAATTCGATAGGCAGACCGTGACAATCCCAACCTGGGATATAAGGTGCGTCAAATCCAGACAAACCTTTGGCTTTAATAATAACGTCTTTCAGGATCTTATTAACTGAGTGACCAATGTGAATACTGCCATTCGCATAAGGAGGACCATCGTGCAAAATAAAGGTTTTTTTACCTTTCTTAGCGGCACGGATTTTTCCGTATAAATCATCAGTCGTCCACTGCTTCAACATATTTGGTTCGCGGTTCGCTAAGTTAGCGCGCATTGCGAAGCCAGTTTTTGGCAGGTTCAGCGTTTTTTTATATTCGCTCATGTATCCTAATTCCGTTATTGGTATTATTAAAAATTAAACTGACAGGCCAAAAAAGGTTTTGGCTGCAATGACATCTCGTTCTATTTGCTGGCGAAGTACATCAAAAGATGCAAATTTCTGTTCGCCGCGTAATTTCTTCTTCAGGACAACCTCAAGCTGTTTGCCGTAAAGGTCACCATCAAAATTAAATAAATTCACTTCTAGTTGGGTACGTACGCCGCCAACTGTAGGACGTTTGCCAATGTTTGCAACGCCCTGTATCGCATCATCACTGATACCTAACACTTCAACTACATAGACGCCATTTATGGGATCTACGCAGCGCTTTAATGGGATATTAGCGGTCGGAAAACCGATAGTACGCCCTAATTTAGCACCGTGAAATACCTTACCAAAAATACTGAATGGTCGGCCTAATAGTTCGGCAGCTAAATCAAGGTTGTCTTGTGCTAACGCGTCGCGGATCATGGTACTACTCACGCGTGCTTGAGCAACGCTAAAGGTATCCATGCTCACCACATCAAAGTCATACTTAGCACCAGCAGCTTGCAACATAGCAAAGTCACCCGTACGTTTATGGCCAAAACGGAAATCATCACCAACGACTAAATATTTAACACCTAATTTATTCACCAACAACTGGCTAATAAATTCATCCGCAGACAATGCCGCAAACTTGCGATTAAAATTAACACATAAAAGTTGATCAATATTTTGATCTTTTAACGCTGCATATTTATCACGTAACCGTGTTAATCGCGCCGGTGCTTTGTCGCCAATGATCATCTCTAGTGGCTGCGGCTCAAATGTCATTACCGTCGCAGGCAAATTCAATTGGTGCGCTTTTTCGATTAACTGTCGTAATACCGATTGGTGCCCAAGATGAACGCCATCAAAGTTACCGATAGTTAAAACACACCCTTGATGATGTGGCTTCAAATTGTGAATGCCTCGAATCAGCTCCATGTCTTTGCCAACTATTCCACTAAAATGATAAATTATAACTTAGTCAACGCACAGGGTCAGCAACAATTTGTACTCAGTCGATAATTTTAAAATGTCGCGGGCGTAAACCAAACACCAATAAAGCCATAAAATAGCTTATTACAGCTAATCCAAGTAAGCCTAACAAGCATAAACTGCTGTCTAATAAACCCCACTCGTACCATTGCGACATGTCTGGTTTAGCGTATTGTACTAAGCCTGCCATCAAACCTGCAGAGACAAATAACTTCACCACGACAATACCGGTATCCCTATTAATCTTGTACACACCTTCCTTGTGCAATCCCCAATAGAGCAAGCCTGCATTCAATGTCGCAGACCCCGCCGTCGCCAGCGCTAAACCAACATAACCAAATGGAATCGCTAAAATGATGTTAAAGCCCATATTACTGATCATGGCGATGATGCCAAACTTAACCGGCGTACGGGTATCTTGACGCGCATAATAACCTGGCGCCAATACCTTAATCAGCATAAAACTGAGTAAACCTGAGCCATAAGCCATCAAGCTCATCGAGGCCATCGAAACGTCATCAGCGCCAAATTCACCACGCATAAACAATACTTTAAGCATTGGGCTGGCAAGTACTATCATGCCCATCATCGCTGGCGTGCCCAGTAATAGAACCACTCTTACCCCCCAATCCATGGTTTCTTTAAATTGATTATCAGAGCGGGCTGAATGAGTACGAGAAAGGGCAGGTAAAATAACGGTCGCGATCGCAATACCGAACAAACCAAGTGGAAATTCTAATAAACGGTCTGAGTAATACAACCAACTAATAGACCCTGTCATTAAGAAACTGGCAATAAACGTATCAAACAATAAGTTAATCTGGCTCACTGATACACCAAACATTGCCGGTATCATTAGTTTTCGAATTTTAGTCACGCCAGGATCTCGCCATCCCCAGCGTGGTTTAACGAGCATTTTTTGTTTCGCTAAAAACGGAATTTGGAATAAGAACTGAATTGCACCGCCAATAAATACCCCGATAGCGAGCCCTATTTCTGGCTGTGCTAAATGAGGTGCGATGAACAATGCCGCACCGATAATAGCGATATTTAAAAACACTGGCGTGAAGGCCGCAACAGCAAATTTACCCAAGGTGTTTAAAATTGCACCAGATAATGCGGTAAAAGTAATAAACCACAAATAAGGAAAAGTAATTTTCAGCATAAATGAAGCAAGTTCAAACTTGTGTGCGTCGGGACCATCATTAAGCCAATCAACAAACCAACCAGCACCAAAGAGAATTGTAATTAATGGCGAACCGATTACCCCAAACAAGGTAACAATTGTCACCAAAACACCTAAGGTACCCGACACAGATGCAATGAGGTCCCGTACCTTTTGTTTATCGCCAGTCTGTTGATATTCGGTCAGAACGGGCACAAAAGCCTGTGCAAATGCACCTTCAGCGAAAAGACGGCGTAAAAAGTTGGGGATTTTGTTGGCAAAAAAGAAAACATCCGCGGCTGCACCCGCCCCCATTAAATTTGCGACAATAACATCTCGAACTAAACCTAAAATACGCGAGATCATGGTCATTGAACTGACGATAAGGCCAGATTTTATTAATTTATTACTCAAGAAATACCTTTTATGTCAATCAAGCCCTGTTCGTGGGGGGCATTTGCTGCTAAAATATGTCCCACATCTTAACTGTCATTGCAGTTAGTTGCCAATATTTTGCCTGTTATTTACACAAAAATATTGACAAATTTCGTTAGGCAAGGCATATTCCTCGCCTTTATAAAATTAACGTCTTTAGACATTTAGGAGTAGGACCTTGGCTAATATCAAGTCTGCTAAAAAACGCGCAATCCAATCTGAAAAACGCCGTAAGCACAACACTTCACGTCGTTCTATGATGCGTACACTAACTAAGAAAATTATCGTAGCTATTGCTGCTGGTAACAAAGAAGAAGCGACTGCTGCATTTATTACTGCACAACCGATTCTTGATCGTATGGCTTGTAAAGGCCTGATCCATGCAAACAAAGCTGCTCGTATTAAGAGCCGTATTTCTGCTAAGATCAAAGCACTTTAATTATTGCTTGAATACGATAATGAAAAAACCAGCTTCGGCTGGTTTTTTTATATCTAAAAAATATGATTTCAACTTAATTCAGCCTTTATCCACTAATTCCCCATCAACTTCCACCTTATCTTTTGTTGTTGTCGCACAGGCGAGTAAATAATAACCCAGCACCGCAGCCAATGTAGAGCCTATTAATATCCCCAAACGCGCCAGATCCGCCATCACGGGATCCGTGAATGCTAATGACGTAATAAACATCGACATCGTAAAACCAATACCGCACAACACCGATACCGCAAAAATTTGTTTAAAGTTAATCCCCTCGGGTAATATCGCAATTTTCAACTTAACCGCTAACCAACTAATACTGAAAATGCCCAAAGGCTTACCAATCAGTAGCCCTAATGCAACGCCTATTGGCAATGCAGACGTCATATCACTAAACTGAATATTGGTTAACGGCACCCCCGCATTCGCAAATGCAAACAAGGGTAAAATATAATACTTCGTCCAAGGATGTAGCCAACGTGCCAACGTTTTCGCTGGAGAATGCGGGTTTTCAACATCATTTTTATCATCTTTACGATACATAGGAATAGCAAAACCGATCACCACGCCGGCCAAAGTTGCATGTACGCCTGATTTAAGTACTGCCACCCACAATAACGCCCCAACAATAAGGTAAGGCGTTAAGCTCATGATGTTGTAACGGTGCATTAGCCACAATATGCTTATACACGCGCACGCTAAACTCAGTGATAATACCGACATATCCACGGTATAAAACAAGGCAATAATAATGATCACGCCGAGATCATCCATGATAGCCAGCGCCAATAAGAAAATTTTCAAATTAACAGGCACGCGTTTACCCAATAACGACAACACCCCTAATGCAAAGGCGATATCGGTGGCGGCAGGGATTGCCCAGCCCTTGATTGCTTCTGGATTCGCGGCATTAAAACTTAAATAGACTAATGCGGGCGCTAGCATACCGCCAGCCGCAGCGATAATTGGAAAAAGAGATTTTTTACGACTCGCTAGCGCACCTTCAACAAGCTCTTGCTTTACCTCTAAACCAATAAGTAAAAAGAATACCGCCATAAGGCCATCGTTGATCCAATGACTGAATGATTTATTGATATCAATATCGGCGACGCGAACTTGGATCTCGGTATGTAAAAACCCCAAATACAAATCGGAAAAGGGGGAATTAGCAACAAGCATCGCCAATATAGCCGCAATGATAAGTAATACACCGCCTGAGGATTCAGTACGAAGGAATTGCGTTAAGGATTTATACAAATGAGCCTCCTTGCTTATTATCGGGGATTTGTATTCAATGAATAATCAACCACATAGATCTAGTATAGAAAGTTCACAAAGATTTAACCTTTAAATTTGTTAATTTAGCTATATTGGTAGACATTAATCTTTATATTTAACTCATTTAGGTAATTATTAATGTCCTTAAAATCCCAACAGCAGCAGTCATTACCCGAATTAATGCAACTGGAGAAGTTAATCGAGTTAGGCGGTAAACACTTACACAGTCAGATTTTGGCGCATGTGTCTTATAAAAAATCCAGCTACCCCTTGTATTCAATCAGTATGGGCTCACAAGACCCCAATGTGCCTGTGATCGCATTTATTGGTGGTATCCATGGTGTAGAACGTATTGGCACACAAGTTATCTTGGCGTTGTTTGAGAGCCTAATTCGGCGATTAAAGTGGGATCAATCACTGCATCAAGAACTCAGTCACGTAAAACTGCTATTCCTGCCACTCATGAACCCTATAGGAATGCTAAAAAATAGTCGTGCCAATGGTAATGGTGTGGATTTAATGCGTAACGCGCCAGTAGATGCTGTTGGCAATGTACCCTGGCTAGTGGGTGGGCAACGCATGAGTAATATACTGCCTTGGTATCGCGGTAAAAAGGGCAAAGCAATGCAACCTGAATCCCGAGTATTGGTAGAGCATATTCGCCAACAATTATTGACAGCCCCTTTTAGCATTGCGTTAGATTGTCATTCTGGTTTTGGTTTTGATAATCAAATTTGGTTTCCTTATGCTAAATCAAAACAGCCTATTCCGCATCTAGCCGAAATATTTAAGCTACGTAAAATGCTTATCGAAACCTACCCACACCAAGACTACGTGTTCGAACCACAAGCGCGAAACTATATGACCCATGGTGATTTGTGGGATTATTTATACGACCAATCACTGGAACTAAATACCACCTTTCTGCCGCTAACATTAGAAATGGGTTCCTGGACCTGGATTAAAAAGAACCCGCTGCAAGTGTTCAAATCCAGTGGTATTTTCCATCCGATCCAGCCTCACCGTATTAAACGCGTATTACGCCAACATCATGTACTCATGGAATTTTTGATCAAAGTAACTGGGTCTTATGCACACTGGTTACCGCAACTAAACAAGGAACGTAATCATGCCGACGCAACCTCACTCTGGTATACAGAATAGTGCTTCATCAAGACCGCATAATACCTCACCAACTTGGCTATTAATACGAGGTTTATGTCGACAGCAGCAACATTGGGAAGACTTTCCCATCAAATTAGCGCAGCAGCTTAACAGTCAGGTGTTATGTTGTGACATACCAGGTACAGGCACTGAATGGCAACGCGTAACACCCGTCTCCATCACGGACATAACGCTACAACTTAGACAACAATTTAGGCAGAAAAATCCCGATGTATCCTATCCTATCCGGTTGTTAGGTATTTCTATGGGCGGTATGATCTGCACTGAATGGGCAAAGTGCTTTCCAAACGAAATTGAACACATGGTTTTTATTAATACCAGTTTTAAACAATTCAGTCCTATTTATCAGCGTTTAAAAATCAGCAAACTCACCACCCTTATCCGCATATTATCCAGTACACCTTTACAGCAAGAAAAACTTATTTTAAATATGACCAGCCATACTCAACACAATAATCACGCATTGTCTCAACGTTGGTGTCGTTATGCAGAGCTGCAACCCGTCAGCCGTCAAAACGCCTTGCGCCAGCTATATGCTGCAAGCCGTTTTAGCCCCCCTCCGCAGGCACCCATTGACAATATTCTATTACTCGCGAGTCAACATGATCAATTAGTTGATGTTCGTTGTAGTAGTGCCATCGCCGCACAATGGCACTGTCCAATCGACTATCACCCCACAGCAGGTCACGACTTACCTTTAGATGACAGTAAATGGATCTGCGATAAAATATTGCGCTGGATCACACATCCAGTCCTGATCAGTCACTCAATTGCCATATAAAACCACTAAAAATGTCACAGCAAGCTTCTATGATAACAAGCAACAATAATCTAAAGGATGAAGATTATGCTTAACATAGAAGCGGAAATAAACCAGCGTTATCCGGACTTTTTCCAGAAAAAAAGTATCCGTCTCATTGCCAAACCTATGCTTGCCACACTTAGACTACTCTTTCATGAACGTGAATTACGCCAATTTGGTGAAACCTATGCACACCTCACAGGTATCGAGTTTATCGAACAAGTATTTGAGCACTTCAGCTTTAGTTACTCAGTTCGCCCTAACGAAATAGAACGAATTCCGGCAACAGGTAAAGCAGTGATCATCGCCAACCATCCAATCGGCACACTAGATGGCATGGCACTGCTTAAAATGGTCAGTAAAGTCCGTCCAGACGTAAAGGTCGTGGCCAATGACATGCTTATGATCATCAAGCCTGTGAGAGATTATTTATTACCGGTAGATAACATGAATGGGGGGACCGCTAGCGACCGTTTACAAGCAATACAAACACATCTCAAGGATGAAGGTGTGATTATTATGTTTCCGGCTGGTGAAGTCTCACGCATTAGCCCACAGGGTGTAAAAGACGGTAAATGGCGTAATGGTTTTTTGCGTATTGCGAGCAGCGTCCAAGCCCCTATCATCCCTATTTATATCAATGCTAAAAATTCATTGTTTTTTTATAGCTTGTCCATGTTATCAAAACCGATTTCGACCTTGTGGTTGATCCGTGAAATGTTTAAACACGCTCACAACTGCGTCTCAATCCGTATTGGCGAGCAGATTAATTATCAAACTTACCAGTCGCTAGATTTGCCTATCAATACCAAAACAGCATTGTTTCGTAAACATTTATACCGCTTAACCAAAGACAAACCGTCGATTTTCAATACGCAATCAGCCATTGCTCACCCAGAAAATAAAGCATTATTACGCAGTGAAATACACGCCTGCCAGAAGATCAGCGAAAGCCGTGATGGGAAGCAAATCTACTGCTACCGCCATCAAGCAAACTCCACCATCATGCGCGAAATCGGCAGATTAAGAGAAGAGTCATTTCGATTAGTGGGTGAAGGCACTGGCGAGCGTCGAGATGTAGATATCTACGATAATTCTTATGTCCACATTCTATTGTGGGATGATAAAGAACTGGAGTTAATCGGCGCCTATCGCTTATTAGAAACAAATAAAATTGATAGCATCAACGTAAAGCAGCAGCTCTACAGTGCCACGTTATTTGATTACCATGCCGCAATGACGCCTTATTTGGCAGCCGGCATTGAGCTTGGCCGTAGCTTTATTCAGCCCAAATACTGGGGAACCCGCAGCCTTGAATACCTATGGCAAGGGATCATGGAATACATCATTCAACACAGTGGTTGTCGCTACCTGTTTGGCACCGTGAGCATTAGTAACAGTTACTCACAACCAGCAAAAGAGCTATTGGTTTATTATTATCAACATTTCTACGGTAACAATACCAATGTCGCGAGTGCCACTATGCCATTCCGATTATCAGAAGACGCAAATTCACGTTTAACGGATTTATTTGCTGATGTCGATGCCGAAGAAGGCATGTCAATCCTAAAAGCACAGCTCAACCACATGGGGTTTAGTGTACCGACACTCTTTAAGCAATATACCAAATTGTGTAAACCGGGTGGTGTACAGATTTTTGATTTCAATATTGATCCCAGTTTTAATCATTGTATTGATGGTTTGATCGTATTAGACCTCACCCAATTCACAGATAAAAACAAAAAACGTTTTAATGCACAAGCGCTGCAACTCGAACACAACTAATACCGCTTATCTACAATATCCTCGTTATCGCTGATATCAAGTCAGCGATAATAGCTTGTCTCTGATAAATCCGATTTGTAACCCCTGCTAATCTATGTAAAGATCCCGCCCACGCAAAGTAATGCACAATAATTAATGTATAACCATAAGAATAGGGTAGTAATCGATGAAACAGTATCTTGATTTATGTACACGAATCGTGGAACAGGGTGTGTGGGTTGAAAATGAACGTACCGGAAAACGCTGTTTAACCGTGATCAATGCTGATCTCACTTATGACGTGGCAAATAATGTATTTCCATTAGTCACCACGCGAAAAAGCTTTTGGAAATCAGCCATTGCCGAGATAATTGGTTACATCCGTGGTTATGATAATGCCGCAGATTTTCGTGCATTAGGTACCAAAACCTGGGATGCCAATGCCAATGAAAACCCTGTTTGGTTGGCAAGCCCACACCGTAAAGGTGAAGACGACATGGGCTATGTGTACGGTGCGTGCGCACGTAACTGGGTAAAACCACAAGGCGGTACAGTCGACCTACTACGTCAAATCATCGATGACCTATCAAACGGTATTGATAACCGTGGCGAGATCTTAACCTTCTTTAACCCGGGTGCATTTGAACTGGGTTGTTTACGTCCTTGCATGTACAGCCACCATTTCTCACTGCTTGGTGATACCTTATATCTAAACAGTACTCAACGTTCGTGTGACGTGCCCCTAGGCCTAAACTTTAATATGGTACAAGTACATGTATTATTAGCGTTAGTGGCACAAATCACTGGTCATAAAGCCGGTCAGGCATACCATAAGATTGTTAACGCTCATATATATGAAGATCAGCTAGAATTAATGCGTGACGTACAATTAAAACGCGAGCCGTTACCACTGCCGAAATTACACATTAATCCAAAAATTAAGACCCTAGAAGATCTAGAAACATGGGTGACATTGGACGATTTCGAGGTGACAGATTATCAGCATCATGATGTGATCAAATATCCATTTTCGGTGTAAACATACATAGATTATTAAAATAAAAAGGTGTTAACTTAATTTAGTTAACACCTTTTTCATTCTTTATCTGCGTAAACCAATTATTTATTTATTTTACCTGCAAACAAAGTTGGCTTCTTATAAGCAATAAACATAATAAGCGCACCCAGGAAGATCATCGGTGTCGATAGAATTTGTCCCATACTAACCAAATCAAAATACAACCCTAGTTGTGAGTCTGGTTGACGGAAGTACTCAGCAACAAAGCGGAAAATACCGTAACCGAATAAGAACAGACCCGAGATAGCGCCAACTGGACGTGGTTTACGTGCAAATACTTGTAAGATAATAAGCAGTAATACACCTTCCATTGCAAACTGATATAACTGACTCGGATGACGCGGTAAATCACCACCAGTGGGGAAGATCATCGCCCAAGGCACATCTGTCACACGTCCCCACAACTCGCCATTGATAAAGTTACCAATACGTCCAGCCGCTAAGCCAAACGGCACCATAGGGGCAATGAAATCAGCAATAACAAAGAATGAACGCTGGGTTTTACGACCAAAATAAGCAAATGCTAACAATACACCAATCAGACCGCCATGGAATGACATGCCGCCATCCGTAATGCGGAATAAATACATTGGATCATCAAGGAATAAACCGAAGTTATAAAACAGCACATAACCAATACGACCACCAAGGATCACCCCAAGGAAACCGTAAAATAATAAATCACCGACTTCGTCTTTATTCCAGCTACTACCCGGTTTCGCTGCTTGTCTATTACCCATCCAATTAGCAAATAAAAAACCAAGTAAATACATCAACCCGTACCAGTAAACATTAATCGGGCCGATACTGATCGCAATGGGATCAATTTCTGGATATTGTAGATATGTCTGCGACATCATTGAGTTCCTGAGTAAAAGAAAGTGATCACCTATGCTAAGGCAATAAAGTTACAAAATAACGTAAGCCATACATTTATATATTAATACATTCGTTATTCTTTATAAAAGACACCTTACACCAAATGTTTGCCACAACATAGAATTAGCCGCAACAGAATCGGTAAAGTAAGATAAATTAAACCAAAGTATGAGAGAGATAAATCTGGAATTCAGGAATAGAGAAAAGTGCAGTGAATAAGTAATGCCTTTGCATTGAATCGTATAATAATTCAATGCGCAGGCATTATTTAACATTAACGTCGTTTACGTTTAATGTCTTTGCGTAAAAAAGGTAATGCCACAGGTGCAAACTCTTTCATAACACGACGATAAACGTCTTTTTTAAACGATACAACCTGACGTACAGGATACCAATAACTGACCCAACGCCAATCATCAAATTCGGGATGTCCTGTGCATTTGAAGTCGATTTGACTGTCATCCGCTTCCAGACGCAGTAAAAACCATTTTTGCTTTTGCCCAATGCAGACTGGTTTGCTATCCCATCTGACTAATCGCTTTGGTAATTTATATTTCAACCATGTTTTAGAAGTGGCTAGAATCGAAACATGTTTCGCTTTAAGTCCAACTTCTTCATATAGTTCTCGATACATTGCTTGCTCTGCAGACTCTCCATTATCTACACCACCTTGCGGAAATTGCCAAGAATGTTGCCCACAACGTTTAGCCCATAAAACTTGACCTTCACGATTACAAATTAGGATGCCTACATTAAGACGATAGCCATCGCTATCAATCACATTAGCACCTTAAGGGTAGAACTTAGTTAACTTGATTGTTTCATATAAATCAATGAGCAGCAAATTTACACCTGCAGTTTTACCAAAGATCCATTTACAAAGACAAAATACCGCCGATTTCTTTCTAATTTAGAACTTCTAAGCGGCTTTGTTGAAACAACCCCCTTCTTTACAGAGAACCAAGTATGTTTAATATCTTAAAATAAAACATGGGATGAAAAACAGAATTCTACCTTTAATTCCAATATATAGGCATTTACCTTACTCTCGATTGAGTAATAAAACACCAATATACCAATAATATCCCTCCTCATCCACAATATGTACAGTTATACACATAACATGTGTGGAAAAGTAATAAAAACCGAGCTAAGTAGTCTTGTTAATCGCTATTTTCGATATTTATTAACAAACATAGGGAGGTAAATAGCAAGTTATCCACTTTTTCTGTGGATAACCTTGTGAGGTGTTTATATTATTGCCATTTAACATAATAAAAAAAGGGTTAAATTATCTACACAAATAACACCCACAATAAAAAAACGACTAAAAACAACGACTTGAGACCAATATTTCATATGAAACATCTACGTAACATAAAAACGAGATCTACATCTCGTTATGTATGAAAAACGACCGTTAACAGCTAGATTTAAAAGTGTTATTCTGCTAGTAGAAACCTTGAGATATAAGAATAACTTGATATGCCAGCACTCATTAACAAACCCCATAATATCAATGAACTTATGGACCGCGCACAAGCTATTGCCGGATTCAATCTACAACAAATAGCCGCATTACACCAACTCAGTGTGCCTCATGATCTACGTAAAGAAAAAGGCTGGATTGGGCAACTCTTAGAACTGCACCTTGGGGCAACCGCGGGCAGTAAACCGATTCAAGACTTCCCTGAGTTAGGCGTAGAATTAAAAACTATTCCAATTAATGCACAAGGTAAGCCACTTGAAACAACCTTTGTCTGCGTTGCGCCTTTAACCGGTAATCACGGCGTTACTTGGTCAACCTGTAATGTGGCTAATAAGCTAAAACAAGTGTTATGGATTCCAGTACTCGGAGAACGCGATATTCCGATCGCAGATCGCATCGTAGGCTCTCCACTGCTGTGGCAACCCGATACACTTGAGAATATGCAGCTGCAAGAAGATTGGGAAGAGTTAATGGATATGATAGCACTAGGACAGGTAGAACAGATCACAGCGCGTCACGGCAAGTATCTACAGCTCCGCCCTAAGGCGGCAAACAATAAAGTACGTACTAAGGCCTACGGCAGCGAGGGAGAGATAATTCAGGTGCGACCACGTGGATTTTATCTAAAGAAAGCATTTACCCATCAGTTACTCAAAAAACACTTCAATATCTGAGTTACCTAAGAAATCAAAATGCTAAATCGCAGGCAAAAAAAAGGCCCGTCAGAAGACGGACCTTAAACTGCATGAAAAATGGATTATTTGCTTTTACGCTTACCCAATTTTTCTTTAATACGTGCAGCTTTACCAGTAAGACCACGTAGGTAGTATAGCTTAGCTTGACGAACATCGCCGTGACGCTTAACAGTGATGCTTGCTACCACTGGAGAATGTGTTTGGAATACACGTTCCACACCTTCACCGTTTGAAGTGATTTTACGTACAGTGAATGCAGAGTGCAGACCACGGTTACGTTTAGCGATAACTACGCCTTCAAAAGCCTGTAGACGTGATTTGTCACCTTCAACAACTTTAACTTGAACTACAACTGTAGCACCAGGGCCAAAAGTTGGTAGATCTGTTTTCATTTGCTCTTGTTCGATCTGTGCAATTATGTTGCTCATTTTCTATACCCTAGAATAAACTGAAAAACTCTACTTTAACTCGCGACTTTCGCGAACGATCTCAACAAGAATTTTCTCTTGCAGATCAGTCAGAGCTAGGTTACTTAATAAATCAGGTCGTCGTTCTAACGTTCGAGCTAAAGACTGTTTCTGTCTATATTGGCTAATTTTACTATGATTGCCACTAAGGAGAACCTTAGGGACAGCCAACCCATCTAACACTTCCGGACGCGTATAATGCGGACAATCTAACAGACCATCTGCAAACGAATCTTGCTCTGCGGATGCCTGAGTGCCTAAAACACCAGGAATCATGCGTGAGACAGCATCAATCATCGTCATTGCGGCAAGTTCTCCACCGGTTAACACAAAGTCACCGATAGACCACTCTTCATCAACTTCCGATTGGATGATACGCTCATCAATACCTTCATAACGACCACAAATAAAAATCATCCTCTCATTTGTTGCCAAATCCAGTACGCCAGCTTGATCCAATTTACGTCCTTGCGGTGAAAGATAAATAACTTTCGCCTCACCACCTGCTGCCTGTTTTGCTGCATGGATAGCATCTCGTAATGGTTGAACCATCATCAACATGCCAGGGCCACCACCATAAGGGCGATCATCGACCGTCTTATGTTTATCGTGGGCAAAATCTCTCGGGTTCCAAGTTTGGAACTTAAGCAGATCGCGTTTTATTGCTCGACCGATAACTCCTTGCTCAGTGATGGCATCAAACATCTCTGGAAAAAGGCTTATAACCCCTAACCACATACTAGCCTCCGCTGACAACGAGTCTTAAAAACTCGGGTCCCAATTAACAATAATTTTTTGAGCGGTAATATCAACACTGATAATTACTTGCCCATCAAGATACGGGATTAACCGTTCTTTTTTTCCGAAGGCATCAGTTGCATTCGCTTTAATTACTAATACGTCGTTAGAACCGGTTTCCATCATATCAGTGACTTTACCTAACGTGTAACCCTTGTCTGTCTCAACAGAGCAGCCAATGATGTCACGCCAGTAATATTCATCTTCTAATTCTGGAAGTTGATCCGCATGAATAGCAATTTCAGCACCCGTAAGGGACTGCGCTTCTTCACGAACATCAATGCCGACTAACTTAGCAATTAAACCTTTGCCATGGCGTTTGCAATCTTCAATCGCCACTTCAACCCATTCGCCTTTTTGCTCAATGAGCCAAGGTGAATAGTTAAAGATTCCTTCAGGAATATCGGTAAAGGAGTTGATTTTCATCCAGCCCTTAATGCCGTAAACAGCACCAAGACGACCAACTACCATAGGTTTGTCAGTTGAACTCACAAGATCTCCTTACCTTAAGATAATTAAGCAGCTTTAGCAGCGTCTTTGATTAACTTAGCAACTGTGTTAGAAACTGTAGCGCCTTTAGCAACCCAAGCTTCAATTTTCACGTTGTCAAGACGAACACGTTCTTCTTGACCAGCAGCCATTGGATTAAAGAAACCTAGCTTCTCGATGAATTTACCATCACGAGCATTACGGCTGTCTGTAACAACAACTGTGTAGAAAGGTGATTTCTTAGAACCACCACGAGATAAACGAATAGTTACCATATCGTCCTCTTTATAAATTAAGTGTGTATTCCGGCCTTGCACTGACAAGGCCCCATAGTGTTCAAATAGTACTCACGAATGAGACGATTCGAAGTCGCGCAATTTTACTCTTATTTTAATTAAAAGCAACCTTATTGTGTATCATGACCACTTTAGTTAGCGCTATTTATACTATAAACAATCATTATGTTGCTATTACGCAGTTCAGAAGCAGATTAGTAAAAACTCGCGGAAATAAAAAAGCCCAGCTATTAATAAGCAGGGCTTGGAATCAAATACATATATAAGGAAGGAATTAAACCACGGTGTTGTTAACCAAACGGTCCTTTACCACCGCCCATACCACCCATGCCGCCGCCCATTCCTGGTGGCATCATACCTTTCATTTTACCCATCATTTTTTTCATGCCGCCTTTACCCGACATTTTTTTCATCATCTTTTGCATTTGCGTAAACTGTTTAAGCAGCTTATTCACATCTTGAATCTGTGTACCAGAGCCCGTCGCGATACGACGCTTACGAGAACCTTTAATGATCTCTGGACGTTTGCGCTCTGCAGGTGTCATTGAATTAATAATCGCTTCCATACGATTAGTTAACTTATCATCCATTTGGTCTTTAACAGCATCAGGAACCTGACTCATACCAGGTAACTTATCCATCATGCCCATCATGCCACCCATGCTTTTCATTTGCACAAGCTGGTCACGGAAATCTTCTAAGTCAAAGCCTTGGCCTTTCTGAACTTTTTTCGCTAGTTTTGCAGCTTTATCTTTATCTACTTTACGTTCAACTTCTTCGATCAGTGATAGCACATCACCCATACCCAAAATACGAGACGCAATACGTTCTGGATGGAAAGGTTCTAATGCATCGACTTTTTCGCCCATGCCGATAAACTTAATTGGTTTACCCGTAATATGACGAATAGATAATGCAGCACCACCACGCGCATCACCATCGGCTTTCGTTAAGATAATACCCGTTAATGGTAACGTCTCATTAAATGCAGCTGCTGTGTTTGCCGCATCTTGACCTGTCATCGCATCCACAACAAACAGTGTTTCAACAGGATTAATCGCCGCGTGTAAGTCTTGGATCTCTTTCATCATGTCAGTATCGACATGTAAACGACCCGCAGTATCGACAATCACCACATCAATAAATGACTTACGGGCGTATTCGATTGCCGCGTTGGCAATATCAACTGGCTTTTGCGAGATATCACTTGGGAAAAATTCAACATCGACTTCTGCAGCTAATGTTTCTAGCTGTTTGATTGCCGCAGGACGGTAAACGTCAGCACTCACAACCAATACAGATTTTTTCTCACGTTCTTTTAAGAAAAGTGATAATTTCGCTACCGTGGTCGTTTTACCAGCACCTTGTAAACCAGCCATCATTAATACTGCAGGCGGTTGCGCAGCAAGATTTAATGTTTCGTTAGCATTACCCATTGCCGACTCAAGCTCAGCTTGGACAATTTTAATGAAGGCTTGCCCTGGATTCAGGCTCTTAGATACATCTTGGCCTAGGGCATTTTCTTTTACATTTTTAATAAATTCGCGTACGACAGGTAAAGCTACATCCGCTTCGAGTAACGCCATGCGTACTTCACGTAGTGTGTCTTTGACGTTATCTTCTGTCAAACGACCACGGCCGCTGACGTTTTTCAGCGTGGCCGATAAGCGATCGGTTAAATTCTCAAACATGACGTTATCCGTTTTAAATTAGATTAAATTCAATTATTACTGATGATTATAACCTTATTTGAGGGTAAAAATCACACTCTCAAGGTGTGGCTAGGTATTGTTTTATAAAAAAATAATATTTTCCTTTCCAAATAATGCATTTGAATATAGCTCTATAGGTACAGCAAGCGTATACTGGACTGCATAATTACATATAAATCAACATTAAAGTGAGCCCTATGGAACTGTTTGCTCTTGGCGCTATTATTTTCTATATAGCTGCAATTTATCATTGCATTAAAGCCTTAACTGTAAAACAGCAGGCGAGTATACGTACTATTTTTACCTTAGGCGCAGGCGCGACACTTTGCCATCTATTCTGGATGGGCTTTGATATTGTGACGGCAGCAGGGATTAACCTGAGCATTGTCAATGTAGCGGCACTTATCAGTTTGCTGATCTCGATGATCATGACACTGTCGATCAATAAATTTAAAATATTACCTTTATTACCTATCGTGTATGGTTTTTCAACCATTGTCATTGCGATAAGCTATTTGTTACCAACGATTTACATTTCCAATTTAAGTGATAATACACCACTTGTTGTCCATATTATCGTGATTTTATTTGCCTATGCGGCCTTCATTGTAGCGAGTTTACTTGCCCTACAAATGGCTTACTTAGATTATCAACTCAAGCACAAACGCCCAATCGCAATGCACCCAGCACTGCCATCGTTAATGACCATAGAAAAACAACTCATCAGGTTATTAAGTATCGGCTTAGCACTGCTATCCGTGGCAATAGTGACAAGTTTTGTCTTTTTTGAAGATGCTTTTACCCACTCTCAAGCACATAAAACCGTTTTATCTATCTTAGCTTGGCTATTTTATTCGGTATTGCTGTGGGGTCACTTTAAACAAGGCTGGCGTAGTAATAAGATTGCTTTTGGTACATTATTTGGCTCTGTACTACTATCATTAGCCTATTTCGGCTCTCGTTTTGTAAAAGAGATCCTACTTCATTAATACTTAAACATACTTATAACCATCATATATTAATTACTATACACTTGCGTAATCAAAGGATAACACTTGGACGACATATCAACAGGAACCTTATTCGGTCTCCTGACTATTTTAATCCTCATATCAGCTTATTTCTCTAGCTCAGAAACAGGCATGATGTCTCTCAATCGTTACAGGCTTAAGCACCTGGTTAAAAATAACCATACGGGTGCGAAACGTGTAGAAAAACTCCTCAACAGACCGGATCGTTTGATTGGTCTTATTCTTATTGGTAACAATCTAGTCAACATCTTGGCCTCTTCCATCGCAACGATTATTGGTATGCGTTTATTTGTAGAAAATGAAGCGCTTGGTTTAGCCGTATCGACTGGTCTTTTAACGATCGTTATCCTTATTTTTGCTGAAGTAACGCCTAAAACCTTAGCCGCACTGCACCCAGAAAAAGTCGCCTTTCCAAGCTCATTGCTATTACGCCCGATGCTAACCTTGTTTTATCCATTGGTATGGTTGGTGAACATCATTTCTAATGGCCTGTTGCGACTATTGCGCGTTAATGTCCATCATAATGACAATGGAGCCCTGAGCTCCGAAGAATTGCGTACCATTGTGCATGAAGCAGGTGCAATGATCCCTCAGCGTCACCAAGATATGCTGATCAGTATTCTCGACCTTGAAAAAGTCACTGTGGATGACATCATGGTGCCGCGTAACGAGATCATCGCGATTGATATTAATGATGATTGGGAGATTTTGTTACGCCAATTACGTAATATTTCACACACAAGGGTATTACTGTACCGTGACACCATCGATGATGCAGTTGGATTTGTGCATACTCGAGATGCATTGCGTCTATTACTGAAAGAACAGTTTGATAAAACAACGCTACTCAGAGCAGTAAAAGAGCTGTACTTTATTCCTGAAGCAACACCACTTAACGTGCAACTATTAAAGTTCCAACGTAAAAAAGAGCGTATCGGCTTAATTGTTGACGAATACGGTGACATCCAAGGTTTGGTGACACTCGAAGATATCTTAGAAGAGATTGTCGGTGACTTTACCACTACCATGGCACCTTCAGCGAGTGACGAAATTGAGGAACAACCTGACGGCAGTTATATCATTGATGGTACGGCAAACGTGCGTGATATTAATAAAGAGATGAACTGGCACTTTCCAACCAATGGTCCGAAGACATTAAATGGTTTGATTTTAGAGTATTTGGAAGAAATTCCAGAGTCAAATATCAGCCTAAAAATTGCGGACCATCCATTAGAAGTACTCGAAATCGAAAACAATGTCATTCGACGTGTTCGCGTTCAACCTACTGATAAAAATAAGCCTAAAATCACGTCTTAGTCAGCTTATATTTTCTAATGACATAAACCGCAGATAATAAAAAAGCACCTAATTAGGTGCTTTTTTCATTACGTTTTAAATTAATAAAAGATAATGCTTATTTGTTTGCGTTTTTAACTGCATCTTTAAGTGCTTTACCAGCAACGAATGCAGGAATTGTAGCAGCAGAAATTTGAATTTCTTCACCCGTTTGTGGGTTACGGCCAATACGTGCTGAACGTTCGCTTACTTTAAAAGTACCGAAACCAATTAGCTGTACAGCTTCTTTTTCTTTAAGGCTATCAGTGATCGCATTTAGGATCTCTTCTAGTGCTGCTTTAGCTTGTACTTTAGTTAAATCTGCTTTCGCTGCAACTGCATCGATTAATTGAGTTTTATTCATAAGAATGTCCTTTCCACTATTCAATAACATTAAACTGTTAAACACTGTATTCAAAAAAACCGTTGACCGCAAAGGATTTATCGCCTTAATTAAGTCAATTGCTGAGAGAATAATCAACAAATGGGGTGGCGCTCACACTAATCCCATTCTATGTACAAAAAAACACCATCAAAAAGGTGGGGAAATACTTTTTAAACTAATTCCCGATCGCCGCCTCACCAGCGCTGACGCCTATTAAATGAAATTTCAACCAATTAATCTAAGGTAATACCAATATTAGAAATACCATCATTTTTAGCAAACTGACGTAACGTCTTCATGCTCTCAGGTGATTTTTGTACCGTGAGTAAATCCAACACCGCTTGCTGAAATTTAAGCTCTTCTTGCATGAACTCGTCAGCGAAAATAACCTCGTCGTCAAGCTCTTCACCTGCCAACGCTTCTAAATAACTTGCAACAGTACCAATTGATACTCGCGATGCATTAATAGCTTCGTTCACATCGGGGTCTGGGGCTACTAAACTATTAAAAGCACTGTTTAAAGTCACACAAGCATCCAGTGCAGGGTAAACACCATACACATCAAATTTGTCTACATTTGGAATAATCGGTTCGAAACGATCAAATTGAATAGTAAAATTGATTTTACTATTTTTAACCGTTAATGATTCCCAAAACAAATCTAATGATAAGCGGAACTGCTTCGCATCTCCGGTTTCACAAGCTTCAGAAAATAATTTGTAATTAGGAAAGCTGCGTTCAGCAAGTGACGCAATAAAACTCACTTTCTGCCAAGGTAATAATTTCGTTAATTGCTGTTCATAGTTTGCTTCAAGCACAAAAATAGCCTCTTATTTATTGTTTTTATTCTTTCTATAATAGTTAAATATAACTAAATCTGATGGTGATATTTAACCAAATACCTACATCTTACTACCGTTTCCAGTCATGAAAACAATGATGCAATCGATTAGCTGAGCAAAAGCATGAGAAGACAACCTCATACCTTGCTACTTCACTTACCGCTTTAGCAAACCGCGCGATAAGGTTTTTATATTGCTTTACTGATTATCTCAGTGTGAGTGCAGCTATTTATACTCGCTATATTAGTGAGATACAAGGCTGAGAAAACCAATCTAACTAAATCGTCGTTAATTACATTGAAAAGATCAGGATCACAAATTCATTCTTATAATCTAGTACTTAACATCAAACTTAAGTTCATCTCATCCAGTGCTAATATTGATCCATCAAGCAACCAACATCATGAACGGTACATCAAGCGATATAACGCGTTGATTAAAGGATTAATCAACACATTTTCGCATTAATTATTTATCTAATAAACGCTTGTCTAACAAACATGGCACCGCATAAAATCAGGGATTGATATGAAACGTATATTTATTATTTCAGCACTAACGTGCGCTATCGCACCAACGAGTTTTGCTTCTCAGCTATATTTTGATGCTCGTAATGATGCAATGGGTGGCGCAGGGGTCGCGTCTTCAGATTTTGTGACGGCAGCCTTTGTTAACCCTGCACTACTTGGTCAAGGCAAAGATGATTATATTGGTGTTATTCTGCCAGCAATCCCTTACAGCGATGATGGGCATACCCGTTATGCGCCAACCTCTTTTGGTGTACAAACCGAAACATCGGATGCCTTTTTAGGTGCGCTAGATAATGTAAAAACAGCGCAAGATGCTTATGATAATAACAAAAATGCAGTCACGGCGGCAGCTTATGCCAATGCACTTGGCGACTTTGATGGTCAACGCATGGGCGTGAATGTAGGGACCAGTTTCGCGATTGCATTACCCAGCAGTGCATTATCTGTCGCCTTTTTTGGTAACTCTTACATGACCAGTATCGCGACAGCAAAAGTGAGTCCACATGATATTGATTCAGCAAATAACCAAACATTAGATGACCTTGATAGCACTGTGAATCTAGCGGGGGTATCGGTTTCAGATCTTGGTTTAGCACTATCAATGAACTGGGATGCCCGAATCGCCAAAGTATCGATTGGTATATCCCCAAAATATCAACGTATCGACACCTACAGTTATGATATTTCACTTAATGACGACGGCCTGCGTGAGTTTGAAGATGGCTTTCTAGACGGGTTAGATAAGCAAAGTCATTTCAATCTCGATGCTGGTATTGCCTTTGATTTTTATGATATTTTTCGCGTCGCAGTCAGTGGACGTAACATGCTAAAGAAAAATTTTGAAGTAGAAACAACGGCATACAAAGGTATCAACCAAGAAAATGAGAAAATAATTTTCACGTTAGCACCACTCGTGACCGCAGGTTTTGCCTTACACCACGATTACGTAACACTGACAGCAGAAATGGATTTAAATGATGCGATAGGGTTTGAAAGCAACAGTGAATCACGTTATGCGCGCGCAGGTATTGAAGCGAATCTATTTGATTTCGTACAATTACGTGCAGGTATTCGCCATGATCTTAATGATGTTCGAGAAGACCTATTCACCTTCGGTTTTGGTATCTCTCCGATGGACCTAGTACATATTGACCTTGCCGCCACCGTTAGTAAAAATGGCGCTTATGGTATTTATCAGGATGGTGAATTTAACGATAGCGGACTTAATTCAGCCCGTTCAACGGGTGATGATGCCGTCTATGGTATCGACGGTTTTGTATTGCAAATATCTGCTAAATTTTAATTTATTGATATTTATCACATAAATAAAAAACACCATACTAAGCGCTAACATTTAGGTATTTCAATACATTACATTTATGTATGTTAAAAGCACCTTCCATTGGTGCTTTTTTGTTATTTATCAACACGCTAATTATTCATCAGTAACGAATAGTAAAAACGATCCAAGTTTGATGATAAAGATACTGCTGTAACAATCATCTGAACTGGTATTTTTATTATTAAACCGTAAAATAGCATATTCACTTTCTTAGATAGACAACAATGAATACTTATCAACTACATCGTTACCTTGGCTATTTATTAATTCTACCGGTGACACTATGGGCGTTCACTGGTGCATTTTTTTTAATTAAGCCCGGTTATAAAGATGCCTACGAACAATTGCAAATAACCCGCTATCCGCTGTCCTCTATTTTACAACTTTCTCCTGAACCAGAGTGGCAAGCTATTGCGATAAGCCAAACCCTCTTAGGTAGTCATTACCGTGTCCAAATAGACCATAAATGGCAGCATATTAACCCGCTAAATAACCAACATATGTCAGAACCAGATAGCCAAAGCATCATTAACTTATTACAAGACGCGGTGAAACATAATCCAGATCGTTATGGCTTAGTATTGAACTACAAAGATGGTATCGCTATTACGGATACCGACGTAAAACTGATGTTTGATTGGTCGCGCTTAAGCCTACGTCAACAAGGTGCGGACAGTCGTATTTTTAATACCATGTATGACATTCATTATCTACGTTGGACAGGGAATAAAACGTTCGATCAGTGGTTTGGGTATGTCGGCTTGGGATTATTGGTATTGATGGCACTAACCGGTATTGTCATGATCAAGAAATCATCGAGACATACAAAATAATAAAGGCAGGTATGTGAGCCATACCTGCCTTTATTGTCATTCATATTAGTGTAATTAACACGTCAGAATTAAAATTCTGTTTCAGTTTCAGTTTCAGACGTCTTAACTTCAGCCACTTTTTCGTCTTTATTACCCAGTAGGTTAGCACGGATCATGCCGTCAATTTCAGCAGCAATCTTCGGATTGTCAGCAAGGTATTGTGATGCTTTCGCTTTACCTTGGCCAATTTTATCACCCTTGTATGAGTACCAAGCGCCCGCTTTTTCAATGAGCTTTTCTTTAACACCTAGGTCGACTAACTCACCGTTACGGTTAAAGCCTTTACCGTATAAAATTTGAAATTCAGCTTGTCTAAACGGTGCTGCAATTTTGTTTTTCACAACTTTAACACGCGTTTCATTACCCGTGATCTCGTCGCCATCTTTAACCGAACCAATACGACGGATGTCTAAACGTACTGACGCGTAGAATTTAAGGGCGTTACCACCGGTTGTGGTTTCTGGTGAACCAAACATCACACCAATTTTCATACGGATTTGGTTAATGAAGATACACATGGTGTTGGTCGTTTTTAAGTTACCCGTTAATTTACGCATTGCTTGCGATAACATACGCGCTTGCAGACCCATGTGGCTGTCGCCCATGTTGCCTTCAATCTCAGCTTTTGGCGTTAATGCCGCAACCGAGTCAATCACGATAATATCGACGGCACCAGAGCGGGCTAACATGTCAGTGATCTCGAGAGCTTGTTCACCAGTATCTGGTTGTGATATCAATAGTTCATTCACATCAACACCCAGTTTACCCGCGTAAATCGGATCCAGTGCATGCTCAGCATCAATAAAGGCACAAACTTTACCTTCACGTTGTGCTGAGGCGATGACTTCTAACGTTAACGTCGTTTTACCACTTGATTCAGGACCATAAATTTCAACGATACGCCCCATCGGTAAGCCACCAGCTCCCAACGCGATATCAAGAGAAAGTGAACCTGTAGAAACAGTTTCTACGTCCATGGTACGGTTATCACCTAGCTTCATGATAGAACCTTTACCAAATTGTTTTTCAATTTGTCCAAGTGCTGCAGCTAAGGCTTTTTCTTTATTCGCGTCCATTTTATTCCCCTGAGGCATAATCGAGTATTTAATTTATAGGCATAAGTATACTGTTCGTTCATACAGTATCAAGCAATAAACGCATATTTTTTTAATTATTATGAGTGGCGCATATTTACGTACAAAAAAATACAGTCGCCACCGTGCTTTAGCATTGTTATTATAGCTGCAACTATTATTTTCAAACCGAGCCGCTATGCAACCTAACTTTCTTGCACCTCAAGACTTAACCAATCACACCCCTATGATGCAGCAATTTTTTAAGTTAAAAGCTGAGCAACCAGAGATCTTACTCTTTTATCGCATGGGCGATTTTTATGAGTTATTTTATGATGATGCCAAAAAAGCGTCGCAATTATTAGGTATCTCTCTGACCAAACGTGGTAAGTCGAATGGTAACCCTATCCCTATGGCTGGTATCCCTTACCATTCATTAGAAGGTTATTTAGCAAAGCTAGTACGTAGCGGTGAATCGGTAGCAATCTGTGAACAAATTGGCGATCCTGCAACATCCAAAGGTCCTGTAGAACGTAAAGTGGTACGTATTGTGACACCTGGCACTGTCAGTGACGAAGCCTTACTTACCGAGAAAAATGACAATTTATTAGCGGCATTATTCCATGATGGCAATACCTTTGGTTATGCCACACTCGATATGGGCAGTGGCCGTTTCCTGATCAATCAATTTACGTCAGAAGAAACACTACTGGCAGAACTGCAACGTACCGACCCTGCAGAGCTGTTGTATTGCGAATCATTTGAATCCATGCAACACATCAACCAACTTAAAGGCTTACGTCGCCGCCCTGAATGGGAGTTTGATTTACAAACCGGCCGCAACGTCTTATGCCAACAGTTTGGCACTAAAGATCTGATTGGTTTTGGGGTTGAAAACTCGCCGGTGGCGTTATGTGCTGCTGGCTGTTTGATGCAGTATGTGAAAGAAACCCAACGTACTGCACTGCCACATATTCGTGCGATCAAACTTGAACAAACCGAACAAATGGTCGTCATGGATGCAGCAACTCGCCGTAACCTAGAACTGACCCAAAACCTATCTGGTGGTTTTGATAATACTCTTGCAGAAGTACTTGATCATACTTCAACACCAATGGGCAGTCGGCTATTAAAACGTTGGTTGCACCAACCAATTCGTGACAGTTTGGTATTGCAACAACGCCAATCCAGTATTCAATCCTTACTTGATGTGGGTGCATTAAACGATATCCAGCCAGTTCTACGTACCATTGGTGATATTGAACGTATCATTGCGCGCTTGTCATTACGCTCTGCACGCCCTCGTGATCTTGTGCGTTTACGTAATGCCTTCCAGCAGTTACCCGCATTACAAACACTGTTAGCAGAACACGATGCCGAACACCTAAGCTCATTGCAGCAATTAGCGGGTGAGTTCAGTGAACTGGAACAGCTACTGACATTCGCCGTTATCGATAATCCGCCAGTATTAATCCGTGACGGCGGCGTGATAGCCCCCGGTTATAACCAAGAGTTAGATGAATGGCGCGCCCTAAGCAAAGGTGCGACGGATTACCTGAAAGCCTTAGAAGAACGCGAAAAACAACAAACTGGCATCCCGACATTAAAAGTCGGTTATAACCGGGTACACGGTTACTTCATCGAAGTCAGTCGTCTGCAATCTGATCAAGTACCAGCCACGTATATCAGACGTCAAACGCTAAAAAACACCGAACGTTACATCATCCCAGAACTAAAAGAACATGAAGACAAAGTACTCAGTAGCCAAGGAAAATCACTGGCACTAGAAAAACAACTTTATGAGCAATTATTAGATAAGTTGTTACCGTATATTCCCGCACTGCAAGACAGCGCAGCGGCATTATCTGAACTTGATGTATTATGTAACTTTGCCGAACGCGCAGAAACCTTGCATTATTGCCGACCAACAATTAGCGTCAAACCGGGTATCGACATTACTAATGGGCGTCATCCGGTGGTAGAGCAAGTAATGACGGACCCCTTCATTGCCAATCCTGTACAGCTTAATCCTGAACGTCGTATGTTGATCATTACCGGTCCTAATATGGGTGGTAAGTCGACCTACATGCGTCAAACCGCCTTGATCACCCTGATGGCACACATTGGTAGTTTCGTGCCAGCCGAGCAAGTAACAACGTCATTAATCGACCGTATCTTTACGCGTATTGGTGCATCAGATGATCTCGCGTCGGGTCGCTCGACCTTCATGGTAGAAATGACCGAGACAGCGAATATCTTGCACAATGCGACGGCGAATAGTTTGGTATTGATGGATGAAATTGGTCGCGGCACCAGTACTTACGATGGTTTATCATTAGCTTGGGCATGTGCAGAATACCTAACCAATAAGATTCAGGCTTATACTCTCTTTGCAACGCACTACTTTGAGCTAACCACGTTAGCAGAACAGCACCCAAGTTTAGTCAATGTGCATCTCGATGCGGTTGAGCACGGTGACTCGATCGTATTTATGCACGCAGTGCAAGACGGCGCGGCAGATCGCAGTTATGGCTTGCAAGTTGCGGCATTAGCAGGCGTACCAAAAACGGTTATTCATGCTGCTAAAATCAAGTTGCATGAGTTAGAATTAAACTCACACCAAGCCGTTATACCAAGTGAACGCTCACACATTGAAGCGGCAACTCCCGTTTATCATCCAGTAATCGACGAACTCGGTGCGTTAAATATCGATAATATGACGCCACGTGAAGCGCTGGATGTTTTGTACCGTTTAAAAGAACAACTCTAATTGCTACATTCAAATTTTAAATAGTTCGCGATAAATCAAAAAGCCCAGATTATCTAAGTCATGCAAAATGGCGGTATGATTATTTGGGCTTTCTGTTACATAAGTAACCACCCGCTCTAACGCCTGTCGTTGGGTAGAATACATCCCCGCAATCACCCGATATTTAATCAAATTCCTTGCTTGTGACACCCCCATACTATCGATATGTGCAACAGCAATATATTCTGGCACAGCAGATAGTTGATAGGCTTGCTGTAACCACTGGCTTAAATGATATAGTTCATTATCAAGTGTTCTGAATTTACTTCCCGCCTCACCATTATTAAGCGCTGAATGATACGCATCTGTATAACTAAAACCGTCACTCTTGGTTACAAGACGGTGCATAGCATGACTCATTTTCCAGGATAGATCTGCATATCCCTTCTCTTTTAAGCGTGCAGTAAGCTGGGGGGTATCTATTGCTTGCTCACCAAATGCAGTTTTAAACGACTCATAAAAAATCGTTTCTTTATCTGATCTTAAGCCCGATAAACCGTGTATGTCTGTTGGCAATACAATCAATTTAGCATCACTTGCAATGGCAGGAAGATCACTATTAATAAATAATCGCTGTATTGAGCAAGATGTGACAAATAAAACAAAACTAACTGTCAAAAATAATTTAATGAAATAATGAATAGATAACATAACCGTCCTTAAACAATCCTTGTTTACAGAGAGTTATCAAGATACTAGAAAAAAATAAAGAAGATGACTGATTTTAATAAAATCAGACTAAAGGTTGATTAAAGTGTTAATAACTAAGACTAGGGAATAGCTTAATGATTAACAACTCAATAAGGTCGTTTAGCAGTACTTTATAACCTGAACAATGCTTCAACAGAGAGTCCTTGCTGTGCTAATAACTCCCGCAAACGTCGTAATGCTTCCACTTGAATTTGACGAACGCGTTCACGGGTTAAGCCAATTTCACGACCAACATCCTCGAGTGTCGAGGCATCATAGCCGAGTAAGCCAAAACGCCTAGCCAATACTTCGCGTTGTTTTGGGTTCAACTCTTCAAGCCAACGCACAATACTAAACTTAATATCGTCGTTCTGCGTGCAGCGCTCAGGACCATCGCCTTTATCATCCGAAATAATATCCAATAATGCTTTCTCTGAATCGCCTCCTATAGGCGTATCTACAGAGCTAATACGCTCATTTAAACGCAGCATTTTACTAACATCGGCAACCGGTTTATCTAACTTTTCCGCAATGTCCTCGGCTGTCGGTTCATGCTCTAACTCATGGGCCAGTTCACGTGCTGCACGAAGATAAACATTAAGTTCTTTAACGACATGGATGGGTAAACGTATAGTGCGGGTTTGGTTCATGATGGCCCGTTCAATCGTTTGCCGGATCCACCATGTTGCATAAGTAGAGAAACGAAAGCCCCGTTCGGGATCGAATTTTTCGACCGCGCGAATCAATCCAAGATTACCCTCTTCAATTAAATCAAGTAAGGCTAAACCACGGTTATTATAACGCCTGGCAATCTTAACAACTAAACGCAGATTACTCTCGATCATGCGTTTTCGTGAACTGGCATCACCACGTAGCGCTCGGCGGGCATAAAAAACTTCTTCTTCTGCGGTTAATAACGGTGAAAAACCGATTTCCCCAAGATAAAGCTGCGTTGCATCTAAGCTTTTCGCATCGTTAGGGATAATGTGTTCATCGTTAAGTATATCCATCCCTGGCTTTGCTTTTTTATCGTTTTCAGATACATCATGATCTTTAACGTCTAACTTATCTGCATCAGTTATCTTGCTCATTAGGTATAGGCTCCTGACTGAAGTAAATAGCCTATTAAGATTAGCCTAATAAACAACTTTCGGTCGGGCTTAACGCTTGGGCAAGTAACGCATCGGGTTAACAGGTTTACCACGATAACGAATTTCGAAATACAGCTCAGCACCCGCATTAGGGCCGGTGTTGCCCATACTTGCGATCTTCTGTCCGGCTTTAACCCATTGCTGTTCTTTTACTAATAATTTTTGATTATAAGCATAAGCACTTAAATAATCATCGTTGTGTTTAATGATAATAAGGTTGCCATAACCACGCAGACCATTACCAGAATAAACAACTCGGCCAGCTTCAGAAGCCAGTACGTTACGGCCTAATGAACCACCAATGTTAACCCCTTGTTGTCCCGACTTGCTGTTGGAATAGGTGCTAATTAATTTGCCTGATGCAGGCCATGCCCATGATAATTTATTGTTACTAACGACCGTTTTCGGTTTCGATACTTTGGCAACAACCGGTTTTGCTTTCACTGGCACTTTAACTTTTACCGGTGGAGTCACTTTAGCCGTAACTGTTTTTATCGGCGTCGGTTTAACTAATGGCCTAGTGGGCGCTTTAACACTGGTTTTAGTCGTACTTGCTTTCGTTTTTTTAGTTTTAGCCACAGTCACTGGTTTTGGCTTTCTATAAGATTTTGCCGGAATTTTTCCTTTTAGCTTAAGTAGCTGCCCAGGATAAATTTGAAACGATTTAGGGATCTTATTTAATGCCGCGAGATGCTTGAAATCTTGATTACTACGCCATGCAATTGCATATAAGGTATCCCCTTTTTTAACGCGATACGTGGACGTACTAATACTTGATTTTAACTCTGTTTTATAACCCTGAACACTCGTGACGGGTGCAGGACTATGATTAGCAGTAGAACAACCAGCTAACTGAACTAAAAAGAATACAATAACGATACGAGGCCATAAATGGTATCGGCGTATATTGCATAAATGCCTGCTGCTGATGGTCACCGCTTAATTCTCCCTAATCTCATTATTTAAATGCTCAGTAAAATAGCAAGAACGGCAACGCCACGGCCAATAACAAACGGTAAAAATGCCATACTCTTCAAGCCTAGTAAAAACATCTTCACGCTAAATCGCCGATAATTAATGGCACAAACCTGACATGTTCAATGTTTTGACTGGTATAAGTATCACCATTACGCGTGATCACTTGCAACACCTGAGATTCGACACCTAATGGTAAAATTAGTTGCCCGCCATCAACCAGTTGCGTCAGCAATGCTTGTGGTACAGATGCGGGGGCAGCAGTCACGATAATAGCATCGAAAGGGCCTTTGCTTTGCCAACCTTGCCAACCATCACCGTATTTCATCATCACGTTATACAGATCGAGATTCTTTAACCGACGCTTCGCTTGCCATTGCAACGCTTGGATCCGTTCCACCGAATAGACCTGTGGAAATACCTGCGCTAAAATAGCCGTTTGATAACCAGAACCCGTCCCTATTTCCAATACTTTGGTTGGCTTAGTTTGCAATAACAGTTCTGTCATTCTAGCGACTATGTAAGGCTGAGAGATGGTTTGCCCAGCCCCAATTGGTAAGGCCTGATTCCCCCATGCCTGTAACGCCAGCGCTTCTTCAACAAAATAGTTTCGAGGTGTATTCTGCATTGCCACTAACACGCTCGGTTCTCGAATTCCTTGTTCTTCAAGCAGCGCTTTTATACGCTGCCCTGCTACTCCTGTATTACCCAATTCAATCATACGGTTCCTGATGTTGGCGCTTGGTCAAAATGACGAATAACGACTTTTTCTTCAATCAATTCACGTACAATACTTGTCGCAAAACAACCCGATGGCAGATAGAAACTTACTGTTAGACTATCTTCAGCTAACTGGTAGCTAAAGTTTTGAGGACGTAATATTAACGCTTTACGCTCTTGACGTAGGCCCGCTGCACTTAAGCCTTCAAGCAATTCTGGATATTGCGTAATGATGCTGCTTTCAAATGCTAGCGCTTCGTTCGTCGCACTGCTGTTACCTTTACCAACGAGTGGTGCCGATAGTTGTAGCGCGCCTTGGGCAACACGTTCAATAATGTCGTCAGTTAAGGTTTCTTCCGCAAAAAATGAATTAGAACCCTGTAAAATAAAGCAATCACCTGACATTGCAGTTTGCCATCTACCTTGTTTAATTCGTTCACTGACAACGTGATTGAATATCAAACTACGTGCAGCTGAAATATAAAAACTACGCTTATTACGATCTTTTACTTTTTCACCCGCAAACATCGCTTGTGCGCGCACAATGTTATTACCGTTTTGACCAAATCGCTGTTCACCGAAATAGTTTGGCACGCCAGTGGTTTTAACTTTTTCTAAACGCTCGGCTAATCCATCGGTACTGCTTAGGCCCGTTAATTTTAATGTAAATTGATTACCTTTTAATGCACCAGTACGTAACTTTTTGTTATGACGAACAATTTTTAATACTTTAATCTGCGCTGTTTCAATCACAGAAAAATCGGGGGTTTCTTTACCCGCCATATGAATACCAAACCATTGTTCAGTAATAGCATGACGATCTTTAAGCCCTGCATAACTCACATCCTTGCCTGAAACACCTGCTGCTTTGGCTAATGCACGAGCAACATATTGGGTATTTTCACCTATTTTACGGATGGAAATAAAGATGTGCTCACCTTCACCCGTTAATTCAAAACCTAGGTCTTCAATAACCACAAAATCGGCAGCTTCCTGCTTAATAAAACCAGTTACGTTAGGTTTGCCATATAAATATTCAAATTCAGGAAGCATTGATGTCTCCGCATTAGGATTAGTTTGCATTAATTTATGTTCACTTATTATGTATTTTTCATTAACAGCACGACAGCTTCGCATGCCACGCCTTCTTTACGACCAGTGAATCCGAGTTTTTCAGTGGTGGTTGCTTTCACATTCACCGCTGACAATTCAGTTTCAAGATCCGTGCTTAATACTGCACGCATTGCTTGAATATGCGGGGCAATTTTAGGTGCTTGAGCAATAATGGTGACGTCTAAATTACCAATGCGATAACCCAGTTCTTTGACTTTACTAAACACATCGCGTAATAGAATACGGCTATCAATATTTTCGAATTCCGCCGAAGTATCTGGAAAATGATGGCCAATATCACCAAGCGCTAAAGCACCAAGTAGCGCATCGCAAATCGCATGTAACGCCACATCACCATCTGAGTGAGCCAGAAAACCTTGTTCATAAGGGATCGCGACACCGTTAATCATAACAGGGCCAGCATTACCAAATTTGTGCACATCAAAACCATGACCAATTCTAAACATTAAATATTTTCCCTATTTATTATTCACTGACTGTTGTAGATACAATGTTGCTAACGGCATGTCTTCTGGGCGTGTAATTTTAATATTATCCGCGCGACCAACGACCATTTTGGGCATTAAACCTAATCGTTCAATGGCTGAAGCCTCATCGGTAATATTCGCATTATCCGCTAATCCCGCTGTTAACGCATCGGTTAACAATTTAACGGGAAACATTTGTGGTGTTAACGCATGCCATAATAAATCACGCTCGACCGTCGCAATAATATGACCATTAGCATCAGTACGTTTCATTGTATCGCGAACCTGACACCCTAGAATAGCACCATGTTCAGATGCCAGTGCGCCAGCAATCAGACTGTCCACATCAGCATGAGTAAGACAAGGCCGTGCGGCATCATGTACCAGGACCCAATTATACGACTGACAAGCCTGTAATCCCGCGAGTACCGAATCTGCACGCTCTTTACCGCCATTCACACGAATAATTGCCGGATCGTTGGCGATAGCAATATCAGTAAACCAGCCATCTTCCGGACCGAGTGCAACAACGACTTGCGCAATACGAGGGTGACTTAACAACGCCGTTAACGTGTGTTCTATTACGGTTTTACCTTGCAGCATCAAATATTGCTTGGGTATACTCGCGCCCATTCTGGCGCCGACGCCAGCGGCTGGGACAACCGCAATAAATTGTTCAGTCATCTCGCTAACCTAGTTATCATCATTAATAATACGGTAGAAGGTCTCACCTTCTTTAATCATGCCAAGTTCATTACGGGTACGCTCTTCTATCGCATCATACCCATTGCGTAAATCTAAGATCTCATTTTTTAACGCGGTATTACGATCGATTAAAACTTGATTATTCGTTTGCTGGACGATGACTTCACGTTCGATACGTGTGTAATCCATCACCCCGTTATTACCGGCAATAAAATGATAGATCAGCAAGCTGAGTATGGAGATTAATACAAAATAAAGAAGGCGCATGACAATCATCCCGTAAATGAATCAGTTATTGTCACATATAATGCAGAGTTTGGTTAGCGTATACATAAAAAAAACCCGCTAAAAAGCGGGTTTTTTAATCTATTCAGAATTAACAGTTAAGCAAATTAAGCTTGACCCTTAACCTCTTTAAGACCGTGGAAAGGAGCAGCTTCACCTAGCGCTTCTTCGATACGGATTAGTTGGTTGTACTTAGCAACACGATCAGAACGGCTCATAGAGCCCGTTTTGATTTGGCCAGCACATGTACCAACAGCAAGGTCAGCAATCGTTGCATCTTCAGTTTCACCAGAACGGTGAGAGATTACAGCTGTAAAGCCTGCGTCTTTCGCCATTTTGATTGCAGCTAACGTTTCAGTTAGTGTACCAATTTGGTTGAATTTGATTAAGATTGAGTTAGTAATACCTTCTTCAATACCACGTGTCAAAATCTTAGTATTAGTCACGAATAAATCATCACCAACTAATTGGATCTTGTCACCCAGTAGTTCAGTCTGGTGTTTGAAACCAGCCCAATCAGATTCATCTAGACCATCTTCAATCGATACGATTGGGTATTGATCAACAAGACCAGCAAGATAGTGGTTAAACTCTTCAGCAGTAAATTTCTTACCTTCGCCTTTAAGATCGTAGATACCTTCTTCTTTGTTATAAAACTCAGAAGCAGCACAATCCATAGCAAGTGTAACGTCTTTACCCATTTCATAACCAGCCGCTTTAACAGCTTCTTCAATTGCAGCGAGTGCAGCAGCATTTGATTCTAGGTTAGGAGCGAAACCACCTTCGTCACCAACGGCAGTGCTTAGGCCTTTAGACTTAAGTACTTTAGCTAGGTTGTGGAATACTTCAGCACCGATACGTACTGCTTCTTTAAAAGTTTTAGCGCCAACAGGTTGGATCATAAACTCTTGAATGTCTACGTTGTTATCAGCGTGCTCGCCACCGTTGATGATGTTCATCATAGGTAAAGGCATAGAGTATTGACCAGGCGTACCGTTTAACTCAGCGATGTGAGCGTATAGTGGTAAACCTTTTGCAGATGCAGCCGCTTTAGCGTTAGCCAGAGACACAGCAAGGATAGCGTTAGCACCGAATTGAGCTTTGTTTTCAGTGCCGTCTAGATCGATCATAATTTGGTCGATTACAGCTTGATCAGTTGCATCTTTACCCATTAGCGCTTCAGCGATAGGGCCATTGATTGCAGCTACAGCTTTAAGCACACCTTTACCTAAAAAGCGCGTTTTGTCGCCATCACGTAATTCAAGTGCTTCGCGTGAACCAGTAGAAGCGCCAGATGGAGCAGGTGCCATACCGATGAAACCACCGTCTAGGTGAACTTCAGCTTCAACAGTAGGATTACCACGTGAATCCATGATTTCGCGACCAATAATTTTAACGATCTTAGACATTTTTATTTCCTTAACTATTAAAAATTTAAGTATGCCGCGTTACCACGGCACTAATATTAAAATCTCTGATTAGCTAGTTGATGATTTTTTATTTTCACCAGCAGCCTTAATGAATCCTTCAAATAATGCGTGACCATCTCGTGGTGTTGACGTGAATTCCGGGTGGAATTGCGCCGCAACGAACCAAGGATGATTCGGATTCTCAATAATTTCGACTAATTTTTTATCTGCAGATAAACCCGTTACTTTTAGGCCTGCTTTTTCGATTTTAGTTAGAAGATTGTTGTTAACTTCATAACGGTGACGATGACGTTCTTTAATCGTCGCACTACCATACATTTCTCTAACTTTACTACCCGCTTTCAAATGACACAGTTGTGCACCTAAACGCATAGTACCACCCAGATCTGAGTTACCAGTACGTTCTTCAACCTTACCAGTCTCATCTATCCACTCTGTAATTAAGCCAACTACAGGGAATTTAGTCTCTGGGTTAAATTCTGTTGAATGAGCGCCTTCTAGACCTGCAACATTACGTGCAAATTCGATTAACGCGACTTGCATACCAAGACAAATACCGAAGTAAGGAACCTTATTCTCACGTGCATATTGTGCTGCAAGGATCTTGCCTTCAATACCACGTTCACCAAAACCGCCTGGTACTAAAATACCGTCTACTGTTTTCAGTATATCGGTGCCTCGAACTTCAAGATCTTGCGAATCGATGTATTTGATCTTCACACTTAGACGGTTTTTCAGACCACCGTGCTTAAGTGCTTCATTTACTGATTTATAAGCATCTGGTAGTTCGATATATTTACCGACCATACCAATCACGATCTCGTCAGTTGGATTAGCTTCTTCAAAAATAACCTGTTCCCATTCAGCTAGATCAGCTTCTGGTGCAGTTATACCGAAACGGTTAACCACAAGCTCATCTAAGCCTTGTGCTTTTAATAGCGCAGGAATTTTATAAATGCTGTCCACATCTTTCAGTGAGATCACGGCCTTTTCTTCTACGTTACAGAATAACGAGATTTTAGCGCGTTCGTTCGCTGGTACATTACGATCAGAACGACAAATTAGGATGTCAGGCTGAATACCAATTGAACGTAACTCTTTCACTGAGTGCTGTGTTGGTTTTGTTTTAACTTCACCAGCAGCCGCTAAGTAAGGTACCAATGTTAGATGCATAAACATGGTGTGATCACGGCCCATTTGCACACCCATTTGACGTAATGCTTCTAGGAAAGGTTGTGATTCAATATCACCTACCGTACCACCCACTTCTACTACCGCGATATCAAAGCCTTCACAGCCCGCGATAACGCGTTCTTTGATCTCATTGGTAATGTGTGGAATAACCTGAATGGTTGCACCTAAGTAATCACCACGACGCTCTTTAGCAAGCACTGATGAATATACTTTACCCGTTGTAAAGTTGTTACGTTTAGTCATGTGAGTACGAATAAAGCGCTCATAGTGACCTAGATCTAGATCGGTCTCAGCACCATCGTCCGTTACGAATACTTCACCATGTTGAATCGGGCTCATTGTGCCCGGATCAATGTTAATGTAAGGGTCTAGTTTCATCATTGTGACTTTTAAGCCACGCGCTTCTAAAATAGCTGCTAATGATGCTGCCGCAATACCTTTACCTAATGAGGATACTACCCCACCAGTAACAAAAACGTACTTAGTTGTCATACATAACCTGAAGTTGTTAGGGATTAAATGTGTATTATTGAATATATACCAGAAGGGACGACATTATAAACAAATCCCCCTCATCCCACAATGTTGACAAGTATAGCATTGCCGTTTTTCGATAACTGTGCGGTAGATCATACGTTGTAATTTTATTTCACTTCCTGCCAAAATGATTCCATTTCTTTTATAGAACAATCACTTAGTTCCTTACCATTCTGTAATGCAAGTACTTCTACCTGTCTAAATCTTTTTTCAAACTTTTCATTTGCCTTACGAAGTGCTTGCTCAGGATCGTGTTTTAGGTGGCGTGTGACGTTCACTACAGAGAACAATAAATCACCCAATTCTTCTTCTAACTTAACCTGATCAACAACTGCGGCATCCGCTTCTGCAACGACCTCTTCAACCTCCTCGTAAACCTTTGATAATGCTTGCTTATAATGTTCAAAGTCAAAATTAACATCGGCGGCTCTCTGCTGTATTTTCGTGGCTCTAACCAGTGCAGGAAAAGCATTGGGAATATTGTCTAATGCACTGTGTTGAGCCGGCTTTTTATGATTTTCAAAACGCTCTTTCGACTTTTGTTTTTTCCATGCGGCAATAATTTCAGATTCAGATTGTAGTTTTATTTCACCAAAAATATGTGGGTGACGTTGAATTAATTTCTCAGCAAGCTGTTGAATAACGTCATCAAAGCTGAACAACGCCTGTTCCTGTCCTAATTGGCTATAATAGAGTACGTGATAAAGCAGATCACCAACTTCACCCTCCAGGCCTTCAAAGTCATTATTTTCAATTGTATCAACCACTTCATAAGCTTCTTCTAGAGTGAATTTAGCTATCGACACGAAGTTTTGCTGCAGGTTCCAAGGGCATCCTGTATCTGGATTACGTAATTGTTCAACAATATGCCGTAAATCATGAATCGTGTACTTTTCTTTCAAGATAAATCCTATTAATTCAATTTTTATGCGAAATCCCGAGATCCTGACTCATTGCCTTAAATAGATCAATAAACTGAGACTAAATTATTTATCAGTGAGTATATAATGATATTCATTACGTTTGGAGAGGCGTGACTAAATGAACTAGGAAGGGTTATAACGCACGATGAATCATCTGATGATGCTCCACAGTACGTTATGATGACTATTAAGCAGTCAATTTTTTACTTAAATCAACCTCATCTAACTGTTCTGGTTGCAGATATTTACTTAAATCAATCTCATCGAGTTGTTCAGGCTTCAGATATTTTTGCGCATATTTAATATGCGTACCGCTTTGTAAGAATAATCTAAATAACTCAATATCTAAATGCTGGTCCAAGGCCATCTTGTACATGATATCAACAGCAACACTAACTGGTTTGGCTTTCTTATAAGGACGGTCAGACGCGGTCAGGGCTTCGAAGATATCCGCGATCACTAAGATTCGTTCTGGAATAGAAAGGTCATCAGCAGTCAGTTTACGCGGATAACCCGTGCCTTTTAATGTTTCATGATGAGTTGAAGCATAACGCGGGACACGACTTAATTCTGGCGGAAAGGGAAGGTTGTCTAACATCTTAATGGTACTGATCATATGTTCGTTTATCTTATACCTGTCTTCCGCGGTTAACGTGCCGCGACTAATCGTTAAATTATAGACTTCTCCTAAGTTATACTGATGCTCTGGAACATCCATTTTAATACCAAACTTAGGGTCAAACTCCACTTTACGATCTCGCTCAACAATATGCTCAGCTTTATCTGCAAGCAATTTTTCAATCACAGGTAAACGGGTATTTAACGATTCTTTTTTCAGCAGTTCTTCAACCGAAGACAGTCCTAAACTATCATCGAAATGACGTAACCATGTTTGTTCTGATAAGGCCTTCACGCGGGCAACTTTATCATCACTCATAAACTCACCGCCTACATTCGATGCAGCAATAAACGCAAAATCATCGGTCAACTTCTGTTGTTTGACCTTCAGCGCAGCATCAATCGTACTCTTATGCTCTGGTAATACAATTTGTTGTTTGAGCGCGGTAATTTCAGCATCACGCCATAGCACTTCAAACCGCGTTCTAACTTCGTGAATACGGTTGTAATTTGCCTCTAATTTAGTGCCCTTATCGACAATATATTCAGGTGTCGTGATCTTGCCACAATCATGCAGCCAAGCCGCAATTCTAAATTCACGTTTCTCATCCGCGTTAGCAAATTTAAAATCTTTAAATAATGCAGAATCACATTGTTCAGTAACCTCTGCTAACATTATGCCAAGCTCTGGCACACGATTACAATGACCAGCCGTGTATTTCGATTTATCATCAATCGCTTGCGCAATAAGCTTAATAAACGCTTCTAAGAATTCTTTTTGTGCTGCCTCATATTGCTGTAAGTCTTTTGACATATCCATCATCGCTTCAGATAATTCCCAGACTTCTTTTATCGCCGTATCCACTAATTGCACTTCATCATAGCGCCGCTCTTGTACTTTTCTAGTTTCAATCCGTAATTGTCGAATTGGTCTTACAATGGGGGCACCAAACAACCAAGCTAAAGGCAACATCAATAACATGAAAATAACGGTCACGAAAATAGCTATTTTCACCTGCTCATTCACCTTCTGATAAATCACTTTTTTCGGTATGACTACAGCGAAGAACTCTTCCGAACTGGCGCCAACTTTAACAGGACTGATATAAACTAATTTTTCCTGGCCTTCGATGACACGATCCATAATTTGATCATGATTACCTTGTGATCCAGTTAACGATACTAAGTCTTGATAGGGCACCATCATATTCTCGTGTATCACTTTATCCCCAAGCCATTTACTCGCAAGTACCGCTCGCTGGTTATCACTAATATTAGCTATCGCAGCATTAATAATAGGAATCAGGTCCTCATGCTCAGGTTTAAGCAAGATGTAAAACGCTGAAGAAAATTGCTCTGCTAGATCAATAATATCATCATGCAACTTAAGATTTTTATAGAAATATTGCGATAATCCAGAAATGAGTACCGGTTTAACATCTAATAATGCGTCTGTGTCCCCCTCCGAAACAGACTTAAATGCAGCATTTCTATCCACAAATTCAATCAACTCAATGCGAGGGAAATCTTGGCGTAATTTAGCTGTCATAGGCCAACCTGATAAGATCGCAACTTTCTGTCCTGTCAATTCGGCATAATTATGCACATCCGCACTACTCGTACGCGTCACTAAAGCAAAATTTAAATCATAAATAGGATCACTATATACACCTGAGTATCTATTGCTCTGATTCTGCTGTAACGAATGTAATCCATCTAAAGAATCATTGTTATACTTGTCGATTAACTCGAACCAAGAAAAGCCATTAATAAACTCAAAATCAATCCCCGTCATGTCTTCAATCAACAGCAATATATCGATAGCGTACCCTTGAGGTTTTCCGGATAAAGAAAAATCAAGCGGCACCCAGTCATTTTGGTTTGATATCTTTATTGTCGCAGCTGTGCTGATAACGCTACGCTGCTGCGCTGTTAACGCCAACATATCAGATTCGGGGATTGCAATGCGCTTAGCGGCTTGACGACTTGAAGAGATAACTTCGCCAGATTTTGTGTATAGATAAGACTCAATTTCGCTAATATCACTTAAATCGAATGAATTATTCGACAAGTTCTCTGCGATAGAAGACAACACAATATCAATACCTAGGATGCTACTTTTATTTTGGTTATTTTTTTCTTTAAACTTAAGTGAGTAGGTTTGACCCGTAATTTTTAAATGTTGAAATAAGTAGGGCTTGGTTTTAAATACCGAGTCTGTATTCGCAGCCACATACCAAGGTCTTTCGGTTGGAAAATAATTACTCTTACTAATGCTTACTTCTCGTAATAAAAATCGACTGTCGTAATAATAAGTGCCACGTACTCGATTCTGCCTATCACCCGTTATCTTGATAACAACCCAGCGATCATCCCGATTTGCAGCAAGCTTTTCTCGTACAATCGGTGAAGAATCAAGGTTAATCAATTGATAAAAATCATCATTCTCTGAGCCAACATAGATACTGTAAAATAATGAATTTTCAGTCATGATTTCGGCAAGAATATTACTCAGATCTGTCTCATTAGATTGAATATCAAACATCTGGTTCATCGCTACCAATAAGCGTGCCGTATTAGAGGCATCACGCTCTAAATTTTGTATATATGCGGATAAATCTGAAGATGCCTTAGATAGACTTTGCAGCGTGTGTTCCATCGCCATTTTTTTGCTGAAATGGTATTGCAAAGATACCGCAACAAATCCAGTGATAAGTGTTGCAAGCACAAACATGGTACCGACAGTAAAGCGCAGTGAAAACTTCCTTAATTTCATCGCTATTCATCCTTAAATTCAATTACTTTATACAACTTTAAAGCATACTTTTCATACGCTACCGCAAATAAACAGAGCACTCTGTCTAATTAGAAAGAGTATTCGATAAAAATAAATAGAATGCGATGTACATCAAGTAATTAGGTGATAGGAGTTTCTAACATGTGGATTAAAGTATGTTTTTTGGTGTTAGTTTTATTTGGTAAAAGGAAATAACATGCAACAATTACAAGAAAAAGACTTGGCATAATACCTATCGCTAATACTTCAGATGTAGACATACCGACAAGTAAAATTATTATCTGAGATAAAAGCCGGTATTGAAATCACAATACCGGCTTTATAAATCACTAAATTACAGATACATATTTACGTAATCAATTATCTTAAGCGCTTAGCGTAAATCACACCTTTAACCTGACTCATGCGGTTGGTCAAATGACTTAAGGTATCAATATTATACAATTCAATATTGATCTCTAATGTAGCAGTCTGCAGCTTGGTATCCGACCGAGTATTCATACCGACAACATGGATACGATCATTCGCAAAGATAGTCGTTAAGTCACGTAATAAACCACTACGATCCGTTGCATGTACCACTAGAGTAACACGATAACCGCCACTGAAATCGTCGCCCCAAACCGCATCAATAATACGCTCTGGTTGACGATTACTTAAATCAGCATACTGTAAACAGCCATGACGGTGGATCGAGATACCACGGCCTTGCGTGATATAACCGACAATGTCATCACCTGGGATCGGCTGACAACAATTCGCAATATGGGTCATCAAATTCCCCATGCCTTCCACCACAATATGATCTTTATTGCGTTTTTTCTTCGGCTGGTTTTGTGATTTTTGTACTTGCTGGTCAACCAACTCTAGCGCAAGCTTATCTTCTTCTTCCGCACTTGGCTGTAATAGCAGTACTTTAATATGGTTAATCACTTGGTTAAGACGCGCATCGCCACTACCAACCTGAGCCAATAAATCTTCTAGCGTATTAGAGTTAAAACGCTCGAAGGCACAGCTCGCATCAGACAACTGGAGCTTAAGTTTATGCAACTCACCTTCTAGCATGTCTTTACCAGCAGCGACATTCTTATCACGATCAAGACGCTTAAAATAAGTATTAATCTTCGCTCTGGCACGCGCCGATTTCACATAGCCTAAGTTTGGTAATAACCAATCACGACTTGGATTCGGATTTTTCTGAGTGATGATGTCAACCTGATCGCCAGTCTGTAGTTCATACGTGAACGGGACAATACGACCACTTATCTTCGCTCCAATACAGCGATGACCAACCATACTATGCACATAGTAAGCAAAATCAAGCGGCGTTGAACCTTGTGGCATATCAACCACATCACCTTTTGGGGTAAACACATACACACGATCATCAAATACCTGACTGCGTAACTCATCAACTAAGCTACCACTTTCAGTCATATCGTCTTGCCATGCTAATAATTTACGTAGCCAAGCAATTTTCTCTTCGTAACTGCCCTGCTTGGTGCTATCAGAACCTTCTTTATAACGCCAATGCGCAGCAACACCTAATTCAGCGTCATCGTGCATTTGCTTAGTACGGATCTGTACTTCAACGGCTTTATTCTCATCCCCTACCGCGACAACGGTATGGATTGATTGATAACCATTGGCTTTTGGATTTGCTACATAGTCATCAAATTCACTTGGAATAGGGCGGAATAAATTATGAATAACCCCTAAAGCAGCATAACAATCCTGTAATTCTGCCGCAATCACACGCACTGCACGTACGTCATATAAATCGGTGAAATCCAAATTTTTCTTCTGCATCTTTTTCCAGATACTGTAGATATGCTTGGGACGACCGTAAACTTCGACTTTACCGCCAGCAGCTTCAACACCCGTTTTAACTTGCGAGACAAAGTTAGCAATAAACTCTTCACGATCAATACGCCGTTCAAGTAATAGTTTGGCAATCTGTTTATAGGTATCAGGATGCGAATAACGGAATGAGAGATCTTCCAGTTCCCACTTAAGCTGACCGATACCCAAACGGTTAGCCAAAGGCGCGTAGATATCTGAAATTTCTTTCGCAGCCAGTACGCGCTCTTCTTCAGATTCATTTTTAACCTGACGAAGATGACAAATACGTTCCGCTAATTTGATCACAATTGCGCGTACATCGTCCACAATCGCCATTAACATACGACGTAAATTATCCACCTGACTTTCCGATGGTTTTTGTGATTTTGCCTGTAGCGTACGGATCGCATCCATCTCTACAACAGCGACTAATAAGGGTAATAATTTACTGCCAAACAAGGTTTCAATTTGTTCGTTATCATATAATTTGGCATTAAAAAATGGATACAGTAAAGCGACCTTTAAGGTTTCCATGTCCATATCCATGGTCATCAATATTTCAACCATTTCCACCCCGTAAGCAAGTAACGGGAAATGAAGTTCAGCTTCATCCTCTAAGGATTCAGCTGTTTCTTTTAATGCTAATTGAGAATATAACTCAAATAATTCATCTTGCTCTGTCGAGGTGAGTGCTAACGAAGACGTCCAGGTCTTCGCATCAAAGTCTTCCGGGTTGGTCAAATGAGAATCACGTACCGCAACCATGTCTTAATTCCTAACAAGATTAAACCAAAAAATACACGCGCTAAACGCGTTCAAATAACGCCATTGACTCAACATGTCCCGTTTGTGGAAACATATCAATCATACCAAGGCGTGTTAATTTATAATGCTTTTCCATCAACAACTTCGAGTCTCGCGCTAATGTTGCTGGATTGCAAGATACATAGACAATTTTATTTACTTTTAGTTTATGTAAATATTGCACTGTTTCTGCAGCCCCCGCTCGAGCAGGATCTAATAATACTTTATCGAACCTATTTTTTGCCCACGCGAGCTTAGAAAAGTCTGCAGACAGATCCGCTTGATAGAACGTCGCATTATCAACATTGTTTTCCTTTGCATTGATTTGAGCTTGTCGCACCATTTCATCAACACCTTCGACACCAACAACCGAATCGCATAAACGTGCCATCGGCAAGCTGAAATTGCCACCACCACAGAACAGGTCTAAGACCTTATCTTCAGGACTAAGTTCAAGCCAATTAATCGCTTGTTCTACCATTTTATTGTTTACAACTGGGTTAACCTGAATAAAGTTGCCCGGTGTAAAGCTTAGCTTAAACTCACCATCTGCAAGTTGGTACCATGCAGCGGGCGTATCAGGCGTTAATTTAAGCACCGATTCAGTCTCAGGCTGTAAATAAATACTTAACTGCTGTTCACTGGCGAATGCTTGTAATAATGCCTGATCTTTATCATTTAATGGTTTTAAAATACGGAACAAACAAATAATGCCCGAGTCTACAGAAAACAGTTCAATATGGCCGATATCACGACGCACTGTAAGCGTAGCAAGTAATTGGCGTAATGGCTGAATCAATGCAGACAAACTCGGTTGTAATACAGGGCATTCTTTAATCGCAACCAGTGATTTACTATTACGTTCACGGAAGCCAAATGCGAGCTGCTTTGCCTTACGATCAAACATCACACTTAAGCGTGCTGTACGACGGTATTCCCAAGGCTGAGACAGAATTGGATCCGCAAAATTAATGTCATCATTTTTACTGAAATTTTGTAATAAACTAAACAATGCTGCTTGTTTATAATCAGCCTGAACATGGCTATCTAGTGTTTGTAAACTACAGCCGCCACACGTTGCATAATGCGGACAGGCCGGTTCAATTCTTTGCTCAGATGGCGTTATTACTTTTCTTAAAATCGCTTTTGCGTATTGTTTTTTTTGCTCAATAATATTCACTGATACTCGTTCACCTGGTAGTGCACCAGCAACAAATACCGCTTTGCCATCAAGTCGTCCCAAGCCTAAACCTTGGTGATCTAACTTTTCAATAGTGATCTCGACCGCTTTACTTGGAGTTTTCTGTACTTTTTTTGCTTTAAAAATTTGCGCCATATTGATATACAACTATTGCCTATGTCATCATTAGGGTATTATTCTAACCTGCTTTCCCGCTTTATACTTAAATAACTTCTGTAGATGGCATTAAACCAGATACCAATAAGATGACTTTATGACTAAATACGGACTTCGTGCCAAAGTAATGGCGCTGACAATTTTACCGACAGTTTTGATCGGGACATTATTAGCCAGCTATTTCACCTTTAACCGCTATCAGCAGCTAGAGACAGTGCTAATTGAACAGGGCATCAATATCATTGAGCCACTGGCCATCGCGAGTGAATACGGTATGTTACAAAACAGCCGAGAATCACTAAAAAAATTGCTCGGTTTAACCCACCGCAAGTTTGCGCCGACGATTAAAAGTATCGCCATTTTTGATAACAATAATAAACTGTTTGTAACCAGTAATTATCACCGTAATTTTTCCGTACTTAAGAACCCCGACAACAGCAAACTGCCGGAAATCACCCAAGTCGAAGTACTTGATGATTTCATCATTCTGCGTTCTCCGATTATTGCCGAAATTGACAGTACCAATTTCCCATTAAATTTAGAAAACCCGGAACAGATCCTCGGTTATTTATCTATTCAGCTCATTCGTGACAAAGCGATATTACTGCAATATCGTGATACCACAGTCTCGGTATTTATTGTATTACTGGGCTTCTTTACCGCGCTAATCTTCTCTTGGCGATTAGTTAAAAACGTTACCCAGCCCATTACCGACATGGTCACCGTCGTTGATCGGATCAGAGAAGGCCGGCTCGATGCCAGAGTAATCGGTGAACATACTGGTGAACTCGCCCTGCTCAAGAATGGTATTAACTCGATGGCCAAATCGTTATCAGCCTACCATGAAGAGATGCAGCAAAATATTGACCAAGCAACCTCTGATTTACGGGAAACCTTAGAGCAGATTGAAATTCAAAATATTGAATTAGATATGGCCAAAAAACGTGCGCAAGCAGCTGCACGGGTGAAATCTGAATTCTTGGCCAATATGAGTCATGAATTAAGGACACCACTTAACGGGGTGATAGGCTTCTCTCGCCAGCTATTAAAAACGTCACTCAGTCCGAATCAAACCGATTACTTGCAGACCATTGAGAAATCGGCCAAGAATTTACTTAGCATTATTAATGACATTCTCGACTTTTCTAAGCTTGAGGCGGGTAAGTTAACCCTAGAGCAAATCCCATTCAATCTACGCGACACAATTGAAGAAGCCGCCATATTACTCGCACCAACTGTGCATGATAAAGGTCTTGAGCTATCTCTACATGTTGATAAGAATGTCCCTGATGGCATTATTGGTGACCCATTCCGATTCCAGCAAGTGATCACTAACTTACTGGGTAATGCCATCAAGTTCACCGAAAACGGTAATATTGATATCCATATTGAATTACTGGAATCCACACATAATAGCGTCACTATTCAAACGAATATCCGCGATACCGGTATTGGCATTTCAGAACAACAACAAGCGCAACTCTTTCAAGCCTTTAACCAAGCTGATACCAGTATTTCACGTCGTTATGGCGGTACCGGACTCGGTCTGGTTATTACTCAACGCTTAGTTGAATTTATGGGCGGTGAGATCTCACTTGATTCTGACTTAGGCCAAGGTTCTAACTTTAAATTCTCGCTTAAATTTAATATGACCTCGACTTCATTATCTGAGCCACTGCCAGTCAGTGATTTTAAAGGTAAACAAGTCTTGCTCTATGAAGTAGATAACTACTCCGCTCGTTCATTAATATCCTTGCTGAATAGTTGGGATCTGGACGTTTTACATTGTGCTAACGAAGCCGAATGGCAACATTATATCAAGCAACCTTACCACTGCGTGATTATCGCTCAGAACGATGAAATCAATCTAACACCTATGTATAACAAGATGAGCCAGTGTCATGATCTTAATGCGGCTGTCGTGGTATTAATTAACTCTTCAGACCCTTGTTTACAAGAAGAAATCATTCAAACTGGCGCAAGGCATTGCCTCACGAAACCATGTAATCACCGTAAACTTGTGAATGCATTAGCCTATTTAGAAAAACCAACTGAACAGCCAATGCCGCAGCTGAAGATTGAAAAACCAAAAGCCAAAATTGACCTGTCAATTTTAGCGGTCGATGATAATCCTGCGAACCTAAAACTCATTAGTGCAATGTTGACAGATTCAGTCACTCACATTGAAATGTGTAGCAATGGTGCCGAAGCTGTTGCCAAAGCCAATAAAATGGATTTTGATATTATCTTTATGGATATTCAAATGCCAATTATGGATGGTATTAGCGCCTGTAGATCGATTCGTTCCGGCAGCCGTAATCAATCAACACCGATTATTGCAGTAACCGCACATGCCATGAGTGGCGAACGTGACCGTCTACTGAGTAAAGGCATGGATGATTACTTAACGAAACCAATTGATGAGTCCATTCTAAAGCGTATCTTACAGCAATGGAGCAATGCGTCACATGATCACAGTACTGTCCAAAACCATATTTTAAATTGGCCACTGACCTTACAACGTTCAATGGGTAAAGAAGATCTTGCGGTGGATATGCTAGAGATGTTTATCAATAGCTTACCTGAGATCAGTGAGCACCTTGAACAAGCCTTAGCACGGAGTTTGTCACGCTCCGAATTTCAGAAAATCATTCATAAGTTTCACGGTGGCGCAGCATGTTGCGGGGTATTACCGATTCAGAATTTAGCCGATCAGATTGAGCGCGGTTTACGTAAGGGCGCAGACATCGAAGATGTTGAACCCGAGATATTTGAACTACAAGAAGCCATTGAAACAGTGATTAAAGAAGCACAGCCCTATTTACCCAATTAACCGCTAATCTAAATCTACTAACAACCACATAATAAAAAGGAGCCAATGGCTCCTTTTTTTACATACGTATACGCGGTAATAACTTAGCTGTTATTACGCGCTTCTTGCATGATAACTTGCATGTCTTTTACCGCTTTACCTAAACCATCAAATGCCGCACGTGCAATAATTGCATGGCCGATATTCAATTCATAAATTTCAGGAATAGCCGCAATAGGCTGTACGTTATGGTAATGCAACCCGTGACCCGCGTTTACTTTCAATCCTGCGTTATGCGCATAGCTCACACCAGCTGCGATCTTCTTCAACTCAGCTTGTTGTTCGCCTTCAGACTTTGCATCCGCATAAGCACCGGTGTGCACTTCAATATACGGCGCGCCAGTGGCAACCGCTGCATCAATTTGCTCTTTGTCCGCATCAATGAATAGCGATACGAGAATACCTGCTTCGCTTAAACGTTTAACCGCTTGAGTGATCTTATCTTGTTGACCAAGTACATCCAAACCACCTTCAGTTGTCAGTTCTTCGCGTTTTTCAGGCACTAAACAAACAAACTCAGGTTTGATCTCACACGCAATATCCAGCATTTCAGCAGTAACGGCCATTTCCAGATTCATACGCGTTTGAATGGTTTCTTTTAGCACTCGCACATCTCGATCTTGAATATGACGACGATCTTCACGTAAATGCACTGTAATACCATCTGCGCCATTTAATTCAGCGACAGACGCTGCATGCACAGGATCAGGGTAAGTTGTGCCTCTAGCTTGACGTAGGGTTGCGATATGGTCAATGTTGACACCTAAAAAGATCTTATTCACGTTTAATTCCCTTATTGATAAATAGTTATCTGCTTTTAGTGGCTTATTAACAAACGGTTATCTGTTTTTCAGCGGTTTATTAATAAACAGCTCTCTACTTTTCAGCGGTTTGTTGCCCAAGTAGGGTAACAACATTTGTCGACAAAAGCGTTTTGCAGCCGCTAAATTCTCTTGGTTAAATTGTCTTTGCTCAAAGGCGAGTAAATCTTTACCTAAAAATGAGCTATCCACTGCAACTTTATAAATAGATGGCACAATCCCAACATGTGGTACGTATTTATACATACGGTCGGGGAATACAGCATCCATGGTATCAGCACAATAGCTTAACGCACCAATGTTACCTAAACATTGCATTAAATTAAATTCAAATTCACGCAATAAGGGTTCAAGGGGTTGTTGTTTAGCTAACGCTAATAATGCATTTTGATAATGGGAGAATAGTTCGGGGTTCGCTTGTTCACTGGCCAGTAAGCGATAGAGTAATTCGTTGAGATAAAAGCTAGCATAGAGATGCCGACCTGAGAGCGGTAATGAATTAGATACCGCCTCTACCTGACGCATGGATTTTAATCCACCTTTGCCGGCATAGGCGATATTAAGTAAGGTAAACGGCTGTAAAATTGCACTTTGACTGTTCTTACGCCCTCGCCCTGCTCGTCCCACTAACGAAATTTTACCATCGTTAATGGTAAAGAAGTCGATGAGTAAACTCGACTCCTTAAAAGGTCGACGGTGCAGTACAAAAGCGTTTTGTAAGTCCATACAATAACGCTATTTACACTTCATCTCCGTAACCTAAGCTACGAAGTGCACGTTCATCATCAGCCCAACCAGATTTCACTTTTACCCAACATTCTAGGAATACTTTATTATCGAACAAAGTTTCCATATCACGGCGTGCTTCAGTACCAATGGTTTTTAGTTTCGAGCCTTTATTACCAATAACCATACGTTTTTGGGTATCACGTTCCACTAAAATTAACGCATTGATGTGGTATGTGCCGTTTTCACTGACTTTAAACTGCTCGATCTCAACCGTGGTTGAGTAAGGCAATTCTTGACCGGTGAAACGCATCAGTTTTTCACGAATGATTTCAGATGCCATGAAACGTGAAGAACGATCCGTTACATAATCTTCTGGGAAGTAAAAATCACCTTCTTGTAACTGCTTCGAACAAATACCACGTAGCATTTCTACATTGGTACCTTTCGTTGCAGAGATCGGAATAATTTCTGCAAAGTCAAACTTCGCTGCTAATACCTGTAAATGTGGCATTAACTCTTCGGCTTTATCTTTGATCGCATCGGTTTTATTAATCGCCAAGTAAATCGGGCAGTTAATCTCACGTAGCTTATTCAATACCATCTCATCATCGTCGGTCCAACGGGTACCATCAACAACAAAGATTACCGCATCAACATTCATATCTTTTAATGAGCTGCTTGCAGCACGGTTCATTAAACGGTTAATTGCACGTTTTTCATCGATGTGTAGACCAGGTGTATCAATATACACAGTCTGACGATTTTCTTCAGTATCAATACCGAGAATACGGTGACGAGTCGTTTGTGGTTTACGCGAGGTAATACTTACCTTTTGTCCCAAAATACGGTTTAGTAACGTTGATTTACCTACGTTAGGACGACCAACGATAGCAACAAAGCCGCTATAAGTCATATCACTCATTGTAATTGCTCCAATGCTTTTTGAGCTGCTTCTTGTTCTGCTTTACGACGACTAGTACCTTTACCTTCAACAGGGTGCTCTAGGCCTTCAGTAACGCAATGAATAGTGAACTCTTGATTATGAGCTTCACCTTTAACTTCCACTACTTGATACAATGGAAGTGCTTGCTTACGTCCTTGCAGCCATTCTTGTAACTGTGTTTTAGCATCTTTCTGATCGATACCTGGTTTGATCGCCGCTAAACGTGATGCATACCAAGCCAGTACGCATTTACGTGTCATGTCCATATCGCTGTCTAAATACATCGCACCGATTAAGGCTTCGACTGTATCCGCAAGAATAGATTCACGACGGAAGCCGCCGCTTTTTAATTCACCAGGGCCTAAGATTAAACATTCACTTAGTTCAAACTCACGCGCAATTTCAGCGAGCGTTAACCCTTTCACTAAGGTTGCACGCATACGGCTTAAATCACCTTCTGGCACCTCAGGAAACTGGCAAAATAATGCATCTGAAATAATAAAGCCAAGTACCGAATCGCCTAAAAATTCAAGACGTTCGTTATGTTTGTAATAAGCACTACGGTGAGTCAGTGCTTGTTGTAGCAAGGCATCGTCTTGGTACTGATAACCTAATACTTTTTGTAATCTTTCTAATATAATTGTCATAATTATTTTAACTTGCCAATACGACTAAAGCGTATACCCGTTGGGATCCAACTAGGTAATAAAGAATCTGGGTCGCGTTCAAATTCGAAACTAGTCCAAATGAACACAGCCTTTCCGACTAAATTTGCTTCCGGAACAAAACCCCAAAAACGGCTATCAGCACTATTATCACGGTTATCACCCATCATGAAGTAATGACCATCCGGTACAACCCATTCGTATTGACGGGTTGGCGGATTATCTTGCTGATAAAAATCACGCGCTAAATCAGGACGGCTAGGGTTAATTAAGATGTTATGTTTAACATCCCCAAGTTGCTCTGTATATTGCTGTAATTCAACCATTTGATCTTTAAATTTGCCAATTTCGACTAAACTAAGATCGAGTTTTTTAAACCCTGCGCAGTTTGTTCCGCTGCATGCTTGTTGAATGAAAACCTGCTTTCCACGATAGGCTATACGATCACCTGGCAAACCGACCACACGTTTAATGTAATCAATTGTTGGCTGTGGTGGGTATTTAAATACCGCGACATCGCCACGTTCTGGTTTACCTGTTTCGATAAGTGTAGAACGTAATACCGGATCTTTAACGCCATAACTAAATTTTTCAACCAGAATGAAATCACCAACTAATAAAGTTGGCATCATCGAGCCGGATGGAATTTGAAATGGTTCGTATAAAAATGAACGTAATATCATCACTGCTGCAATCACAGGGAAGATCGATTTTGCATTTTCAACAATAAACGATTCTTGCCCTAATTTTGCAATAGCTTCCGCTGGTAATTCCGCTTGAGATTGAGCAAACGCAACTTTTTCATCGCGTGCTTTTTCCCAAATCAGTTTATCTAACGCCCAAATAATACCGCTAACGAAAGTAACGAGTACCAATATCAGTGAAAAATAGGTTGCCATTTATTTAGTCCTTTCCGATATGCAACACAGCTAAGAAGGCTTCTTGAGGTACCTCAACATTACCAACTTGCTTCATGCGTTTCTTACCGTCTTTTTGTTTCTGTAGCAGTTTTTTCTTACGGCTAATATCACCGCCATAACACTTGGCGATCACGTTTTTACGCATTTGTTTAACGGTACTACGGGCAATCACTTGTGAACCAATAACCGCCTGGATTGCAATGTTAAACATTTGACGCGGAATAAGTTCCTTCATCTTTTCAACCAGTAAACGGCCACGATTCATCGAGTTTTCACGGTGAGTGATCATCGCTAATGCATCAACACGGTCAGTATTGATTAATACATCAACACGTACCATATCAGCAGCACTAAAGTGGATGAAAGAATAATCCAGTGACGCATAACCACGGCTTGTCGATTTCAAACGGTCAAAGAAGTCCATCACTACTTCACCCATTGGGATCTCGTAAGTTAATGCAACTTGCTTACCGTGATAATCCATCTTCGTTTGTACACCACGCTTAGCAATACAAAGGGTAATTACATTACCTAGGTATTCTTGTGGTACGAGGATATTACATTCTGCAATGGGTTCGCGGATCTCTTCAATATCATTGACTGCCGGTAACTTGGCCGGGCTATCAACGTAAATCACTTCACCTTTTTTGGTTTCAACTTCGTAAACAACAGTTGGTGCAGTCGTAATCAATTCAAGATCGTATTCACGCTCTAAACGTTCTTGAACGATTTCCATGTGTAGTAAACCTAAGAAACCACAACGGAAACCAAAACCAAGTGCGGTTGAGCTCTCTGGTTCGTAGAATAAAGACGCATCGTTTAGACTTAATTTACCCAGTGCATCACGGAACGCTTCATAATCGTCAGAGCTAATTGGGAACATGCCCGCATAAACCTGAGGTTTTACTTTACTGAAACCCGGTACTGGCGCATCTGCAGGGTTGCGAGTCAAGGTTAGCGTATCACCAACCGGTGCACCTAAAATATCTTTAATACCGCAGATAACAAAACCTACTTCACCACAGTGCAGTACGTTGGTATCAGTCTGTTTTGGTGTGAAGATACCGACTTTATCAACCAAGTGCGATTGGCCAGTAGACATCACAGTTAGCTTATCACCTTTGCGTATTACACCATTGGTAATACGTACTAGCGATACCACACCTTGGTAGTTATCAAACCATGAATCGATGATCAGAGCTTGCAGTGGTGCGTCTTCAGAACCTTTTGATGGACATGGAATTTCTCTGACAATTGTTTCAAGTACGTCTTCGATACCTAAACCAGTCTTTGCAGAGCAACGTGTTGCTTCCATTGCATCAATACCGATGATGTCTTCGATTTCTTCTGCTACGCGATCAGGATCGGCAGCGGGTAAATCGATTTTATTCAGGATTGGCACAACTTCCAAGTCCATTTCCATCGCGGTATAACAGTTTGCTAGCGTTTGTGCTTCTACGCCTTGACCAGCGTCGACAACAAGTAAAGCACCCTCACATGCTGCTAATGAGCGAGATACCTCATAGCTGAAGTCCACGTGCCCTGGAGTATCAATAAAGTTAAGTTGGTAAGTTTCACCATCTTTGGCTTTATAATCCAGCGTTACGCTTTGTGCTTTAATTGTAATGCCACGCTCGCGCTCAATATCCATTGAGTCAAGAACCTGTGCAGCCATTTCACGGTCAGATAAACCACCACAAAATGAGATCAAACGATCTGATAAAGTTGATTTACCGTGATCGATATGAGCAATAATTGAAAAATTACGAATGTGTTTCATGAGTTAGATAATATCCAATACTTAGTAGATATGACACTTAATGAGGCAGATTTTAACGGATTTAAGGGATGACTGCTATCTTTCATTGCTTTTAATCAGCGCGCCATTGCCCTATCACTTCAGATTGAGCTACAACACCTAGCATTTTAGGTTTAAAATCAAAGCGTTGATCAAATATAACGCTTAATTTTCGCGTGCAACTAAAACCAATGTAGCCACCAACAAAAGCCGCGAGAATAACCAAGCCTTCGCCTTCAAATTGGAAAACTTGTGATAAATACTGACCAAGACTCAGTGACAGTAAAATTGTCGCTAATGGCAGCAAGTAAACCAGCATTGCGCTGGTGACTAAATTCTTTTCACGTAGCCCGATTTCAATCTTATCACCCGCAACAACATCTGCTGTTTTAATGACGGTAAAACGATGAGTCCGATGTGGGAATGCTTTGGCGACCATTCCGGTGCCGCAGTTATCGCTCGCATGACAATGGTTACAAGCAGATTGACTTTCGCACTGTACCGAAACCAGATCACCAGTAACACTTTGAACGATAGCTGTTTCAATAATCATACGGTAAATGCCTTGTATAAAACAATCGTAACTGGCTTAACTACACAGATCTTTTATCGTTAAGCGCAGAAACGCGTGCTAGAAAAATTAGTTATCAATATTACGGACTACTGATTCAGCAATTTTCTTGGCGGTAAAGCTCGGCACTTCACCCACCACGACAATCTCAATATCGTCTGTAATTTTAGATTGTAAACTAATTTGTCCCGATACACCTAACCCTTGACTTAAACTACCCGCTTTAGCATTGGTATTAACATAGATAGATATATCAACTAACCCATCAGTAAATTGCATGTAATCAATTGTTTGACCTATTCCTGCAATCTGGTGTTTGTTACTTACAATTTGTTTAAAACCATCAGGTATCCAAGCAGCTTTCCACTCTGATTTCGTTGGTTCAGGCATTAACGCTTGTGTTTGCATTGCAGATAATACTGGTGGTAATTTTACCGCATTGAGCTGCTCTAACCAAGGCGTTACATCCGGAAATTGATACAGTGAAATAGCCATCACTTGGAACACCACTTCACCACTGTCTTTAATCATGTCAATACGCAGTGGTAAATTGGTGGTTAAATCTATCCAAATTAAATAACCAAAGCGATATTTATCATTCGGAACAACACGTACAATTTGACTTAAACGTCCTGTCACACGTGATTTTCCACCCACATAAATCGCTTGGTATAAGCTATCATCAAGCGTCAATTCGGTGGCCATTAAATCAAATAATAACCCCGGAATAGCGGTTGATGATAACGAATAACCCGGCTGCTCTGCTTCAAAGAAACTGGTGATATTACCACGGCGTAAATATTCACGTGGGTTACCATTTAAAGACAGTAAATGCCCAACAGACACTCCATCAATAACCCCATGACTATAACGCATAGGGGTTATTCTACCACGTTCAATTTCGACATAAGACAGATCATAATTTAACTGCTTAAACGCCGTTTTCATGTTATCTAGCAATGCATCAGCGGATAATTTCGGTTGCCCTGATACACTATTATTAACAACTCTATTATCGACTTGCTCACTGCTTGTCGTTGCTTCACTCCATGCCAGCGGCGTAAAAAATGAAGACAACAATATCCACAAACCAACACTTTTCTTGAACATTACGGGCTCACTATTATTGCTGGATGCGTTTTTGTAATTGATGATCAAGTACAAATGCATTAATACGACGTACTTGTTCTACCTTTTCTTCATCCGTAAACTCTGGCTGTACTTGACGCGAATCAGGTGATTCAACACTAAAACTGACTGGTGATGCAACACCGGCAAACGGCATCACATTAAGCGCAGGTTCAAGTCCTGTTATTGGTGCTTCAGTATTACTGTATTGCACACCCGTAATCACCATTAACGCAACCGATGCGGCAATAGCAAATTGACCACCTGTTTTTAGCCAAGGCCGGATTACTTTCTGATAGAAAGAGCTGTCGTTTGCACTTTCTTTTGGCATTATCAGTTCCGGTTCTGCGGCGATAGCCGCTGTGATGGCACGGGTAAGATCTAAATTAACCGTTGCAGGTGTTTCACCGCGCATCACATCACCAATCATGTGGTAATGCTGCCAACTTGAAGATAATGCTTCATCCTTACCTAACTCATCAAGTAGTGCTGCATCAATATATTCATTGTCTACTAAGGAGGATAAACGTTCTTTTTCTATCATAATTAATTACCTAAATTTACTCGTCCGTAATCTGTGTTTAATTTACTGTTGAAGTAAGGGTTTTAATTTTACTTCAATCGCTTCACGCGCTCGAAAAATACGTGAGCGAACAGTACCCACTGGGCAGCTCATGACAATACTAATATCGTCATAACTCATGCCTTCCATTTCACGTAATGTTATCGCGGTACGTAATTCATCAGGTAACGCGTCAATAGCAGAAAAAATTACCGCTTTCATCTCTTCAGCCAAAATAATCCGTTCAGGTGTTGATGACTCGCGCATGCCATCATTACCTTCGTAAAACTCCGCATCTGCAGCATCAACATCATTCGCAGGCGGTCGTCTACTTTGCGCAATTAAATAATTTTTAGCGGTATTACTGGCAATCCGATATAGCCAAGTATAAAACGCGCTATCACCTCTAAAATTAGGCAACGCACGATACGCTTTAATAAACACTTCCTGAGTCACATCGGCAACGTCACCACTGGCTGAAACGTAACGTGAGATCAGGTTCGCCACTTTCTGTTGGTATTTAGTCACCAATAAATTAAATGCGGCTTTGTCACCGCCTTGAACTCGCTCGACTAATTGCAAGTCCGTCTCTTTTGCACTCATTAGTAACTCATAACCTCTTATTATTCTGATGACACTAGTATTACTAATGTGTATTTTTCAGACTGCGTTATATAAATAAAGTTCGTTTTAACGCCAAATAAAGTTCGCCATTGTGCTAATTAAATCAAAATAAGGACAAATAAATCAAAATACCTTTTTATTGCCCGAGATTTAAAGCTTATAATGCCCTACTTAGAGTTATACCTAAACAACCTCAAGATGCACAACCTGCTTATCTCTGATATAGCATCTTGACGTAACTTGGGTATAGACATAACAGCATACTACAAATAGAGCGGAAACTATGAGAACAAATGCGGAATACCAAAGCGATGTACTGATTATCGGCAGTGGTGCCGCAGGACTCTCACTTGCCTTGAAACTCGCTGATCACGCTAAAGTGACAGTATTAAGTAAGAGTAGCTTAACCGAAGGCTCAACTCTCTACGCACAAGGTGGTATCGCCGCCGTTTTTGATGAAGCAGACAGTGTGGAAGGCCATGTATCCGATACCCTTGTGGCTGGTGCTGGTTTATGTGATGAAGATACCGTTAGCTTTACAGCAAGCAGCGCGGCCGCCAGCTTAAACTGGTTAATAGATAAAGGCGCACCCTTTGATCAAGTAGCCGATGATAATGGTGAACAACATTATCACCTAACCAAAGAAGGTGGCCATAGCCATCGCCGTATCCTGCATGCCGCCGATGCCACAGGTAAAGCAGTTCAAACCACGTTAATCGATAATGTGAGTCAACATCCGAATATCACCTTAATGGAACGCTTTAACGCGGTTGATCTTATTTCGACTAAACAGCTTAACCAAGCAACTAACCGTATTATCGGTGCGTATGTGTGGAATCGTGACGCCGAAAAAGTTGAAGTGATTAAAGCACGCTTCGTTATTTTAGCGACGGGGGGTGCCAGTAAGGTTTATCAATATACCAGTAATCCCGATGTTTCGAGTGGTGACGGTATTGCGATGGCGTGGCGTGCAGGTTGCCGTGTTGCCAATATGGAATTCAACCAATTCCACCCTACCTGTTTATTCCACCCAGATGCGAAGAACTTCTTATTAACCGAAGCACTACGTGGTGAAGGTGCCTATTTACGTCATGCAGACGGCACCCGTTTTATGCCAAGTTTCGATGAACGTGCAGAATTGGCTCCGCGTGATATTGTTGCCCGTGCTATCGACTTTGAAATGAAACGTCTGGGTAGTGATTGTGTGTATTTAGATATCAGTCATAAACCCGCTGAGTTCGTTATTAGTCATTTTCCGACTATTTATGAGCGTTGCTTGAAGTTAGGTATTGATATAACTACAGACCCAATCCCAGCAGTACCCGCTGCACATTATACCTGTGGTGGTGTAATGACTGACTTAACGGGTCAAACTGATATGCGCGGTTTATACGCGATTGGCGAAGTAGCTTATACCGGTTTACACGGTGCCAACCGTTTAGCCAGTAACTCGTTATTAGAATGCATTGTGTTTGCCCACGCAGCAGCAGAAGATATCTTATCGAAGTTACACAAAAAACGTAAAGATTACCGCATTCCAGCTTGGGATGAGAGTAAAGTAACTGACTCAGATGAAGAAGTTATAATTCAACATAACTGGCATGAACTACGTTTATTTATGTGGGATTACGTCGGTATTGTAAGAACCACTAAACGTCTAGAGCGTGCCCAACGCCGTGTGAATCTATTGCAACAAGAAATTGATGAGTACTACAGTAATTTCCGTGTCAGTAATAACTTATTGGAATTAAGAAACCTAGTGACTGTAGCAGACTTGATCATTCGTTGCGCCCTCGACCGTAAAGAAAGTCGCGGCTTGCACTACACGCTCGACTACCCAGAACAATTCGACGAACCACAACCAACTATCTTACAGCCTAAGGTATAATTTATGGCTGGTTAGCCGTTATAAAAATAATATGCAAGAAAGCAGCTATCAGGCTGCTTTCTTGCGTCAAGCGACGGCGTTATCAACAACCTATTTTTTAGTCATACTTTTTAATGACAACATTAAGGTAAAAGCGGCTACAGGCTCATCCCCAGTACTATCTGGACAAGTGGCGATAACCTTAATCGGTCTATTTAAGCGCTCACCAGTGATCATAGCTTCCTTTACATACTGAGCGATATCGAGCCCTTGCACGCAGGTAAAGTAGGTATCCCCCTCTGCACGTTTAATAAAATCAACTTGCATCGATTTCAATGCGAAGCCCACCTTAACGCCTTTCATTTGGGTTTTGTGCATTGCAGCTAATACGCCCGTGCAGTCTGCACCACTTGCAAGTACCCCGACAAACATCGAATTCATGTGATTTTTGTTGCGTCTTTTAAATGGGATCTTAATCGTACAAGTACGCTCATCAAGTTGATGTACTGAAGGTCTAACATAAAATAGCGAGGGTACTTTAAGTAAGGTAAATAATCGTAGAAACAGCGTGTACTTAGTCGTTTCTGAAAATAAGTTGAATAGCTTCATCCGTTTAGCCCTTATAATGCATTGAAAATAAAGACTAACACGAATGAAAATGAACTTACCAGCACTGAAACAATTTTTTACACCTGATTCAAAGATATTAGTTTAGCTGCTACTTTAATATTTTAATGGTCCGAACTAGACGGCGATAATCAGTATCGTCGATAGCATCACGCATTATACATAATGACTGAACGCGCCCCTTATTTAAGCTGATATAACTTAATTGAATAAAAAGATCTGCGCTACGTGAACATCGGGTAATTGCAAATAGTTCACCCCCAGCGTCAAACTGAATATAGCCATTGGTGAAATAGGTAAAACGGGAACGGCGTAGCCAATGTTGCCTGCATTGATAACCACACAGAGCAATAATGACTACGGAATAAACCAATTGTAGGGGTACAAGTACCAACCAAGTAAGCAGCAAACCGAGCACCAAACTATGTATTACAATACATAGCAACAACCAGTATCTAGATGGGCGTAACGTGGCGCTACACTTTAACTCTTGAGACAATTTTATCCATCATATAGGCTAACTCTGGGTCGCCACACTTTTCATGACCCATTGCCCAAGCAAATAACTCGGGATCTTCGCCTTCTAACAAGCGTTGGAAAATAAATTTATCTTCATCTGATAAATCATCATAAGCTTCATCCACAAACGGACGAAATAATACATCTAGTTCTAGCATGCCACGGCGACATGCCCAACGTAAACGCGCCTTTGAATCTAACTTAGTCATTTTTATCCCTTATCCTACAGTCCATAGGGTTATTCTATCACAAAAATAAACAAGATCTTCTAAAGACAAATGCTTGCGTTCACTCTACCATAGAGAAAACCAGCCAGAGAAGAGTAAACAATGACGCAATTTAATAAACTGACCCTAGCATCAACAGACGCATTACCAAATGTGATCGTAAGCGAACTATCGCACTGGGGATTAATGACTGCAACAGGTGAGCAGCGTTTAAGTTATTTACAAGGCCAATTGACTTGTGATCTGGTGGGTTTAGAAGACCAACAAACAACTTGGGGTGGTCATTGCGATCCAAAAGGAAAACTGTGGTCAACATTCCAAGTAGCTAAAAAAGGCAATTCGTTTTATTTCATCATGCGCAAAGACGCATTGGCGATCACCCTGCCTGAACTAAAAAAATACGCGGTATTCTCAAAAGTAGAACTGACCGATGCCTCTGCATTTTGTAACCTCTACGGTATAGCTGGCGCACAAGCTGAACAGTGGTTGAATAAGACCTTCGCAATTACTCTTGGCGAAGAAGCGGTCACTCATTTACCGAATGGTTTTGTCATGCGACTTATTGGCGATACCCCACGTTTCTTAATATTATTACAAAAAAGCGATGCCTCACTACAACAGATCAGCCAACACTTAGCAGAAGCTGCAACTGACGACGGTTCATTCTGGGATGCACTGGATATCCTCGCAGCAGCACCCATTGTAGGGACAGCAATGAGCAGCGTACAGATCCCACAAGCATTCAACCTACAAGCTTATGATGGTATTAGTTTCACGAAAGGGTGTTACACAGGACAAGAAACGGTCGCTCGCGCTAAATACCGAGGCACCAACAAACGTGCAATGGCAATCTTAACTGGTGCAACGGCAACTGAAGTAAACAGTGGTGATAACATTGAACTACAACTGGGTGAGAATTGGCGTAGTACAGGCAAGGTCAACTTAAGCTACCGTTATAGCGATGGCGTTCAGCTGATCTCGAGTGTTATGCCAAATAACCTTGAAACAGATAGCGTGTTTAAAATTACCGATAACGAATCAAACTTAGCCTTTATGCCATTGCCTTATTCATTGGTAGAAGCAGACTAGTACACATTATCAAGCGAGGTGAAAATGCTCACCTCGTTCCTTTCATAAGTCCCCACAGAATAATATAAACTACAGCATAAAACCAATAACCTACCAACCCCATGAATCACGTTATAAAGTAATAAATACGTGCATTTTTTTAAAATAATATCAAAAACACTGACCCATATTGTACGTCAAAACATATAGTGCGCCACCTAGCTACATTCCACAAAACACTATCCTGGTCGTTTGATTACTACCCAAGAGTTACTCATATTTATATATAAATTTATTGACAATATAATTTAAGCATGATTAATATAATAAGGCGCCTTACTATATTTTATGCAATTATATAGGGTTGCACTATTTCAAGATTTACCAAACGCTTTTATAAAAATATAATCAATAGGTTGGAGAGTAATTATGGATACTAAAACTATGTTAAAAATTGGTAATAGTCATCTTACCGTCACTCCTCAAGGCTTAGGCTGCATGGGGATGTCAGAATTTTACGGTCAAAGCGATGATAACCACAGTAAACAACTATTGCAAAGTGCAGTTTCTGCGGGAGTAAATTTTTTTGATACTGCCGATGTCTACGGTTATGGCCGCAATGAAATACTACTAGGTGAGTTCATCGCCACTTTACCCGACCGTACACAAATTGTAGTTGCCACTAAATGTGGCATTATCCGTGATGAACACGACTCACAAAAACGTGGTGTTGATAATAGTCGTGAATATATTATCGCATGCTGTGAGGCCAGTATTGCGCGCCTTAGCACCACGATTGATCTCTATTATTTACATCGTGTGATTGATAGTCCAGACGCTATTTTAATCGCAATGTCAGCAATGGCATCACTACTCAAAGCAGGTAAAATTAAAGCTGTCGGGCTCTCTGAAGCCAATGCAGAATATATTCGTTACGCACACCAATGCTTATTAGATTTAACCGAAGGTAAACATGGAATCAGTGCCGTTCAGTCTGAATATTCATTACTCAGTCGTGGTGTCGAGAACGATGGTGTGCTCGATGCATGTCGTGAATTAGGTATTACATTTGTTGCATATAGCCCGATTAGCCGTGGATTATTGAGTGGCGAATTAAACACCCTTGATAAATTAGATCATGATGATTTTCGCCGTACATTACCTCGATTTAGCGATGAAAACCTGAATCATAATAACAAATTAACCACGGCATTAACTGAGTTAGCACAAGCCAAAGCCTGCACACCAGCACAACTCGCACTCGCTTGGTTGATGCATCAGTCGCCGACAGTGATCCCTATACCAGGAACCAAACAACAAAAATACTTACAACAAAATATCAATGCTATGCAGGTAAAGCTTGACGCTGACGAGATGAATTTGCTGAATTCACTAAGTGCTAATTTTCAAGTGCAAGGGACTCGCTATACCGAACAAGCCATGCGCAGCTATGCCCTCAACGAATAATGATTAAATATACTCACGATAACATGGCCACTATATTCTCCATCTATATGGTTAATTGACATATAATAAGGTCATATACAATATAAGACGTAATATATTAGGACATGATAATGGATAACAAGAACGGATTAATGAGCCCCAAGTATGTAACGCTATGTAAAGAAGCTAAAAAAAGAAACATGGATAGTGAAGCGATTGCTTTACTGGGTCAATTTTTTACCCTTAGCGCCGCATTAACAGATATGTGCGTTAATAATCTTAATCAATTTGAGTTACTTGAAGGTCGTTTTGTTTCAATGCTTATGATTAATGATAAAGAGTCTGCAGCACCACACGAGATCTCAACCTTAACCGGTTTAACCAGAGCATCGATCACGTCAACGATTGACTCTCTTGAAACACGCGGTTTCGCAGTGCGAGAAGCATCAAGAACAGACCGACGTTCACTGACGGTTAAGTTAACCGCAGAAGGTAAAGCAACTTTAGATCAAACCGTCACATCTCAGCTTAACTGGTTAGCAGGATTAACGAGCTCATTAGATGAAAATGAAAAAGCCGCATTCAAATCAATCCTAACAAAGATAAGCAATAACATGTAAACGGGCTAGGCGTGAAAGACCGTCTATCTACGATAAAATAGTGGTACCCATCCATCAAACCAACACACTATCAGTCAACATATTAAGATCTACGCATACATAGGGATACCCACGCCATAACACTAGACTTTACAAATCACGATGGCAATAGTCATAAACATATAGTACGTCGACGTACTATATTCAAGCATACTATACGCGTACATACTTAAATAAGTAAACTAAATCTCAAATGGATATTAGGGGAATATAATGAACAACACAGAAACTAACAGCTCTTTTGAAACATCGAACTTAAAAATGTGGCTATCTATCATAATATTAGCGATCGCAACATTTACCATTGTTACCGCTGAACTTGCACCAATAGGTCTGTTAACACCAATGGCAGAAGGGCTACAACAATCAAAATCTATGATTGGACTAACCGTGACATTTTATGCATGGATAGGGGCAATAAGTGCGCTTTTATCTTCTGCATTTTTAGGTAATCTACCGAAAAAAGCATTGCTTATCACGCTGATGTTTATTTTGCTTATTTCAAATATCTTATGTGCGATGGCGACCGACTATTACTTGTTCGTTGCAGCAAGAGTCATTGGTGCTCTTTCTCATGGTGCATTTTGGGCAATGATAGGCGCGCTTGCTATGTCTCTGGTGCCCGCCCGTCATGTCGGACTAGCCACATCCATTGTTTTTGGTGGCGTTTCAGCAGCGAGTGTTTTCGGTATTCCAATTGCGAACGTCATCGGTGCCAACTTAAGCTGGCAAATGGCATTTTGGATAATTTCCGCTTTAAGTATTTTTTCACTTTTGGGGATATTACTGTTAGTTCCAAATATTAAATCACAACATGCTATCGGTATTTCAGTCTTAAAAAATGTCATTCGTAATCCGGTATTATCTAAAATTTATATTGCGACATTATTGGCAATCACAGCACACTTTAGCGCGTTTACGTTTATTGAACCCTACTTACATGCGTCAAAGGCGATTAGCGATAACTTCATTTCCATCGCACTATTTACATTTGGTATTGCCGGATTAATGGGTAACTTCATTACAGGTATATTCATTGACCGATACCTTAAGCCATTAATATTATTATCCGTTGCCATGGTTGCCGTAAGCTTGCTCATTCTCGGTATTTTTTCTAGCTCACTTAATCAAACCGCTATTTTTGCGTTAATTATATTTTGGGGTATATCCGTTTCTGGCATTTTTGTTGGCTTCCAAACTTGGGTGTTACGCATTGCCCAAGAGGATGCATTTCCAGCGTCAGCCATTTATGTCGCCATATTTAACAGTGCGATAGGTACAGGCGCGCTGTTTGGTGCATGGATAATGGCAAACTTTGATTTCACTGTATTAATGAGTTTCTCTGGTACCGCTATCGCAATATCACTATTTATGATTTCAATTATTCCAAGCGAGATCAATGACGCTCCCTCACAGCTAGTTCGAGATAACCTATGAGTGCATACACAACAGAAATATCAGAGCACGGTAAAAAGATCATGAATACCTTACAACCAGGGCTAGCCGATCAAGTCATCTCAAAGTTAGCTGAATTAGATGATGAGCTTCCCGAACTAATTGTTAATTATGCCTTTGCAGATGTCGTTGGCAGACCAGGGCTTGATATTAAAACGCGGGAAATGATAACAGTGGCCTCTTTAATCACCTCGGGCAATGCTCAACCACAGCTTGAATTGCATATGAGGGCCTCTTTGAATGTCGGTGTAACAGAGAAAGAGTTACTTGAGATAGTCATACAAATGGCCATTTATGCTGGGGTGCCAATTTAACAAATCAAAATCAACAACAGAGGACTAACCTATGCCAATTATCAATGTAACGATATGGAAAAGTGGCGATAAAGAAATGAAAAAAAAATTACTGCAGGAACTCACCAAAACAACACATGAAGTGACTGGTGTACCGCTTGATAAAATAACAGTCTATATTCAAGAAATAGAAAGAAGCGAATGGGCTGATGCAGGTATAACAGGAGATGATTCAAACTTTCCAATAGAAAGCCGTCGCAAAACATACTCTTAATAAAAAAACCCTGTGAAATTACTCTCACAGGGCTTTTATATGCATTAATTAAAGCATCATGATTGATACTATAAATTAGCTATTTGCTTGTGGGCGCATTGCCGGGAATAAGATCACGTCACGAATAGTATGTGTATTGGTAAATAACATAGCTAAACGGTCGATACCAATACCTTGGCCAGCAGTCGGTGGTAAACCGTGCTCTAGTGCAGTGATGTAATCTGCATCGTAGTACATTGCTTCATCATCACCCGCATCTTTGGCGTTAACTTGTGCTTTGAAACGTGCGTCTTGGTCTTCAGCATCGTTAAGCTCAGAGAAACCATTCGCAACTTCACGGCCACCGATGAAGAACTCAAAACGGTCAGTGAAGAATGGGTTGTCATCGCTACGACGTGCTAGTGGCGAGATGTCTGCTGGGTAACCAGTAATGAATGTTGGCTGAATCAGTTGTGGTTCAGCAGTTTCACCAAAGATCTCTTCCAATAACTGACCACAAGTCCAGAATTTCTCTATCTTCATGTTCAGTGATTTCGCAATAGAAACCATTAACTCACGATCTTGAACACCTTCATTAGTCAATGCTTGGATAACTTCGTGCTCAGGGTTGTACTGTTTGATTGCATCTAACATGCTAATACGTGTGTATTTGCCACCGAACTCAACCATGTCGTCGCCGTAAGGCATAGATGTAGCACCTAGTACTTCAACCGCTACCGTGCTTAGCATTTCTTCAGTGAAATCCATAAGGTCATTGTAATCAGCGTAAGCTTGGTAGAATTCCATCATTGTGAATTCTGGATTGTGACGAGGTGATAAACCTTCGTTACGGAAATTACGGTTAATTTCGAATACACGATCAAAACCACCAACAACTAAACGCTTAAGGTATAGCTCAGGTGCTACACGCAGATACATTGCTTGATCAAGCGCGTTATGATGAGTGATAAATGGACGCGCTGTTGCACCACCAGGGATCACATGCATCATTGGCGTTTCAACTTCCATGTAATCTTTTGATACCATGAAGTTACGGATCGCAGTTACCAGCTTAGAACGGACGATGAATGCATTACGCGATTCAGCGTTTACGATCAGATCAACATAACGTTGACGGTAGCGCATTTCTTGGTCAGTTAGACCGTGGAATTTTTCTGGTAATGGACGTAGCGCTTTAGTTAGTAGTACGTAGTCCGTCATTTCAACGTAAAGATCGCCTTTGCCTGATTTGTTTAGTGCACCAGTAATACCAACGATATCACCAATATCTAAACCACCAAGGTCAGCTTTTTGTGCTTTTTGTACGTCTTTCGATGCGTATGCTTGAATACGACCAGCTGTATCTTGGATAGCAAGGAAAGGACCACGTTTAGCCATGATACGACCCGCGATGCTTACCACGTGCTGCATTTCAACTAATTCTTCTTTCGATTTTTCGCCAAATTCTGCCTGTAAATCTGCTGACTTATGTTTTACGCGAAAGTCGTTAGGGTGGCCATTTGCTTTACAGTTGGTGCGGATATGATCTAATTTCGCGCGACGTTCTGCAATCAGTTTGTTTTCATCTTGTAACTGTTCAGTCATTGTTTAACCCTATTTTTTTACAGGCCTGATTTCAGGCTGGCTTCAATAAATTTGTCTAAGTCACCGTCTAAAACGGCTTGTGTATTGCGTGTTTCAACACCAGTACGTAAATCTTTTATGCGTGAGTCATCCAGTACGTATGAACGGATCTGACTGCCCCAACCGATATCTGACTTCGCATCTTCGGCGATTTGTTTTTCCGCGTTTTGTTTTTGCATTTCATGATCAAACAATTTGGCACGCATTTGTTTCATCGCCGCATCTTTGTTCTTATGCTGCGAGCGATCATTTTGACATTGTACAACAAGATTAGTGGGTAAGTGAGTAATACGTACCGCAGATTCCGTCGTATTTACGTGCTGACCACCCGCGCCCGAAGCACGGTAAACATCAATACGTAAGTCCGATGGATTCAAATCAATCTCGATGCTGTCATCAATTTCTGGATATACAAATATCGATGCAAACGAAGTATGACGACGGCCACTTGAATCAAACGGTGATTTACGCACTAAACGGTGAACACCAGTTTCGGTACGTAACCAACCATAAGCATATTCACCACCCAAACGGATAGTGGCACCTTTGATCCCGGCTACATCGCCAGATGATACTTCGATCAGCTCAACTTTAAATTTGTGTGCCTCACCCCATCGTAAGAACATACGTAATAGCATGTTTGCCCAATCTTGGGCTTCAGTACCACCAGAGCCAGATTGGATATCAAGATAACAATCATTTGCATCATGTTTGCCAGAGAACATACGACGAAACTCAAGTTTAGCCAGTTGTGCTTCTAAACCGATAATTTCATGTTGCGCTTCAGCAAATGTTTCTTCGTCTTCAGCTTCAACTGCCAGTTCAACTAAGCCTTCAACGTCATCACAACCCGTACCTAGATCATCAATCGTTTTGACGATCAATTCTAACGACGCGCGTTCTTTACCTAATTCTTGGGCGTATTTCGGGTTATTCCATACTTCCGATGACTCTAATTCCGCAGATACCTCTTCTAGACGCTCTTTACTTGCATCGTAGTCAAAGGTACCCCCGAAGCAGCTCAGCGCGTTCGCCTAGCTCCTTTAATTTATTCAGTACTGGATTTACTTCAAACATGATTCTGCTCTATTTTAATTGTATTCAGCATTTTGCTAAAGATATTGTACTCAGCATGATGCAGATATCGATATATGCATCAGCATTCTACTAAGTATATAATTCGAACTATGGGATTTTACACAACAGCAAATTTTACCGAATTCACTCGCGGATATACAGAGGAAGATTAATAAAACAGCAAATTAATCGATAATATAAGAAAATAAATAGGAATAAATAAAAACGGGGGAACATATAGCGGCATAAAATAGCAAAAAGCCACGCGACAGGGCATGGCTTGAACATAATGGCAACCAACCAGGTTAGCTGACTTGACTACATTGGTTATTATTTTCAGCCAATACTTGCAGAATATCGCCACGACGAATGATACCAACCAACTGGCGATCTTCTACAACGGGATACACACTCAAGTTGTCTTTGGTCATGCGGATGGCAATATCAATAATACTGTCTTGTGGCGATACGCTAACGACATTTTTACTCATCACATCGTTCACAATAGCAGGTTTATCACAGTGGTAACTGCCACTAATAAGGGCTTGCAAGCAATCTGATTCAGAAACAAAGCCAATCACTTCATTCGTCGAGTTAACCACGGGCACAGCATTAATTTGGTGTTTAGCAAACAAATCAACCACGGCGACCAATGACGTACCACAGGGAATACTTGGAGCATTAATTTTCATTTCATTCATTACGCGTTGCATAGTCATGGTCTATATCCTTATCTTAAAGCAGGATTGCTGTAGAAGAGGTAATAACTATAACTGCAAACCCAATATAGCTAAAGCCGATTAAATCTAACACTTCAATCGACAAAAACTATCAACAGGCATTTGTAAATAAATGCTTATTAGCGTAATGGCTGTAAATGCTCAACCATAAACTGCAAGCTGCGCTTACCACGGAACTCGTTCACATCCAGCTTATAGGCTAGCTCGATCTTCTGTACCGAGGCATCAGGCCATACTTCTAAATCAACATTAAAAGCAATCGCATCCACTAACGGTCCACCACTTTCAGGTTCCAACATCATTTTTAAATGTTTTTTACCCACAAGGCGTTGCTCACGTAATTTAAAAATACCATCAAAAATCGGCTCTGGGAACATCTGTCCCCAGGGTGCAGCTTCTTTGATTAATTCTGCTGTAGGCAATGACAGTTGCTCACTCGGTAGTTCGCCATCACTTAATACCACACCAGTTAACTGCTCTTCCGTTAATAGTTCCTGCACTAAGTCGTTAAACTGTTTGGCAAACTCATCATAGCCATCAAGGCGTAAAGACAAACCAGCCGCCATCGCATGGCCACCAAATTTCAAGATCATGCCCGGATTTCGGGTATCGAGTAACTCCAAGACATCACGTAAATGCAAGCCAGGTATTGAACGGGCTGAACCTTTTATTTCCCCTTCGCCAGCATCAGCAAAAGCGATAACAGGGCGGTGGAAACGCTCTTTAATGCGAGATGCAACTAAGCCAACCACACCTTGGTGCCAGTCATCTTGAAATAGACAAATGCCGTAAGGTACTTGTCCGGCATCAAAATCGACACTTTTTAGGATAGCCAGTGCTTCTTGCTGCATTGAGCTTTCAATTTCTTTACGCTCTTCATTCAGGCTATCGAGTTCGCCAGCAAAACGACGCGCGTTATTAAGATCTTCGCACAATAGCGTTGCTACGCCAACAGACATGTCATCTAAGCGTCCCGCTGCATTTAATCTTGGTCCTAATGCAAAACCGAGATCACTTGCGCAAAGCTGTGCTTGATTACGATTGGCAATTTCGATCAAGGCTTTAATGCCGGGCCGACATTTATCGGCGCGGATACGCTGTAGACCTTGATGTACTAAAATACGGTTATTAGCATCTAATGGCACAACATCAGCAACCGTACCCAACGCAACAATATCCAGTAGACAGGCTAAATTAGGCTCGGTTAAACCTTGCTTGGCAAACCAATCTTGCTCTCGTAATGCGCTGCGCAATGCCAACATGACGTAGAAGGCAACACCAACGCCAGCAAGATTTTTGCTAGGGAATGTACAACCATGTTGATTGGGATTAACAATAGCATCAGCATTCGGTATTTCGTTACCCGGCAGATGGTGATCGGTCACGAGCACTTTAATGCCTAACGCTTGCGCGGCAGCAACACCGGCAATGCTGGAAATACCGTTATCCACCGTCATGATCAGTTGTGCACCATTGGCTGCAGCAAGATCAACAATTTCAGGACTTAAACCATAGCCAAATTCAAAGCGATTAGGGACTAAAAAATCAACATTACGATAACCCAGCATTTTAAAAGCGAGCATCGACAATGCGGTACTTGTTGCGCCATCGGCATCAAAGTCACCTACAATGATAATACGTTGATTTTGTACTAACGCGCTGACTAATAGATCACACGCGGCAGTCATACCTTTAAGCTGATTCGGACGTAATAAATTTTTAACGCCTTTCTCTAATTCTTGATCTGACTTCACACCACGACTGGCATAAATTTGGCGTAATAATGCAGGCACAGCTGCTGATATACCGTCACAATCTGCATTATCGCGACGTTTAATTTGCTTGTTCAAGATTTATCCATGTTTTTTAGCATACTAAGAATCTGCTCAGCAGGCACGTAACCCGGCTGCATTTGTCCGTTTTCCAAAACAATTGCAGGCGTACCCGTGACGCCTAAACGTCGACCAAGTTCATATTGCTGTGCAACTGTATTTGTACACATTTCAGGAATGACTTTGCCGCCTCGTTTTGCGTTGTTCATCGCTTGCGCACGGTCTTCGGCACACCAAATTGACGTCATATCTTGATACGTTTTAGAGTTTAGACCACCGCGTGGAAATGCTAAATATTTAACACTAATACCAAGCTGGTTCAGTTGCGCGACTTCGTTATGTAACTTACGACAGTAACCGCAGTTAATATCGGTGAATACCGTGATGCTGTACTTTTCATTTTCGGCAAGGTAATTAATGGTATCACCTGCGAATTCTTGTATTGCTTGCTGGCGTACTTTACCCATTGCTTGTTCGGTAAGATCCGTAACCCCGTTATCATTAACTTGGTAAAGTGTGCCTTGAATAAGGTTAGAGGCATCTGCATTCACATAGAAAATACCTTGATCGGTAGCTACTTCAAACAAACCAGGGATAACACTGTCACTTACACTCGATACTTTAAAGTTAAGTTTTTCAGCTAATAAGCGTGAAATATCCTGGTGATCTGCTGATAATGTTACATTGATAGATTGTTCAGTATGAGCCGTCGGAGTAGTAATTAACGCCTGCTCAGGACTACCATCGATCCCAAGTATAAAGCTCCCTACTAAACCTACAGCTACAGCTGTAATCATTACTTTCTTTAACATATGTTCTCCGCTTTTATCCTTAATGGATCTCTATGCTCGATAAATTAACAGAATTCATTATTTATCACTAGCCTTAATCCTTGCTAATACCATGTCATCAACGCAATTACGCGCGAGGATGGTGTTCACTATGCAACTGCTCTAATCGTGCTGTAGCTACATGTGTATAAATTTGTGTTGTTGATAAATCGCTATGACCAAGTAACATTTGTACGACACGCAGATCGGCGCCATAGTTCAACAAATGGGTGGCAAACGCATGGCGCAAAGTGTGCGGAGACAAATGCGTTGTGATCCCTGCGACTTGTGAATAATGCTTAAGACGATGCCAGAAAGTTTGCCGAGTCATAAAGTTGCCACGTCTGGAAGGAAACACCACATCGGACGTTAACCCTTTTAATAACGTCGCGCGACCTTCGGCAATAAAGCGCTCAGTCCAATACACAGCTTCTTCACCCATAGGCACTAAGCGTTCCTTACCGCCCTTACCCGTCACACGCACTAACCCTTGGCGTAAGCTCACTGATTCCATACTCAAGCCAACTAATTCTGATACCCGCAACCCTGTGGCATATAACACCTCCATCATGGCCTTATCACGTAATTGGATCGGATCGTCTAATTCTGGTGCAGCTAATAATGCATTCACTTCAGCTTCCGATAAATCGTCTGGCAAACGCTGCGGTAGTTTCGGGCTAATGAGTAAGGCGGTCGGATCATCATCGCGCATTTGCTCACGATACAGATATTGATAGAAGCGACGGATCGCGCTCAATTGGCGCGCGGTACTACTGGCTTTGTAACCTAAATCAAAACGGCTGGCCATAAATGCTTGAATTTCAAGACGGTCAACAGTTAATAACTGCTGTTTATGCTGCACCAACCAGTGATGATATTGGTTTAAATCGTTACGATAAGAGCTAAGGGTATTATCTGACAATCCGCGTTCATGCCACATAATATCTAAAAACTGTTCTATTATTTCAATCTTTTCCAAGCTAATACCCTATGCTGCTATTACGATTACTATGCAACCAGTATAACAACACTGTATAAATAAACATGAATTATAGTACAATTATCTCATGTTACTATGCGTAACGATGAGCAACTGATCGCTCAGAGCATGATCAACACATCGTATTTATTAACACATAGTATGATTAGCAACACTGTCTTTGGATGTAGATAATGAAAATCGGTTTATATTACGGCTCAACTACTTTTTATACCACCATAGCTGCGGAAAAGATCCAAGCTGAAATTGGTGCAGAACTTGTCGACTTACATGACATAAAAGACTCTGGTTTTACTGATATAGAAACCTATGACGTCGTTCTATTTGGTATTTCGACTTGGGATTATGGCGAACTTCAGGAAGACTGGGGCGATCTGTGGTCTGATATTGCAGGAATTAACCTGGCAGGGAAAACCGTTGCGCTATTTGGTCTTGGTGATCAAGTTAACTACAGCGAATGGTATCTGGATGCGATGGGTATGCTATTTGACGAGTTGCAGGGCAAAGGCATTCACTTCATCGGCCAATGGCCAAATAAAGGTTACGAATTCGTGGCTTCAAAAGCGTTAACCGAAGATGAAAGTCAGTTTTTCGGTCTTGCCCTCGATGAAGACAGCCAGTACGATCAAACTGATGAACGTATTGCTACTTGGACCTTACAAGTGCTCGAAGAAATTGCAGCGCACTATTCATAACATATAAGTTATAACAACAAGTTAACGCAATAAAAAAGGCCGCTGCTATCCAAGATAGCAACGGCCTTTTTGTTATTCATTGACAAGCAATTGCTATCTTATAGCAGAGCCTTTCATGTAATTGAAGAAATCACTCTCTGGAGAAATAACTAATACATCAGACTTATTACTAAAGCTCTTAGAATAAGCTTCTAGACTACGTAAAAAACCATAAAACTCGGTATCTTTATTGTACGTATCAGCATAAATCTTCGCCGCTTTTGCATCACCTTTACCACGTAGTTCACGTGCTTGACGGTTTGCATCAGCAAGCATTACGGTTACTTTCGCATCCACTTCTGCTTTTAAGATCTCAGCTTGTTCATAACCTTGCGAACGATGTTCTTTCGCTACAGCATGACGCTCTGCACTCATACGTTGGAAGATACTGTTACTGACTTCCGGCGGTAGATTGATCTGCTTGATTCGTACGTCTTCAACCAGGATACCCAGCTCAGATGAACGTGCCATACGTTTCAATGCCGTTTCCATTACTTCGCCACGTTGGCCAGAAACGATATCTTTAATAGTACGATTACCAATTTCATTACGTAGACCATTGGTAATTTTACGTTGTAATAAAGACTCTGCTTGTAAGAAGTTACCGCCATTTGTTGCAAGGTAAAACTTCTCAAAGTCTTCAATACGCCATTTCACGTAAGAATCGATAATTAAATCTTTCTTCTCAGAAGTAACAAAACGATCAGCGTTACCATCAAGCGTTTGTAAACGAGAGCTTAATACGCGAGTTGAATCGATAAAGGGTACCTTAAAGTTCAGACCAGGAAGATAAACCTTCGCTTCCTCACCTGATTTAAGTACTTTACCAAAACGAACTACGAGTGCACGTTCACCTTCATTTACCACAAAGAAAGACGAAAAACCAAGTAATAGCACAAGTACTAAAATAACTGCTTTTAATTGATTCATAGCTTAGTTTCTCCCTGTGTTAAAACGATCAGGACGAACATTACTACTATTCGTATCTGGATACTGATAACGGTTATTTGATTTCGCTGGTTGTTGCGGTGCTGGTACTGTATTTGCCGAACGAGTCGGTTTATTATCCGCATTAGCGCTCATGATTTTATCTAATGGTAGATATAGCATGTTGCCAGTACCTTTAGTATCAACCACAATTTTCGTTGTATTTGAATAAACCGTTTCCATTGTTTCTAGGTATAAACGTTGACGCGTTACTTCCGGTGCAAGCTGATACTGTGGCAATAGACTTTCGAAACGAGCTACTTCACCTTGTGCTTTTAACACAATTTGCTGTTGGTAAGCTTGTGCTTCTTGTTCAATACGTTTTACTTGACCACGTGCTGTTGGTTCAATTGCACGCGCATAAGCTTCGGCTTCACGGATATAACGTTGTTCATCTTCTTGTGCAGCAATCGCATCATCGAATGCATCTTTAACTGCTTCCGGTGGACGTGCAGACAAGAAGTTGACATCAACAAGTTCAATACCCATGTGATACTCATCAATGATAGATTCAATGTTTTCACGGGTACTTTGACGTACAACTTCACGACCCGTTGTGATCACATCATCCATTGTCGTATGACCGATAACGAAACGTAATGCGCTGTCAATCGCTTGATGCAAGCTATCATTCGGATTTGTTACGTTAAATAGATATTCACGCGGGTTGATAACGCGATATTGAATATCCATTTTTACGTCAACAACGTTTTCATCTTTAGTTAACATTGAACCAGCAGCAGGCATAGAGCGAATGCTCTTAACGTCAACAGGGATCACACGATCAACAAACGTCGGTAACCAAGATAAACCCGGTTCAACCGTTTGTGAATACTGACCGAAACGTAATACCACGCCACGTTCAGCTTCTTTGATCGTATAGAAACCACTGACCACCCAGATAACGGCTAGTACACCAAGCACCAGAGAGACACCAACTTTATTAAAGTTAGCGCCGCCAGAGAACTTACCGCCTTTACCGCCACCAAACTTGCTGGTTAGCTTTTTAAATACTTCGTCAAGATCAGGGGGTCCCTGCTCTTTACCTTTTTGTCCCCAAGGGTCGCGATCTTTATTACCGCCATTTCCGGGCTCATTCCAAGCCATTTGCATCTCCATTACCAGATAGTTTCGGGAAAATATTAATGATATCAGCCTAGTGCTGAAGGATAAAATCTTCAATGTTATTACATTTGTGTTTTTTCAAACGTTGCCAATCAATCATAGTCATTCTAATGTCGAGTAGCCAGTCACCATTTTCGGCAAACGCTTCATTTTCAATACAATCGAGATTATACAGATGACTGACAACATTACCTTGCATTGCGGGTAACTGTAACTTCACCACTTTCATGGTACTTGCCAATAACTCCGTTAATGCTTGATATAAAAACGCCGTACCTTCGCCTGACATTGCAGATAGCCATACACTAACAGGCTTACCTTCGTCATCATAATCAATACGACAACGACCATCATCAAGCTTATCGACTTTGTTATATACCATTAAAACAGGCACTTCACCCGCATCAATCTCGGTTAATACCGAATTTACTTCTATAATATTACCGCGCATGTTTTCATCTGCACAATCAATTACATGTAAAAGTAGATCCGCTTCTCGCGTTTCCGTCAATGTGGCCTTAAAAGCAGCAACTAAATCATGTGGTAAGTGACGAATAAAGCCAACTGTATCCGCTAAAACCACTTCACCAACATCGGCAACCGCAATACGACGTAATGTTGGATCTAATGTCGCAAACAATTGATCTGCGGCGTACACTTTAGAATCAGTGAGACGATTAAACAGAGTCGATTTACCCGCATTGGTATAACCAACTAACGAAATGGTCGGTATTTCACGACGCTTACGTGAACGACGACCTTGGTCACGTTTGGTTACCACTTTGTCTAAACGACGTAAAATACTGTCCATACGCACGCGTAATAAACGGCGATCCGTTTCAAGCTGAGTTTCACCTGGACCACGCATACCGATACCGCCTTTTTGGCGTTCTAAATGCGTCCAACCACGAATTAATCGAGTCGACATATGGCGCAGTTGCGCTAATTCAACTTGCAATTTACCTTCATGAGTACGAGCTCGTTGAGAAAATATATCTAAAATCAAGCCTGTACGGTCAACAACACGACATTCCAGTAACGCTTCTAAGTTACGTTCTTGGCGTGGCGCTAAAGCATGGTTAAATATAACAATATCTGCTTGATAAAGCTTTACTGCTTCAGCAATTTCTTCTGCTTTACCTGAACCAACAAAATATTTAGGGTGTGGTCTTGAACGCGAACCTGTTACCACAGATAACGCATCTACACCGGCAGAGGAAACCAGCATTTCTAATTCATGCAGATCTTCTCGGTTGCCTTCATCATTAAAGTTAACGTGCACTAATATGGCACGTTCACCTGCTTCATGGCGATCAAACAACTTCACGACTCCCTATGAGTATATGACTCACAAGATTTTTTAGTTTAAATTTCAAAGAATTATTTATCACTTTCACTTTCGGTTTGGATGCCATGTTGTAACGGACGTGCCGGTACAACAGTTGAAATAGCATGTTTATATACCATTTGGCTCACGGTATTTTTTAATAAGATAACAAATTGGTCAAATGACTCGATTTGTCCTTGTAACTTAATACCATTAACTAAATAAATTGCGACAGGAATCCGTTCGCGACGTAATGCATTCAAAAACGGGTCCTGCAATGATTGTCCCTTAGCCATTAATAGTTTCCTTTTAAAAATTAGATTTTTATTATAATGAAAATATAACCGATAATTATCAGTATACTACTTAAAAATAGGCACTAGCCAACTGATAATAAAACTTTTTCTAAATTGTCATCTGCTTTGGAGTCTAACCACGTTAGATCGTTCCAACTTTTTAACCACGTCATTTGACGCTTTGCCAATTGTCTTGTTGCTACTACCCCACGGAACACCATCTCATCATGGTCCATTTTGCCATCGAGGTATTCCCACATCTGGCGATAACCGACACAACGCATCGATGGTAAATCAAGATGCAGGTCATCACGTTGATATAAGGCTTGCACTTCTGCTTCAAAACCGGCCTCAATCATCAATTTAAAACGACGTTCGATACGCTCGTGTAATACGGTTTTATCGGTTGGCGCAATGGCAAATTGTGCTACGTCATAAGGCAGTGCTTCGCCTTTTTGTTGGGTTAATTCAGTTAATGATTTACCCGTTAGTCGATAAACTTCAATCGCACGGCAAACGCGTTGTGCATCATTCTTATGTAAACGCGCTGCTGACTCGGGATCATACAAAGATAACTCTTGATGTAATGATTCCCAACCACGCAGTTTTGCTTCCGCTTCAATAGCCTGTCTAATTTCAGGTACCGATGTCGGTACCGGCGATAAACCTTCAAGTAGTACTTTAAAATAAAGCATAGTGCCGCCAACAAGTAGCGGTATTTTTCCTGCTTCTGTGATCGATTGCATATGTTTTAAAGCATCGGCACGAAAATCAGCGGCTGAATAACTCATTGCAGGATCAATAATATCAATCAAACGGTGTGGCGCTTGTGCTAGCTCTGCCGCCGTTGGTTTCGCACTGCCGATATTCATGTCTTTATAAATTAATGCCGAATCGACACTGATAATTTCACACGGCAGCTGTTTTGTTAACTCAATAGCAAGATCAGTTTTACCTGACGCCGTAGGCCCCATTAAAAAGATAGCTTTTGGTAATGGTTTAGTTTGCTGTTGAGTCACAGTTAAATCTCTCTATTACAGACATATAGTCAAGTTCTTCAAATAGTTTAGAACGATATTGCTTTTGTACACAGCTATCTTGTTCGATAAATTGGCTATATATTTGAGTCGCTTGTTCCCAAGTAAATTTGGTCAATCCGTGACTACCTTGTATTGCAAGCCAATGGCACAAGGGGGCAACGTCTGAGGCGGTAGCCTTTTCGGATAGATGGACTATCTGTTGCAATAACTCAGGTAACACAGCGGATAAATTCGCTTGGCGTAATTGTGCTGGCACCTTTCTAACGATAATGGTGGCGGCATTGCTATAATTCAACTCTAAACCCAGACGATTAAGCAAATTTTGCTGATTTTTTGCTGTTTCGACAAAGTTTTTGTCTAACTTAATAGATATTGGCAATAACAAGGGTTGCGATATAACCCCTTGCTCCCATGTTGCCAGCAATTGCATTTTGCAATTCACCTGCCACATTGCCAGTACATCGGCGAGCAAGAGTGCATCATCATCTTGCAATAACAAGTAATTATCTGCGACCAAACTGAGTAATTTAACTCGCGCAGTATGTTGCTCGTTCGACTGAGTATGCGTCCCAACTTGACGCCCTTGATTAACATTTTTAGTCGCGGTGTTCCGCGCGGCTTGCTGCAGATCGGTTATTTCAGCCTTACTGGGCTGTAACAAGTGATTGTATTGCTTGATAGCGCCCGCTGAAGGCTTATCAGGCATATATTGACGCTGCTGACCATAACTCGACGACGTTGCACTTGAACTCCCTTGGCGCGTATCTGTAACGCCATATCCATGCTGTGTTTGCATCGGCATAACATCACCATATGCAAGGGTAACCGCGCTATCAACGATCCCGCCATGCGCCACACCATGATCCGCAGTCTGCTCGTTTACACTTGTATTGCTATTGCTGGCAGTAGGCGCTTGCCCAGGATAACTAATCGCTTCTTGGACAGGCATCTCTGCCGCGAGTATTGATGGGCTTACACCTTCAGTAATGGCTTTAAAAACACCTTGAAAGATGAAGTCATGCACTAAACGCGCTTGATGAAAGCGGACTTCATGTTTAGCCGGATGAACATTCACATCGACTTCACGCACAGACACTTCAATAAACAATACGTACGCAGGCGGCGCAGCGATACCCGTCGCTTCTTCATAAGCTTGACGTAATGCATGGTTGATCAGCTTATCTCGCATCATACGGCCATTAACATAACTGTATTGCACATCCATTGGTGCATTATCATGCGGTAAACCGATCCAGCCCCACAGTTTTATATCACTGTGTTCGCAGTGCAATGCCATGCAATTCGCCATGAAATTGGTGCTAGTAATACTAGCAACACGACGTTCTTGTTGTTCAATACTACTCGCAGGACGATAACTGCGGATCACTTTACCGTTATGCTTCAGCGTGATCTGTAAATCAAAGCGACTTAACGCAATTCGTTTCACCAATTCATCAATATGATTAAATTCTGTTTTATCGGTACGTAAAAATTTGCGACGAGCAGGCGTATTAAAAAATAAATCGATCACTTCAACCGTGGTACCAATCGGATGTGCAGCCGGTTTAATCTGAACCTGCATATCCCGACCTTCTGCATAGGCTTGCCATGCTTCTGTTTGCGCTTTGGTTCGAGAGGTAAATGTAAGTCGAGAAACCGAACTGATACTCGCCAATGCTTCACCACGAAAACCAAGACTATCTATCGATTCGAGATCATCTAACGTAGCCAGCTTACTGGTAGCATGACGGCTTAATGCCAGACCAAGCTGATCTTTCTCCACTCCGGTACCATTATCACGAAGTCGGATCAGCTTGGCGCCACCTTTCTCAATATCAATATCAATACGCGTCGCGCCAGCATCAATGCTGTTCTCAATAAGCTCTTTTACTACCGATGAAGGACGTTCAACCACTTCACCAGCAGCAATTTGGTTGGCTAATCGAGGTGGTAATATTTGAATTGTCATGACACACCTAACTCGTTGGGATTTTTAATTTTTGACCAATAAATATGGTACTTTTAGTTAAGTTATTTACTTGCTTAAGGCGCGATTCTGTCGTGCCATAACTGCGGGCAATAACAGAAAGTGAGTCACCTTTTTTAACCACGTGAATGCTATTTCGCATATAGGCCAAATACGTATCTTTTGGTGGCGAATTACGGAAATACAAGTAACTACCTTGTGCAATCGCGTTCGCAATTTTATACTGGTGACGGCTTGTCGTTAACTTTTTACCTTCTCGATAGTTGGTAACAAAACCAGTTTCCACTAATAACGACGGAATATCCAAGGACTTCAATACAGCCAAGCTTTGCTCGTACGGTTTAGATTTATGCATATCAGTTACTTTCGCTAACTCGTGATGAATTAATGACGCAATGTTATAACCTGCTCCTTGTGAATATTGCCTACCGAGGTCGAGAAACGTATATTGTAGGTCATCTGCACCGTTGCTGTTTTTAATCGCATCACCTACGCCACCTAACAGTCCGTTGACATTATCGTCACGTAGTTTTTTATTAAATTCATAATTCGCACGACCTTGCGATAAAATCAACGTTGAGGCACCCGATGGCTTGGACGAAGTAAAACCGTCAGCATGCACAGACACTAATAACTCCGCTTTATATTTACGCGCAATCGCAGAACGTTCATTTAACGAAATATAGCGGTCATCTGTACGGATCAAGACAGCTTTAATGCCTTTTTTCTGGTTTAAAATTGCCACTGTTTTTTTCGCAATCGCTAAAGTAATGTCTTTTTCAACAAACTTTTTGAAACCGATAGATCCTGGATCTTTACCACCATGTCCGGCATCAATCGCGATCACGACATCTCTTTTGGGATGCCTAACGATTAGTTTTTTCGTTATTTTTTTGACGACAACCGGATTTTTTTGTTTGATAACGGACTTTGCAGACTTTGTCGGTTTAACAGGTAAATCAATGACTAATCTATTCCGTGCGGTTTTATTACCCGCTAATTCAAAAAATCGATACTTAATTGGTTGAGCAAGATGAAAAATAATACGTAAATCGCTAGATTTAGCCGACTTGGTTTGTTCAACACGGATAATATTACTGCTTAACCTTGCTAGCTTACTCACATTAACCCTATTTCGCGTACCAGCAAAATCAACCACGATCTGTGTCTTTTTGTGACGGTCATAAAGGTTGAATAACGGTTTTTTTGCCAGGTCAAAAACAATTCTTGTTTTATCCGCATGCTCAACAATCCGGATAGCATACACCGCATTAGCAGCATAACTTAATGGCATAAAGCACAAGTAAATTATGCTTAATAGTAAAATCCGTTTAAACATTGTTATCCTATATTTATGTTAGCTAATTTATTAACGAGTGTTGCGCCTAACTCACTCAGGCCTTCAACCACAACTTCACGCTGCTCTCCGACATAAGTCAGCGTAATTTGTAAATCTTCAGCAGGTAAGAAACCTTCACCGCGCTGCGGCCACTCAATTAAACACAGGCAATTATCATCAAAATAATCACGAATCCCCATAAATTCTAATTCTTCAGGATCCGCTAAACGATAGAGATCAAAATGATACACATTCCAATCCGCTAATTCATATGGTTCAACTAATGTATAAGTAGGGCTTTTAACATTCCCTTGATGACCCAGTGCTTGCACAAAACCACGGGTTAATGTCGTTTTACCAGCACCTAAATCACCATGTAAAAAAATGGTCGTTGCGCTATCGCATAAACGCGCAAGGCTCGCACCAAAAGCAACGGTTTCTGATTCATCAGCTAATAAAACTTTTACTGTATTTGTCATCTAATTTGAGTACCTTAAAACATTAAAACATTAAAACATTAAAATAGAACGCTATATTGAGCAGTGTTACTACACTACCCCATATCTGCACAATAAGATCCATCTTTCGTAAGACAGCCTCTTATAAAATTGGACAGGTATGTAGATTCTACAAATTGTCGAGCCCAAAGAAAACCACAATATGATAAACTTTACCTCAATTTACTCATAGACTGATAATAAACCATGCCTCCGATAGACTATCAACAACTTACACAGAAAATTAAAGTCTGGGGCGCAGAACTTGGTTTCCAACAAGTCGGTATTGCCGATACCGATTTATCGACCTACGAGCCACATTTCCAAACCTGGTTAGATAATGGCTATCATGCCGACATGGATTATATGTCGCGCTACGGCACCATGCGTACCCACCCAGAAGAACTCTACCCTGGGACTATTCGCGTGATCTCCGTGCGCATGGATTATTTACCACCCGATGCATTAATGGCGACAACCTTAAAACAAAAAAATAAGGGCTATATTAGCCGTTATGCACTGGGTCGTGATTACCATAAAATCATCCGAAAACGCCTTAAACATTTAGGTCAAAAAATCAGTGAGCATTGTGAAACACTCGATTTCCGCCCCTTTGTTGATACTGGTCCTTTACTCGAGCGACCTTTGGCCGAGAAGGCCGGATTAGGCTGGACAGGTAAACATTCGCTGATCTTAAACAAGGAAGCGGGCTCGTGGTTTTTCCTTGGCGAAATATTAGTAAACCTACCATTACTTATTGATAAACCCATTGAAAATCAGTGTGGTAAATGTACTGCGTGTTTACAAATTTGTCCTACACAAGCGATTGTCGAACCTTACAGTGTTGATGCTAATCGTTGTATTTCTTATCTCACCATTGAACTGTTTGGGGCGATACCAGAGCAATATAGACCCTTGATTGGTAATCGTATCTACGGTTGTGACGATTGTCAGTTGATCTGTCCGTGGAATCGATTTGCCGCCATTACCGATGAGCAAGACTTTCACCCAAGATCAAATCTGCACTCGCCAGAATTATTGACGCTGTATGCCTGGGATGAAGCTTATTTCCTGAAACAAACAGAAGGCTCACCCATTCGCCGTATTGGTCATGAGCGTTGGTTACGTAATATTTCAGTGGCTCTGGGTAATGCCGCTTATTCCGCAGAAATTGTCGAGGCTTTAGAAACTAAGTTTGTTGATACAACGGAAATGGTGCAAGAGCATATCACTTGGGCACTGCAACAACAGCAAGCCAAAGCAGACAATATCATTCCAGTATTACAAATAGATAAGACCAAAGACAAGTTGATCCGCATGGTTGAAAAAGCACTGCCACGCGATGCATGATTAATAGCTAGCGAATGAATAACAAAAAACGCGTAGAGGATATCCCCCTACGCGTTTTTTATTCATTCATTATAACTTACAAAGATTAACGGTTATTTATCCGTGTTATCAACGCTGTTATTACTGTGTTCTACCGTATCACTCGCTTTCTTAACAAGCTGTTCTGCTTCCCACGCTTTGGCTTTATGAATCAAGCCAGTAATAGTCGAGCCTTGCACCAAAATAGAAAACACTACAACGGAGTAAGTCATCACCAGAATAATTTCTCGAACATCAATGTTCTTTTCTGGAATAATAAATACCCCAGCCGGAATGGCCAGCGCCATCGCTAATGCTAAACCACCACGTAAGCCACCCCACGTCAGGATCTTAACGGATAACGGGTTGTAACTACGGAATCGATTGAAAAATAAATAAGAGAATTTCACACTCAAATAACGTGCTAACAATACCAATGGAATAGCAAAAACCATCAAGATCCAATCTTCTTTGTGGAAGCTAAACAATAACATAGCCATCCCAATCAGCAAGAATAGGATGCCATTTAAGAATTCATCGACCAACTCCCAAAAGTGATCCAAATGATATTCACTTTCTGGCGAAAATCCTTTTTGACGCGTCCAGTTACCAATCATGATACCGGCAACAACCATCGCTAACGGACCAGAAACATCGATCACGTCTGCAAATACATAACCCGCAGTAGGGATAGCAATGGTCAGTAATAATTCCATTGAGTGGTCATTCGTTGAACTAATTAAATAATGGAATACTAAACCAAGCGCAAGCCCATAAATGATGCCACCAATCGCTTCATGCAAGAATAGTTGAGTCACACTGCTTACGGTTGGTGCTTCAGAGCCAAATGCCACCGTAAATAACGTCATAAAGATCACTAAACCAAAACCATCATTAAATAATGACTCACCTTCGATTTGCGTTGAAATACGCTGCGGAGCGTCCAGATTCTTAACAATCGCCAATACAGCAATCGGATCTGTAGGAGAAATTAGCGCACCAAAGAGTAGACAGTAAATGAAATCTAATGGAATACCGACTAGCTGACAAAAGAACCATAACACCCAACCAATAAAGGCTGTTGAGAATAAGGTGGCAACAAGCGCCAAAACCGTAATTTCCCACTTTTGGTCTTTCATGTTTGCCAATTTAATGCCTAAACCACCTGCAAACAATAAGAAACCTAGGATGCCTTTTAATAAAAAGCTTTCGAAATTGATATTATTTAATTGCTCTGTAGCAATTGCCTCTAAATGAAACCAGCCACTTTGACCTGCAATCACAATACCTAAAGACAGTATTATTGATCCCGCTGTTATCGCAATTGTTGTTTGCATTTTACCAATTTTGCTATTAATAAATGCAATAAAAATGGCAATTGCTGCGAGAAAACATAAGGTACTGTACACCGACATCCTACACCTCTAATGGAAGTAAATTTGATTAGATTGACTGAAGATTGTTTTTACGAGCTACACAATGTTCTTGTTAAGGGTAAAAATCAAGTTCTTTCAGCAATATCAGTAGCAACAACAAAGAATAGAGCTTTCGGTCTAAAAATATACCTATAATTATATAGTTAGATATAACCATACATTATTTATATAATAAATAGTGGTAAAATAGCGATAGCTAACAAAAACAAAGAAGAATGATGACAGGTTAACGTCTTTTCGGTACCCAAGCCCAAATAAATTCAGCATTGATCGGCTCATTACCTTCACTGTCCGTGATAACAACAGGTACCGAGATATCACCTTTTTCTGTTTCACGAATATAATTTATTTGCGCATCACTTAATGTTGCCACCGCAGTAAGATCACCCGCAGCACGACGAACATAATCAATATTCATATTCTTTAATAATGGTATACGGTTGTCGGGTACATGCATACCAATTAAAAAACCCGTCGCTGACTCGCCAAGTAACGCCATTGCAGCGGCATGGACACCACCAATATGATTCTGTACGCGCTTACGGTTCTTCAAACTAAGTTTAGAACCAGAAAAGTCTAATTTTTCGACACGTACTTTTGACGTACCAGCAAATTTAATCACTTTTCCAAAGACCAACGACAATGCAGGTGCGTGGCAAGCTTTTGGAAGTAGCGTTACTTTTTTAACGATTTTACTGAGTTTATTATCGGCTTTCATGTCAATCCTCGACGTTATCATTGGTTCCAGAACGAATACTTAGTTAAATTCCTGCACTAAGTGACCGACAACTATAACATTTAATCCATAAGTGTAATTGGTCTAAATGACACAGGATAAAATTAGCGGCAATAAATTGATAGATTTGTAGATTTGTAGATTTGTAGATTTGTAGATTTGTAGATTTAAAAATAAATGAACTAAGAAGTCAAATAAAGGAAGATAGTATAAGGGGATATAAAGAAAAGAAATTGGAGCGGTACAAGAGGCTCGAACTCTTGACCTCAACCTTGGCAAGGTTGCGCTCTACCAACTGAGCTAGTACCGCTTCTGTCTGATTTAAAGTTTCAGGAACTATATCTATCTAATCATTGGTGTGAAAAGAAAGATTGGAGCGGTACAAGAGGCTCGAACTCTTGACCTCAACCTTGGCAAGGTTGCGCTCTANNGGCAAGGTTGCGCTCTACCAACTGAGCTAGTACCGCATCTGTCTGATTTAAAGTTTCAGTAACTATTCGATTTATTCGAGTGAATGAACATTCAAACAAATCTGAATTTGGAGCGGTACAAGAGGCTCGAACTCTTGACCTCAACCTTGGCAAGGTTGCGCTCTACCAACTGAGCTAGTACCGCTTCATTTTGATTTATAGTTTCTCAACTTATCCTTTCATCATTGGTGTGATGAGAGAATTGGAGCGGTACAAGAGGCTCGAACTCTTGACCTCAACCTTGGCAAGGTTGCGCTCTACCAACTGAGCTAGTACCGCTTCTGTCTGATTTAAAGTTTCTCAACTTATTTTCTCATCATTGGTGTGACAAGAAAATTGGAGCGGTACAAGAGGCTCGAACTCTTGACCTCAACCTTGGCAAGGTTGCGCTCTACCAACTGAGCTAGTACCGCATCTCATCTTAGGTGCCGAATTATATAGAACCGACTGGTTTTTGCAAGCATAGACCTAGGCTTTATTATAAAAAAACCTTATATTGCTGAATGTTTCGACTATAAGGTCATAAAATTATCCAACCAGTCGTTCACCTGCTTAAATTTTAAACATGTGTTGACGATAATGCTGTAATTCTCCGATTGATTCACGAATATCATCAAGTGCTAAATGCAAACCTTCCTTATGGAAACTCGATACAACCTCAGGGCACCAACGACGACCTAATTCTTTAATCGTGCTCACATCGACATTACGGTAGTGAAAATAATCATTTAATTCCGTCATGTATTTCACTAAGAAACGACGATCTTGACCAATGCTGTTACCACATAATGGAGATTTACCCGCCGGAACCCACTGATGTAAAAATGCTAATGTTTGCTCAACAGCCTCTTTTTCAGTGACTTTACTTACTAGTACACGTTCAACAAGACCTGAATTAGTATGGTGAGTTGTACACCACTCATCCATCTTATCAAGTTCCGCTTTATCTTGATGAATCGCGAGCACAGGTCCTTCTGCAAGAATGTTCAATTCACTATCTGTGACGATAGTAGCAATCTCAATGATCAGACATTTTTCTGGATCAAGCCCGGTCATTTCTAGGTCAATCCAAACTAAATTATTTTCATTAAATTGCGCTGCTTTGTCGGCAAGTTGCATAGAGGGGATCCTAATAGTTGTCGTTTAATCGTATATTTAAGGTTATTATACTCAATCGACCTCGAAATGCGATGTTCAGCAACAGCTGTACTACAATACGCTTGTTACAACTCAGGAATTAAATTACCCGTGGCTAAAAAGAAACATTTAACCCAAGGTCAAATACGTCGCGTACGTAGCAACCAGACTAAACGCCTAGAAAAGCCAGATACAAAAGAATGGGACGACTCTCTTCTCGGTAAAAAGCAAGAAGGCGTGATCATTAGCCGCTTTGGTCAACATGCTGATGTTGAAGATGAGCACGGTGTTATACACCGCTGTAATCTACGTCGTTCTATTGCGAGCTTAGTCACTGGTGACCGTGTCGTTTGGCGCTTAGGTAATGAACAGCTGCAAGGCATTTCTGGTATTATCGAAGCGGTACACGAACGCAGAACCGTATTGACCCGTCCTGATTTCTACGATGGTATTAAACCGATAGCGGCGAATATCGATCAGATCGTGATTGTATCTTCCGTGGTGCCAGAATTCTCAACCAATATTATCGACCGTTATATTGTTGCTGCCGAAGATGTAAAAATTCGCCCAGTGATCTTATTGAACAAGATCGATTTATTAAGCCCCAATGAATTATTCACCATTAACCAGCAGCTCCAAACTTACCGCGATATCGGCTACGAAGTATGGCAAGTATCATCGACTGAAGGTAAAGGTTTAGGTGAATTACAAGGTCTATTGAAAGATAATACCACTATCTTTGTTGGTCAATCAGGCGTGGGTAAATCATCTCTGGTGAATGCCTTAATGCCCGAATTACATATTCAGGTGGGTGATGTATCGGAAAAATCAGGTCTTGGTACCCATACCACAACCACTGCACGTTTATATCATTTCCCATCAGGTGGTGATCTTATTGACTCACCGGGGGTACGTGAATTCTCGCTATGGCACATGAAGCCCGAAGAGATCGCCAATGGTTTTATCGAATTTCGCGACTTTTTAGGTGAATGTCGCTTCCGTGATTGTAAACACAAAAATGATCCCGGTTGTGCACTGCAAGATGCGGTAGCAAAAGGCAAGATCAAAAGAGTACGCTTTGATAACTATGTTCGTATTTTAGAAACCATGCTCGATAATCGTCCTGAACGTCATGTCCCAGTGCGTAAATAATTCGCACACATTGATGTCATAACAACACCAAATCAATGTTATCTTGTTAGCATAAATAGCAAGATAACATTAATCTGGTTAAACTCATCACGCAAATTCTGACAACAATAGTCAAACTTGTTACAATAGCGTTAATTTTATTTAACTATCAATTATTCAACTATTTAAGAGGCTCTCAGGTGCTAGACAAGCTTAAAGTTATTGCCCAATACTGCTTTCCTCAACACGGTTTATCTCGTCTTACTGGTTTATTTGCCAATGGTGCTCACGGTAAAGTAACAACCTATGTGATCAAGTGGTTTATCAAACGTTACAATGTAAACATGGATGAAGCAAAACATTCAGATCCAGCACACTTCCATACATTCAACGAGTTTTTTACCCGTGAACTTAAAGAAGGCGTACGCCCAATCAATGCTGACGACAACATGCTATGTCAGCCAGTAGATGGCGCAGTAAGCCAAGCAGGTCCAATTACGCAAGGTCGTATTGTGCAAGCTAAAGGTCATGACTACAGTGTATGCGAACTACTTGGCGGCGATCGTCAACTTGCAAACAAATTCGAAGATGGTGATTTCGCGACAGTATATTTATCGCCACGTGATTACCACCGTATCCACATGCCAATTACGGGTACGTTAAAAGAAATGATTTTTGCACCGGGAGATTTGTTTTCGGTTAATCCACTCACTGCGCAAAATGTACCAAACCTATTTGCCCGTAACGAACGTGCTATCGCTATCTTTGATACCGAAGTCGGTCCATTTGCAATGGTACTCGTGGGCGCAACGATCGTAGCCTCAATTGAAACCATTTGGCATGGCACTATCGTACCATCAAAAAATAAAGAGATCGTACGTTGGACATATGAAAACCAAGCGCCAATCGTTATCGAAAAAGGCGCAGAAATGGGTCGCTTTAAACTCGGCTCAACGATCGTTGCAGTATTTGCCAAAGATGCCGTTGAATTTGTTGATGAACTACAGCCAACAACAGCAACAGTAATGGGTGAAGCATTTGCCCGCATCAAGAATAAATAAAATAAGATAACCTAAGCTTAATCGCTAGGATAATGTTACTCATTATAAACGTAATATTTTTAATGAGTAACATTCCCCCCGTAATAACCAACCTAATCCTGTATATTCAATATTCTTAATAGCCACAACAATGCCATTATTACTATACAAAGGTTATAATCACTCAATCAATATGAATGCTGCCAATTGATCTGGCGAACCATTGCAAGGATGTAGCAATTAATGGAACAACGTAAACAAGGGCTTTGGGCTCTACACTCAGCAACGCTATTACTTGGCGGCACCACATTATTTTCTAAACTCATTCCATTAAGTGCGCTTGACATCACCATTATTCGCTGCGTTATTGCCAGTATTGTGCTGTGGTTATTATTAAAAGTCACCAAGCAACCATTGCGATTAAATAAGTTAAGCGATTATGGCTGGGCAGTTTTACTCGCCGCATTAGTGGGTGCTCACTGGGTAACATTCTTCTTAGGCATGCAATTATCGACCATTGCGATAGGACTTATAGCCTTCTACACTTATCCTGTGATGACGGTATTTTTAGAACCTTTGTTTAATCGAGAAAAAATACAAGGTCAAGATATAGTCTCGGCATTAGTGGTATTAATCGGCATTAGCTTATTAGTCCCAGAACTGTCTCTAGAGAACGATGTGACACTCGGTATTATCAGCGGTATTAGCTCCGCATTTTTGTTTACTTTAAGAAATATACTCTATAAACGTAAGCTATCGCACTACAGTGGTCCGCACACCATGTTTTATCAAACATTATTAACCGCGTGTATGCTTTCGCCATTTTTGAGTGTAGACTTAGCAGATATAAATAATGACAATTGGACGTTATTAGTTGTGTTAGGGGTTTGTTTTACAGCAATGCCGCACACACTGCTAGTGACAGCATTGCGTTACCTAAAAGCCAAAACAGTAGGCCTAATCTCCTGTTTACAACCGCTTTACGGTAGTTTGCTCGCGATCCCTTTTTTAGGTGAAATCCCTAATGCTGCAACCATCACGGGAGGCGTATTAGTGGTCTCAGCCGCCCTCTTTGAAACATGGAATGCAGGAAAAAAATAGGCCTATTAATGCAGTTGGGAAACGGATAAACCGAGATTCAATGACATTATTAATTGTGCTTATGAAATATTATGATGACTAAACATTATGTAGTTTTACTTATTTTATTTTCATTATTTATGACTCCGGTTTATGCAGAGCTTAGTTATGGTGAGGCCCAGCTTAATAACACCCTATCTCAGCTTGAAGAACTAGAGTCAACGCCTTCGGTTAAATTACAAATCAAGTACTATCAACAAGCCTTAAAAGATCTCACCGAAGACACTAATGCCCGTCAAACAGCCGTTCGTTATCAGAAAATAATTGACGACTATCCGGTAACATCGCAAACATTAAAAGCCAAAATTACAGACTATATATCCGCAAAATTTGCCGACCCAAGCGACTGGTCATTAAATAAAGTCGAGCAAGCAATTGCTAAACAAAATTCCAACCTTACCGATTTAAAACAACAGCAGCAGGCGCGTAGTAGCGAACTCACCACCATAGGTATTAGAATCAGTTCATTTCAAACTGATATTGAGCGCTTACGTCGTAAATTAACCCATACGCAAAAAGAATCTGACAAGCTGATAAGTGCAGGGTACAGCAGTTTAAATAGTGAACAAGAAGCTATCCGAATTTCACTACAAATCAAAGAATCATCATTATCAACGCAAATACAGATGTTAGAGCTTGAGCAACTCAGTGCCAGTAATCGCAGTGAATTAGCGCAGCTCAATCGTCGTTTAATACAGCGAGAACAAAAAGATGTCAGTAAGAACTTAACAACGCTGACAGATTTACGTAATAGTATATTACGTAAGGAAACCGAAGACGCGATTGCGCGTAGTAAACAAATCAATGATTCATCGCTGATTAGCTCTCCATTTTTACAGCTACAACTCGAAATCAATCAAGAGCTATCTAAAGAACTTGCAACCGTATCGGCTAAAAGTGAAATTATTCAACGTAAACAGCAAGCAGTCACACAGCAAGTAGATGCGCTCACTACAACGCTCACTAATTTTAATGAGCAAGTAGAATGGTTAAAAATCAGCTCTGCGTTTGGTGAAAACTTACGGGCTCAAGTAAGTAGCTTACCGAGTGAGCCACCACTAGCAAAACTCGAAAATGAAATTGTTGAAAGCCGCCTAGCACGCTTTCGCTATAAAAAAATGCTGACACAATTAGACAGTCTGCCGTTAGCAACAAAAACACTCACTCCTGTAGAACATGAGAGTTTATTACGATTTATTGAATTACGTCGACTGTTACTCAGCCAACTTATTTCAAGTTTAGATAATCATATCTACGAGCAAACAAAATTAAAAGTCAGTTACAGCAAGATGAATAGCACATTAGTGCAAATTAAACAGCAGGCTGATGAGCATTTATTCTGGGTGCCGAGTTCGCCATTCGTAAATACTCAAACAATTTCAGAACTTTTGGCGAGTATGCTTTGGATTACCTCGATCGATAACAGTATCACGATCCCACAAGCCATACTCTCTGTACCTTTAGCAACGTTAAGTTTGGCGCTGTTATTCATTCTGGGTCTCACTTATTTACACGCTCCTCTTAATAAATATTTTACCAAACATATCGCCGAAATATATCCAAAGGTTGGTAAAGTAACAAAGGATAAGTTTTCTTATACCTTACGGAATCTCGCATATTCATTCGCCGACGCACTGCTCTTACCGCTTTCACTGTTTATTATTACTGAGCTACTCATTAGCGCATGGGAGTTCCCCTTTGCAGTCAATATTGGCCACGCATTACAAGATTCGCTATTTTTGTTAGTGATATACCTGTTTATGCGCAACCTCACCCGCTATAAGGGCTTACTGCAAATTCACCTTAAAATAGATAAAAAACTAATTGCCAAAATTTGGGGTTATTATCAGGTGCTATTTTTTATCTATTGGCCTTCTTACATCATCCAAGTGCTTTGTAACCAGTATCCAGAACAAGCCTATGATGGATCGCTAGGTCGTCTTGCCTTTATTATTGCTTGTTGTGCATTAACGCAGTTCTACTACCGCTTATATCGCGAAAAATTACCACTAACGTATAAGAAAAAAAATAATGACAAACCGCACATTGTCCACCACTCTATTTGGACTGTCTTTATCATGGCTCCAATCGCGTCAGCCATCATCGCACTCATGGGCTACCTCTATACGGCGCAAGTATTGCTAAAACAGATGGAATCATCCTTATTAATGGGCGTGTTCTTCTTACTCACTTATTATTTGATCCGCCGTGGTATGCACTTACAAAAACGTCGTCTGGCCTTTGAGCGAGCGAAAGCCAAACGTATCGACATTATTGCTCAACGTATGAAAGAAGTTGAAAAGGGCGAGCAAAATACCAGTCAAGAAAGCCATTTTGATATCGAAGAACCCGAGATCGACCTGGATCAAATCAGTGCACAATCGCTCGGCTTATTACGTACTTTGTTAACCTTATTATTCGTCGCATTAAATGCACTATTTTGGTCTGAAATTCAAAGCGCCTTTACCTTCCTCGATACCATCACGCTTTGGGACGCAGCCAATACCCTAAACGGGGTTGAATATATCGATCCGATTACCTTAAAGAGCGGCCTATTAGCCATCACTATTTTTGCACTAACGCTGGTATTGGTACGTAATTTATCGGGTGCGCTAGAACTGCTTATTTTGCAACATCTCGATCTTAGCCCAGGTACAGGTTTTGCGATCACGACGTTAGCCAAATACATGACGATCTCAATTGGTTTTGTCGTCGGCTTTAACTTTTTAGGTGTCGATTGGGCAAAAACACAATGGTTAGTGGCGGCATTAACCGTCGGTTTGGGTTTTGGTTTACAAGAAATTTTTGCCAACTTCGTATCCGGTCTGATTATCTTATTTGAAAAACCGATCCGTATTGGTGATACAGTCACTATCCGTGAGTTAACTGGCAGTATCAGTAAAATTCAGACCCGAGCCACAACGATTGTCGATTGGGATAGAAAGGAAATTATCGTACCGAATAAAGCCTTTATTACTGAACAATTTATTAACTGGTCACTGTCCGATTCTATTACCCGTGTGATCATTAATATTGGTGTGGAATTTAATTCGGATATTGAACTGGTCACCAAACTGCTATTAGATTGTGCCGAAGAAAATAGTTTAAGTCTTGAGAATCCAGGGCCAGAAGTATTCTTTATTGAGTTTGGCCAACATTCATTATGCTTTGAAGTACGTTGTTATGTCGCCGAAATGGGCCATCGTTTAACCATGACGCACGCACTTAATATCCGTATCAATCAGGTGTTTAAAGAACACCATATTCGCATAGCCCTGCAACAATTGGATCTGAATGTAAAACATGGCATAAAAGTCAGTGATAGCGGCCATGTGATGAGTATGAAAAAAGGCAGCTTAAGATAACCTCAATCACCCTTTCTGCTTTTTAGACACACATTATGCGCGCGGTGTTGGAAAAGCGATTACGTCATTGAGGCTATTCGCATCCGTCGCTAACATGACTAATCTATCAATACCTAATGCGACGCCCGCACAGTCAGGAAAACCAGCGGTGAGTGCATCAATTAAATAATGATCGATAGGTTGCTCTCGTAAGCCCATCGTTTTACGCTTGTTATTATCTGCGATAAAACGTGATAACTGTTCTTTTGCATCCGCTAATTCATGGAATCCATTCGCGAGCTCAATACCTTTAAAATACACTTCAAAGCGCTCTGCTACACGAGTGTCTTGTGGGCTAATACGGGCCAATGCCGCCTGCGATGCAGGGAAGTCATAAATAAAACACGGTACATCCTGACCAATTTGGCTCTCTACGCCCACATAGAATAATAACTGTAAGATAGTATCTCGATCAGGTTCATTCTCTAACACGTCATAAACCCCGTACGGTTTTGCCGCTTGACGTAATTCATCCATCGACGCGGTTAACGGATCTAACTGTAAGAATTGCTTAAATGCATTTTGATAAGTGAAGCGCTGCTCTTTACCTGAACCTAATACTAGGGTTAGTAGCTCAGACATTTCATCCATCAATTGAAAATGGTCAAAATCAATGCGATACCACTCTAGCATGCTGAATTCGGGATTATGGTGACGGCCAGCCTCTTCATTACGAAACGATTTACTTATTTGATAGATACAACCACTGCCTGCTGCTAGCAACCTTTTCATGTGAAATTCAGGTGATGTTTGCAAATATAAGGTCAGACCTTGGCTGTAACCAGGGCCAACAAATACCGTACTAAATGCATCTAAATGTACATCGGTAACAGCGGCTTGACTCATCGCTGGTGTATCAACTTCTAACACATCTCGTTGCGTAAAAAACTCACGGATAGTATTTAATACTTTCGCTCGCGCACGCAGAGCAGTAAAACTTGCACTCGGTTGCCAATTTACGTCACTCATATTTACTCCGGTTGTCATTACCTAAAACGTTAAAGCTATTTATCATCTGCATAACACTAATTAAAGACCACCAACTTACTTTAATTAATATTATAACGGCTTGTATCTGAATCATTATTTACTGGTTTGCCAAAAACTAAAATGCCAGTCAAAGACTGGCATTTTATCGTTCATAAACGCTAATTAGGTTAGCGTAAAATCAACTTATTTTACACGGCCAACATATTCGCCAGAACGTGTATCAACCTTAACTACTTCACCGATTTGGATGAATAGAGGTACACGTACAACGGCACCTGTAGCTAATATTGCAGGTTTACCACCTGTACCCTGTGTATCGCCTTTTAGGCCAGGATCTGTTTCTGTCACAGCAATCTCAACGAAATTTGGTGCAGTAACAGCAATAGGGTTGTCGTTCCACGTTGTAATTGTGCAAACATCTTGCTCAACTAACCATTTAGCCGTATCGCCAACAGCTTTTACGTCTGCTGCTACTTGCTCAAAGGTCTCATTATTCATAAAATGGTAGAATTCGCCATCGTTGTAAAGATAAGCTAGTTCAAAATCCATTACGTCTGCTGCTTCAACTGTTTCACCAGACTTAAATGTTTTTTCTAAAATTTTACCAGAAATCAAACGACGAACTTTAACGCGATGAAACGCTTGGCCTTTACCTGGTTTTACATGTTCATGCTCCATGATAGAGCAAGGCTCATTATCAAGCATGAATTTTAAACCGCCTTTAAAGTCACTGGTTTTATATGATGCCATGTTATCCTCATGAAAAAATAGAGTTCAATAATGCCGCAAATGATAACCCGAAATGATCAAAATATGCAGGGAAATTGGAAAAAAGACTTAGCTAACGCCATTTCAGATCCCAGAAAGCTACTTTTTATACTAGAACTTACCGAGGAAGCTTTCCAGGCTGATTTTGCGGCAAGGCAGTTATTTCCTATGCGCGTACCGCAATCATTTGTAGATCGCATGGAAAAAGGCAACCCCAAAGACCCGCTATTTTTGCAAGTGATGCCAAAACAACAAGAGTTCATCCAAAAGGCTGGATTCATTAAAGATCCCCTTGATGAGCATGAATCAGTAGTGCCAGGGTTACTGCATAAATACACCAACCGTGTACTCTTTATTGTCCGTGGCGGTTGCGCGATCAACTGTCGCTATTGTTTCCGCCGTCATTTTCCTTATCAAGACAATAGTAATAACAAACACGAATGGCAACAAGCGATTGACTATATCCGTTCTAAACCTGAGATCATCGAGGTTATTTTTAGTGGCGGCGACCCACTTATGGCGAACGATGAACAACTGGGCTGGTTGGTTAAACAATTAGAGCAGATCCCACATCTTAAACGTCTGCGCATACATACGCGTTTACCCGTGGTGATGCCCAGCCGTGTTACCGATGAGTTCGTTACGCTGCTAAAACAATCGAGTTTGCGTTGCAGTGTGGTATTACACATTAACCACCCCAATGAATTAGCCGCAGAATTACCCGCAGCGTTAGCCAAACTCACCACTGCCGGTATCAGTTTATATAACCAAGCGGTATTATTAGCAGACATTAATGACAATGCTGATGATTTGGTGGAATTACACGAGCGACTTTTTGATAACCGTATTCAGCCATACTATTTACATCTGCTCGATAAAGTCGAAGGGGCAAGTCATTTTGATGTCCCAGAAGAAAAAGCGGTCGACATAATGAATCAACTATTATTGCGCTTACCGGGGTTTTTAGTGCCGAAGTTAGTTCGTGAAATCGGTGGCGAGAAAAGTAAAACACCGATTTCTATTTAATTACAGCAGACAATAAAAAAGGAATGACCACTAGGCCATTCCTTTTCACTCTCTAAACCTTAGTCTAATCGCGATTAATGCAGTTTAAGCGTCGGACGTAATACCCGGTTCAAACTACCAACCAACATCATCAGTCCGGTTTTAACATAACCGTGTAGTGCAATTTGATGCATACGGTACAACGAAATATACACCATTCTCGCAATACGACCTTCAATCATCATACTGCCTTTAGTCAGGTTACCCATTAAGCTACCCACAGTACTAAAGCTACTTAGCGAGACCAGTGAACCATGATCATGATACACAAATGGTTTTAACGTCGAACCACCCTGTACCAGTGTCATAATATTTTTAAATGCGACTGTCGCCATTTGGTGCGCGGCTTGTGCACGCGGTGGTACCAATGACCCATCAGCTTGAGTACAAGAGGCCAAGTCACCAATCACAAAAATACTGTCATCACGACTTGCTTGTAAACTATCTTTAACCACGATCTGGTTAATTCGATTCGTTTCTAAGCCAGCAATGTCTTTTATAAAATCAGGCGCTTTAATACCCGCAGCCCATACCATTAATGACGCAGGGATTGCTTCGCCGTCTTTCGTTACCAAACCTTGGCTATTTGCTTCAGTCACCATGGTTTCGGTACGCACATCGACACCAATTTTTGTTAGCTCACGGTGTGCAGCAGCAGAAATACGTGCTGGTAATGCTGGTAAAATACTTTTACCCGCTTCCACTAAGGTTACATTTAACGACTCTTGGTTTACATTCGTAAAACCATAAGCCGATAATTGTGATGCGGTATTATACAACTCTGCAGAAAGTTCAACACCAGTTGCACCAGCACCAACAATCGCAATGTTTACTTTAGCATCTTTATTTTTATTCGCGCCGTGAAGCAAAAATGCATTTAACAATTCTTTATGGAAACGATGGGCTTGGTCTGGACTGTCCAAGAAAATACAGTTTTCTTTTACACCTTTAGTATTAAAGTCATTACACATACTACCAATAGCCAGTACTAAGTAATCGTATTGCAAGGTACGTTCAGCAATCAGTAATTCATCACAATCATTATATAAAGGGGCGATTGTGACTGTTTTCGTGTCACGGTCTAAACCTGAAAAATTACCTAATTGAAAATCAAAACCTTGGTTCTTCGCATGTGCAGCATAACTAAGCGCATCAATACCGGTATCAAGTGAACCCGTCGCCACTTCATGTAATAACGGTTTCCATAAATGGGTTTTGTTACGGTCCACCAGCGTAATGCTCGCTTTCCCTTTTTTACCCAATTTACGACCCAGTTGCGTAGCAAGCTCAAGGCCACCAGCCCCGCCTCCGATAACAAGAATTTTTTTCATCTTAAAGTCCTCATAAATGTATCAGTTAACGACTGTCAGCACAGCCGTTAACTGATACAACTAAGCAGATATGAGTCTTGCTAAATCATTCCGTTGACCGAGTATTAAAGCATGATTTTCAGGTCTAAATCCATCAAAATTGAGCTCGATCATATTTAGAATATCAATGACCGAGTGTACCGTCATTTAATATAAATGAAAATGAAATAACCATTATCTACATATTGCGCTTTGTTCTGATATCCCTGCTCGTCTCTGATATAGCATCTTGAAGTAACTTAGGTATATAATACCGACCCTTTTATCGATAAGAATACCGGCGCAATGACAAATCAAGAACTTCATGAACAGCTAACTGCACAGCTAAAAAACTTTTACCACCCTGCTATCGAGGCGGATGAGTTTTTAACGTTATTAAGCAAACGTAAAGTAGGTAAATTTAGCGCGATTTTTGCTGCAGAGAGTGGCTTCAAAGCAAATTCAAACCGATTCTTACCTTATATGGAAGAGTTAGTTGAAGATCAGCAAGCATTACCAAAAACAAATGAAGAAGGTTTTGACGTAGGCATCGCTGCATTCCTAGGTAAATTACAACAAATGCATAATGTACTTGGTCAATTCTCTGAGCAATTAAAAGAGAAGAAAAGCACACCAAGTAATATTGGAGAGTAGCTACATCACATCCTCTAAAACCAAAAGCGGCATCAGCCGCTTTTTAGTTCTGTAAAACAAAGTAACATTATCCTATACATAAATATCATAACTTTACACATAATCAGTTACTTCTCTATAAAGCTTTCTAATCAACGATTTTACAACCCTTAATCCAGAGTGAAAACTCTATCGATTTGATACTTAAGATAAACTTTACTGTCTTTTACCTTCCTTTACAAACACTCCAGACTTAATCTCCCCACCACCAACAAAACAAAAAAAATAGATAAATAACAAATAGATAAATAATTACACATCAATAATTTGAAGTGCCGTTACCACTATAAGAACAATAAAAACACACATCGAACTAAATTTAATAATGAATATTATGGCCGCACATTTACGAACTAACACTAAAGAGTTAGATTTCAAATCAGATTTCAGCACCTTACATAAAGGCAGTTGTAATCCATTCGAAATTATATTTAGAGTTTTAATTTTAATTAAAATAGGTGGGGTCCATGAGAATAAATAAAGTCGCTTTTGCAGTTACAACACTACTTGCAGCCAGCCAAGTGAATGCAGCAGGTTTTCAAATTAATGAACATTCAGCATCAGGGTTAGGCCGTGCATTTGCCGGTGAAGCGGCAATTGGTGGCGATGCAGCATCATTAGCACGTAATCCTGCATTAATGGCAACTTTTGATCGTGCCCAACTATCAGTTGTTGGCACATATATCTCGCCCGATGTGAACATCACAGGCTATAGGGAAAGCTATCTGCCTATAGGAGGAGGCTCTGCTGCAGCAAATAGTGCAACAGATGTTGTATCATCTGCAATTGTACCTGCGATATATTATGTCCAACCAATTAATGATCAGTGGGCGTTTGGTTTAGCTATGTTCTCTAACTTTGGTACAGGCACTGAATACTCTGATAATTATATTAATAACACCGCCGCAGGTAGCACAGATATTGTGACCGCAACATTTAATCCAAACATCTCTTATCGTATCAATGATCAATTTAGTATTGGTGCTGGTATTAGTGCTATCTATTCAACTGCTGAGTTGAAAAGAAGCATACGATCATTAAGACCAAATCAGTCCCAAACAAATGTAGCCGACATGGAAGGTGATGGTATTAATTTCAGCTGGAATGTAGGCGCATTATATGAAGTAAACGAAAACCATCGTTTTGGTATTGGCTATAGACATAGCTCGGAAATGGAACTAGAAGGTACTTTTTCTGGTATCCATGCAACAAACGGAGGTATGGTTAATGATATTGATGGCACTATGGACAATACACTCCCTTCAATTTTAGAGCTATCTGGCTATCATAAACTAACAAATGAATTTGCCGTATCCTATAGCTGGCAATACACAACTTGGTCTGACTTTGGCGATATCGTTGCTCACGATTTAGAAGGCGTAGAAGTATTAAGGAAAGATACAAACTTCAATAACTCAAGTCGTTATGCAATCGGCACTGAATATTATCCAGCTAAAAACCTAACATTGCGCGCAGGCTACGCATATGACGAGCAGGCTGCTGACTCAACATTAGGAATTCCAGATTCAGATCGTCAGTGGTATACAACGGGGATGACATATAAAGCGACTAAATCTCTATCTTTTGACCTAGCAGCGGCCTTCATTACAGGTAAAACCGTTACATTCGAAGAAGAGATCCCCGGCATAACAACTAACCGTAATAAAACCAAAACATTTACCTCGAGTGGTGATGCTTGGTTGTACTCTGCACAGTTAAACTACAGCTTCTAATACTTCCAGATTCAAACTATATTCAAATGCTATCCATCTTATTGGATGGCATATTCATTTATCGATCCAGCCAAATAAAATATCAAACGCCTATCTAGAACGCGTTACACCTTCAAATAAAGATACAATTCATAAAATATAAAGTACAAAAAACCATAATAAACAATATAGATACCTCTAAATGTATACTATTTTGTTATAACGACTAAAAAAAACGCTATTTTATAGAGTCTTAGCTCTACGTAATTCAAAGTCTCATAGTAATATTTTACATATTTGCAAACAGATCGGAGGAGTTTTATTTGATTATTATTTAATATTTAACATAACAACATTTAACCTTAAATAACATGTACTTAATTAATAAATGTAAATAAATGGCTATATTTGTTACGCCATTGTTACCCACTGAAAGTATTAGATAAATGGACAGGTCGTCATAAAACTCGATAAAAATACCTTTACGATCTAATACGAAAGAATTAGATTTCAATACAAGTTTTAAGGATATTTAAAAAGTTCATTTTATCTGAACTGACATATCCATTCATAATTTCTAATTTTATATGGTGGTTTACATGAGAATTAATAAAGTTGCTCTAGCAGTTACAGCATTACTTGCAGCAAGCCAAGTAAATGCCGCAGGTTTCCAAGTAAGTGAACATTCAGCGTCAGGTCTAGGCCGCGCATTCGCTGGTGAAGCAGCAATCGGCGATAATGCAGCATCACTTGCACGTAACCCTGCGTTGATGGCAACTTTTGATAAAGCACAACTATCTGTTGTAGCTTCTTATGTATCGCCAGATGTTGATGCTGAAAGTAGTACATTCGGTAAGGCTGATGATATAGCGCCAGCTCAAGTCGTTCCGGCTATGTACTACATCCAACCAATTAACGATAAAGTTGCTGTAGGTTTAGCTATTTATTCTAATTATGGAACGGGTACTGAATATCCAAATAATTATGCAGCAGGAGCAGTAGCAGGCACCACAAGTATTGCGACAGTAAACTTCAACCCGAATGTTTCTTACCGTATCAATGAACAATTTAGTGTAGGTGCTGGCGTTAGCTTTGTTTATGCAAGTGCAGAGTTAAAACGTAACGCAGGAGCGTTAGCTCCAGCATTAAGTGCTGGTAAAATCAATGATCCAACTATGAATGTTGCCACGATGGAAGGTGATGGTTACGGCTTTGGCTGGAATGTTGGTGCATTATATGAAATTAACAAAAATAATCGTTTAGGCATCAGCTACAAATCAAAAGTTAAAACAGAATTAAAAGGTGATTACACAGGTATCGCATCATCAACGTTGCTAAGCGGTTCACCGTTATTAGATCAAAAAACAGTTGATGGCACGCTAGATATCGACTTACCTTCAATTTTAGAAGTTTCTGGTTACCACAAATTAACAGACAAGTTCGCTGTATCATATAGCTGGATGTACACCACTTGGTCAGACTTTGGAGACATTGTAGCTGAAGGCTCTGAATGTGGTAAAATACCACTTCCAGGCTCGACTCCTGGAGTTTGCCTAGAGAAAAAAGAAGACTATAGTAACTCAAGCCGTTATTCAGTTGGTGGTGAATACTACCTTTCAGAAGTGGTAACATTACGTGCGGGTTATGCATTTGATGAACAAGGTGGTGAAGCTACATTAAGTATTCCAGACACAGATCGTCAATGGTACACTGCAGGTATGACTTATAAAGCAACACCAGCGTTGTCATTTGACTTTGCTGCAGCTTTAGTTGCAGGTAAAGAGATCGAATTTAAAGAAGAACTAACAACTGGAGTTTCAGGTACATTCAAATCAAGTGGCGACGCTTACATCTACTCAGCACAAATGAACTACAGCTTCTAATCCGAGCTTAATTCATCTTTGCATTAAAAAGACAGCTTCGGCTGTCTTTTTTGCTTTCTGAGCAAAATCAATAAAGATCCTGTTTAAGGATCTTTCTGATATTTGCTCATTGCAATTAACTAGACGGTCGGTCTATAATCTGCATTATGAAAAATATGACAAGTAATCAGCCCAAACCTCGTCGAGGTCGGCCACCAAAAGTGACCCGTGAAAACAGTGATACCCGCGCCCTGTTAATTCGCAGTGGTGTCGAAGTATTAACGGAAAGTGGCTTTGCTGCTGCCGGTATCGATGGCATCTTAAAAAAAGTCGGTGTACCGAAAGGATCTTTTTACCATTACTTTAAGAGTAAGGAAGATTTTGGTCAGGCGGTGATTGATAACTACGCCAACTACTTCGCAGCGAAACTTGATAAATGCCTACTTGATGAATCACTAGCACCATTACAACGTATTGTTAAATTCGCAGATGAAGCCAAACAAGGCATTGTTAAGTTTGAATTTAAACGCGGTTGTCTCGTCGGAAATTTAGGCCAAGAAGTGGCTACTTTACCTGACAGTTACCGCCTTGTTCTACAAAATATCTTTGCTGTTTGGCAAACCAAGATGCAAGCGTGTTTAGAGACTGCACTACTGCAGGGTGATATCAAAAATGATGTTAATTGCGGACAGCAAGCTGAATACTTCTGGATTGGTTGGGAAGGTGCTGTAATGCGTGCTCGACTTGTACAGTCAGTGCAGCCGTTGGATTTATATATCGCGTCGTTTATTGCCAGTATAGCCACCAGCTAAAATAATCATATGAGCCTTATTCTAAAATAACGATCAAGGCATTAATTTCCAATTCAATTTCAATGTTATTAAAAATTTTTTACATTTAAATAGACGACCAGTCTATATTCGGAGTAGACCATGTTTAAAGGCATCTTAATCGAAAAAAATGACGACCAATACACAGCGTCAGTACAATCAATTGATGAATCACAGCTGCCTGAAGGTGATGTGAGTATTGATGTGGCTTACAGCACACTTAACTTTAAAGACGGCTTGGCAATCACAGGTAAAGGCCCTGTCGTACGTAGTTTCCCGATGGTACCGGGTATCGATTTAGTGGGTACTGTAACCCAAAGCGATAGCGACAAATTCCAAGCTGGCGATCAAGTATTACTGAATGGTTTCGGTGTGGGCGAAAAGCATTGGGGTGGCCTTGCCGAAAAAGCCCGTCTCAATAGCGATTGGTTAATCAAACTGCCCGCAGGGCTATCAGCAAAGCAAGCAATGGCGATCGGTACAGCAGGTTATACAGCCATGTTATCTGTTATTGCGTTAGAGCGCCACGGTATTACACCCGAAAAAGGCGATGTTTTAGTAACAGGTGCAAATGGCGGTGTTGGTAGCTTTGCGATCACCTTATTAGCGAAACTGGGTTATCGTGTAATTGCATCGACAGGTCGTCCTGAAGAAATCGATTACCTAAAAAAATTAGGTGCCGCTGAGATCATTGATCGTAAAACACTGTCAGAACCAGGTCGTCCAATGGTAAAAGAACGTTGGGCAGCGGCGATAGACTCTGTTGGTAGCCATACACTTACCAACGTATGTGCGGGTCTTAAATACGGTGGTGTTGTGACAGCCTGTGGTTTAGCGCAAGGCATGGATTTCCCAGCAAGCGTAGCACCCTTTATTTTGCGCGGTATTACGTTAGCGGGGATCGACAGTGTCATGCGCCCGCTTGCAGACAGAGAAGAAGCATGGTCGCGTTTAGCTGAATTATTAACAGACAGTGACTTTACGTCTATCGGCACTGAAATCAGCTTAGATGACGCTGTAGCAACAGCACATGATCTGATGGCGGGTAAAGTACGCGGTCGTGTACTGGTTAATTTACAGAAATAATTATTACTGATTTAACATCATATAGCAGTAGGGACTTACCTACTGCTCTTAAGCCATGCAATTGAATTTATCAAAAAGAAAATCCAAGAATAGTCGGATTCGTTTCGGTTGGTACTGCTTACTGATATACACCACATTTAAGTCTGCACTTGATGCAGAGGTCGATGCATTGAAATTCATCATATAGTCGTTAAGCACGGTAACAAGGCGTGAATGATGAATATCATCTTGCACATCTAAAACAGATTTAAGCGCTATCCCTGCCCCCTCTAATGCCCAATATCGAATGACTTCACCATCATCTGAAAATCGCTTAGGTATAACAGTGATCGCATTCTTCTTGTCTTGATCTTGAAAGTGCCATGTTTTAAGTTCCTCATGACTGCGGATCATGGCGAGACAATCATGATTAACCAAGTCCTGTGGTGTGAGTGGTGTGCCATGCTTTGCGAGATATTCTGGTGATGCACATAGCACGCGTTGGCTGGATGATAGTCGTCGTGATATCAAACTGCTATCAGCCAGCTCCCCATACCGAATGACAATATCGATACCCGATTCAGCAATATTAGAAATATCATCGTTCAAATATAAGTACGGCACCACATCTGGATACAGCTTACAGAACTCAGACAATATAGGCAGAATGTATTGTTTACCTATGTCCTTTGGTGCAGATATTTTTAGTGAACCTTTCACTTCTTTTACACCATTCAGGATAAGGTTCTCAGTTTCACTCACATTATCCAATATCTCAATACAGGCTTTGTGGTAAAGCTCTCCAGAGTCCGTCAGTGACACATGCCTTGTGCTCCGATTAAGTAGCTTTACACCATACCTTTCTTCAAGGGCCTGAAGTCTTGTTGTCATTGTAGCAGGAGAAAGGCCGAGGTCACGACCAGCTGCTGCAAGTCCATGGTGCTTCACAATACTCACGAACATAGCCATATCAGAAAATTTATCCACCTCTCCCCCTATTGTTTAGTTTATCCGAATAATGATTTTACATTTTACTCCATTATCAAATTAAAGCTAAAGAATATAATAGCCACATCAACAGAAACAAACCGTCGATAGAGTTCACAAAATAAATTAACGCCTAACTCAACTCGCCGAAATCATTATGGACTTCCCAAGGAAATAATCATGAAAACACCGATGAGTAAATTATTCCAGAAAACAAATCTCCAAAATTTGGATTTACAAAACCGAATAGTAATGGCGCCAATGACCCGCGCTCGCACAAGTCAACCAGGTAACATACCAAATGAAATGATGGCAACATATTACAAGCAACGGGCGACAGCTGGCTTAATCATTTCTGAAGCGACTCAAATTTCAGATGACTCTCAGGGTTATTCATTCACTCCGGGGGTTTACACCGACGAACAAGTGAAAGGCTGGCAACCAATCACTAAAGCTGCACATGACCAAGGTGCCGCTATGTTTTGCCAGCTGTGGCATGTGGGTCGCGTTTCTCACCCAACATTCCAGAAAGATGAACTACCTATCGCACCTTCAGCGCTAGCGCCAGTCGAAACTAAAGTTTGGATTTCGGATGACCAAGGTAACGGCAATATGGTTGATTGCATTCAACCTCGGACGATGAATCAAGCAGATATAGATCGCGTGATTAACGATTTTGCTTACGCTGCAAAACGCGCAATAGAAGCGGGTTTTGATGGGGTTGAGATCCACGGTGGTAATGGCTACCTTATCGACCAGTTCCTTCGTACAAACTCCAACAAGCGTACTGATAACTATGGCGGCACGCGTGAGAACCGCCTCCGCTTCCTGCTTGAAGTTGTTGATGCTGTCATTGAAAAAGTCGGTGCTGATAAAGTGGGTGTTCGCCTTGCCCCATTCATCACCTTTAAAGATATGGATTGCCCAGATATCGTCCCAACAATCCTTGATGCATCGAAAGCACTACAAGCTCGTGATATCGCTTACATGCACTTATCAGAAGCGGATTGGGATGATGCACCCGTGATCCCTGAAAGCTTCCGTATTGAGTTGCGACAAATCTTCACTAACACCATCATTGTCGCAGGTAGCTACACGCAAGAGCGCGCAGATGAAGTACTAAACAAAGGTTACGCTGACCTAGTCGCCTTCGGTCGTCCATTCGTGTCAAACCCAGACTTGGTTTCACGTTTAAAGAACAATAATGAACTCGCTGACTTGGATGGCGCTACGCTGTTTGGTGGTAACAAACTTGGTTACACTGATTATCCAACTCTCGATGCTCGTTAATTTCTCCATTGAAGATAAAAATCCTCAGTCTCGTCAATAAGGCTGAGGATTCGATTTATCTAAACGACAATTCAAGTTTTCTTAAACAATCGCTATTAGTACACTACTGTGCGCGATTAAACGTCACAACTTCATAGTTAAGTGGCGTTAGTGTATTACGTTCACTACTGATGTAATCAATGACCGCTTGTGCATCGGTATTACATACTGTGTTTGCCGCTTTACAGTTTGGCGCTTCGCCTTGGTAATTTACTTTGTATTTCTTACCCACTTTCGCGATATTTTTCACTTTAAAGCCCGTTAGCTTGCCATCAATGTAAGCAAGATCAACACGTTTAGAGCTGTTCTTTTGTGCTTCATAAAACGGAGTCCACCCGTCATTACCTGTCGCGTTGTAGTTATTTAACGCCACGTTGTAGATTTTGTTATCTTCAATCGCAGTCCATAAAGGCGCATCAGTTGTGCCACTCATCACTTCCACAAAATCAACGTTACCCGCTTTGTTCGCCACGGTTTCCGTGTAGCTATAACGGATGTGACCGCCATAAGGGAATTTACCCGCGTGTGAACCAGCAGCAAGTGTTGCACTGACCGTGTCATTAATTAATGTTTTAATCACTTTACCCGACACAGGTACTACAGACATAAAATTAGAAAATGGCAGCATTTCTAGCGACACGTTGCCCGCACGGTACTCACCCGCTTCAATGTTAGTACGAATACCACCAGCACCGATTAAAGAAAAATCAACTTTCATCCCTGTTACTTTTTGCACTTCGGCTGTATTTGCCCAGAAATACTGACCTTCCGCTAAGATAGGCGCGACATCAGAACCATGTTTGTCACTACCTCGATCGCCCGGACGACGTTCATGTTTTAATTCTGCTGGTACTTGGGCAATAGTTTTACCGTAAGCGTTATCAACAGCTGGTTTGTAGTGCACATCAATACGTTGACGTATTGCCGCTTCTTCAACAGTGATCGTGATATTTTCAGCTTGGTCGATAAATTCAACCACGTCTTGTGTTGCTGCTGTATCAAACTGCTCGTTAGCTTGTCGCGATGGTTGTGAATAGAACTCATCATTACTCAGCAATACGTTATGACCATTACAGGTAACGATATCACCTTGTTGGTTAAAGCTTACTTTTACACGACCAATTGCTTGGGCATATTCACCCGCTTGAACAACACAGGTTTGACCCATATTATCCGGGTTTTTAACCATCTGAGCGTACGTACCGTTATTGTGTAGCCCTAGGTTAGTAAAATCACCAAGCAAGGTATGTGAGTGACCACCCACTATCAAGTCGATACCATTTACTTTGCTTGCTACATCAACGTCTACCGCATTACCAATGTGCGTTAAGGCGATAATATTGTTCACACCTTTCGCTTTCAACATATCAACAGTTGCTTGCGCTGATGTCACCATATTTAAGAATTTAACATCCCCCGTATGCGGAGCAATGTTTGGCATGTTATCCAGTGCTAAACCAAATACCGCAACTAGGTCTTTATCTGCTGGTAGATTATCTAAATCAGTCATCGCGGTCTTTTTATTACCGTCAAACGCATACACCATGAAAGGACGTAAGTTGGTTTGGTCTTTTAAATCTGCATCCGCACTGGTATCAACATTTGCCGCTAATACAGGAAAGTTAATGTCACTGATGAATTGATTAAGTTTCGCATTGTTAAGATCAAATTCATGGTTACCCAGTGCCATAGCATCGATACCAAACATACTTAAGATGTCTGCATTCATTGCGCCTTCATTTAACTTGAAGTATGCACTACCCTGCCAGGCATCACCGCCGTGTAAGAATAAAAAGCTGTCATTATTCTGTTGCGCTTGTAATTTGTAAGCATCAGACATGGTTTTTAAACGTGGGTAGCCACCAAATTCGTTATAAACCATGTCGCCATTCGCGGTGAAACTCGACTTAACAGGATCGAAGTTTGAATGGGTATCATTGATATGCGCAACGGTGAGATTAAATACGTCGTCAGGTTGTGAAGTTTGCGCGCAACCCGCTAATAATAACGCGACTGAAACAGTAGTCAAACGTGCGGTAAACGGTTTTGAAAACGTCATGATATTCCTTTACGGTCAGGGACTCAGATTAAGTGAATTGAATCATAACAACTAAGCCAAATTAAATCCCTTCGCAACAGTCACAAAAAAAGCCTTAATCACGATATAACATATCAGATTAAGGCTTTTTTAATTTCTGAGACTTAGCGTTTAATCGCTAACAGCAGAGATGTGATCGCAAATTTGCGATTACATCATGCCGCCCATGCCACCCATTCCGCCCATATCAGGCATAGATGATGCAGATGCATCAACAGGTGCGTCAGTGATCATTGCTTCAGTCGTGATCATAAGACCCGCAACAGATGCAGCAAACTGTAGTGCTGAACGTGTTACTTTAGTTGGATCTAGAATACCCATCGCAATCATGTCGCCGTATTCGCCAGTACCAGCGTTGTAACCGTAGCTACCTTCGCCTGCACGTACATTGTTCGCAACAACAGATGCTTCGTCACCTGAGTTTTCAACGATTTGACGTAATGGTGCTTCCATTGCTTTTAGTGCAACGTTAATACCAACTGTTTGATCTTGGTTTGCACCTTCAAGACCCTTGATTGCTGCAGCAGCACGAACAAGTGCAACACCACCACCAGCAACAACGCCTTCTTCAACAGCTGCACGTGTAGCGTGCAGTGCATCTTCAACGCGGGCTTTTTTCTCTTTCATTTCCATTTCAGTTGCTGCGCCAACTTTAATTACCGCAACACCACCAGAAAGTTTAGCCACACGTTCTTGTAGTTTTTCTTTATCGTAATCTGAAGATGAATCTTCGATTTGCTTACGGATTTGAGCTACACGACCTTTGATAGTCGCTTCGTCACCGATACCATCGATGATAGTTGTTTCATCTTTAGTAATGATAATACGTTTTGCTTGACCAAGTTCAGCAGTAGTTGCTTTTTCTAGCTCCATGCCGATCTCTTCAGAGATCACAGTACCCGCAGTTAGCATCGCGATGTCTTGTAACATTGCTTTACGACGATCACCGAAACCAGGTGCTTTAACAGCAGCAACTTTAACGATACCACGCATGTTGTTCACAACTAATGTCGCCAGCGCTTCGCCTTCAAGGTCTTCAGCAATGATGAGTAGTGGTTTAGATGCTTTTGCTACACCTTCAAGTACAGGTAGTAATTCACGAATGTTAGATATTTTCTTATCTACTAATAAGATAAATGGTGATTCTAATTCAACGCTGCCTGTTTCTTGGTTTGTAACGAAGTAAGGAGATAAGTAACCACGGTCGAATTGCATACCTTCAACAACGTCTAACTCGTCTTCTAGTGCTTGGCCGTCTTCAACCGTAATAACACCTTCTTTACCAACACGATCCATTGCTTCAGCAATAATTTTGCCTACGCTTACATCAGAGTTAGCAGAAATAGTACCAACCTGTTCAACCGCTTTGGTATCTGAACAAGGTACTGATAATTCTTTTAGTTCTAAAACTGCTGCTTTAACCGCTTGGTCAATACCGCGTTTAAGATCCATTGGGTTCATGCCAGCAGCCACTGCTTTTAGACCTTCGTTTACAATTGCTTGTGCAAGTACTGTTGCAGTAGTTGTACCGTCACCAGCTGCATCATTTGCTTGCGAAGCAACTTCTTTGAGCATTTGTGCGCCCATGTTTTCGAATTTATCTGCTAGTTCGATTTCTTTTGCTACTGTTACACCATCTTTCGTGATTAGTGGCGCGCCGAAGCTTTTATCGATTACTACGTTACGACCTTTAGGGCCTAATGTTACTTTTACTGCATTCGCTAGGATGTTTACGCCGTTAAGCATTTTATCACGTGCGTCTAAGCCGAATTTTACGTCTTTAGCCATCTTAAATAATCCTTTTAAAATCTATTAATTTGTTGGTTAGCTCTATAAGTTATAAATACTAAGATTTATTCAACTACAGCTAAAATATCGGCTTCGCTCATGATTAAAACTTCTTTGCCATCAATCTTTTCAGTTTTAACGCTATAACCTTCACTAAAAATAACGATATCGCCTACGCTAACAGCTAAAGGACGTACTTCACCGCTATCGATTAAACGACCGTTACCAACAGCAATAACTTCACCGCGTGTCGATAATGTCGCAGATGCACCAGTAAGTACGATACCGCCTGCTGATTTAGTTTCTTGTTCTTGGCGACGAACGATCACGCGATCGTGTAGTGGACGAATTGTCATTTGAATGATCTCCTAAAGAATACATGTTGCGAATATCAATGGCCGATTATTTACCGACACCATGACTATGGAGTAATATATCGGGGCAACTGCTTTCCAACTCAAGGGAAAAGCGAAAAATAGTTAATAAATTCACACCTTAAATAAGGTTTTTAGATTGTTTCTACAAGTAGAAGTGTCAATGTCAGGTAAAAGTACAAAACAAAGCTTTTCGTTGACGAAGAAAAGCGTAATATAGCCCGAACTAAATTTAGTCCATAAACCTTCCCTGTGACTTTTTTAGACCTCTCGTTAGCGAACATTTTAGGTAATAAGTATTGAAAGATAAACACGGTCTTCTCTCGGCACCCGTCTCTCAGGTAATGACAAAAATGGCAGTACCTATGGCCTACGGTTTATTAGCTGTACTTGGCTTTAGCTTAGTGGACACTTACTTTGTGAGCTTGCTGGGTACGCAAGCGTTAGCCGCGATCAGCTTTACTTTTCCTGTCACCTTTTTTGTTTCCGCATTAGCCATGGGGTTAGGCACGGGGTTATCCGCTTGTTTAGCGCGTTTATTAGGTCAAGGTCAGCACCAAGATGCGGCGCGATTAACATCTGACGGATTATTGTTAGCACTTACTACCATCTTAACACTTGCTATTATTGGCATTAACAGCATAGAACCATTATTTAGGGTGTTGGGGGCAACAGAATCCTTAATGGTCTATATCCAAGATTACATGTTCTATTGGTATATCGCGATCCCCTTTTTAGTAATCCCCATGGTCGGCAACGCCGCTATTCGCGCCACTGGCGACACCAAAACGCCAAGCAGAGTGATGATCATTGCTGGCTTTATGAATGGCATACTCGATCCATTACTGATTTTTGGCATCGGCCCCTTTCCTGAACTCGGTGTAAAGGGCGCTGCAATTGCGTCTGGTTTATCGTGGTTAATAACCTTTGCAGTGGCGATTTACTTATTGCGTTATCGTGAACAGTTATTGCTATTAACCAAGCCAAACCTAGCCAACATGTTAAAAAATTGGCGTAAGATTGCGGCAATAGGGTTACCAGCCTCTTTGACCAATATGCTTAGTCCAGTAAACAATGCCTTTGTGATGTGGCAATTAGCGGCGTTTAGCACCACAGCTGTCGCCGCTTATGGCGCAGGAACACGGCTGGAAGCGATTTTGTTAATCGGCATGATCGCGGTAAGTTCGATGCTTGCGCCTTTCATCGCTCAAAACTCGTCAGCGAATAATCCGCAGCGCTGCTTAACCGCCATTAAGCTTGCGATCCGATACTCATTAATGTCACAAATGACCATTTATCTGATTATTGCCTTAACCGCCCCTTATATAGCAAAATTATTCAGTGATGATGCGGCGGTAATAAGCCACTTATCGTTATACCTTTATATTATCCCTGCGACTTTTGCTATGCAGGGTATTATGATGGCGGTCGCGTCTAGTCTAAACGGCTTTAATCGACCTATGCCAGCACTGAGTCTTAGCGTGCTGCGCTCTCTGCTAATCATTAGTCTATCGAGTCTTGGTAGTTTTTATTATGGTGAAAAAGGTATTTTCTTTGGTATCGCTAGCGCCAATGTTTTAGTCGGTTTATTAGCTTTATATTACGCCCAGCAATTACGCATCGAGCTGCGTAATGAATTAGGCGATCAATGAGACAATGGAAATCCGCTAAACAGCATACATGTTCACCAATTTCCCAGTGTTAAAGAATCAACCCATAAATAGCAAATTTACAGATCGAATATTCACTAATAATCCAACAAACTTGCTGTTTCTTAGGCCAAAATAAAATATATTTAGTATTCTTACAACTTTGTTTTAAAAGGTGATCTAAGCCCACTTTATTAAAAAAATACAACGTATTATTCGCACATAAATTTTGTTCTCCTTCCTACGTTTTGATCACATAGCAGAGTGTACTAATGACTGTATTGGCAACCGATTTTACTCAAGAAACCCGTCTAGAAACTGACTTATTAGGTGTTAAAAAAATACCGGCACATGCTTATTACGGTATTCATACATTAAGAGCGATGGAAAACTTCCACATCAGTCGAGAGAAGATCGGTGACTGTCCTGAATTTGTACGCGGCATGGTAAAAACGAAGAAAGCGGCAGCATTAGCCAATGGTATTTTAGGCACTATCCCACCGCACATTAGTGACGCGATCGTGAATGCCTGCGACACCCTGCTGGCTAATGAACATTTTTATAATCAGTTTCCAGTTGATGCATTTCAAGGTGGTGCGGGTACATCAGTAAACATGAATACCAACGAAGTATTAGCCAATATCGCTCTCGAGCAAATGGGGCATGCTAAAGGCGCTTATAGTCACATCAACCCAAATGATCACGTGAATAAAAGTCAAAGTACCAACGATGCTTACCCGACCGGCTTCCGTGTTGCGTTGTTTGAACGTAGTAACGCGGTATTAGCTGCGCTAACTTCACTAAGCGAAACGTTCTTAACCAAAGCAGAAGAATTTAATGACGTATTAAAAATGGGCCGTACCCAATTACAAGACGCGGTACCGATGACATTAGGTCAAGAATTCCGAGCCTTTGGTATTACCCTCAGAGAAGAAATAAAAAGCATTAAACGTTGCCAAGAATTGCTGCTCGAAATTAACCTCGGCGCAACCGCTATCGGTACTGGTTTAAATACACCAGCTGGTTATTCAGAACTGGCGATCGCCAAATTAGCTGAAATTACCGGTCATCCATTTGTGCCGGCAGAAGATTTAGTGGAAGCAACATCAGACTGCGGCGCTTATGTGATGTTATCAAGTGCATTAAAACGTTTCGCAGTGAAACTATCAAAGATCTGTAACGATCTACGTTTACTTTCTTCTGGCCCACGCACTGGCTTAAATGAAATTAACCTACCCGAAATGCAAGCGGGTTCATCAATCATGCCAGCAAAAGTAAACCCGGTTATTCCAGAAGTGGTTAACCAAGTGGCATTTAAAGTATGCGGTAACGACTTAACCATCACTATGGCAGCTGAAGCTGGTCAATTACAGTTAAACGTAATGGAACCCGTGATTGGTCAATGTCTCTTTGAATCATTAACCTTATTAGAAAATGCCTGCTTCTCGCTACAAGATAAATGTATTAAAGGCATTACCGCTAACCGTAAGGTATGCCAAGACTTCGTCTTAAATTCAATTGGTATTATCACTTATTTAAACCCATTTATAGGTCATCACGAAGGCGATACTATCGGTCGAATCTGTGCTGAAACAGGTAAGAGTGTACGTGAAGTAGTATTAGAGCGCGGCTTATTGTCAGAAGCTGAGTTAGATGACATCTTCTCTATCGAAAACTTGATGAATCCAAAATACACAGCGCAACGTTTCGCTAAAGCAGTTTAATTAATGGCCTGAATAAACCGCTTAAATAAAAATCCCCATTACAGCCAACGACAGTAACGGGGATTTTTTATGTCTCAACTAACGTGCACAGTTATCTTTTACTATAGTTTACGACTAAGCGGCGACAGCCGTTACTTCAAAGGGTCTTTTACGGCTCATTAATACAAAGATCGCAGGTACAAAATAAAACGATAATAAGGTTGTTAATACCGTACCACCCGCGATGGCAATGGCAAACGGCGGCCAGAAACCACCACCCGCTAAGATTAATGGTAAGAATCCCCCCACCGTAGTGATCGTCGTTGAGGTAATATGGCGAGTACAACTGGTGATGGCCTTAATAATGGCATCGGTATCGCCTGCGACGGCTTTCGGATCTGATTTTAACTCCGCCAAAATAACAATCGCAGCATTAATCGCTAGCCCCATTAAGCCTAACAAACCGATAATAACGGTAAAGCCAAACGGATAATTAAACACATAAATACTCAGTAAACCCAAACCAACAGATTGGATAGCCGATAACACGATCACCCCACCTAAGCGGAATGAGTTAAATGACAGCACCACGATAATAATCAGTAACATAATGATCACGCCAACACTGGCTAACAGATTACCTATCGCATCATTACGTTTGGCTGATTCACCACCAAACTCCATACGATAACCCGGCGGTAACACAAAGTTTTCACTGGTTAAGCGAGCCGAAAATTCATTGAGCACAGTTGAGGGTAATACCCCAGCGACTAAATACCCTTCAACTGTATTAACACGTACGCCATTCCAATGCGGGATAGCCCCACGACTTGGACGCAAGGCTAATTCTGTTAATGCCACCAGCGGAATACTCGCTTGAGAAAGCGGAGAGCTCAGGCTGATGTTGGCTAAATCTGACAAACTACGACGTTGTTCATTGGCAATTCGCACTCGAACAGGTATCGATTCAGTGGCTTCGATAATCGAGCCGTTTACCGTACCGTGTAAGGTTGATTGTAACTGTGTCGCTACATCCGTCAGCGTTAAGCCCGCTAACTGACTCACGTCCTCATTAATCTTCAACCATATTTTTGGTAGCCCAGGCTGGATAGTCGCACGCGTATGGATCACGTTGTCAGTGCCAATTAAGATCCGCCTTGCTTCATCACCCAAGGTTTTTAAGGTATCTAAATTAGGACCAAAAAGTCGTAACTCAATCGGTGCTCTAAACGGAGGACCTTGTTCTAACTTACGTACTAATATCTGCGCTTCAGGGATCGCATCATCAAGTAGTATCTGTAATGACGGTACCAATTCATTAACACGTTTAAAACTATCGCCCGTGACCATCGCTTGGGCATAATACTGCGCCCCATCTTTACTTGGCATCAAGTTATAGTAAAAAGAGGGGGCGTTATTACCAATAAACCAGCGAACCTTACTGATCCCTTGCTGTTGCGCTAACAAATCACTGATCGTTCTCGTCATCGCCTCGGTGGCAATAATACTGGTTTGCACAGGCATGAATAATTCAATATGGAACATGTCACGATCCGAGGCTGGAAAGAACTGTTCATCCAAATGCTTCGCCAAGATAAAGCCACTTAACGGTAAGATAAACACCAAACCAATGCTGAGCTTAGGTCTAGCCAATACCAATACCAGTGACTGACGGAAAGCCCGTGCTAAACCCGGTAATTCAATACCATTATTATACCAAGTCGTTGTACGTGCAGATTTACCTGGTGAAGGGCCCGCGAGGAAACGACCAGAGAGTCCAGCTACAATCGTATGCGACACTAAATACGAACCAATTAAGGCAAAGATAACGCTAAGTGCAATACCACTGACAAATTCACCCGATGGTCCAGGCATCAGCACAATTGGCATAAAGGCTAATATTGTCGTTAACGTAGAACCTAATAGCGGTAACCATAAGTGCTTAATAGCACCTTGTACCGCAACACTCATGTCTAAGCCCTGCTGTCGCCGTTTTTGAATGGTATCAGCCATTACAATCGCGTTATCAACCATAATACCTAAAGCAACAACTAAACCAGTGACTGACATTTGGTGAATGGGTAAACCGTAATAATTCATCACAGTCAAGGTAAACAATACTGTTAAAGGGAGAGATAAGGTGACGATTAATGCCGCGCGCCAGCCTAAAGTCACTAACAGCACAGCTGCAATTATCGAGAAACCAATCAGTATGTTATCTACTAGGCCTTGTAGCCTGTCTTCTGTGTATTGCGATTGGTCAAACAAGACTTCAGTGGTTAATGAATGAGGTAATTGCTGATTGAACGCCGCAACCTTGTCATCAACCTCGGCACTCCATTTATCAATACGCAAATTTGGTAGCATACGTGTTGATACCACGACGGCATACTCACCATCAACCAAGGCAATTTCTTGTGCAGGCCACTGCAGGTTTTTACTTATCTGCGCGATATCCCCTAAGCGAACTACACCACCCTTGCTATCATTTAACAACGGGATCTGACGGATCCGATCGACAGAATCAAACGATCCCGCCACTTCGATCTGCATTTGATTATAATCATTGATGATGTTACCCGCAGATACTTTAGCATCGGCAGCTAAAATAATGTTGGAAATAGCTTGTGTCGATAATGATAAATTCGCCGCTAAATGTTTATCAATTTCGACCAATATTTGCTCTTCACCTCGGCCAAATAAACTGACAATATCAGTACCGGGGATCACCTTTAACTGGTTTTGTAATTCTTTGCCGTAACGACCTAATGTGGTTAAATCAACGGCACTATTACCTTGCCATTTAACGGCGATTAATTGCGTGTAGGCATAACCACGATCATCTTCTAATCGTGGTGCGACTGCGGCTGACGGCAACTCACTCGTTACGTCATTAAGCAGATCACGTACTCGTGACCACACCGGAACGGTATCTGTGATGGTATCGTGTAATTTTAATTGCACGATGGATATTCCCGGCCGAGATGTGGAGGTAATACGGTTAATATCAGCCAGTTTACGTAATTTCTGTTCTATTTTTTCTGTCACTAACGCTTCGACACGCTCAGCGCTCGCACCCGGTAACAAGGTCAACACACTCGCGATCCGATTTGTGATCCTTGGATCTTCCGTACGCGGTAATGTTGATAACGAGCCTAGTCCAGCCACGATGAGTAAAATAATCAGCAGTGCCATCAGACGATTATTTTCAGTAAACGCCTTGATCATATTTTATGCTCCGATATCACATCGCTGGTAGGCCTATTCGCAAATGCTTGCTGATGGCTAAGCGTCACCATCTGTCCCGGTACAAAACGATGGATTCCGGTGTTTACATAGGCTTGATTATCTTTTAAATCACCCTGAACATAAGCCGTTGTTTCGGTGGCATGTAATACGGTGACGGTTGTGCTTTTAAGCTGAAATAGTGCAGGCGAGCCTGCCATATTTGTCTCTAGATCTCGAAACCCAAGGTTTTCTTCTAAAGTATATATATTCCACATACCTCGCACCCCGTCAGTGATCGCGCTTAGCGGTACCCAGTAACCCGGTTGTTGGTATTCCTGCGACAAAGCCAGATAAGCTAACTGACCATTATAAACAGAGTTGTTATTCCCTAATGCAAAACGCAGGCTAATGGTTCGGGTCACCGTATCAACTTCATTCCCCATACTCAGCAATGTCGCAGGATAGTTAACACCTGCGATCTCGAGTTGATAATCCTTGCCTTGCAGTTGTTTGATAAAACCAGCAGGCACACCGACCGTCACTTCCGAATCGCCCGTTTGCAACAATCTAAATGCCGTGGTTCCCACAGCAATCACTTCACCTTGAGCAATTTGGCGACTACTGACAATGCCATCAAAAGGCGCTAATAGTTTAGATTTATCAATTCGGTACTGACTTGCCTCGAGAGCCGACAAAGTACTGTTAATATTTGCAGTAATAATGCGCTTTTGCGACGTCAGTTCATCCATGTTCTGTTCCGAGGTAAAGCCACGCTTACTCAATGAACTTAAACGCGATAGATTTGCTTCGATCAAATCAAATTCAGCTTCTGCTTGCTGCAACTGTGCTTCCAATTGCGCCCGTTCGATTAATAACAGCTGAGTATTTAACTCTGCGAGCAATTGGCCTTTAACAACCTGCTGACCTTCAATCACATGTAGGGTTTTAATAATGCCTGCGAACTCGAAACCTAAATTCGCATCTTGCTTAGCAATCACCTTACCAACAAATTTATTCTCGACTTGGTAACCCGTTTGTTTGGTTAGGTGCTCACTGCTTGCTTGTAAATACTGTGATGTACCAAGTGCTTCATCTGCTACAACCTTACTACATGCTTGCAGTGTGATCAGTGTTAGCACTATACTTAGCCATTGCGCTGATTTTATATGCAGCAAAGATAAGTTATTCTTTCTAATCATGATAAAAGTCCTTTTTTGCGAGCTATCCAGCGCAACCCTTTTGTTTCAACCATTTATAAACTAGACTTGCAAGTCCAGTCGAGAATATAGCAAAATCAAACTAGACCGTACAGTCCATTTTGATAATATTAACGTATATGTAACATTTATAATGAAATGTATATTCAAATAACTAGCGGTATGAATAAATGAATAAACCCAGAACAAAAAGTGAATTAAAACGAAATCAAATACTTGATGCTGCAACATTGCAATTTACTCAGCACGGCTACACTGCCACGAGTATGGATCACATCGCTAAATTAGCGGGAGTATCTAAGCAAACCGTATACAGCCACTTTGGCAATAAAGATGAATTATTCATTACTGCGATCAGCTACAAATGCGAATTATTGGGCGTCGGAGAATTATTGCCAGAGAATCTAGGACCGGTTGAACCAACCTTAACCTTATTCGCACAAGGCTTTTTTGCCATGATCACATCACCAGATTCAATGGCAGTGCATCGAACGTGTGCGGCAGAATGTCTTGCCCATCCACATTTATCACGATTATTTTTTGAAGCTGGCCCCATCTTTGTTATCGATAAACTGACAAATTGCTTAGCCGAGTACCACCGCCGTGGAGAATTGGATATCGATGACTGTCGTCAAGCCGCAATACAATTACTGGCGGTTCTTAAAGGTGAGCAATGGACACGGTTAGAATTTAATATTGAAGAGTCGTTATCTGAGCAGGAAATTAAGCACTACTTACAAAGTTCTGTGCGTTTATTTATCCGTGGATACCAGGCGTTAAGTTAAAACGGTCAGGGTTATATTATCTTTATATAACCCTATTTATTAGATGCTATTCAGCCGTTGCGAGTGTGGCGCTAAACCAATCAAGCTTAGCGGCTAACTGGGTAACCTGACCAATGATAATCAGCGAAGGGCTTTCAGCTTGCGCGGCAAGATCACTCAGATCCTTTAACGATCCTTGCAATGTACGTTGTCGTTGACTAGTGCCTCTTTCCACTATAGCCACCGGCATATCGGCACTCATTCCGTGTTCAATTAGGTTATGTGCAATACCGCCACTCTGTATTAACCCCATGTAAAACACCAAAGTATGCGTCGCCTTACCCAATAGCGGCCAATCCAACTGGTTCGCATCATCTTTTAAATGCCCAGTAATAAATTGCACACCTTGGGTATAATCACGGTGCGTCAACGGGATCCCTGCGTATGCAGCACATCCAGAAGCAGCGGTAATGCCCGGCACAACTTCAAAAGGTATGTTAAAAGGTAATAGGGCTTCAAGCTCTTCGCCACCACGACCAAAGATAAAAGGATCACCGCCTTTAAGGCGGATCACTTGCTTGCCTTGCTGTGCAAGATCCACCAATAATTGGTTAATACCACTTTGTGGTACACAATGGTTTCCCGCCTTTTTACCCACAAAAAAACGTTCGGCTTGTGGATGAATCAAGGCGATAATTTCATCGGAAACTAAACGGTCATGTACAACCACTTCAGCTTGCTGCAGTAAACGTAATGCTTTAACGGTTAATAAGTCTGGGTCGCCAGGGCCCGAACCGACTAAAATCACTTTCCCTGTATGACTTACGGCCTGTAGCTCATTTGCTGCTGTTGATACTGCTTGTCCAGTCATTCTATATCCTTAGCTACTACGCCAGCCATCACGACTAGCAACTATTTACAATGCTATTTGTCACTGCTTTTACATCACTAATAAATACCATAGCTGTGCAAGGCTTACCAATAGCGGAGTAGTATAAGTTATATCAAGCGAAGCAAGATCAAAAAAGGCGCGATCTTTCGAACGCGCCTTTTGGTATTTTTTGGTCTATCGCTTATTAATTAAGCTTGTTGTCATCTCTGTCTACTTCAACAAAATCACCTTCGATAACACCATCATTTTTGGCCTTATTATCAGCACTGGGTTGTTGTTGAAATGGTGACGAGTGTGTTGACGATTGTGACGAATACTGGAAACCTTCCGCATTACCAGTAAACGTCGGTTGTGGAATAATACGATCTTTGTATTGGGTAATAATCGCTTTGGCTAAACGACCACGAATTTGTGGTGTAAGCACCAATAAACCTAACGCATCAGTAACAAATCCCGGTGTTACAAGTAGCACACCACATACCAGCAACATAATGCCTTCTACAATTTCTTGTCCTGGCGCTTCACCTGCGGCTAAACGCGCTTGTAATTTTTGCACCGTTTGTATGCCTTGGCTCCGAACTAAATACGAACCAGCAAACGCCGTTAAAATAATAATACCAATCGTCAGCTCTGCACCTAATAACGAACCTATCGACATCAGTACATACACTTCGATTAATGTCATCGCAGTAAATAAAAAAAATAAACGACCTAACACATTAACCTCTCAAAAATATAGTTATAGTAGACGACTTAGCTGAGTATATATTTGTCACTAAGTTATCTAAAAATCCGCACAAAACGATCAGAATATAAAGTAACATAGGGGTAATCAACCCAGTTTTCAAGCTCTAGTCTAGTCGATAGTCCATAATGCTAAGTAACTGACGTCACAATTAAGACAACTAAAACGTAATAAAGTTGGAAAAATGAAAGCAAAATTAACCCTATTACTCGCAAGTAGCCTTGTAATCCAAAGCCTAATACCAGTGTATGCAAATATTAATGTTAGTCCATTTGCAAACAAACAACAGAGCGCCCCTGCATTCTTACCCGTCGAAGATGCATTTGTTTTTTCTCAGCTGCAACAAGCCGACAACTTAAATGTATTCTGGCAAATTACCGAGGGCTATTATTTATATAAAAATAAGCTGCGCGTAACAATAAACGGTAATGAGCACACGATAGTCGGCCTACCAGAAGGTAAAGACTATCATGATGAGTATTTTGGTGATGTCAAAATTTTCGAATATGAATTGATGTTGTCAGTGCCCGTTTCAACGTTAGCACCAGCGAGTAAAATAACGATTCATTACCAAGGTTGTGCAGTGGCGGGACTATGTTACCCACCCATGACAAAAACATTTGTTACACAATAAACAGTGTCCTCCCGTATCTTAATCATCACTCAATGAATACTGAGATATAGAGATAGTTGGTCATTTTTTTCCGAATTTACTATAGATTATAAAGGATGCATACAATGAATTCGGTACCAAACGAATTAACGCCAGACTGGAAACATGTGGAATGGGTACTAACAGATGTGGATGATACCCTCACTTGGCAAGGAAAGTTACCACCAGAAACCTTGATCGCACTGGCTGAATTACAACAAGCAGGTATCAAAGTCGTGGCAGTTACAGGCGCCTGCGCAGGTTGGTGTGACCATATCGCTCAGCTATGGCCTGTTGATGCCGTGCTTGGTGAAAATGGCGCATTCATTATGGAAAAACAAAACAGCTATTTAACACTGCGCGCCAATCGGACAATGGACGAAATAGCGGAGCAACAAGCAAAACTAAAACAACAAATCATCGCGATTTTAGCTGACTATCCAACACTCAATTTAACGCTTGATCAGTCATATCGCTTGTGTGAAGTCGCCATTGATATTGGCCAGAATCGAGATCGTGTTGATGAGGTGATTATTGCTGAGGTTGTCGCTAAAATACATGCCCTAGGTGCACATGCCACAGCCAGCTCAATTCATATTAATGCATGGTATGGCGAGCATTCAAAAAAAGCGACATCACTGCAATTTTTAGCGGAAAAGGGATTATCCACGCACGAAATACTGAATAATGCTTGTTACGTGGGAGATTCAATGAATGATCAGCTGATGTTTGAAGCGCTGCCTAAAACAGTCGGGGTTGCCAATATAAAAGATTACTGGGACAAACTCAATCATCACCCCGCGATTGTAATGAGTCAACCAGGTGGGTTCGGTTTTGCTGAGTTTACTAAGCAATTACTTGATTTAAAAAGCCGTTAGATACAAAAATACGACCAACTGAAAACGGATAGCTAATTACGCTATCCGTTTAAAGCATACTCGAAGCTGCAATTAGATGTGTTTACTGCGTACCAATAACAACACTGGTACCACGGCAATCGCCATCAAGATGAAGATATTTTCTTTTAAATCGGGATAAAATAGTCCTGATAAAAATGTCAGTAACGCAATCGCCAGACTGAATGGGATTGCCGCATAAATAGCTTGTACCGTCATGGTATCTTCATCAGCTACATTTTCGGATATATAACGCATCGCCGCCAAATGCGCGATACCAAATGTCACGCCGTGTAATAGTTGCGACAACATGATCACAGTCACATCCACCGCATAACTCAGCGTTAACCAACGAACAATACTGCCTAAGGTCGCAATCACAAACATCGTCGCCATACTGGTATTGGCAAACAATCGACGTCCGATAGCCAAAAAGAAGATCTCACCGACAACACCCATACTCCAAAAGTAACCAATGTAGGTTTCGCTAATACCAATGTCCTGCCAATACACAGCACCAAAACCATAATAGGCGGCATGTGCGCCTTGCAGTAATGCAGTGATTAACAAAAATGGCCAAAAACTTGGACGACTTAAAATAGCAATAAAGCTACTGCTACGCTTACTACTCGTCGTCGTATCTTGCGGCATATTACGCGCAGGGGTCACGGTTAATAATAACAATGCTGCTAAACCCACAATAATCGTGAACAAAATAACTTGATGATCAAACGATTCGACCAGTACTCCAGTCAGTGCGCTCGCCAGCATAAAGCCTATTGAGCCCCATAAGCGAGTCCTACCGTAATCCATATTATTATAGCGAACGAGCTTTGCCGCCATCGCTTCACCTAACGCCATTAACGGTGAAAAGACAAAGTTGGTGATCACCACCAACAGAAAAACCACATACACATTATTGCTCAAGTAAAAACCAGCAAAGGTAATAATACTGGTTAGCGTTAAGCGGCGCATCGCCTGCAATAATGAAACTGTGGTTGTTAAGTTACGGGTTAACAATAAAGCACCAGCAGAACGTGCGATCAAGGCAAAAGCAAGCATGGTCCCGATCATCTCGGTAGACATACCTTCGCCTTTTAACCACAACGCCCAAAATGGCAGCAGAACACCATAGACACCAAAGAATCCAAGGTAATATAACCCCATCCATAAGGTAGATGGCAGTGAATATGACATGTTAACCCTCTAATTATTAGTAAATTACACTGTAATAAGTGCAGCTATTTTGCGCTTTTATCATGAATAAATCATTAAGAAAAATAAATTAAAAAGTTGCGTGAAGTAACATTTTTGAAATCACATATTAGCTATATAAGTCAAACTATCACAAAAACTCAGTGCTAATACTAAAGTCGTATTGATAGAAGTTTACCGCCGTGTCATTTTTATTCACAAGAGATGTGCACAACCGCAAGCGACATAGCGATATCACATCCAAAATAAAAAGGAATTAAATACCATTAAGGAAGAACAATGAGCGACACTAAACTATATCCGGTACCTGCAGAATTTGCGCAAAACAGTTTATTAAATGACAGTGCTTATCAAGCTATGTATAAGCATTCAATTACCGATCCGGAAGAATTTTGGCGTGAACAAGGGCAAATCGTTGATTGGATCAAGCCTTATAGCCAAGTCAAAAGCACCAGTTTCCAACCTGGTAGTGTCGACATTAAATGGTTCCAAGACGGTAAACTCAATGTCTCAGCTAACTGCCTTGATCGTCACTTAAAAGATAACGCCAACAAAACGGCAATCATTTGGGAAGGCGATGATCCCAAAGATTCAGCAAAACTTACTTATCAAGAAGTCTATGAAAAAGTCTGTCAGTTTTCAAATGCGTTAAAAGCCCAAGGCATTAAAAAAGGTGACGTAGTTTGCCTGTATATGCCAATGGTGCCAGAAGCCGCTATCGCAATGCTTGCTTGTACACGTATTGGTGCAGTACACACGATTGTATTTGCTGGTTTCTCTGCTGAAGCACTGGCCGATCGTATTGATAACTGCGGGGCTAAATTAGTGATCACCGCCGATGAAAGTCTACGCGCGGGACGTATTACCCGACTCAAAGATTGCGTTGATAATGCTTTAGCCAAACCACAAGTAACCAGCGTTAAAAATGTCATCGTATTTGCACGAACCAACGCAGATATTACTTGGCATGAGGGCCGCGACCTATGGTGGCATGATGTCGTAAAAGACCAGCCAAGCGAATGCGAACCAGAAGCGATGAACGCCGAAGACCCATTATTCATCCTTTATACTTCAGGCTCGACCGGTAAACCCAAAGGTGTATTGCATACCACTGGTGGCTATCTTGTTTATGCAACCATGACCTTTAAGTACGTCTTTGATCACCAAGACAATGACGTATTCTGGTGTACTGCCGATGTTGGTTGGATCACGGGTCACAGTTACTTGGTTTATGGGCCACTTGCGAATGCCGCTACCACGGTATTATTTGAAGGTGTACCAAACTACCCTGATACTGCGCGTATGTGTCAGGTTATTGATAAACACCAAGTCACCACACTTTATACTGCACCAACTGCCATTCGAGCACTGATGGCCAAAGGCGATGATGCCATCACAGGCACTAAGCGTACCTCGCTTCGACTAATGGGCTCGGTGGGAGAACCAATCAATCCTGAAGCATGGAAATGGTATTACGACAAGATTGGCAACTCATCAACACCGATTGTTGATACTTGGTGGCAAACAGAAACTGGCGGGATCTTAATTACCCCTCTGCCAGGCGCTACGGCACTGAAACCTGGCTCTGCAACCCGTCCATTCTTTGGTATTAGCCCAGCCTTGGTCGATAATGAAGGTAACTTATTAGAAGGCGAAAACGAAGGTAACTTAGTCATCTTAGATTCTTGGCCTGGACAAATGCGTGGTATTTATGGTGACGAAAGCCGTTTTGAAGAAGCTTATTTTTCAACATTCCCGAACATGTACTGCACGGGTGATGGTGCCAAACGTGATGCTGATGGTTATTACTGGATCACAGGTCGTGTAGATGATGTCCTTAATGTCTCAGGTCACCGTATGGGCACAGCAGAAATTGAAAGTGCATTAGTGTCGCACAGTAAAATTGCGGAAGCCGCGGTCGTCGGTGTACCACACGATATTAAAGGGCAAGGTATTTATGCATACGTGACACTTAATGCGGGCGAAAAAGCGGACGACGCATTAATCGCCGAAGTAAAACAATGGGTGCGCAACGAAATTGGTGCGATTGCCACACCAGATACGTTACATTGGACACAAGCACTACCAAAAACGCGTTCAGGTAAGATCATGCGTCGTATTCTGCGTAAGGTCGCAACCAATGATACGGATTCGTTAGGGGATACATCCACGTTAGCAGATCCAAGCGTTGTTGATACTCTAATAGCCGAAAAGCAAAACGCATAACGCATAACGACCATAAGCGCTAGCGTGATCATAATCAACTTATCGGTGTAACCCTCGCCTTAGTTACACCGATTTTTTATTTCCGATACCAATGAACAACCTCAGTATTCATATTCAATCATCTCTGCATAATGCCCTATCTACACCGTTAAATAAGTCATGCACAAATTATTCTAGCTGATCAAACTGTTACTCGAACAATATTATTGATAATCACATCAATAATCGGCCTGCCCCCCCCCTAAATAAGCGGTGTGAGCGAGATTAAACTTAGAGTGTAAACTTTAATAAAATATCAGATAAGACCAGTTAAATGCTGTTATATTCTACGAAAATCATATAGTGTGTAGGGAATTAGCAACAATCATACTTTATATTACTTTATGATTGAAGTTTTCAGAAAAGCTAGCAAAGACAACGCGTTTAGCGACGTTAGCGTCATTTTACCAGACAATGGAAGCAATATGTCGAACAAACTCAGAATATTGTTACTCAACGGACCGAATCTAAATCTTTTAGGTAAAAGAGAACCTGAGACTTACGGCTATCAAACACTTAGTGACATTGTAGAACATTTAAACGATGTTGCAACTCAGCACGATATTGATCTGCGCCACGAACAGTCTAACGCAGAACACGAGCTCATTAATCATATTCATGCAGCGATGGGAAATACTGATTTTATCATTATTAACCCAGCTGCATATACGCATACAAGTGTCGCAATTAGAGATGCATTATTAGGGGTTTCAATCCCATTTATCGAAGTACACCTCTCTAATGTACACGCACGAGAACAATTTCGTCATCATTCTTATCTGTCAGATATCGCCAAAGGCGTTATTTGTGGATTAGGGGCTGATGGTTATGAATTTGCGTTGCTTTCTGCTGCCAAACAGCTAAAGCAAACTAACAACAAATAATAAAGAGATTATGATGGATATCCGTAAAATTAAAAAACTGATTGAACTTGTTGAAGAATCTGGCATTGCAGAATTAGAGATTTCTGAAGGCGAAGAGTCTGTTCGAATCAATCGTTTTAGCAGCGTGGCACCACAAGTACAATACGCACCTGCTCCTGTAGCACCTGTGGCAGCGCCGACTCCAGCGGCAGCAGTTGAAGCAGCTCCAGCAGAAGTAGCGGGCCATCAAGTTCGTTCTCCTATGGTTGGTACTTTCTATAATGCCGTATCTCCAGGTGCAGCACCGTTTGTTGCTATTGGCCAAACAGTCAATGTTGGCGATACACTTTGTATCCTAGAAGCAATGAAAATGATGAACCAAATTGAATCAGATAAAGCAGGCGTAGTTAAAGCTATCCTAGCAACAGACGGTCAAGCTATTGAGTTTGATGAACCTCTTTTCATCATTGAATAACGACGGAGTTTACAATGTTGGATAAAGTTGTTATCGCCAATCGCGGCGAAATTGCACTACGTATTCTTCGCGCTTGTAAAGAATTAGGCATCAAAACTGTTGCAGTTCACTCAACCGCTGATCGTGAATTAAAACACGTATTGCTGGCTGATGAGACAGTTTGTATTGGTAAACCTGCGGCAGTAGACAGCTACCTAAATGTACCTGCAATCTTAAGCGCAGCAGAGATCACAGGCGCAGTTGCCATTCATCCTGGTTACGGTTTCTTAGCTGAAAACGCTGATTTTGCTGAACAGGTTGAACATTCTGGTTTTATTTTCATCGGCCCTAAAGCTGAAACTATTCGTCTAATGGGCGATAAAGTATCTGCGATTGCGGCAATGAAAAAAGCCGGTGTACCTTGTGTTCCAGGTTCTGATGGTCCCCTTGATACAGACGCTCAACGCAATAAGAGCATTGCTAAACGCATCGGCTATCCGATCATTATTAAAGCTGCCGGTGGCGGTGGCGGTCGTGGTATGCGTGTTGTTCGTGAAGAATCTGAATTACTTGATTCTATCGCACTCACGCGTAACGAAGCCGGTTCATTCTTCGGTAATGACATGGTATACATGGAGAAATTCCTAGAGAATCCACGTCACATCGAAGTTCAAATACTGGCTGATGGTCAAGGTAATGCAATCTATCTTGGCGAGCGAGATTGCTCACTACAACGTCGTCATCAAAAAGTAGTTGAAGAAGCGCCAGCACCGGGCATTACCGCTGACATTCGTCGTCATATCGGTGAACGCTGCAGTCGTGCTTGTGTTGATATTAACTATCGTGGCGCTGGTACTTTCGAATTCCTGTATGAAAATGGCGAATTCTATTTCATCGAAATGAATACCCGTATTCAGGTTGAGCACACGATCACCGAAATGGTTACTGGCATTGATTTAATCAAAGCACAGTTACGTGTTGCTGCTGGTATGCCATTAACGATATCGCAAGATGAAGTGCGCTTAACAGGTCATTCAATTGAGTGCCGTATTAACGCCGAAGATCCAGAGACATTTATTCCAAGTCCTGGTCAAATCAAACGTTTCCATGCCGCAGGCGGTTTTGGTGTACGTTGGGAATCGCATGTTTATGCGGGTTATAAAGTACCACCGCACTACGATTCAATGATCGGTAAGTTAATCACTTATGGTGAGAATCGTGACGTTGCGATCTCAAGAATGCGTAATGCATTAAGCGAGATGGTGATTGATGGTATTAAGACTAATATCCCACTGCATTTAGATATTTTAAGTGATGAAAACTTCCAGAATGGTGGCACTAACATCCATTATCTAGAGAAGAAATTAGCGCTAAAAGCGCAAAACGCGCAATAGGCTTTAAATCAGTTCTAAATAAGAGTTAAGCTCATTGAAGATCAAAAAACCCAAGCGATTTACTCGTCTTGGGTTTTTTATTATGCGCCTAAAAGTTAGCTGGTATGACCTCTATAATAACCACCCTATTTATCTGCATTTCCGTCTCACATTACCGTTGATCATCTAAAACGCGTTATAAAAATAAGCGAAAAACACTAAATGAAAATATTCGCATAAAACAAACCAAATAAATACACTCAAAAACAATAGCTTACACCGCATCGGTAAATGACACCGTTCGTTTAGAACATTTATCCTGAACCTGCATATAATTTTTATTCACCATTGCTATAGGCATTATTTTTTCGACCGTAAAAAAAAGTACTGTGTACAAGCACCCCGTAATCACTATACATTTTATGGTAGTTTAATATCAATTTTAACAATGGGATAGGATATTTCATTGCGTCAACAGCGTTAATTTGGGGAATATTATGAAGCTAAAATCTATACTTTCGGCGGCAATATTTACCGGCTTATTTTCAACAGCAGGTATTGCAGGGACGATCACTTCACAGGACGACAATGTGGTCGTTGGTTACTGGCACAACTGGTGTGATGGTGGTGGTTATAAGGGGGGTAACGCCCCTTGTGTTGACCTCAGTGAAGTCAACCCGCAGTACAATGTAGTCAACATTTCATTTATGAAAGTTTATGATACCGCAGAAGGTCGAATCCCAACCTTTAAGCTAGACCCAACGATAGGTATGAGTGAAGCTGAATTTATCGAGCAGATCAATACCCTTAACAGTCAGGGACGCAGTGTACTACTCGCCCTTGGTGGTGCAGATGCACATATCGAGTTAACTCGTGGTGATGAAGATGCACTCGCAGCAGAGATTATTCGTCTTACAGATCGTTATGGTTTTGATGGTCTCGATATCGACTTAGAACAAGCTGCGATTACAGCGAAAGATAATCAGTTTGTTATCCCGACCGCATTAAAAATGGTGAAAGATCATTACCGTAAAACCGGTGACAACTTTATGATCACCATGGCGCCCGAATTTCCATACTTAACTGTAAATGGTGCTTATACACCTTATCTGACCGAGCTCGATGGTTATTATGATTTTATTAACCCGCAATTCTATAATCAAGGTGGTGATGGTCTCTGGATTGAAGGCGTGGGTTGGATAGCACAAAATAATGACGAATTAAAAGAAGAATTTATTTACTATATTGCTGACTCTCTCATTAACGGCACGCGTAATTTCTACAAGATCCCACATGATAAACTGGTATTTGGACTGCCTTCGAGTAATGATGCCGCAGCCACCGGTTATGTCAAAGACCCTCAAGATTTGTATCGTGCGTTTGATCGTTTAAAAGCACAAGGACAACCACTGCGTGGTGTCATGACCTGGTCAGTAAACTGGGATATGGGGACAGACGCAGCGAACAACAGTTACAATCAGCAGTTTATTAAAGATTACGGCAATTTTATTCATAATCAATTACCGCCAGTCGTCGATATGACGCCAACCTTGGCTGGTATTGTCGATACACGCATCGAACTTAATGGTAGTTTTGATCCTTTAACAGGTATTACCGCTAAAGATTACCAGGGTAATGACATCACGGGTGATATAGAGATATCAGGTCATGTTGATACGAATCAAGTCGGTGAATATCTATTAACGTACAGCGTCAGCAGTGATGATAAAACAGAAAACCAAGTGCGTAAGGTAACGGTATACGAAGTATTACCAAGCATTGAAGGTATCACAGATACCACGATTGTGATTGGGGGTCAGTTTGATCCAATGCAAGGAGTTACAGCAAACCATCCAACCCAAGGCGATCTCACCAGTAACATCACTGTCACAGGAGCGGTAAATACCGATGTTATAGGTGAATACGAGTTAACTTATACCTTAACCTACGGCCAAGATAATCAACAGACCATGACGAATAAACGCACCGTTACCGTGGTTAGCGATATTGTTAATAACAGTGATTGGCAAGCTGATACCGTCTATGTGGGCGGAGATAAAGTCACTCATAACGGTTCAACATGGACAGCGCAATGGTGGACTAAAGGTGAAGAACCGGGAACAACAGGAGAATGGGGGGTTTGGCGCAAGTAGTCAGTAACTAAACGCTTTATAAATACATAACCTAAAAAATCCAGTATTAGCACACGTTAATACTGGATTTTTCATGACATTTATTACTCACTGAACAGTGTATTACTTATCTGCCTTACCGGCCGCATTAGCAAACTTAGCCAACTGTTTATCTAACCAGAAAGGTGCCGTTTCGTTATCTTCACAACGTTCTTTACGACGAATCGCATTACGTACCATCATGGTGCCTAACCAACGTATAGGCTCAGGAGGAAAGCCGCCTTTCGGCCCTGTCGTTAAGCCGTTATCACTCCATTTGTCATTATGGCCAAGCAACATAGATGATAATATTTTGCCACCGATCCAAGTCTGGCCAACGCCACTACCTGAATAACCAAAGCCATAATAAATATTGCCTACGTCTTCAATTTTACCAAAAAACGGCAGTCCCGTTGCAGAACGATCGGAAGGGCCAGTCCAAGTCACGGCAAACTCTTCATCCACCAGCGTCGGAAATAATTTATCAAACGACTCACGTAATAACTTACCATAACGGGTCGATTTATCGAATAAAGGTCTGACTGCATTGCCATAAGAGAAATGATTACCTCCCTTACCTAACATTAAGCGGCCATCTGGCGTAGTACGGTAGTAATGCACAAAGGTACGTGAATCCAGTACGGTTTTGCCCTCTACCAAACCCATTTTTTTCAACTTTTCTGGTATTGGTTTAGTGATTGCCATGTCTGAAGATACGACTACGATCTTATTTTTAAATTGTGGAAATTGCTCTAACATCCAAGCATTCAATGCCATCACCGATTTCGTCGCGTAAACAGTCCCTTTCGGGGTATTAATCACAATTTTATGCTTTGTTTTTTTATTGCTGTTTGTTGACGTAATCGAATTATCATTAATGGCTAACATCGGGGTGTTTTCATAAATACGTACCCCGAACTGTTCTGCTACGCGCTTTAAACCACGCGCTAATTTACCCGGTTGTACACTTGCGGCGACGGGAGAGAAATACCCAGACTGATGTAATTCAGACCCGGCATGTAACTGTACTTTCTTCGCTTCCCACGCCTGCCAACTGTTTAATTCATGTTTATCTAACGCGGCTAACGTTGCCTCTAAACCACCGGTTTGCGCAGTATTCGTCGCGGTAAATAGAGTCCCATCACGACGCAGTTCTGCATCAATTTGATACTTTAAACAAAAGGCTTCTATTTCATCCACGGCTTGCTCTGACGCTTTCACTAGTTCAACTGCCTGCGCTTCGCCATACAAACGTCGCATCGACAAGTACTTGGTCGACCACGTTAACATGCAACCACCATTACGACCCGATGCGCCACTACCACAGAGACTTTTTTCGATGATCATTACATCCAGTGTTGGTTGCTGCTGTTTTAGCTGAATCGCGGTCCATAACCCTGTGTAACCACCACCAACAATACACACATCTGCGACGGTATCTGCAGTTAGGGTTTGTGGTTGCACATTATTCCGGTAGTCATCTTCAAGATCCATCGCTTGTTGGAACCAAAAAGGTTGAAATTCAGGCTGCTTAGTCATGATCACACTCTGTGTACTTTTATTTTCATGTAACGAAAAATAGCTAGCCCTATGACTAGCTATTAACTTTAACCACAACCCTGACGCTTAATGATTACAAGCGACAGGTTAAAGGCTAAATAAACGATTATGGACGTTCGCCAGCGGCTAAACGAGCATCAATATCAGCAACCACTTGCGGCAGGTCAGCAATGGTATCAATCAGATAATGAGCATTAAATGGCGTGAAACGATCACGGGCTTTTTCACGCGACAGGTATAATGTTGCTTCATCTGCGGCAAGGTATTCCGCTAACGTCAGACCAGCCTCGTTACCCGATAATAATAAGCCTACAGTCCACATTCCTGCGTTATGGCCTTCTTCAATGCCCGGTACGGAATCATCGACTTTAATACACGCACCAACATCGGTAACAGCCATATCAATCACATTCTTAAGTACCATGTAAGGTGCTGGACGACCGCCTGCTGGTAAGTCATCAGTGGCGACAACACAATCTGGCACATAACCTTTTTCTGCAGCAACTGGTATTAACTTGTCCATAACAACGCGAGGGTAACCAGAGCACGAACCAATTTTAACGCCTTGCTGCTTTAGCCCATTCACAACATCGAGTGCGTGCGGGATGGGATCAGCGTACTCACCCACTTTTGCGATCTGTAGCGGCATAAATGTTTCGTAAATCGCATCAATCTCAGCGGTACTAATCGTCGAACCAAACTGTGCTTGCCAACGCGCAGCAACGTCAGGTAATTCAGATACGGCTTTAATGTGATCCCATTTACCGAGACCCATCGGAACCCGCGCTTCCGCTAAGCTAATATCAAAATCATATTGCGATTTAAATGCCGCAATAAAAATAGTGGTCGGAGCAAATGAACCGAAATCAACGATAGTGCCCGCCCAATCAAAAATAACAGACTGAACATGATTAAGTTTTACTGATTGATCTTGTACGATATTAGACATAATAATATTTTCCAAAGTAAGCTTTTGTTAATGATTTTGTTACAAATTTTTATGAAAACTGATCTGCTAACAATGCAGTTAAGCACGACAATACTGCGATGCAGGCAGCTATCAACGGTGTATTAGCCTCCAAGTTAGTCATCACTTCATTCATGCACTTAATTCCCAATATTTAGCTGTTTCCATCGCCACTAATAAGCGCTGGATATCACTTGGATGTACATCACCAATATTACCGATACGGAAACAGTCAGCGTTTGATACCTTACCTGGGTAAATAACAAAGCCTTGCTCTTTAAGGCGGTTATAAAATTCTTTAAATTGGTAATCACTGTGCGTTGGTGAATAGAACGAGGTAATAATTGGCGAATGCAATGATGCATCTAACAAGGTATCAAAACCCAGCTTCGCCATTCCTGCGACTAAGGTTGTTTGGTTTTCTTGGTAACGTTGATGACGCGCCGCAATACCGCCTTCTTCTTCAAGCTCTAATAACGCTTGGTAAAATGCGCGCACGGTGTGAGTTGGTGAGGTAAAGCGCCACTTGCCACCATTTGTTTCCATACAATGCCATTGGTCATACAGATCTAATGATAACGAGCGGGCTAGCCCTTTGCATTTTTCCAGTTCACTTTGGCGTGCAATCACAAAACCAAAACCCGGTACACCTTGAATACACTTGTTGGCTGAACTGATCAGGAAATCAACCCCCAACTCAGCCACATCCAGTGGAATACCACCAAAGCTCGACATCGCGTCCAAGATCACGATCTTGCCATGTTGTTTAGCCAGTTTAATCACATCATCAATCGGATTTAGCATGCCTGTAGTGGTTTCACAATGCACAATCGCGACATGGGTAATACTGTCATCGGCGGTTAGTTTAGCTTCCACTTCAGCAATGTTTGGTTGCGCAGTTTCACCCGGCGTAATCACGTCACAAGCGATATTTAAGTAATCTGCAATCTGGGCTATACGGGCACCATAAGCACCGTTATCAACCACCAACAATTTGCCATCAGCAGGAATAACACTGCCAATTGTCGCTTCTACCGATGCAGTGCCACTGCCTTGCATCAGTACACTGGTATAACCCGTTTGCTGAGTCGCTAGTTGAACTAACTTAGCGCGAATAACTTCAACAATGTCTTTGTTATATTCATCATCCCAAGTACACCAATCTTTTAGCATGGCTTCTCGTACACTTGCAGTTGTAGAAAGTGGACCCGGTGTTAGTAATAAATATTCGTTTTTCATCTCTGCTTCCATTTGGACTATACCAGTTGATGAGAACTCTAGCAGTGGAGTGCTAGCTTGGTAAATAGCTCAACAGCAGAATTCATAAAAGGTTCATACTCACGAGTCTTTAGAAAAAACACCGAGACAAAAACGCAAATATAAAAATAGATGAAATCTCCTAATTAATTGAATTTAAATAAATTGATCATATTTCTGTCACAAAACAACTCTATCATCGTACTCAACAAATCTGGTACAGACCAGAATCAACCGTTAATAATTTTTGGAGTTACACGAATGAAACAACGTTGGATTATAGGTTCTATCGCTGCCTTAGGCGCCTTATTCACTGCACCAGTATTTGCCGCAGAAGCAGTGGTGGTTTACACCGCATTTGAAACGGATGTATTAGCGAAATACAAAGTCGCCTTTGAAAAATCGAACCCTGATATCGAAATCAAATGGGTGCGAGATTCAACAGGCATCATGACGGCAAAATTACTTGCTGAAAAAAATAATCCGCGTGCAGAAGTAGTTTGGGGACTGGCGGGCTCATCAATGGCACTGCTTAAAAAAGCCGGTATCCTGAAACCTTATTCACCAAAAGGCGTCGAAAACCTGCGTACTAGCATGATTGACCCAGAAGAAAACAAAGCTTGGTATGGTAATGATGCTTGGTTTAATGCCATCTGCTTTAACGAATACGTAGCAAAACAGTACAACCTACCTAAACCAACATCATGGGATGACCTGCTTAAGCCTGTCTATAAAGGTCATATTGCAATGCCAAACCCAGCATCATCGGGCACAGGTTATATGCAAGTATCTGCATGGTTACAAACCATGGGTGAAGATAAAGGTTGGAGCTACATGACCAAACTGAATGACAATATTGCGCATTACACCCATTCAGGCTCGAAGCCTTGTGTACAAGCAGGCATGGGTGAAGTCGCGATTGGGATATCGATGGCATTACGTGGCGCAAAACTAAAAACCCAAGGCGCACCACTTGACGTGATCTTACCTGCCGGAGGTATTGGTTGGGAATCAGAAGCGGTTGGCCTCGTTAAACCATCAACAGCAGCCAAGCGGGTTGTGGATTGGTCAATCTCAAAACAAGCCAATGAATTATATAATGAGTCTTATGCATTAGTCGGCCATAAAGACGTCAGTAAACCCGTGAAAAACTATCCAAATGTACAAGACGCGATGGTCGAAATGGACTTTAGTAAAATGGCTAATGATCGTAAAGATGTACTGCATACATGGTCAGAAAAATTCGATTCAAAATCTGAAGCGAGATAATGATTAACCGTGTTAATTAAGCATTGAGATTAACAAGCTAGGCGTTATTTATAATGCCTAGCTTTATCGTTTATAGTCAATTATCACTCATATAAAAAACACTAAATATTGTTCCAAACTTACTATAAATAATTGTAAAACCTGATAAAAACACTCTAACTGTCATCAAACTGTCACTAACGCTGCCTACCATACTGGTATAGTCCAAACAACTCATGAGTAGTCAGATGAACACGTATCTCAACATCAATAATCTTGTTAAAAAATTCGGTGATTTCACCGCATTAAACGATATTTCTTTGCAGATCAATCAAGGCGAGTTCATCTGCTTTTTAGGACCTTCGGGTTGCGGTAAAACCACCCTACTTCGTGCGATTGCCGGATTAGATTTAGCAACATCAGGATCTATTTTACAAGACGGTAAAGACACGACCTTCTTACCACCAGAAAAACGTGATTTCGGCATTGTATTTCAATCTTATGCCTTGTTTCCCAACTTAACGGTTGCCGAAAATATCAGTGTTGGTTTACACAACCAAGGTAAATCAGTGGCCGAAACGGTGGACATTGTTAACCATTGGTTGGGGATTATTGGCTTAGCTGATTCTGCACCTAAATACCCGAACCAACTATCAGGCGGCCAACAACAACGCGTTGCACTGGCTCGAGCATTAGCGTTATCACCGGGGTTATTACTGTTAGATGAACCACTTTCGGCTCTGGATGCGCAAGTACGTGCTCATTTACGTGAAGAGATCCGCACCCTGCAACGTAAACTCGGTATTACCACTATCATGGTAACCCATGACCAAGAAGAAGCCTTAGCGATGGCCGACCGTATCGTGGTCATGAATCACGGGGTAATTGAACAAGTGGGCACCCCACAAGAAATTTACGATAAACCGGCATCGCGTTTTGTCGCTGAATTTGTCGGGAACATGAACTTCATTGCCAGCTCAACGATCAGCGATCAGCAGATCCGTATTGCTGACACCTTGCTACCAAAACCAAAAGAGACGTTAAGCCGTGGTGACATGTTTGACTTAGCCGTGCGCCCTGAAGATATAGAATTTAGCGATGACCCGCAAGATTTGCCCATACAAGTTAAAGCAATGGAATTCCAAGGGACTTATGTGCGAGCAGAGTGCCAACTAACGGGCAATATGAATGCACCTATGATTAAAGTTGACGTACCGATTCGTGAAGTAAGATCGCTCGGTTTAACCACTGGCGAATTCCGCCGTATTCGTTATAGCGACAATTACACCCATATATTCCCACGTAAACAAAGTAACTCATCAACAACAGTAAACACAAAATCGGTAGAGGCTTAACATGGATATGAGCATCAATAAAAAGCTGACTATGCCAAATTATATGCAAAGGCTCACACTGGCATTTAGCCGAGATAGCGCTATTCTTGCCAGTATTTTAATTATCTTAACCCTGCTGATGGGCTTTTTTATTTTAGCGCCCATGTTCACCATGTTTGCCAAAAGTGTCCAAGATATTGATGGTAACTTTATTGGATTAACAAATTTCACCGCGTATTTTGCATCAAGCGCTATGCGCAACTCGATTGCAAATACAGTCACGGTGGGATTAGTAACAACGGCTATCGTTGGGGGGCTGGCATTTAGTTATGCTTATGCATTAACACGTAGCTGTATGCCATTTAAGACCTTATTTCAAATTATTGGTTCGGCGCCGATTTTAGCGCCATCATTATTACCAGCACTCAGTTTAATTTACTTATTCGGTAATCAAGGCATTGCCAAAGAATTACTCGGTGGTGCATCCATTTACGGGATTGTCGGTATCACCATAGGCCTGACATTTTGGACCTTTCCGCATGCGTTAATGATCTTAACCACTGCATTACGTACTTCCGATGCGCGTTTATACGAAGCGGCAACCGTATTAAAAAATCATCCGGTAAAAACATTTTTCATGGTGACGCTACCCGCAGCAAAATACGGCGTGATTAGCACTCTAATTTTAGTGTTTACGTTAGTTGTGTGTGATTTTGGTGTACCCAAAGTGATTGGTGGCAGCTATAACGTACTGGCAACGGATATCTTCAAACAAGTTGTTGGTCAACAGAATTTTGCCATGGGTGCAGTAACCAGTGTGCTGCTACTCTTACCCGCAGTACTGGCTTTTGCCATTGATCGTCGCGTGCAGCGTAAACAACAAAACCTATTTGATGCACGCTCTGTCGCTTACACACCAACACCAGATAAATTACGAGATGGTATCTGCTTCTTATTCTGCAGTACGATAGCCTTCGCGATTATCACCATTATCGGCATGGCAATATACGCATCATTCGTCACATTTTGGCCATGGAACTTAACCTTAAGCTTTAACAATTATAACTTTAGTGAAGTGAGCACCTATGGCTGGTCGCCTTACTTTAACTCATTAACGTTAGCAAGCTGGGTTGCTGTTATCGGTACGGTGATTATTTTTATTGGTGCCTACGTGATAGAAAAAGGCCGGGGTTTTGGACCAATACGTCAGCTATTACAAATGATCACCATTATTCCAATGGCGGTACCTGGTATCGTATTAGGCTTGGGTTATATCTTCTTTTTTAACGATATAAATAATCCACTTAACGGCTTGTATGCAACCATGATCTTACTGGTGGTTAATACCGTGGTACATTACTACACGGTTGGTCACATGACGGCATTAACCGCGTTAAAACAATTACCGGCAGAGATAGAAGCGATTTCAGCATCGATAAAAATGCCACAGTACAAATCATTCTTTATCATTACACTGCCAATTTGTGCGCCTGCTATTATGGATATTGCCGCCTATTTGTTTATCAATGCGTTGACCACCACGTCAGCCGTTGTATTCTTGTATGCGACCGATACAATTCCAGCATCAGTGTCAGTATTAAACATGGATGATGCCGGACAAACGGGTTCTGCGGCAGCGATGTCAGTGATGATCTTAATCACCGCAGCGATCGCTAAAGTGATTCATTTAATTACGGCATCTTTTATCAATAAGCGAACTCAGGCTTGGCGTCAACAACATTAATAACAGACCATTTATTGCTGCCTGGCTACAGACATCGCTAGGTAGCCCATCGCTCGACACCACTTGTTCGACATAAAATAAATGAACTAGCATCAGAGGCTTTTGTGCAATACCTAAAAATTAAAGAAGAAATCTTACAGAAAATCGAATCGGGATTATTAACCTCAGGACAAAAGTTAACGTCAGAACGCAAACTTGCAGAGGCATTCAATACTACCCGCGTGACGCTACGCGAAGCGTTGTCTTTATTGGAATCTGAAGGTCGAGTATACCGTGAAAACCGTCGCGGCTGGTTTATTTCCCCAGCACCATTACGTTATGATCCGACCAAAACCACCAATTTTCACAACCTAGCCCTTAGCCAGCAGCGTATTCCAAAAACAGAATTGCTCAGTGCTACCATGGTACCAGCCGATAAACAGATCGCGCTGTTATTACAAATAGCACCACAGACTGAAGTGATCCGTATTCATCGGGTGCGTTATTTAGATGAACGTCCGGTTGTTCTTGTCACGAACTATGTATTACCTGAACGATTACCGAATTTACTCAGTCACGACCTATCAGCGTCGTTAACCGATATTTATCAACAACACTACGATACGCTTTATCAGCGCACCCATTATCGAATCCGTTCATCATCATTAGTCGCAGATACCGCCACCCCTTTACGCGCGACGTCAGGTTGCGCAGCCATGTATATAGAACGAGTGAACTATGATCAATATGACCAGTTACTCGATTGTGATCTGGAGTATTGGCGCCATGATGCAGTAACGATTGAAGCACAAGCCATTCGCCAAAAATAAACATTAATAATAAACCATGATAATGATTAGCCATAAATATAGGCATCAGAAATATCGATTTAAAGAGTGGAATAGGCTGTACTTTGTCAATGATTAGAAATAATGTAACATATCAATACAGGTCGACTAATATAGTCATTGAATAGTCTATGCAGTATATGCATATTTAACACTCTAAATGATAGGAACTTTATCCATGGAATATCTTGAACAACTACTCGAGCAAGCCCCTGAGATTGCTGCTGTTTACGGCACAAAAATATTGTTAGCGTTAGTCATTTTTATCGTCGGTAAATACCTTGCTGGCGTAATGAAAAAAATAACCTCAAAATTACTGCTAAAACGTAATATAGATAAAACAGTAGCCTCTTTTATAAGTAACATGGCATGGGGTGTAATATTTGTATTTACCATCATCGCCACCCTTAGCCAGTTTGGGGTGCAAACAGCCTCTCTGGTAGCGATTGTCGGTGCCGCTGGTTTAGCCATCGGTTTAGCGTTGCAAGGTTCACTTTCCAACTTTGCCGCGGGGGTACTTATCGTTATCTTCCGTCCTTGTCGCATTGGCGATTACATTGAAGCTGCGGGTGTAGCAGGTACAGTTGATGAAATTACTATTTTCTCTACACGTTTAATCACACCGGATAACAAAGTTGTGATCGCACCGAATGCCGCAATCATGGATGGTACAATTACTAACTATTCTGCATTAGGTCAACGTCGTTTAGACCTTGTGGTCGGCGTATCGTATGACGCAGACATTAAGCAAACGAAAGCGATTTTAATTGACGTTATCAAAAACAACGAGTTTACCTTACAAGATCCAGAATACACTGTCGGTATCTTAGAATTAGCAGACTCATCAGTTAACTTCGCGGTACGCCCTTGGGTTAAAACTAGCGACTACTGGGGTGCTTATTTCAGCATGCAAGAAGAACTTAAGCTTGCGCTTGACGCTGCTGGTATTGCGATCCCTTATCCACAATTAGACTTGCATGTACAAGGTAATCCAACACCACCAGCGAGCTAATTTTTACTGATAAATCATGTAGTGATAAAGATTTTTATAGATTCTTTACTATAAACAAGAAATGGGAGCCTAATGTGGCTCCCATTTTTATTCCTGTTCATCTTTGTTACAGTCCACCTTTGCTACTTTCTATCGTATTCAAAGGTCACGACGTTCAAATAATGGCCCTTCTTTAAAGCTATATCCGCTAATATGACTGTGCGGTAAACTGCCCACCGCTTTGCCAAACTGACGTTTATCTAAATTGATTAGATTCATGTGATCACCCGATTCAATATACAGTTGTTCCTGCTCGAATAACATATCATCCACCAGCATATCCATACCATAAATCTGCCCGAGTGAGGGGATAGCCCCTGGATCACAATCTTGAAATAGCGTCGCTAATTCATGCTCTGCCAATAAGTAATACTGTTTTCCTGTTTGCCGATTAATCTCACCAATTAATACATGCTTGTTTGCAGGTACTACCGCCATGAGATAATCGCCACCAATGTCGCGTAAAATAACCGCTTTAGCGACTTGTGAACTGGGAACGTGTGCAGATAGTGCAGAATTAAATGAACTTGCCGTGTGACGATGCTTAACTAAACTAAAATCGATATTGTGACTAGCCAAGAACTGGCCAACTTTGGTTGCCATACTCATTTTAGCCTCCATAAAATACTCTTTCAACAAGCAAAGTATGGAAGCTAAATCGCCACAACGCGAGTTAATCACCTCATTATTTCATGAATGATATTAAACTGTACTTGTTCTATATTTACGCTGCTTATAACGCAGTAAAATAATGGCTAATAGAGCATAACCAACCCCTTGGATTAATAACTGAGTTTGAAAGTGCCTTACCATCTCAAAATCAGCGCCCATTTGGTTTAATTGCAACAAGCCTTGAATCGCGGCGGTACTCGGAAATAATTGCGATACTGTGACCATCCAAGTTGGGATCTCGCTCAAAGGCCAAATAAAACCACTACTGAACAGTACCGGCATTGAGCTAAATAAAATAACCTGCGTCGCCGTTTCAGCTTGGTTATACAATTGCCCTAACGCCACCCCAAGACACACCACAGCGAACAAGAAGGGGACCAGTAGCTTAAGAATATCCCATGCTGCCGCTAAGCGATTGACGCCATACATATCCAATGCAAAGCCAAAGTAATACAAACTAAACACCAGATACAAACTGAGGAACACACAACAACGCGCCAGTAACAATAATGTCGGTGATGTGGTTAACCAATAGCCTTGCTCTTTCGCCCTTGAACGTTCGTTTTGACTGCCAGATAAAATACCACTGCCAATTAATAACGTTTGCTGCAAGATCAGGATAAACACCGCAGGCACCACATAATCCAAATAACCGTTCACCTGATTAAAGACAGGTTGTAAGTTTAACGAGGCGGGTTGCCATTGTTGCTTAGCTAACAAGATATTTTCTTTATCAACGGTTAATCTCGCCACTTTAATCTGCGCTGATAATGTCCCGCCCGCTTTCAGGATCCCCGATGCAATGGTCGAATACGTCATAAAGTAAGTAGCATCACCACCTAGCGATAAGGTGACCGCTTTTTTCATCAATAAATCACGACGGAAATGTTCAGGAATAATTAAGAACCCTTTAATTTCCCCTTGCTCAATTAACGCCTCAGCGTCCCTGACAGAATCAACTTGACCAGTAATACGGGTATCAGGACTGGCATTGACCATGCGTATTAATTCGCGACTCATCGAACTGCGATCATAATCAATCACCACTATTTCAGCATTTCTTGATACCTGCTGAGAGTACGGTAACGGATACAAGATCGAGTACATAATAATGCCACCAAACATGGTCAATAAAATGCTGCGATCGGCAAAAATACTTTTTATTTCGAGTACAACAAGTGCCAAGAATTTATTCATCTTCATGCCCCATTGCTGGCTTGTTTTTATTATTCAAAACTGCGAGATCACGATGGCGCTTAATACGAAATATTGCCACGACTAGCGTCAATACAAAGAAGCCTAATGACGTGAGTTGCGGTAACAAAGTCATAAAATCTTGCCCGTAATTCACCTGACCAATTTGCAACTGCATATAATGCGTAATCGGTAATAATGACCGCCATATTTGGGCTAACTGTGGCATATTTTCGGCAGGGAATGTCACCCCCAGAAATGCAAATGCAGGGGCTGAATAAGCCGCGCCGATGCTAATTGCTTGAGTCAAATTCATCGTTAACGTAAAGATAAATAATGCTATCGCTTGCCCCGCTAATACACCAGCGACCAGAATTAACAATAAATAACCCCAGTTGCCGTGCATGGGCAAACTTAAATAACCGTAAAAGAAACTCAAAAATAACAATCCATGGACCACAGAAAGTAAGGTATAAGGTAATAACTTGCCAATCACAGCACTGACGACGCCACCATCCGCACGCTGAAACCAGTTATTTTGGGTATTATTTTTGTATTCCGACCCAAATGCCAATAACACAGACACCAAAATAAAGATTTGCCATAGTGCGGGAACCGCGGCGGTAACTAAGAAAGGCACATAGTTAGTAGATCTATTGTAAAGCGGGTTAACCTGCGTTGAAATAGGCGCGACAACCCCTTTAATAACCGCCAGATTACCCCCGCTCGCCAACGTTTTAACCGCATCAATTTGCGCCGTAAACGTGGCAAAGGTTTTCGCCATATTCGACGATACCAGCTTACCAATTAACACATACTGCGCATTGTAGAAAGTACTGACCTCTGGGGTCATCGCGAGATAAATCTGCTTTTCAAACGCACGTGGAATATGCACAACCGCATACACCTCACCACGCTGCATTAACGCTTTACCTTCGGCAAGACTTGTCAATTGAGCTGTCACAGCGAGCGAAGGATTAGCATCAATATAACGCACCAAACTGCGTGACAATCGGCTGTGGTCTTGATCAACAACCGCGACCGCAAGATCACGTGGAATACCCTGTGAAAAAATAGCGTACACCAACAACATGCACGCAATTGGTAACCAAGTCACCAGTGATAGTTGCCATTTCGATGCCAATATCAGCTGGTTTTCCCGCTGCCAAACCGCTTTGACCTGGGTAATGAATAAACTCATCATCAAACCAACTTACTGCGCAGTCGCTGACGGAGCCAGCTCAACTAATACACTCATACCGACACGTAGATCGGCAATCGGCTTGACAGGTCTTGCTTCAATTTCAAAGGTACGTAAATCGAATCCTTTCGCACTGTCTGTCGAACGCCAAGTCGCATAATCTCCCATCACCGCAATATGTGACACGGTATATTGATACGTCCCTTCACCTAATGCAGGAATACGCGCCGTTAATAACGTGCCTTTTTTCAACCGTGGTAATAAGTCTTCTCGAATATTAAATACCGCCCAGCTATCGTTAATATCAACAATACTCACTACTGGGAAGCCTGTCGGTGCAAGCTCGCCCTCTTTTAATAAGATTTGAACCACTTCACCATCACGTAATGCATATTGCTTGGTATCTTTCGTGTAAGACTCGACTTCAGCGACCACACCTTCTGCCATACGTTCTTGCTCAATAGCGGCTTGCTTGGTTTCTTCACGCGCCCCTTCTTTCGCCATTTTATAGCCTTGATACGCCGCATTTTGAGTATATTTAGCCGCTTGCCACTTGGTGTAGACTTCATCACGCTTTTGCTCAGGCAATACCCCGTCTTTATAAAGGTTATCAACTCGCTGATAAGTTTTTTCCATCAACTGCGCTGCCGCTTGGGCTTTTTTCCACTGATCGTTAGCCGCAATAATTTGCTGTTCACGGGCACCCGATTCAGCTTGTTTACGCATTGCACTTGCCGCTGAACGTCCAGCTTTTGCTTGCGCTAATTTCGCTTCTAGTTCAGGACTAGCCAGTGAGAAAATTAATTGTCCTTGGCTAACCAGTTCGCCTTTTTTTACGTCTACCGAGGCAATTCGCCCCGGGATCTTAGACGATATATTGTATTGCTCGGCTTCGATTTGACCTTGTAGCAATATACTTTTCGGCTCGTAAGCACGATTGAATTCAAATGCCAGCCAACCGATAACTGCTAGCGCGACTACCGCAATGATGCCTGTTTTAACGTTACTCATTTATTTAACCTCGATACCATTAATGTGTAGATAGTCCATAAAGCGATCGATGTCGCCACTAACAGATAATAATTGGGCAAGTGATTTTACATAGTTATAACTTGCAGACAGGCGCTGAACGCGAATGCTGGTTGCATATAACTGTGCATCAGCCATTTCCAGTGATGTTGAGAGACCTTGGCTAAATGCTTTTTGACGCAGTACCACAGTTTCTTCTGATAACGCTTGGCTCGATGCCAAAGAGTTATATTCTTCTAACGCTTGGCTCATTTCCGCATAGGTTTTTTCCACTAGAATGGATAAATCTTGCTGCATTTGCATCTGCAATAAGTTCACCTGACGTACTGAACTTTTTGCTGCAACGACTTCTTGCGAAGTACCAGAACGTTCCATAATAGGAATACGAACACCAACGCCGACCATCCATTCAGGTAGTAGTTCACCAGTCGCAGAATCATCGGAATATAAATTATAATTACCGTACAACATCACTTCCGGTAAATGCTTGGCTGACGCCATCTTAACCATGCCTTTCGCTTGTTCTCGTTTGGCATTTAAGATCGCAATACCTGGATGGTCTGTTAATGTTTTGCTTAAATACGGCGTAACAGAAGTGATACTGTTATTCACAAATAATGGCGTGGTTGGTAATACCGAATCTTGCTGTTTTAGCATCTTGGTTAACGCAAGTTTAGCAATTTCATAATCACGTAATGACTTTTGCGCTTCAATTTGCGCTTTGTCTAACGAGACTTGCGCCATGAGTCGTTCAACTTTAGCTATTTGACCTTGCTGCTCTAATTTAACCGCGTGATTAAGGTGAACAGCTAGAGCATCCACCGCATCGAGACGAACTTGATAAACTTGCTCGGATAACACCACCCCAAAATAATACTGAACTAACTGAGTAAAGGTCGCGCGGGTGGCTAAATTATAATTGCTTTCCGCTTCATTCACTTGCGCTTGGCGAATATCTTGCGCCGCAGTAATACGACCACCAGTATACACAGGTAATAGCACATTCAATGACGAGTGAGCGAAATTTTGATTAGTGAGCGGGATATTAATAGAGGGTATAATATTCCCCAATGCTGGTGTATCAACTGAGATCGGTTTATCGAAATGAGTATATGACCCCGTAATATCAATATTCGGCAAATAGAGCGACTTAGCCGCACTCTGTAATGCTTCAGAATGTTTCACTTCTTCTTTTTTTGCTAGCAATCCATCATTCTTCTGTACCACTTGATACCAAGCTTCAGAAAAACCGATGGCCGCGGCTTGTACATTACAACTCAATGCAATGGCAGAAATAACGCCATAAAAGACTCTTTTCATACTTTATTCCTAAAATCACGCCGTTGTGGCATAGCCCGTCAACATTAATTAACTAATCTATTAATATCAAACAATTAAACAACGATGGGTAATATTTCCAATAACTGTACACATGGTCACGTTTATACAACAACAACTAAAAATAGAGTTTATACTCTAAAAAACAAATAAAAACGACAACAATGAATAACCAAAAACAAATGATAACGCATAAATTTGTCGATAACTATATCAGCGTTAGACTAATTTTAATAATAATTAACCCATAAGCGCACACCAGCAGATGTTAATCCACCGTAGTTACTATAATAAAAAGCGTGAATTTGTATTTAATTACCATATTCCGATGGTGTCTTATCGCTTAGATGCGTACAATTATGCCCACGAAATAACTGAGAGAAAATCGATGCCTTGGATCCAATTAAAAATTAATGCTAACGAAGAAACAGCTGAGAAGATAAGCAACATGCTATCTGGCGCAGGAGCAAGTGCTGTCACATTTATGGACTCACAAGATACACCAATCTTTGAACCACTGCCGGGTGAAACACTACTTTGGGGTGATACTGATGTAACAGGTTTGTTTGATGCAGACAAAGATATGCAGCCAATTCTCGCTTTCTTAGCAAAAACCAAGGTATTAGGTCCAGATTTCCGCTATAAATTAGAATTATTAGAAGATAAAGATTGGGAACGCGAATGGATGGAAAACTTCCACCCAATGCAGTTTGGTGAGCGTCTATGGATCTGCCCAAGCTGGCGTCCAGTGCCAGATGAAAATGCCGTTAACGTCATGCTTGACCCAGGTTTAGCATTTGGTACTGGTACCCACCCAACGACCGCTTTATGCCTAACATGGTTAGATGGCCAAGATTTAACTGATAAAACCGTTGTCGATTTCGGTTGTGGCTCAGGCATCTTAGCGATCGCAGCACTTAAACTAGGTGCAAAACGTGTGATCGGTGTAGATATCGACCCACAGGCGATTCTTGCTAGTCGTGATAACGCCGAGCGTAATGGCGTTGCAGACCAGATCGAACTTTATTTACCCGCCGATCAACCCGAAGGTATCAAAGCTGATATCGTGGTTGCCAACATCCTTGCAGCCCCGCTACGTGAGCTATCAGGACTTATCGTCAGCTTCTTAAAACCAGGTGGTAAACTGGCCTTATCAGGAATTTTGGATCACCAAGCAGCAGAATTGAACGAAATTTATCGTCAACACTGCATCATGGATGAACCAACATTCGCTGATGAGTGGGCACGCTTAAACGGCCAAATCAAATAATATTAGCCATACTGTTTTATCTACATAAGCAAATTCAAAATGAGGCTTGTGTAGATAAAACAAACAGTATGTACGTAAAAAACGTGCTAACAGTAATTAATCAGGCTAAAATGCAAGCTATCTCAATTTTACATTTAAACTAAGTGAAAATTGAATAATAAGTAATTTAGGTCGATTATCTGTTGTTATAATTTGATTTTGAGGTGTTTTTTTTACTATTTAATGATTTTAACTAAAAAAATATTCAATAGTCTAATTATTAACCTTTTAACTCGGGTGAAAACTGCGTAACATACGCCGCCTTAGAGCAAATGAGCCGCAACAGATGAAAATAGGTCCTTATCTTCTGGATAACCAATTATTCTTGGCTCCAATGGCTGGTGTTACTGACCGTCCTTTCCGTCAACTTTGTCGTGAATTGGGTGTTGGTATGGCCGTGTCAGAGATGTTATCGAGTAACCCTCGAGTTTGGTCTTCAGAAAAATCGCAACAACGCATGAATCATGCTGGCGAAACCGGGATCCGTTCTGTGCAAATAGCAGGGGCAGATCCAGCGCTGATGGCAGCGGCTGCACAACATAATGTAAAAAATGGTGCGCAGATCATTGATATCAATATGGGTTGTCCTGCGAAGAAAGTGAATAGAAAGATGGCTGGGTCTGCATTAATGCAACATCCGGAGCAAGTGAAGCTGATTTTAGACGCGGTAACGAACGCGGTTGATGTACCAGTAACACTAAAGATACGTACCGGTTGGGATCCAGAAAATCGCAACGGTATACAGATAGCAAAAATCGCAGAGCAAGCTGGAATTCAAGCCCTCGCGGTTCATGGTCGTACTCGAGCCTGCCTGTTTAAGGGCAATGCAGAATACGACACTATAAAAGCGATTAAAGCTAGCATTAGCATTCCTGTGATCGCGAATGGTGATATTGATAGCCCAGAAAAAGCAAAACAGGTACTTGAGTACACAGGTGCAGACGGTCTTATGATCGGACGTCCCGCTCAAGGTAATCCTTGGATTTTTCGGGAAATAAATCACTATCTTAAAACAGGTGAAAAATTACCCGTACCAACTGCTGACGAAGTTCGCCGAGTCATTTTGCAACATGTCGAAAACCTACACCAGTTTTACGGTGAGTTTAAGGGCGTTCGATTTGCACGCAAACACGTCAGTTGGTACATACAACACCAAACTAATGGTGTTGAGTTTCGTAAAAGCTTTAATGCATTGGAGAGTTCTAGCGAACAAAACCTTGCATTAATGAAATATTTTGATGATTTAAGCTAACGAGAAGAGCAATATATGTTTGAACAAAATCTGGCTCCTAGTGCCCTAACAACTACTGCAACCGTGCAACAAGCTGAGCAAATTGTACAGAAACCATTACGTGATTCTGTCCAACAAGCACTACGAAATTACCTTGCACAATTAAATGGCCAAGACGTAGAAAACCTTTATGACTTGGTATTAGCAGAAGTTGAAGCGCCAATGCTAGATATCATTATGCAGTATACTCGCGGTAACCAAACCCGTGCAGCTGTGATGATGGGCATCAACCGTGGTACTCTTCGGAAGAAACTAAAACGTTACGGTATGAACTAAGCGTCATTGTCATAACGTAATGTAATAAAAAGCCAGCCCTGATAAATCAGGGCTGGCTTTTTTTATACACAAAATAATGAATCGATTATATTTCAGGGGTTAATACTTGATATACATAACCGGGTAATTCCGTACTCAACTTAGTCGCTAATCGTTGCTCTAATAGTTGCTTACTTTGTGCTGAGATCTTAAATGGCCAGCGTTTATTACTAATACTGCTGTTGCCATCCATCACATTCAATACAATGTTTCCGCGTAACCAATACCACGCCTGACGTTGTTCTACAGCGCCTTTATCCAATGTTAATACTAGTTTGTACTGGCTATCATCTTTTAGCTGTACGCCAACCTCTGACGCCCCTCCCTGCAAAGACAATAATGTATGCTCATCTGTTGCCAACGTTGAAAATGATAAAGCAGCTAAACGGCTTTTAATCATTTTCGTTAAGGTTTCGACCGAATATTCAACATTAATGTCATTCCCCGTCACAACACGTAGGTTATTATTGTCATTTAAGCGTGTAATTTGACGCTGGCGGGCACTTTCTAATGAACTAAGGGCAGTAAGAGGGTTCGGCGCTTGCTGCTCAGCATACTTCACTGCCGCGCTTGTTTGTTCATCCGCAGCGCGTATTGATTGCATAAATAATGCCGCCGCAGGTGCTTTCTTCATTATTGCGAGACTAGACTGCTGGCCGCTAACCGGATCCTGCCAGCGTTCGACAATACGGGTGCCTTGCAGTACTTGCTGCGCTTGCGTGTTTACAAAACGAGATAAGGTTTGCTTGTTATCGACCTGACGAATAATACTGCCACTGACATTACTTTGACTGATACTTGCTTCGCTAAAATCAATACTTTCATCAGCAATCGATACTTCAAAAATTTTTGCTAAATTAGCTAATGCACGATTATCTGCCACACTAGCCGATTTCGCTTGACCAGATGCGCTTAAATAAACGTTTTCAGGATAGTTAACATCAGCACCATCTAACCAAGCTGGACGTTCAGGGGTACTACTACACGCGCTCATCAAGATTGCAGCAGCAGAAATTAAACTGGTGGAAAAGAATTTATTTATCATGTTGTCGTGTCCTGTAACAAGCGGTTACTTAGAAGCCCGTTCGCAAAGGATTACGGCCGGGCAAGTCATCAATAACTAAGGTGATAAAGTGTAGTATGCCTTTTTAGCGGCACTTGAGTAGAATAGTAAAACGGTTTTACCCGGCTTTAATAACAAAGGCTTGCCACTAACAACAACCGGAACGCCGGTAATGTTAGTCATCGCCACTGTTTTTGAGCTAATAGTATCGGCAAGTTCGGTATTCGACTGCGGTAAACTAAATGCATTGTCAGTCTCAGCAGCACTTTCAGCAACATTATCACGAATACTTGCTGTTGCATTCGTTAATGCAGATGCCGCCAATACTGGCATCACAGGCGCGATATCCGTGACTGAAAAACCTTGATTAATACTGGGTTGCTGTAAGTAATAAGTCCCTGGTTCAAGAGTCACACGTTGCACTTGAATGCTCGCTGGTAACATATTCCAACTGCGCACATCGGCCATTTCACTAACCATGCTGGTAATATTCAGTAACAAGGTCGCCAAGCCGTCCTTATCCTTTTTCTTCACTTCATGCAAAGCCGTTTGCTTAACAATCACCCGAGCTAATGCTGCCGCATATATATCAGCAGATTCAGCATCAAGATCGGCACGTGCTAATAAGTTTACATCATCAAATATTTCAGTTTCGGCAGGTTCACCAAGTACGCTAAAACGCCAAGGTACAGGCTTGACATAATTATTGTCATAATAAGGTAATGCCAAGGAAATATTATAGCCCAAACTTGGTACATAAACACTTAAATAACGCTGTTGCTTCGCTGATACAACACCGCCCCAATACACTAAGACCAACTGACTTTTATTGCGATCAGGCGATTTTACGTCATGGCCAAATTCTTTCACATATTTAGCATGTTCAGATCTGAGGCCTAATTGCTTTGACGCAAGCAGTAAACTGTCTTCCAATACAGTAGGTATCGTGAGTTTACTGGTTTGCATTACTTGGTAAGCTTGGCGATAACTGATCATGGCATTATCGGTTTCACCGCCAAGTTCATACACCAAACCACCCAAATAATAGCTACTTGATACTAATCCTGACAATCCCTTTTCAGGTAAGCTTTTGGCTAATTCTTGCATCTGCAATACTTCAACCCGCGCCCCATCAAGATCATCTTCCATCAAATAAGATAAGATCAATAACTGCTGTAATAACATGCGTTCACTGGCCGTACTGGTATAACTACGTAACGTTTCATTGACCGTTACGGCACCAATATTTTCGCTAATACTTAACGCTTGTAACTGATTAATTTCAATTTTAGCGGCTTGTAGTTCAACAATACCACCCGCAAAATCCCCATTTACAGCACGTAATAAGCCTAGTGTCAGTTTATATTGGGCCAAGTCACGCTCGGGGTATTCCCGTTGGGCCACCTCGGACAACACCTGACTGGCATTACCATTATCTAGCGTTTGTGCCAAATCATTTAGCTGATGCTGCTGCAGCGAGCAGCCTTGCAACAAGCTAAATACGATAACCGCGAGATAACGCCGCGAACGTAAAAATGTTAATACAGCTTTCATTACGACCTATTAATAACGTAGTTTACCGTTAGACACGATTTTCTTCAGTTTCTTCTGACCGACCCATACTTTACGGTTATCCGCTAAGCTGATCAGGCTTAAATCAACCTGGTAATAACGTACTTGCTCGCTATCCGCAGTATCAATGATGGTATTAATCTGACCTTTTAGAATAAAGTCTGCACCTTGCTCTTGGCCAGCGGCTTTACGTGTTGATTCCGATGAATTTAAATCTTGGTCAATACGCTCTTCACGGATCTCGTTACGCTCGTCACTTGATGCAACAAACTCAACACGGCCACTGTTAATTAATTCACGTTCCATTTCATTGACAAATGTTCTGGTATTAATGTGTTCATGGCTTAAGTTACGCACTGTACCTACGATCACAGCAGGTGCTTTACCTGTTTTGGCAGTGAAATTGTTATACCAAGGACGTGCTAACACATCACTGATCATTTCCTGCGCCACCATTTGTGAATCGGTGTCGTTCCAGGCTCCACTTAAATCCACCGTTTGGCCCGCATCAATACGCTCTACCGAGGTACTACAACCGACTAATAATGTCGATACTAAAATCGAACCTAATACTAATTTGAATAACTTATTCATTGCTATTTTCCTTTCCAATTTGACTAACTACTATTAATAATTACAATTTAATAAATACGGTTACTGCTTTAGTGCTAATGCTGCTGCACGCTTAACTGCCGCTTCAAGATCAGACAGGTCTAATTCTGCAAAGGCATAAATATCGCCATTATCTGGATTTTTCCAACGGCCTATAATTTTCACGCCATTCAGTGCTAATTTCGTTTTCGCTTTAATTTCGCGCTCAACATTTGCGCTGACTTCACCATTGGTCGCGACAGTATAATCAGCCTGCATCGCATCAACAGATGTCGCTAGGATACGCGCTATTTCGGCACGTGCACGATTATCGGCAACAGATTTTTGTAAAGATTCGTCAGCAATGCCATTTGACATTCCTACACCGTGCAATAAACGTCCAGAATCATTTTCAACTGCTTGAGTGCCAATATTAACCCAATCAGGTGCGCCACTAACACCTAAGTCGCTGTCAATGCTAGTTTGACTAGAACATGCTGATAATAAAGCCATTATCCCGACGGCGACAGTAACTTTAAATGCTGATATTTTCATGATTAATTCATCCCTAAAAAGTGTTTAGATAATATATCGTATTATAATTTAAAATAGTATTTAACCAAATACGCTCGCGCACCCAATACGCAGTTATAAAAAAACCAGACTACCTACCGATAGTCTGGTTTATTTTGTTCAGATTTACCGATATCGGTAACTATGACAACAAAATAATCAAATAGTTATGATTTATATCGCATCCATTTGATCTAATGGCCAACGCGGACGTGCTGTGATCTCTAAACTGTCATCACCACCGTGACGTAGACGTTGTAAACCAGCATATGCGATCATCGCCCCGTTATCAGTACAGAACTCAATACGTGGGTAGAATACTTCGCCGTGTTGCTTATCCATCATCTCAGCTAATTTAATGCGTAAGTATTTATTGGCACTGACGCCACCAGCGACAACCAGACGTTTAATCCCAGTTTCTTTGATTGCCCGTCTTAACTTAATCGAAATGGTATCTACAACCGCTTCTTGGAATGCAAACGCAATATCCGCACGGGTTTGTTCATCAACGCCATCAGCACCCGCTTCTTCTGCTAATTTCTTTTCTTTGGCAATGGTATTCGCCGCGAATGTTTTTAACCCCGAAAAACTAAAATCTAAACCCGGGCGATCCGTCATTGGACGGGGGAACTTATAACGTCCCGCTACACCGTTATCTGCTAATACAGATAATCTAGGTCCGCCTGGGTAATCTAAGCCCAGTAGTTTCGCGGTTTTATCAAATGCTTCACCAGCGGCATCATCAACAGATTCACCCAGCAATTCATATTGCCCAATGCCATCAACACGCACGATCTGCGTATGACCACCCGACACCAGCATCGCTAAGAAAGGAAAATCAGGGGTTTTCTCTTCGAGCATTGGCGCTAACATATGACCTTCCATATGGTTAATACCTAATGCCGGAATATCCCACGCATAAGCGATACTACGACCAACCGTCGCACCCACCATTAATGCACCAACCAGTCCAGGACCCGTTGTATAGGCAATACCGTCAATATCATCTTTAGTACAGCCCGCTTCTGCTAATGCGGCCTTAATCAATGGAATAATTTTACGCACATGATCACGTGACGCTAATTCCGGTACCACACCGCCATAATCGGCATGCAGTTTTACTTGGCTATAAAGTTGATGAGCCATTAGCCCTTGTTCATCACAATAAATTGCAATGCCGGTCTCATCACATGATGTTTCTATTCCTATTACGCGCATTTTATTCATTCACCTTATATATGACTGCACAATAGTACCTGCGCTATACTTATTTCTCCAGCGCCAAATTATTACGCTTTACATTTAATCACGTTCTAGAGTACAATTCGGCACCATTTTTATAGAATTTCTATAAAAATATTTTTAGGTTCCAGATAACTTGGAACTATTAAACCTCAAGGTTGGAAGAAAACATGCCAGTAATTAAAGTACGTGAAAACGAACCGTTTGACGTTGCACTACGTCGTTTCAAACGCTCTTGCGAAAAAGCAGGTATCTTGTCTGAAGTACGTCGTCGTGAGCATTACGAAAAACCTACTACAGTTCGTAAACGTGCTAAAGCAGCAGCGTCTAAGCGTCTAGCTAAGAAACTGTCTCGTGAAAATGCACGTCGCGTACGTTTATACTAATCCCTATTAGTATAACTACTGTATGCATTTTAGGCATATCCCACAGAGCAAGTTTTTGACTTAGTCTGCTGAAGATAACGCCTATTAACAAGCCGTGAACTCCTAGAGTCACGGCTTGTTTGCTTTTCAAGACTCATAAAATTTATTACCCTAGTCTTATAACGATGCCAGTACATAACTGATTTATTCGCAACCATGCTAAGTCACGTATTTACTGTAATTGTTACTGTCATTGCAATTAGCAATCATCTTCACACTCATTAGTTAGGTACATATGGCCGGTAGAATACCTCGCGACTTTATCGATGGCTTGATAGGTCGAGCTGATATCGTGGATATCGTCGAAAAACGCATAAAGCTTAAAAAAGCAGGTAAAAACTACCAGGCTTGCTGCCCGTTCCATAATGAGAAAAGCCCTTCTTTTACTGTCAGCCAAGATAAACAGTTCTACCACTGCTTTGGCTGTGGTGCGCACGGTAACGCCATTGGCTTTTTAATGGAGTACGACAACCTTGAGTTTGTCGAAGCCATTGAAGATCTTGCTGGTTTTTACGGTGTCGAGGTGCCTAGAGAAGAAGGCGGAAATCAGGGTCCGAGTGCCCCTGAGCGTAAAGATTATTACCAACTACTCGAAAGTGTCACGCGCTTCTATCAGTACCAGTTAAAAGAACACCCGAATAAACGTGTGGTTAATGACTATTTAAAGCAACGCGGATTGTCTGCAGAAGTCATTACTAAATATGCAATTGGTTACGCTGCCCCAGGTTGGGATAACGTATTAAAACGCTTTGGCCGTGACAAACACACCGAAGAACAGTTGCTCACCACAGGTGTATTAATTGAGAACGAAGGTCAATCACGTCGTTACGATCGCTTTCGTGAACGCGTCATGTTCCCGATCCGGGATAAACGTGGACGTGTAATTGGTTATGGTGGTCGGGTACTCGGTGATGAAAAACCAAAATACCTGAACTCACCCGAAACGCCGATCTTCCATAAAGGTAAAGAGCTTTATGGATTATACGAAGTACGCCAAGCATATAAAGAGATACCCAAAATTGTCGTGGTTGAAGGGTATATGGACGTGGTGGCATTGGCACAGTTTGGGATTGATTATGCAGTCGCGTCACTGGGAACATCGACATCTGGCGATCAGATGCAGACCTTATTCCGTAATACCAATGAAGTGATCTGTTGTTACGATGGTGATAAGGCCGGTCGTGCTGCCGCATGGCGCGCACTCGAAAATGCCTTACCGCAATTACGTGATGGTAAAGATCTTAAATTTGTATTTTTACCCGATGGGGAAGATCCCGATTCATTAGTCCGAACTCAAGGTAAAGATGCACTTGAGCAACTGTTTAAAGATGCACAGACCTTACCGGACTTTTTATTCAGCCGTCTAAGCCAAGATATCGATACCCATACCGATGTCGGGCGTAGTAAATTAGCCAGCCAAGCCAAACCGCTAATTGAAAAAATGCCTGACGGTTTCTACCGTGGTATCGTATTAAAGAAATTAGCCCGTTTCTTAGCTTGGGATGAAGCTAAGTTAAATAAGCTATTTACCACGTTAGCAACCACGAAGCCGACCAAAAAAACGATCCAAATAACACCGATACGCCGCGCGATTGGTTTATTGTTACAAAATCCCCAGATCGGTTTTAACCTACCGGTATTCGATGATTTAAAGCAATTAAAATTACCCGGTATTAATATTTTATTAAAATTATTAGCACAAACAAACAGTAGCGATCAGATCAATACCGCACAGTTATTAGAATATTGGCGCGATACACCAGAGCAGAAAGCACTGATAAAACTAGCAGTTTGGGATCATGGCGCAGATGAAGCGGTCGAAGCAGAGTTTTTCGATACTTTATTTGTTCTTTCAACACAAGTCATCGAACAACGTTTCAGTGAACTACAATTGAAATTAACGCAAGGTGGCTTGACCAAAGCTGAGCGTTTGGAATATAAAAGTATTCTCGATGAATTAAAATCATCATAATGGCTTGAAATATGATCCATTAAACCCCATTTAATGATCTAACAAAAAAGGTCGAGTTAAATCGATTTATAACGCTGAGTTAAAAGCTTTCGCCTAATATAACGTGATAATAGTTAAAATTACGCACATTTTGACCACATAATTTTACCAACAAGTAGAAAAAAGCACCGTTTAGCACTATACTGCTTTGTTTGCGCAGTGCTTTTGCGTCTGTATCTTTGAACCACGTCACCGGAGTGGAAGTATTCTATGGAATCCCCTCAATCACAATTAAAACTTCTTGTAGCTAAAGGTAAAGAACAAGGTTACCTAACATATGCAGAAGTAAATGATCACTTACCACAAGATATTGTGGACTCAGATCAGGTTGAAGATATTATTCAAATGATCAATGACATGGGTATTCAAGTGCTAGAAACAGCACCTGATGCAGATGATTTGTTGATGGCAGAAAATACAACGGCGCCAGATGACGATGCCGCAGAAGCTGCAGCCGCAGCGCTTGCTTCTGTAGAATCTGAAATTGGCCGAACTACCGATCCTGTACGTATGTACATGCGTGAGATGGGTACCGTTGAATTATTGACTCGTGAAGGCGAGATCAAAATTGCCAAACGAATTGAAGAAGGTATCTATGCGGTACAAACTGCCGTTGCAGAGTACCCAGAAGCAATTAACTCGTTATTAGCTGAATATGACAAGTTCCTTGCTGAAGAAACACGCTTAAGTGACATCATCACTGGTTTCATCGATCCCAATGCAGACGATGTTGCACCAACAGCAACACATATCGGCTCTGAAGTTCCAAACAAAGACGCTGCTGGGTCTGATAATACTGATGATGACGAAGAAGAGGAAGAAGGCAACAAAGGCCCGGATCCTGAAGAAGCAGCTGAAAAATTTGCCGAATTACGCAAATATCACGTAGCATTCCTAAAAGGCATTAAAGACGACGGTTTAGAACACCCGAAAACACGCCTGCACGTTGAAATGCTAAGTGAAGTATTCCGTACTTTCCGTCTGATCCCAAAACAGTTTGATCGCATTGTAAATAGCATGCGTGACATGATGGATCACGTACGTGTTCAAGAACGTCTTGTCATCAAGATGTGTGTTGAACAATGTAAAATGCCAAAAGCAGCATTCGTTGAAGCATTTGCTGGCCACGAAACTGACATTGCTTGGTTTGAAAAAGCACAACAATCAGCGGCACCTTATGCGCAAGCATTACAACGTATCGACTTTGACGTGCGCCGCTGTATTAACAAGTTAAAATTAGTAGAAAGTACTACTGGTCTGACTATTTCACAGATCAAAAATATCAACCGTCGTATGAGTATTGGTGAAGCGAAAGCCCGCCGTGCGAAAAAAGAAATGGTTGAAGCGAACTTACGTCTAGTAATTTCGATTGCAAAAAAATACACCAACCGTGGTCTACAGTTCCTCGATTTAATCCAGGAAGGTAACATCGGTCTGATGAAAGCCGTAGATAAGTTTGAATACCGTCGTGGTTACAAATTCTCGACTTACGCTACATGGTGGATCCGTCAGGCAATCACCCGTTCTATTGCTGACCAAGCGCGTACAATCCGTATTCCAGTGCATATGATTGAAACAATCAATAAACTGAATCGTATTTCGCGTCAAATGCTGCAAGAGATGGGCCGTGAAGCAACGCCAGAAGAATTGGCTGAGCGCATGATGATGCCAGAAGATCGTATTCGTAAAGTATTGAAGATTGCTAAAGAGCCAATCTCAATGGAAACGCCTATCGGTGATGATGAAGATTCTCACTTAGGTGATTTCATTGAAGATACAACGCTTTCTTTACCAGTTGACGCTGCAACAAAAGATAGCCTTAAAGGCGCGACAGACGACGTTCTAGCAGGCCTAACAGCCCGTGAAGCTAAAGTACTGCGTATGCGTTTTGGTATCGATATGAATACAGACCACACACTTGAAGAAGTGGGTAAACAGTTCGATGTAACGCGTGAGCGTATTCGTCAAATTGAAGCAAAGGCATTACGTAAATTACGTCATCCTAGCCGTAGCGAACAACTACGTAGCTTCTTAGACGAATAATTGAACAGTTAGTGGGTTTCTTGTCTAAGTTATTGAATATAGCCTAGACATGCAGAAAGTATACTTATATACTTTCTGCATCTTAAAGCGTCGTAAGAACGTTTGAAAGATCAGGGCCCTTAGCTCAGTTGGTTAGAGCATCCGACTCATAATCGGCAGGTCCCCAGTTCAAGTCTGGGAGGGCCCACCAAATTTTAGAACACTTGATGGCAACATCAGGTGTTTTTTTATGCCTGTAAGAAAGTGACTCTTGTCTATCTCTGGTACTAAAAACTCAATCAGACTGGATTAATTCAATCACTCAATCAAAAAACCTAATCAAATTACCACAGCACTAAATTTCCCTCAGTAATCTAATATTAAATATCATCACTTATATTCATTAGCGCAATCAATCTGCATACCAAGTAACACCAGCCAATTACAGCACCAGTTTTCTCACCTATAACACAACAAAAATATAACCAACATTCCTTTCCATTGGATTCAGATTATTAATATATATTTAATTTATTAACCTAATGAAATAGCGCTAGTAAACTCGGATATGAGTAAGCCAAAATACGGATAGAATCGAATGTTGAATGAGTATGACCAATTGCCACGGATGGTAATTGGTCTGTTATATCTCAATGCTATTCATTTAATCGAATCACTACTCAATCCAGCCAGCTAGAACAAGCCATTAATTCACAGAATGGTATATTCATGCTCATATCGTTAGTTCTGCCGTTACGGGGGATTTTAGGGGGCTATCTAGTCGTGATTAACAGGTGAATCTAACGGCCAATCTCAATCAGAAATACAATTCAAAAAATAAAATCAGCCTAGTGACGGCGACGTCGAGAATCACATCTAATGATTAGTACTAAATTACCATCGAGGAAAATACAAAAATGGTACAGAAAGCCTTTCTCTGAATGATAAAAATCCGAATGCCGACTCTAGGTTATTCTGCTTCCACCTATTGAATAATCTTATAATTTCTTTTAATTTCAATTTATTAATGTATTTCATTATCATAGTTTAGTGATTATAATTTGCCATTCATTATATTTACTAGGATGTTTATAAATGACAACGAATACAGCCCCCTACCCGGTTGAATTATTAAAAATGCCACGGCAAGGAAGATGGGAATTCCCATTGCATTTTTTAACTGGTCAGTTTTATACGTGTTTTTGGCTCTGTGTAAGGGTTGCTGAATTAAATCGATTTACTTCCCATAAGTTCATTGCTTGGTTGTGGTTTTTTGTGCCATTCGTACCTTTTTTTCAACCTTTTGCTTTTTTTGTTCTCAATCAAGAACTATCCAAACTTGAGGATCAAAATAATGTGACTTATAAAAAACCATATTATTATTTAGCGGTCACTATTATTTTTCTTTGCACAGTATACATGTCGAGTAATGGGGAAAGTGAATGGGACATTTGGTTCACAGGGGCTTCATTATTCATTTCTTCCATTGCTTATCTGGTCATTAATAGTCGTATAAATCAGTTAAAGCTGGCATTAAAGAATGTTGAATTTAAGGGTAAAGATAAGGGCTATAGTATCTTTGAGTGGGTGTTGGTGACTGGAATAGTCAGTTTAATTATTGGCTTTATTGCATACATTAAATTTTACGAATCTTATTTAACGGATATTAAAATACCGACTTTTAATCATATTCAGACATATAACAATAACGATATCTTTCATCATCCTAACGACGAATACAAACTCACATTTAGTGGCGATAACTGGCAACAAGTGTCGTTGGGTAGCATTTCCGATGGCTCAGCTGAATATGAATTTGTAAGCTCTTTGGATAGTGGCTATTTTATAATTTTTAAATTTAAAAATAATCAAACTATTGATCAATTAATAAATAGCCGTTTGCAATGGATAGAGGAAGTAACTGACTTACCTGCATGTAGCGAAAGCCGCTCTTTTATAGCTGATAGCACATTTATTAAAGCAAATTTAGTCTGTAAGAGTACAGTAACAGACAGCTATCAATGGTCATCGGTTACCTTGTTAGAGGGGCCGAAGTACACCTATGAACTGATAGGGAGATTTGAAGCACCTAAGTTGGCATATGATCGATGGGAAAAGCATTTTGCTTTAATGGCTACGGAGTTTAGCAATGAAAATTAGTATACGATTTTTACTCATCATATCCTTGATTAGCTGTTTTTCACTATCTGCCAGTGAATTGATAAGCTGGGAACTGACGGATAACAGTGACAATATTACTTATGCAAAGCAATTTTTAACGCATTCTGATAAACCTGGTGAAGCAGAAAAAATTAAGCGTTCTGTTGATGTTATTTTCAGTCAAAATGAGGTTTTAGAAAAACATCTCGAAATAACTTATTTCCCCCGCTCTATCGATATTGAAAACAATGGCACAGCGGTTATTTACCTCAACTCGAAAACTCAGCAGTTACGTATTAAGTCAGTCGTATCTATTTCTAGTAAAGGCAAAATTAAACAGATAACGCCGTCTGCATTAAGGATTCTTGACACCAACACAGTAAATGCATTTAATGATATTAAAGAAGTTGTATTGACTATTCCTGCTTTAGAAGAGGGCAGCTTGTCGGTGGTAGATTATGAGATTTCTACTGATCGCAGGGTTGAAGAGTTTAACTGGTCAAAATCAATTTATACCGAGAGTCGTTTACCTATTCAATTATCCCTAGTGACAGCGAACTGGCAAGGTAGTGAAGAGATGCATTGGGCAAACCAATCTGACTCTATGAACTGTGTTGAAAACAATAGAACATTGATATGTCAGGGTCAGGATATTGCAACTTTTGAAGGGGATAATAATATTTATTGGCGTGATGAAATAGGTATTATCTCTCTCGGTGGATTGGCTAGCTGGAATGAAGTGGTCACACTTATCAGTGCCAAAATGGACAGTGCTGAAAATAATATACTGGGTATTGAACATGTCCTAAAGACTAAGATCGTGAATAATGGTATTGAGAGTGCTATTTATAGTGCATTAGAGTTTGCTGCGAGAGATATTCGTTATGTATCAGTATCCGAATTGGGTAATGCCATTACACCTCATGAGATTGCAAAGACATTAGAGAATCGTTACGGTGATTGTAAAGACAAGTCAGTATTATTGAAGGCATTGTTAGATAATTTAGGCATAAAATCATATTTGGCATTGGTTGCAACAAACTACACGGACGCTTCACGATTTAAATTACCTTCATTAGAAAGATTTGATCATGTCGTTGTGTGCTTTGAATTAAACGGAAAACAGTATTGTGTTGACCCGACAGATTTTAATACTAACTGGCAATACACCCCTTCTTGGATCCAGAATAAAGTTATCTTACCTTTGAAAAAAGGCAGTCAGCCTCAGAATATGATTAACAGCCAGTACCGTTGGAAGTTTGAAACAGATACCCATACCATTTTTACTAATGATGGTGGACAGGTTGAAGAGCAAAAACGTTATTATATAGGGGAATATGCCTCTTACTACAGAAATACCTTACATGAAAAGACAGCTAACGCGAGAGAAGAGTGGTTAACTGAGCAATATAAAAATGTAGTGTCTGAATTAGGTGAAAAAGAGTTTGAAGTTCAAAATATAGAGTCGATGGGGGACAGCGTTAATATTAATTCCCGAGTAGTTTACTCTTCTTTGCTTGATGTTACTGAAGACTTAACTTATACAGAAAACGATGCGTGGCTGAGGAAAGAACTGCAATATTTGAAGTTAACAAATAAAAAATATGATGAGTTTGTGCAAGGCATCTTGGTTGAAACGAGTATGCTCTTTGATACAAATAATATTTGGAAATTAAAATATGTAAGTCCGAATCTGGAATTGAACCATAAGTTTGGGTCTTTAAACCGATTGGTGACCAAAATATCAGATAATCGAATGAAGGTTGATACTAAACTAGAGATCGCATCGCAAGTGATAGCATTAGAAGATATTGAAGCATTTAATGGGTTTATTAATAAGTTATTAAGCCAGTCAAGTATCAATTTTCAAGCGACGAAGTGAATAGACTTACCGTAATAAATAACTAATTAATTGTAAATAATAGCTCAGATTTAATCTGACAGTTACCCATTTTTGATACGGTGCCTGTTAATTTAAATTTGAGCTAAATCCTTTTCAGCCCAAATCTGTTTCCCGTCAAGTGATATTTGAACCAATACATCTAACGTCATTGTCCACCTCTAATCTAGGGCCTAACGCTGTTGTAATATCAAGTGATCTAATTGTTAATATGGCATCATCACATAACGGTTTTTATCACGCCCTATTTTGCTTACGATTAGTGATGATAGACAAAGCCGCCATAAATATATTTGGTGGCTTCGGCACCGAGCACTAACACTTTATGACCCGGCTTTAAAATACTGGATCGTCTTAATTTATCTAAACTTACCCAAATAGCAGCTGAGCCTAAATTACCTAATTTGTCTGCATCTACAATAATTTTATTTGGATCTAAACCTAGCTCATCGGCAAACATCTTAGCTAAATGACCATTAACTTGATGTGGTAAAATAAAATCAAAGTCAGTAATTTTATAACCTCGGTCTAGCATTGCTGTTAAGCCATTTTTAAATAATTCAGCACCTTGTGCTTTCACATCTTTAGCATGATGAAAGAAATGAGGAAAATCATTTTCACAGCGAATATGACTCGCGCCACCGCCACTAATACCAAAGCCAGGCTGCTTGCCATTTCCAATATGTCCTAAGTATATGTCACTGATAATCTGGCTTTGGCTACCATCATCTTTTCCTAATATGACAGAACCAGCGCCATCCCCCATTTGCATACAATTAATCAATTGTTCTTGATCTAAAAATGACTGAGTAAAATCAACATACAAGGAGCCGACTTCACTGCCAAGAATGCCAACGGAGTTCAGTTCAGTTTGACTCGATAGCAAAGCTGCGGCGGTCTGCAACGCATTTGCAAATCCACAGCATGCTTGACGAAATTCCATATAAGGACCTTCATGCCCTAACGCATCAGCTATCCAAGCAATGTTAGGCGGTAATAATGTATGCGGGCTAGTAGTATGACCGATGAGATAATCAAGGATTTGTATTTCATTATTTTTGTGTGACCGATTTGTAGATAGTAAGGCTTTGTTGATGCTTTCAATGCCTATTTCTAACCCTATATTAGAGTTGTTAACTGTTGCATGTTGCGAACCTCGCGCCCAATGGCGACTTGTAATACCAAAATACTGACTTATTTTTTGTGCTTTTCTCGCAGTACGTTCACCCATTGTATTTTTTAATAATACATCCAAAGCCTGATTATCAATTGCAGGTCCGGGTAAAGTAGACCCAGAGCCTAATAGTTTCACTCGATGCTCATTAAAAAAAACCGTCATAACTAATTTGTTCCTTTAATATATCTCAAGTATTTTGAGGATCTATTTGTGAAAATAATTTACGGCTATCAACTCCTAATACTTCAAATGATGCTTGCTCTGTTTTTAATAAATTAACTAGGTTTTTCCTTAAAACATTTATATTATCTTGATTAATACTCGGGTCACCGCCCAATAAAATAATATGTTTTCGCGCTAAACTGACGTGACGAGATTCATCGTGTTTTATGAAAGAAAAAAGCTGACTTATAATATGTGATGCACCTAGGTTGGAACGAGACATCGCGGTCATGATCAATGCAACATAACCATCGAGGCTGCGTATAGTGGCAAAGTGCTCCACTACAGACGTCGCCTGCCCTATTTTGGTATAAAATAATTGCGCTTTTCGCTTTATTTTTAATGCATCTTTTGGTGTAGGTAAAAACGACACTAACATTTGTAATGCTTCTTCATGTGCATTCTCATCTTTTTGTATCGTAATTAAATCTGCACTACAAAGCTTAAAGTCATCTTGCTCAATCCGAACAATTTCTTCCCCAAAAACAAATTGTGCAGATTGTTCCCCACATAATAATAACGGTACTAATCGTGACAAAGCATTTTTTTGTGCATCATCTAGAATGCATTTTTCCATTTCAAATTGAGTTGACCAAGGTATAAACCAAGCAGGGTAATCCCCCTCAGGTACAGCATTAATAGCAGGTGTAAAACAGCGATATTGCTTTATATTCCCAAAATTATTACTTGTCATGTCTATCCTTTGCGGTCAATTTCAGATTCAATATACTTAGCTCAATATATTTTTATCAAAAAAATAAAAGGAATTAATTTAACATTGAAAAAAGCATCACTAAGCCAGATGATCAATGTAATTTATTATTTTGTTTTAGGTCAATAAGATAAGGCAATCGTAATAAAAACGTTACACTTATGTGTCAAATTAAACATAAGTCGGCAGGAAATCAGTGTTGTCACTATCAGTGCTTAGCATAAATTTACTACGTTAAATCAGTCATTTAAAATTAGCGCATCACTACTTAAGTTTAACTTCGGGGGTGGCGGAGATATATTTGATGATTCTATCCATTTAACTTCAGCTGTTAATCACGACTAGATTACGTGAATAGCATTGAAATATAACAGACCAATTACCCATATGATCACATTTATGATTATATCGTCATTAATCTTTGTAGTGATTGGTAGTTGTTACGGTTTAGGCATGTTACAAATATATAGAGTCAAATCATAATAATAGACAACATACATTATTCAACATAAATACAAATCACGAGGGAATGTGGCATGGGGAAACAATTTTCGGCATTAACAGAACAACATATTGAGTTTATTGGCAAGCAGCGCCTTTATTTTGTCGGCACTGCAGCTGATACTGGCAATGTGAACCTTTCACCTAAAGGTGGAGACTCCCTTCGTGTGATCGATACAAACACCATTGCTTGGCTTAACCTGACGGGCAGCGGTAATGAGTCAGCTTCTCACGTGATCATAAATCCACGCATGACAGTTATGTTTTGCGCTTTTGAAGGGGCACCTTTGATCCTTCGTGCTTATGGCAATGCAAAAGTAATCCATCAAAAAGATCCTGAATGGGATAAATACTGCGCGCTATTCCCACACAGTGTTGCCGCCCGACAAATATTTATTTTAGATATCGAAATGGTTCAATCATCTTGTGGCAAGTCTGTACCTTACTTCAATTATAATGAAGATCGCGATGACTTAGCTAAATGGTCTACTCGCCAAGGTAAAGAGGGTATTGAAAAATACTGGGTGAAGAAAAATCAACAAAGTATTGATGGTTTTGAAACTGAAATCGTTGAACGAACAGGGATTGATATTAACGCGAACGCTTAAAGAAAAAATCTGAATGCGAATCAGGGTGATATCTAAGTGAGCATTAAAACAGCTTATAAAGCCGTTTTAATGCCTTAACCCATCAAAGATAATTAATAGTGATTAAATGATCTTATTTCGAATATGGATCACGACGACTTCAGCTATTATCACCACAGTAAAAATACTCACCAATACCATAGCTACTTTTTGCCATTCAAATAAGTTTTGTGCATCATTTAGAATAACCCCAATGCCACCAGCACCAACCAGACCTAATACCGCAGATTCACGGACATTAATATCCCAACGGAATAGGACAATGGAGTAGAACGCAGGCATGACTTGTGGCCAGTAACCTTTAAGTAGAATACTCATCCATGATGCACCAGTCGCTCTCAGAGCCTCAATCGGCCCGACATTCACTTCTGCCAGTGCTTCAGCTAAAAGCTTACCCACAAAACCAATACTACGAATAGCAATTGCCATAATGCCAGCCAAAAGACCAGGACCAAACAATGCAATAAACAGCAATGCCCAAACCAGAGAATTGACCGAGCGCGACGATACCAAGAAGACTTGAGCAATCCAGTTTAACGTTTTGTTCGGTGTAATATTAGGCGCATTAAGCAAGGCTAATGGAATCGCAAATATCAGTGTAAATAAGGTGCCCAGTGTTGCAATATTCAATGTTTCGATCATGGCTTCATGAATAGACTCGGGATAAAAAGCATAATCCAATGGCATCATACGTTCAAACATATCGGCAAACTGAGCTGGAGCGTCGTAAAGAAACTCAGGGATAACCTCAACGGTTTGCCATGACCATACGATTGCCGAAACTAAGCATAAATAGATGGCAAAACGGGCGATACGTTCACTTGATGTAAAGCGTTGCCACTCTTTGTCAACATGAGACATATTGCCAACTTGAGGGATATTTTCTACATGAGACTTATTATTGATATGTGCAGTTGTCATTAGAAAACCCTCCTAACAATATTGGAAAGAAACTCACCAACTAAAATAAGCGCAATAATGGTGATTAAAATAGCGGAGACGAAATCATAATCAAAGCGTTGGAAAGCAGAGAATAATGTACCACCTAACCCGCCCGCACCGACAATCCCCACCATAGTGGAATTACGTAGATTAGAATCAAGTTGATAGCTCGCAAAACCAATGAAACGAGTAAAAACTTGTGGTAATACGGCATATAAAATCACACAGGAAAAGCTTGCACCAGTGGCGCGAATAGCTTCAACAGATTTAAGCGAAATTTCTTCAATGGCTTCTGCAAACAGTTTGGCAATAAAACCAATGGAAGCGAACATCAAGGTTAAAATCCCTGCGAGAGCTCCAAAACCGACCGCTTTTACAAACAGGATTGCGATGATCACCGGATGAAAAGAGCGGCATAATGCGATAAAGCCACGAACAGGTGTTGAAACGATTGCAGGCATCATGTTACGCGCAGCCATCAAACCAAGGAAAAGCGAAATCACAATACCAAATAAGCTTGAGATAATTGCAATTTGTAGACTTTCCAGTAACCCACTTAATAATAAACTAGAGCGTGAAAAATTAGGTGGAAACATACGAGAAAGTAAACGTTCGCTTTCACTAAAACCAATCACTAGCCGTTCGAAAGTCAAACCTAAGGTTGATAAGCTATAAAACAGATAACCAATAATGGCCGCGATAATTAGCCTATTTGTCCACGATGCTTTAAATGGGTTTTCTCGGTTTGGGGTTAATCCAGCCATGATTCACCTCCATAAATAACTTTAAGGTCTTCTTCTGTAATACCTTCGGGACTACCATCGTAATGGACTTTACCATTACACATACCGATGATGCGTTTAGCGTAACGTTTAGCCAAATTCACATCATGCATGTTAACCAATACCGGAATATTTTTTTGTTGTGCAAAGGTTTCCATTAACTCCATAATTTCAACGGCCGTTTTAGGATCGAGTGATGAGGTTGGTTCATCAGCAAGTAAAATATATGGGTCTTGCATAATTGCTCGCGCGATACCTACACGTTGTCTTTGTCCACCCGACAAGCTATCCGCACGTTGATTTGTAAACTCCGAAAGTCCAACAAAATCTAATAATTCAAAGGCTTTATTAAGATCGGCTTGAGCGTAATTTCTTCGCCAAGCATTCCAAGCTGTCATATAACCAAGACGACCACTGAGTACATTCTCAATCACGGTTAATCTTTCAACCAGGTTATATTCTTGGAAAACCATACCGATATGACGACGCTGTTTGCGTAATGCTTTACCTTTTAGTTGGGTAAGGTCTACACCTTCAAAAATAATTTCACCTTTACTGGGATCGTTGAGGCGATTAATACAACGCAGTAGCGTACTTTTACCCGTACCTGAAGGACCAATGATAGCGATGATGCCAGGTTTGTCGATGTCGATATTAATACCTTTAAGAATGGGCTTACCTGCCACATATTCATGATAAAGGTTATTGATCTTTATTCCGTCATAGCTTGCTACGGCCATAGTGCTGCTTCCTTGTCAAATTTTTGAATCATCTATGCCCTACCCGAGAGGGCATAGAATTTTTATTAGCTTGGTTTATGAGATGAACTAACTGATTAAGTTATTCATCGATTAAGTGCTTACTGAGTTTTAGCAAGTTTTGCTAACGCAGCGGCTTTTTTCTTAGCACGCTTGGCTGCGTCTTTTTCTGCCAACTTTTTCAGGCCTGTTTTTGTGTATGCAGTACCTGTTGCATGAGCGATATCACGGATCACACCCCACTCAGCTTTATAAGTGATAGGAACGAAACGGTCAGCATCTTTGAACGATGCTTTCATTTCGTCTGTAAAGCGGTAGCTATAGAAAGCTTCTTGAATCTTTTTAGCCAGCTCAGGTTTCAAGTTATGTGCGTAACCAAAAGCGGATGTAGGGAAACGTGGGCTACGGTAAATAATTTTTAGTACAGACCCATCTACACGGCCAGCGTCAACCATACGGTCGTATACATCGGAAGCAACAGGTGCAGCATCGTAATCGCCATTGAATACACCAAGAATTGATTGGTCATGCTTACCTGAATAAAATACTTTGTAGTCGACGTCGGGTACCAGACCTTCTGCTGGGAAGAGTGCTCGGGGTGCTAAGTTACCTGAGTTCGATGATGCGGAAGTATGCGCAACTTTTTTACCTTTAAGATCAGCCATTGAGTTAATGCCGCTATCTTTACGTACAATCGTGATCAGGTTGTAACCGTTAAAACCGTCTTCATTTCCTTTGACTGTAATAGGTACATAACCCGCTAGATTGACTGCGTAACCTGTTGGACCTGTCGAGAAGCCTGCTACGTGAAGACGGCCTGAACGCATTGCTTCAACTTGTGCTGAGTTTGAGTGTACTGTGTAGTAGATAACACGCTTACCTGTAATTTTACTTAGATGCGCTTGAAAATCTGCAAATGCATCTTTATAAACAGCGGGGTCTTCTACAGGCGTGTAGGTGAAGACAAGCGTACTTGGGTCACTCCAGTCACTTGGGTCTTTTGGGATATCGGCAACTAAGTCCATATTTTCATCACAGTATCTATCGTCTAGTACGCCACGATTAGCACATTCACTTGCCATCGTGATTGAAGGGAATAATAATGAACTAACGATTAACAATCCTTTAACGCAGATTTTCATATTCAAACCTTATTTTAACTATTATTGTAATTAGTTAACTATTAGCATAGTTCATGCCAGATTTATTATACTTATAAATCAACAGATTAAAATCAATACAAGTCAAGGTGTCGTAATTTGGGTCATCACTGTCTATACACTAAAGAGGTATATGGGTCATATGTGTCCTATTTTTAATAGCAGACAAAATAAAAGAGCTCGAAAGCCCTTTTTTATCGTCTACTGTGTATTAATAATGTTAAAACGGTGCCCTTGTTAACAATATTAATACTGCTTCGCTATTTTAAATTCATGCAGTTTGCATAATAGGTCACTGTTGCTGGCCAATCACTGAAAACACCAATTACACCAACATCCTGTGCTAATACATCAAGCATATTCATCGCGTCGCCATCATTATTGATGCCTTCACTGACACTTTTATAATACCAACCTCCCCCTTGAGCCAGTGGTCCTGAACGTTCTAGTGTCCATGCTATGATGTCAAGATCAGCTTGTTTCGCTAGTTTGGCGTAGTTCGAAGGTACAAGGTTTTTCTTCTTATCTAAATCGACAAGTGCAAACAAAGGTGGCGCGATAATATTTACGCCAGCATCTTTGAGCGCTTTCATGTTGGCTTTCGATGCGACGAAATCTTTTTGTTCATAAACGCGATCATCGAGGTATACGGCTTGTTTACCAAAACTTGGATTATTTTTAATCCAGTATTTTACGTCATTTAAATCAAATGACTGTAAATAGCTATCCGATGCTGAAATACCTGCAGCTTTTAGTTCATCAACTAATTTCTGTGCATACATTTCCTGAGTAAAGCCATTAAATGGCATAGCAACCGCGGTAGACTTAAGTTCTGGCGTTACTTTCACACCATGTGCTTTAAATAATGCAGCGCTTTCTGCATGGGTCATTAATGTACCATTTTGCGTATAAAGGTCAGTACGCCAGCCTGGAGTACCATTCATGTACTCTTCAACTGTCGTTGCTTTAGGATTTGAACCATCCATTTTACCTTTAAGCGTCTTAAATTCAGCCAGAGTGAAATCAGACGTTCGACATTCTGCTTTGGCATCTTCGCCTGTTGCAGGGTTTGCTGGTGTAAACGGTACAGTACACTTCTTAGCAAGTTCTGGTTTTGATAATACATTGGTTGTTGTGTGTAGATCGTTTTGTGAATGTCGACAAACAAGTTGTTTGTCTTTAGTGAACGTCACATCACACTCAACTACACCGGCACCCATTTCAATGGCCGCAAGGTAAGACTCTTTGGTGTGTTCAGGGAATTGCATGGCAGCGCCACGGTGGCCAATAGAAAAGCTACTTCGTTGAAATGGCCCTTCACTACATTGCTGTAATTGAGTTTTGAGGGCGCTATCATCCATATTATTGACTAAATATACTGGACGAGGACCTAAATTAGCTGACTCATTAGCCCACACTGTGATTGAAGTTAACCCGAGTATGAGTGCGATTGAGCCCTTTAGTATTTGCTTCATCTTGTATTTCCTTTTAATAAGCAATTATCCATTTGGCTGATTAATTATTATTTCTGTGTTGGCTTATCCACTGTTATAAGTAATGTGAATAAGCACCAAATAATTATCAGTACTGGTGATACTAAATCACCTAATATGTAATTGCACTCATCATGCCAACTATTAATTTTCTTATATAACAGTTGGTTATATTTTAACTTTACGATGAAGTCTTATTCATGGGTCATTTGTGTCTCTGCTCTTTACTGTGTTTTGAAGTCTTCTTTATCAAGTTGGTGTTTCTTCATTTTTCGATATAGGGTTTTTCGAGGCAAATTGAGTTTGGCAGACACTTCATTGATGTTACCAAACGTTTCGACAAGCGCTTCAGTCAATACATCTCTTTCGTATTGCTCCATTAGCTTTTCGAAATCAAACTCATCAGAACACGATTCGCTAATTGGCGTTTGTAAATCAAAACCATCACCGACAATACCGAGTACAAAACGATCTGCAACATTACGTAATTCCCGTAAATTGCCAGGCCAATGATGGCGACACAGTTGCTGTATCTGTTCTGAGTAAATTGAGCATGGACGGGTTTTATATTTTTGACTTGCTTGGATAACGAAATGACGGAATAACAATTGGATGTCTTCTTTACGTTGCTGCAAAGAAGGAAGATGCAAACTGGCCACATTAAGGCGGTAAAAGAGATCAGCGCGAAATTCACCGGATTCGCTTAAACGGGCTAAATCAGCCTTACTTGCCGCAATAACAGTAATATCGATAGGAATAAGCGTGTTACCACCGACACGTTCAATCACCCTTTCTTGGAGCACTCGCAATAGTTTAATTTGTACTGCAATAGGCATACTTTCGATTTCATCAAGAAATAAAGTACCACCATGGGCTTGTTCTAGTCGTCCGATGCGTTTTTTGTTAGCGCTGGTAAACGATCCCGCTTCATGACCAAACAATTCACTTTCAATGATGCTTTCTGTCATACCCCCGCAATTAATCGCGACAAAAGGTTGATCTTTTCGGCGACTGAAGTTGTGTAAGGAACGGGCAATAATTTCTTTCCCTGTGCCTGTTTCGCCATTGATGATGGTATCAACACCTGTATGAGCAAGTACTAAGACTTGTTGGCGAATTTTATCAATGACCTTTGATTGGCCAATAATGACAGATTCAATGGGAATTTCTGGCGAATCCTTGTCTGTTGATTGGGTCGTGTTGCTATGTTGGCACTGCGCTAATGCAAGGTTGAGTTTATCGATCAGCTCATCAGTATTAAGTGGTTTTTCCAAAAAGTCGAACGCACCTAATTTCATTGCTTCAATGGCCATGGGAATATCACCGTGACCACTCATGAGTATGATAGGCACATTGGGTGCTCGATGCTGGATCGAACTTAACAAGGTTAAACCATCGATCGATGGCATTCTCACGTCGCACAAAACGACAGACTTGCTGTTTGGATTTAGTGATTTCAAGCCAAGATTGGGATCGATGAAGCTACTCACATTAAAGCCTTCTAATTCCAGCATTTCACTGACCGCCTCTACAACGTCCATTTCATCATCAATGAGTACAATGTGTTTTTCTAATGTCATGATTGTGTGCCTTGCTGTAGAGATACGATGAATTCTGAGCCTTGGTGTTGAATCGATTCTGCTCGAATGGAACCACCAAAATCTTTAATAATATTATAGGCAAGGGATAATCCGAGCCCGAGGCCTTTACCGGATAGTTTACGCGTATAAAAAGGATCGAATATATGTGGTAGATCTTCAGCCAAAATACCGGAACCATTGTCTTTTACGATAATCTCAATATTACCTAATCGTGTACCAGCTAACGTCGTACTGACTGTAATCGTGATTTGAGGTTCGCGATGATGCTCAACCGCATCGATAGCGTTGCTAATAAGATTAACCAATACTTGTTCTAGACGAATGCTATTTGCACGCACCCAGTGTGAAGTCTGGTTTGAGTAATGAATGGTGACATTATGACGTTTGCTTTCAAATAGTTCGATAGCATCTTGGATAATGCAATTGAGTTCAACGCTTTCTATTTTACCATCACTTTTACGTGAAAATGCTTTAAGATGACTGGTGATTGCAGCGGTTTTCCCTAAAAGATATTCTATTTTTTTCAAATTTATCAGTGCCTTATCCGTACGACCTTGTTCTAACCAGCGTTGCGCACTCCGCACGTGGCTATTTACTGCTGTGAGGGGTTGATTAATCTCATGGGTGATCCCAACACTGAGTTGACCGAGTGCGGCCAGTTTACCTGCCTGTACTAATTCATCTTGTGTGATCCGTAGTTTCTCTTCGGCTAAGGTGCGTTCCTCTACTTCCGCCTCTAATTTTCGGTTGGTCCGTTTAACTACCCTCGCTGTGGTTTGAAAAACTTGAAGATACTTTGCCATTTGGGTGACTTCATCATGGCCTCTAATGGATACCTCTGTATCTAAGTGGCCCGTCGAAATCGCAAACATATTGTCTTTTAGTTGGAGTAAACGTTGGAGTATATTTTTGCGTACATAGAACCATGAAATGCCCGCAGCAGCCAACACACTAAATAACGATAACGATAACGATAAACGTTGATCATCCACCAAGGATTGTTGTGCAGCTTTAATTGAGGTCTCAATAATTTGGTTTACTTTAGCTGTATTGCTTTCGATTTGAACGGTGAGCTGGTTTAGATGATCTCGGCTGTTTTGTAGAAAATATTGTTCTTGATAGCGGTGATCGAGCGCTTTATTTTTAAGCGTGTAAAGTTTGCCAGTACGTGATGTTAAATCATAGATCACCATGAGTTGTTGATCTAAATCGGGGTATTGCTGACGAATATCACCATTGTCCCAGAGTTTCCACCAGGTCTCTCCAACTTGTTCTAATCGGTAACTTGTGTAGTCTAGTTCATTAAAACTGAAGTCATTGTAGAGTTTTTCAATGAGACCTAACTGGTAATACAATAAGGATTTAAGTTGCGCGTATTGGATCTTATCTTTACTATTCCCAGGCAGTTGATCGAGTGATGCACTGGCTTGTTTTAACAATGGATAAAAACCTTCTAAAAGATTACGCAATGCTTTATTGAGGTGCTGAGATTCAACTTTGCTTTGGAACAGTAAGCTCAGACTGTTGCTGACTTGTGCAATGAAGTCTTTAAAATAGTCATGATATTCAGGAGACTGCACCATGATATTTTCCATGTTCATAATAGCTTGTTCGATTTTTGTAATGGCGTGATTGCGTTCAATATTTGATTCTGCATCATCAAGCTGAGAAGAGGTGGTGATGATAATCCGCACCATATCATTCAAACGTGCGGCCTTATCTAAAGCAGGCATGTTTATTTCTTTTAATGCCACGAGTCTTTGGTTCAAATCATTGAACGTGAAGGACAATGCAATAGATAGAAATAGTGTTGTCATAGATAGCATCGCGAGTGCTAAAACTAACCTAAACTCAATACCTTTCCATTTGAACATAATTCCCCCCATTACAAGCTATTCATTAAAGGGGAAATAAAGCTGCTCCGTATTGCTGCTAAACCCGATTAAAAATGAGAAAAGAATAAAGAGAAGTTACCACAACTTAGTCGCTTAACACTAAGTTAACATCTAGAAGTGTTAATACAGCGGTATTTATAACGCTTACTGATGTAGCTAGGTGATTGTTCACAAGAATGAGAACATGAATTAAGGTACACTCCCTCGCCTATCATATTTGTGTTTCAACGAGTGTCTAATCTTATGTCTACTGTTCGCGCCACCCATGCTTCACATATCGTACTACCAGAAAACGTAACGGATAAACCCACCGTCTTTAGTTTCCTCACCAATCATTTCAAACAGATTAACGCGACGATATGGCAACAACGGATCATTGATGGCAAAGTGCATTGGCGTGATGGGCGCTTAATTACCTTAGATTGTGCATTTGTACCACGAGAGCGAGTCTATTATTACCGTGAGGTAACGGTAGAAAAAAAGATCCCTTTTGCAGAGAAAATTATTTACGAAGATGACCACATTATTGTTGCCTACAAACCACACTTTTTAGCGGTCAGTCCCAGCGGGCAATTCGTTAATGAATGCTTAGTGAATAGGCTAAGAATAAAAACCGGTATAGAAACACTGGTAACAGCACATCGCCTTGACCGTGCGACAGCAGGCTTAATGCTGCTATCTAAACACCCTGAGCAGCGCCATCTATACCATGACTTATTTAAATATGGCAATATCACCAAACATTACCAAGCCATTGCTCAGTTAACGCCGGACTTACGACTACAACACAATGAAGGTAGCCTCACGCTTCCACGTAATTGGACAGTAAAGAATAGAATTGTAAAAGGTGAGCCAAGCTTCACGATGCAGATCAACGATGGCGAAGCTAACAGTCACTCTCAGATAGAACTGATTGACGTTAAAGGTGAGTTTGGTTTATTTAGACTGTCACCGATTACCGGTAAGACACACCAATTACGCTTACACATGCATAGTTTAGGCATGCCATTGGTAAACGATCGGTTATACCCAACATTATTAGACCGATGTGACGATAATTTTAAGCAACCATTACAGCTATTAGCCCAACAGCTTAAATTTACCGATCCAATAACGGGCATTGAACATGATATAACCACAGATGGGCTTGATATTGAAGCGATAATGGATAACAGAGTCGATGTTATTACTTCCGTTTAAACAGCCATATTTAGATTTTGTATCTTGCAATAGCGTTAAGCAGACCTTCGAGAAGTAAAGGTCTGCCCTAATAAAGCGTATTCAATTATGCATTTTGACTTGTATGGGCTTGCTGGACACGATGAACAACTAACATCCCAAACATCGAAATTAACAATGCAGGTACAATAGGATGAATACCAAACATCGCAGGTTTAAACCACAATAATAACAAATAACTTACAAGGCCTGTCAACATTGCAGATAAAGCGGCATGCCCAGAAATTTTCGGCCAATAAAGTCCTGCAAGCACTGGCCACAAAAACACCGCCTGTAATGCCCCAAAAGCAGCAAGATTAAGCCAAACAATCATTTTCGGCGGTTCAATCGCAAAATAAGTTGCAATCAAGGTAATCAGCAACATGGCAAGGCGAGTTAACCATACTTGCTTATTTGCTGTCATCGTTGGATAGCAACGTACAGCGCCATCACGCACCAAGCTAACAGCTGACTGTAATAACATCGAATCCACCGATGACATCACGGCCGCAATTGGCGCAGCCAACAATACGCCAGCCCAGAACGGGTTAAACAAACCGGTAATTAATCTTGGCATGATCTCATCAGGTATCGTTAAATCGGGATATAAAGCCCGACCTAATACACCACTCAAATGCGGAATTAAGGTCATTAAAAAGCTAATAATGGTTCCCCAGATCATCCCACGTTTTAATGCATTGGTATCTTTGACCGCTAATAATCGCACGACAGTGTGCGGTAAGCCTAACGTACCAAAACAAATCAGCATCCAAAATGACAACATCATTGGCCAACCAAGCTGGCCATCATTGCCTTGTGGACTTAATAGCGTCGGAGATTGCGCGCTGACATCTGCCATGAGTGCCGTTAATCCTCCTTGTGACAACAACGTCAGGAAGATGACTAATACACCAACTATCATCAAAACACCTTGAAATGCATCGGTGATCACCACAGCACGAAAGCCACCGGTAAGTGTATAAGCCAGTACTGTGATAACAAATAGCCCGAGTCCTAGCTCGTAGCTTATGCCACTAACCCCCGAGAATAAACGTGCGCCACCAATGAACTGCACCGATATCATGGCAATGAAGCCTACCACCAGACTCACTAATGCTAATTGAGTGAGCCAACGATTTTGATACCGCGCATCAAGCCACTCGATCAGTGTCGCGTGTTCGGCTTTACGTAGCGCCAATAACTTCGGCCCTAATACGCCCAATGTCAGCATGGCGACCGGTACTTGAATCAACGCGAGCCAGACCCAGCCCAGTCCTATTTTATAGGCTGCACCAGGTCCACCAATAAACGAACTCGCGCTCGTGTAGGTCGCAACTAATGTCAGTGCGAGTAACGGGCCATTAAGAAAACGTCCACCAATAAAAAAGCGTTTGGCTTTATCTTGATACAAGTCCCCCGATTGTTTTGATTGACGAGCACTCCACCAACGGGTAATGAGCAAACTGGCAACAAGATAGATAAGAATAGGGATAAGATTAGTCATGATAAGTCGATTTAATCATTAAAATAAGGACAAAAATAAGTAACAAGGGTGCAAACAGGCAAGAAAACCAGAACCAGACGGGAAGCCCCCACCAGTCACCTTGCGTTTGTAATAATAACGGTCCTGCGCACCACAGAGCAAAGTAGCCCAATGTCAGCAGCAGTGTTTTTTTTGAAATAGAGTGCATAGCTTAGCCTAAAATAAATACCCGCGGAGAGTATAGGTAATCATTATCGATAAACAATTGTAAACACGTTAATTGCTCGATTAATTTAGTATTTCACGCTTGATTATATCGGGGAGATGGCTTACATCCAAACATAATTTTATTAACGAATAAAGAATGACACATTTATTATACGACTAACTCATCGAACGAAATGAGCGTATGACTAATAATAGAATCAATATCATCAATATAAACACCTGTGCCATAGGTCCAACCCCAGGTAGGGAAACGCTTACTGTAAGAGATCTTACGCACGGATTTACCGCCAATAAATAAGGGGAAACAATAACTCACGAAAGTCCCAACCGTTGATTTTTTTGCTTTTTCATAGATTATTTGATAGGTGTAATCACCATTAGTGTCTTGAAGCATTTTAACATTATGGGTTGAATTATCCAAACCGCCTAAAGAAGCAAGCAAGGTGTAGTTATCATCGAAGACAAAAATATAATTCCCATCGAGTAAAGATAGGCGCTTTAAGGCTTGTTTTTGTGCCTGTTCAAGTGGCAGCACGCCAGACTGATAATACAGATCATAACGTTGAAAGATAGCTTCCGTTTGATTAATAATATTAACGAGACGTGACTTCCTTTCTGCCAACATTTCGCCACGTAATATTGATAAATAACCCAATGCGATAAACATCAACGTAATAAGACTAAATACAACACATAAGGTAATTTTACAGGTAACAGAATAACGACGGCACATTACAGCCTCTACAACATAACACAACGAAACAATCTATCACCATGCTAACACATAAAAACATAAACGACTGTAAACAATAAGGAAAATGACAATTAACGTTCAATCTTCAACACATTATATTATCAGTAACCCTATTGTGTATATTTTCATCATTGTTATATTACAAGGATGCAATAACTTGGGGAGGAAAACTAACAATAAGCATGCAGTATACCTACCGTTAAGAATTGGCGATCAAGCCAATTTATTTAGCTACAATCTCATAACTTGAGGTCACTTCAGCTGCTTTTTCTAGCATTTTAGCGACTGAGCAATATTTCTCCATCGACAATTCGACAGCACGTTTTACTTTTTTCTCATTAAGGTCATTACCCGACACCACAAAATGGGCATTAATTTTAGTAAATACACGTGGCGGTTCTGCAGCACGTTCGCTGGTTAAATTAACTTCACAACCGAGGATATTTTGACGGCCTGTCTTCAAAATATCGACGACATCAATAGAACTACACGCCCCCATTCCCATGAGTACAACTTCCATCGGGCTTGCTGCGATACCATTACGATCACCATCCATAAGGATACCGTGACCCGTTTCTGACGTACCCATCAGTTGCATTTTGTCGATCCACTTCACATTTGCTTTCATAAAACACCTCGTTAATGTCTAATTCGAAGGCATTAGACAATATTTAACACCACATTAGTAATCAAATACTGCCCCATATCCCAAATATAATTAAAAGTCACAAATAAACAGCAAGTCAATATTCAAAAAATGATATATTCACGTTGATATTGAACAGAAATCAACTCAGTTCTTGCTTATTAGTGTTATTGTCTCTTATGCTATCAAGTCAGTAATAATAATAAAATTAAAATATCGCAACACGGACATAATTTGCGATTATAATAACTTACAGAGGAATACCCATGGTTGTTATCGGCAAGCCACAATCTGACCCGACTTTAGAATGGTTTTTATCTCACTGCCATATTCACAAGTACCCTTCAAAAAGTACACTGATCCATGCTGGAGAAAAAGCAGAAACTTTGTATTTTATCGTTAAAGGTTCTGTGGCAGTTCTAATTAAAGATGAAGAAGGTAAAGAAATGATCCTTTCTTATCTGAATCAAGGTGACTTCATGGGTGAATTAGGCCTATTTGAAGATACTGAAGAACCTATACGTAGCGCATGGATCCGTGCTAAATCACCATGTGAAGTAGCAGAAATTTCATACAAGAAATTCCGTCAATTAATCCAAGTTAACCCTGAAATTCTAATGCGTTTATCAGGTCAAATGGCTGAACGTCTACAGATAACAAGTCAAAAAGTTGGTGATCTAGCATTCCTAGACGTAACTGGCCGTATTGCACAAACGCTATTAAGCTTAGCAAAACAGCCTGACGCAATGACGCACCCAGACGGCATGCAAATTAAAATTACTCGTCAAGAAATTGGTCAAATCGTTGGTTGTTCACGTGAAACCGTTGGCCGTATTTTGAAGATGCTTGAAGAGCAAGAGTTGATCTCAGCTCATGGTAAAACGATTGTTGTATTTGGCACACGCTAATCCAACCCGTTTACTAAAATAATAAAAGCAACGCCTGATTCGTTATATAATGAATCAGGCGTTGCTTTTATTATATGTGATTTATTCAATCGTTTACTTAACACTGACGTATCATTACGCTGCTCACCTTCATGTTGCAATTCAGCATAAAAATCATCAACTCACTTCGCAATCAGTACCAAAGAACCATTATGCTCTGCTTCTTCAAAGTAAATAGCGAAAAACGCGTTTTCAGCTCCCGCGGACCACCAGAAACAGTGTATCTGAGAACTGAGCACGCTGTTTTCCTTCATAGCTAACAACAGCCCTGTATCGTCATAGACAACGCTACGTACATCATTACCAATACCCATCAGCATTAAGCGCTGCAAGGTATCATGCAGGGGCTATTTGACCCGTATATTGGTATCGTTAAGCGGACAACCACTTTTCGATAGCAAGACTAAGCTTTTTCATACCGGCATGAATATCTTCTTCTGGAATATTCAGAGCGGGTGTAAAACGTAAAACATTCGCGCCAGCGACCAATAGTAATAACCCTTCTTGAGCCGCTTGCCTCATAATCGCGATTGCCTGACCTTGATATTGCTCAGTTAATTCTGCACCCAATAACAAGCCTTCACCACGAATGTCAGAAAAAATAGCATATTGATTATTTATCTCGGTTAATGCGTCTTGGAAAATCGTAGACTTTGCTTTAACTTGCGCTAAAAACACCTCATCATTAACCGTATCAACAACAACCTCGGCAACACTACAAGCAAGCGGGTTACCCCCATAAGTACTGCCATGCGTACCCACAGTAAAACTATCAGCAATAGTTGCTGTTGTTAACATTGCCGCAATAGGGAAACCGGCACCGAGGCCTTTTGCTGATGTTAAAATATCAGGTTTGATATCGGTATGTTGATAAGCATAAAAAGACCCTGTACGACCAACACCTGTTTGTACTTCATCAAATATCAGCAGCGCATTATATTTATCACAAAGCGCACGCACACCAATCAAAAACTGTTGATTAGACGCATGTATGCCCCCTTCACCTTGTAAAGGTTCTACTATTACTGCACAGGTTTTGTCGCTAATTAATGCTTCGAATGCATTAAGATCATTGAAGTCAACATGCTCTATAGCACCAGGCTTAGGACCAAATCCGTCCGAGTAAGTCGATTGCCCCCCCACAGTGACAGTAAAAAAAGTTCTGCCGTGGAATCCCTGATTAAAGGCGATGATCTGATCTTTGCCTTCACCAAATTTATCATGTGCATAACGACGCGCTAACTTTAACGCCGCTTCATTTGCTTCCGCACCGGAGTTAGCAAAGAATACTTTATCCGCAAACGTCGCATTTGTCAGTTTTTTGGCTAGCCTTAATGCTGGCTCATTAGTGAGTAAATTACTCACATGCCATAATTTCTGGCTTTGTGCTTGCAGCGTTTTAACTAAAGGGGGATAGCAATGGCCTAAACAGCTAACGGCAATGCCGGCAGCAAAATCAATGTATTCATTATCATTTTGGTCCCAAACACGTGACCCTTGACCTCGAACTGGGATCATAGCTGCCGGGGCATAGTTCGGAACCATTACATTATCAAAATCTACCCGAGTAACATTCATTACATTATTGCTCATATCCCTTTCCTCTCAGTGAACGTCTATGTCTAAATCCTTTAGCTGCATCAATAGATGCATACATATTCAATAATTATAAATAATTAATCAAACGTCAAGTTTAATATGTAATAACACTGCAGAAATTTTATTAATTCTTGAGCTAAGGTTAATCTCTTGAAATAAGCTGGTTTTTGAGAAGGAAATTATTTAATAACTCTTTGCCTTGCTCGGTTAAAATACTTTCTGGATGAAACTGCACACCTTCTAATGCGAAGTATTTATGCTTAAATGCCATAATCTCATCAAATTCACCTTTATCATCTTCAGTCCATGCAGTGATCTCAAATTCGTCACTCAACGTCAAGGTCTCAACAATCAAAGAATGATAACGCGTAACTGTTAAAGGGTTATTTAACCCCGCAAAAACGCCTTTACCTTTATGCTGTATTTTCGATGTTTTACCATGCATCACTTTTTTAGCTTTGATGACATTTGCGCCAAATACTTGGGCAATAGATTGATGACCAAGGCAAACACCTAAAATTGGTATTTTCCCCGCAAACTGTTCGATAACAGATAATGAAATACCAGCATCGTTGGGTGTACACGGTCCTGGAGAAATAACCAAATAATCAGGAGACAGGATAGATATTTGCTCCAGTGAAATTTCGTCATTACGCTTAACGACAACTTCTTGCCCAAGTTCTGAGAAGTATTGAAATAAATTAAACGTAAAACTATCGTAGTTATCGATAATAAGTAACATGCGGAATTAAAATTCTAATGAGGAAACTGAGTGAATAATATCATAGGTAGAAATTGGATTCTAATAATGTGCCTTCGAATAAATCGACACGACTGAGTCATCTTTATATTTAAAGACACAAAGAAAAAGCTCAGCAGTTGCTGAGCTTTTATTATTTATAACCTGCTATTAACTCAATTTATTTAACTGATACAAACTCAGGGTAAGCATCGATACCACAGTCAGCCATATCCATACCTGTAATTTCTTCTTCTTCAGTAACACGAATACCCATTGTAGCTTTCAGTACTGCCCACACTAAGATACTTGCTCCGAATACCCAAGCGAAGATAATCGCTGCACCGTATATTTGAGCACTGAATGTTGCATCTGAATTACTAAATGGAACAACCATTAAGCCAAACAGACCACAAACACCATGTACAGAGATAGCACCAACTGGATCATCAATCTTCACTTTATCTAATGCTACGATACTAAATACGACTAACGCACCACCTAAAGCACCTAATAATGTTGCAAATGCTGGAGCAGGACTCAGAGGGTCAGCCGTGATAGTAACCAAACCAGCTAATGCACCATTAAGAATCATTGTTAAATCAGCTTTGCCCCACATTATTTTAGTGATAAGCAATGCAGCTACAGCACCGGCAGCAGCAGCCGCGTTCGTGTTCAAAAAGATTTGACCAACAGCCGTTGCATTTTCAACATCTGAAAGTAATAATTGTGAGCCGCCATTAAAACCAAACCAACCCATCCACAAGATAAATGCACCTAATGTTGCTAATGGCATATTTGAACCAGGAATTGGGTGCACTTCGCCATTTTTACCATACTTACCTTTACGGGCACCAAGTAATAAAACACCAGCAAGTGCAGCAGAGGCACCAGCCATATGTACAATACCTGAACCAGCAAAATCAGAGAAACCAGCTTCAGCTAAGAAACCACCACCCCAAGTCCAGTAACCTTCAATCGGGTAAATAACACCAGTCAAAACAACGGTGAAGGCGAGGAAAGCCCATAGTTTCATACGTTCAGCAACCGCACCAGATACGATCGACATTGCTGTCGCAACAAATACAACTTGGAAGAAGAAGTCTGATTCTAGTGAGTGATCGGCACCCTCAGATTGTGAGCCAATTAAAGAACCAAATGATGGGATAATACCGCCTTCAACATTACCAACATACATGATGTTATAACCGACTAATAAAAACATGATACATGCGATAGAATAAAGCACGATGTTCTTTGTCAGAATTTCAGTTGTATTCTTAGATCTTACGAGACCAGCTTCGAGCATGGCAAAACCTGCCGCCATCCACATCACAAGTACACCAGACATTAAAAAGTAAAAAGTATCGAGTGCAAAACGCAGCTCAGTAACTGTAGTTGTTAACTCTTGCATAATTTATTTCCTTTAAATTGCTTCTGAGTCCATTTCGCCCGTACGGATACGCACAACTTGTGTTAAATCGTAAACAAAAATCTTACCATCACCAATTTTTCCCGTATAAGCAGCACTATTAATAGCTTCAATTATGCGATCAACATTTTCACTCTGTGTGGCGATTTCTAACTTAACTTTAGGTAAGAAATCAACTTGATATTCTGCACCACGATACAATTCGGTATGACCTTTTTGACGACCAAAGCCTTTCACTTCAGTCACTGTTAATCCTTCAACACCGATATCTGCTACTGCTTCACGAACATCATCGAGTTTAAATGGTTTAATGATTGCGCTTATTAGCTTCATAAAGAGCTCCTTGCCTGAGTATATTGAGTATCTATATACTTAAACTTAATTCAACGTCCGTGCCAATAATTAAAACAGAGTAAATTCAACAGCTTAATCTAAAGCATCCACATTCATACAGCTATATAGCACTAATCTGGTGCAACAGAGAAGTTATTAACCCCAATCCAGTGCAATTGTTACTTAAATGTTAACGCACATAAAATGTGAGATCGTAATCCCATTTTTAATAACTTCTTATATCTTAAAATTACATAAGAGATTAACTCATTTTAATTGTTAATAATTACTACTAATTAGACTCCTTTAAGTCTAAATAACTAAATTTGATAATAATCCATTTAAAATAAATTAAATCGTTTCAATAAAAGCAACAATAAAGGGTGACACAACGTTTTGTACCACAATTAAATTGGTACTTCTTATAATCAGTTATAATGATAATGTGCTTCCAACCCGAGTAGCCAAGATGGATCTGTTACTTTAAATCTCAACTCATGGAAGAAATACGATGAAGAAATTACTACTGGTAGCACTATTATCAACGCTTACTGCTTGCGGTTCTGAGGATATCTTTGATAATGACGATAAGGATGACGAATTAAAAACAATATCATCCGTGAGTTTTTCAGCTACACCTAGTGATATAAACTCACCCATTTATAATTTCAGTTCCGTTTATACCGTAAATAATGTTGATAAATCCACTGGCGACGTGACTTTTAACTGGTCAGTAAGCTTAGAAGGTGAAGGACAAGTAACCTCATTATACCCAGAACAAGCACCTCAATATGAGTTTAAAGAAGCTGCCACCTACAAGGTAAAGTTAACTGTAGAGGGTCATACTGGAGAAGCTTTAGCTCAGTTTTCAAAAAATTTAACAATCAGTGTAGAAGATATAGCGACACAACCCCTATCACCACGTGCAGTAATAGACATCACAGATAGAACAACAACTATATATACGTTTAATAGCGAATCGTCGAGCTATAGTGAAGGTTCTTTATCGCAAATTGATTGGGTGATTGAAGGTCAAGAGTTGTCAGGGCCTCAAGTCACTCATAATTTCAGTGAAACAGGGCCACATACTGTTCATTTAAAAGTAACCGCAGAAGATAACACCCAAGCAACAACTGCAATGACTATTAATGTGGTTAATGAAATAACAACACCTACGGCTAAATTTGACTATGCAAAAAATAAGTTAATTGTAAGCTTCGATGCGAGTAAAAGCTCAAACCAAAGCAGCAAGATCATATCTTATCAGTGGGATTTCGGAAATGGTGAATCGGCAACGGGGATTACCGCGTCCGCAACCTACCCATCAGAAGGCCCTTACAGCGTGGTATTAACAGTGGTGAGTAAAGAAGGTGTAACAAATACAGAAACAGATACAATTGATGTTTATGAAGAAGCCTCTTACGTGACTTGTGATGTATTAACCAGCTCTAGCTTAATATTTAAGAGTGCAGATGAAGGTCAGTGCTTTAGTACTTCACCAATTACAAGCCGTGCAACGGCAGAGGCTTGGTGTAGCACGAGAGTTCAACAATACGTCGATGATTTATCATTTATTCGCATAACCCCAACATTAACTTGGCAGGTGAGACAACAAGGTAATAATGAGTGCTAAGTTAGCAAGCCGTCCCGACGTAAAATTAAATGTTTGGTGTTTATCTGAAAGCTTGAATCAATGATTCAGGCTTTCATTGTTTGTTGGCAAAGAGAAAGCGAACGGCTTTCTATAAACCATAACCCGCACAATCTGCTCGGTACTTTATCACTGAATTTCAGGCACAAAAAAAGCCTCTATTTCTAATAAAAAGTTTTCGATTCAGGCTTTCGTTGTTGTTGGCAAAGAGAGAGTGAACGGCTTTCTATAAACC
>NZ_LOCN01000040.1 GCF_001574435.1 Moritella sp. JT01
TAAGCCGTTGACGACAAGAATCCCCTTCCTTCCCCGACTTGTCGGGCGCGAAGCGAGGTAGGGGAGCTTCAAAATCGATTTTGGTTATTATTTTTAGTTATAGATGTCGTGATATGAACATCGTTTATGCGTTATAACTGGTTGAATGTAGCGGTGAAAATAATTATGAAATCACTTATTAGCATAATGCTTTGTTTTTCTATTAAGTGGTAGTTTACGGTTGCTGAATACTCGATTTAATTTAGAATACTTAATGTGATTTAACATTTATTTCACATTTTTTTGGATTAATTAGTTAGCTGGAGGTACACATGAAAAATTTAAATCTTGTTCAATATGTTTGTGTATCTTTTGATCATACCAGTCTCATGATGGCCGTTCATCACGCCTTCGTGATCTGTTCCGATCGAAATCCGGGCACCAATAACTAACGAATCCGTACCCTTAAAGGCTGCGGGAAAATGGCAGCTTGATAGGGTGATAACCTCATTAAAATCTCTAGATAGCCGAATCACTTCACGCCATTTTTCCCAGTATTTTTATATATCAAAACTATATGCTGGAGAATTATTATGCGTCACTCACTTTATTTACACCTTGCTGTTTTTTTTGTTCGAGCCGATATACGTCGTGAAGAACGCGTGTGGCTAGCAAAAGTTCGTCGTACGACTAAAGAGATTCCATTGGGTAATGCTTATCTGTTAAAGGATATTGGACTTAATGCCGATGGTCGTCCACTTTGCAGTGCGGAACCACGTAATGTAACCGCTAAACGTCAAGTGCGTCATCTACGCCGCGCTTGCCGATTGAAAAGAGCAACGTAATGATAGGGGCTAGGCTGTGTGTGCAGTTTAGCCCCGCACCTTTATTGAAGATTTACTTCGAATAGAAATAACAAAATATAATTTATTGAGGCCTGTTAGTGTTCAATCGCTGCCGAACCATCTTCGTTGATATACAGTTTTGCTTTACACTGATTTATTAACTGTGCGGCATAAGAAGGTGAAACTGAGCGTAAGCTGCCTTTTCCTGTGTGGAATGAAGGTTCCCAAACTCTGTCCTTGTATCGACCTGTTTCCATAAACTCCACTACTACTTTCATAACGTACCTCTATATTGTTGGTCTTACTGGTTCCCAATTACGAAGCGATTATCGTCTGGTAATGGTTACTCAGATAACTAGTAATATAATAAATACGCGAAAACTTCAAATATAATTAGCTCTTATTTCAAATGAAACTAATGGCTTTTTTCTTATACTTTTATTGATATATACAGTCGTCATTATTTTATATTAATGACGGAAATAATTATGTTGTCATTACAACTCGCTAGCCTCTGCTGACTGACACAAGAGAAATTAGCAACTAAACTATTAGAAATATACCCATTACGATCACAATTTACCGTTCCTGATACGTGTTAATGCAACACATTCGGGAGGAGGGTTAGTATGAGAGATAATTCTGCCATCGAAGCGTATCGTAAAGACCATGGACTGGAAAAACTCACTTATCACACGGTTGAAGAGATTCAGTCAGGGCATTTTGACTTAGACAAAGCGCAAGCTTTTCTGGCCTTTCAATCCCGTATCAACAACGAATTACTTAATCACAAAGTCATTATTGCAAATCCCTATACTCAGTGGTTTTGCGATGCGTCACTCAATGATGCACAGATTAAACAGTTAATCGTGCAATTCTCGGTTTTTTCCAATCAGTTTTTGGTCGCACAACTGGAAAAAATGCTGAATGCCGAAACCATTGAAGAGATGCGAGCCTCGAAAGAAATTTTAGCCAATGAAATTGGGGTTGTGTATAAAAATCCAAAGCGAAACCGGGCTACGAAATTAACGCAGGATGAACGTGATTTTGGTGATATCGAAGGCAGTATTGATGGTGGCGCTTTCCATTTTAAAGCCGCGCATTTTGAGCTGTTAAATCAATTAGCTGATTATTTTGGTATCGCTTTTAATCAAATTGGACGACGCCAGTTTGGTTCTGCCAAGACTTTATTCTTTTGTGATGAATTGGTGCGACTTTACGGTTCGGCAAGTTACGCCACGTCAACGGCCGCTTCTTATGCGGTAGAGAACTGGGCTGCAGCAGGGTTTTGGGATGAACTGGTCTCTGGGTTTAATCATTATCGCCAAACGAGAAACTTGAAAGGTTTACCGCTGACCTTTTTTACCTGGCATGCAAAACTTGAAGCCAATCATGCCAATCATACTCAGGAGGAACTCGAGGCTTATTACTTTAATAATGACGTTGATGAAGACCATTTTATCGTTAGTGGTAACGAAATGCTTGATGGTGTGTATACGTTTTGGCAAGGACTTGATGAAGAAAGAAAACGTATTCATTAAGGCGTCTAATTTGGACGTTAGTCTGCGTCGGGCTATTTGTCTGCATCAGGCTGTAGTTCTGGCGCGGCGTCGCTAAATGCAGGCAATTGAATACAGTGCTGATAGATACGGTTGATTGCGGGATAGGGTGCCATATCAAGTTTAAAACGCTGTGCATTGTAAACTTGGGGTATCAAATAGACATCTGCCATGGTGATTTGGTCGTTGTAGCAATAGTGAGTACTATCTTTTTTTGTTAGTAATGTTTCGACGGCTGCGAATCCTTTTGCCAACCAGTGATGATACCAAGTCATTTTTTCTGAACCATCGCAGTCGAAAGTGTTCTCGATATACTGTAATACCCGCAAGTTATTCAGTGGGTGCATATCGCAAGCAATTATCTGCATCAATGTACGCACATAGGCCCGTTCTATTGGGCTTGTTGGTAACAAAGCTGGTTGCGGAAAAGACTCTTCCAGATATTCGATAATGGCTCCTGACTGGGTGATTATTTGTGATTTATGTTCTGCCTCCGCGATATCAAGGCTTGGAACCAGACCTTGTGGATTAATATTAAGATATTCGGCTGAGTGCTGCTCTCCACCATGACGAACTAAATGGATAGGCACAGTGGTATAACTAATTTTCTTTAAATTTAATACGATCCTAACGCGGTAAGCTGCAGATGAACGGAAATAGCTATAAAGCTTCATCTTGCCTCACCACCATTTGTTCTATTGCGCCGAAAATGGATTGCCCGGCCTGATCACGCATTTCAATTTTTACTCTGTCGCCATTCTGTAGAAAGGGGGTGGTGATTTCACCTGTGGTTATTTTTTCCAGCATTCTTTTTTCTGCTAGGCAGGATGATCCTACCGTTCGGTCACAATTAGACACGGTGCCCGAACCAATAATAGTTCCCGCTGTTAAGGTTCTGGTTTTTGCTGCGTGAGCAATTAAACGGGGGAAATCAAATGTCATATCCGTGCCCGCATCGGGCGAGCCGAATAATGCATCATTGAGATAAGTGTACAAAGGTAAATGTAACTTGGCCCCGTCCCAAGCATCGCCGAGTTCATCAGGGGTAACTGCAACGGGAGAAAATGCGGTGGAGGGCTTGCTGTGAAAAAATCCAAACCCCTTAGCTAATTCACTGGGGATCAAGTTACGCAGTGATACATCGTTGACTAAAGTAATTAATAAAATGGTATTACTGGCCGCGGAGGTATTTACGCCCATGTCCACGTCGCTAGTGATCACCGCTACCTCACCTTCAAAATCCAATCCCCAAGCAGGGTCTATCAGTGGGATATTGTCATTGGGGCCTAAAAAACTGTCGCTGCCGCCTTGGTACATTAACGGATCAGACCAAAACGATGCCGGCATTTCAGCCCCTCTGGCTTTACGCACTAACTCGACATGATTGACGTAAGCGCTGCCGTCAATCCACTGATATGCTCTGGGCAATGGCGATTCTAATGGGCAATTTGAGAACCGAATAATATCGTCTAATACCCTGTTATTTAATCGCGTATATTGTGCTTGCAGTTGGGGCTCGACAGCTGGCCAGTTTTCTAACGCCCATTGTAAATTTGTCGCTATCGATGAAATACACACCGCAGTTTGTAAGTCTTTACTTACTAGGTGTAGGCTGCCATCTCTAGTTCCATCTCTTAATGTTGCTAATTTCATCCCTGCCTCTCGCTAATGTGTTCGCTAAATTTTTAATTTTTTATAACGTTATTCTTTCCAGCTATCGATATAACCGTGCCATTCTACATCTTGCATCAGAGAGCCAATATCTAAACCATCGCGAGTATCAATCATCACTGCTACTTCATCTGTTTCTTTTCGCTGAGTCTTACAACCTGCGCGATAGGCTTTGGGGTGAGGGCCGTGGGTAAAACCACAAGGGTGGAAGGTCAACATGCCTGGTTCAATATTGTCGCGGCTAAAGAACTCGCCTTGGTGGTAAAAGATAACTTCATCAAAGTCATCATTACTGTGGTAAAAGGGCACTTTCAATGCGCCAGGATCGCTTTCCATCGGTCTGGGCACGAAAGTACAAACAACAAACCGGCTGGAAACAAAAGTCGAATGCGCGGAGGGTGGCAGGTGATAACGGTGGCTCATTAACGGGCGAATATCTTGCCAATTAACCCTGACGACGGAGACATCACCGTGCCAGCCCACCACATCGAGGGGGTTGAAAGGGTACTCAATAATCGACAGTTCATTAAAACGTTTAAGCACCACTTGCCACGAATCTTCATTTTGTTGTTGCAGGTAGGCGGCGTCTATTTCTGGGGTATCCAGTACCGCTTGATCAAATATAGCATGCTGGCCGACGATAGTTTTATCAGGTAAACCATAATAATCATTGGTGGCTTCGATCATCAGTAATGTGATGGGTTCGGCAGGTTCTAAACGCCATAAGCAAGCGCGCGGAATTAATATGTAATCGCCTTGTTTGACACTTAAATGACCGTAATCACAAAACAATTCGCCGTGGCCTTGGTGGATAAATAACAGATCATCACCATCTGCATTTCTGACTAAGGTTTGCATGTTTTCGTTACATTTCCAGAAGCGGATCTGACAATGGGCATTATGTAACAGTAGTGGTGCATCCCAAGGCGATATTTGCGAGTAGGACAGTTTTAATAGGTTATATGCCCTTGGCCTATGATTACCTGACCATGCATTCCAGCCCGTCGGCGGATGTTTATGATGCAGGTGCGTTGCGGGTCCATAGAAACCTTCCCGACTGACTTCTCGCTCAAATATACCTTGTTCAGGCAGGTCTGCATGCGCCTGCCGAGAATAAGTGCCTTTGCGTAGTGGGAAGCTAATTCTACGGATCATATTTTTTCCTCTTGATCTCTGTGTTTATGTACCTTTCGTCGAAAGTACACCGCGTGCGAGCTGGTCTCTTTCAATGGATTCGAACAAGGCTTGAAAATTACCTTCGCCAAATCCTTCATCGCCTTTACGTTGAATAATTTCGAAGAAGATAGGGCCGATTAACGTTTTGGTGAAAATTTGCAGCAGCAGGACTAATTCTCCTGATTCCATATGACCATCAATCAGAATACGATTTTTTCTTAGTTGCTCAATCGCCTCATGATGACCGGGTAAGCGTTCTGCGATCATGTCGTAATAAGTGTCGGGTATATCCATAAACTCGATACCATTCGCTCTTAACATCGAGACAGTTTGATAAATATCATCTGTGCCTAAGGCGATATGCTGGATCCCTTCGCCGTGGTATTCCTGCAAGAACTCTTCAATCTGCGACTTATCATCACTGCTTTCATTGATGGGAATGCGGAGGTTGCCGCAAGGGCTGGTCATGGCACGGCTACGTAAACCCGTCATCGTGCCCTTAATATCAAAATAACGAATTTCTCGAAAGTTAAAGATACGCTCATAAAATTCTGCCCACGGATCCATATGCCCGCAATGCACATTGTGAGTCAGGTGGTCGATATAAGTGAGTCCTGCCGATTTAGATGCATCTTCAGTTTCGCCTGTTAATTTAAATTGTTCCTGATACAGCCGTTTTCGTACATCATCATCGACTAAATACAGCAGGCTTTCGCCAATGCCATAAATTGCAGGTACACCGAACTCGAGAATTTTACGTTTACAAGGTTTGGCTTTACGGCTTAACGCATGTTGATAGGCTTTATCAGCATCAGTGACTTTAAAGCCCATTGCACAGGCGGAAGGACCATGTTGTTTAGCAAATTCAGAGGCGAAACCGCGACCTTCTGTACTGACTAAAAAATGGATATCACCTTGTTTAAACCAAGTTAACGGGCGTGTTTGATGTTGGGCATGAGGATGAAACCCCAACTGCTGGAAAAGCATGGCAAGCTGCTTTGGTTCGGGAGACGAGAATTCGACAAATTCGAAGCCTTCGGTCCCCGCAGGATTACTAAACTGCTGTTTAGTATAATCATACGCGTGGTCCATTTTGACCTCCTTTGCAGACGATAGAGTTGCAAATAAGCCTACAAATTTAAAAGGAACTTAGAGGTAGTATGGACGATTTATCGTGATTTTGCTTTAGTGAGGCCTTAAAAGAAAAGAAAGTTTTCGATTAAGGCATCGCTATATTTATTGAATTGCTTAGGCGGTCGTTGGTGTTGTATTGGCTGTTACTTTTAATAGTTTCGCTGTGTACAGGCTGGTCCAGATAAGACCTAAAATTTGTGAGGGTAAGATAGTAATAATAATATTGGGTGTGCCATTCAAATAATGTGAATAATAACTGACAAATAAGGTAAGTAATAATGGAGTGATAACTGACGCTGGAATCATAATAAATCGCGGCGTTCGTTTACTCGCACAGATCTGGTCCATAATAAACGTCATGAAAAATCCCAGTAAAGCACTACAGATAAACTGCACTGCTGCAGCTTGGGATGCAATTATAATCCCGTCGGCATAATTGGCATATAACGCCCAGCTGCCATATAGCAACCCCGCGATAATACCTGTCACAACCGCTGCTTTTGTGATTCTATTTTTGATTGCATTCATTTTAAAATCCATTTTAAATCCGTCTGTGAATGGAGTACGTGATCAGTGATGTTATTTCTTTTTTGGAATCCATGCCCAAATGAATTCAGCATCAACAGGATTATTACCAGCACTATCTGTAATGACGACTTTTACAGAGGTTTCTCCTTTTTCTGTATTTTTTATATCTGACATTTGCGTTTCCGTTAAGCTTGCAATCGCCTTTAAATCACCATCTGCGCGACGGATATAATTAATATTCATCGATTTTAGTAAAGGAATACGATCATCAGGAACGTGCATGCCAACTAGAAAACCAGTAGCCGATTCGCCCAGTAATGCCGTTGCTGCAGCATGAATGCCACCAATATGATTTTGTACCATTTCGTTATTTTCGAGTCTTAGTACTGCATTGTTAATATTAAGTGATTCAACTTGAATACCTGCTCGGCCAAAAAATTTAATGGTTTCACCAAACATTGACGATAGCTGTAGTGAACTGATTTCTTTTGGTTGTGTAGAAATTTTATTTACAATTGAACTCAAACTGTTAGTAGTCATTGATTCGATTCCTTATTTTTATATCGTTATATGCGTATCAAAATATCAACTGCGCTGGTTAACTTTGTCAGAGGTAATTTAATTAAAATCAGTGGTTTAATCTAATTTCAATTTAAAGGGGAATCAATGTTTATCAATTGCTTGGTATATCGGGTTACACCTATTTAGGGATGCGTTTGATTTGTTGAATTTAATTGTGATGAATGTCTCAAATGAAGTGAACTTGGCATGGATAAACTGATATGCGTATTGGTATGAAGTAGTAACACTCTACATTGCTAAATCCTTAATGAATGATCTTTCAAGTCGTGCAATATTTTCATGGGAGGTCCATAAATTGTATTGATGATTCAGTGATAAAATAATTAATACAACCTGAAAGTTGTTTAAATGATTTTTAACAACTACTATGTTGTATAAGGTTTGATTTACAACGTTGATGTTGTTTGAGGTTATAATGGATAAGATTGAGAATATTACTAAGCTACTTAGCGATAGACGTAAAGAACTCGGTATGGAGCAGGCTGATATGTATATGCGTATTGGTATGAAGCAGCAGCAGTACCAGCGTATTGAAGCAGGCAGTGATATTAAGCTTTCAACATTATTACGTGTATTGGAAGGACTTGATCTTGAACTTTCAATTACTCCGAAGAATAAATCAAAGCACCTTCAGCAAACTAAATTAGAAAATATTGATAGTATTCAGTCATTAGAAGATGATACCGATGATCTAGATTTCTGGTTTGGCTCTGAGGATAACAAATGAGCAAACAAATAGAGCAGGTCGAAGGATTAAATATTAGTTTGCACGGCGTTAATATTGCGGTTATTGCGCATTATGCAGGAGGTAAAAACATCCTCAGTTTTAATCCTGAATTTGTGGCTACATCAGAAAGTGAAAGACCTGTATTTACCTTACGCCAAATGATAGATCCTAATTATTTATCTAAGCTGCAAATTAGAACTGAAAAAATACCACCAGTATTATCAAATTTACTTCCCGAAGGTATTCTACGAGATTTGACGGCTAAGTCGTTAAATTGTCATCCGAATAATGAATTCTCTATTTTAGCCTATTTAGGATTGAACCTACCCGGTGCCATTATCGCTACACCAATCAAAGCTGGTAATTTACCGCATTGGGCATTAGACCATCGTTTGTCTACTGAGCCATTACAAATAGAAGTTAAGCATGCTGATACTAAGTTTTCTTTAGCTGGTGTACAAATGAAGTTTTCCTCATCTCATCTGGATGGTCGTTATCATATTGATAAGGCAATAACGGGTGATATGTGGATCATTAAAACACCTTCTACTATTCATAAAGGTGTGCCCGTTAATGAATATTCATGTATGAAATTGGCTGAGTCTGCCGGTGTAATTGTTTCTGAAATACGGCTAATTAAATTAGATGAATTAGATGGTTTACCTAGTATTCGATTACCTGATGAAGAATTTGCTTATGGTATTAAGCGTTTTGATCGGGGTGATGAGGGGCGAATTCATACTGAAGATTTTGCGCAAGTATTTGGCTTGTACCCATCTGATAAATACCAAAAAGTGAATTGCGAGTTACTAGCTAGTGCTTTATATAAAACGAGTCATGAGCGATTACGTGATATTCAAGAGATGGCTCGCAGGTTGTTGGTTAACATATTATTGGGTAATGGCGATGCACACTTAAAAAACTGGACCATGATTTATCCTGATGGACGTACGCCGCGGTTATCGCCGTTATACGATGTGGTTTTCACTATTCCCTATATTACAGATGATAAGTTAGCGTTAAATATGTCAAGTTCCAAGCAATGGTATGAGATGACGCTAGCGCATTTTGAGCGCTGGGCTAAAGATGCAAAATTACCTTGGTCTGCGATCAAACCGCATTTACTTGAGACGATTAAACTGGCGAGAGCCACATGGCCTGAAATGCTAGACAATTTGCCTATGCAGGATGAGCATAAGGATGCATTGAGGGATCATTGGTTGAATTTACAGCCTGATTTTCGTATTTATAAAAATGAAAAGCCTCGATAGACGAGGCTCAATTTTATTTATATATGCTACTTAGTCAATATCGAATCTATTACTCAATATTTTGTAACTGCTCGCGCATCTGCTCGATTAAAACTTTAAGCTCTACCGCAGACTTAGTGATGTCTGTGCTGATCGATTTAGAACCTAAGGTATTTGATTCGCGATTGAATTCTTGCATCATAAAATCAAGACGACGGCCACAAGCGCCACCTTTCTTCAAGATACTGTGCGTTTCTGTTACGTGGGCATTTAAGCGATCAATTTCTTCGGCAACATCTAATTTCTGTGCCATTAAGATAAGTTCTTGCTCAACGCGGGTTTCATCTAATTCGATTTTCGCATCGGCAAATTTCTTTTGAATGCGCTCACGTTGCCATTCGATGATTTCTGGCATTTTACTGTGCACAAACGCAGCTTGCTCAGTGATACCCGCTAAACGTTGTTCTAGCATTGCTTGCAGTTTTTCACCTTCTGAAGCGCGAGACTCTAAAAATTCACCCAGCGTTTCGTTGAAAAAGCTGAGTAGGTCAGTTGATAATTCGCCCATGTCTTTTTCTGCTGCTTCCATTACGCCAGGCCAGCGTAGAATATCAACCGGATTTAGTTTCGCTTTACCGGCTTTTTTCGATACCCAGTTTGCGCTTTCAATTAATTTTTCGGCTAATGCTTCATTTAATTGTAATGCACCGCTGTTTGTTGCACTTGCTTCAAAACGCAGGTTACATTCAACTTTGCCGCGTTGTAATTGTTTACGGAAACGTTCACGTAATACCGCTTCTAAACCACGAAATTGCTCTGGTAATCGGATGTACGTTTCGAGGTAACGTTGGTTAACCGAACGGATCTCCCATACTGCTGTACCCCAATCGCCTTTAAACTCTTTACGGGCATATGCCGTCATACTATGAATCATGTTAAATCCGTTAATTAAAATAAATTAAGCTAATTATACCTGCAGGTTATTACAACTTGCTATAGCGATAGTTTAGCTTAGCTCATATAATATTGGACTATCATCCTTGAAGAGTAAAAATAATGCGTCCAAGCCAAAGAACTGTAGACCAAGTTCGTCCTGTTACTATCACTCGTAGCTTTACTGCTCATGCAGAAGGTTCTGTATTAGTTGAATTTGGCGACACCAAAGTATTATGTACAGCGACAGTTGAAAATGGTGTGCCACGTTTTTTAAAAGGTAAAGGTCAAGGTTGGATCACTGCTGAATACGGCATGTTACCGCGCTCGACGCACAAACGAATGCATCGTGAAGCGGCACGTGGTAAACAAAGTGGACGCACGATGGAAATTCAACGTCTGATTGCGCGTTCATTACGTGCGTGTGTCGATCTTGAAGCATTAGGTGAACACACGATTTTAATCGATTGTGATGTCATTCAGGCAGACGGTGGTACCCGTACGGCTGCTATTACAGGCGCTTGTGTGGCACTGGCAGATGCGGTTGAATTTCTGATCCGTAAAGGAAAATTAAAAGTTAGCCCAATTAAATTTATGATCGCAGCGGTATCTGTGGGCATCTATAAAGGTGAAGCCGTTTGCGATTTAGATTACCCAGAAGATTCAGATGCTGAAACAGACATGAATGTGGTGATGACTGAAACCGGTAAATTTATCGAGATCCAAGGAACTGCGGAAGGCGAACCGTTTAGTCATGAAGAAATGCTAAGCATGCTCGCATTAGCGAAAAATGGTATCGAGCAGATCATTGTAGAACAAAAGAAAGCACTCGGTGATAGCTTGATTAAAGCGTAAAGCTTGTTAGAATAACGGCGCTTATCGTTAGCCGTTCAACGCTAACAATATTAATTGCCTAATAATATGCCCCATATTATTAGGCTTTTTAGGTGAAGTGGCTTTTAGCTAACAACATTTAATTAATCATAATAGGGGAAAACGATGAAAGATTACCAACGCGAATTTATTGAGTTTGCTTTAGAAAAAGAAGTACTTAAGTTTGGTGAATTCACACTAAAGTCTGGTCGTACTAGCCCTTATTTCTTCAATGCCGGTTTGTTTAACACAGGTCGTGACTTATCACGTCTAGGTCGTTTCTATGCCGCTGCTTTAGTTGATTCTGGTATTGAATACGATGTCGTATTTGGTCCTGCCTATAAAGGTATCCCAATTGCGACAACAACGGTTGTTGCACTGAATGATCATCATGATATTGATGCACCTTATTGCTTTAACCGCAAAGAGAAAAAAGACCACGGTGAAGGTGGTACATTAGTCGGCGCTGCGCTTGAAGGTCGTATTATGTTAGTTGATGACGTGATCACTGCGGGTACGGCAATCCGTGAGTCAATGGATATCATCCAAGCAAATAACGCTGAACTATCGGGTGTGTTAATTGCGCTAGACCGCCAAGAAAAAGGCAAAGGCGAATTATCTGCAATTCAAGAAATCGAACGTGATTATGGCTGTAAAGTATTATCAATCGTGACGTTAGGTGATCTTGTTTCTTTCTTAGCAGATAAGCCAGAAATGCAACAGCACCTTGAAAACGTAAAAACATACCGTGAAAACTACGGTATCTAATTAGCAGTGATAGATATACCGCTGTTATAAAAAATAAAAAGGCTACCTCGGTAGCCTTTTTTGTTTTTACACTTTGAGTAATTAAATATTAACTCTGCAATAGCTGCTTGTGTAAGAAGTTCCACTGTTGATCAAAATTAGTCGTTGGTTTTAATGCAAAGCGGGTGCGCACGTATTGATTAATACGCCCTTCTGCATACGCCAGTAATAAATTGGCTAACGTACCTTCGTCTAAACTAAAACCTGTGCCTTCGCGCATTTTCTTTTCACGTAGTACTTGTTTAAAGTGTGTTTCAATCTTTGCATACAAGGCGCTGATTTGCTCACCGAGACGTTCGTGCTCACCTTGTAGTGCATCGCCAGTCATAATACGGGTGATGCCTGGGTTTCGCTCGGTAAAGACCAACAGCAGATGCAGGATGTGATGACAACGAGTAATGGTATCTTTTTCTTCGTTTAAGATTTGATTAATACCCGCTAATATTGAATCTTCGATAAAGGTAATTAAACCTTCAAACATACGCGCTTTACTTGGGAAGTGACGATAGAGGGCTGCCTCTGAAACGCCGACTTCTTTAGCGAGTTTTGCGGTCGTGATACGTTGACCTGGATGGGTCTCCAGCATATGCGCTAACGCTTGTAAAATTTGTTCTCGACGATTTTTTTTAGTGCTTGTTGACATCTTTTTCATCCTAGAATGGTGTTAACCGTTATTGCTTACCCGAATGGCCAAAGCCACCTTCGCCACGTTCACTGCTATCAAACTCTTCAACGATGGTTAATTGTGCTTGTATTACGGGCACTATCATCATTTGAGCGATACGATCGCCCGGTTGAATACTGAAGCTGTCTTGACCTCGATTCCAACATGAGATCATTAACTCACCTTGATAATCAGAGTCGATTAAACCCACTAAGTTACCCAATACGATACCGTGTTTATGACCTAAGCCTGAACGCGGTAAAATGGTTGCTGCCATCGTAGGGTCTGCAATATGAATGGCAATACCCGTTGGGATCAAATGCGTTTCACCTGGATTAACCGTGAGTGGTTGTTCAAGGCAAGCGCGTAGGTCCAAACCTGCCGAACCTGGCGTTGCATAACTTGGTAATGGGAATTCTTTACCCACGCGTGGATTTAATATTTTTACTTCTATTTGCTTCATTATTTTTTTCACTGAATATATCAATTGATAGATCTACAATGCATTGCGTTAGCGCAAGACAAGGTAGAGTGTTGAATGTAATTTTAGTTATCGTTATGTATTGGCATTGAACTGGGTTGCAATTAACTGCAGTAATTGTGCTGCTACATCTTGCTTGTTAGCTAATGCTATTTGTGCAGTGCCTTGTGGCCAGAATACGGTCAATGCATTGTCTTCGGCATTGAAGCCTTGGCCGGATTGTGACACGTCATTTGCAGCGATCATAGCAAGATTTTTACGTTGCATTTTGTCGCGTGCATAATGCTCAACATTTTGTGTTTCTGCAGCAAAACCGACAGTAAAAGGAGAGTTTTTGAGCGCTGCAACGCTGGCAACGATATCGGGATTCTTGACCATACGAACGATCATTTCGTCGCTATTGGTCTTTTTAATTTTTTGTTCAGCAATAGTTTCAGGGCGATAATCAGCAACGGCTGCACAGGCAATAAAAATATCTTGTTGGTTAATATCAGACATAACGGCATCGTGCATATCAAGTGCGCTGGTGACGTTGACCATATGACAATCTGCGGGTGCTGCTAGTGCAACTGGGCCGCTAACGATGGTGACATTTGCGCCGAGTGAACGAGCTGCTTGGGCGAGGGCATAGCCCATTTTACCTGAACTGTGATTACTGATGTAGCGTACCGGATCAATCGCCTCGCGAGTTGGTCCTGCTGTGATCATGATATTTTTACCCGCGAGCACTTGTGGTTGTGCTGCAGCGGTAAAGAAATCGACAATGGCGGTGACGAGTTCATCGGGATTAACCATTCGACCTGGGCCCACATCACCACAAGCTTGGGCGCCTGAAGCAGGTCCCCATAGTGGTACTGCGCGCTGTTTAAGTGTCGCTAAGTTCGCCTGCGTTGCGGGCGCTTGGTACATGACTTGATTCATCGCTGGTGCAATGGCAATCGGTGCGGGTGTGGCTAAACACACTGTCGAGAGTAAATCATCGGCTATACCGGCAGTGAACTTGGCAATGAAATTAGCGGTTGCTGGGGCGATTAACACCAAGTCGGCCCACTTAGCTAATTCAATGTGACCCATGCCTGCTTCGGCTGCAGGGTCTAATAAACTGTGGGAAACGGGGAATCCAGAGACTGCTTGCAGGGTGAGCGGTGTAATGAACTCTTGCGCTGATTGGGTCATCACGACGCGTACTTCTGCGCCTTGTTCCGTTAAGCGACGCGTTAATTCTGCACATTTATAAGCAGCGATGCCGCCCGTAATACCGAGCAAAATGCGTTTATTGGCAATTACAGTCATTGTGTATTCCACGTTAAAATCTGAAAGGTTATTCTAATAACGTAATAACAATACCATAATTAAATTATCAGATGCTAAGGTTTGTTATTAATTTTATACACGTCATTATCAAATCTATAAATTTGAACTATTTCACTGTTTTATCATTATCTAGCTCTTTTATTCATCGAATTACTAAGCTAACAGGATGTTATGTTAAATGGTGAAACAGATGAAATTAAAAGCATTACCCAGAGATGAGATGCCCCGAGAGAAGTTGGTTAAGTTTGGCCCTCAATCACTATCCGATGCCGAGTTATTGGCTATTTTTCTACGTACTGGTATTAAAGGGACGAATGTGGTGATGTTGGCTCGGCATATTTTAGCTGAATTTGGCACGTTAAGATCCTTGTTTGCTGCGAGTGAACATGAATTCTGTCAAACGAAGGGATTAGGCGTGGCGAAATATGTACAATTACAAGCCACAGTTGAGATGTCTAGGCGCTTTTTAGCCGAAAAATTAGAGCGCGGTGATGCGTTAACGAACCCCCAAGAAAGTCGAGATTATATACGCGCAAAATTACGCGATCAGCCTCATGAAGTCTTTGCGGTATTATTTTTAGACAATAAGCACCGAGTTATTCGCTTTGAAGAGCTGTTTTATGGCACAATAGACAGTGCTAGTGTTTATCCTAGAGTTGTGGTTAAAAAAGCGTTAGAAAGAAATGCTGCGGCAGTAATATTTGCCCATAATCATCCTTCTGGCATTGCTGAACCCAGCCGTGCAGATCGTATGATCACAGATAAACTTATTTCAGCCTTACAATTAATTGATGTTAAAGTCCTCGATCATTTTGTTATAGGTGACAGCGACATAGCGAGCTTTGCAGAGCGAGGGTGGGTATAAATTTGATATTTATCACTACCTGAGAAATATAAAAAGCTTGCTCTATGTTTTAATTTACTGTATAAAATGCCGCCTTTAGCACGCGTCTTGGGCGACGGCCAACAAGACGCTGTATATTTGCTCGAGCAAGAAAATATTTGGAGAAGACGACATGTCTAAAGTATGCCAAGTCACTGGTAAAAAACCAGCTGTTGGTAATAACGTTTCTCACGCAAAAAACCGCACTCGTCGCCGTTTTTTGCCAAACCTACATACACACCGTTTTTGGGTTGAGAGCGAAAACCGCTTTGTAAAGTTACGCCTTACTTGTAAAGGTATGCGTATTATTGATAAAAAGGGTATCGATTCAGTTCTTGCTGAAATGCGTGCCCGTGGTGAGAAGGTTTAAGGAACTCTATTATGCGCGATAAAATTCGTCTGAATTCATCAGCTGGTACTGGTCACTTCTATACCACTACTAAAAACAAAAAAAACATGCCTGAGAAAATGGAGATCAAAAAGTTTGATCCTGTAGTTCGCAAGCACGTTATGTACAAAGAAGGTAAAATCAAGTAATCCTTGGTTTTATGTTCACATATTTAAAACTCAGCTTTTGCTGGGTTTTTTTTTGCCTAAAATTCCTTGTTTCTATCTTGCCCAATCCGACGTTTTCACGTAATTTGCATATACTTATGGCTAAATCAATGACTAGATGAGAAGGGTTAACGTGTGCAGTTATCACGACGAGGTTGGAATAACGTATTGATATTTTCGGTGCTGGCGATGATGCTGGTATTTCAATATTCAGGAAAAAAAATAAAGGGCGATGAGCCTGCTGGTCAATATCAAGCGGCGTTGCCTGCTCATGCTGTGGTATTGTCGATGCAGTTTGATAATATCCAGATCCAGCGTGTCGGTAGCCAACTTACTACATTGCCGGCGTCAGGACTTTCACAACCGCAACTTAAACAAATTATTAAAGCGTGGGAAACTGGCACCTTTAAACCTGTGATTAACGATATTGTGATTGCTAATCTGGCCTATGGCATTAATATATCTTTCGAACTGGCGAACTTATCTGAGCCGATTACACTGATCTTATACCAAATTGATGGCGGCTATCTGCTACAAAATTGGCAGAATAAGTTATTGCAAATCGATGAGTCTGAGTTACAAGTTTTATTACCTCGCTAGCTATCTTGTTTATTTCCCTTTTTTACCATCAACAGATTAAGTTCTCATATACTGGATTTACACATGCCTGAATTACCGGAAGTTGAAGTAAGCCGTCAAGGCATTGCCCCTTATCTCGAAAATGCACAAATCACTAAGATAGTTGTGCGTAATGCACAATTACGTTGGCCAGTGCCAATCGCGATACAGGATGCAGTGGGCTGTACAGTGACAAGCGTACGTCGCCGAGCCAAATATTTATTACTCGAGACTGAAAAAGGCACAATCATCATTCATCTGGGTATGTCTGGTAGCTTAAGGGTGCTTGATTCGACCGTGACAGTCGAAAAACATGATCATGTAGACATAGTGTTGAATTCAGGTAAATGTCTTCGCCTGAACGATCCTAGGCGATTTGGCTCGGTGTTGTGGCAAGTCGGGGATGTGCTTGAGCATAAATTATTAGCCAGTTTAGGACCCGAGCCGTTGACCGATGCGTTTACAGCACAACGTTTATTTGAGCGATCGCGAGCACGAAAAGTGCCGATTAAGTCATTTCTAATGGATAACCATATCGTGGTGGGAGTGGGTAATATTTATGCCAATGAAGCGTTATTTTCTGCTGGGATTAGTCCAAAACGTGCCGCGGGCAAGGTGTCTTTACAGCGTTATAAAGTTCTCGTGGAAGAAGTCAAACAAGTATTAGCGAAAGCCATTGAGCAAGGCGGTACGACACTGAAAGATTTTACTCAGACGGATGGTAAACCGGGTTACTTTGTGCAGGAACTGCAAGTGTATGGTAAGGCTGGGAAGCCGTGCCCGAAATGTGGTGAAGTATTACAAGCGATGAAGATCGGCCAGCGCAACACGATTTATTGTAATCAATGCCAACGCTAACCTAAGCTTTTTAACGGGCTATTTTTCTGCAATTTTATCTAAAATAGCCTGGCAAACAATCGGTGCAACAAACTGTGCGACATCGCCGTTGTGGATGGCTACTTCTTTAACCAGTGTTGAAGAGATAAATGAATTTTCTTCAGACGGTGTTAGGAATACGCTTTCTAAATCAGGACTTAAGCGACGATTCATATTCGCAAGTTGGAATTCATACTCAAAATCAGATACCGCACGTAAGCCTCGAATTAATACGGATGCATTATATTCTTTAGCAAAATCAACTAATAAACCGCTAAATCCTACCACTTCCACATTATTCAAATGTGTTGTTACGGTTTTTGCTAACTGCACGCGTTCATCAAGATTAAAGAACGGCTTTTTGGTTGGGTTAAAGGCCACGCCAACAATAACGTGATCAAACAATTTTGCGGCGCGCTCGATTAGATCCGTATGGCCATTGGTGATGGGATCAAATGTACCTGGGTAAATTACTTTTACTGTCATGATAGTTTCCAGTATCCTAATTTTTTTCTTAATTTCAGTTGGCGTAATAGGTTTAATGGCTTAGCCTTTAATGAGTCAAAAGTGAAGTTATCAACTGCATCTAATACTCTGGCACTTGAATTACCATCTGTATACGCATGAATATATTTTATGTAATCATCAATGTGTCGCATGAGTTCATCTGGCTGTGTTAACGCTTCTGTTAACGCTGATTCAATTTGCTCTGGTGTACTCACATTGATGAGGTGTTCTCCTTGCTGGTTACCTTTAAAAGTAACCACTGGTTTTCTTTGTAGTAAGAACATCAATAATACTGATGACGTATCACAAAGCATCACGTCGGCAGTTTGTAATATCGGAATGACGTTATCGGTCTCAATAAATTGTAAATTATCACTGCCCAATGCTTTATATTTTTCAACAATTTCGCTATCCATTTTAGGATGAAATTGTACTAACCAGCGCCACTTACCTGTTTTTGATAAGCGTGCGATCGTATCATAAACGTGAGGTGCGCAAGTTAAATTACGAGAAAATGTTGAGCATAATAATACAGTCTTACGATTATCGTTGAGAGCGTGATAAGGATTATTGGCTGGTGCTAATGAAAATAGCGGGTCGACAGCTGGCCAGCCCGTATCTGTAATTTTAAAGGTTTGCTCTGATTTAGCCAACTTAGAAAATTGCTGAGTTACTTTATGCCCAAATGTACAATATAAGTCAAAGCATCCTCGGATTTGATAATGATCTTCTTCACCTCGACGATTCAATTTTCCAGCATCAAAGCCATGGAAAATACCCACTTTAATACCCGGTATGAAACTAGGTACAACGTTACCTGGTACAAATACAGCAAAAGGGTTAAAGACTTGTATTGCTTCCACTGTGGTTAACTGTTCTTCATCGGCAGCTAAATAACTCGCGTTCACATTTGGTTCTAGGAACCACTTTACATTACCGCCTAGACGTTTAATCTCGGACTGTAAAGGCCTTAATATTGCGAAACTATAGTTTTGGCTAATGTAAAAAAGATATTTTTTGGGCATGGTCACATGACTCGTATTCAGGTTGTTATTTATGAATAATATAGAAACACGATTGTAGTCCAATATTACTTGAATTTAAATTGTGCTTTTAAAGCCATTTTTGTAGGCTCGACTTTACTTGTTCAACTGAAATATCATTCATTAAGTCAGGTCCTTTCGCGCGTTGTCCCCATTCACTGTTTGGTAAATGTTGATGGTAAACTTCAGCGACATCGTTAAGGTTATTATAAGGCCCTGTACGCCCCGGGTTACTGTGAGCGTATAAGCCAACAACGGGAGTCCCTACAGTGGTACTCATATGCGCAGGACCAGTATCGGGTGCTAATACAAGATCAGCATGTTTTAAAATAGCGAGCAATTGTTTCAAGGATGTTTCACCAACAAGGTTATTAATTGGCGCGGTGGTGAGCTGCATTATATCTTTGGCGAGTTGCTTTTCGCTTTCTGTCGGGCCACCACATATTGATACTTGATAGTCTTGCTCATGCATATAATTGGCTATTTCAGCATACCCTTCTGTCGACCAATTACGTTCTGCTTTACTTGCTGATGGGCAAATAATAAAATTTTTCTTTTCGTGGCTTAATTGTGAATGCGCCCATAAGTTATCTTGGGTTGAAAGTGGGATATCCCATTGTGGAGGTGCAACGGGTACGCCAATCGCTTCGGCAAACGCCATAAAACCATCGAGTACATGGGGTTGTGATTGCGGCTTAATTTTATGATTAGTGAACAACCACTGGCCTTCTTTGGCTCTTGTTTTATCAAATCCCCAGCGCTGTTTGGCTTTAATACATAAACTCGCGACGCTAGCTCGGAGTGCAACTTGCATATGCAGTAATACATCAAACTGACGGTTATTTAATTTTTTGCGTAGGTCTGAATAGCCTTTTAATCCGGCTTTTTTATCAAAAATAATGAATTCAACATTACTGATGTCCCCAACTAACATGGCTTCTATTTTTCCGATCACCCAAGTAATCTTTACATTTGGGTATTGTCGCTGAATTGCTTGTACAACAGAAACAGCATGGCAAACATCACCAATTGCGGAAAAACGTAAAATACAGATACTCTGTGGAGGGGTCATATTCATTATTTCTAGCTGTTGAATGTAAAAGGCTATTATGCAAATCGTTTGAGGTAATGTAAAATTTATCGACGAAGTTTTTTTGGAGATCACATGTTAATAGAGACACAAGGCGCTAGAGTCTTATTTTTTCAGGACGAATTAAAAGGCGAAATCACCCCTGAATATTTTGATGGGACATATTGGCAACGTAATAATGCGATTATTGGTTCAGCGTTTGGTCGCGGTATTACCTGGTTTTTTAAAATAAACGATAATGAATTTGTGTTACGTCATTATCATCGTGGTGGTTTGATTGCGAAGTTAATTAAAGATGCCTATTTTTATACTGGGTTAAAGAATACCCGTGCTTACCAAGAGTTTGTGGTGACTCAGCAACTTGTGGATAAAAACTTACCAGCACCAAAACCGATTGCAGGACAGATTATTAAACAAGGATTGTTTTATCATGCTGATTTGATTACCGAGAAGATTGCAGGTGCCAACGATTTAGTTGCGGTATTAAAAGATCGTGCGTTAAAACCTGATGATTATAGACAAATTGGCGCAATGATAAAACGTTTCCATGATGTTGATTTATGGCATGCGGATTTAAATACCCATAATATTATTCTCGATGGGGAGGGCAAGTGGTGGTTGATCGATTTTGATCGCTGTAAATTCAAACCCGCTGCAGAAGCGTGGAAAAAAGATAATCTAGCACGGTTAAAGCGCTCTTTTGTTAAAGAGCAAACGAAAGATGCGGCGTTCAAATGGCAAGTGACAGATTGGGATTTATTATTCGCGGGTTATCATCATTGAGTGAACATTCTAATAATGAGATATTACACTGTGTCATTTAGCTGTAAATGTGCGAGTATTGCATATTCCATTATAAATCAAAGCGGTCGTTTTCATGAAAACCAGAGATAAGATCATTCATACTGCACTTGAGCTGTTTAATGAATGTGGTGAGCGTAACGTGACCACCAATCATATTGCCGCACATTTAGGTATTAGTCCTGGCAATCTTTATTATCATTTTCGTAATAAAGAAGACATTATTGACTCTATTTTTGATCAATATGTGAATTATTTAGCGGACCATTTCCAACCTCACAGTGAAGGCGACGTGACGTTAGAAGTGATGATGAGTTATTTAGATTCGATGTTTGAAACGATGTGGCGTTTTCGATTTTTGTATTACAGTTTACCGACCCTGTTATCTCGAGATCCAAACTTACATAAAAAATATTTAAAATTCCAAGAAGTGTCAGCACAGCGTGAAGTTGATTTATTATACTCTTTACAGAAAAATAAAGTGGTGAATATTCCAATGGAAGATCTGGATGAATTAGCCAACTCTATTAAGGTTGTGCTTGTGTCTTGGGTAAGCTATCGCACCACAATCAGTAAAGATGCAAAAGTATATAAGACGGATATTTATCGTGGCATTCTAAAATCGCTCTTCATGATGAAACCTTACTTCACTGAACAAGCCCTTGTCGATTATCAGCATATGCGTGAATATTATTTACGTTTAGCGACGGCTGAAACGGTTATTCCTGAGACAAACAGCTAGTTGTATTGATTCTTATTGACGGTGTAGGTATGCAATATGGTTTTTCTTTATCGCTGATCTTTAGTGAACAAGATAAACCATATTGACGATACAGACTATTTTGTATGGGCTTGATCGAGCGTTTGGTCGATGTAAAAGGTTAGTTTTTGCATAATTTTGGTTAATGCGCCTTTGTTCTTTTCCACGACACTCTTTGCTTGTTGTCCCATGACCACTGCAATCTCTGGTTGTGACATCAATTCATTTATCTTATGGGCTAATTCAAGCTCATTACTGACGACCGCAACCCCATCACATGCAAGTAATTGGGCTGTTACGTCCGCAAAATTATAATAACTTGGACCTGTGATACACGCTTTTGATAATGCGGCTGGTTCTAATAAGTTATGTCCACCGACTTTATCTCCAATTAAACTTCCGCCCATAAAGCAAATATCACTGGCGGCAAGTAGTATTGGCATCTCACCCATACAGTCCCCTAAATAAACATCAATGTTACTTAGGTTGTCTGTCGTTTTAGTTTGGCTGCGTCGTTGTGTGTGAGGGAATTTTTCTAAGCAGCGTGTCGCCACATCATCAAAACGTTCTGGATGGCGAGGTACTAGTATTAACAGCGCATTCGTATGTTGTTGTTTTACTATCTCGAATGCCGCGAGCACGATCTCATCTTCACCTTTATGTGTACTTGAGGCGATGACGACAGGACGTTGTTTGCCAAACTGTTGGCGCAGTGATAAACCGTGATTGATGATGGTGTCCGAGAATTGAATATCAAATTTTACGGTACCTGTGACAGAAAGTTGCGATTGCCTTAACCCTAACGTTTTAAAACGACGTAGAGCATTTTCATCCTGACATAAGATATGGGTCAATTTTTGTAACGGCGCTGAAAACAATGATTCAAATCGTTGGTATTTTTGTTGCGATTTTTCAGACAACCGAGCATTGACTACTATGGTGGGAATATTTTCATTTTTACAAATAGTCAGCATATTCGGCCATAACTCGGTTTCCATGATTAAACAAAGTGCTGGTTTCATACGGCTAATAAATTGCTTTACCGCACAAGGGTAATCTGCAGGAAAGTATCTGTGTTCGATGTTACCTGTTAAGGCAGCGACACGCTCTGCACCAGTACTCGTTGTCGTCGTAATGAGTAGCGGTTGTTCAGGATAGTGTTGTTGCAAGGCATTGATAATGGGGGTAGCTGCAATTACCTCTCCCACCGAAACTGCATGGATCCAAATCGGCGGCTGTGATTGCGCTAATTCCGGTGCGATACCTACAAACTCTTTCCAGCGCTGCCCAACAGGTGGCTTACCTTTTTTTGTCTTTAACAGTAGAGAAAATATCAACGGTGAAGTTGCATAAAGTAACGCGGTGTAAAGTGAGCGGCTAAGCATCAGGTATTCCCTTCTGTATCAATATGAGCAATGTGATAATATCATCATAAACTAATAGTTCGTTCGTGAATCATTAAATTCAATCTTTAATGTGGACATCATCGAACGAAAAAAATTATATTTAAGGTGTAGCATGGATAGTTTTAAACATATTTCAATTAATGAGGTCCAACAATTAATCAGCAATAGTACAGGCGTTAAAATTGTCGATATTCGCGATCCTCAATCATTTACAGATGCACATATTGAAGATTCATTGCATCTCACTGACTCAGCGTTAGGTAACTTCATGCAGCAAACGGACTTTGATGTGCCTGTTGTTGTTGTTTGTTACCATGGCCGTAGTAGCCAAGGGGCTGCACAATATTTAGTGGAACAAGGTTTTGAAAACGTGTACAGCATGGACGGCGGGTTTGAAGCTTGGCGTCGAGAATGTGCGTTTGTGACAAAATAGGTAATAGCATGATTGAGATTGGCGTAATTAATAATCCGCGTATGGCGCAGGCTTTTGTGGATTATTTAGCAGTGCAAAAAATTGATGCGAAAGTCGCACAAACAGAAGACGGGTTTGCGATTTGTTTACCCGCGATGACCCATGTTGAAGTTGCATCACAAGAACTCGATATCTTTTTGGCTGACCCTTATCAAGATAAATACCAAGCTGCGTCTTGGGATGTTGCTGATACGCGTACGGTAAATTTCAGTTATGGTTCGGGTAATATGTTGTCCAACTTTTTGATGCATGCAGGTAAAGTGACCCTCACTATTTTTGCCTTGAGTGTGATTGTCTTTGTGGCAATGTACTTTAGCATGTTGACACAAAATGAGTTTATCTATGCTGCGCTGCATTTTCCTTTTGATTTAAGTGTTACATCTCTGAGTGAGGTTTGGCGTTTATTTACCCCTGCGATTATTCATTTTTCAGTTTTACACCTGGTCTTTAATTTATTATGGTGGTGGTATCTTGGCGGCCAAATTGAAAATAAGCTGGGCAGTAAAAAGTTATTACTGTTGTTTTTAGTTGCTGCGTTAATACCCAATATCGGTCAGTTTTTATTAACCGGGCCTAACTTCGGTGGTTTATCGGGTGTGGTTTATGCCTTGGTCGGTTATATTTGGTGGACAGGTTGGTTAGCGCCAACACAGGGTATTAGTTTACCCAAGCCTTATGTTGGTTTTATGCTGGTTTGGCTTGTGCTCGGCTTTTTCCCAATATTTGGTCTCAATGTTGCTAACGCTGCACATGTACTTGGTTTAATGGTTGGTTGTGGCCAAGCATTTTTAGACTATAAATTTAAATCTTCTAATTAGAAGTTATCGAGAGAATAATGGAAATCATTTTACCTGACTTTAACAATGCAAAAATATTAGTCGTTGGCGATGTAATGTTAGATCGTTATTGGACGGGCGATTCGAGTCGTATTTCTCCAGAGGCACCAGTCCCAATTGTTAAAGTGAACAATGTTGAAGATCGCCCTGGTGGCGCCGCTAACGTTGCGCTTAACCTTGCGGCTTTAGGCGCGAGTGCAAAACTTTTAGGCTTAACGGGTAATGATGAAGCTGCACAAGCGCTATGCGGTAAAATGAATGCTGTCGATGTTATTTGTGATTTTTTGCAATTAGATGATTACCCAACAATCACTAAATTACGTGTATTAAGCCGTGGCCAGCAAGTGATTAGATTAGATTTTGAAGAATCTGTTGCGGCAGTAGATACCCAACCTTTAGTAGTCAAAACGATTGATAATTTTTCGGATTATTCAGTCATGATCGTATCTGACTATAACAAAGGCGCCTTGGTTGAAGTGCAACAAATGATCCAAGCAGCAAAACAACAAGGCGTTAAAGTTTTTGTTGATCCAAAAGGCTGTGATTTTGAAAAATACCGTGGTGCGACCTTGTTAACGCCAAATTTATCGGAGTTTGAAGCGGTTGTTGGACATTGCAAGAATGAACAAGACCTGATTGATAAAGGTCGAAAATTAATTGTTGAATATGATCTCGAAGCATTATTAGTTACGCGTAGTGAAAAAGGCATGACCTTAATTCGAGTGGAACAAGAGGAATTTCATCTTCCAGCATTAGCACAAGAAGTGTATGACGTGACCGGTGCGGGTGATACGGTTATTTCTGTATTAGCGGCGGCTGTATCAGCGGGTTCATTACTCGAAGAAGCTTGCGCATTGGCTAACGCGGGAGCAAGTGTTGTGGTCGCTAAAATTGGTACGTCGACGGTAAGCCCGATGGAATTAGCGAACTCTGTCTACGGCTCTCATGAAAGCGGGTTTGGTGTATTAAGCGAAGAACAGTTAAAAATTGCGGTTAAATCGGCTAAGTTACGTGGTGAAGAGATTGTCATGACTAATGGTTGTTTTGATATTCTGCATGCGGGCCACGTGTCTTATTTAAATTCGGCACGTAAATTAGGGCAACGTTTAATTTTGGCGGTGAATTCGGATGCTTCTGTACGTGGGTTGAAAGGCTCAGGCCGTCCGATTAATACTTGTGACCGCCGTATGACGGTACTTGCTGCCTTAGGTGCAGTTGATTGGGTTGTGGAGTTTGTTGAAGAAACACCAGAGCGTTTAATCTCTGAATTGCTACCTGATGTATTAGTTAAAGGTGGCGATTACAAAGTGGAAGAGATCGCTGGGCATAAACAAGTTCTGGCGAATGGTGGCAAGGTTAATATCTTACAATTTGAAGATGGTTGTTCCACGACGGCGATCATTAATGCGATTAAACGTTAATGCTATTAAGATAATGAGTGACTAGCTGATTGTATTAGTGATGTGAATTGATAAAGGAGTAGGCTTAGCGGCTTACTCCTTTTTTTGATTACATTAATATATATTTGGTAAATAATAGGTTCTCAATAACGGCTTCACCACTTTCTTGTTTGAGTAAGCCGTTCACTTCATTTTGGATCATTTTTCTGACTTCTTCGCGGCCAGTGAGAGAGCGTAAATGTTGTGGTGATTGCTGACCGAGTAATGAAATTATTTTATCTCTGATCAAGGGCTCGTGTTTTTCTATCACCGCTAAGCTTTTTTTATCTGCCAGCATAAATTCTATAGAGACACTGATGAAACCAATTTTGTTTGTTTCACTGGTATAGTTGGTAATAATATCCGGCTCTAAGCCGAAATAAATATACACAGGCTTGTGGTCGTTAGCAGATACGGCAGTGGAAGAGACTGAGGCCGTGATCATACACAAGAGCCAGAATAATTTTTTCATTTACCGTATCCTTAGTTAAATGAGTCGTTAAAGTAGGTTGGTTGTGAGTCAGTATACTCACTTTCAAATGATTAATTAAATAAATCAGTTAACAACTTGTGTCCCTGCTTACAATCTTGGTCTGAATAGCAGATAATTATGCCTGATTCCGTTGTTGAAAAAGTAATTTATAATATGTCAGATAATATAAATAATACGCGTACTAGTGAGCAGACATTACCAAGCTATCCCATAGGCTGTGATTCGAAGTGGTTGTGGCCAACTATATTAGAAGAAAAATTATCTGCGAATCTTTATGATTGGCTCGTTGATACGGGGTCATTAACAGCTAGATTGAAGCAGCATTGTCAGACATTTACGGTTGAAATATTAGCGGAAGGCCATTATCAATTATCCGATGATGAAAAGATAAAATTAAACCTAACGGATAACTTAGGGTTTGTTCGTGAAGTACTATTAAAACTTGATGGCGTACCTTGGGTCTTTGCGCGTAGCGTTATACCGTTAAATACGCTAACTGCACCAGGCGGTGAACTGGAAAAACTGGGGAACCGTTCATTAGGTAGCGTATTGTTTAACGCACCTGATATGCAACGTAGTGAAATTGAAATTGCTGAATTTTATTCACACAGTAAAGTATATTCATTATCTCATCTGTTCTCATCAGCCCCTAAAGCATCGTTGTTCGGGCGTCGCTCGTGTTTTCTATTAGGCGGGCAGTCATTACTTGTTTCTGAAGTGTTTTTACCTGATGCCTTAGCGTATAAATAATAAAAGGACGTTAACTCTATGTCGTTCATGACATCAAAAATGAAAGATTACATACAGCTTACTCGTATGGATAAGCCTATTGGCACCTTGCTGTTATTGTGGCCAACACTGTGGGCGCTGTGGATTGCTGCTGAAGGGGTCCCTAAATTAGATGTACTCCTCGTTTTTACATTAGGGGTTATTTTAATGCGTGCGGCGGGATGTGTGATTAATGATTTTGCTGACCGTCATGTTGATGGGCATGTAAAACGCACTGAAAATAGGCCTCTGGCTGCAGGGCGTATATCAAGTCGTGCCGCGTTGACGTTTTTCTTTGGTTTAACTTTGTTAGCATTTTTACTGGTGTTAACCATGAATACATTAACGATACTATTATCGTTTGTTGCTGTTGGTCTTGCTGCATGCTATCCCTTTATGAAGCGTTATACTCATCTACCGCAAGTGGTATTAGGGATGGCGTTTGGTTGGGCTATTCCGATGGGATTTGCAGCGCAATTAGATACAGTACCGAGTTATGCATGGTTATTATTTGTGGCTAACATCTTATGGACCGTGGCTTATGACACCTTATATGCCATGGTTGATCGGGACGATGATGTAAAAATTGGTATTAAATCAACGGCTATTTTATTTGGTGAGAAAGATAAGTTGATCGTGGGATTACTGCAGTTAGCGTCGTTGTTGTGCCTCGTTATATTAGGTTGGTTACTTGTATTACCAAGTGTGTACTTTATTGGCCTAATCATTGTTGCAGGGTTATTTGTGTATCAACAAATCTTGATTAAGGATCGTGATAGAGACGCTTGTTTTAAAGCGTTTTTACATAATAATTATGTTGGTATGGTTATTTTTGCGAGCCTATTTTTAAGTTATGTATAAATACTGAATGGATGTCATTCACAAGTAATAAAAAAGGAGCGTTAGCTCCTTTTTTATTACTTCCAATGTGTAATGCCCGGAAGGCAATATCATTATAGTAACGACATCACCTCAAGTATGATGCTACTTGTTGTCACTAGACTGCTGACTAAGCATTACATCCGAGATTGTTTGCTTCACTTCAAGCGTGGTTAAGCTTCTGACTATATTCGCTAACTGACTAATTTTATCGGATTTAGCTGTGCCTGTATCAGATAAGTAATGCAGATCTTGGAGTTTATTAATAAAGATAGCGAGCACTTTCTTATCAAAAAACTCTGGCGCACTCACCCCGTTTAGCGATGATAAACGTTCGGCAATTAACTGACTACGATCTTCGAGTTGGCTTTTTTCAATGACTTGGTTATGCTCTAATACGGTCAGTACAATCGCATAACGTTGTAGTGTTTCTTGGATGCTTGCAGCAAGTAGTCTCAGTGACATTAAGTGTTCGTTAACCGGTATAATGACACTGTCACTGTTGACGATTAATCCCTGTGTTTGCATCTCAGTTAACGTGTCAGTGATACAATCATCTAACTCATCGTCTGAATATTTCAAGAACAGTTCCGCTTGAATTAACGGATAAAGCTGGCGAACTTTGGCGTTAATGTCTTCTACATTTGTTTGTGGTTTTTCTGTTACGATTGCCGCAATTAATGACGGTAGTGCAAACAGGTGTAAAATATTATTACGGTAGAAGGTTAATAGTACAGCTTGTTCATATGACATCGATAGCATTTGCCCTAAGCTATCTTCACGCACGGTGAATTTTTTCAGTGAGATCGCTTGGTCTAGAATTTCTTCTGCACTGTTCTCAGGTAAGGTACTAAATTCACTATACGGATTGTTACGAAGTAATTTTAAGTAACTATCAATTTGCTTCACCAAAATTTCTCGGCTCAGTGCTTTATGTGGCGCGGCGTGTAAAATTACTGCGCAAATCGTTAAGGCATTTACCGCAGCTGCACTATTGATATTTATCATCACTTGATTCGCAAGATCGCGGGTCGTTTGGTTTAGCCATTTAGGCTGTTCTTCAACCGGCATATTCATGTCATCACGCCAGTTTTTAACGTGTTTATTTAAATATTGATTAAGATTGATCGGTTCACCAAAGTTAACAAATGCTTGGCCATAATTTTTAAGCTTTTTGGCGATCCCAAATACTTGGAATACACTTTCCTTTTTCTTATTAGCCCCTGATAACTCTTTTACGTAGGTACTCACTTCCATCACATGATCGTAGCCTAGATATACTGGCACTAATGTAATTGGTCGGCTTTGTTCTCTTAACATCGCTTGTAATGTCATGTTAAGCATACCGGTCTTTGGTGGTAATAAACGTCCGGTACGGCTTCGGCCACCCTCAGCAAAGAATTCAACAGAATATCCTTTTGAGAATAATAAGCTTAGGTATTCTCTGAAGACGGTTGCATAAAGTTTATTGCCTTTAAACGTACGGCGTAAAAAGAATGCGCCGCCACGACGGAACATAGGGCCTGCAGGGAAGAAGTTAAGATTAATACCAGCGGCTATATGTGGTGGGATCAAACCTTCATTGTAAATAACATAAGAAATAAGTAAGTAATCCATGTGGCTACGATGGCAAGGCATAAATACAATTTCATGACCATCGGCGGCAAGTTTACGCACTTGTTCGGCGTTATTAACTTTGATACCGCTGTAGATCTTATTCCATAACCAGCTCATAAAATTACTGGTGTTTTTTACGAGTTTATACGAAAAATCACTGGCAATTTCATCGATGTAATCATTGGCTCGCTTTTCCGCTTTTTTCGCTGAAATATTATGCTCAGCGATCTCAACTTGAATGGCTTTTTTAACTTCTGGATTACGCAGTAGTTGTTCAACAAGTTGGTAGCGGTTAGGTAGTTTGGGACCTGATGCGGCTAATTTTTGACGACTGAAATGGATCTTAGCAACACGAATTAATTTCTGTACAATTTTTTCATCGGTGCCGTGCTGATCGGCCATGAAACGCAGTGATACCGGTTTGTTAAAACGAACTAAGTTATCTTTACGGTTAAGACCCACAATGATTGTTTTACGTAAACGGCTTGGTGAAATACTGTTTGCTAATGACAGAAGTGGTATTTGACCTTCTTTACCGGGTGCGCGACCCCAAAATAATGCGACTGGCATTAATTGAATATCAAGGGCTTTATCATCTTTATGTAAGCGTAGTAGCTGTTGGAATTCGTTAAAAAATACGTCGGTATCTTTTACTCGGCCGAAGAGGGGCGCTGGATTATCTAAGCAAACATAACTGGGAATGATTACCCCGTTCACTTTTATTGGTGTAAGTGGGTCGGGTAAGCCTCGTTCTTTACACGCTCGCTGTAATGCAACGAGATCAGTCATCGATTTAGTTTTTAAAGCGTAAACAATTGGACGCGTTAAATCTAACTTTAGCGCATCAATTGGGTTATCTGGTACGTACTGAGATTTAACTAAGCCGTTAACGAAACTGCGACTTAACATTGACGGTGTTTGTTGCATAGGTGTTATCATTCTGTTGTTTAAAGTGCAAGAGTGCTTACTCCAATAATATCAGATGTATAACTATAAATCTGTGTTTAAGCACCTGCAAACGATTAATTCATTATTATCCAGATATAGCCAAGGCTTATATTGCAAACTTGATAATACTGTATATAATTACAAGAAACTGTATATAAAACCAGTTAGGGTTCATGATGAAAGCATTGACACAAAGACAAGCAGAAGTATTTGAATTAGTTAAACAACATATTAAAAATACAGGTATGCCACCGACCCGAGCTGAAATTGCTAAGGAACTTGGCTTCCGTTCGCCTAATGCTGCAGAAGAGCATTTAAAGGCATTAGCACGAAAGGGCCATATCGAAATTCTTGCGGGTACGTCACGTGGTATTCGTTTGTTGGTTGATGCTGACCTTACCAGTGGTTTACCTTTAATTGGGCAGGTTGCCGCCGGTGAGCCAATTTTAGCGCAAGAACATATTGAAGCACACTATAATGTTGACCCTTCAATGTTTACACCAACGGCAGATTTTTTACTGCGTGTACGTGGCGAAAGTATGCGTAATATTGGGATTATGGATGGTGATTTATTAGCTGTACATAAAACTAAAAATATCAGTAAAGGCCAAGTTATTGTTGCGCGTGTCGACGATGAAGTAACGGTTAAGCGCTTTGAACAGCAGGGCAATGAAATATTACTGCATCCTGAGAATGATGAAATGAGCACAATTCGTGTTGATTTAAATTTCCAAAGTTTTGATATTGAAGGTGTCGCTGTCGGCATTATTCGTAATACTGATTGGATGTAATCACCCCTTCTTACGCCATCGAGCCTGAAGATAGATAGTAAATAATCCTATTGTTGACTATCTATCGTTATATTTCTTTTTTCCTTTCTTACTCCCCCATCTTTAAATTTAAAAATCGTTTTCAAATCTTGCTTTAATATCACAGTTCTGATCATCTTCTGCTTATTTATTAATCCTTTTCTATATTCATGATTTTTTAGAAAAATAATCAAGTTTGTTTGATGATGCGTGTCGCGATCCCGATATGATTGATTTAAAAATATTCATTGAATCAACACACCAGTTTTTAAATAATTGTTCTGATTTAATGATGGAGATTACCGAGCAAAGTAATGAAGCAGTTAATAAAATTGCGGTAATGGAAAGTCAGATTCTCAATATTAATGCGCTGGTTGATAAGCTAAAAGTGGCCGCTGAACAGTTAAAACAGCAATCACTGAAAGTACAAAACAAGACGATTAGTACGGGGTCGATGGATGAAGGTGAAATAGAGTTGTTTTAATTTTCGATAGGTAATACTTTGTTTCATAATTGAAGTTAGATAGACTCTGGCCTCTTTTGTTTCCCTCTACAAAGTTGAATTCGTCTATGTGGTTATCCATCCCTCCCTCGGTGCATCGAAATATCATCGCGTTGGCATTGCCAATGATCTTGTCAAATATCAGTATTCCACTATTAGGTTTGGTGTTTTGTATTTGATGGTTTATCACTTGCTTGGTTGTTATATCCTTCGCTACAAGAGAAGATCATGTAATGAAATCCTATCGACTATACTGAAGAGGTTTAAGCCTTCCTGATAATATAGCACTGTTATCAAGCTCGTTATTAACGAAAAGGAAAGATGAAATTACCGCGGTATTTTTGATTTTCTTTTTATTGTTACACCTGGGTAAAAGTAATTTGTGTTTCAAGGGTATTATCATTTCTGTGCAAATGAATATAATGAGCGCCATACAGTATGACTGGCCGAATACATAGATAGGTATTACGGCATATTAATTTTATCCCAATGGAGATGAACATGACTGACAAATTTATTAAATCTAAAGCAGCTATTGCTTGGGGTCCAAACCAACCACTATCCATCGAAGAAGTGGATGTAATGTTACCAAGAAAAGGTGAAGTGTTGGTTAAGGTTATCGCTTCAGGCGTCTGTCATACCGATGCATTCACATTGTCGGGTGATGATCCAGAGGGTATCTTCCCCGTAATTCTAGGTCATGAAGGTGGCGGTATTGTAGAACAAATCGGTGAAGGTGTGACTAGCGTGCAAGTTGGCGATCATGTTATTCCTTTATATACACCAGAATGTGGCGAATGTAAGTTCTGTAAATCAGGTAAAACTAACCTTTGCCAACAGATCCGTGAAACACAGGGCAAAGGTTTAATGCCTGATGGCACGACGCGTTTCTATAAAGACGGTCAACCAATCTTCCATTATATGGGTTGTTCAACATTCTCTGAATACACAGTATTACCAGAAATCTCGTTAGCGAAAGTGAACAAAGAAGCCCCGCTTGAAGAAGTATGTCTACTTGGTTGTGGTGTCACAACAGGTATGGGCGCGGTAATGAACACGGCTAAAGTTGAAGAAGGCGCAACCGTTGCTATCTTCGGTTTAGGTGGTATCGGTCTTTCTGCTGTTATCGGCGCGACGATGGCGAAAGCGAGTCGTATTATTGCTATCGATATTAACGAAAGTAAATTCGAATTAGCGAAAAAATTGGGTGCAACAGACTTCATCAATCCAAAAGATTATGACAAGCCAATTCAAGACGTTATTGTTGAACTAACAGACGGTGGTGTCGATTACTCGTTCGAATGTATTGGTAACGTTAACTTAATGCGTTCTGCATTAGAATGTTGTCATAAAGGTTGGGGTGAATCAATCATAATTGGTGTGGCTGGTGCAGGTCAAGAGATCTCAACGCGTCCATTCCAACTTGTAACTGGTCGTGTATGGCGTGGTTCTGCATTCGGTGGTGTTAAAGGCCGTACAGAGCTACCTGATTACGTTGAACGTTACCTACAAGGTGAATTCAAATTAAGTGATTTCATTACCCATACTATGGGTCTTGAAGATATCAACGAAGCATTTGATTTAATGCACCGTGGTGAAAGTATTCGCAGCGTTATCCACTTCGATAAATAATTAAAATATGCCCCGCTATTGAGCATCTAAATAGCGGGGCGACTAGTAAAGGTTTGTCATGTCTATAGAAGTTGTTAGTAGTAATAAAATGTTTGGCGGTTGGCAGCATCAATATAATCATGCGTCGAGCGTATTAAATTGTCAGATGCGTTTTGCAGTGTATTTACCACCGCAAGCATCAAATATGCGTAAAGTACCTGTGATGTATTGGTTGTCTGGCCTGACGTGTACTGATGAAAACTTTATGCAAAAAGCCGGCGCTCAGCGTATTGCTGCAGAACTGGGTATTGCGATCGTGGCACCGGATACTAGTCCGCGTGGTGAAGGTGTCCCTGATGATGTTGACCAAGCGTATGATTTTGGCCTAGGTGCCGGATTCTATGTGAATGCCACACAAGCACCGTGGAACACACATTATCAAATGTATGACTATGTGCTCAATGAATTACCAGCATTAATTGAAGCTAATTTCCCGGTGACACAAGAGCGTGTGATCAGTGGCCATTCGATGGGTGGACATGGTGCATTAGTGATGGCATTGCGCAATCCAGAACGCTATCGCTCCGTGACGGCATTTAGTCCGATTAGTAATCCAATCAATTGTCCTTGGGGACAAAAAGCATTACAAAATTATCTCGGTAAAGATAAAGCAACGTGGCAACAATACGATGCGAGTTTATTGATGGCGAAAGCGGATAAATTTGTACCTGCGATGGTTGAGCAAGGCAAAGATGATTCATTTTTGGGTGAGCAACTTAAGCCGAATATGCTGACTGCTGCGGCTGAGCTAAAGGGTTATCCTCTCACGCTAGAAATGCATGATGGTTATGATCATAGTTACTATTTTATCGCCACGTTTATTGAAAAACATATGCGTTTTCATGCGGCTAATTTAGCGAAATAAGTATTACAAATAATCTTATTCTAAGGGTGATAGAGCTTGTTTCTATCACCCTTTCTTTTATTTTGAACCTGCAAAATCCAACTGGCGCCAGCTTTCATAGATAAAAACAGATACCGCGTTCGATAGATTCATACTGCGACTTTCTGGTAGCATCGGAATTCTTACCTTTTGCTCTTGTGGTAATGTATCGAGTACTTCTGGCGGTAGACCGCGTGTTTCAGGTCCAAATAATAAAACATCACCTGCTTGATATTGCGCTTCATGATGGTATTTCGTGCCTTTGGTTGTACATGCAAAAATACGAGCATCCCCCACACAATCTAAAAATGCTTGATAATTAGCATGACGTTTTACGTCTGCAAATTCATGATAATCCAGTCCCGCACGTTTTACCCTTTTATCATCCCACTCAAAACCAAGCGGTTCGATTAAATGCAATTTGAAACCAGAGTTGGCACAAAGGCGAATGATATTACCTGTATTTGGTGGGATTTCAGGTTCAAATAGTGCTACTTGTAACATAATAAAGTCTCAGTTCAGGGTTATATAACGTAGGTACTTTGCGTAGAATAGCAAATTTAACAACCTAATGGTAAAAGTGATGAAAAAGCGTAGTACTTTGATCGTAGCAGGCTTGATTATATTAAGCGCGCTCCCTTTTTGCTTGAATATTCTGATTAATATGTTTTTTGCAGATCTGGATACAGAAATATATGAGAAGAAAAAAGCACGAGTGGAACAGCGTCGACAAATAGAAAAAATGTTTCCCGAGTTAAATACGACTAACCCATTACGCCCACAGGTTACAACGAATAAAGCCGCAGAAGATAAATAATAATCAACTTCTGCGGTTCTTCAATTTCTATAGTTGCGGTTAGCTCATTGGTATAGTAATAGTGATCTGTAAGCCTTGTGTGTCTCTATTACTTGCCCGTATTACCCCATGATGTTGACGGACCGCATTTTCAGTAATTGCGAGCCCTAAACCGGCACCGCCAGATTCACGGTCTCGGGCTTGTGATACACGATAAAAAGGTTTGAAAATCTGCTCAATTTCGTCTTCTGGTACGCCTGGACCATCATCTGTGATCACAAAAGTTATCTTATCGGTGTCGCTGGTGATAGCTAAATGAACCTGCTGGTTGGCATAGCGTAATGCGTTACGAATCACGTTCTCTATGGCACTGCCGAAGAGTGCTGGAAAGCCTTTGATATTCAAATCTGGAATTGGTTGATGGCTGAAACTTTTGTCTAACTGCTCAGCCTCGAAAATGGCATCCTCGCAAATAGGTTGTAACAGTGAGTCAAGATTAAATGATTCTTTGGTTGTGGCATTTAACTGTGTTTTCGATAAGTTTAATAGCGCTGAGATCATTTCTTCTAAGCGTTGTGATTCATTATCGATACGCAGGATCTCTTTCGTCTCACCATAGTGGCGTTTAGATAATGCAACGGACATTTTTAACCGTGTTAAGGGCGATCTCAACTAATGAGAAATATCACTCAATAAACGATGTTGAAGTGAAATATGCTCACGAATAGAGAACATCATGGTGCGTAAACTTCGCGCTAATTCACCAATTTCATCTTGTCTTTGAGTCGCAGGCACTACAGCATCTAAATTACCATCAGTGATCTCGGATGCAGTTCTTTGTAACTTCTGCAATGGTTTCGAAATATGCCATGCGAGTGATGCACATAATGGCATACTGACAAACATCGTAATGAAAAGTAATAGAAATGGTCTATCTAATACATTAATTAACCATATATTGTGCTCTGCCGGTAGCTGTTGTGCGGCATACAATTGAAATTTTTCACCACGTAGCTTTATTGGGATCGGTCCGGTCATTAACCAGTTTTTATATTGTTTTACTTTCGGTTGTGGAAATTCTTCACTTTGCAAAATAAAGCGGCGAATAGCCTTAGAAGCTTTGCTACTTGAAATGATATCGCCATTCATACGGACTAAATAAAAATGTTTTGTTTGTGCTTCTTTAGGGGTTATTAACACTTGTAATGGGATGTTCGAATAGCGATCAGCAGAGCTAGAAATATTATGTGCAATGGTATTTAAAATACTGACTGAGCGCGGATCGAGTTGTCTCATGATTCGGCTATCTAATGTTGGTAGTGCTATAACGACGGCAACAACGAGTAGTAGCATACACCAAAACCAGACAAAAATTTTAACGAACAGTTGATTCAATTTGCGACTCAGCACGTGTTAATAACCTTATTTCAAAAATGATAGAAGTGTGTAAGAGGGGCCGATTATGTATCTAGCCACATATAACCACGGCCACGAAGTGTGCGAATTCGCATTTTTTCATCTTTTCTTTCTGGTAATTTTTTACGTAAGTTACTTAAATGCATATCAATACTACGGTCAAACGGCGTCAGTTTTTTACCCAGTACTTGCTCGCTTAAATCGGCTTTGGTTAGGATCGTACCTGGCGATGAGATGAGTGTTTCTAATAACATCAGTTCGGTACTGGTTAAATCAAGCAGAATGCTTTGACACCACGCCTCTTGGGTTCGGCTGTTTATCTCAATGTCTAAGTGCGTCAACAATTCTGTTTTTTTAGTGGATGTCGGCGGCTCTATACGACGTAATACAGCTCTAATTCGTGCTAATAATTCACGTTCACTGAACGGTTTTGGTAAATAATCATCGGCCCCCATTTCTAAGCCAAGAACACGATCAATCTCATCGCCTTTCGCGGTTAACATTAAGACCGGCGTGCTGTTATCTACGCGAAGTTTTTTTAATACTTCAAAACCGTTTAACTTTGGCATCATGACATCTAAAAGGACCATATCATATTGACTACTTCTTATTGCGGCCAAACCGGCTTCACCATCATGTACCATATCGACATCGAAATCTTCGAGACTTAGAAACTCAGCGAGTAATTCGGCTAGCTCTTTATCGTCATCAATTAATAATAATTTAGTCATATTGGGTACTCTGTTAATTGTTTTTATTGTATTAGGATACTGGGTTAAGCAGTAAATAATTCTAAGATTTACTTTGTTTTACATTTTTATTTCGGCATAGTAAAAAATGGTGATACCTAGTCAGTTTAACTAAGATGGCGCAATAAACAATGCTATCCTCAATTAAAGAGCTGGAGATTGTGATGTGCTACGTAATTGCTTTATTTACGATAATGGCGTTAATGACACAGTATTTATTACTATTTTTTTAGATGAACGAACTAGAGTGGATGCCTTATTTATATCTATATGTTGCAGCTATCCTAAAATAACAACAGAATATTTTTATTGTTTCTATTTTCTTTGATTTGTAGGTTGTTTAGATGAATAACTTCACGTTGTTTTTCTACTTCCTCCGTTTATAATAACGCATAGATTATATAAAAGGTAACCCTGTGATAGATTCTGATCATGAACAATTAATTAAACGTGCCAGTTATGCTTCTGTTGTTACTGCCGTCATTTTATTATGCAGCAAATTGTTTGTGTGGTTTGCCACGGGATCAGCATCGATATTGGCGTCATTGACGGATTCATTTCTAGATATTGGTGCATCCATTATTAATTTGTTTGCCATTAAATATGCCTTAGAGCCAGCGGATGATGCGCATCGTTTTGGTCATGGTAAAGCAGAATCTTTAGCAGGATTAGTACAATCAGCATTAATTGTGGGTTCATCAATTTTATTAATGTTGCATGGTATTAGTGCATTATTAGATCCGCAGCCGATTGTACGTTCAGAACTTGGTATCGCGGTATCCATTTTTGCATTATTGGTCACTTTTATTTTGATTCGTTATCAAACGCATGTTGTGGCTACAACTGGGAGTATTGCGATCAAAGCTGATTCACTCCATTACAAATCAGATTTATGGCTTAATGCGACAGTACTTATCGCGCTTAGTTTATCTGCGTATGGTTTTTATTGGGTTGATGGATTAGCGACAATCTTGATATCCTGCTACATATTATACAGTGCGTATGAGATCGGTATGGAGTCAATTCAGACATTGTTGGATCATGAATTGCCCGCTGAAGATATTGATAAAATAACAGAGATTGTGGCAAATACGAATAATGTACTCGGACTACATGAGTTACGAACGCGACAATCAGGGTATATGCGTTTTATTCAATTGCATATAGAATTGGATGATCACCTTACTTTGTTTGAGGCACATGCTATTGCCGATAATGTTGAAACTAATTTACTCTGTGAATTTGCAAATACGGAAGTGCTTATTCACCAAGATCCAATCTCAATTGTAAAGACGAAAAATGATTAATATAAACGTGAACTCTAAATGTTGTAAAGGAATAAACATGGAAGATAAACTTTCAATGTCTTGGCTTAGAATTAGAGATGAAGCTAAATTATTGGTTGAGCAGGAACCGATGCTCGCTAGCTTCTTCCATTCAACAATACTAAATCACGATAGTTTAAAATGCTCATTGAGTTTCCAATTAGCAAATAAGCTCGGTAGTGCGACAATGCCTGCTATTTTATTACGTGAAGTAATTGAAGAAGCATTAAAAGCAGAACCTACCATCTTACATGCGGTAGCTGCAGATTTATGTGCAGTACAAGAGCGAGATCCAGCGGTTGAATATTTCTCGACACCGTTATTATATTTGAAAGGTTTTCTCGCATTACAGTCTTATCGAATTGCCCATTGGCTGTGGAAGCAAAAGCGTGAAGCATTAGCGATTTATTTACAAAACCAAATATCAGTGGTGTTTGCTGTTGATATTCATCCAGCGGCTAGAATTGGCAAAGGTATTATGCTTGATCATGCGACCGGTATTGTGATTGGTGAAACGGCGATTGTAGAAGACGACGTGTCAATTTTACAAAGTGTTACGCTAGGTGGTACAGGTAAAGAAAGTGGTGACCGTCACCCGAAAATTAGAGCGGGTGTAATGATTGGTGCTGGTGCTAAAGTGCTGGGTAATATTGAAGTCGGCAGAGGAGCCAAAGTCGGTGCGGGTAGTGTCGTGCTCGATCATGTACCTGAGCATACGACCGTTGCAGGGGTTCCTGCCAAAGTTGTTGGTAGACCTGATTCTGAGATGCCTTCACTAGCGATGAATCAAACAATTTGATGTATTAATGTCAGTGCTCACAAACAAAAAGTTAATTCTGCTCAAGTGCATCATAATTTGACTAATAAGACTTGTTGTAGATTGACTAGCGTTGTATTCTTCTAGCAAGGGATAAGCCCTCTCAGCACAATATTGAATTCTTAAATTATGGGTGAAAAAATGAATTTTGACGTATTAGATAAATTAGAAAGTAAAGTACAAACAGCAGTTGATACCATTTCCCTATTACAAATGGAATTAGAAGAGCTAAAAGAAGAAAACAACGAACTATTAGCGAATAACTCTGAACTTAAAAGTCAGCAAGATGTATGGCAAGATCGTTTACGTTCTTTGCTAGGCAGAATGGATGAAGTTCAAGAGCTAGAAGAGTTAGAAGAAGAAGCATAATTTGATTCAGAGGTATGGTTATGACTAACTTATACCTCTGTTTCTATATGTTTTTGCGTGTTACTCAATATCTAGCGCATCTGCAGATAGAATAATACCAGTGCTGTCGGCATAAACATGATCATCAGGTAAGAATGTCACACCGCCAAAATTAACCGCGACATCTAATTCGCCTGTTCTATTATCATCTGCACCAACAGGAATGGAAGCAAGACTCTGAATTCCAATATTAATATCATCGAGCTGATCGACTTCTCGAATACTACCGTAAACAATAATGCCTTCCCATTCATTCTCGAATGCCAGTTGGGCAATATCAGAATCAATTAATGCTCTTCTTAATGAACCGCCACCATCAATGAGTAGTACTCTACCCAGTCCGGCTTGTTGAACTGTTTCAGTAATCAGTCCTAAACTTTCAAAGCATTTAATTGTGGTTATTTGACCACCGAACGATAACTTTCCACCGAAATTCATGAACATCGGTTCAACAACATCAATCATATCTGTATAAATGTCGCATAGTTCAGAAGTATTGTATTCCATGAGCAGCACCTTTTAATAAAGAAAGTTAGGTCATTAGCAATAAATCATAGCACTGTTAGCATATAAATTAAGCCTTTATTATCATTAGATAAATCAAAATTTGGCTTGCGACATAAAAATATAAGCAGTGTTCAGTAAATATCTCTCTAATCCCAAATAGTACGATGTGATGGTCTATTCTTATGATAATAGAGTAGATTGTCGATGAGGGGATCGTTATGGCGATTATTAATGCGTTAACTATTAATGTGGAAGATTATTTTCAAGCCCCCGCTTTTCAATACTGTATTAAGGAAAAAGATTGGGGTCTACTCTCACCTCGCATTGAATATGCAGTAGATAAAATTTTATTATTATTAAATGATCATAATGTGACTGCCACATTTTTTGTTTACGGTTGGACGATTATTCAATTTCCTTCGATGTTAAAAAAAATAGCAGAGCAGGGACATGAACTTGCATATCGACATTATAGCCTTCCTGATACGCAGCATTTTAATCAGCGTAAAATTATTGAAGATTTAAACCGTTATAAAGATCTGTTAGCACAAGTCATTGGCCATCGTATCATTGGTTATCGGAGTGATACAAAATTATGCAGTGCGACCTCGGAGTGGTTAGAAGACGAATTAATCTTGGCTGGCTATGAATATAGCTGTGCTAATCGGGCTCGAAGCGTGGATGTACAAGCGGAGCCTATTGAGTCTGCCTTTAAGGGTTTTCAACATTTAAATGTATCAACCCATAAAGTCTTCACTAAGCGATATGAGATTATTAATACCAATAGTATCCGTTTCAGAAAATATGAATCAAGTTGTAAGCTAGTCAGCCAGTTTATGGAAGAAACGAAAACACCAGTGCTAGGGTGTATTTCAACTTGGGTCATGGACAACCAACAACCGAACATTAGAGCAGATAACTTATTTAAAAAATGGTTACACGATTATCACCTTCGTGAGACGCCCCTTCTTCTACACCAACTATTTTCTGATTATGGTTGGCAAACAATCAGTGATATATATCTGCGAAAAGTATTACAACTGAACAGTATAAAAAAAAGGAAAGGACGCTGTGTAAGTTAATGATAAGGATATTATGAGAATGAAAATTTTACACGTGATCGAAAGTGGTGGTTTTTATGGTGCTGAAAGAGTTTTAATTGAATTAATGCTAGGTTTGAAGGTACTGGGCCATGAAGCGGCTTTGCTTAGCTTTGGCTATAAAGGACAGGCAGAAAAAGAGTTTGAAATTATTTGTCGCCGATACGGCATAACGGTCAATTTAATTCGGGTAAATAAACTCGAATATTTTTGTATCAGTCATTATATAAAAAAATTTGCAGAGAAAAATAGGTTTGATATTGTCCATTCTCACGGCTATAAATTCAATATACTGTTTAGTTTAATGCTGAAACGAAATCGCTTTAAATGCTTTTGTTCAACCATACATGGTTATGTATCCGCACCTAGATTTAGTAAAATGGCATTTTATCAATATTTGGATAAGTATTCATTAAAGCAATTAAATCGAGTTTTTCTTGTTAGTCAGCACATGACTAATCTACCAAGTGTTCAAGGGTTAGAAGCAAACCAATATACGGTTATTGAGAATGGTATCGGTGGTTACATGCCGATGTGTGAGATTGAAGAACGGTTAATTACTTTTCTGCATAATAAAACGACACGACTCATGGCTGTCGGTCGTCTTGCAGTTGAAAAAAATTTCGATACGCTTATCGACGCATTACCTAAGTTGATAGAAAATGATCCTAATACTGTACTTGTTATATTTGGTGCGGGAAGTGAGGAGTATCGATTACGAGAAAAAATCAAGCAATTGGGTTTAGATGAGTATGTCCTATTATTTGGTTTTGTAGAATCACTACCAAGCTATTTTAGTCATTTTGATGTTTTCGTTATGCCTTCTATTACAGAAGGTACACCTATCGCGTTACTCGAAGCTATGCAGGCTCGGATACCTTGTGTTGTGACTAATGTTGGCGGCATGCCACATATGCTTGCGTATGGTAGTGGCGGATGGATAGTTCCGCCTAAAGATCCCGATGCTTTACAGGCTGCAATAACTACAAGCTTAATTCATAGTCAAAGCCAAGTTAAAACTACCTTGGCTTATGACCGTGTTATGCATGAATTTAATTACCTTCATATGAGTCGACAATATTTAAATGCATATCAAAATTTGCTGACCAGCCTCTCTTAATACAATTGACCTTACATCAACTGGAATGTTTATCATTATTGTCTTTGATTTAGGATCTTCTGATGACATTTATTACTAAGCTTTTAAAGCCAGTCTTACTCACGAGTAGTTTAATTGGCAGTGTTGCATTGGCAGAAGAGATGACTGTATATAAATCGCAGTATTGTGGTTGCTGTACTGAGTGGGCCGAACAAATGGAAGATGCAGGATTTTCATTAACGGTTATTAACAATGAATATATGAGTGATGTAAAGAATCAATATGGTGTACCTAATAACCTACGATCTTGTCATACAGCAATAGTTAATGATTATATTATCGAAGGCCATGTTCCTGCCGCTGATATCAAGAAGCTTTTAGCTCAGAATAAAAGAGTCACAGGCATTGCGACTCCCGGTATGCCACAAAGTGCACCAGGTATGGATGTACCCGGCGCGAGTGATACATATCAAGTTGTAGCCTTTAATAAAGCGGGTATGCAGTATGTTTATAATGAATACAATTCAAAGTAGACTACTTATTATACGTTAAGGTGTGTTTAACAGCTTGGTAACGCGGTTTTTTGGTTTTTAGTGACTAATTAGTTAAATCGCTTGCTTGAAGTCATTAGATCTCTATAATGCGACCTCACTGACACGGCAACAGCCGCTAAGTAAAAGGTGTTTATCAGTATCGAAAGTTACTTTTTAAACCTCCTGAAATAAAGTGCAAATATGTGCTTGACTTCGAAATTGGTTTGCGTAGAATACGCAGCCTGACTACGACGGATAACGTCAAGGTCAATGCTCTTTAACAATTTATTCAAGCAATCTGTGTGAGCACTTGCAGAGATATAATGACCAAATATTATATCAATGTAATTGTGAACATTAAATTAAATCGAAAGATTTGGTTTTATAAACAATAGAACTTCGGTTTTATTGTTGAAGTACAGAATTCATTGAGCCGACTTGATACTCATCATCAGTAATGATTTTGGTAATCAGTCAAAAACTTTTAATTGAAGAGTTTGATCATGGCTCAGATTGAACGCTGG
>NZ_LOCN01000041.1:0-18955 GCF_001574435.1 Moritella sp. JT01
GTCACCGGCTGATCAATTAACTTAGCTATCGAGCGAACAGAAAGATCTTTTCTCAAATATTTCTCGATATCAGGGCGGAATTTATCTAACTTTAAGTTTTCAGCAGGCCCTCTTGGACGCCCCAACCTTTGACCTGCAGCTTTACGTGCAGCAAGCGCTTCTTTGGTTCGCATCGAAATAAAGTCACGTTCTATCTCTGCAGCAAGTCCTAACATTGTGGCCATAATTTTAGCCTGCAGAGAGCCATCTAAAACAATATTCTGCTTGGTAATATGTACCGATATACCGCGAGAAATACAGTTTTCTAATATCTCAAGCACTTGGAGTGTTGAACGGGCCATTCGTGAAATTTCGGCAAATATGATCACATCACCTTTAACCAAGCTATCAACCAATTCACCTAATTTACGATCTTTCCATTTATTCTTACCCGAAACCGTATCCTCAATAAAATTAAGCCCGGTCAGATTGTGGCTATTGGCATAGATCAGTAAGTTAAATATTAATATTACCTAGTAATAATTAAATACTCTGCTAAAATAAATATTACTAGGTAATAATTATTTTATTGGAATGGAAAAATGGGACGAAAAAAGGTTGGCTTAATCAATATAGATAATTGCGATGAATTCATTGATTATATCAAAGCGAGAACAAAGAAGTTAACTGATGATCGGGTTTCTCAATTAGTTGAACAGATTAATATCGATAGAAAAGAATGCCATCATTTAGAATCTGAATTTGAACTGGAATACGATGTATTTACACATAAACCTGAAACATTAAGCCCAAAACATATAAAGTTAATCGCCGAGATTAACGAAACTGCTTTTCATGATTCAAATAGTTTCATTGATAGCATGGCTGGATTGAAAATAGCATTTAAGAATGCACAGTCTCAAGCCCGCTATAAGAAAAAAAATAAACTTACTGATAACGAACGTTTCATTTTAGAGTTTAACCAAGATGAGTACCTTTATCTAAAAATGATGAAAGAACTCTGCAAAGATAATGATCTAAAGCTAGAAGATGAACTTCATGAGCTTTACCGCGATATAACTAAACGCTGTAGTTAATCATCAACCCAATCCCAACCAATATGTTCTTCACATGTAGGACATTTCATAATTAACCCCCATTATAAATATTACTAGGTAATAGTTATAGCTTGCGTATTTATGCAAATTTAGAAAAAATTTGACGCGCGCCTAGATATTCATTCAATACGCATAAAAGAGCTCATAAATGCATAGATAAAAAATACCTGCACAAAAAACCGCCCCAGATGGGGCTATTAACTGATAAGGCTTGCTTAGATCGATCAGGATCTCGCAGCTTTCAACCAAAGCGATACTGTTGACGCACTAATATTAAGATCTTCCGCTATTGCGCGATGATTATAATACTGTGACTTCATAGCCAATACCTTAGATAACAAACACTCTTTTTTAATCGAGCCTCTACGCTTCGATTTAGCGCCACCTTTAGCGCCTGACAATGCTTTATTACTACCCCGCTTACCGCCAATAGCACCTCGAACAGCCTGTACAGCCCTAAAATTATCCATGTTATGGACAAACTGCGCCCACATTTTAAAAGTATAACGCGCAATAGAGCGCGCGATATTCTTCACTTCATTATGCTGCATGGGGATTGAGAACTGTTTATTTAGGGATTCACAGCTGGCCAATATATCTGATTGCCACGATTGAAAGAGTGGCTTAGATACAGCTTTACGTACCATTTCATATGCTTTTTTACGGGCTATATCGAATACAGTGTTATTACGACCAAGACCGGATACATCATCATTGGCGGCTATATTGCTTGCGTCTTTTTCGCTAAGATCAACATAGTCAGCTAATTCATGTAGTGTGTATTCAGTATCGTAATATTCATTATACCAATGCTCATGCAGCGGGTTCTTGGCAAGACAATCACCAAAGCTCGTATCACCGTTTAAACGATAATTGTATGCCGCATCAATAGCAGCAAGGAACTTCATAGGGGAAACACGACTGTTATACGACGTACTTACAGCATCACGTAACTTCCAAGCACACTGCAGGTGGCCATTAACACGATTAATTGAGATATAAGTCGGTTGCGGTAATCGACTATCTAATAAGGTCGAATAAGCATCACTTTCATCAATATCAACGATAAGATAACGTTTAAGATTAGGGTTATTTATCTGAATATACGGTTTATCCTGGGCGTAATATTTACTACGAATAATCGTATAACGTTTTGAATTTGAACAGTATGGTTTGTTTGGCAGTGCGTTATAAATATCAGCTTTTACTTTAACACTTATGTCGTTATAACTAAGGCGTAGGCTATTAAGCAATCATAGCTGTGCTTATTTGGCGTCTGGATGCTTGATAAATTGTAATTAAACACATATAATTATCCTAAGATTTATGAAATGCCCTGATTAATAAACGTCTCCTCGCCAAAGTAGCAGTTTATTTTCCAGGGTTTTTTTCTGTCTAAATTTTGTCTAGCACCAACTTCTTCAGTCAGTAACCAATCAAACTATCTTACAACAAAACTGAAATATTTGTTAATCATTTTATGATCCTGCCTAACGAAGGATCGAGTTGATCGTTTAATCTTGCCGTAAATAAAATATCTCTATTGGCGTAAAGCTACCTTTCTCTTCGTCATACATAAAACTATTTCAACAAGAATAAATATAACAGTTCTTCTCCAAAATATTTTCATTCCCAACTACAAGCACACTTACTATTTATAGGTAGCTCATATACTCCATTATTAATAATAATGCCATCCAAAAGCCTATAATTCGTTCGACTTAAATGAACGTTTTTTTCGAATATTTCATGACTCGTTGGATATTCTCAAACTACAATATTTTTATCCCCCTTAGCGAACTGATTTTTTTGCAAAAAAAATCGGAAAAAGTGTCACGGATTCCGAACATGAGATTCTTGAAAATTAAGCGAGTTTCGGCTCTTCGAGCCGACGGCAGTGAAATGAAAACGCCTTCGATAATCGATACGCCACGGCGTTTCGCTAAAAGCCACGAGCGTAAAGAAACTTGTATCAAACGCACAAAGAGCCAGCTCATTACTGGCGCACACGATTCGGGAAAAACGCGTTGGTTAGAGCGGCTTTATGATGATTGGGAACCAATTTGGAGTGCCAAAATAAAAAGTCAGCCTGTATATATTTCGGCGTTAGATCCAGTCTCCGACTGGGTCGATGCTACGCACGTAGCAAAGTGGTTTGATGCCCAAGAACGGGAAGCCGCAGAACAGACAGATAGTGAAGCGCGCCACTGGCGCAAACTGAGTCAAAAACAACGCATCAGCGAAACAGCACGCTACTTACATGAAACCGGGACATTATTGTTCCTGGACGATGCCCACAAGCTCACAGGTCGTAAACTCCAGTTTGTTCGCCAGCTCATGATGTCTACTCGGATCTGGCTCATGACAGCCAGTGCTGAAAACCGGCTGTCGCCGAGCTTACGCACGCTCGTAGAGCGAGCAAGCCCGCAACGAACCGAGTTAGACAGTGACGCAAGTTACGATGCTACACGGATCATGTTGTGGTTAATGATCGCAGGATTTGCTGTTTCAGGTGTATGGGAAGTCGCGCTAATACTGGGCGGTTTACAAATGTTAGGTACAGGCCGTAATGCAGCAAAACCTGATTAAAAAATGAAAAAAATAATGAAAATCACGCTACGTATTACCGCGGCCAGTATATTACTCACATGATTAACGTTCGCAGTCATATCAACACCAGCAGGACCAAATTATTTAACTAGCTACATAGAATTGTTTGAAACATACAGGGACACGAATGCAGAAATGGAATTTATGCGCGTTAATTATTGCGGCACAGATAGCAAGCATTTCGCTTGCCAGGGCAATTGAACTACCTTGGCAGCAAGCGGAAAATAAACCCACAGTGTTACCATTCGAGGTACCACGATTACACGGGAAAAGTGAATCATTCAAAAGACCGGTGGATCCATTAACACGATCACCACTTATCGATACAGATAGCATCTATTACGCTGCGCTTAACTGCTATCCAGAGCAGTCGACATTCAAGATTTCGGTAGATTTAGTCGCAGGCTACAAAGCCAATACCGATCAATTTAATGACAACGACTGGCCAGATATAACCGATCACTATATTGGCATTGTGGCCAAAATGCCGATCTACGATACCACAGATCGAAGCCGCTCCCGGGATCGAGAATACAACCGGCGCGTAAAAACAGCCGCGCACGTTGCCGGCTTCGCCCAGGCACTGGCCAACCGCAATTATGCCTATCGTGAAATTGGCATTTACATTGCGATGGAAGCACGCGCGCAAGCGCGGGTTTCCCAAGGCATTGTCGGTGTAGATGAGCAGATAAAATATTTAGAAAAGACAGCTGGCGCACAGCGTAACATCATCAAAACAACGGCAGAGGCAACCGAGCATCGACTCGCGCTTGTCGCCATGTGCGACAGCGAGAAATCAAGCAATTTGAATAATTACCTAGTTAGCGTAGCCAACCTACCCAGCACAGTGCAAACGCAATGAAGTGGATCAACCACATACTGATCGCCGGTTCCATTGCTGCAGTTATATCCCCCTCACTCGTCGCGCCGGCGATTGCCGGTGCAACTGCGCCGGATTGGATGGAAAGTCTGCTTAAAGCGGTTGGTAGGCCGGTAAAACACCGAACCACAACCCACGTATTCACGCACTGGTTAATAGCAGGGATCGCAACTTCATTCCTGTGGGATTTTCATGGCATCTTTGCCGCATTCTGTTGGGGTGGGTTTTCTCATATTCTAACCGACGCCATGACAGTAAGTGGTGTTCCGTTCTCGCCCTATTCAGATCGACGCTTTCATCTATTCGGCGGGCGATTCAGAACCGGTGAACCCGTTGAATATGCCATATCAGCAATTGTAGTTATGATATCCATCACGCTCAATGCGATGATCGGGGATAGCTTCGCACCGTACTTTTACGATTGGTCGGGACTGTATGCCGAAGGCATGATTGATGCGAGCGAATGGAAAGCAAATCGGTTTAAGTTGATGTAATATTTGAGCCCAAATAAATGTATAACAATTGTTATACATTTAAGCGGTCATCATCAAGGTTTAAGTGGGATTTTAAAGATTTCGAGTGACATTTTGATCTAATATCCTTTTGACACTGCGCATTATCACTTTATGTTTAATAGGCCGATCAGGGACGATTTTAGCCCTAGCTCTAAAAAGCCTCCTATTAGGAGGCCAAATTTACTAAACCACGACAACACTTACCGATGCTTCAAGTACTTAGCCACTTGCATAACAAGTAAGATAAATAATAATACTATTCCGTATATTAGAATAACTTGACTAGGACTAAGACCAACCTGAATACACATAGAAATAAGAAGAAAGGATATGGGTAAAAATGCTTGAGCAAGGAAAACCGTAATCGATATAGCAATTCCTATATTTTCTTTTGGTATTCTACACTGTAAATCACTGACTATAGTTACATTGATCGATGAAACCAAATAACCAAAGATCGCATAAATTAGAAGAGCCGCGGCTAAATTGTTAATACTTGATAGGATACAAATCATAATAGCCAGTAAGCAAGCCTTAACGATTAAAGGCGCATTAACTTTATTTTTACTTACAATTGATCTTATAGATAACAGAACTACACCAAATCCAAATGTAGCATTCAACTCCCCTACTAATGAGGCCTGATAATCAAAAATTTGTTGGACCCAAAGAGGTGTTATAGCGATCAAAACACCGTTAAAAATAAAATTAAGTACTGCTAACAATACAAGTTGGTGCCCAAAAGAAAACTGCCTAATTATTGCAACGCCCTCGCTTAACCCTTCAATTATACCTTTCTTTTTTTGCTTGGCATAGATCGCAACTGATGGAAGGCAGTGTATACATATACAAGCGATCGCAATAGCAATGACGTTTAGAATTAGAGCCATAGTTAAAGGATATCGATCTAATATAAATCCAGAAATGAAGGGACCAGATACTAAACCTAATTGACTAGACGCACTCAACAATGTATTTGCTTTATATAAACCTTCTTTTGGTACCAACCGGGGTAACATTGCATTAACCACCGGTACTTGAAATGCATCCAGAGAGCCAACGATAAACGTACTAATATATATCATCATTAAATTTATGTTATCGAGATGAAAATAAATAACTAACAAACAAAATGTTGCTAATCTAAGATAATTAACATAAAGCAATAAAATACGCTTCTCATATTTATCCGCAACTAAACCTCCAAGTGGCATTAGAAATATTCGAGGAATAAATCCTATAGATAACAAAATACCCATTTGAGTTGGTTGGTTAAAAATACTAATTAAGCTGTGCTGTTGCATCAATAAAAATGCCGACAAGCTCATTGATGAAAGTAAGTTAAAAAGTGATAGTGATAGTATATTTACATTCAATTTTAATATCCTTTTTATTGGATTATAAAACAAATTATTCCTACCAAATTTTTAAGTAAAAAAGGGACGTAAAACAGTTTGTATTAGGACGTTTTTTGTCCATATGGTTATTTAACTTGAAGAGTAAGTCTAAAAGTAGCTAAATATAACAGCTACTTACAGCATATTTTTAATTAGATGGAGTATTAATTATGGAAACTAAATCAACACCAATCGTCGAAGAAGTATCATTTCCAACAGGTAAAAATATTATGTAAATAAATAGACAGGAGTACATTAAAAATACTTCTGTCTACCTTATGGAAAACTCAATTATGATAAAGATATTAAGGTCTTTTTTTACTAATTCGAAGCGGTATGATGCATTATTTAATTACGCGAATAAAGATTTTAGCAAGCTCATGTTAAATGAGCATTTCAGTTCTAACAATGATTCTGCATCAAGATCGAAAGGGAAAATTGACCTTGAAATAAGTCTACTAAGCGATGTAATTAAAAATGAAGATGTGCAATCAATTTTAGATGTAGGTTGTGGACCGGGTTTATACGCAAATGGTTTTTTAAATTATGGTTTCACATATCATGGATTAGATATATCCCCTTATGCAATAGAATATGCTAAGAAAACTTACCCTAATGCAGAGTTCTTTTGCAATTCAATCTCCGAGCATATTACTGATAAAAAGTATGACTGTGGTTTAGTTTTATATGGTTTATTTAATGAGTTATCTAATGAACTTGATTTTTTAAAAGAATTAAAAAAAAAACTAGGAAAAAAACATACAATTATACTCGAATTGATGCATCCACAATTTATAGACAAATTAGTTAATAAATCTTTATCCTTTAACTATAGAGAGAGTCCATCCTGCTTTTCTAACGTATCTCACCTTCGGATCATAAAAAGATTTTTTGTAGATTCTAATAGCTGCTTAGTCAATCGCAGCTTAACAATTGATATTAAAGGTAAAATAAAGATAAACGAGTCACACTTTTATAAACACAGCTTTGAACACTTAAAATATTTACTTTTTCAAATGGGTTATAGCGCAATCGAAAAATTTCAATCTGCACACAACCAAAACTATTTTTATATTCATGCCGTAATGGGGAAATAAATGGACATCGCACTGATTTGCGCACCATTCGCAGCAATAGATCGCCCATCAATAGGCCTATCAATTTTACAATCTCACATAACACAAGCAAAATTTAACGCTGACGTACATTATTTAAATATTGATTATGTAGAGCATTTTGGAATTAGTGAGTACCAAGAACTAGCCAATGGAGCACCAGAAAAACTTCAAGGTGAGCAATTTATCAGCGATATCGAGCGTAAATCACCGTTGATGCGTACTGACGATGAGGAAAAAGTTGCGTTATGGCATAAAGAAAAAGCAAAAGAATTAGTACATTGTGAATATGACATTTATGCATTTTCCTGCCTCTTCCAGCAAATAAGATCATCTTTATGGATTGCAGAAGAAATTAAGAAACTTAGCCCTAACTCTGTAGTTGTATTCGGAGGTGCATCGTTAGATACCCCGATGGGTAATCAATTATTTGCATCATTTAATCAGATTGACTACTTGTTTCAAGGGGAAAGTGAGTTTATTTTTTTAGATCTAATCAAACACTTAAATAAAGGATCTACTTATCAACATAAATCGGTCCTAAACCGTAATACATTAATCTTAACCAATAGTTCACCTAACAAACTCGAAAACTTGGATGATAGTTTACTACCTGACTATTCAAATTTCTTTAAACGATATAAAAAATCACCAATTAGTTTGTTAATAAAGCCATTCGTGTTCTACGAAACATCACGAGGCTGTTCTTGGGGAGCAAAAAAACAATGCACATTTTGTGGACTAAATGCGGGGACTATGGCTTATCGCCAAAAATCTTCTAGCAAGGTATTAGATGAAATAAAAACGATAATAGACAACTATGGCTCTCATATCGATGAATTAGCTTTCGTTGATAACATCATGCCAGACCAATACTACAAAACATTATTACCTGAGCTGGCAAAACTTCCAACAGAAGTCAGCTATTTTTATGAAATTAAATCAAATATAACATACAAGAAACTATTAACTCTAAAGCAAGCTAATGTTTTGAGAATTCAACCAGGTATAGAAAGCCTTTCAACACAGATTTTAAAGTGCATGGATAAAGGAGTATCAGCCCTGCAAAATGTTGTGCTCTTAGTTAATAGCGCGAGACTCAATATCGATGTTGATTGGAACATCTTACTGAATATTCCCGGAGAATTAGAAACATCATTACGCGAAATGTTAGATCTAATTCCAGCGCTTATGCATTTACAGCCACCAGATGCTAGTTGTTCATTTAGATTAGATCGATACAGCCCCATATTTATGGATCCTGATAAATTCGAGTTAAAAAATATAAGACCAGTTGTGGCATACTCAAATGCGTTCCCTGAATTAAAAGAAAATGAAATATTCAATTTGGCCTACCATTTCGAATATGAAGATACGAGAACAGATGTAGTCATATCATTACATAATAAAATTCAGTCCCAAATTGCGCTATGGAAAAGTAAAACATACAGCCTATATCATCAAATAATAGAGTTAGGTCTCGTATCTATTAGTGATAACCGAAACACAGAACATTTTAACGAGTACGTGCTAACAGCACCTGAATCATTATTATATACAGAAATAGTTGATCACTTAGATAGCATTAGAATGTCAAAACTTAAATTTAATGATAATAACACTATGGATAGTTTGATTAATAAAAAACTAGTAATGATTGAATTTGACCGTGTGCTAGCCTTGTCAATCGAGAGAATAATATGAAATATAAGTTAAATCCAGATGCTGTTTTTATCGAAATTGGCACAGAACAATTTATAAAATGTTGTGATAAAATATTTAAAGTAAATAGTGATGCCGTAAATATTTTATGTCAAACAAACAAATCCATAGATATTGAATCACTGATTCCGATGTTAAAAAATAAAGGGATTGAAATATCACACTCAGACCTAACAGACTTCTTTTTAAACCAGATTAAAACAAACATACTACTTGAACAACAGGCCCTGTAAATTATTCTGTATAGAGATGATCTTTTAATCGGTCCTCAAATTCAATAATAAAACGATTCATAGCTGCTTTCCAGTTATGGATCGGCATTGACCATTTTACTTTTCAGGTTAACGATTCGGCTTTTTTCTTTATCGCGTAAAGCGATTGAATGTAATGCTACAGTGGCTTTACCTATTTTTTGGGCTGTGCGGTTAAGGCATCGTGAAACTTACGTCTTGCATAGCCCAACAACCAACAGGAATAATATCGTCGATATTTTCATAAACACTGTAACCATCGCATTGTAAGTAACCTGCAAACCCAAATGTATGATTTTTGCTGTGCAGTTCTATCCTTTTCATCAAGTACTTGGATCATTGTCTCATCTTCACAGAGCGTTGATTGAACAAGTAAATGTGTTTTCATTACCGTTAATAATGGATTGAGTAATTCAGCACTTTTAATACACCAATTAGCCAATGTGCCTAGGGTGATTTCAAAGCCTCCGCAAGAAAAGTATCAGTCAATCGGTAGCGCACCACAGTATTTAGCAACGACAATGGTTTTATCCCTTCATTTAATGAAGAGATAATCATGCAATAACTGAAAATATTTGGTCGGTGGGTTTAACTAAGCGTTTACGTTAATAACGCATGAAAATCATGAATAATTACCTATGTTTCACTGGAATTATGGGCTAAAAGAGCAATTGTATACGAGCTAGTATCACTCATTTCTCTTCTATGCTGACATCTCATCAGATGTAAAAGCTGTTCTTTCACTATAGTTAAAAAGACATCAAACTCCTCTATTGTCAACTCAACATTAATGACTTTAATTGTGCTATTATCCTTTTCCTCTAAACAATTATTCAGTAAGTTTTGCATCGTTTTTTTAGTGATCTTTTTAGCGTATAATGAGTCGGGTTTAAAAACAGCATAGTAAGGCACGATAAGTTTAATCGTATTATTTAATCCTAGAACTATAGCTTTAACTTTTTCCAATTCTCTTAATCTTAAATACATAACACTTTTCTCACAAACCAGTATATCGCACAACATTTTCATATTTGTGGTTTTATGTAACAATTTGAATAATTCGTATAACTCTGAATTTTGAGTGAATAGTGCATCCTGCTCATCGTTGAAATATGCAACTCTACCTATTTTATTCTCAACCCTTTTAAAGAGTTCTGAAATTGGGATGTTTAAAATATTACAGATAGTCTGTAAGCGTTCTAGATTCATATGCTGATGCTGATTTAAAGTACGAACAACCGTTTTTTCAGATACACACATCCTTTTGGCTAGTTCTTTGTAGTTAATAGCACAACGCTTTAATTCCCATTTTATTTCTTCTGATAAAAAGTAATAAAAATCTTTGTTATAGTTCATCTTATTTATACCACTTTATAAGATATTCATAGGCTGGAACTTAGAAATTAAGTTTGAAGTAATGTTCTGGATATTATCTTATTGAATTTCCATACAAAAAATCATTAGCCCAGAAAAAAATATGTAAGATATTACTAATATTAAACAAATAACGAAAGAATTAAATCATTATTAATGATATTGGCATTGTGGCCAAAATGCCGATCTACGACACTACAGATCGAAACAGCTCCCGGGATCGAGAATACAACAGACGCGTAAAAACAGCAGGCGCACAGCGTAATATAAAATTCAAAGACATTGCGCAGAACCCAGCCCAGCGGCGGCTTCGGGCGTGGCGGGTGCCGAAGCTACGTAATGGAAAAACTAAATACTCTGTGGTTTTTACAGGGCATTTAGTGCAGTCTATGGAGAAGCTTGGGCACGGGAAGCCGCTGGTATCACTGCGCAGCAGGGATGATTTGGCTGCAACCAAACTAAATACAAAATATAACGTGATGCATGCACCGAACATTGGCCGGCTTCGGGGGTGGCGAGTACCGGAGCGGGTGAAATAGCTGAAGTGGTAAACATTCTGTGTTGGTGTTTACGCAGTATGTTTGTCACAAAAGCTGTAAACGGCGTAGGTGCTGGGAGGCCAATGGCTTGACGCTCAGCGACAAGATAGAAGTACGAATAACTTACACAGCGTCAACTACGATCAAACCGGCTTTGATTTGCATTAGTTTCCAAGCTGATAACGAAATTGGCCTAGCTTCATTACCTGAAACTGTTTCCCACTTTCTAACAGCTGTAGAACCTTTCCTCAGGTTGTAAGTCACCCCTACAAATTTAGCTAAATCATTTTGACTAAATCCAATTAAATTCCGTAGTGCTTTAACTTCCAATGGACCTGGAGCAACAAAATCAACATCAGCAATATCTCGAGAGCACGGGAGCAATTTAAAATCATCAATTGATGTCGGTATTTTAGATAAATCAGCACTCATAGGTAATCGCTCATATTACGAGAGGGCAGAGCCCTCTCTTAAACTACTAAATCAAGCCTCTTTCTGCGAAGCTAGTACAACCTTCAGCACCAACAATGATGTGGTCTAAAACGCTAATATTGAATAGCGTTAATGCTTCAGCCAAGCGTTTAGTAACGGCTTTATCAGCTGCAGAGGGCGTTGGTTCACCCGATGGGTGATTATGTGAGAATATCACGTTTACTGCATTATATTTAAGTGCCAATTTCACAACATCACGAGAATATACATTTGCACGATTTACCGTTCCTGTAAATACAACATCAAATGAGATCAAACGGTTCTTACAATCAAGATACGCAACAGCAAAAGCTTCTGATTCTAAATGAGCCAGTTTTGTTCGACATAAGGAAAAAGCTAACGAGGGTATACAAATAGAATTGGTATACCGTGCTGTTTTATCCAAAATTGAGTTTGCTTCTGTAATTACCGCTATTTCTTTAAGTGAAAACATGAATAAATTCCTAATCGTGGTCATGGGTAATCCCCGACCTTCCACTTAAACATAGACCGCCCCACTGGGGCGGCAACTTGTATTTGTAAATAACGACAATAAAAACGAGTGCATAACAACCCCAGCGGCCGGCTTCGGGCGTGGCGGGTGCCGAAGCTACGTAATGGGCAAACTAAATACTCTGCGGTTTTTTGCAGGGCATTTAGTGCAGTCTATGAAGAAGCTTGGGCACGGGAAGCCGCTGGTATTCCTGCGCAGCAGGGATGTTACGGTGACAGCAGTAGTCATGAAGATAACTAATAAATATCTGTCACATGTAACAAAATATCCATAAAAAGTAGCCGAAAAAGGATAGCTAAACTAATTTTACATACGTAACCAAGGTTACGTTATGTAAAACCCAGTAATAACGAGGACAAAAATGCAATATATCGCCTATTTTCGCGTATCAACAAAGAAGCAAGGTAAGTCCGGGAATGGTTTAGACGCGCAAAAGCGCGACATACAATTGTACCTGGATAACTACGCACCAGCGGATCACGAAGTTATTCACACATGCCAGGATATACAATCAGGCAAGAATGATGAACGGCCAGAACTGGCTAACGCGATAGCGTTGGCCAAAAAAAACAAAGCGACATTACTGGTATCAAAACTAGATCGGCTATCTCGTCGAGTTTCTTTCATCGCAAAAGTGATGGAGGATAAGCAACTATCACTAACCGTTGCATCGATGCCGAACGCCGACAAATTTCAGCTACACATCTACGCGGCCCTAGCCGAGCAAGAGCGCGACTTCATTTCAATACGCACCAAAGCCGGCTTAAAATCAATTAAAGAGCGCAATGCTGACCTGATCGCCAAAGGCGTATCAGCTGACGAACTGGACCATGATGGTAAAACCTTAATACGTAAAATTGGCGGCCATCATCCCGAATCATTAACGGAAATGAACAAGGTGCGAAAACAAAACGCAGACCAATTTGCACAACGCATAGAAGTTATCATAACCCCACTCATTGGCCGCCCACTGCAGCACATAGCCGACGCACTAAACAATGCAGGAGTGAAAACAGCCCGCGGTTTATCATTCAAACCAACCACAGTAAAACGGATCATTGAGCGAATAGAACAAAATATATAAACCCTACATAAGTTCTATCACATGTAACAGAACTTATCAAAATGACCACTAGCGACCACAAAACTGATGTGATCGCAGGACTAGGGCGAAACCACCGAAGGCTTCGGGCGTGGCGGAAGTCCCTGAACGATGACAACACCAACAGCGAGCACAAGATTTAATGCAGCAGCGACAGAGCCTAAGCCCGCCGGACTGGGCGGCAAAGTAAATGTAAACAAGGGGAATGGGCACAGGCTTTGGGTGTGGCAGAGTGCCGGAGTAGCGAAACAATTTGTGCCGAGGTCACGGAGCGTGGAGCTTGGCAATCACGGACAACACCAAATACATTAGACGATGCCTCTACCGGAAAATACAAAGCAGTTTTGCTACATGAAGCGGCTCTTTGCTTGATGTAGCGCTTTGTATTGGGAGGTTGAGGCATGGTCGGGCAACGTGCACAGATATAGTAATTGCGAAGCGGAATGCGTAGTGGCTGAGGCACAAGTTGTGGAGTACGAAGGCGCGAGGGGTGCCCATTCCCCTTGTTTTCATCGCCACCCAGTCCGGCGGGCTTAGCCGAACAACGAGCGCGATTTTAGTTCAGGGACTTGGGGAGGTGGTTTCGCCCTATTACAACAAACGGAACGATAAATATTACCTAGTAACCTTTATGTTGATAAAATTAAGGGCGTAGAGTTATTTGTCACCAGAAATTGGTTCGCTAGATTTTACGTAGCGAAACATAATTCAGACCTAATCTTACATAACGTGCGTGATATACGCAGTATTCAATAATTGGAATCATTATAATGAAAAAAGAAACTATAAAATCAGTATCTATATATATTGGTATTTTCATATCAATGGTCCCCGCGATCATCATGCAATTTTTCCCTGCCGATATTGATTCTTTATTTCGTATAGTTCAGGTTTTATGTCTTATTGTGGGGGCTATGGGGATGCCAAAAATAATTGAAATAACTGAGTCTTATTTAAATTCAAACCACTTAGAACATAAAAATGATAACGCGAATAACAATGATGATCGGTTTTAAGTATGGTGATTGACTGCACAACTAAATAAGAAGGCGCCCTTTTAACTAGTTGGCTTAATGGCCGTCAGCTACGTGCATAGAGTAATTATTGGTGGGTGTTGGTTCGCTATATTTAACACAGCGAACCATTATTCAGGCCTAATCTTACATAACGTGCGTTATGTGCATTGGCTTTCCAGTTACTATTCATTTAACGCTGCGAGTTTAGCTTTGTATGCTTCTAAGTTTTCTTTTTTACAACTTTGCTTAAACTTATTGGCTAACCCTAGTGTTTCTATTAGCGTTACAGCATCTTTAGACATGTAAGATAGAAATTGTATATGTTTATCATAATGATTGTCGAGCACCTTAATAGCATCATTGATGTTATTAACTTTGACCTGTTTCCATACCGGTTCGTGGTGATACAGTCTATTTCTAAACTTATTTAGCGTCCCTAGCTCACGAAATAATGCAGCTCTTTTTTTACCTTTATTTTTTGCGTAAGGGAAAGCGTCATCGAATTTATATTGCCATAAGTTTTTTTCTTTTTTCCGAGGGTTACCGTAATCTTCATGGAGCATATGAACCCAAAATCCAAAAGATAAATTTGCGATCACATCATCACTTGTATATTTGACACCAACATTCTCGAGACTATCTTCGATAGCTTTATCTACTTGATTTTTAGATTTTTGACTCGTTGGAACGTTAGTGAACCACTCATCATCGTCAAATTTATTAGTTGCAGCTTTATGGATCGCGTTTCTCAAATGAACTTCTATTATTTGAATTATGGTAAAGTAATGGCTACTCAGATCCTGCATAAACATATACGTTGCTATTTTATCTTCGTTTGTTTTACACCCGAGTTTATCCTCGAAAGTGTTTAGTTTTTCTTTCGATAATCCATTAACTAGCAACTCGATATCCATAAAGCTTGTCCTATTCTTTTTTTGGAGCTATTATATATACATCTGAGGGTGCATATCCTCTAGTTGCGATAGCCCTGTCCTCTGACGCCATTTTGGTATTGACAGCAGGTAGCGAGTTTTTAGAGCCATCTCTTTTGAGGTGGCTCACTTGTTTCTGCCATGGAAACAATAATCTGATATGACCTCGTTACTCATTTTTATGCTGCCATCAACCAGTAAAACTTACTCTTTCTCAGCTTAAGAAATATCTTTAACGTTCACATCTGCTAATTTAAAATGATTATACCAGCATGACGGTTTACATGCAACTCACTGTTTATTAACGCTTTATGTTTGTTTAGTTAGCGATATCATACATGCTATCTATGTTTCACGCTGTGAAACTAAAGTGAAATAATACCGGAGACAGTTTTGAAGTATCCTTTATCTATAAGGTAGGTTAAATCGTCCCTGAGCGGCCTATTGAACATAAAGGTGATAACGAGCATAATTATTATGTGTAAGTTGTTCTGGGGGTTGAATTTAATATATATAACAAGCATATATTAAGGTGAAACCCTTAAATAATTTAGGGGTATACAAAAAGGCTCTACAATCATGGCACTTAAACCTGGCCCAAAGCCAATTGCTAAATCAACAGGTAAACCAGATCAACGTCGACGTGACAACAAAGATACTCCAGGAAACACTCCGGCACTAAAACCATCAAAAAAGAAGTGAGCTACGGAATTCGTAGTGGTTCATTAAAATTGGCCTCCTAATTGGAGGCTTTTTAGATCTAGGGACAAAATCGTCGATATGCGGCCTATTGAACATAAAGGTGATAAAGCGAAATTAAGTGTCACGTCGTATGGAGTAACATAAGCTGTATCCCTTGGGGAAGTCAGCAGAAAAGGCTGGTTTTAAAGTTTTAAAGTTTTAAAGTTTACTAAGGATAGATGAAGAGATGAGTGAAAGGCTGTTACTTGAAGGTGAGGCTGCTAAAAAAAAATGGAAGAAAGGCAGAGACGTATGGAATCAATGGGTGAACGAAAACCCTGAAGCGGATGTAAGTTTTGCTAGCGTAGATTTTGATGATATCGATTGTGTGGCAGATCCCCGTTTAAATAGAGAGTTTAACTTTAGTCGTTATAGGTTTCCCAAAGGGAACGTAAAATTTTCTGGTGCCAAATTCGGTGAAGGGAATATAAATTTTAGTGGTGCCAATTTCGGTGAAGGAAATGTGGATTTTAGTGGTGCCAACTTCGGTAAAGGTAATGTAAATTTTAGTGGTGCCAATTTCGGTGAAGGAAATGTGAATTTTAGTAGTGCCAATTTCGATGAAGGAGTTGTGAATTTTAGTGGTGCCAATTTCGGTGAAGGAAATGTGGATTTTTCTCGTGCCAATTTCGGTGAAGGAGTTGTTGATTTTGCTAGTGCCAATTTCGGTGAAGGAGTTGTGCATTTTATTGGTGCCAATTTCGGTGCAAAGTATGTGATTTTTACAAATGTCAATTTCGGTGTGGGATATGTGATTTTTTATGGTACCAATTTCGGTAAAGGGGATGTAGATTTTAGTGGTGCCAATTTCGGTGAAGGAGTAGTGGATTTTAATAGAACTAAATTTGAAGGCGAAACCGTTAATTTCGCATTATTAAAAATAACTGGTGATGCACAATTTACAAATATTTTAGTTAGTCAAAATTGCGAAATTTTTTCTTTTCATAAAGCAACATTTGATGGGCCTTTTTCACTGTCATATGAGTTAGTTAATGGCACACCTGAAGATTCGCCACGGCAATACGCAGAAATGAATTTTATTACCGACTTAATAGGGACTAAAACCAGTCATCATGTAAACCTTCATAACTTGTACTGTAAACCAAAATTTGCTAAGAACTTTTTTTTCAATACAGCGAAAGACATTGATGATGCAGCGCGGCTTGGTCGGCTGAAAGAGTTAGCAGAAAGTAATAAAGATCATGAGTCAGCTTTAAGATTCCACGCAGATGAGATGCGGGTTAAGAGATGGATAAAGACGCCTATGATGGCTAGTATTCTTGATTTTATGTTTGATAAAATGAGTAATTACGGGCAATCAATACTGAAGCCTTCCTGCTGGCTGATATGTATGTTTTTGTTGATTTTAGTTGTTTCGTTTTATGGTACACCTTTTGATTCTAAAATGTTTAATCATCTAGGTAATGCAATCAATTTATCATTAAGTAAGACAATTCCGTTTGTTAGTGGTCTTGTTATTGAGGGGAAAGATGCGGCGAAGGAGCTGGGATTATCTGGTGGTAGAAAAGCCTTAATAAACCTCCTAAGTGTATTTTCATACATTTGTCTTTTCCTGATCGGCTTAGGGCTTCGAAATAGATTCAGAATTTAGTTCATCTAATTTATTGTAGTTCATACGCGGAATGGCAGTGAAGTGACTAGATTACGCATGAAAATCGTTAATATGCGGCTGTTTAACATAAAGGTGACAATGCCCAGCGTCACTTTACCTCTTGGAAAAGAAACCTTCGCCAAAGCCTATTTAGACACCTTAAATATTATTTAAGGCCTTTATATTTGCAAGATAATTTAGCCCTATTATAGGGAAAATAGATTCCAGCTAAATATATAACCTTATCCACAATTACAGTGGATAAACCAGGTATAACAATACACTTGCCTTACCCAAGTAAAATGTAGTACATTTGTACTACATCTTTTCATTCAGGGGTATAAAGTGAAAACAATTGCAGTGATCAACCAAAAAGGCGGCGTTGGCAAAACAACGACAGTAATCAATCTGTCAGCCCAGCTAGCCAGAGAAAATAAACGTGTTCTTGTTATCGATTTAGACCCGCAAGCCAACCTAACCGCGGTTATGACTGGTGGTGAATTCGAGTTTGAATCATCGATAACAGACGTATTTGAATCAGCTAAAAACAACCCTATCAAAAAAGCAATTACCCCTGCAGTGTCTAAAAAAGGCGTGATAGAAAATCTCTATGTCTGCCCTACTGATATTCGGCTAAGCCGAGTGATAGAACAAAGTTTAACGAAGGTACACAGGGAACGGATCCTATTAAAGCAATTGGACTCTATCAAAGATGATTACGATATTGTGTTACTCGACTGCCCACCGAACCTAAGCTTAACTTCTGTAAATGCCATGATGGCAGCAGACCTATTTCTTATCCCTGTTGATGGCGGAAGCTTTTCATTAAACGGTCTAGCAGATCTCTTGGATGCACTAGAAGAAGTTAAAGAAACTGAAGATGTAAATTACGCGGTGTTCAGAAATGAGTACGCTAAAGCAAATAAACTCATTAATAACTACTTGCAAGAGGAACTCGATAACCTTGGAGATCGGGTATTAAAAACGACAATTCGTCGTACTGAAGTAATTGGCCAAGCAAGCGTAACCGGTGAAACAATTTTAAATTATCAGCCTGGTTCAACCGT
>NZ_LOCN01000041.1:18962-21501 GCF_001574435.1 Moritella sp. JT01
AGACTACAAGAATCTTGCAAAAGAAGTGCTAGAACGTCTTTAACTTATAAAAGTGTATTAATTAATATGAGCAAATTACAAGGTGCTTCATCGCTTAGCCGTAGAAGACAAAAGAAGAAAGAACAACAAGAAATAGATCAGCCAAAAGATAAAATCACAACCGTAGCAACAAAGCGTAATGTGACAACCGGAGCTAAACCGGTATCGATTAGGTTAAGTGAAAACAACCAAGTAGATCTAAACTTATGGCTTCAAAGCTTAGAGTTAGAGATGGGTAAAAAAGTAACTGCAGCCAAGCTGATTCGCGGGATCATACACATGCGCGATAATATAGATAAAGAGACTCTAATCAACGCGATTAATGTCGCTAATTAGTTTTTCGTAAAACTTAAAATGTAGTACATTTGTACTACATTTTAATGTTAACGAGTAGGGTATTAGAAAATGAAAAAAGGCATTCCACACTCATTAAATTCCGGAGCTGCTATTACAGTCGATGATCGACGCAACCATGGTGAGGACACCCACCTATCAGTAAAGTTGAACGTTGAAGGGAAAATCACTGAGGTTATTTGTTCTAAAGAGTCTGTTGAACGTAACGGCTTACGTGGCTACTTCTCATATTCAGCAAAAAAAATAAATGATACCGCAGATAAAAAATATGAGCGGTTAAAAGAATTAGCGGCTCAGCGTGGCCGTGATATTCCTGCGGCTAAAAGAACTTTTAAAGCGAGAGATGCTAATTGCCTTACAATTAATAACCATCTTAAAACGGGCTTGGCAGAACAGTAATATTTAACCTCTAGATCCTCCCTCCCTATTTCTGATTGAATATAAAGATAAACACACTTAACACAAGGCTGTGACAAAACCCTACAATAAAATGTAGTACAAATGTACTACATTAACCCAAATTCCTTTTAAAGCATTGGCGAGGCTGAACGCCGCAACATAAAAGACCAATAAGGAGCGTAAAGGTGAGGTGTGTTTTTGCCGAGGCTTTCGAGAGCTATATTTGGGATTGTTGTTGCTTGAAGTGATACCGATGCTCACTGCGGGGTTTGCAGTGACGGCTTGTGCTAGACAGCGAGTACGCGGGTAACCATTCTATTAAACATAAAATCCATTATACGGCGAAGCGGACAGTTGGGCATGATCAGAGTCTTTTTTCTGATCGTGAGCAATTGCGTATAGTGCATTTTATGTTTAGTACGACAACGGAAATATCACCCAGCAGCACGGGTCATTGTACGGTACATATCAGGAGTGATTATTGCCGGGAGTTAGTTCGCTAAGTTTACATAGCGAACCATCATATCGAACTCAATCTTACATAACATGCGTTATACGCAGTGGGTTAACAGGGTTGTTAAGTAAACGTTGGTAACATTGAATTTATTACGCCACTCTCATTTCTGTAATAAGTAAGTAACCTTCTAGAGTCAACGAAAAGCGCCAGCGATGTCAAATTGATACTCAATTAACACGCCAATAATCGACACTGTCCCTCCATACATTTTTACATTTACTATCGTTACATAGAGCCGATCAAGTCATTAATTTTACCTTTTAACTTATCAAACCCTTTAGATATATCCTTTCTGTCTTCTTCTGGCATTATTTCATGTGATTCATTTAACGCGAAATCAATGATTTTTAATGAAGAGGTGCTATCGGTTACAATTACCATTGTCAACTCGCCAATACTATCAAAAATAGCATCCTTATTATTTTGTATTTCTCCAAGATCATTTTTAAATTGCTCTAGAAAAGAAACCCGCCTGCTTGACTCTTGGAATTCTGGCAAAATGAATAACTTCTTTTTTATTTCACTTTCGAATTTTTTTAATTTAGTATCCCCAAAAGTTTGTCCTATATATTTAGGTTTGAACTCAGCGATTAAATTGAGATGCTCGACATAGTATCCTGTTGCTGCATCACCTTTTTCATCATGAGAATTTATCATTTCAGGCAGAAAACGTTTTAGTTCAGGTGCTTTTTTGACCATATTGTCACGTGCTGAAAACTCCCTCTCTATAACATCCATAGATGACTTACCCCTTTTCATTTCAAGATAACCCATTTTCCCTTCACCATGGAAATAGTTTTTGTCATTTCCACCTCCTAACCGTGTCATCTTACTTGTATCTGGAGCCTTCAATGTCTCTTTAGAAAAAGAAGAGGGCGGAAGTTTTGCCGCTTCTCGTGTTTCTGCTATTTTATTTTCTAGTATTAACTTTTTCATAAAAACCTATGTTTAATTTGTAAAAAGGTGAGCCTTATAATCCACTTATAATTACAAAATAAAAACAGAGAAATAAAAAAATACAGTTAAGATAAATAGAACAATACTATTGAATTAGGCAATGTGATCATTTTTTGATTTTGGATAAATTCAGCAATATGCGCTCTGTTTAACATAAAGATGACAATGCGCACATACCAAAAGTCATTCGATTGAAATACGATTGAAAACACCTAAAAAACACTGTTTTTAGCGTCTAACAATAGATATTTACCAAAGATGATTTTGCACTAT
>NZ_LOCN01000042.1:0-11198 GCF_001574435.1 Moritella sp. JT01
GAAGAGTAATCATGCAATAACTGAAAATATTTGGTAGGTGGGGTTAACTAGGCGTTTACCTATCATCGAAGTAGAAAAAGCCCAGCGCATATAAAACAGTTTCAATCTAGTCTTATCAATTTTCATACTCAGTTCTATTGGTTCAAAACTATAAGTAACAAAATAAATACCTATATGCGTAATAAATAATGTTGCCGTAAGTCCGTTCAGTATTAGTTCAGTCATACTTTCATTTTAGTCGTGGAGGATACTTTAAAGTTAGCCCCAGAATGATGCTTGGCAAAAATATTGAGTACTTTGATTTTAAGTTGTGAGTTAGTTTACGGGCATTAACATTAGGGCGTGATGCTTGTCTTTATTCTGAAGAAAAACGCCTAAAATAGGCGTTCTAGATATATTACATATGAGTTCCATATTTTTCAGTTTAACGAATATGCGAATATGCGAATAAATGAATATCATTGATATTACACTGTGTGCCCATACATAAATTAGGAGATCTAACTTTGTTTCTGAAAGTTCTTATAATTTTTTATATGAGGTAGATATATGGCTAAAGGTAAAAGTATTAATGGTAATTGCGATGCTAATAGTTCATATACAGTCAAAGGGAGAGGGGTTGTTACAGGTTCTAAATTAGTAAAAGAAGTAAAGCAAGGTAGACATCCTGATACCCACATCTACAAGCGAAATGGTGTTGAGTACGCGAGAAATAATCCAAATCATAAAGTACCAGATAATATTGACGATTGATGTATAAATCGTAGAGACAAAGGTAATTTGATATCAATATCATTTATAACTTACCGATTAATGTAATGGGGTCAAATGTATAGACATATAGTAAGAAAGCCTTATCAATGTACTTTTATGGTCTTTAAAAAAACACCACAAGATAAAATTACTTTTCTTGGGAGTGGTTTTTTTTGTCACTCTAGTGGTTATATATTGACATGTGCTCATTTGATTGGCTTGCAAGATGATATTAGGGTTTGCAGCTCTAGAAATATTGATTCATTTAATCATCAAGAACTAGACTTTCATCAAGTAGCTAAAGCTAAGATTGTTCAATATAGTCCAATGGATGACTTAGCTTTGCTAAAGCTTGAAAAGGGTGTTAGTACTGATTTTAGTAATGATATTATGGACTTTGATGTAGAGTCGCATATTGGCGCTACTGTTCTTTATTTCGGTTACCCATTTGCTCAAGAAGGTCTGCACACTGCTCATGTGTCTCAGGGGCTGATTAGCTCTAAAATTATTAATAATAGAGGTAAGAAGCAATATCAGCTTGATGCTATGCTTCATGAAGGCAATAGTGGTGGGCCTCTGGTTGAAGCTGTAACAGGAAAAGTAATAGGGATTGTTTGTGGAAGATTTTCCATGTGTAGTTTACAAAATAATATGATTTCATATGCGATTCCAATATCAAGCGCATATGAATTATTAAAAAAAGAGGGAATATATGTCTGAATTGATTTTAAATTTAAGCGATTTTGAGGAAGTAATTGATAGTTATGTTCCATCTTATCAAAGAGAAGATATCCTTAAGGTAATATCGAATGGAAGAGTTAATGAAGACGAGTTGGAAGATTTGGGTTTAACTTTGACGGGTGAAAAATATCCTGAAGGATTGTTTATTCCAACAGGGAGTTCTAACAATTCAAATAAAGGGGAGATTTGGGGCGTAATCAAAAAGCAAACCCATCAATACTTTTGTACAGAATTTGATAATGATAACGGGTCACTCATAAAAGACGCAATAAATGAGGTATTAACTTCGGTACTTAGTATTGTTTATGTGACTAAAGATCTTTTAATAGCGGCTGTAACAGTAGCCGTCTTTAGCGTTTATAAAATAGGAAAAAATACCTGGTGCGCTATGAATTCAAATAAAACTGAGTAAATTTTATTCTGAAAAAAAAGCTGTATTTTTCATAATGTTTATTATCTCGGTTAGTACAATAGTTCTAAGCCGTTTCAGTCCAAAAATTAGATGGAACAGACTAATCAAATTAGCCTGTTCTTTTTCAATCACATCTTTTGCCCAGTCCAAACCACACGCCCAATAAGCGCCAGTTCTTCACCGTCCAATTGTGATTTAGTGATTTCCCAAGGGTCATACATGGAATTATCAGACTTAACGTGAATAATGCCGCCTTGCTTCGGTGGTTCGGAGTATGTGGGAAAGGCATGGAAACCGAACCGAATACATTTTAATCTAACCAGCTACTCAACGATAACTAGCGGCTGACCTGTATATTTTGACGTTGTCATAACCGTGACTAATTAAAAAAAGATTAAGCTCTTGTTCATCGCATTCGCATTTTGGACCAAGAGTAATACTTTGTACTATCGATGAACGAAAACTCATCTCAAAAAAGGATATTAATTTTCCCTCTGAATTTTTAAATTGAATATCGGAAAAGGCTCCTTTCCATCCAACGCCTTTAATATGGTGTGGCATATGGATAATTCTTACTTCGTTCTCTTCCCGAAAGGCTGGGTTTTTAAACATTCCCGAATAAGAAAATATCTTCGCAGCCAATACGCTTAATTTATTATCAGGCTCATTACCTAGTTCATTGTGTATAACATCAGCATTTTTAAAAAAGATTTCTTCGAACGCTACTATGTGCTTTTCTTGCTCTTCTTTGTCATAAATTACATCGCAATAGCCCGTGGATTCTTCTATTTCCCCAGAAGGCCACACTGTTCCTTGCTCAAACGGAAATCCATTAAAGTCGAAGCCGAGACTAACTCCTTTACCATTATTAGCGTACGCTCGCCACTGGCTCAAGCAATCATTTTCTTTAGAGAAGGAGCTTAAATATATAGTGAGGGGATTATTTGATAATATAGTGTATAGGCGATCTAAAATAGGACTATGTGTTAATTCTATCCCTCTATATTTTATTGATTTTTCAAGATGCGATTTGAGTTTATCTTGAAACCAATGTAACTCCAGATTATCATTCATCCCCCGAAAGGAACAAAGTCGTATAGTTTTACTACTGAGTATTGCTAAAAGACCATTAAGGTCAGTATAGTGAAAACGCTCTTTAAACTCTTCATATTCCCATTCATTAACTACGATTGTCTTGTCCTCAAGTAATTAAAACTATTGAATTATCCCCTAAAATAAAAACCTCCAAACGTTGGAATTCTTTATACCTAGAATTCAAATCACATCTTTTGCCCAGTCTAAACCACACGCCCGATAAGCGCCAGTTCTTCACCGTCCAATTGTGACTTGGTGATTTCCCAAGGGTCATACATAGAATTATCAGACTTAACGCGGATAATGCCGCCTGGTAACATCTGTAATCGCTTCACCAACAAGTTATTGTCATAACGCATGACATAAATCCCATCGGGCATACGCAAACTTCATAGAAAGGGAGTTGGATATGCTGGTTTTTTAAAGACTCGAATATGGATGTATTAGTTTTTGATGTTTCCATATTTGAGTTGTTTGAGGGGGAGTGTGGTCGGTGGTAGTTCGGCAGGTAAGCATAAGATAAGCTAATAATTAATGACTTAAAGGTAAATTATTAGCTTATTCTGATTATGCGTGGCCCTAGTTAGGGCCGTTTTTACATGTAGTCTTTTTTATTAGATTATATTATTAGTTAGTTTAGGTAATCTTGCTGGTTTACGCTGTTCACTAATAATTCAGGTTTAATTTTTTGTAAACTCGCAGTAATAATTTGGCGTACACGTTCTCGAGACATAAATAGGCGTTCACCAATGGCGTGTAGTGTTTGTGGCTCTTCTCTACCTAGACCAAATCTTAGTTCGATGATCTCTCTGTCACGGTCACATAAATGGCTTAATACTTCAATTAAGTAACTAGAGGTATCGGTATTTTCTATTTCATCATTGGGTTTACAAATAGAGCTGTCTTCAATCAGGTCAACTAGCGCAGTACTTGAGTCATTTTGGGTTTGAATGGTTTTATCTAAGCTTGCTTCTGTAAAATAATAAGCGAGAACACAAACAACATTTTCAAACTCGATTTCGAGATTAGCAGCGATTTTTTGTAGATCCTGATTACATTTCAGATCAAGCGATTCTTCACGGGCATTTTTTAAAATACGTTTGTAACATTTACCGATATGAATAGGCACGCGGATGGTTCGTGATTGATTCATGATGAAACGTTCAATGTTGTTCTTGATCCACCATACCGCATAAGTTGAAAAACGAAATCCTTTTGTGGCATCAAACTTTTCAACGGCGTGGATTAATCCGGTATTACCTTCTTGAATGATGTCAACAAGTGATAATGATGTATGCTGATAACGTTTCGCAATATTAATCACTAATCGCAAGTTAGACTGGATCATACGTTGACGTGCTTTTTTATCTCCTTCATGGACGGAAATAGCGGTATCGTATTCTTCTTCTTTGGTAAGTAAAGTACTGTTTTTATTTACTTGTTGCATGTAAAGATCTAATGCGTTTGATTCGTTAAATAATTCCATTTTTTAACCCTCAACGTATTTTATTAGCGATACTCACTCATCCCTGTAAAAAATACGTAACTCTATGACAGATGAAGAAATTTACTTTTAGTGACAGACTGTCTAATTATAATCTGCCAAATTGGAAAATATAGATAGTGATATGAATAAAAAAAGGGTCATGTTGTGGATAAGTTAAAAGAACGGAACAAATAGGAGTGATGTCTGACCAGTTTTTAGTAATTACTATCTATAATTAAGTATTTGAAATTAAATAAATTATTATATGGTCATCTTGACTAATTAACATCCCTATTTACGCTGGATCTACAGTAAAGAGTTGCTAGGAAGGAGCCCTAATCAATCTAAGCTCCGAGATTAAGATTGAATAGGCTAGTATTTGAAAAAGTGCAACTTACATATGTGCTTTACGTTCTTCTTCGCATTCATACGAAGCCATTTCGAATATACGACATACCCAAGGTCTGTTTTCATAGATACTACACATCAAGGTGTCTCTATCGAGTGCAGCACACCAGCCATCATAACTCTGCGTCATTACTTCACTTCCCCATTCATCTGTTGAAATGTAGCGTTTTGGCACACCAGTATCGGTTAAAATCATAACTTCTAAGCGGCAGCAGCATGCTTCACAGTTAGAGCAGGTGATTTCGGTCGTTGGTAGATTTGTTATTTCAATCGTCATTCTTATGCCTTTTCTACCGGTTTAATACGGTTGTTAACAAACTCATGGGCTGAGGCTGCAATATCTGCACCTTCAGATCGTCGACCCAGATTAGCTGCTGCAATTAAGGTCGCGCCTGAACCGAAGAAGGGATCAATAATCAGGTCGTCAACGCTTGAACTTTGTGTGATTAGTTTTTCAATTAATGGCACCGGTTTTTCGGTTGGATAGCCACGCCAAACGCGTTTTTCTTGCAACACATCAGGCATACCTAAATCATTGAGCTTACGCTTACCTTTTTCGAAAAATAAAATGAATTCATAACGTGCGCGATAATGATAGCCCATGCCAATAGCACATTTATCCCAAACGATAGGTTTCCAAAATTTAAACCCAAGCTCTTCAGCGATTGGTTTAATGACAAACATGGTTTCTTGATCGCAGAATAAATAAAAGTGACTGTTCTTTTTTAGTACTCTATATATTTGTTCAACTAACGCAGGGAAATCACTGTTCGGAAAAATATCAAACCATTGGTTACTCGAGCCTGCGCTGTTTTTTAAACGCGTCGTGGTACCAATCTTTCGGTGTTTTTCTAAGGATTCATAAGGAGGATCTGTGATGACTAAATCAATACTTTCACTAGGAAGCGTTTTTAACCAGTCTACGGCATCAAGTTTATGTAGCTTCATTTATGTTATTTCAATCTTTTCGCAGTTACCTGCATGGCTTAGGGCGGCTATGTTATCAGGTAACGGCTGTAAACAGTAGTATTGCGTGTGTTATATCGAATGGACATTTAAAGAGGAGGGGGGTTAATCGAAAGGCATATCCCCAAGTCGCATGACGCGTATTTTGGGGATATGAATTCGGGCTATAATGCCCTAGATATTATTCTTCGCCGTAATCTAAATCTTCGTCATCTTCACTCATCACGCGAATGCCATCTTTTACCAAAACTTCGACATAGAAAGATGCATCTTTGCTTAGGTCACCGCTATCAATAGATTTATTGATTTCAGACAGGTGAATAGCCTGCGCTTCTTGTTCTGTTACACCATACTTACAATCAAAGTCCCAGTAATCTACACCTTTAGGTAGAACCTTATTACGTTCTCTTTTAATGTATTTTCTGATTTCGCTTTTGATAGATTCAATTTGGCGAGCTGGAACAATTTTTGGGTGGTTTAATACAAACGTTTTTTTCATCTTTACCCTTTAAGGAATTACGGAATATTTCATAACATAGGTTAATTATATCAGGGAAAAGAATAAATGTGGCAAACAGTACACTTTGTCTGCACTTTTAATCGGGTTGAGTTTTCTTGTGACGAATAATCGTGGAGTTGATGATGAAGTATGGTTTCTTAATTATTTTATTTATCCTTACTTTTTCTGTTCAGGCAAGTTATTGCAGTGGTCGGAACTGGCGGGATGCTTATCAATTTTATACACATAATATCGACCTACTGAACGACCATATTGATCGCTATAATGTATTGTTGGACAAAAATAATTCGGTTAATGAAGATGATGAAAAATATACTTATTTGATTGCCAAACTAGCGGTAGAAGAATTAGATCAACTCAGTATCGATGTCGAAATTTTAGAGACCAAATTTAATAAGGTAAAGTATCTGTGGCAACTGATCAGTGAACACTGTTTGCATGATGATGAACTGGATTATAATAATATGGCGATTAAAAATGTACGAGGGGCAGATATTGGGCGACAAGAAGTGAATGATTTATTAGCTCGAATTAAATTTTTAAGGCAGTATTTTTTAAAAACAATCGAACTTTCTAATGATAATCAGGAGGTTATTACAGGTTAGTTGGTAAGGTATTGATATACCGTAATTTGAACTGTGGTTTCGTTTGTCAGTTCAATGAATGTTAGACGTCATATTACTGAACATGAAACGAGGTCTATGACCTCGTTTCATGTATTTGTAAGAGACTATTTTTCAGCGACTTTGTCTGCGCGATATTCGAGGTAAAACTCTTTCATTCGTTCGTAAGGGTCAATGTAAGCTTGTTTAAAGGTTTCATAATCTCCAAGACTAAAGTATGTTGCATTCACCTTATCTACAGCTTGAACAGCAAGTGACAGCTTGTCAGGTTTTAAATAGCTGAGTGGACTAAGGAAGTAATCCGTGCCACGACCAACCGTGTCTCTTAGGGTTGAGGGGCCAAATACTGGCCACACAATATAGGGACCATTACCTATGCCATATTTACCTAAGGTTAATCCCATATCTTGATTATTTGGTTGCCAATCTAAGTAATGCGCAGCTGGATCCATCACCCCTAAAAGTCCAATCGTCGAGTTCACGACGAAACGCCCTAGTTCAGTGCCTGTCGATTTTATATCACCTTGGAATAGACTGCTGGTAAATCGAACTGGCATGGCTATATTGTGAAAAAAGTTGGCAACACCGACACGAAAAAACTGTGGGGTAATCGCCTTATAACCTAATGCTGTCGGACGCATTACCCAAAAATAAAGCTTATCATTAACATGGAACATCGCAATATTAAAGTAATAGAAGGGGTCTGAAATCTCGTCGCTGTTATCTATCTCAATGGGACTATCGTCATAAAATAGATCATCTTCTTCTGTAAAAAGTCCATCCTCATCATCTTCTGCAAAAAGTCCATCATCTTCAATATAATCAGGTGTTGAACTCACGACAGTCGGTATAGGTTGACTTTGTGGTAATGTGGGATGAATTTCAGCGCTTTCTTTATCATTGTTTTTAGGGACGGCACAACCGCTCATTACTAAGATGAGCAGCAATAACGGCACTGTAAATAAACGGGAAAAATTATTACTATTCTGCATTATTTTCCGTATGGGCTAGGTTTTTTTCATTCAGTAATGTCAATAATTCATCGGGTGTCTTTTTCAGTAATAGTGCGGAATATTCCTTACGAAATGAATTAATTAAACTTCTGCCTTCCACTTTAATATCATAGATACGCCATTCATTATTTTTTAAGCGTAGTGAATAATCAATCGCTGTTTTATTATTTATTAAGCTATTTACACGGGCGCGTTGCATCTTACGAATGGGCTTCATCGCCGATGAATGGGTGAGAGATACCGAGAACTTACTCTCGTTATTGAGTCTGTCTAAGTATAAATTACCAAGATGGATAGTAAAGGCGTCAGTAAATTGTTCTTGCTGGCTATCTGTAAAACGACGATCACTGTAATCACCAAGAGGGCGAGTCGAATCAGCTGAGAATTTTCCTAACGTCAACTCTGAAATTAACGTAAAGTCAAAATAAGTGGTCACAATTGGCCATAATTTTTTACGTTTAACTTCAGTTGTGAGGCTTGGATCATTAATAATCGTTAAGGATTTTTGCATTGCAGCATCGATTAATGCGGTTGCTTGGCTGATATTCTCAACGTGTGCGCGCACTGTAGTTGTAAATAGTAGCAATGCTGAAATAGATAAAACGATTATTCTTTTCATGTGATTTCTCATAATGAAGTTGTTTGACATACTGTTACTCATCTTTGATATAATTATTTACTGTCGCCACTAAATATGTATTTACTAATAAGGTCTTCAATATCGAGTGCAGATTCTGTTTCTTCGATGCTATCACCTTCTTGTAATTGCTCATCACTACCACCTGGGGTAAGGGATAGGTATCTGTCACCGAGTAATCCAGCTGTTTTTACCGATGCAATGACATCGACCGAGAGATTGATGCGCTTTTCAATCTTTAGTTTTACACGTGCTATTTTGATATTTGGTAGCAATATAATATTTTCAACTTGACCTATTCTCACTCCTGCCATTTCGATATTAGCACCACCTTTCAGGCCCGTCGCAGAATTAAAGTCTGCATAGACACTATAGTAGTTATCACCTAACAGCTCCATTTTTCCAAGTTTAATAGTAAGGTAGCCGACGCAGAGTATACCTATCAGTACAAATATACCAACAGAGGTTTCGATGGATGATTTTTTCATAACAGTTCCAATTAAATAGGTTAGTCGATATTGAGTAATGGTGATTCGTGACCATGGACAAATTCTGAAATAACAGGGTTTTCATCATTATTTAGTTGTTCAGGAGTACCTTGAAAAATAATGTCACCTTTATTAAGCAGTGCAATGCGTTGAGAAATCGTAAATATCTCAGGAATTTCGTGGCTTACAATAATTCCGGTAAATCCGAGCTTACGTTGATAGTCTGCAATCATTTTATGTACTGCTTTTTTACGTATTGGATCTAACCCTGTAGTCGGTTCATCAAATAAGATAATTTCAGGTTCTGTGACGAGTGCGCGCGCTAGAGCGACTCTTTTTCGCATACCACCAGATAGTTGTCCAGGGTATTGTTGTTCTGTACCTAAGATATCTAGCTGTGTCATACGTTTTTCAACACGCTGTTGTATTTCTGTTTTATTTAATTTACTTGCTTCTTGTAAGGGTAGCGCAATATTGTCGTATACAGTCATTGAGTCAAACAACGCGGAGTCTTGAAACATGTAACTGAATTTTTTCTTTAAGTTCTGTTTTTCTGCTTTTGCATGTTCAGATAAACTCTTACCATTGAACAGTATTGAGCCAGAGTCAGGAGTCAATAAGCCAATAATATGTTTGAGTAAAACACTTTTTCCTTCACCACTTTTACCGATGATCGTAGTTATCTCGCCTTTAAAAACACTGAGGTTGACATTATTTAATACCTGAGTGCCATCAAATGCTTTACTGACATTACAAAATTGAATAAGTGGAATATTCATAGTTTTCCTATAATAAGACAGACGTTAAAATATAATCAATAACAAGCACGAGAATACTTGCTTGTACAACGGCTGTTGTTGTTGAAAATCCAACGCCTTTTGCGCCAAAATTATTACGGCGAGTATGGGTGTAATAACCGTGGTAGCAGCATACGGTTATTACAGTAATAGAGAAAAATAATGATTTAATAAAGCCTTCAATGACATCAGCCATGAGGACGCTGTTTTCTACACGATAGAAATAAATAGCAGGGTTAATGCCTAATAATTGAGATCCAGTAAGGTAGCCGCCAAAAATGCCCACTGTATCGAAAATAGCGGTTAATAATGGAAAACTAATGAGTGCGGCAATGATGCGTGGGCTAACTAGAAATCGAATTGGGTCAATGGTCATCGTTTTAAGCGCATCTATTTGTTCTGAAATTCGCATAATCCCAATTTCTGCAGTCATTGCTGAGCCTGCACGGCCGATAATCATTATTGCGGTTAACACGGGACCTAATTCACGAATAAGGGTAAGTGCGACAGCAGAACCTAATAAACTCGTTGAGCCAAATTGAGAGAGGGTGTAATAGCCTTGTAACCCGAGCACCATACCGGTAAATAGACCTGTTACACAAATAACAACAATTGACTTTGCTCCAATAAAATAGAGTTGTTCAAGCACTCTTCGCCATTGCCAAGGGCGAGAAAACATATGTGTTATCCCATGCAATAGGAATAGTGCTGCTTTACCAAAACGTTGGAGTAAAGTCATGACTACACGACCAAGTTGGGCTAATGGGCGAGTCAAAAAGATAGCTCGAGACATGCATACTCCTTAAGATATTTAGAGCCTGTTTGACGTTTATTATTAATAATTGTCATCAAATTAGGGAATGTATAATAATATCAAATGTTTAATGTGTCAAAAATAAACTGAAAAAGTGATCTAATTATTATTAACATGGCCACTCATTCAAATTTGATATTTTATATAATTTATTTTAGTTCATTTCATCGCAAATATATGACGGTGTACTATATTTGTAATTAGGTCGACTGGATATTTTATTCCTACTACCTTTACAGTATGTGAAATAAGTGCAAGTGAATAACGTGCATGGCAGATACGTGTAAATGAAGATGAGTAACGTACGTGACAGGTGCGACTTAGTAAAGAACGAAAGTGTAAGTAAGTGTAAGTAAGTAAGTGTAAATGTAAGTGTAAGTGAAGACAAGTGTAAATGAAGACGAATAACGTATGTGAAAGGTACGTGTTAGTGAAAGTAAGTGTA
>NZ_LOCN01000042.1:11322-12743 GCF_001574435.1 Moritella sp. JT01
ATAACGTATGTGAAAGGTACGTGTTAGTGAAAGTAAGTGTAAATGAAGACGAATAACGTATGTGCAAGGTACGTGTAAGTGAAAGAAAGTGTAAATGAAGACGAATAACGTATGTGCAAGGTATGTGTAAGTGAAAGAAAGTGTAAATGAAGACGAATAACGTATGTGAAAAGTACGTGTAAGTGAGAGAGAGTGTAAATGAAGACGAATAACGTATGTGACAGGTACGAGTTAGTGAAAGCAAGTGTAAGGAAGTCTGTAAGTGAAGAAAGTAAGTCAATGTAAGAAGAAAAGTATTGCGAAGATAGAAGTAAGTATTTCAGTCGACCTTCTTTTCCAATATATGTAAGTCAGGCTAACAACCTGACTTTTTTTTGTCTAAAATTCATATCTCATATTTCCTATCTCCTATCTCCTAGCTAAATAATACCAATCAATGGTATAGGGCTGTCTACATGTAGGTGTTATAACGTGATGATAGACTTGTTTTGGGTAGTTAGAGTATAGGTAGTTAGAGTATAGGTAGTTAGGATATGGGTAGTTTAGAATCTATGAAGGGTATATAAGGAGGTAGCGAGGGGGTTAACATCCCGATATTAAAGAATATCGGGAATTAAGTTTGATAATGTTAGCTGATGTAATTAAACGCTTACTAGCATATCAATAAAGTTACGGCGTTCTGTTACTGTTGCAAGTTGAGCTGTTTTCTCACCTTGTGAATCAGTAAATGCTACTCGGTTTTTGTGAACTGAAATCGAGTGTACCGGTTGTTTAACTTGGATCTGTGTACCATTAAAAATAATAGTCATAATAAAACTCACTATATAAGGCGTAGCTTAAGCTATCGCATAATTTGTAATAAGCTTCATTACCGTATAACGATAATATTCTGAAATCTGACTATTTAGTTGTGTATAAATAGTTGATTTAGTAAGAAGTGTTTACAGCACGCAACATTTGCTGTATTTCGTTGTTCAATAATTTAGCTTTATATGTTGGATTTTTTAATCTGGCTTACTGAGATTTTCTAGGTAAGGCTTAATCGTTGATTTTTAATTCGAGGATTGTTATTAAATAAATCTGAGCTGATAGTAACAGCGTATTTTATTAGTAGCAAGTTTATTTTTGTGTATTGTTACTTCTTTTTATCACCTTTGACGAAAAACACTGTCCTTTAGGGCGGTGATGTAAGTCATTATTGCGTAGCAATAAGCACTTTTTTTGTTACTAATATTGACATATTTACACATAGAGTCTAAGTTTAGAACTTAGTGCTGTATATAAATACAGTCATGTAAGGTGCTGAAAATTGAAACTTATTGCGTATAAATACAGATTCTACCCAAACAATGAGCAGGTAACAATACTTGCTCAGACATTTGGTTGTGTTCGCTTTGCTTACAATTCAGCGCTTGGCTTCT
>NZ_LOCN01000042.1:12981-13122 GCF_001574435.1 Moritella sp. JT01
GAGCGCGGACAAGCAATCGTTAATACTCGCCAAGATGAAGCAAGCATTAAAGATTAAATGGTCACGGGCGTTTACTGGCACACCCAGCTCATTAACGGTATCGAAGACAAAATCAGGTAAATATTTTGTATCAATGCTTGT
>NZ_LOCN01000005.1 GCF_001574435.1 Moritella sp. JT01
GAACTTATGCTGAAGCAAGGGGCGATAAAAGTAGAGATGGCCATGTTTGCTTTAGAGAGTCGTGCGATATAGATGCATACAAAATTGGGAAAGAGAATGAAAGTTCTATTCAGTATGGAACTAAATATTTAGGAGAGTGTGTGCTTGGTGGTGAACGCGGAGCTGCAACTAAGTTGTTTTATTATGAAAAAGCCGAGAACAAAACTTTCCGAAGTGAATACCAGGATTCAAAAGCAATCCATTTAGATCCATGGAACCACCCTGGAAAAAACTCTTGCGATACGGATAAGAGTGGATATCCTGTAAATAGCAATGGTGAAGCAATAAAACTTTGTGGAAAGTTAGACAGCTATAATAACTTTCCAAATTGTTATACTCACATACAAATTGATCAAGACTATAACGTAGGTACAACTTCGGACGTCTTAGTTGACATCCTTGACGGTGCAACCCTACAAGGTCAACAAGTTATCCCAAAAGATTATGAGACCCCAGTTGATGCCTTCTTAGGGATACAATACGCGGAAGCTAAACGATTTTCAGCCCCAGTCAGATATCATTACCTTGAGAACAGTATTATTGATGTTACAAAGCCGGGTAATATCTGCCCTCAAGTTCTTCACACTATGGAAGAAAATGGCGTTGCAGTAGAAACAATGGGTGAAGACTGTCTTAATGCTAATGTATGGCGACCATCGGGAACAAATAATGGGGACAATTTACCTGTGTATGTGTTCATACACGGTGGTGCATTTGAGCTAGGCTCCGGAACTCAGGCTTTATTTAATGGCGAGAATATAGTGTCTAAAAATGCCGAAGAAGGCAACCCTTTCATTTTGGTTAGTATCAACTACCGTTTAGGGATACTAGGTAGTTTCTATAAAAATGACGAAACCTCTGGCAACTACGGTATCTTAGACCAAAAATCAGCACTAAAATGGGTTAATGAAAATATAGAGCAGTTCGGTGGTAATACCAGTGATGTAACAATATTTGGTGAAAGTGCTGGTGCAATGTCTATCGGTATCCAACTAATGGATGAAGAACAGAACGGTGATTTATACCAGCGGGCGATTATGGAAAGTAACCCTTATGGCATCAAATACAAAAATAAGAAATCAGCTAAAAGGCTTGCACAAAGGACAATTAAAAAATTACATAAGGGCCAACATATCGATACAATGCAGTTTAAAGAAATAATAGATCTACAAACGAAAATGGCCGCTCCACGAGCTCAGATGTGGAGTCTACTAAGTAGCAAACCAGCAACATCAGGCTTACTTTCATGGGCACCTTATATTGATGAACAAGTAATCAAGAGCCAACCAAATGAATTAGCAACTATCGATAATGTTGATGTGACACTTGGATTTAATACTGATGAATCTAATATTTTTGTTGCTCCCTTCGATGCAGCACTCGATATTCCTCAGAGCTATAACATCTTAGTGGATGCATTTTTTGGGATAAAGAAAGGAACTGCATTAAGAAAATTACCTGAATTTAAGCTTGGCCTTTTTACTTCAAAAGAAAAACGTAAAGCCACTACGCGTAATCTACTGAACCAAACTCTATTTTATTGTCCATCTCAAAAATTTGCTCAACAGGTCAGTGAGAAACATGGGAATGTATCTCTGTATAAATTTGAATATAAGCCTGAGTTCACCGTGTGGCCAGATTACTATGTACCAAGTTTTACGGATACATGTAAGCCATCAGAAAACTCATGCCACGGTGCCGAATTACCATTCGTGTTTGGCAATGAACTAAATCTAGTATCTGGGCCTGCTGAATTCTCAGAAAAAGATCGTGAAGTAAAAAATAGCTTAATGACAAAATGGCTGGATCCAGCTACATTCGCCCTTTACCAAGACGACGACGATGATAACATCACAATATTAAACGTTTATGGCGATTTTGTTAATGAATCCGATTGGGATAACAGGTTAAATAATGGGCTTTGTCAAAAAATTAACGCGATCATGTATTCTGATGTTGCGGAAAACAGTTATTTTACTTCTTTCCCAGACAACCTTGATCTTCCGGTAAATGATTCGACATCGACTCTACTTAATGTAGGAGAGACTATTCATCTTATTAGGAAAGTAAGTTCAGTGTCGAATGAAAATGCTTTTTACGTTATAGACCAAAATGAAGATGGCTTTATTACTGAAGAAGACACAATACAAGTGGAGAACGGCATACCTTCTGCTTATATGTATGACAATCATGAACGTGACTTTAAGGCGGGTGACTATACGCTCTCAATTATTAGTCAAGCAGCGGAGAAGCAATTCTTCGACTATACATGCCGGGATGTAATGGCGAGGGAATCATCCATAGAATATATAACTATGAGCGACCCTGGAAATAGCGCGTATCACACGATAATAAATGATTGTTTACATACAGGACCTGACTACCAAACATATTCTCCCAGCGCACGCGTAGACGCTTACATTATGCTTGAAGTACGAGAACATACTGGTGATGTGAGTGTTAATAAGTGCCAAGATATTCCAGCAGTTGATATCAGCAAGCAATATAAACCAGGTAACGAAGTCTCTTACCAAGGTAATGTTTACCGTGCAGAACGTTGGACAGATACTGGCAGAGCAGCAGATGCACAGTATTCAGGTTGGGTATTAGTCGGGCCGTGTGCATAACACCTGGTTAACCCTTATCTATGAAGTTTGACCCTAAGACAATTTTGTCCATCAATGGCTTAGAGTGATAGCTCTAAGCCGAAACTGCCCCAATTCAATTTAGAGCTACTAATCATTTATTGTGATCATTTATTGATTAAAAGGCAAGCAAGATGAATAAGGTTTTTGATTTAGAAAAGCTAATGTGGAAGGTTTTTTTGTATTGTTTATAAAGTTATGCCTGTCCCATCTCTTCTTATTCAAAAAAGAGGCGTAAAAATCAAAATTATAAAGGACCGGTGGGCGATTATCGGGATTTTCGTCGCCAGCTCCTCCTATCTCGAACTTACGGGAGCATAGCCACTTATGCGCCGCTTTCTATCGAAGCACGAGATACAAAGTTGATCCTTCTTCAACAGAATAGTCTGCAACCGTCTTACTGTCCTCAACTTGCTGCCCTAAATATATAAGACGAAACGCTTCAGGTGGCATCCCTCCTTCTTTATCTTTTATCTTTAATTTAAGGACTTTAATAGTATCCGTTAGCTCTACACCATAAGTTGAAACTCGGTTAGATCCTGCGATCTTTTTTACGTTAATTTGTATACTCATGAACAATTCCCTGTTGAAAGTTGAAATATATACGATTACGTGGACTCTAAGCCATAAAACCGTATTAATACTTTATCATTAACATTATATTGTCAAGTCAAATATGCAGCAATAAAGGATAGGAAACAACAATTTACCAACCTGTATCATCATATAACCGAAAGCCTGTTAAAAGACAATTTCCTAAAGTTTAAACGCAACTCAGCGCCTGGCTGTGATGGCGTAACATGGGCTAAGTATCTTATGTTTAGAGGATAAAATTGTCCAGCAAGCCACAGTGCAAGTGCTAAACCAAATATACGAGGTCGATTTTATGGGCTTCTCATATGGTTTTAGGCCGGGTAAAGGCCAGCATGATGCGCTGGATGCTTTACACATAGCGATAATGAAAAGGAGACAAGCGTCGACAATAGGCACACCTCAAGGTTCGGTTATTTCGCCACTTTTGGCAAATGTCTACCTGCACTACAGCTTCGATCTGTGGCTAAATCAATATCGTAAGAGTACACGTGGAGAGGTCACCATAATCCGCTACGCTGACCCAGCCGTGCTGGGGTTTCAGAAGCATCAAGATGCTAAAAAATGCCTAGCGGCGCTGGTTAAGGCGAGTAGTTCAAGGGCATATCAACGATTATGGTGTCCCTTTTAACTCATACCGTATTGGCCAGTTTGTGAAAGAAATAAAGAGGCTCTGGCTAAAGAGTTTAAGGCGACGTAGTCAACGACACCGTACGACATGGGAACGCTTCAAGTACTACATCGAATATTGGTTACCGAAGCCTAAAATTGTTCATCCTTATCCAGAACAGCGTTTTGACGCCAAACACCTGAGGTAGGAGCCGGATGCGTTAGTAGCGCACGTCCGGAACTGTGCGGCTGGTGTTGTTTGATTCTTTCGTCTATCACGTAAACATGGTAACTTATTGCTTCTGTTATGCTTTTAATAACCAGCAACTAACAAGGCAATCAAGTCGGAGAGTAACAGTTTGCCCGGTTCCGCTTAGCTTCACATTTTAGCAAACTATTACTCTCCGCTTATTGCGGCGTTAAATGCCAAAGTCGAACTCGAACTCTGTAAGCATCATCAATGGACTTAAGTAATTATGAATTTGTTTCGTGGTTTCAAAACATCAAAAGATATTAATGAAGAATATAATGCTGTTTTAAGTGTCGATAATTTGGGTATGTATATTGAACAAGACTTGACGCGTAGCAAAGAAACTCGCGATGAATTAAAGTGCTTCGAGGATATTCCCTACGGCTCATCTGAAGATGAAATCTTAGATGTTTATCCTTCAAGTCATATGAACTCGCCAGTGGTTGTTTTTATACATGGTGGATATTGGAAGAGCTTATCGAGTAAAGACTTTAGTTTTGTTGCAAAAGGACTTGTAGAAAAGGGATTTACCGTAGTCTTGACTAATTATTCACTCTGTCCCAAGGTATCTATTCCTGAGATAACCAAACAAAATTGTTCAGCCATAGAATGGACGTATAACAATTCACATAAGTTTAATGGGAATAACCAGAAAATTTTTGTTTGTGGGCATTCCGCAGGTGGCCATCAAGCAGCTATGTTGGCATTATGCGATTGGAATGATCTTGATTTGCCTAATGATGTTATTAAAGGTTGTATTGCAATCAGTGGCTTATTTGATTTATCACCACTTAAATTTTCATGGTTACAAACGGAAATTAATTTAACAGAAAAAATAATTTTAGAGCAAAGCCCACTTTTAGAAGCATCTTTGAACTCTCCCTCAACAATGTTGATTGTTGGTGAATATGAGTCAATCGAATTTAAGCGACAATCATCCGACTATGCAGATAAATTAAGGGATAGCGGTAATGATGTTCAATTGTATTTTTCGACGGGAAAAAACCACTTTTCAGTTGTCCAAGACTTATATCAAAGCGATAGTGAGTTGTGTAGCAATATCGAAAGGTTTATAAAATTAAATGACAGTGGTGCAGTTGGCACTTAACAAGCTGTTAAACAAGGACAAAATACAGTTGGTTTTTGCTCCTTCGTCGCTTATTTAACCAACCATTATTTGCCTCTTAGTGAGGCGTTATAACGCAGGGTGGATATGGATAGGGTAATCACATTAATTGAGAAAGATGAATTGAGAGTTAAAGCTCTTGATTGTGTTCAGCAACTTGATTTACCTCATTGTTATCTAGCGGCTGCTTTCGTCCGAAATTTGGTGTGGGATCACTTGCACCAAAAATCAATATCAACGCCTTTGAATGACGCTGACGTGATCTATTTCGATGTAACTGAATCTAACTCTGAAAACTACAAGCTCATAGAATCTCAGCTTTCTGTGCTGATGCCAGAATTAAACTGGGAAGTGCGTAATCAAGCTCTTATGCATAAACGAAATGGTGATAAACCGTATTTAAATATCATTGACGCGATGAGTTATTGGCCAGAAAAGGAAACAGCTGTTGCTATTCGAAAGTTAGATAATGGTAATTATGAATGTATTTCTGCTTTTGGTTTCGAATCGTTGTTTAATCTACAAGTTACGCGTAATCCTAAGCGTCCTTTGGAAATTTTCAGTGAACGTGTAACGTCAAAAGGTTGGTTGGCTCATTGGTCTAATTTGAGAGCTGCGTTATAACAAGACCATCAATACGATTTTTTACATTCGGTATTGTCGGTCTACCTTTAATTTCATCGTATTAAGTGGTTAAATTCAATTTGGTCGTCATTGTAAAAAACGTATTATGGCGGCGTTAATCTCAATGTCATTATACTTTATGTTCACACCGGTTCGCTATACTCCAACTGTTCACGTGAAGACGATTTATAGTCTGTTTGGATAAAATCAATGAAGCAATCTGCCATCGAATATTGGGTAACAATCCCATCAGCTTCCATCATGGTTAATGCTTCATAACCTTCTTTACCTTTCATGGTATAAGCGGAAGAGGTTCCGTAATAAATCATTTCATGATCGATATCGTTCCAACCATCTTCTTCCGTATAGATAGTAAGTTTAGCAATTCGCTTACCAAGGGGGCGTTCGGCGTAATAGCTAAAATTCAAGTTATAGGTATAAGGGTAGCTTCCCGAGCCAGAGCCTAGAACCCCATTATTGGTGGCGTTGTTGATTGCACCCTCTAGTGCCTGTGCGATATATTTGCCTTTGATGTGATAAACACCAATGGGAACGGCAAAGGGAAGTAGCTTACCTGCAATATCACCAATTGAAATATTACCCCGGTGTAAAGACGTTCTCACACCGCCAGCATTATGAATTGCAAAGTCGACTCGATGACCATTTTTATTCATCATATGCGCAAAAGATTCGGCTACTAGCGGGGCAATATCACTGCCTCCCTTCAGATCAGGAATACGGATATGTCGCATATCCTTGGCTAACTTAGCAATCACGGTATTTTGTAGCTTACGTACTCTCGGTATATATTTATCTTGTAGCAAACTTTGTAGTATCGGATCTTTTTTACATACAACCACGTTTTCATGTTGAGCGAGGTAGAGACTCGCCTTTGCATGGATTTCATCATCATTGGTTGTTAACAAGCTTGCATCAATACAAAGTCGGCGACCAATAAGCAGCTCATTTTTGCCCTTAAAAGTGCTAACCGAACCATCGGCTGCGAAATCAATCTCACAGTGACCAAGTGCCTGTGAGTGAAATCCCGCTTGAACAATATAAGTACCATTAACCTGATGTCCGTATTCAGATTCTTTTTTCAGTCCTAAGTCACTGAAATCGCCGAGAAGCGTGTGGCTATGACCGCCAACAATCAAGCTGATATCATCCACTTCTTTAGCTAATTCACAATCACCATCAAAACCTAGATGACTCACTAATATTATCTTATTAATACCTGACTTTCGGATAGCTCGAACAGTATTTTTGGCTGTTTCAAAGGCATTAATAAATGGCGTGTCCGGATCTACATTCGCTATATCGGCCATCTTATCCAATGACACCCCGAATATTGCTACAGGCTCGCCATCTACAACACGAGTCATCCAGCGTGCAGTCTGCTCATCAGGCTGATAAGAGAATAAGTTTGAACGACCGCTTAAATGATGAGACTTCGTTTTTATTTCGTTAGAAAGGTCCCAGTTACCCGCTAACAGTGGAAACTGAATACGATCTAAAAATGCAGCCACAGGTTCATTACCCATATCTAGCTCATGATTACCAATAGTCATCATATCAATGCCCAGTGCATTGAGCATATCTGAGTTGGCCTTACCTTTAAAGAGCGAGAAATAGAGCGTCCCCTGAAAGCAATCTCCAGCATGAACAAATATAAAATCTCGATTATTTTGCAGGGCTGTCGCTTTAAGTTGTTTAGCTCTGGTCGCTATACGGGAAAACCCGCCATTACTCACATAAGGCGATATACTTTTGCCCTCAATGTTAAGCTGTAATTGCAGTGACTGAGGTTCAAAGTAGGAGTGCGTATCGTTTATATGTGCGAGAGTTATCCTAACGGGCTTATTATTCTTTATCATCATGTTTCAATTTTCATCTATATTCTAATCGTTCGTTTTCACTGAATGGAAAGCCTGTTCAGATAAGTTTAACATATTCGATTATGATTTTTTCTGTAAAAACTGCACAGCAAAAATTTTAAAGCACATTATAATAACTCTAACTCGATTCTGAGCCGGTGAGTTAGAGCGGTGACTAACTCACCGGGGTTAACCAGCACTGGATTTATAGCCCTCAGTTGCGCTATTGCTCGTTTTTGAGCTTGTCAAATATTTGATATTTTAACGTTCGATTTCCATAGTGAATTGCAATCACGGCGATAGCGAGGTTGATATACCTGAGACTTACGTTTGGCATGTGGCAACTAAACAGTTTGTTTAGCGCGGTTGTGTTCGATGTTTTCATCACGTAGTGCTTTCTTATCTAGCTTGCCACTCAAACGGGTTAATGCAAGAGCAACGAGCACAATGACTGCGCCTACCCAAGGAGTGTGCATTAGGCCAGCTTCGGCAACGATAAGACCACCACCCCAAGAGCCAAGTGCAATGCCCACGTTAAAGGCTGCGATGTTTAAACCAGATGCGACATCGACAGCGTCTGGAGTGTGTTTTTCTGCAAGTTTTACCACGTACACTTGCAGTCCAGGAACATTACCGAAGGCAAATGCACCCCAAACTAAGATGGTTGCCACAGCTGCTACTGGATTCACAGCGGTAAAGTTAAACACAACCAAGACTGCAGCAAGACCTGAGAAAATCACCGTCAGCGCTTTAATTGGCCCCATTTTGTCAGCCATTTTTCCGCCCCAGATATTACCGATTGCAACCGATACCCCGTAGACCAGCATGATTAAACCGATGGCGCTTGAGTTAAACCCTGATACTTGTTCTAGGATTGGTGCTAGAAAAGTAAAGGCTGTGAATGTGCCGCCATAACCCAGAGCTGTGATCGCATACACCAATAGTAAACGCGGTTGCGTGAGAACCTTAAGCTGTGCTGATAGTTTTGTTGCTGGAGGCTGTTTTAGGTTGTTTGGTACTAATAACGCGCTACCAATAAGGGCAATAAGACCAAGAGCTGCAACAATTAAAAAGGTTGCTTGCCAGCCAAAGGATTGCCCGATGTAAGTCCCTATAGGTACACCCGTTACTAAAGCGACGGTTAAACCAGTGAACATGATCGCAATCGCACTGGCGGCTTTCTCTTTAGCGACTAAACCGGTAGCGATAGTCGAACCAATGGAAAAAAATACACCATGAGCAAGGCCAGTAATAATACGTGCAATAATTAACGTATCGTAGCCTGGTGCTTGCCAAGCGAGTAAGTTACCCGTAACAAACAAAGACATCACAGCAAGTAAGACGTGCTTTCGATTCCATTTGCCAGTCAGTGCAGTTAAAACTGGCGCGCCGACCGCAACGCCAAGGGCGTAAAGGCTAACTAAAAGTCCGGCTGAAGGTAAGGATACATTTAAGTCGGCCGCCATAGTAGGAATAAGCCCTACGATGACGAACTCGGTGGTTCCGATAGCAAAGGCGCTGAGCGTCAATGCAAGTAGTGCTAAAGGCATAATAATTATCTCTATTTTTTGGTCTGGATGATGATAAACGCGATAATCAATAAATCGCGTTTCGTTTTAATGGAAGCATTATGCATAATTATTACATTGTGAAAAACAGTGTCTTTTACAAATGACTTTTGTTATAAATGGGGTTAATAAGTAACTGTGCTGGAGAGAAGTGAATGCTGACCCGTTCTGATGATTTAGAGATCTTATTGACAGTGGTAGATAGTGGCGGTTTTTCTGCGGCGGCGGAGGCTTTAGATATTCAAGTCGCACGTGTATCACGGGCGGTGAGTAAGGTAGAAAAGCAGCTTGGCGTATCGATACTTAATCGCACGACGCGGCGTGTTGAATTAACTGATGAAGGCCGCCAATTTGTCGACACCATACGTGTTGGTTTACAGCACATTCAGCAAGCGGAAGAAGAACTAATCTCACGCGGAGAACTACCGAAAGGGCGCTTGCGTGTCGATGCTGCCAGTCCGTTCGTATTTCATCAGCTAGTACCACTTGTGCAAGCATTTAATAAGATGTATCCAGATATCCAGTTGGAACTGACCTCGAATGAAGGTTTTGTTGATCTATTAGAGAAGAAAACAGATCTTGCTATTCGTATTGGTCAGTTAACTGATTCAACTCTTCATGCGCGACCATTAGGGAAAAGTTTGCTGTATATTGTGGCATCGCCTGATTATTTATCTCGGCGAGGTATTCCCAAGCAGACAAGCGACCTTTCTACTCATGCAACGATTGGTTTTTCTGGCCCCAAAATACTAAACCATTGGCCGCTAAAAGGTTTTAAAACATTAGATCCCACCTTTACTGCAAGTAATGGTGAAACCGTTCGGAAACTAACGTTAGCGGGGAACGGTATTGCCTGTTTGTCGGGCTTTATGGTGAAAAAAGATATTGAAGAAGGGCGTTTAGTCGTATTATTGGAACCTGAAAAATTGTCTCATACGGGCAGAGAACAGATCAACGCGGTGTTCTATAGGTCTTCTTCAGTAGCAAAACGTATTTCTGCGTTTATCGACTTTATCCAGCCTAAACTATCGTTGTAATTTTAGTTTTTATGATTATCACTCTTTCTCGAATCAAGCATTTTCACATGGTATTTATGCGATAACGGTTTTATTTTTAGAGCCTATTTCGAAAAGTAGATTACGCAACCATATGTGGGCGGGATCCTCATGCCATCTTTCATGCCATATAATTGACGGATTAAAGCTCTTTATCGTGAGTGGAATTTCAAGTATTTTTAACGGTGCCGTCATTACAACTTTATGAGCAAGCCGACGTGGGATCGATAAAATCATATCGCTTTCAGCGACTAACATTGGTGCAGCAAGGAAGTGAGGTAAGCGTACTGCGGTCCTCCGACTCAACCCTTCTTCTGCTAAAGCATTATCAACAGTGCTTTTACCCTTGCCTGTAATGATCACTGATATATGGGACAGTGAGGCAAAACTCTCCAACGTCCATGGCTCTGCTAATATAGGGTGGTCACTACGAATAAGACAAACGAGATCTTCATCGTAAAGTACTCGCTGATAAAATCGTGTTGGCAGCTTATCATAAACTCCAATCGCTAAATCTACATCCCCCTGAACTACTAAATCGATATTGTCGCCTGACGATGCTGATATTTCCAAATCTAGCCTCGGAGCCAATTCCGCCAATTTAGATAACAGTTCCGGTATCAATAACAAAGTCATATGATCCGTTGTAGCGATAGTAAATTTACCTGATGCTTCACTAGGTTTAAATGTTGATGGTGCCACAATTTTTTGGGCGTCATCGAGTAATTTAGTCACAGCTCCAGACAGTGCTGTCGCTCGTGGCGTCAACTCTAGTCCTTGCGATGTTCTTACCACAAGTCGATCGTTAAATAATTTTCGAAGCCGAGCTAAACCACGGCTGGCCGCTGGTTGGCTGAGGCCGATCCTTTGTCCTGCTCGAGTAACGCTTCGCTCTTTTAATAAAGCATCGAACAGTTTAAGAAGATTAAGATCAACACTACTAAAATCCACTTTCTGGATATTCATTATAACCCTCATGCATTGGTGTTATGTTTAGGCAGTCTATAAGATTACCTACACCAAATCTATTATGGCTTTTACAAAAGGAACAAATGATGAATAACAATGAATTGTATGTTGTTACTGGTGTTACTGGGAATACTGGTTCTGTTGTGGCTAATACATTACTTAAGGCAGGAAAGCGCGTAAGGGTTGTAATACGCGATGCAGCCAAAGGGAATATTTGGGCCGGTCTAGGAGCAGAGGTAGCTATTGCCGATTTCACAGATATACCAGCATTAACTAAAGCCTTATCCGGTGCCGATGGAGCCTATATAATTAGTCCTCCGAAATACGCCTTAGATGACCTATTTACGCAAGCCGAAATAATTGCGACCTCCTTTTCCGAAGCTGCAATGAAGGCGAAGTTACCAAAAATAGTGGCTCTATCTTCTATTGGTGCTGATAAATCAAGCGGTACTGGATGGATAGCAATGAATAGAGTTCTCGAGCAATATTTAAGTCAGACTGAAATACCTGTTACATTTCTTCGCCCCGCTTATTTTATGGAGAACTGGACGCCGATGATTAAGTCTATTACGCAAGGCAAGTTGAACAGTTTTCTTACACCTGCGGGACGCAAGATTCCTATGATCTCGACCCAAGATGTGGGGCGTATCGCAGCTGAAGCATTATGTGAAAGCTGGAGTAATAACAGAGTAATCGAATTAGAAGGCCCAACTGCATACTCACCAGATTGTGTTGCAATCGCTTTAACTCAAGCACTCGGCATAACGGTAGGCGCGATTGCAATACCTGAACCGAATTGGACTGATGCGCTATCAAATGCTGGTTTCTCAGCGCCTGCTTTCGATGGGTTTGTCGAAATGACGCGAGGTCTAAACTCTGGTCATCTCGCTTTTTCTGATGACGTGATGGTTGATCGTAGAAAAGGGGATATCACCTTAGAAAACATAATCGGACACATACTTAGGTCATCATAACTGCTACATTATATTCATTAATCAAGCCGATTCTGCCCAAAATGAGTTAGAGCAGTTACCTACTCATAACATCTAACGAAGTTTTTAGGCTCCGTGTATAATGCGTGTAAAAGAGCAAATTAATGACTCTATTTGCATCTTTACATTTAGTGTGTAGGGCTTGATAAAGGTGCAACCAAGTATTCTGCTTGCACCTTTCTGGTTTATTGCTAAATACGAAGCCTTAGGTTTGACTCAACGTCATCAATTAACGATAGAGGGACAGCTTGTTCGTCAGCTAGCGCACGCCACGTAGATACATGAAGTGTGCTCTCGTCGATGGTTACATTTATCAGTTTGTAAATAGAGGACTTAGTGTACTCAGGCTATAGAAATCACTACGCTCAAAATGATAAATCAAAGTAATTCAGCTCTGCTTGCTTTAAATCTTCCTCAAAGCCTTGATCGCAATTAGGTATCATTTTATGCCATGCCGGGTATTCCAAGAGATCTGATGAGAGACAAGATAAAGTAAAGGTATGAGGCAGTGAATGTGCAGCCAGTCCGTTCAAGTACCACTTGTGTAAGCATTTTACGTCGCATGACCCATTTCTTCTATTTCATGATAACTGAGTTTATAGGTGAGATAACCCCTAGCGGATAGTGTTGCCCTGATATATTGATGCCCATGTTGTCATGCCTAGTAAATTATCAACACCTTGATTTATATCGCTAACTTTTAGATATAACCGAGAAATTAATTGCTAATTCTAATTAAGTTGCTCATATTATGAGCATTACTATAAGATTAAAACGTAGGCTCGCTTATCGAACATATTATTTACGACTTAAAACCTGATTACGGCATCCAAAGCACCAGTGGTGAGAGCCTTATACGCTCAACATATCAATCCCACACCTTTTTTCACTACCTCAATAAGTTGGGAAGAGTATGATAAATAAAATCAGCCAACACTATCTCACACCTACGCTCATGCCTGCGTTGCAACCATCCATCGCCAAACTTATGCTGGGCACCTTTGCTGAAGTGGTTGCTGCACTCGCAAAAATAGGCGCACTATTGTGCTTAATACAATTAATTGACGACCTCTCGAGTAAATGGGTTTTCAGTGCAATCGGCCTTTGGATCGTTAGTGCCGCCGTCTCTTCATTAGCATCCTGGTGGGTTCATGAAGCTGAAGCCCAATTTTCCTTTCAGGTGCGCCGTCAAGTGGCTCAGCATCTCGCTAGGTTGCCAAGTAAAACAGTCTCTCGATATGGTGAAAATCAACTTCGCCGCTTGGCTTCGGAGGACATTAATACGCTGCATCATATGATTGCTCACTTACCGTCTGAATTTGTCACGTTCATGTTGGTGCCATTGGCGTCCATCCTCATCATGTTGAGCTTGGCAGGGCCAATTGCGCTTTTCGCCCTTGTCCCTGGTCTTATCGCCTCACTTTACTATCTGGTGTTTCTACCCAAGTATGCTGCGAAACATGGCGCTGAACGCATGAACATTATGGGTGAGATTGTCACTGCAGTGAACGATTACACAAGGGGCATCCGAGTCAATCGTATTTATGGTACTCAATCGGGCGCCATTGCCAATTATCGACATGCCACGCAACGTTTTACCGACGGCATCGTAAAGTGGGTGAGCAATGTTGCACTTGCTGCTGCGGTTTCTGTAGCGCTGCTACAAGCGGTCGCCACTTTAGCTATCGCTTACACGATTTCCTATCAGTTAAGTCCTGCTGCCATGGCTTCGGTTTTCTTTTTTGGCCTTGCCATCGTGACACCCGTGCTAAAGTTGGGTCACGGCTTAGACTATGTAACGGCAGGTAAAAACGCCGCCAAACACATCAGCGACTTTTTACAAGAAAGTACCATCGCTTCAGGCCAAGTCAACCGACAGAGAAAACCAGACTCGTTACATGCCGAACACATCAAGGTCGTCACCGATCAAAAAACGATCATCAACGGTCTTTCTTACTCTTTTATTCCGGGCTCTTTTACAGCCATTATGGGTCCGAGTGGCGTTGGAAAAAGTACATTGTTACGTATCTTATCCGGTTACGAACGGCCTTCATCAGGGACCGTTACCCTCGGAGATGACAATATATCAGACCTTGATGAAGTGTCGCGACATAACGCAATACGCTACGTCCCCCAAAACACTGGCGTTTTGAAAACTACGGTGCGAGAGAATCTGCAATTGGCAACACCTGATGCCACCGACGATACGCTCCGCGATGCACTGAGCCAAGCCCAGTTTATTATTGATCTTACAGCGGACGCAGCCTCCCTTTCAGGCGGGCAACAACAACGTATATCTCTTGCTAACGTGTTCTTAAGTAACGCCAATATCATCTTACTTGACGAGCCTACTAGCGCTCTTGATAAGGAGACCGCGTTAGTTGTGATGCAAAACCTGCGTGCACTGGCTCATCAACAAGGTAAAACCATTATTGTGGTGACTCATGATACAGACCTCGCTCAGCAAACAGATTTTACGCTGACGTTAACTCGAAACGCTGAAAAAAAGGACGAAAAAGTATGACGAGCAACAACACTAATTCCGTTAGTAAAGCACTGCCAGAACAGGCAAAACGTCGTCTGTACCTTGTTGGTACTGGCTGGGTGTTGGTTGCCGTACTGGAAGCTGCTGCCTATACTGTTTTGGCCCTAGCCATCGTTGAACAGCAAACACCTATGTATGTTTTGGCAGCTGCGGGGGCCGCAATCTTGGCGACAGTGATGGTCACACGATCTGGCTTTTTGTCCGGAGCAAAACTTACTGGTGATCTCTATTCAGCGCTTGGTAAAGCACTTAACCAAGCAAAGCTAGCTTGGTTTACCGACCAGCACAGAACGCAAACAACTCACCTGGCTGAGCGTGGCATTCCTGGTTTTATGAGCATACCAGCTCACCAACTGCAAACCTTCCTGCATGCGCCACTCCTACCTTTATTTCTGGTGGTTGGTATTGGTCTAGTTGGTGGTGTAACCATAGCGGCGCTGAGTTCAGCATTACTCGCAGGCGCGTTATTTATTCAATATAAATCGCAATTGGCTCTTATCCATACCGATCGCGATCGACACAGCGCAGATGTGAATACCACCAAGTACACACTCGAACTAATCGATCACCTGGATCTACTGCGCGCGACCGCGGGTCCAAAGCGGGCGATTGAACGAATTGAAGCAAGTTGGACTAAGCAAGAAAAAATTCACAAAAGTATCAACCGTGCGGCATCTAAAACAACATTTGTATCGACGCTCGCGACAATTTTACCGCTGGCTGGTATGGCGAGTTACTTGGTTGTCTCCGGCACAACAGAGCCACTATTGATTTTATCGCTTTTGATACTTATCACTAGAGCTGCAGCACCTTTGGGCGAGTTAGCATTGGCTGGGTTTGCGATTAATGATGTGCGCGCGGCGATTAAGGACTATATCCATTTAACCACTGTACCTAGCTTGCCAGAGCCTAAACCAGAAAATGCTCAGCAGCCCAATTATCACCAATTTCAGTTGCATAATGTTGGCTGCTCAGACATTTTTATTGGTGCAAACGCAGAAATTATAGAAGGCGCGAAAGTTGTGATTAATGGACCAAGTGGCGGTGGTAAGAGTACCCTGTTAGGTTTGCTGATGCGATTTGATGACCCTACGCAAGGTCGAATTACCCTAGGTGGTGTCGATATAAAACAAATCAGTTACGACGTGCTCACTCAATATTTTTCTTACGTGGCACAAGATCCCATTGTTTTCACTGGGACTTTGGCTGACAACATCCGCTTAGGTAAACCGGATGCGAGCGATGAAGAAATCGAGCGATGTGCAATGCATGCTCAATTAAGTGAGGTGATAGATCGCACTGAATTAGGCATTCATCAACTTGTCGGGCAAAAAGGTGAGGCGTTATCCGGTGGTGAGAGACAAAGATTGGCCATTGCACGCGCTCTAATCAAGCAAGCACCTATACTGATTTTTGACGAAGCCACTTCGGCACTTGATGATGCTACCGAGAGACTTATCGCAGAACATATTCATTCGCTAAAAGCGACGGTCATTGTGGTAACACACAGGGAACCAAGTATCTGGCAACCGACAATGGAATTTAATATACAAAACCAAACTGTCAGCCATCAGTTACACAGTACGAAGCCCAACCCGAGCAAGACGATGGCAGCGGAACCAGCACCGAACTAGACCAGAATGATAAAACCGATGGCGCTTGAGCTAAACCCTGACACTTGTTTTAGGATTGGAGCTAGAACAAGTAAAGGCAGTGAATGTGCTGCCAGTCCGTTCGAGTACCACTTGTGCAAGCATTATAAATACAACTCTTGTTTTGGTTTTATTTGATATATTATTCTATATCCATTTGTAATACATGATAAATTTGATATTGTTGATGGTACTTTAATTAAAGTGGGATTCACATTATACGGAGTCCCGTATGCTAAGAGTGATGCTATGAAACAGAAAGAATTATCCCAAATGGGGGAAGCACAGGTGTATTTAACTGAATATCAAGGTGTTCAGTGTATTCAAAAAATAAATGCGACTTCTATTGAGGTGGATTTTTATAAATTAGTAGCTCCAAAATTACGCGCTATTGGTGTTGGTATTCCTGAACTATTTGATAACCAAGGGCGTGACTTGTTCATTGAATATATTCCTAACCCATTTACTCTTACGGAATTAATTCAAACTTCTGAAATGTATGAACAGCTATTGCTTGTCCATAATTGTAATGAACCTTACCAAATGCCGATAAAGCAACATAAATGGGAGATAAGTCAGACTGATTCAGCTCTGCTTGCTTTAAATATCCCTAAAAGCTGCGAGAATCTATTCCATTATATGCAAAAGAAAAGCTCTATATTATTCGAATCAGAAAATTATATTTCAGGCGATACGAACAGTGGTAATTGGGGGAGGCGTAATGATGGCAGCATTGTATTGTTTGATTGGGAAAGATTCGGTAAAGGTAGCCCTGCTATTGATTTAGCCCCATTAGTACAAGGTATGGGGAATCATACCGAATATTCAAAAATTGTAGAGTGTTATCTAAAGAATAACAGCAACCACGATGGTTCTGAGTTATTTAAACAGCTAATTATTGCTAAAGCTTGGATTGTTATTGAGGTCGTTAATTTATTGATAGAAAGAAGTCACCCAGAAACAAGTAAATGTATTGATTGGTATAACAAAAATATTCCTTCTTGGTTAAGTGAGATGGAACATGCCTTATAGCATATAAGAATAGGTGCAACCAAATACCCTGATAGCACCTTTTTTATTGTTAAATATTAAGCCTTAGGTTTGACTCAACTTCATCAATTAACGAGAGCGGGACAGCTTGTTCGGTAGCTAGCACACGCCACGTAGATACATGCTGTGTGATTTCGTCGATGGTTTCATCTATAAGTTTCTTAGTAAATAGGGGACTTAGTGTACTCAGGCTATAGAAATCACTACGCTCAAAATGGTCACGCTTACCGTTGAGTGTCATCCAGTGACAACTTACCCAATGACTATCTGGCTTGTATGAGTATGCAATGTCGTAAGCGGGAGAAAGAGACCAGACTCCGGCATCGTTCATCATGAATCCAAAGTTCTTTGAGTGGTCGTCATGGTTGCGCGATATGATATTAAAGATTAAGCGTCTCAATAGCTGCATAGCCTCTGGCGCTTTCAACCTTAGTTGACGGACTACCCCAAATAATTCCTCATACGAGAATGATCCAGCTTGCTTATAGCTAACATGTGCCATTGCATTCAGGGTCTGTACATGTACGCGTTTGTTTCCGATTCTATCGAAACGTTGGGTGATAAAGTGGCGACGATCACCTTCGTTCAGGAGTTGAGTTGGCATCATATCAATACCGCAAAGCTTATTTGCCATGAGATAATACGTATATTCCATCGCGCCGTAACCTAACGGATCACCAAATGTCTCTTTGTTCTTGTTGTGCTCACTGACACCATCAAACTTCATTAAGTAATGAGTAAATCCTTCAGGAACTTCAACTTGCCCGGATCGCACTTCGCTAAAATCGTGGTTAAATGCTAAAACCGCTTTAGGTCTGGCACCACCGGCGCTCATACCAACAGACATAAGTTCTAACATGGCGTCTTTGTTTTCACGGCCAGCATGATCAAGTTCAACTCCAAAGTCTTGTCTTTCAGAGAGAATGTTTTGAGCGACAGAAACCAGAGACTTGATTTCTATCTCTTGTGACTTATTGAAAGAGTTACCGTATTTTTTTGGCGGAGAATAAGACAATGCACCCATTCCTCTCGCTCCCGTGTACTTTAAACGTTCAAGCGGGGTTATCTCACTGGGTAACCGTCCGTTTCGAGCTACCCAAGCATTGAGGACTGTATTACCGAAATCATCTGGTAAAGAGTCGGCTAAAAGCCCCGAAAGACCTTTAAAGGTGGCATGATCGATTGATGGAAACGAATAAATTTTCTTAGAGAGTGGCATCATTAGCGGAGATAATTCAATTCCACTAGAAATAAAGCTAGGATCGTACTCAAACGCGCTTTGCTTTGTCACTGGGTCGTAACTGGCTGCGCCGACAGCAAGGTCGTTGTAACTGACCTCAATAACTTCTTTTACCATCCTAGGTTATCCTCGTTTTCGGGTTCTTGTTTTTGTTGATCTCTTGGGCTAGATGCTCTTTTTCGTTCATTCCCATGGAGTTGGGCAAGCTGAACCGGTGACACCTGAGTTGCCGGAAGAAAAATATCTATTTGATCAATAACGTCTAACGCCTGCATAATAATGATCATGGTTTCGAGTGAGCATTGCCCGTTCTCAGCATTGGCTATCTTTTTACGGGTTAATCCTACGTCTTTTGCGATTGATGCTTGGGTTTTGTTCGCGTTAAGGCGGTAGGTTTTTAGTCTTTCACCAATCACCGTGGCGATTGCAGGTGCTGTCATGTTTGAATAATTCATACCAACCCTTTAATGTCCTATAATATGACTATTATAGGTTAAAAATAACCTTAATGCTCCTAAAAAGGAACATTAGTTTTATTTACTTTAATGTCCCGTAAATCATCCATTAATGACTTAAAATACAAGTAATGTTCCATATATGAATCATTATTAATAAATGGTAATCGATGCCGTCAATATAATTAAATTCAATAACTAACCCTATAACCACTTCAATTCCGGTATTAGATTTAACATCCAGGTAGGAGTAAAAAGGAATAGGGCACTTGCATCAAAATATAGAGATGAAGAATATTTAAATAGTAAATAGAAGGGTTTTAATAGAATCATGGCCAATAAACACGACATTTCAGACGGTGCCAGCTGACACCTATTTATCTATAGCCTTTGTAAGTAATTTCATCCTTGTGAAAACCTATGTCACGTCTCATTTCACTAAGTAATTTAAGCATTTTTACGCGGAACACTTCAAATTCGAATTCATCGATACTACTAAATAGCTCTTGTGAGTTATACATGTAATCGACTAATTCTGTGAACTTATCAAATACATCACTTGAAGCAAATAAAGCTAACTGTGCTGACATCTCTAGTCGTTCTTTATCAAATTGGCTTATATCATCAAGACTTAATTTTCCTTCTTCAGAAATTTTGGCCGTTAGGTCTGTTAATGGTTTTAAGACTGTTTTATATAGTTCCAGTTTTCGGTAATCACTGTCTTTTTTAATACGAGTTAACTCTTGTAACTTACTTTTGTGAGTCTTTATTCTTTTATTGGTTATTATATTGGAACATATAGCCCAGAGCGCAGCTAGCAAGCTTATAATAATGGCGGTTTGTCCACCTACATTAGATATGAATTCTTGAACGTCCATTAATATTAACTCCAATACACTGTCATAATTTAATATTACATTATAGCTAGCCTGAAACATCTTGCTAGCAGTAAAAAAGGATAGGGGGCTTGTAACAAACGTTTCTAAACTACAGTTAAAAGTCATGGTTTTACATTTCACTGCGTATAAGCACAGTACTAATTGGCGTTCCGAAAAATAGAGACTTTAGTGTAATTATTAACAATTAAATCAATAGTATAACGCTTTGTGGTAAGCACGCAAAGCGTGTATTATGGAGTGAAATATAGTGTGTAACCCAGGCATTCGCTTCTTCAATCCTATTGATCATGTTAAACATTCCGAACGTCACGATTATCTATTTTTGATCCCGAATCATTGAACTTAAATTGGATAATTCTTTCATTAATTCTTTTCTTATCGTTGAATTTAATTTTGTAGTGTCCGCATGATTTTGCTGATGATTATCCCTTAATGACAATATATTTTTAATGCCTTCATTGTAATTTTTTTGTCCTTGTAAAACCTCATTCTGACTTTGAATCATAGTGGTTACTATGAAGTTATCAAACTGCTCTATGGATTCTTTCCAGTTTCTATATGCTTGATTGAAATCATCATGGTATTCGCTAAAATACAATCCATATTTTAATTCCACTTTATCTAAAAGAGTGTATTTATCATATGGTTGTTTAATGACTTTCAGCTCAAAGTATCTAGGTTTAAATTTTTCAGGATCTTCTATGGAATCGTAACAAAATGTAGATAATCCTTTGCACATAGCTGCTGATTCCTCCATATATATACCAACACATTCAAACATGTCTTCGCCAAATGATATTAATCGTTCGGAGTCATCGATTCTCTTTTTATATCCAAATTCAATAGTGTTCTTACCATTTGCTTCTGCTTTAGCTATTTCTTCTAGTTCATGTTTTTTTTGTACTTTTCCATCTATTGCTCCATATGTTTTAAATTTCCATGCCAAACGACCAGCGTATATAATTAGTATTGCAATGCCTGTCGATTGAATTATTGATGTGATTTCTGGTGACATTTTCTTTGTCCTTCATGAAAATGGGCGTGATGAGAGAGTACACTATCTTTAATTGTGTACTCTTGTTTCATTTTGAAACTTTATACAGTGGTTTTATTATTCTCTTCACTTATTAAATCTTGAGCTGCACCTTACGTATAACAGAAATCACTCATTTTTATTAAACCTTTTAAAATGAGGTTTAATCATGTAATGTGCTGATTAATTTCAAGTTCTTAAAAGGTTTAACATGAAAAAATTAATAGCCGCAACAATTGTCGTTTTACTTGGTGTTTCGTCAATGTCAGCAATGGCATGCCCAAAAGGGCAACACCCGCATGGCGGCACTGGTTCACACCATAAGGGTGGTTATTGCTCATAAACTCAGTTTTATAAGTAACTGCACTATGACCACTGTCTTATACAGTGGTTTTTTTTGGCCTTTTTATAGCGAAAACTGAAATATCAGGCGAAGCCCCCCGTACTGTCTTACGGGGGTTAACTCTCTGCAACAATACGGTTTTGCCAAGATCGCTGGATTTCTCAAGGTTAACTATTTTTAATAATCGACTCTTATTAAAATTAGAATCTAAAGAGTGTCTTTGTTCTTATACAGTAATATCAAAGCCCTAAATTACGCCATAAGGTTCTAAATTTGATTCGGCTTACTTATGTGTTCCACATACTCATTATACCGCAAAGTGGTTATAATGAACCTAAAATGGCGCATTAGATACAATCTTGTTTAATGAGTCATAAACCAACCATTAGGCATGCTTAATGCTAATAATGCACCAAAAACGAATCATTATACACAATCATTCTTATGTCCGACCTTAACATTTAAACGTCTTATCAGCATAAAAAAAGGATAGGGAGCTTGTACCAAATATTTCTAAACTATAATTAAAAGTCATGGTTTTACGGGGGTAGATATTTAACTGTATATAAACACAGCATTAATTGACGTTCCGCAAAATCGAGACTTTAGCGTTATTATTAACAGTTTAATCAATAGCATAGCTATTTTACGTGACGCTACGTGAAATCTGAATCAGTAAGTAACATCCTAGTTAGTAAAATTAACGTAGGATCGATTCAAAATAGCATCTTAAATTCCAATTAATATATTTAGAATTAGATTGGTTCAGTCATATTGATCTAATAGGAATTCGCATTGAATGATGCCTGATAAACAAAATCATATTTAATGGTCAGCTAGATTAAAGCAAAAATTATTATCAGGTTAAGAACTGTAAATCTAAATTTAGCTAATCGAATCCTAAATCAAAAACAGATAAGTGATCACAGAATCTATTTATTGATAATACAAATCCATAATGAGCGCTGTGTAAATCACGTTGGTAATCACAAGGAAAGCTAACTTAGATTTTACGTAGCGTGCGTTAAAAAATATTGGCCAAAGAAACTGATGATGATTGAACAAAATAAAATATATTGCAGCGAATACTAAAATGAAATTTTACACGAAGAATTGTTATCACAAGATATTGATAACGGTGATGAACGAAACTTGATGGATATGCAAAAATATTCACGTGCTTAAAAGAACTCGAACATTTGAAGTCAGATAGGTAATTTTAATAATCAAAGGACCAAATAACATGTGCGCTGTGTAAAATCTGCTGTAACTATAGTGGTATAACATTTCAGATTTCACGTAGCGCACGGTAATTTTGTAGTAAATAGAATGGTTTAAACAGAATTATTGCTAATGAACATGACATTTCTAACGGTGACAATCCTGACACCTCTATTTGGGTTTAACACATCACTGCGCATAATGTATATTATGTTAAATAGGGTTTGTGGTCATCTGAAATCAGGCCCTATTTGATGACCGGTTGTATTATTTGATAGACAGCGATGATTTGAGATGTTGTCAATTTAACACTGGGGTTATTTACCATAAAGTATATGATATGCATCTAAATGATTTCATCATATTTTATCCAAAATATGATGAAATCAAATATATTCACACATATTAAAACACCAGAACATAAAAAATCCCCGTTAACTAACGAGGATTTTAGATTTAGACTAAAAAAATACTAACTTATTGGCAGGATATTTCGTCCCATAGGTTGCTAGAAATCGTTGGAGTATCCCAAACGCCAGGCGCATTTGTAGCAATAAAACACTTACCTATATTTGTTACCTTGTCACCGTTGGCTACTTGAGACACACCGTCTTCCCAAATAATGAAATTAGTTGGTGATGAATCAACTGACGTTGCAGTTACTGGAGTGACTGTTACAGCCTTAATGAATAACCATGGTCCACCTGCGTCAGGTAAATCGTTTTGTGTCCACCACTTACTTTCATAGATAGACTTTTTATAACTCACTTGCTCACCACCTGAAGCATAAACTTTACTGGCATCCCAAGCTGGTACGCCACCTGCACCGGGATCTGTTGGTTCAGTCGGTATAGTTGGCATTTCACTGTCAGGTACTATACGTACTTCAGGCCAACCTGCATGAGAACCAAAGAAGTTTGTGACACATTTTCCATAATCACCTGGGACCAGAGCTGAATAAGCGGTTTGAAAGCCAACTAATTCACACTCAAACGAAGCGCCACCTGGACGGTCAGCGTAATATTTCCAGTTACCATCCCAATTTGTGTAAAGCACATCAGTTGCGCCATTCAGATTAATACTGCCGTAGGGTGTTTGTTGAAAACATGTATTTTTTTCATCAGACTCTAGAAGGATTTGGTAGTGTGCTGATAACCCTTCCCAGTAACGAATTCTGTTAACTGGCTGTCCTTTAGTTTTGTTTTGCTCTCCACACTCAATCCCGCCATTGATAACGTTGATTGTAGTACCAAAACCATAGGTAATTCCGGCATCTGCTTCACGCTGTGACGGAGACCATGTTCGGTCAATAACATGCAACATTGCTGGTTTTGGTGCTTGTGGAGTTAAAAAGAACCAAATAGCAGACGCCAAATTTAACCAAGAATCAGCAACTATACTTGGATTATTTAACAATACAGTCGCATCACCGTCGTACATGACTTCAGAGAACATGCCATAGTTAAAGTGGTAAGAAAGTTGTTTCGCACCACGACCAAAATAACCTTGTCCTGCAGAACATGGCCAACGGGCATTTTGCCAATCGTTCTGACCACAACCTGTCGTGTACCCTTCTTGACCTTCAGACCAACCCATCTCTCTAACGTGTACAAGCGCTTGCTGCCACTCTTCTAATGCTTGCGGGTTGTCTGAGGTATTGTCTTTAGTAATATGCCCACCCGTTTCTTGTGAAAAATGAGCAAATGCAGTAATGATTGATTTTTTACAAATTGCATCTGAGTTACGGCCATCTGTGTATTCACCACAGAATGCAGGAAACTTACCAACAGCACGTAATAAACGTGTATAGGTATATTCAGGAGCTGCCATCTGCGTTAAGAAGTCCCATTCAGTTTGTGGGAAAACACGTTCTAAGCGTTTAACATTGTCTGGATTTGAAACTAACCTAGGTTCAATAGCGTCGACCACAGCGTTAGGTTGTGTGCGTAATGCTTGAGCCCAAATATCATACATTGGGTCTAATGTTTTAGCATCTTCTGCAGCTTTAACTTCTGATTGAGAAACGATAAATCCGGTTGGATTAAGTGGGTCTTCTTGTGGGTTCATTGCATAACTGTTGAGTACAATACCATAGCCTATCAAAGTAGATAGAAATGTACGTTTAAACATGATTTATCCTTAAAGAATGCCAATCCTAGGCATATATCCATCATTTTTTGGTTCATTGAAAAAACCAAAAATCCATTCCAGAAAATATCTAATTATTTGAATTAAGCGAAATAATCAACTCAATATTTTCTGGATGATGCATAATTATCACAACTAAATATCATGTCAACGATTGTGTTATCAATACCTTGCACGTGAGGGGTTATCACAACAAGGTCCGATCTGTTAGAGGTGGTAACTTGATGTAACTGCCCTATTCTCTTTATTAACCTAACGTTCTCATGTTTGAATTCTATTTTGCTGCCTTACATAACATGCGCTATGTAAGATGAGCCAACTTAGCTTGTGCCTAAGTTGGCGATGTCATTACAGACATCTATCATTTTTACATTATCGTATAGGTAAGAGCATTTTGTCTGCCTACAGGCTCATTAGCGCCAGCTATTTGAGTAAAGATCGCCATACCATATTTATTCGTTAAGCATTTGAAGATAACTGTATGTGAAGGTTTGTTCAGTGGTTTTGTTTCGTCACCCAAATAGATACCGACACCATTTTCATCGTCGAGTACTTTATAAGTATAAGATCCAGTGAAAGGACCAATTTCTTTATTAAGAAATTCGTTAAGATAACGATCTGTCGTATAGGTAACTTTCGATATAGCACCAGCATTCGGATTCGTTTCACTGTATTGGGAATCAACATGATTAATCAACGTCATATTATCCAAACTATTGGGCACGTTACAGCTTGCATAAGTAAACCCTGAAAACATGACGGGGAGACATAATATAATTTTCTTAAACATTAACGTTCCTAATTGTTGTGTTAAAAATAGAGCGTCAATAGCACCCAATAATGGGTACTCGGTCTAGCGCGATTTATTGTGAGAGTTCAAGGTTTAGGAAAAATAGATAAGGGTAAAGATGCCAAACAGCTGTCTCGCCATATTATGGTAAAAATATCAGGCTATAGAAGATGTGTTTACACACTACCCCTTTTGACTATAATGCTTAGTTACAAAATAGCTAATGTTTTAAAAGGGTTATAATCAATCGACGTTTAATACGGAACCAATAACTGAACAATTAATTAAATATACTTTTGTTGCAAATGAATGCGCACTAATTTAAAAAGGATAATACATGTTAAATAGAATTACAGCTCTGTTCCCGCTATGGGCACTTTTGGGGGCTATTTTCGCCTATATTCAGCCCGATCTTTTGATTCCTTTCAAAGGTTATATTGTTCCATTATTGATTATCATTATGCTATCCATGGGGTTAACACTCAGTTTTCGTGATTTTACTAATGTGCTTACGTATAAATATGCGGTTGGTGCTGGAGTATTACTACAATTTACTATTATGCCTTTAGTCGCGTTAATGATTAGCTTATTTCTGGGCTTGGATGAATCTCTGATGATAGGTATGGTATTAGTTGGAACTGTGGCGGGTGGAACTGCGTCGAATGTAGTGTGCTATTTGGCTAAAGGCGATGTTGCTTTATCTATCACCATGACGGCTACGTCAACGCTGCTTGGCGTCGTATTCACGCCCTTATTGGCAGAGTTATTGATTGGCCAAAAAGTAGATATTCCAATGGCTGTGATGATATGGAGCCTAGTTAAAATTGTATTATTACCGGTGAGTATCGGTTTGCTAATAAATCAATTGATAGGAAGTAAAATTACTCGTATTGCTCCTGTATTACCTCTTATCTCTATGCTATCGATTGTCACCGCAATTATGATTATTGTCGCACTTAATGCAAAACAATTTGCACAGCTTGGTCCCTTGATTGCACTTGCTGTTGTTTTGCATAACAGCACTGGATTGTTGCTTGGATATATCTGTTGCCGTTTAATGGGATTCAATAAAACGATTTGTCGAACCATTTCATTAGAGGTCGGATTACAAAATTCGGGGTTAGCGACCGCGCTGGCGATGAAATTCTTTACTCCGCTGTCTGCTTTACCTGCGGCTATATTTTCTGTGTGGCATAATTTATCCGGTGCATTATTGGCTGGATACTGGTCGCAGCGTGAGGAGGCACCTTCTACCCCGTGTAGTGATAAGGAATAAATAACGCGATCTCTGGTAACAGGTAAATAATCAAAACCGCCAGTAAGATGAGTATGAAAAAAGGAGTAACACCTTTAGTTATGTCTATTATTGGGCTACCTGTTACTGCTTGTATCGTAAATAGGTTTAAGCCGACAGGTGGAGTAACCAGAGCGCATTCAATCATCATCACGAATAATATCGCGAACCAGATAATATCAATCCCCATTAGCTGAATAGTGGGCAGTAATACAGGCATCATCAGCAGCAACATGGATATAGATTCTAGAAAAAAACCGATAATAAGCAGGCTAAGACAAATTGACAAGATAAGTGCTGGAGGAGTACTGAATGATTCGGTTAATGTTAATGAGATACTTTGTGGAATGTCATAGAAGGTTATCGCTTTACTAAATATTTTTGCGCCAGCAATGACCAAAAATACAGAAACAGTTGTTTTCAGTGTATCCATGACAGCGTATTTCATCGCATCCCAACTAAGAGTTCGCTTTAATAATACGATCAGCAGAGATGTTGTCACACCGACGGCCGCTGATTCTGTTGGGGTACACACACCTGTGTAAATACCACCAATAATGACAAATATGAGCAGTAATGTTGGTAATGCTTTAACACTGCAGATCATTCTTTCATGCCAGCTTGCTTTTGAAGATGGCGTATATTGATGATTGAATTTAGCCCAACAAAAACAATACAACATAAACAGAGTCATCAGTAAAATACCAGGCCCAATACCAGCAAGAAATAGATCTAATATGGAAGATTCTGTAATAATACCGTAAATAATGAGGGGAATTGAAGGCGGGATCAATATACCGAGCGTTCCGCCTGCAGCAAGTAATCCAAGCACAAAACGACGTTCATAACCACGTGCGATCATTTCCTGAAAGGCGATATTGCCGATGGTGGCAGATGTTGCAACGGAAGACCCTGAGATTGCAGAAAAAATACCACAGGATAGGATAGTCGCCATGGCTAGTCCTCCAGGCCAATGCCCTATCCAACTTTGCACTGCACGGTATAGATCGGCACCAAGCTCACCTCGGATCAAAATATTAGACATTAATAAAAACAGAGGGATAGAAAGTAAGATAAAGTTATCCGCTGTACTGTAAAGGGTTATGGGGATGTTCATTAATGATATGTCATCATAGATAAACAAGCCGAGTCCTACCGTAGCAAATACAAAAGCAACGGGTATTCCTATTGCAAGTAGTATGACTAAGATAGTGAGAGTAATAACGGTCATTATCGATTATCACCTTGCTGTGTGGATGATGCATACTTAAGTGTGCGTATTATTTCTGATATGCATTGCAGTACCAACGTAGCAAAGCCTATTGGTATCGCTATTTCTGTTATCCACATAGGCAAGGCAAGCATACTGGAAGCAGCCCTGCTAAGTCTGATGGAATCTGTGACGACTTGGATGCCGTAATAGCAGGCTATAGTACTAAAAATAGCGATAATAATAAGGGATAATATATCGGAAAAAAGGATGAAATTAGGCCCTAACCATGGCCCTAGAATATCAATACGGATCATCCCTTTTTGTTGTATGGTATACGCTGCACCAAGGTAGATAGCCCATATCATACAACACATTGATAATTCTGCGGCCCAAATTGTGGGACTATTAAAAAGATATCTGGCGATGACTTCATAGGTAATCATCCCTGCGATAACAACAAATAACCAACCCATTATTTGCCCTAAAAGGGATGATATGGCATCTATATATTTCATCCCTTTATATCCTTATAATGCGTTAGCGAGTTTGACAAGCTCATTACCGAGTTCGCCAGCAGATGTAATATACGTCTCCACGACTGGAGATGACGCCGCTTTCCACTGCCTAATCTCTGCATCATTTAGCGTAATCACTTGCATAGACGTTTTCTTGATCTTGTCTAAAGCTGCATGTTCTTTTTCCACAATATTACCACGTAGCTCTTTTTCTACCTGATGTGCAGCAACCGTTAATATTTGTTGCTGTTTAGGTGTAAGGCTGAGCCAGAATTTATCATTAATAAGTACAACAAATTCAATGTCGGCATGATTGGTCAGGGTGACATAATCCATAACGTCATAAAGTTTTCGCGAAGCAATGGCTGTTAACCCTGTCATTCCTGCGTCGACGGTACCTCGTTGATAAGCCATGAACTGTTCACTACCTGAGATCATGGTTGGAGAACCATTGACGGCTGTAACTAATTCACCAACAATCTTACCAAATACGCGAACTTTTTTTCCTGTCATATCTTGTGGATGTTTAATGGGTTTGCCTTTGGATAGGATGACCGTGCTACCGTAAGCTTGCCACCAAAGTGGTCTAGCGCCTGTTTTAGTCATTTCGGCATCTAGCTTTTGTCTAATTTTGCTATTAGGGGCTGTTGCTTTTACGACTGAGTCATACGTTGGGAACATAAAAGGGACAAAAAATAAATCAACAGCTGGGATCGTGCCTGCGAATCGAGTTAGAGAGGCAACCCCCATATTAATAGCACCAGAACTGACTGCGGCTGGTACATCTTTATCTTTATATAATTGGGCTGAAGGATAGATTTTAACTTTAAAATTCCCCTGACTTTCTTTTTCAACCTTGTCTTTAAAATGTATCAGGTTCTGACCAAGGGGGTGAGTAATAGGAAGCTGAAGGCTAATTTTTAGTTCTGTGACTGCCGCGGCAGGAAATGTTACGACCATTGTTGAGAATAACAATGCTATTAATTTACTGGGTCTCATACGTTAACCATGTTGTGTGCGTGTTAATTATGTTAACAGCGATTCGCGTTATCGTGTGTAAGCATTTGTAAGTTATACGTATCTTGAAGCCTTAATTCTTTCACCTATAAATATAAAATATAAAATAACAATGATTATTTTGTTTTTAAAAAAATAACCATTGTTAATATTGAACGATGGGAATAGGACAGTTGATAATTTTAAAGGGGATTTGAAACCTTGACCTAGATCACATCTAAGTCATTGTTTAAAATGTGATTAACATCCTTACTAAGTTGATTTTAGCTCATGGTCATCACATTTTTATGCATATGATAAACGGCATTGAAGGTCATAATGCTGTATTAACTATTATAAAGGCTCTGGATATGCGGCTAATTTTGCTTTAATGAAATCTGAATGTGTAATGTAGATAAGCTCTGATACTTGTCTGATCAAAGCCTCCTCATATGGGTCAATAGCGCCATCGGCATAAGCGACATGCCACATAGCTTCTGTTAGTACATAGCGTTGTGCATAATCGATGTTGCGTAATTTAGAGGTGAACTCATAAATTGATACCGATTCGTCACTATTTTTCTGAGCAACAGTTAACAATTCATTCGCTCTTTCAATATTGATATCGAGTAACACTGCAAGTTGGTGTGACTTTGCATCTGTTTCTTTTTCACTTGTGACATTATCAGCACTGGCGACTTCACATAACAGTGCAGCCATTGATAACTCAAATTCGTTAGTATCAGCAGTGCCTATTGAAGCGGTTTCATTAGTGAGTTGTTTAAATAAATTTTGTAATGTTTTAAACATAAAATGCTTCGCTCTTATTGATAAGGATAAATAGTTATCTTAGGTATTAAGTTGAGACAACAATTATTGTAAAAAGTTGGTATCAACTCCCTACTCTATGCCCCTTTCTTTTATTGATAGCATACATATTAACAACACAATTTATTAGCATTAATACTAAAGCGTTATTTATGAGACTAAATCGTTGTTTTTTATATCTAATTAATTAATACCTCTCGATATTTGTTATTATCCATTCTTAATACATGGTTTATTCATATCTAAACAATAAGTCATATTTATCAATAAAACTTGAACGCGGATACAAATTTCTTAGGTGTATATGCTAACTCTAAAATTACAACCAAAGTTCTTCATCGCGATGCTCTATCCACTCATCGCTATAATCTTAATTAGCTTGATACACGTCGGCTATTCTGATTATAAATACATACAAAATAATACTTATCAGCAAGCTAAAAACAATCTTGATATTGCAAACGAATATCTAAATCAACACGCGAATGCGGTTAACAATCAGCTATATCTTCTTAGTGAAATCTACAAGTATAATTATGATATAACTGATTTTTTGTTGAGTGCTCAACATTTACTTAATAATGAAAACAAATACTTAGAGATTGGTTTACTCACCTCTAATAATGAATACTATGCGACAAATCATGTCTACAATTCTGACCCCGATGATAATAAATCACGGCCTTGGTTTAAAGAAAATATGAGCAACGACAAGCCGTTCGTATCAAAGCTTTATAAGAGTGAACAAACTAAAAAATGGACAGTGGCTATCGTTTGTTTACTACCCCTCAGTAATGGTGAAACAGCAAGAATTGTACTTGAGTTGGATATTTTAGGTTTATATGAAAAATTATCACTCCTTAAGACACTCATGAATGGTTATGTATATGCAGTAGATAGTACGACTGGGGACATTGTAATGCATCCAGATAAAAGCAGGATTAGTACTAAATCTATTAGTGTTTCCTCTACTGTTCTCGATGAGATTATCAATAATAAAAATGCGCTGAATACGATTAACTATACGTACAACGGCCAAGATAAATTTAGTATATATGAAGTGAATAATCAACTTGGGTGGATATTGCTGTCTAATTCAAATAATGGCGATATAAAATATAAGGCCTTTAATATTGGCGCTGTATCATTAGCATTACTTGCAGTAATCATTGTCATTACGCTTGCTATTTACATCTCTCATCGTATTCATACTAAAGGACAGCTGTTATCTGAATCAGCAAGGCTTGAAGACATCTACCTTGCTTTATCACAAATGGCGTCCGAACTGTTTCGTTTTGATAACATTTTATTTTTCATTCACAATCCATATAACCAGAAGTTCGAGGAGCCTATATATAATATAGCCTTGAATGAAGATGATGTTTTTCAAGAGGTTAGCACGAATAAAATCCAAGTGTTAAAAGTAGAAAAACCGTTAACACCAAAGGTATCATCGAATCACCGTTGTGCTCGTATTCCTCTTTATAATAAAGGAGAGCTATTAGGTGTAATCTACTTAACAAATGCTAATTTAAAACATCTACATTTTATTCGTATATTTCGTAATTATGCACAGAGCGCATTAATCAATATGCTACTAACGCAAAAAATACGTAGCGAAGATTCAATGACGAATTTAATGAACAAGCTCTATTTGAGACAACAAATGGCCTTTCAGATACGTTGTAAAACGGAAAACACATACCTTGCTATGATTGACATTGATGATTTTAAAGCGATTAATGATACTTATGGCCATCTTTTTGGCGACCGTGTCATTATCAAAACAGCTGATATGCTAAAACATTATTTCAACCATCAATCAGTGACATCACGTTATGGCGGTGAAGAATTTGCGGTGCTGTTTCATGCTAAAAATGACAAACAGGCACAGCAGGAATTAAATGAATTTCGTTATGGTATTGAAACCATGGTGATATCATCTGAACCATATAATTGTCATTTGACCGTAAGTATCGGTTTTACAGCGCTTCGAAATAGCGTTGATAAAACGATTTATGACGCTGATAAAGCGCTATATCGTGCAAAGACAAATAGTAAAAATAGGGTCTATCAATCAATCTAAAGCAAAGGTAAATATAATGAGTTCAAGATTTTCGGGGAAAATAAATAAGACTCAGGCATTTACAAGTTTATTGCCCATATTCGCTTTCATTAAGCCTTACAAACTGATGGTAATGTACGCCCTACTTGCTCTTTTGGTGACCGCGGGGGTTAACTTATCAATAGGCCAAGGGGTTAGATTTGTGATTGATAATGGCTTTATTGCAGGGTCCGAAACACAATTAAAAAACGCGATACTTGTGCTTATTGTACTCATCACATTACTTGCTGTCGGTACATTTAGCCGATTTTACTTAATGTCATGGTTAGGTGAACGTGTGAGTGCAGACATACGAAAAGCAGTTTTTAATCAGGTTATTAAGCTTCACCCAAGTTACTTTGAAGAAAATCGAAGTGGTGAAATAATGTCAAGACTAACAACTGACACCACACTACTTCAATCTATCATTGGCTCTTCGTTTTCAATGGCATTACGTAGTGTGCTCATGTTATTTGGTGGTTTGATTATGTTATTAGTCACTAATTTAGGACTGACTTTATGGGTTGTTGCTTGTGTCCCTTTTATCCTTATCCCAATACTTATCTATGGTAGAAAAGTAAGAGTCTTGGCTGCAAGTAGCCAAGATGCGATTGCAGACATTGGTACATATGCTGGTGAAATAATTCAAAACATTAAAGTCGTGCAAAGCTATACGCATGAAGAAAAAGAACAATCATCGTTTGCTAATGAAGTAGAAAATGCATTTACAGTGGCAAAAGATAGAATCAAACAACGTTCACTATTAATCGCAATTGTTATCTTCCTGACATTTAGTGCCATCAGTATCATGCTTTGGATTGGCGGCATGGATGTACTCGAAGGAAAAATGACAGCCGGTGAATTAGGTGCGTTTGTGTTTTATGCCATTATGGTCGCTATGTCTGTCGCTACTATTTCCGAGGTCTATGGGGAATTGCAGCGGGCAGCCGGTTCTGCCACACGGTTGTTAGAATTACTTGAAGTCACAAGCAAGATACAATCACCTGATACACCGAAAGAAATCACTAAGCAACATGACAATATTATTGAATTTAAAAACTTGGATTTTTATTATCCATCACGCCCCAATACCGCAGCTTTAAAATCAATAAATCTTAAAATCCCGAAAGGTAAAATCGTCGCATTGGTTGGACCATCAGGCGCAGGTAAAACGACGCTGTTTGAACTGTTACAGCGATTTTATGACCCTCAAATTGGTCATGTATTGTTTAATAATATCAATATTAATGAATTAGAACTGAATGATGTACGCAAACGAATGGGCATGGTACCGCAACATCCCGTCTTATTTAGCGCTGATGTTTGGCATAACATTCGCTATGGTGATCCAACCGCTTCAGATGAAGATGTGATTAAAGCGGCTGAACTAGCCCATGCGAATGAATTTATTGATCAACTACCAGAAGGTTACAACAGTTTTCTGGGGGAGCAAGGTGTGCGTTTGTCCGGTGGTCAAAAACAACGTATCGCCCTCGCCCGTGCGATTTTAAAAGACCCAGAGGTATTATTACTTGATGAAGCAACCAGTGCCCTCGATGCAGAAAGCGAACATCATGTTCAAGCCGCACTTGAAAAACTAATGGAAAATAGGACGACACTTATCATTGCCCATCGGTTATCGACGGTTGTAAATGCAGACCTTATTTTACTGATGGATAAAGGGGAAATTGTTGCTCAAGGAACGCACTCTCAATTGATTAATGAATCGACTTTATATAAACGTCTTTGCGAACTGCAGTTTGATAAGGCTATGTATAAGTATAAATTGGGGTAGTCTTAATTTTTAGTATAAATTAATTTATCAAACTTGAAGTTAATTACCTACTGTCTACTATTACAAAGTAGATAATAATTCATCTATGTATCTACTTAAATAAAACAGTAGGAATACTATGAAACAATTAATTTTATTGATGGTGTTAGTGATACCTTCAGTTACATTTTCAGTGAGTGCAACCGAAGGACAAGGCTCTGGAGTATTAGGACCGGAAGTGCAATGTAAATTACAAAACGGTTCTGTTATTCAAACATTCGCTCAAATATGTACAGCACACAAAGGCAGCTCATTATAATTAGGGCATATTAGTACAAGCTTACAACCTTGTACTAATTACTGGCTTTAATTTCGGCCTGCACATGTTGATAACCTTTCAGGTACTCTGTAGGCAGCGTGATAAGTGGGCCGTGTTTACTCCCCGCTTTTTCTTGCAGTCTAATGGTCAGATCATGATTACCTAGGTCCTTTGGTAACGAAAATGAGAACATTTGGTCGTAAACACATAACTCATCACATGTTCTAAATGTTGCTCGCTCTTGTTTAATCGCGACAGATTGCTGTCCGTTTAAAGACACAAATCCATATTCAAAACCAAAATCGGTATGCTTAACAAGTAGGTTAACGCGCGTATTTATTTGATGTTTGTCGTTCTTATTTTCTCTGCCATACATATAGGCATCTGCTCTGAATAATGCCTGGCTGGTTCCTGTTTGTGGCTCTAATGTTATTGCTGGTCCTGTTAACCTTTTACCTTCCCACGTTTGTTTAATTAAGACCATATCTTGAAATTGCTCTGCGTTCGCATCTTGGTAAGTATTTGTACAGGCTGCCATTGTAAGTGGTAGTAATAGTGGCGCTAAAAATTTAAGTTTCATCATTGTTATCTCTTGTTATTACCTTAAGCCATGTCTAATAATACGCTTTAATTCATTGCATAATGATAAAGGTGATTGAATACAATCACCTTTATTTACTATTTGTAGCGATGGTTAATTATTTTACGCTTGTGATACGACTAAAACGTTTACCATCGGGGGATACCGTTCTTAGTTCTGCTGATGTGACCGCAACAGGTTTAGTCCAAGTTACCCATGATGAACCTGAGTCTGTGCTGTATTGTACCTCTAGACCTGGGAATGCAACGTTCGTAACCAGTTTACCTGACTCTATTTTCCCGCCTGGTACTGGTAAACGATATTGAATACCGGTTGAATCTATTTTAGCCAGTTCACGTTGTCCAATGATGTTCGCAAACTGAATCCACTCAGTCTGCTGCTTGTTCGTGTCGACAAATGTTGTCTCGCCACCTTTGAATTCGCGATCTTTAACATAATCAAGTTCCCATGATGCTTTATGCCATGCACGTTCTGCTAATGGTAAGATCCGTGGGAACACCATGTACTCAAACTGTTCATCTGTACGTACTACCTCACTCCAAAGTTGACCCGAAATACCATTGTAACCACGTTTTTCCGTGTCACCTTTTATATTAAAGTTATTACCATCACGGTCTTTAGATGTTTCAGCATTCTGAGGTAAATTGTTAGGTGAGAATTTAAATACCTTTTTACTGTCTGTATAACGTGTAGCCCAATAGTAACCACGTTCTTTCGGATTAACTTCCTGAGGGAAATCGAAATACAGATAATCCGGATGTGATTGAACGACTTCAAACCCTTGTTCTACCATGTGATTTGATGTATTCGCACCACCCCAATATAAGGTCTCCCAAACGTTAGCAACGGCGACCAATGGCAGATCTTTGGGGTCAACATCTTTAAGCCCATCTTGCCAGAGTTGTGTTTTTTCAATGCCTGCAGCGGAAATGATATTTGCCACTTTTTTAACAAACATAGGGCCAAGATCATGCGCTGTTTCTAAGCTATCATCTGCGGCGACTTGCGCGATACATTGTGGTGATTTAGCCCACGGCATTGATTCTTTCGTTAAGTCTTTATCACCTTTCCAAGCCGTTGACCCGCCCGTCTGCTCATAACCATTACCTAAATGAATATTTTTAGCTTCATCACCGCCCATGTGCCATGTTTTTAATGGTTGGCCGGCTTCTTGGTGCATTAATTGTACTTCCGAAATAACTTTACTAATGAACTTATAAGTTGAATCCATACAAGGATTTAAAATACCGTCATTGTAGAATTGAATGGTTGTATAAACGGATTCATCATCAGGATCTGCTAAGCGGTATTCATTTGCTTTTGTAATATCGGAATCTTTGTATTTATTATAACGAGCTTCCATTGAAACCACACCAGCACGCGCGTGCGCTGGCATATCAATTTCTGGAATCACTTCAATATTACGCGCATCAGCATATTGGACTAACTCGATGTAATCGTCTTTGGATAAATAACCTGAACCGGGGTTATCTGATGTTGGGCCAGACCCAAGTTGAGGCAATAAACAGTTGTTCTCGTCTAAATCGTGGCAACGCTGTGAACCAACATCTGTTAATTCTGGTAATCCAGGGATGGCCAAGCGCCAACCTTCGTCATCAGTTAGGTGGATATGGAATTTATTCAGTTTATACGCACTCATTTGATCGAGCAAACGTAAAAGCGATGCTTTACTGTGGAAATTACGTGCGATATCAACTTCCATTCCACGGTACTCAAAGTTTGGCGCATCTTTAACGCTTACTTGTGAAATGGTTTTATTAGACGAAAAATCGGATGGAATTAAAGATGCGATAGATTGTAAAGCGTAGAGTGCGCCAGCATTATCAAACGCAATAATCTCGGCACTGCTATCTGAAATATCGAGGCTGTAGCCACCCGATTTAGCATAAGCAGTGTCTAATTGTAGAGGTGCAATAATCACGTTTACTGGGTATTCCCCTGAAACATTCACACCAAGGTTATTAAATCGGCTTGTAACAGCAGCAAGTGACGCAGTATTCATGGCTGGAGCATGAATGTTAATACCTTTACTAAGGTCTGCGCTGCCTGTGATAGCGGTATCTTGCCAAACAGGGGTTGGTAAAATCTTGTTTGCAATTGTAGATACTGACACTTGTGCAGTCGCTTTGTTTTTATCAAACCGCGTATTTGCATTCATTACTATATTGTTATCACCGGCATTACGCTTTAAGTTTTCGCCCGTTAAAGGGGTGATGATCTTTGACATATCTTCAGTATCAGTACTTGCGATGACTTTTGGTTCTGCATTTTCGGCTGTTACGTAATAACGTGGGATCACATCTGTTTCAAATAGAGACCAATATTCTGCAATGAAGTTTATCTCTACTGTTGAGTTAGCTTCAAATCCTTTAAATTCGGCAGTTGGTGTGATTTTATGCAAATCACCATTGATATGTTCAATCGTAAATTCAGGTGATTTCACATCTAAGATACGACGAATACTATGAAAGTATATCTCCCACTCATTGGAATTAATCGCATCGCCGTTATTGGTCAGTTGAATTGTCGCATCTTGACATGCTGCCCATTCAGCGCCAAGTGCTTTACATATTGCAGCTGAATCACCTTCAAGCTTTTGATTTACCTGATAAGTAACTTGTACAGATGAAGATATTGCATCAACCACCGTTTGTGTCGATAACGTATCTGAAGTTGTAGTACAACCTGCCAGTGCAACGCTTAATCCAAGTGCTATTGCTGTTTTTTTCATATCCACCCCTTCCTTTGCATGAAATCTGTTTTAACCTTAAACTTAATTTGGACTATAAAATAATTAGCTGTATTTACCAGCCGGATTTCTACTTGCTGTGACAATAATCACTTTTATAATGAATTTTATGGATATTACGTGATTAAAGTCATTATTAATTAATCACTAAGCGTGAGAAATAAATTAAATAATCACAGAGTGAGAAATAACGAACATAAAAATCACCTCTGATTAAATGAAGCATAAGCACTATTAACATAGTTCTCGTTGATCTATTCTTAATGGGCCAGACTTAATTTAATTATTAATCAATTACCTATGTTCAAACCCTATTATTTTAGTCCTGTTTTTATAGGCGTAATGAAAGATCATTTCTATAAAATAATCGAGGCTAGATAGTTCTCCATGTAAATTATTGCAGTAAATTAATGGGTGGCCATGGTCATTAATGAGATCTTAATCATTATTTATAACTTTATATTGATTTTATTGTGATTTTTATCACGTATGAAAACAACTTAATTTGTAACGCGAATTTAATTGAGTAGACTCCGAATCAACTAGTTATAAAGTTCATTATTAATTTACTACAAATAACAGACAGCATTTACATCTACTAAAAGGAATTTAGAATGAATAAGTTAAGTCTATCGGCAGTATCTCTAGCGGTATCAACTGTTTTGTTTTCAACTGGCGCGAGTGCATACGTATTAGGCACCGAAAATACAGGCAATGTAGAAGTCTACGGTGTCGTCGCAGTATCTGCGTATGGGCACACGGGTGATGATACGAATGTGACAGATTACAGCATTGATAATGAAACACGTGTAGGTTTCCGCGGAAGCAAGCAAATGACGGATGGAATAAATGTCATATTTCAAGTTGAATCAGGATATACAGATGTAGACGACTGGGCTGGTGGCGGTTTAGGTTTCCGCGATACGTTCGTGGGTGTTGAAGGTGATTACGGTAAAGTAACTGTTGGTCGACAGTTAACGCCTATGTACGAAGTTGTGGATTGGCCTTTTACTAACCCTGGTTTAGGTCGCGTATTTGACCCTGCCGCCACAGGTGATATTGCTTACATGTACGATCGCACGGAGTCTATTCGTTATTTTGCCCCTGCGATGGGAAATCTGAATATTAATGTTGCAACGGGTCGTGCTGGCAGTGATGAAAATGGCCATTGGTTCGGTGGCGCAGCTAAGTATAAAGCGTTTGATACTATCACATTACATGCGACGTTTGAGTATGGTAATAGTAGACAATCAAAAGCAGCTGTAGATGGTGTCGCAGCAGGACATAAAATTGATGAGAATGGTGTAATTGTACCTGTTGCAGCTGTAGATCCAATAGACGCAGTTGTAACGGACACTTTTACCTATCTCGTTGGTTTTGAAGCGCCAATTTTAGATACTGGCATCAGCATTGCTGCCGCGTATAAATACGGCCAAGCTGAGAATATAGCGAATAAAAATGTTGACTCACAAGGTTCATATTCTGTTGTTGCACAATATTGGAATGGCCCACTGGGTATTAAGCTAGGTTATGCTGCAACTGAAGATGTTGATTCAGATGATAATTCAAATACAGAAAAAGGTTCTTCAGTAACCTCACTACAAGTAATGGGTGTAGTGAACGGGTTTGTTCCTTACGTGCGTCTTGGTATGACAGACCAACTTGGTTGGGGCGCATCACCACTTGATGACCAAGAAGTATTTGCTCGTGTAGGTCTTGAATACGGTTTCTAACAATTTGACCCTTATATAGCAAAAAATATAGGTAACAAAAAACCAGCTGCAGATACTAAAATTTGCAGCTGGTTTTTTTAATTCTACGTGTAAATGTTACTCATTACTTAGCTTGGTGTTGATTTCATGAACCGATAGAGTAATTATCTGTACTTTTTATCCGTAAATTGGCGTTTGATCAAGACGTTATTGGTTTTTAAATCTAGAATACGCAGTGTATTTCATTTTCTATTTAGGTTTATTCATGAAAAAATTAGTGACAAAAAAAAGTTTAGAAACAAAAAAGAAAAATAAAATAATATCAATGGCCATATTATGTATAGCTGTTGTTATCAGTGCCTTTACATTTATGACTCAAGATACAAATAAGAATATAGATCAATACCTCTACAGTGAGAGTGCTCTTATTTTTGGTAATAAAAATGCCAAAGTGACTATTGTTGAATTCTTTGACCCTGCATGTGAGTCTTGTCGTGCCTTTTACCCTCTCGTTAAAAGCCAAATAAAGAAATATAAAGGTAAAGTGAATTTAATTGTTCGACCAGTGGCATTTCATAAAAATGTTGGACCTGTTGTTACCGCATTAGAAGCAACTAAAATGCAAGGTAAATACTGGGATGCACTGAGTACGACGCTATATAATCAAAGTCGTTGGGCAATCAATCATACTGCCAATGTAGAGTTATTATATCCATATCTGCAGGACGCTGGTATTGATATTGAAAAGCTTAAAATTGATATGAAGAAAACAGTTATTACTGACAAATTGGCTCAAGATACACAAGATGCTAAAACGCTAAAAGTATTAAAGACACCGACCTTCTATGTTAACGGCGTGAAACTGACAACTTTCGGTGACGCACCATTAAAAGCGCTTATTGCAAGTGAAGTAAAAAAAGCATATTCAGACAAATAATTTAATAACAAAGCATAAAAAAGCCCTCAAATTGATTGAGGGCTTTTTTATTACAAGCTAATTACGTTCTATACAATATCTTAACGATGTGCCAACCATGCTTGGTCTTCACAAGATGTGGAGTAAGAATTTCAGCATTGAAACAAACCTTATCGAAGGCGGGAACCATCGCACCTTTTCTGAACTCACCTAAGTTACCACCATCCTTCTTGCCTGATGGGCAAATAGAATGTGATTTAGCTAGCTTTTGGAAGTTGCCACCTTTTTCTAGCTGTTCTAAAATTTCATATGCTTTATCTTGGTGCTTTACTAAGATATGTAATGCTGCAGCTGTACGCGCCATAACTAAATTAACTCTAAATAAATAATTTACAATCGCACATTTTAACACAATCGATACACCAATGCCTATAGTCTTAATACGCAGGTGCTAGTCACTGGTTATAGAAAGCGCAGAAACAACAGCTAAGACCAGTTTTTAGTCATTTCAAATGAAACAGTGTGCCACTATTAACTTATAAGAGGTATAATGGTAACAATTAAAATAAATAATCGCTTTCATAATTAAGGACAAAATTGCACATGGCAGTTCACCCAAGAGCCGGACAGAAGGCATTAAATTCTGATCTTTGTAATATCCCAGCACTCGTCTCTCATTATTACATCAACAAACCCGATGTAACTAAAATTGCTGAGCGTGTTGCATTTGGTACATCGGGTCATCGCGGTAACGCTTTTTCGTCTTCTTTTAATGAAGACCATATCCTCGCTATTAGCCAAGCAATTGCTGAATATCGCCATGAACAAGGCATTACGGGCCCTTTATTTATCGGTAAAGATACACACGCATTATCTGAACCTGCAAATATTTCAGTTATCGAAGTATTAGTTGCAAATGGTGTTGATGTACGCATTCAAGCGGATGATGGTTTTACACCGACGCCGGTTATCTCACATGCAATCTTAACGCATAACAGTAACAACAAAATTCAAGCTGACGGTATTGTTATCACACCATCACACAACCCACCACAAGATGGCGGCATTAAATATAACCCGCCACATGGTGGTCCAGCCGATGGTGATGTAACGAAAATAATTGAAAACCGTGCCAACGATATTATTGCTGAAGGCTTAACTGCTGTTAAACGTATTAGCTTTGCTATTGCTATTGAGTCTGCTCATTATCAAGAAATTGATTATGTAGCAGGTTATGTGGCTGATTTAGAAAACGTGCTCAACCTTAAAGCAATTTCAGATGCTGGCATTAAAATCGGTGTAGATACGTTGGGCGGTTCTGGTTTTGCATACTGGAAAGTGATTGCTGCAAAATATAATTTAGATATTGAAGTAGTAAACGATCGTGTTGACCCAAGTTTTTCATTTATGTGTCTAGATAAAGATGGCAAGATCCGCATGGATTGTTCATCACCCTATGCTATGGCAAGTTTGATCAGCTTAAAAGACGACTTTGATATTGCCATTGGTAATGATCCCGATTATGACCGCCATGGCATTGTGACTAAAAGTGGCTTGATGAATCCTAACCATTACCTTGCTGTCGCAATTCAATACTTATTTAGTCATCGCAAAGATTGGCCAGTGAATGCGAAAGTAGGTAAAACACTTGTATCAAGTTCTATGATTGATCGTGTCGCAGCTAAGATTGAACGCCCATTATGTGAAGTCCCTGTAGGTTTTAAATGGTTTGTTGACGGTTTACATACTGCCGATTTTGCCTTTGGTGGCGAAGAAAGTGCGGGTGCATCATTCCTACGTAAAGACGGTACAGTTTGGACGACGGATAAAGACGGCATCATTCTAGCATTACTTTCTGCAGAGATTCTTGCGGTAACAGGTAAAGATCCTGCACAACTTTATGCAGCACTGACTGAAGAGTTTGGCTCTCCCGTTTACAGCCGTATCGATGCGCCAGCTTCATTTGAAGAAAAAGCGATTCTTTCTAATTTATCACCAGAGTCGGTTCAGGCTAAAACATTAGCCGGTGAAACAATCACGGCTAAATTAACTAACGCTCCAGGCAACAATGGTAAAATTGGTGGTTTAAAAGTAACGACTGAAAATGGTTGGTTTGCTGCGCGCCCATCAGGCACAGAAGCTATTTACAAAATTTATGCAGAAAGCTTTAAAGATGAAGCGCATTTAGCGTTAATTTTAAGCGAAGCACAAGAAATTGTATCAGCAGCATTAAAAGCTTAAGCGAATAACGCTCAAGTTTAACCTTATACTTTACCCAGTATAACCAAAAGGTTGCCTAACTCTCTTAATACAGCAGAATTAAGCAACCTTTTTTATTAACAAGCTAATAACCTCATATTGCACTAGACTAAAAAAAACCACGGATTATTTTACACTCTGTTATGTTTTTAGCGCTATTTTTGCTTGATCATTATCAATTCAACATTGAAAAATCTATTTTTAATTCCAAATTTATTGATCTAAATCAACCAAGTCAAATACACCTGTTTATAGTATCTTTTTAACAATATAACACACAAATACCGCTGTTAATGTTACGTAAAATCGCGTAATATCCCCATCTGAGTATGATTGTCAATTTAGATTACCTATATTTACACATACTTTTTTGGGGTATTCACGCATCGTAAGATGTTTAATTATTCGTAGCACCGGAAGCAAAATATGAGCTCTCATTCACCTATAAAAACTGACTATAACTATAAAGTTGTACGACAGTTTACTGTGATGGCTGTTATCTGGGGTATTGTTGGTATGTCAGTAGGTGTGCTAATTGCAGCACAGCTAATTTGGCCTGCACTAAATTTCGATACACCTTGGTTAACTTATAGCCGTCTTCGTCCCCTACATACCAATGCAGTAATTTTTGCATTTGGTACTTCGGCCCTAATGGCAACATCCTTTTATGTTGTTCAACGTACATGCCAAGCGCGCTTATTTGGTGGCGTTTTACCTGCAGTTGTATTTTGGGGTTGGCAACTTGTTATTATTTCTGCCGTTATATCATTACCACTTGGTTATAACACAACGAAAGAATATGCAGAACTTGAATGGCCGATTGATATTTTAATCACCTTTGTTTGGGTTATTTATGCCATTGTATTCTTTGGTACCATTGTTAAACGCCGTACGTCACATATTTATGTTGCGAACTGGTTCTTTGGTGCATTCATCTTAACCGTTGCTATTTTACATATTGTAAACAGTGCCGCGATCCCATTAAATGCGATGAAATCGTATTCTATTTACGGTGGTGCTATCGATGCAATGGTTCAGTGGTGGTATGGACATAATGCCGTTGGTTTCCTTCTAACTGCTGGTTTCCTAGGCATGATGTATTACTTCGTTCCGAAACAAGCTAATCGTCCTGTTTACTCATATCGTTTATCTATTGTTCACTTCTGGGCATTAATATCGTTGTACATCTGGGCCGGTCCTCATCACCTTCATTACACTGCACTACCTGATTGGACTCAATCAGTTGGTATGGTAATGTCATTAATTCTATTTGCGCCATCCTGGGGCGGTATGATTAATGGTATTATGACGCTTTCAGGTGCATGGCATAAACTACGTTATGACCCTATCCTACGTTTTCTAATTGTATCTTTGTCTTTCTACGGTATGTCTACGTTCGAAGGTCCAATGATGGCAATTAAGAGTGTCAACGCATTATCGCATTACACTGACTGGACTATTGGTCACGTACACTCAGGTGCGCTAGGTTGGGTTGCAATGGTATCTATCGGTGCTATCTATCACTTAATCCCAGTGTTATTTAACCAAGGTCGTATGTATAGCGTTAAGCTTATCAATGTTCACTTCTGGTTAGCAACTGTTGGTACAGTTCTTTACATTGTTGCAATGTGGATCTCTGGTGTTATGCAAGGGTTGATGTGGAGAGCGGTAAATGCTGACGGTACTTTAACGTATAGCTTCGTTGAATCACTTCAAGCTTCATACCCATTCTACTTTGTACGCTTCCTTGGTGGTGTGTTCTTTGTGACAGGTATGCTACTCATGGCATATAACGTCTTTAAGACAATCTCTGCTGCAGATCACTCAATCAAAGCTGATGCTGAAGCTGCATAATCCAGGAGATATGTTATGAAACATGAATTAATTGAAAAGAACATTGGTTTATTGGCGATATTCATCGTTATTGCTATCAGTTTTGGTGCAATGGTTGAGATCACACCATTGTTCTGGCAAAAAGATACTACTGAGCCTTTAGACACTCTACGTCCGTATACGGCACTAGAGATGGAAGGTCGTGATATCTACATGCGCGAGAACTGTGTAGTTTGTCATAGCCAAATGATCCGTCCTTTCCGTGCAGAAACAGAACGCTACGGTGTATATTCTGTTGCTGGTGAGTCTGTTTGGGAGCATCCATTCCTATGGGGTTCTAAACGTACTGGTCCAGATCTAGCGCGTGTTGGCGGTCGTTATTCTGATGATTGGCATCGTGCTCATTTACTTGATCCACGTAGTGTTGTTCCTGAATCAAATATGCCTGCTTTCCCTTGGTTAGCTGAAAATGTATTAGATGGTTCAGAGTCTGCTAAGAAACTAAGTATCTTCAAAAACTACTTTGATGTTCCTTACACAGATGCCGATATTGCTGGTGCAGAAGCCGCAGTGAAAGGTAAAACTGAACTAGACGCTTTGGTTGCTTACCTGCAATCATTAGGCCATGCATTAAAATAAGGGGATAACTTATGGATTACGGTACATTTCAAGGGGTGTATACCCTAATATTAATGGCCATTTTTATCGGTATTATTGTTTGGGCTTACAGCAAACGTCAAAAACGTTCGTTTAATGAAGCTGCTAATTTAGTATTTGCTGATGAAACAGTCCACAGTGATTCACTTAATGGAGAGCAGAAAAATAAATCTGCTCGTATTTAGGAGTTTATGATTATGAGTACTTTTTGGAGTATTTGGATCACAGTGATCACACTAGGTAGTATTTTTGCTTGCCTAGGCCTGCTTTGGATGTGTAACAAAAACGATACCGGTGTTAAAGAAGGCGAATCAATGGGTCACTCTTTCGATGGTATCGAAGAGTTAAACAACCCATTGCCAACATGGTGGAAATACCTGTTTATTTTCACTTGTATTGGTGGTTTCATCTATTTCGCACTTTACCCTGGTTTAGGTGCTTATAAAGGCCTATTAGGTTGGACAAGTGCGAATGAATACCAGCGCGAAATATCGTCTGCAGATGACAAATATGCAGCTGTATTTAACAAGTTAGTTAAAACAGAAGAAAGTAACTTTACTGAATACCGTGAAATTGCTGACATCGCGAAAGACCCTGAAGCAGTAAAAGTAGGTCAACGCCTGTTCTTACAAAACTGTTCACAGTGTCATGGTTCTGATGCACGTGGGGCTAAAGGCTTCCCTAACCTAACGGATGGCAATTGGTTATACGGTGGTACCACTGCTGATATCAAAAATTCGATCACGAACGGACGAAATGGTGCAATGCCTGCTTGGTTACCGGTTCTTGGCGATAAAAAAATAGATCTAGTAACAACTTATGTTGTTGGCCTATCTGGTCGTAAAGTTAACGCTCGTGACGAAGCTGCAGGTAAAGAGGTATTCCTTCAAACTTGTGCTGCTTGTCATGGTGCTGATGCTAAAGGCATGACTATGGTGGGTGCGCCTAACCTAACGGACAAAACTTGGTTGTACGGTGGTTCAAGAAAAACTATCGAACAAACAATCAAATACGGTCGTAATGGGGCAATGCCTACATGGGGTAAAATCCTTGGTGAAGACAAGATAACGCTATTAAGCGGTTATGTTTACAGTTTAAGTGTAAAGTAACGTAATAGTGGTAATTTAAAGCTCCATTTACTGAATGGAGCTTTTTTTTTAGCTGTAATTTTGTTAAATTTCGCTTTTCCCTTTTTGGAGTTCACAATGAAATCTTATTGGTATAAAGAACCTTGGTTCTGGTTCGTCTTTTTCTTTCCTTTTATATCTGTGGTTGCTGGTACTTCGACTTTTATTATCTTTCAAAATAATCAGCCAGATATGGTATCTGAAGATTACTATAAAGATGGTAAAAAAATTAACCAAGACTTAACTAAATACCATGAAGCTTTAGCTCGAAATATTACATTCAATTTAAAATTCGACAACGGCTTTGCGGTGTTCACACCAGCAACAGGTGATATGACAGAGAACGAAGCGCTTAACATTTCATTTTTCCACGCAACGTTGGCAAAACATGATATTTCAGTGTTAGCAACAGCATCGGCAGACGGGAGTTATCGCGTAGAAATTCCAGCAGATATGCTACAAGGTAAATGGCGTGTACGTGCCGAGTCTTTTGATCATAAATGGCGCATTCAAGAATACGTTCAATATCCAAATACTTCAGTAATTAAGTTAGACGGCGAGCAAGATTAATGTCAAACGGTACTAATTGTTATCACTGTGGCGAAGGTGTTTTAGCTGCAGATAAAAATAAATATAAAGTGTATATCGCACCTGAAGAACGTGACATGTGTTGTCCAGGTTGTATGTCAGTCGCTGAAATGATTGTCGGTTCGGGTTTAAGTTCGTATTATGAACACAGAACAGATTTATCACCCACAGCAAAGCAATTAGTACCGGATGAATTATTACGATTAGAAATATATGACGATAATGAAATTCAAAACGAGTTTGTTTATCAAGACGGTGAAATAAAAGAAATCACCCTCACCGTTGAAGGACTAACCTGTGCCGCCTGTGCTTGGTTAATCGAAAAAAGTTTACGTAACACCCAAGGTATTCACTTCATCAACGTCAATGCAACAAGTAATCGTATTACGATCAAGTGGATTGATGCTCAAATAAAGTTAAGTGATATCTTAAAACGGATCAGTAATTTAGGTTACAGTGCATCGCCTTTTCAAGCTGACCAGCATGAATTGATGTACAACAAGCAACTTAAATCTTATTTCAGACGATTAGGTTTAGCTGGATTAGCGACAATGCAAGTAATGATGTTTGCTGTTGCACTCTACTCTACTTGGTTTGGTGATATGGAAGAGATGTATCGCCAGCTTTTCCGCTGGGTAAGTTTGATTGTCGCAACACCGGTATTACTTTATTCCGCACAGCCTTTTTATTCTAATGCCTTACGTAATTTACGCACCAGAACCCTAGGTATGGACGTCCCTGTTTCAATCGCATTACTTGGCGCTTATACAGCTTCAGCTTATGCAACCATGACAGGCACAGGTGAAGTTTATTTTGAATCGGTTTCAATGTTTACTTTCTTCTTATTATTTGGTCGATATTTAGAGCTGAGAGCCCGAAAGAAAACGTCTGAACTGAGTGCGAACATGGCAAAGCTTATTCCTAACATGGCATTGCGTGTAGATAAAGATAAAACCGAAAAACTAATTCCCACAAAACAGCTTGAAATCAACGATCACGTCATTGTCAAAATCGGCGAAGTGATCCCTTGTGATGGCACCATTGTAACCGGTGAAACAAGTGTAGATGAATCAATGCTAACCGGTGAGTTCTTACCCATTCCAAAATCGGTTGATAGTGGTGTATACACAGGTAGTCTTAATGTTGAACAGACAATTACGGTGTGCGTGACTAAAACACACAAGCACAATTTGATTTCAGAAATTATTCGCTTACAAAATACAGCGCAGTCATCAAAGCCTCAGATTTCTATTTTGGCCGATAAAATATCACGTTATTTTGTTCTCGCGTTATTAATCATATCAGCTGGTACTTACTTGTTCTGGTTAGGTCATGATCCAGATAAAGCGTTTTGGATCACCCTATCTGTCCTTGTCGCAACCTGCCCTTGCGCATTATCACTGGCAACGCCAACGGCCCTTACCTGTGCAACCAGCTTCCTATCTCAACGCGGTATTTTAATTCGTAAAGAGCACGTACTTGAATCGCTGACCAAAGTGGATGAAATCGCATTCGATAAAACAGGGACATTAACCAAAGGGACATTCACACTCACGCGTATTAAATCGGACAGTGAATTACCTGAGAATGAATTATTACGCATAGCCACGTCTTTAGAACAACATTCTACACACCCGATAGCGTCAGCCTTTAAATCAAATATAGAAAAAATTCAATTTAATACAACTGAAAATCATATTGGTTTAGGTATTACGGGTACGCTTGGCGATGATACTTACAACATAGGTTCATCTACTTTCACAAAGCAGACTAGTTCACCATCTGATGGCAAAGAAATCGTTGTTTATTTAATTAAAAATGGTCATTTAATGGCACGTTTTTATATTCAAGATGAAATGCGTGAGAACGTTTCAACGACATTAGATTATATTGCGTCTATTGGCTTAGACGTAACTTTACTGACTGGCGATACAGAAAACAACACCAATAAAGTGATCGACGGTTTGCCTATAACAAATAAAAAGACCAGTCAATCACCAGAGAGTAAGCTTGCTTACATCAATCATCGACAAGCACAAGGTAAATTAATGCTGATGGTTGGCGATGGGGTTAACGATGCGCCAGTGCTCAGTGCTGCGACGGTATCTGTTGCAATGGGCGAAGGCTCTGACCTTGCGAAAAACAGTGCGGATGTGGTGTTATTAACGACTGATTTCATTGCGATGAAATATATGCTGGCTACTGCGACAAAAACATATAAAATAATAAAACAAAACTTAATGTGGGCGCTTGGTTATAATTCATTAATTTTACCCTTGGCAATGTCAGGAAGCGTACCTCCGTATATTGCGGTAATTGGAATGTCACTCAGCTCACTGCTCGTTATTGGTAATTCATTAAGGTTGTTAAAGTAATGGAAATTATTTTTATGTTAATCCCGATTGCGATGATTTTTGTTGCAATCGCTGTGGGTATCTTTTTTTGGGCTGTTAAGTCAGACCAATTTGAAGATTTAGAACGCGAAGGCAGTAATATTTTGTTTGACGACGATGACAATAACAACGAATCACAGGTTGTTAAACCTGTAGTCAAACATGATAACTAGTGTTGTCGCTGCCTTTATGATTGGTATCTTAGGTGCTGGTCATTGTATTGCAATGTGTGGCGGTATTTCTGGTGCAATAGCACATGCAAACACGCAATCATCACCTCAGACAACATCACTCGCCCCATTATTTTATAATCTAGGACGCATTACTAGCTACACGCTAATTGGTGCCATTGTCGGTTATACAGCACAAATAGGTTTAAACTTTGGTGCCGGCTATGACTTATTAGTGATCTTACGCTTTGTGTCCGGTATTACATTAATATTGATTGGTTTATATATTGCGCAACTCAATTCAGCGATTCTCCAACTTGAAAAAGTGGGTCGTTTAGTCTGGCGATATATTCAACCTCTGGCTCGCCAGTTTTTGCCATTAAAAACACCTTATCACGCCTTCCCGCTCGGGTTTTTATGGGGCTGGTTACCGTGTGGCTTAGTTTATTCAGCATTAACTCTCGCTTTATCAAGTGGGTCAGCATTAGAATCGGCATTAACGATGTTTGCTTTCGGGTTAGGAACCTTTCCTATCATGTTCTTAGTTGGAAGTTTATCCAACAAGTTCAATCGTTTAATACAAAACACCAGATTCAAGAAAGTGAGTGGTTTATTACTTGTTTTATTCGGTTTGCATGTTATTTATATAGCGGTAGTACAATTGAGTGCTTCTGGCATTTAAATTTGTTACAATATTGACATATATCAAAAGAGTTTATTGGAATTATGGCCTTAGATAAAAAGATACCAACACGAACTACTGCTCCAAAGTGTGAAATACACTGTCAAAACTGCAGTATTAGCCAACTTTGCATACCATATTCTTTGAATGATTCAGAGCTAGATTCTCTCGACCAAATTATTGAACGCAAAAAGCCTTTTCAAAAGCACGATGAAATTTTTAAAGCCGGTGATAAAGTTAAAGCACTTTATGCTATTCGCTCAGGTTCAGTGAAGTCATACACGATTACAGAACAAGGTGATGAGCAAATCACAGGTTTCCATTTAGCCGGTGACTTAATCGGCTTTGATGCATTGAGTTCTGGTATTCATCCGAGTTTTTCTCAAGCATTAGAAACGTCGATGGTTTGTGAAATACCTTATGACACTCTTGATGACTTAATTGGTAAAATGCCGATGTTACGTCGCCAAGTGATGCGCTTAATGAGTGGCGAAATTGCGGCTGATCAAGAAATGATTCTGTTATTAAGTAAAAAGAATGCTGAACAACGTCTTGCTGCTTTTTTAAATAATCTCTCGGTACGTTTCTCTGAGCGTGGTTTTTCACCTAAAGAATTCCGTTTAACCATGACCCGTGGTGATATAGGTAACTATTTAGGGCTTACGGTTGAAACAATCAGTCGTTTACTTGGTCGTTTCCAAATAAGTGAAATGATTGAAGTTAAAGGTAAATATATCACTATTTTAAATCGTGAAGGTTTAGCTTCACTTGCTGGTAAGAAATAGAGTCTTAGTTCACAAGGCTTAACTTATAGCCCATAAAATGTAGTACATTTATGGCATCTATCACAAATTGAGATATAGTTAAATAAGTGAAATTATTGATTGTGTATAATCAACATAAGAAACATATACTTACTCTATATTCAATTTGTGATGAAGGTGCCTTATGAATAAATATAAAAATATTCTAGTGGTTGCAGATCCAGTTAATACACCACAAGTCGCATTATCCCGTGCATTGTATCTCGCATCTCAACAAGATAACGTGTCAATTACCCTTCTTCTTGTTATCTATGACCTTTCTTATGAACTAACGTCTCTATTTTCGAGTGACGAACGTCAGTCAATGCAAGATGCTATTGTTGCCGAAGAACAAAAATCATTTACACAGCAATTAGAACAAGATTATTCAGGTATAAATATAAAGTTAAAGCTGATTTGGCATAAGCGTCCTTTCGAATCAATCTTAGAAGAAGCTAAACTCAATAATCACGATTTGATTGTAAAAAGTACGCACGATCATAATAAGCTAAGTGCCGTTATGTTTACGCCAACTGATTGGCATTTATTGCGTAAAAGCCAATGTCCAGTATTGCTTGTTAAAGATCATGACTGGCCTATTGGTGGTAATATTGTTGCCGCTATTCAAGTGCTTGAAACAACAAGCCTCAGTTCAGAAGATGACGACTCTATTAATGAACGTATTACGCAAGAAGCGCTTCAGCTAAAAGAATTACTTAATGCAAATGTACATTTAGCGAATGCTTATCCAAGTACACCTGAACATATATCGATAGAAATCCCTAATTTTGATGCCGTCGCATATAATCAAGAGATTGAAGACCATCATAAAAGCACCATGTATAGTCATGCCGCTAAATTTAATGTCGCTAAAGAAAATGTTCATATTCAACCGGGAGCTCCGGAAGACGTTATTGCTGATGTTGTTCAAGCAGTAGATGCCGAATTAGTCATACTAGGCGCACCAACGCGTAACGGGTTTTCTGCATTTTTAATCGGCAATACAGCTGAAATGGTGATTGATTCAATTAACTGTGACCTTCTCGCGTTAAAATAATTATCAATTTCGAATGTGAAATATGACGGTAACACTCTGCCCTTGCTCTGGAACTTGCTTTTCCAGCTTGCTTGGGTATACTGCGCTGCTTACAGCAATATTTATCCTGAGTGTCCCAATGAATCCTGAAAACCTTACCGCTTTAGAAAAAAAGCAATTTGCTAAACTGCAAAAAAAACTGCGCCATGAAACAGGTAAAGCAATCGTAGATTATAATATGATTGAAGATGGTGACAGAGTCATGGTTTGTTTGTCTGGTGGTGCTGATAGTTTTACAATGCTTGACATTTTAATTCAATTACAAGCAGCTGCACCGATTAGTTTTGATATTATTGCGGTTAACTTAGATCAAAAACAGCCGGGGTTCCCTGAAGATATTCTACCCCGCTACCTTGAAAATCTTGGAATTGAATACAAAATTGTTCAGAAAGATACATACAGTATCGTTAAAGACAAAATCCCAGAAGGCAAAACAACGTGTAGTCTTTGTTCTCGTTTACGTCGCGGTATTCTGTATAACGCAGCGGTAGAGCTTCGTGCGACTAAACTTGCACTTGGCCATCATGCTGATGATATCGTTGAAACATTATTCTTAAATATGTTCCATGGCGCTAAAATGAAAACAATGCCACCAAAACTAATTTCTGATGATAAGCGTAACATTGTTATCCGCCCACTTGCATATTGCCGCGAGGCAGATATCAAAGCTTACTCGGCCTTTAAAGCATTCCCTATTATTCCTTGTAACCTGTGTGGTTCACAAGAAAATTTACAACGCCAAGCTGTTAAAGCAATGCTAGCACAATGGGATGAAGCAACCCCAGGTCGTGTGAACAATTGCTTTAATGCCATTCGCAACATAGTGCCAAGTCACCTTGCAGATACCAACGCGTTTGATTTTGTAAATATGGATTTAGAGCGCGCTGATGAATTAACTGAATTAGATACAGCGTTTGATAATGAAATTGAAATGCTGCCTGTTGAAAAATCTAAAACAGGTGTAGAAAAATTTGATCCAAACGACGCGATTACTGTTATTGAATTATAAATAGCTGAATTATAAATAGCTGAATTATAAATAGCTGAATTATAAAATCGTCCAATTTTAGAAATAAAAAAGCACTGCATCACTGCAGTGCTTTTTTTATTTAATTTTATTCTCTAATTCAGAGTCAATCAAATTTCAGTTAGCGGTACGATACGTAATGGTTGCTTACTGAATCTGATTCCAGCAATTTTATCGCGAATAATTTCATCCTGAGATAACGAAATTTGTTGACCACTCTTAAATAAATTTCCGCTGGCTGTATAAGCGTCGACAGGTTCATCAAAAATAAATTGTACGCCCACAGTTGCAGGTAAATTCATCCGACCAAAGTAACCAGCCATATTTCCTAAAAACAGATCAAACTCTTCAATTTGCTTCACTAAGGATAAAGTTGAATATTCAGCACTGTTATTTTCTGCTGCCATAATTTGGAACGCAAGGTCACATGACGCAGTATCAGTCACGTTCACGTGCAGTTTTGCTTTATTGTCACGTAAGTCTTTATCAAAAGGGAGCAGCAGCTCAGAGTCAGCACCAATTTCAACATCAGTGATCGCGCCTTCGAAATTAATAAATGCATTTTCGATCTGGCAATGTTTACCTGTCTGACTATTATTAAGGAAAACACCAATTTTTGTATTAACGTACTGTTCTTTTTTACTATTTTTTATTCTGTTATAAAAACCATCATAACCAACGACTAATTCTTGGGCGCTTAAAGAAGGGACAAGGAGACTTGAAAGAAGCACCACTTTGATGAAATGGTTATTAAACATGATCTGTTCCTTAATAAATAAGTAAGTAAAAGTAAGGGGGGTATTATTGTCTCGCTGATTATACCTAAAATAAGTCATAAATTAGAGCACATATTACGACTTTATTACTTTTAAAGTTTTAAAAATGACCTGAATATGTTTTAAATGCATTATTTTTATTGAAGTGCAAATTTATGCTTCATTTATGTGAACTATAGCATTAGAATTCACGCAAATTGTTCATCTTATTCGATTAGATGGACCTCTTATCATTTAGGTTTATTGATGCTTAATAAAAATCAAAACTCAATCATTAGACTTGCTAACGCAAAAAAGTCATTTGATAACAAACTTATTATTAATGACTTAACATTAGATATTTATGATGGTGAATTTGTCACAATTTTAGGCCCTTCTGGCTGTGGCAAAACAACTGCATTGCGTGTGCTTGCTGGATTAGAAACGCTTGATAGCGGTGATGTATACCTTGAAAATAAATGTATCACAAATGTTCCGGCAGAAAAGCGTAATACCAATACCGTTTTCCAAGGCTATGCACTGTTTCCTCACATGACGGTGTTCGAAAATATAGCCTTTGGTTTACGTATGAAAAAATTTGCGGAATCAAAAATCAAACAACGTGTTGAAGATATTCTCGCCATCGTAAAGCTAACCGATTTTAAAGATCGCAAGCCAACTCAACTTTCAGGTGGTCAACAGCAACGTGTGGCAATTGCACGCGCTGTGATTAACCAGCCAAAAGTACTGCTATTGGATGAATCGTTAAGCGCATTAGATTATAAGCTACGTAAAGAAATGCAGAACGAGCTTAAAATGTTGCAACGAAAGTTAAACATTACCTTTATATTCGTTACGCACGATCAAGAAGAAGCATTAACAATGTCTGATCGTATTATTGTAATGAACAACGGGAAGGTTGAACAGATAGGTACACCACGAGAAATTTATGAAACGCCGATTAACTTATTCGTGGCTAAGTTTATTGGTGAAATTAATATCTTCCCTGGTGTTATTGAATCATGCCTAGGTGAAGGTAAATACATTGCCAATGTGCATGGCTGTCAGTATACGATTTCAACAGCGCTATCGTTAGAACTCGATCAACAAGTCAATATTTTATTACGACCAGAAGATTTAAGAATTAAAGAAATAGACGCTAAAGCTACGTCAGCACAGATTACTGGGCATATTATCGAACGAAATTACAAAGGGATGACGCTAGATTCGGTTATCCGCTTAGATTCAGGTGAAAGAGTACAAATCAGTGAATTCTTTGACGAAGATGATCCCGATTTTGACCATAGCCTCGGACAAAAAGTGGCTGTTTCATGGGTAGAAAGCTGGGAGGTTATCTTAACAAATGATTAATTCGTCGCTTTTTAAGCGTTTCTCTATTGGACTTTTACTTGTTTGGCTAAGTGTCTTCGTTTTAGTGCCTAATTTGATGATTATCGTCACCAGTTTTTTAACACGTGATGATGCCAACTTAATAAGCTTAACTTTTACGTTAGACAATTATGTGCGTTTATTTGATCCCTTGTACTTTAAGGTTTTAAGTCATTCAGTATATATGGCGAGCATAGCAACGTTTGTCTGCTTAATTATTGGTTACCCTTTTGCTTATACGATAGTCAAGTTACCTAAAAAAGTACGACCGGTGTTGTTATTCCTAATTATTGTCCCGTTTTGGACAAATTCATTAATTAGAACATACGGAATTAAGATTTTATTAGCGAAAAAGGGTCTACTTAACGGTTTATTACTCAATTTACATATCATTGATAAACCGTTAAAACTGATGTACACGGAATTTGCCGTCATTTTTGCTTTGGTCTATATATTACTGCCATTTATGATTTTACCTTTGTATTCGAGTATTGAAAAAATAGATAAAAGCTTAATTGAAGCCGCTAAAGATCTTGGAGCATCTAAGTTTACTACTTTTTTAAAAGTTGAATTACCTTTGACTATGCCAGGTATCATCGCTGGTATGTTATTAGTCTTTTTACCTGCGATGGGGATGTTTTATATTGCAGACCTGGTCGGTGGTGCAAAAAACTTATTGATTGGTAATACGATCAAGACACAATTTTTGAATATTCGGGATTGGCCGTTTGGTTCTGCCGCAAGTATCACCTTAACGGTGTTCATGGCTGGGTTACTATTTTTCTATTATAAGGTAGGTAAATCGATTAAAAACAGAGGTAACAATGCTTAAACGTCATATATCCAAAGTCTTGTTATTATTTGTATATATATACTTGTATACACCCATCTTCATTTTAATCGGAAATTCGTTTAATGCCTCTAAGTACGGCTTAAAATGGAAGGGGTTCACGACAAAGTGGTACGAACTACTCTGGAATAACGATACATTACTCCAAGCTGCATTTAACTCGATAACCATTGCTGTTTTTGCCTCATCAATTGCCGTCGTTATCGGTACGCTGGGCGCAGTGGCTTTATTTAAGCATAAGTTTAAAGGTAAAAAGTTTATATCTGGACTACTCTTTGTTGTGATGATGTCACCCGATATTGTGATGGCTATTTCATTATTATCTTTATTTATTATACTTGGCTTAGATCTTGGCTTTGTTACCTTACTTATCGCTCACATAACCTTCTGCATCCCGTTTGTGGTCATCACGGTTTACAGTCGCTTAAGTAATTTTGATAATGCAATATTAGAAGCTGGGAAAGATTTAGGCGCAAGTGAAGCAACCATTTTTAGACGTATTATTTTACCCATTGCGAAACCAGCCATTATTGCGAGTTGGTTATTGTCATTTACCTTATCCCTTGATGATGTAATTGTGAGTTCATTCGTGACAGGCCCTAGTTTTGAAGTTCTGCCATTAAAAATATATTCGATGGTTAAAGTTGGCGTTTCGCCAGAGGTTAATGCATTAGCGACTGTTATGATTTTAATATCGATTTCGTTTGTTATTGCCTCAGCCCTTATTAATAAAGGTGGAAAGTAGATTCACTAGAATCGCTTTTTACTTGTTATGCAGCCTTGTGCTGTTGTTGTTTACTATTCAATAAAAGAAGATGTCAAATTACTATGTTTAAATTAACCATAAATTGTATTGCCGCAGCCCTACTTTTTAGTAGCTCAGCTTACGCAACGACCATTAATTTTTATAACTGGTCTGAATATATCCCGCCAGGTTTATTAGCTCGTTTCACTGAAGAAACAGGCATTAAAGTCGTTTATTCAACGTATGAATCTAACGAGTCAATGTACGCGAAATTAAAAACGTATGATAAGAACGGTTATGATCTTGTTGTACCGTCAACTTACTTCATTAGTAAAATGAAGAAAGAAGGCATGCTTCAAGAAATCGATCATAAGAAGCTAACTAATTTTGGTAACCTAGAACCGTCTTTGTTAAACAAAGAATACGATTTAGGTAACCGTTATAGTATTCCATATATCTGGGGCGCTACGGGTATTGGTGTTAACACTGCAAATATTGAATTATCGTCAATAACAAGCTGGAAAGACTTGTGGGACCCAAAATGGGAAGGTCAGTTACTATTGACTGACGATGCTCGTGAAATTTTCCACATGGCATTAAAAATACAAGGTCATTCGGCTAATACACAAGACAAAGAAGAATTAGCACAAGCATATGAGTTATTAAAAAAACTTATGCCTAACGTGCTTGTATTTAACTCTGACACACCCGCTAACCCTTATATCGCAGGCGAAGTAGAGTTTGGTATGATTTGGAACGGCAGCACGTACATGGCGCAACAAGAAGATAGCGATATTACGATGGTATATCCAAAAGAAGGCGCTGTATTTTGGATGGATAGCTTAGCAATTCCTAAGAATGCGAAGAATGTTGATGCCGTACACAAACTTATCGACTTCTTACTACGCCCTGAAGTGGCTGCTGAAGTTGCTTTAGAGATTGGTTACCCAACGCCTAACAAGGCAGCTAAAAAATTGCTACCTAAAGAATTTACTGAAAACAAGATTGTATTCCCTGATGCAGAAACAATTGCAAACGGTGAGTTTCACTCAGATGTTGGCGAAGCAAATATAATTTACGAACGTTATTACGAAAAACTAAAAGCGCAAAACCTGTAAGGTTACCGTAGCTTAGAAGTGATAATAAAAAGGTGCATCATGTATGCACCTTTTTATCACGTTCAATTCTAATTGATCATTTAAAAAAATTGCTTATCTCTCGCCATTAATTCATCAACCAATTCCCTCACTTCATCAGTGGCTTTACCGATTCGGTGTTCTTGAAAATTATCCGAGATATGCGTAGAGTCTAAATTTATTTCGATGGTATGCGCACACACTTTATGTGCTTCATTAACAAAATCAGCCGCAGGGTAAACCGAGCCTGATGTACCGATAGCAATAAAGAGATCTGCGGTGCTTAATGTTTTATAAATATCATTCATAAATAAAGGAATTTCATTAAACCAGACAACATGTGGGCGAAGGTTACCTGCTTCTTTGCAACACGGGCATTTTAATGTCTTATTTAATTGCTTGTAGGGGAATAATTTATGCGTCTTTTCACAACGTGCTTTAATTAGCTCACCATGCATATGAATAACATTCTGCGCACCACCACGCTCGTGCAAATTATCTATATTTTGAGTGATAATACTCACGTTACCAGAATAGTTTTTTTGTAACTCCGCTAATGCTATATGTGCGTCGTTAGGTTGAACACTAGGCAAAGATAATTGGTTAAAACGTTGATTATAAAAACTATAAACTAACTCAGGATCTCGACGATAACCATCTAGAGTGGCAATATCATCAATGTGATGTTTAGCCCATAATCCATCACTTGCACGGAATGTTTCAATACCTGATTCAGCAGAAATACCTGAACCTGTAAGGATTACTATGTTGTTATAGTTGTCGAACATTTAACTTCTCTTTGTAATAAATCTTATATTAACCATATCATTATTGTGTCTTTGTCGCACGATGAAATACCTATTTCAGGTGATTTATTTGTGTTATGTGATACGTATTAAAGTTGGATGATTGGAATGTTATTAAACGATAAAATCGGCGTTAACTATATGGAAGGCTTATATAAATAAGGGAGCTATATGATTACAGAGGCGCATACTTGAAATGATAAAACCTTATTGTGGCAGTCCTGCCAACCACCACAATAAGTTACACTACATGATTACTTTTTTTTCGCGACTGCTTTTTTAACGCGCTTGTGTGATACTTTTTTTGACGTTGGCTTAACCGATTGCTTTACTGTTGTAACTGCTTCGCTCGCTTCTTTTACAACTGGATTAACTGTTGTCGGCGCAATAACGTCAGCAACAGTTTCAACCGCCGTTGTTACTTGAGAGACAACACTTGAAACAATGTCACTTGCTTGTACAACAATTGGATTGGTTGTTGCTGGCGCAATAACTTCGGCGACAGTTTCCACTGCAGCGGTTACTTGGGCTGCCACACTTGCCACTTTTTCCGTTACAGCAATCTCGACTTTTTCAACAACGTTTTTAATCGCTTCAACTTCGACGATTACTTCTTTATTTTGCTGCGTTTTAGCGTCTGAAAGTGCCTTTTCGATTTGGTCAATTTTATCAATAATGTTATCGAATGTATTAACATCAATATGTGTTAACGTCGTGACGGCCTTATGCACTTTATCTTGTAACGCATCGGTAGCACATTGACCTGCTGATGTTAATTTATCTTTTTGAGACGTAATAGTTTGTGTCGTGTCAGCTTCTAACTTACGACCTCGTTCAACTAATTCATCGAAGATTGATTGGCTTTTAGTTACAGTATTTGATGCTGATTGATAACCTTTATCATAGGCACCTAAACCTGCTAACCAGATGTTACGTGTGATTTGATCTTTTGCAGACCATACTTGTTTTGCTGCAGTAATTACTTTCGACATAAGAAACCCTTTTTGAAGCCGCTAATACAATATAAAATTTATGATTTACATATTATCGAGGGAAATTAGAAGTTACATTCCAAAATTTAAGTTACTTAAGTTGTCTCTCACACTACAAACAACTTTTAATTTAACAAGTCACCAATAAATTTCAATTTAATTGAAAATAACCAACATTTAAGCTAACAAATTAACTTAAATAGAACTAAAATATAGCTCTTTTTGCATCTCCCAGAATATAACTATGCACAGTCAGACATATAAGCTTCAAATAAATTTTATTATTAAACTCGGGCTCGCATTACATCGTTGCGGTGCAACAAGTTATCGAATTGAAAATCATTTAATAAATTTAGCTAAGTTCTGGAATATTGAAGCAAGTTTTCTTGTCACTCCGACAGCGTTTACATTCATATTTTCAAGTAACCCAGACGATCAGCATACGCATATTGCACGCGTTAAACCAGCGGGCAACGACCTTGGTAAACTGGCAACAATTGATGAAATTGTCGAAAAAGTTGTAGATTCAGAAGTTACGTTGGACCAAGCTATCGATTTATTGATTGAAGCAAAGCAACAACCTGGTTTTTATGGCGTAAAAACTGAAGCGCTTGGTTGGTGTGTGACCGGTGGCGCGTTTGCAATGCTGCTGTCTGATTCAAGTTTAGACATTGTAAGCTCATTTTTATTTTCTTTTCTTGTTTTTATTTTATATAAACTATCTGCGCACTCGTCACGACTTGCTTCAATTGTAGAGTTCTTCGCCCCTTTTATTTCCGCGCTGTTGGCGTGTTTTATCGCCAGCCTTGAAGTGAATATCAATGTTCCATTTGTCATATTATCATCCGTTATTATTTTCATTCCAGGGTTAGCCATTACCGTCGCGCTAAGTGAGATCGTAAACAAAGATTTGGTTTCTGGTACTTCTAAACTCGTTGATGCCATCATGCTGCTGTTTAAACTCTATTTCGGCGCTTTACTTGGTATCACGTTAGGGAACCTGATTTGGACAATTGACCCACTAATGCTTGATATGAGTTACTCGTTACCCGATTGGAAAAACTACATCGCCGTAGCCGCGCTGTCAACAGGCCTTGTCGTTGCGTTTAATGTGCATAAATCTGACATGCTTTGGGGGATTGCAGCAGGTCTTATTGCTTATGTCGTAAGTACCTTTGCCGCCCAATACTTAGGCTTCACTTTAGGTACTTTCGTCGGTTCTTTCACCGTCGGTTTATTTAGTAATATATATGCGATTATTAAAAACAGACCCGCATCAATAGTCTTGATCCAAGGTATTGTATTGTTAGTTCCTGGTAGTAGAACTTATATGGAATTAAATACTTATATTTCAGGACATGAAATATTAAATAATATTAATGACAGTGGTTTTGTTTTCATGATCTTTATTGCGATCCTTGCAGGTATGATTTTAGCAAACGCAGTATTACCTGCTAAAAAGAGTTTGTAACTTTATCAAACGAAAAACAACTGTATAAACATCCAGATACTCATGCTATTATTATGGCATGAGTATTTTTTATAGTTAAATCATGGCCAAAACTCCCAAAACAAAAATAAGTTTCCTCTGTTCAGAATGTGGCGCTAACTTCCCTCGTTGGCAAGGCCAGTGTAATGCCTGTAAAGCATGGAATACATTAGCTGAATTTAAAGAAGCGACATTACCAAGTCAACAACGTGCAATAGCATCTCAAGGTGGTTATGCCGGTACACTCGGCAATACCGTTAAAAAGATGTCTGAAGTATCACACGTAGCATTGAATAAAATTGAGACACAGATAGGTGAATTAGACCGTGTACTCGGTAACGGTCTAACCGTTGGCTCGATTGTGTTGATTTCAGGCGATCCAGGTGCCGGAAAAACGACGATATTGACACAGCTCTCTGCAAATCTTAGTAAGCAGATGGTTTCGATGTACTGTACTGCGGAAGAAAGCTTAGAACAGTTCAAAAGTCGCGCCATAGAACGTTTGAAAATTGATTTTGTAGAAGAAAACTTGTTACTGATGTCTGAATATATTGTGTCTAACATTATGGAGCGGGCTTTAGAGGCTAAAGTTAAATTTTTAATTATAGACTCGATTCAAGCTTTAGAAAGTGAACACTGTAATGGTAGTGCCGGTTCTGTTAGCCAAGTAAAAGGCTGTGCACAAGAACTCAGTCGATTTGCTAAACAACACGGTATCACCCTGATCATTGTTGGCCATGTGACAAAAGGTAGTGACTTAGCGGGACCTAAAACGCTTGAACATATTGTAGACACCCTGCTCCACATTGAGGTTAACGACAGTATTATTCGTACAATCCGCGCAAGTAAAAACCGTTTTGGTGATGTAGACCAAGTTGGTATCTTCCAAATGCATAGCCGTGGCATGCTGTCTGTCGATAATCCAAGTAAGTTGTTCCTATCTGGTGCCGAGGAACACGTAGCAGGCTCTGCTATTACTTGTATTCGTGATGGTAATCGTAATTTATTACTTGAAGTACAATGTTTAGTATCTGAATGTGAAGCAGAAAACCAACAGCGTGTAAGTATTGGTCTTAGCTTTAATCGGTTGAAAATGATCACCGCTGTTTTGCGTAAACATGGACGCATAAAACTATTTCATGATATTTATGTCAATCTAGTTGGTGGTTTAAAACTACCTGAGACAGACACCAGTGCTGATTTAGCCATTGCGGCCTCTCTTATTAGTTCCCTAAATGATAAAGCAATGTCTCGTAAACACTGTTTTATGGGCGAGATATCTCTTAGTGGTGAAGTTCGACCTATTAATGGCGGTGTACCTCGGGTTAATGAGGCGATTAAACATGGTTTTGAGGTGATCTATATACCGAAAGCAAATTACCACAAATCAATGGAAAATAATGGTGCGAAGATAATACAAATAGAGAAGATTGGTGATCTTTTAGAAGCGCTTAATTAACTAGCATGCTAGCTTCGAATGATTTAACGTTATAGCATTACTTAAGTTGTAGCGTTAAATTAAAGTCTGCGTTTATTTAGAATATAGAAAGAGTTATGCATGATGGTCTAAATAATTCGTCGGTATTATTTAAAACGATAATGTTTTCTCTGACTTTGAGATATTCAGAGGCTAAATAGCCCCTGAATCATTATTTGTTTTTACACCCACAACTCGTTTCAGCAACTAAAACACTGTTTTTCTCTACAATGCGACCTTTCGTCATCATGTTTGCTAGTATTTGTGCTTTATCCATGCCTTTTATTTTGCATGTGTGAAATAAATCTTGAGGAAATTGCTTACCTATAAGATTTAACAGTTCGGCCTCTTTCATTCCCTGTGACTGCGCAGCTAATAGCGCTACGATTTCTCTACCGTGAATAGATTCGGTCATCTTATCCTCAACAATTACAGTTTAAACGTTATAATATGGTCTTCTAAGTCACCCGCTTGTGATTCAGCAACTGCTTTACCACGAATCGAATAACCTAATTTATGCATCTCAGATTGACTACCGGTAATTAACGGGTGCCATTCAGGAATATCGTTTCCTTCGAGTAACCGCTTATAAGCGCAGGTTTCAGGTAACCAATGGAATGCATCTATATCATCTAATGTCACTTTGAAACAATCCGAAACATACTTAAAACGTTTCTCGTATTTCTTACAGCGACATGATTTGGTATTTAATAATTCACAAGCAACATTAGTGAAATGTATTTCATCCGTGTCATCTTCGATAATCTTATGTAAGCAACATTTTCCGCAACCATCGCAGAGTGATTCCCACTCTGGAACAGTCATTTTAGCGAGTGTTTTAGTCTGCCAAAATTTTTCTACCATTTCATTAATCTCTAAATAATCTCGCAGCCGAATTTATAACGGTTTGCTAGCGTTAAAGCAAGTTTATCTCCACTATTTAGAACACCGACACCTGCCGGTGTTCCCGTGAGTACAATATCACCAGGTAACAATGTAAAGCAGGTCGTAATTTCAGTCAGCAAGGCTTCTATTGAGCGCATCATTTTAGCTGTATCACCTTGCTGGCGAGTTATATTATTAACACTTAGACTAAACTCTAGTTGATTCAGATCGTTAAATTCATTAATTGGAATGAATCTGGAGATAGGACATGAATAATCAAACGCTTTTGCCCGTTCCCAAGGCTGACCCTTTTCTTTGAGCTTTGATTGTAAATCTCTTAATGTTAAATCAAGGCCAAGCCCTACTCCCCATATCATCTCTGCGATACTAATATCATCACCGCGTTGAATAGGTGCGCTTATTAATAAAGCGACTTCAAGTTCGTTATGGCATTCGCCAAGTCCAGTTGGTAATAGTAATGGCTCATCAAAACTAATTAACGCTGTAGCAGGCTTCATGAATAATAATGCTTGTTCAGGGACTTCGTTACCAAGTTCACGAATGTGATCGAGGTAATTTCGACCGATACAAACAACCTTACCTACCGGTAAACTTAACGTTTCATTATTGATATTCTGATGTTGATAAAGGGAATAATTCATGTTCAATCCTTGAATTTGATCGCATCAGACAAATGCGCAACAGAAGTAGCAAAGTAATCAGACCGATTCCAACGCATAATGCTTTTGTAGTTGTTATAAACTAAATAGATACGGCCATTTTCGCCATCAGGCATAATCAGAGACGCATTAAGATCAACTTTAGGCAGGCTGTTTCCTTCGTAAGTCCGTATACCGAGTGACTGCCATTCATTTAATTTCTTTGTTAACTTAAGGCCTGATACTTGTGCATCATAATTATCAGGTAGCAATACCTGTCGACCCCAAGTATATGTATCATCCCATTTGGCTTGTTTTAGATAATTGGCAGCAGAGGCCAAAGCATCGGCTGTATTGTTCCAAATATCCTTTTTACCATCCTTGTTATAGTCAACAGCATACGCATTAAATGAAGACGGCATAAATTGAACCTGCCCCATAGCACCAGCCCATGACCCTTTCATGTCAGTGGCTGTAATATGGCCTTCATCAATAATCTTCAATGCTGCAAAGAATTCTTTTTTGAAAAAGGTTTCACGTCTTCCATCATAAGCAAGCGTCGCAAGTGCGGATAATGTAGAGAAGTTCCCAGTATAATTACCGAAGTTTGTTTCAACCCCCCACAGCGCGACAATGAAGTTTGTTTCAACCCCCCACAGCGCGACAATGAATCTTGGTTGAACACCAAAATCTTTTCCTATTCTTTCTAATAGTTCTTTATTTTCTAGGAATAATTTACGCGCTTTCGCTATTTTCCATTCAGGAACAGCTCTAGGAATATACGCATCAAGTGTTATTTTTTGGCGTTCCGGTTGCGCTTTGTCATGTACGATTGTTTTTTTTCTGTAGTTAATACTACTGAATGCATCATTAATCGTTTGTTCACTGAATCCTAACGATTCAGATTCAGTGCGTAAGGTAGATAAATATTCATCGAATGTCGGCTTGGCAGACACAGCCGTTGAAGTTAAAGCTAATAACACTAACCCTGCTAATTTCATTATATCTCCTTATATACTCTCTATAATGACGTGTTATTTATTTTCATCACGCCATTTTTTATATTCATCCAAATGATTTACAGGCGGTGGTGGCATCTGTAAATAAAAGCCCGCTGTTGTTAAGTTCTCTAATACTTTTTTAGTATCGGCAAATTGCAACGTTCGTGTTGCGAGCAAATTCATCGTAACAACTAACTTAGGTTGACCAAACATACTTAATAAAGTTTCAGGAACTTGACTAAAATCTTCACGGCGAGATATAAATAAATACATCCCTTCTTTTTTATTTGTTTTATAAATTGAACAAAGCATTGCGTTTCTCTTTAGTTATGAACTTGCCTATTTTGCGAGTAAAATATAACATGGCATAATGAATTATCTAAGTGCTATAACCATAAATGCTAAAACAGGCATGAAAACTAAGCAACCAGGGAAAAATGATGGCAGATCAGTCAATAAAATTTAAAGGGACTAGCTTTACACTTTCAGTTATTCATATAGAGAATGATGCTGCAATGGCTAATCTTCATTCCTTTATTGCCGACAAAGTATGCCAAGCCCCTGCATTCTTTAAATCTGCACCGGTGGTTGTTAATATCGCAAACTTAGCCGAAGATATTGACTTTCAAGCGATTGAACAAGTTATCACCAATAATGGGATGAATCTTGTTGGTATTGAAGGTTGTAAAACAGCGGAACAAAAACTAGGTGTACGAGCGGCAGGCCTTTCTGTTATATCCAATACAGCTAAAAATAATACAAGTTCATTAGTATCTGCTTCACAAATAAAACCAGAAATTCAAACAGTTATTGTTGAAAAATCTGTAACTAAGACCATAGTTCATAAAGGGCAGATAAGATCTGGGCAACAAATTTATGCTCAAAATGCTTCTTTAACTGTATTGGGTAATATTAGCGCAGGTGCTGAAGTGATTGCAGATGGTTCAATCCATATATATGGTGCATTACGTGGCCGTGCAATAGCAGGCGCTAAAGGTGATGATAGCGCACAGATTTTCTGTAACAAATTAGACCCCGAATTATTATCAATTAATGGCACTTATATTTTAAGTGATGCAGTGCAACCGGAATTTTTAAATTCCCGAGCACATATAAATTGCATTAATAACAAATTAGAAATTACAAAGTTCGATTAAATTCAAGGAATTAAAATGGCTGAGATTATTGTCGTAACATCCGGTAAAGGTGGTGTTGGTAAGACAACTACAAGTGCCGCTATTGCAACTGGATTAGCAATGCGAGGGAAAAGAACTGTTGTTATCGATTTCGATATCGGTTTACGTAACTTAGACTTAATCATGGGCTGTGAACGCCGCGTGGTTTATGACTTCGTTAATGTAATCAATGGGGAAGCAAACCTATCGCAAGCTTTAATTAAAGATAAACGTGTAGCGAACCTGAATATTCTACCCGCGTCACAAACACGTGACAAAGATGCACTAACAAAAGAAGGCGTTGGTAAAGTATTAGACCAACTTGCTGAAAATCATGATTACATCATTTGCGATTCACCTGCAGGCATCGAAGCAGGCGCTATGATGGCATTATACTTTGCAGATATAGCAATTATCACAACAAACCCTGAAGTCTCGTCAGTGCGCGATTCAGACCGCATTATCGGTATGTTACAAAGCCGCTCTCGTCGTGCCGAGCAAGGTCTAGAACCGATTAAAGAACATTTGCTTATTACTCGCTACGTACCAGAACGCGTTGCGCGTGGTGATATGTTAAGTGTTGAAAACATCACTGATATTTTAGCCGTACCGCTTGCAGGTGTCATACCTGAATCAGGTGCCGTATTGAAAGCATCTAACTGCGGCCAACCTGTGATCCTTGACACAGAAAGTGATGCTGGACAAGCATATGCAGATACTGTTGCTAGAATTTTAGGTGAAGAGCGCGAATTTCGTTTTCTTGACGTAGAAAAGAAAGGCTTTTTAAGCAGAATATTTGGAGGTTAAATGTCGTTACTTGATTATTTTCGTACATCAAAACCGGATGCGTCGTCTGCTAATTTAGCGAAAGACCGCTTACAAATAATTGTTGCACATGAACGTAGCATACGTGATAACACGCCAGATTATTTACCACAGTTAAAGCTGGATATACTAGAAGTGATCAAAAAGTATGTTGCAGTAACATCAGATCAAGTTCATGTACAACTTGACCAGAGAGACAACAACCTTTCAGTTTTAGAACTGAACGTGACTCTTTCTGAAGACCCGTAAGCATTAAGCAAGTGTACAACATTCATGTACACTTGCTATTACTTATTACTTATTACTTATTAGCCATTAAACCTTCAAATAAGCTATTACCTATCAGTTCCGCACGCCAATCACTTAACAACACAGGTTTACTACCGACAGCACGCTCCTCCTCTGTCAATTTCCAGACCCAGTTTAATAACTCATTGATAATTTTCTTTGAACCAATTAATTCTGCTGGAATATTCGTTTTCTCGGCAACGATAGCAATCTTATTACGTATTCCTTGTACTATTTTTTTATAGCCAGGGTAATCAGAAATTCGCGTTAACGGTTCAGGTAACTCTTCATCTGACAGATTTTGAGCTTGTTTAACAAGATCGATGATCTGTTTGCCATGACGTTTAATCTCGATAGGAAGTAACCCTAACTGATTTAAATCGCGTAATGATTTAGGCTGCTGTTTCGCGACTTCCAGAAGGTGGGCTTCTTTAACCACAAAATTAACTGCCATATCACGGTTTACCGCGTTGTTCTCGCGCCACTCGCCCAGCGCTTGTAAGGTTGCAAGCTCACGAGGTGATAAGAATGATGCGTTTTTGAATTGTTTGTAGACTGTTTTAGGGTTCTTTTTAACCATCTTACGACGACGTAAATTATCTAACTCTTGCAAATAAAAGTCGTAATAACCTAGTTCATCAAGTTTAGATTTTAATTCATGCCAGCATGGCAGTAAATGATACACATCAGCTGCGGCATAACTTAGCTGCTTAGTTGTTAATGGACGCGCTAGCCAGTTAGAACGAGATTCACCTTTATCTAACGTGATATTTTGAAATTCAGAAACTAAACCACCAAAACCAAGGGAAGAACCAAGCCCACAAAATGCTGCTGCTATTTGTGTATCATGAAAAAAATCAGGAAATTTGTTTGCAACTGTCATGAATACATCGAGGTCTTCTGAACAAGCATGAAGAACAACAGGTTGACGGTCGAGGAGTTGCCATAATGCGCTAAGATCATCAATAGCGAGTGGATCGACTAAATAGGTTTCAGTACCATTATATAACTGAAACAATCCTAAGATTGGGTAATAAGTACGCTGTCTGATAAATTCAGTGTCGATAGCTAAAATTTCAACTTCCGCACATTGAGCTATCATTTCCTGCAATGTTATTTGATCTTCAACTAAAATATATTCCACTTATAACCTCAAAAGAAAGCCACTTTCTTACAATTTAGAAAGTGGCTTAATTTTAGCGAAATATGTTACTAATGATAAGTGTTTTATTACTTTAAATTAGATCTAATACTAATCGCGTAATTCACGGCGTAAAATCTTACCTACATTACTCTTAGGTAATTCATCACGGAATTCAATGATACGAGGGATTTTATACGCAGTAAGGTGCTCACGGCAATGCGCCACAATTTCTTCTTTCGAAATTTCACCTTTTTTAACAACAAAAATCTTAACTGTTTCGCCTGATGATTCATGAGGAACACCAATAGCGGCAGCTTCAAGAATATTTTCATTTAGCGTTAGTACGTCTTCGATTTCGTTAGGGAATACGTTAAAGCCTGAAACAAGGATCATATCTTTTTTACGGTCAACGACGTAGAAGAAACCAACTTCGTCCATACGAGCGATATCACCAGTGTTTAACCAGCCATCAGCAGTAATCACTTCAGCTGTGTCTTGAGGACGCTGCCAATAACCCTGCATAACTTGAGGACCCCGAACTTGCATCTCACCAACTGCGCCAGGTTTTGTTAAAACGCCACCGTCTTCATCAATGATACGAACATCCGTCGATGATACAGGTAAACCGATTGAGCCATTGTATTCATGTAGATCGTAAGGATTTACAGTTACAAGTGGTGAACATTCAGTTAAGCCATAACCTTCAAGTAAGTGATTACCCGTTATTTTCTTCCATTTTTCCGCTACAGAACGTTGAACAGCCATACCGCCACCAACTGAAAGTTTCAATCCAGAAAAATCAATTTTCGCGAATGTTTCATCATTTACCAGCGCATTAAACAAGGTGTTTACACCTGTAATTGCAGTTGGTTTATGCTCGTCAATTTCTTTGATTAACGCAGGAAGATCGCGAGGATTGGTAATAAGAATATTCTTACCACCGCTCAAGAAGAACAGCAAGCCATTCACTGTTAATGCAAATACATGATACAAGGGTAATGCAGTAATAACGGTTTCAGTACCACGGTCAATAATACTACCGTATGCAGCTTCAGCCTGTAATACATTAGCAAGCATATTTTTGTGCGTTAGTATTGCACCTTTAGATACACCAGTGGTACCACCTGTATACTGAAGGAAAGCAATATCATCAAAGCCAGTTTCAACTTTGGTAAACTTCATTGAACGACCTTTATTCAACACGCGGTTGAATGAGATCGCATTTGGTAAGTTAAACTTAGGCACCATTTTCTTCACGTACTTAACAACTAAGTTTGTGATTGCACCTTTAATTGGAGAGAACAGGTCGCCCAATTGCGTCAAGATTACATGTTCAATAGGTGAGTCTTTAATCACCTTTTCTAAAACGCTTGCAAAGTTTGAGATGATAACAATTGCTTTTGCACCGGAATCATTTAACTGATGTTTTAATTCACGCGGTGTATATAAAGGATTTACATTAACAATAACCATACCCGCACGTAATACACCAAATAGCGCAATTGGGTATTGAAGTAAGTTAGGCATCATTAACGCGACACGGTCGCCTTTATTTAATTTAAGCTCGTTTTGAAGGTAAGCTGCAAAAGCACGAGATTTTTCTTCGATTTCACCATAAGTTAATGAACAACCCATATTTACATATGCAGTGTTGCTACCAAAATTTTGAACTGTTTGATCGAATATATCGTTCAAAGAACGAAATGAACCAAAGTCAATTTCTGCGGGAACATTTTCCGGGTATCTATTTAACCAAACCTTTTCCACCTTACCACTCCTTTTTATTTAACTTCTTAATTTAACAAAACGACTAAATATTATTAATCCGTTTATAATATTTAGCCGCTATTGATGAAATTATTTATTGTGAATAGATCTTAATTGATTAACACTCAATTAACAAATGAAATATCTATATTACACGTTTATTTAAATCTTCATTATTTAGAATTAGATAATATAAACTCTATTTTTATCGATTAAATAAACTATTATTTTAATTTATCAACAAATTTAACGATCACACTTGCAGTTTCGACAGCATTATCCATGTGAATATGATGCCCACCAATAAGTGTCAAAATATCAAAATTTTCTTTATTAAATATGTCCGACTTCAATTTCTCAACAATTAAAGGATAACCTTTATCACCAACGATAATCAGACATCTCATTGATATAGATGATAAAATATCAATTACCTGAGACTCTGTCAACCTAATCAAAGATCGTAATTTTAGCTTAGGATCAGATCGCCATGTCATTTTTCCGGCATTAATAATTAAATTTCTTCTACATATCAATACCGCATTTTGCTCCGTCAAATCAGAAACAAAACAACGTGCTTTAACGACCTTTTCCAATGTCAAAGTATTAGCGTTAACACTACCACTTTGGTTGTAATTATAACGACTTTCTATCCCTTTACGCAATTGGCTTACTGTTTGTTCAGCTTCTGCTGAAATTGCGCCCAGCCCTTCGATTAATATCAAACGATTAACAAGTTCTGGAAATGTCGCAGCAAAAATGGAGCTGATCATTGCGCCCATTGAGTGCCCGACTATACTGACGCTGCCCCAATGCTGTGTTTTAATTATTTGATAAAGGTCCTCTACCCATTCAATAAAATTGTAATGACCTCCCTTATGATCAGAATGACCATGACCAGGTAAATCTATCGCAATGAATTGATAAGGTAATGAACCGTCATCTAAATTACGTTTTAATTCTTCAACAAGAGGGATAAAGCTTGCAGCATTGTCTAACCACCCGTGAACAGCCAGTAAAATAGGTTTAGACTTATCTCCATAGCGTAAACCAGCAATAGTTTTACCATTGACCTCTATGCTAAAGCTATTCATTAGAATTTACTCTCTACCCGGTAGTTTTTTCCAGGTTACTGTATCGCGAACGTAAACAGGCATAGCATCTTCAACTGCAACCGCGTGACCCTGTTCAAATTCAGCCGCGGCAATAACGAGCATATCCAGTGCACTTGGGAACTGTATACCTTCACATGCTGTTAGTTGAGCAACGTTTAAATCAGCAAGTTGTTCTGCATAGGTAGACCAACCCGTTCCGAGCGTATGGAATGCAGTTTCTGGTTTATTAAAATCAACCAATAGTTGATCAGGCTTGACTACAATTTCCTTATCCACTAATGTCATTACACCCGCTTCATTGAGCTTGTAATGAGCAAAATATATTTCGCCCATACGTGCATCAATTGCCGGTAATACGTCAGTTACATTGTGTAAACGATAAGCACCTTGCGCCATCGCTGCCAGGGTTGAAATTGGTAGCATTGGTAAATCAGCACCAAATGCTAAACCTTGCGCAATCCCCGTACCAATACGAACACCGGTAAAGCTGCCAGGGCCACGACCAAATGCGAGTGCATCTAAATCTTTTAATTTAATACCAGCTTCAGTCAATAAGCTATCGACCATAGGCAATATACGCTTAGTGTGCTCGCGTGGACTTTCTAGCTCTCTCACTAATACCTGACCGTTAATGCTCAATGCGGCAGAACAATTTTCTGTTGATGTATCTAGTGCTAAAATATTACTCATAAAATTCACTTTCTAATTGTTAGTTTTCTTAATAAAAGATAAAACGCTATTTATATCTCTGGTTCGTGGCATATCGGGTAAGCTATTGATAAACGTAGCGCCATATCCACGAGATACGATACGTGTATCACAAATAATAACACATCCAGTGTCTTTGACATCACGGATTAAACGCCCTACCCCTTGCTTTAAATTAATGACAGCCTTTGGTATTTGCAATGCAGAGAAAGGATCTTCACCTTTACGCTGGCAATCTTCGATACGCGCTTGTAAAAGAGGGTCATCTGGTGACGCAAAAGGCAATTTATCAATAATAACACAGCTTAAAGTTTGCCCGCGTACATCGATACCTTCCCAGAACGAGTATGTCCCAATAAGTAACGCATTACCGTGCTCAATAAATTGGTCGAGTAAGACTTGTTTATTATCTTGTCCTTGAACAAAGATCGGCATAGTCAGCTGTTGTTGTAATAAACTCGCTACTTGTCTAATCATGTAATGACTTGTACATAAGAAAAAACAGCGACCTTTATTGGCTATAATAATAGGTGCTAATTTTTCAACCAGTATACGGGCTATATTTGGATCATTTGGCTCAGGTATATTACGCGGTACACACAACATTGCCTGGTTTTGATAATCAAATGGGCTTGCTAGAATTAACTCTTTCGCATCTGCGAGTCCCATTTGTTGTCGATAATGTGAGAAACAATTATCAACCGCTAATGTCGCAGAAGTAAAAATCCAGGTTGATTTACTTTTTTCTTGTTCAGCGCTAAAACGTTCTGCAATATTAAGTGGCGTTATATTTAAAGTAAAGTTTCGCTTAGTGCATTCGTACCAATAGCTCTCGCCGGTATTATTAACCGCCATTATTTGTTGAAATGTTGCTTTAATTTCCACAATACGATCGAAGCATTGATCGACAAGTTCCGTTCTACCAAGGTTAAGCTTGATCACTTCATATATGAAGTCGAGTTGATCTTGAAAGCGTATAATCGTTTTCATTACCGCTTGTTGAGTGAATAAATGCCGCCAATTTCCACGTCCAGATTCCATCGAAAAACTCAATCTTAAATCTTGCGTCGCATTCGCTAAACCATTCGCGGCTTTGGTTACTTGTATTGAGTCCTTAAGATCTGTTCGCCCCAAATACTGCACGTCTTTACATAGCGCTTGTATCTGTTTACTGGTGATACTTTTACCAAAATATTCTGAAGCAATGTCTGGTATTTGGTGAGCTTCATCAAAAATAATCACATCAGCGTCTGGTAATAGTCGACCAAACCCTGAGTCTTTAACGTTCAAATCAGCAAAGTATAAATGGTGGTTAACAACCACTACATCTGCGTCAAGCGCCTTACGGCGAGCTTTTACTAAAAAACAATCGTCATAATCAGGACAATCTCGCCCTAAGCAATTATCATTGGTGGATGTTACTAAGGGTAAGATCTCTGCATCGTCTTTAAGACCGGGCACTGAACTCATATCACCACTAATGGTGATATTGGACCAACCCTTTACTTTGACATAATCACTTAATATGGTTTGATTTTGATATTGAGTTTCTCGCCCTAACCGCGTTAATCGTTCGGTACACAAGTAGTTACTTCGACCTTTAAGCAACGCCGTTTTGGCTTTACTGTTTAATGCATCAATAATAAAGGGTAAATCGCGATTGAATAATTGCTCTTGAAGATTTTTACTACCCGTACTGATAATTGTTGTTTTATCATTAATCAATGCTGGTATTAGATAGGCAAACGTTTTACCCGTCCCCGTTTCGGCTTCAACGATTAAACTCCCCTTGTTTGTGATCACTGAATTAATGGCTTTTGCCATATCTATTTGTGGTTGACGAGCGGTATAGCCATCGATGACCTTGGCTAAAGCGCCACCCGATAAAAAATATTGCTCTATCACAAACAAGTTTCCATATAGTTTAATAAGACAGCATTTAATATCATCACTGGTCTCAATAATCAAATCGATGTTTTATAAAACCGAGTTTATGGTTGTTTTTCGACCCTATTTGATAAAGTCACCTCTTTATAGTTTGTTCTTTTTAACAAAATTAATCAGTAATAGTGGCATCACTCTCCACATCTGGTAAAATCGCCGTCAAATCGACAGCAACACCTCGAATCTAGCTAAATTAGTCCAAAGTAACTTGGAAGAGCCTTCAGGGATATTGAAAGAAACTCTTCCAAGTTACTTAGGTATATAGCCAAGCTACTTCAAGATGCACAATCAGCAAACCGAAAGGTGAGGATATTCAAGGCATGATGTCGATAATTTAGTTATTCTAAATCAAGACTTCATAACGCCGAAGATACCACCATTCGGTTTGCCCTACGGGAGGCGAGCAGGAATAACAGCATAGCGTTGCAACATTTGAAAATGGAATAACCATTATCGGCATATTGCGCCTTATACTGATATCCCTGCTCGTCTCTGATATAGCATCTTGAAGTAGTTTGGGTATACGTTTTATTTAAACGATTAAACTCAATAAGGATAGTTAACAATGAGTCTTGCTGATAAAGTATTAGCTGTAAACAATGATTTACCGATCCGTACAGATAAACCTGTTCACAGCGGTAAAGTACGTTCTGTTTACTGGTTAACTGAAGCTGACAGTCGTCGCCTAATCGAAGAAAAAGGTTACGATGTAGCGGCGGATGCACCACTTGCAATTATGGTTATTAGTGACCGTATTTCTGCGTTTGAATGCATTTGGCACGGTGAAGGCGGCATGCGCGGTGTACCTGGGAAAGGTGCTGCGTTAAACGCAATTTCAAACCATTGGTTTAAGTCTTTCCGTGAAAACGGTTTAGCTGATAGCCATATTCTTGATATCCCTCACCCATTCATTTGGATCGTTCAAAAAGCCAGACCAGTCATGATTGAAGCTATTTGCCGCCAATACATCACTGGTTCTATGTGGCGTGCTTATAGCCAAGGCGAACGTAATTTCTGTGGTATTGAACTACCAGAAGGTTTAACTAAAGACCAAAAATTACCAGAGCTACTCATTACACCGTCGACTAAAGGTATTTTAGAAGGCATTCCAGGTGTTCCAGCTGTCGATGATGTTAACATCACTCGCAAAAATATTTCAGATAACTACGAAGCATTTAACTTCAAATCACCTGATGATATTACTTACTACGAAAAGTTACTAAAAGAAGGCTTTAACGTAATCAGTGATGCATTAGCGGATGTTGATCAAGTATTTGTCGATACTAAATTCGAATTTGGCTATGTAACAGACAGTAAAGGTCAAGACAAGCTTATCTATATGGATGAAGTTGGTACACCAGATTCATCACGTATTTGGGATGCAGCAGCGTTCCGTGAAGGTCATGTGATTGAAAACTCAAAAGAAGGTTTCCGTCAGTTATTACTTAACTACTTCCCTGAACCAGATATTTTACTCAATAAAAACAGAATGGATGAACGTTTAGCACTTGCTGAACATAATGTATTACCGACATCTGTATTAATGTCTGTTTCTGAAACTTATTTAAATATTGCAGAGAAGATCACTGGCGAAAAGATTATTTTATCTGATAATCCGAAAGCTGAAATCATTGAAATATTACGTAACGATTATAATCTTATCGACTAATACCTTCGGGTATCAAATCGCAGATTGATTAAAACGTTAAAATGAAAAAGGAGAGCTAATTAGCTCTCCTTTTTTAATACCGGTTTTCTAAAACTTATTTAAACTCACTAAATAAGTAATTAAGCTTCTTTTACAAGCATAGAAAGCGCCATTGCTTCAGCCACTTTGATACCATCTATACCCGCAGATAAAATGCCACCAGCATAACCAGCACCTTCACCAGCAGGGAATAAACCTTTCGTGCTGATACTTTGGAAATCACGACCACGTTTAATGCTTACAGGCGATGATGTACGCGTTTCAACACCCGTTAATATTGCATCTTTCGCAGAGAAACCTTTAATTTTCTTTTCAAACGCCGGTATCGCTTCACGAATAGCCGCAATAGCAAAAGGAGGAAGCGTTTTACTTAAGTCAGTAAACTTAAGTCCTGGCTTGTATGATGGAACAACATCACCAAATTCACCGTCACCACGACCAGTAAGGAAATCGCCTACTGTTTGTCCAGGTGCATCGTAGTTACTACCACCAATAACGAAAGCGTTCTGTTCCCATTTACGTTGTAGATCAATACCCGCTAATGGGTTACCAGGGAAATCTTCAGGCGTAATACCAACAACAATAGCGCTGTTCGCATTCATTTCATTACGCGAGTATTGGCTCATGCCATTTGTTACAAGACAACCTTCTTCTGACGCAGCAGCAACAACAGTACCGCCAGGACACATACAGAAGCTATAAACCGAACGACCACTCTTACAATGATGAACGAGTTTATAATCCGCAGAACCAAGTAGTGGGTTACCCGCATTTTTACCGAAACGTGCGTCATCAATGGCTGATTGTTTATGTTCAATACGGAAACCAATTGAGAAAGGCTTCGCTTCGAGGTAAACGCCACGTTTTTGTAGCATTTCAAATGTATCACGCGCACTGTGACCAATTGCCAGAGAGACATGGTTTGTTTCAATAATTTCGCCACCAGCAAGTTGAACACCGGTAACTTGATCATTTTCAATTAAAATATCATCCACACGGGCACTAAAACGAATTTCACCGCCTAGCGCTATGATATCTTTTCGCATACGCTCAATCATAGTAACCAGCTTAAATGTACCAATATGTGGCTTACTCAAGTACATGATCTCTTCAGGTGCACCCGCTTTAACAAATTCAGTTAAGATCTTACGAGCATGAAATTTTGGATCTTTTACTTGGCTATACAATTTACCGTCTGAGAATGTACCCGCACCACCTTCACCAAACTGAACATTTGATTCTGGATTTAAAACACGTTTACGCCAAAATCCGAATGTATCTTTCGTTCTTTCACGTACTTCTTTACCACGTTCGAGTACAATCGGTTTTAATCCCATTTGAGCAAGGATTAGCGCTGTAAATAAACCACATGGACCAAAACCAATCACAACAGGACGCTGCTCTAGTTCTTCTGTTTTTTCAGCAACAAATTTGTATTCCATATCAGGAGTAATACGAACATGTTGATCTTTTTCAAACTTAGCCAGAAGCGTTTGCTCATCTACGCTATCAGCCAACGTAATATCTAATGTATACATTAAGATAATCACATCACGTTTACGTGCATCATAACCACGACGAAAAACAGTATATTCACTCAATTGTTCAGGTTGAAGTGACAATCTCTGTAAAATATATTCATTAATAGCTTGATCATTATGATCTAGCGGAAGTTTTACATCGGTTAAACGTAACATAGAAAATTATCCAAATATCAAAGTGCATCGCGCTGTTAGAGCACTAGCCAGAAAACTAAAATCTTAGGGCGGGTATTTTACGTTATTATGAAGAAATATGCATTTTATTATTTGAAACTAGGTTGTTTTTCATGCCTCTTTTGCCGTCTTAATCGGATGTTAATTGCTTTTAGGGCGTGCTTACGTATAATGCCAGCACTTTGAAAATTGAGGAACAAGCATCATGGCTTTTGTCGTAACCGAAAACTGTATTAAATGTAAACACGGTGATTGCGTCCCTGTATGCCCTGCCGATGCCTTTCATGAAGGACCAAACTTCCTAGTCATAAATCCTATAGCCTGTATTGATTGTGGACTTTGCGTGCCAGAATGTCCTGTCGATGCAATTTTCCAAGAAGATGAAGTGCCTGAAGATCAACAGGTATTTATCGAAATAAATGAAGAGCTCTCTGAACAATGGCCTGTTATCACAGATAAATGCGAGCCACCAGCAGATGCTGACGACTGGGATGGTGTCGAAAACAAGCTGTCTTTACTCGAACGATAATAATTGGTGTCTTATATATAAGATATCTATCTAACCTATATGACATAGTATTAACACAGATATGCACAGAAATAATCAATAGCTTATGAGGTTTTATGTGTATATCGGCGATGAAGTAGAGAAAGCTCAAACTAAATTAGTTTATAATTTTCAGGATTGAATTCAGCTGCTTGTTAAGTTCGCTTTAAACACTTTTTCAAATAAAATCTCTTATGACCATTTTTATAACCATCAAGCTCACCAAAAATTTCATACCCTAACTTTTCATAAAACTCTTTAGCCTGAAAATCGAAGGTATCAAGTTGAGCGTATTTACAACCACGGTGAATAGCCTCTTCTTCGGCCTTTAAAAGTAACTCTCGGGCAATACCTTTACCCCTATGCTCGGAGGACACCCATAAATAATCAATATCAAGCCTTTCCCAATATGTCTTTGCAGTTAACCCCGCAATTAATATTCCCTGACTATTTCGTTCAAATACAGCCAACTCACTGAAATCATTTGGCATAAATGCTAGGTTATACTCCCTTACATTCGAACTAATTATGCGTATATCTTCTTCTTTTGGATTATCTGTGATTTCCAATAGTTTCCCCTAACGCTTAAATGGTTTGATTCATAAATTTACTCCAATATTTATTAGCGTGAGCTTGCTGGAATTGCTCGCATTATCGCTGCAGCTAGTCCTTTAGGGTTTTCCCAAGCCATAGAGTGGCCAGCCTGCTCAACAATTCCGATATTGATATTATTATTCTTTAACTCTTGATAATCTGGGTCAGGCAATGTTTCACTACCAAAAATATAAGTTTTAGTCGTTTTCAACGAATAGAAAGTTTGACGCCAACTTGGATTCTGCCCCTTAATTAGCGATAAAGCCTCTCGGTGAACAGCATTGGGCGAACTCATTCGTAAGCATGTCGCCCACTCAGTGTTGGATGTAGCTAAACTCTCCTGAATGATGTCGCTATGACCAAAAGCTCTGTAGTCTTCTTCGCTATACATCGCAATTTTTTGACTAAAGAACCCGCCCCCTGAGTCAAGGTTTCCCTCACTTACGATTAAAGCTTTTAATTTTGACTCTAAACGACTTGCTAAAGCGATAGACACTGCCCCGCCCATGCTATGACCAAATATGACTAATTCATTTAACCCTAAGGTGTTGATGAGCTCTTCAATGTAGCTTGCATGGCTGGCTATCGTGTAATCAAAATCATCTGGTTTATCACTAAAGCCTGAACCTAATAAGTCTAAAATTATTCGTCTGTGCTGTGATACTCCACTCATAGACGCGACTTGAGGATAATCAAATGACGAGGTACAACCAATTCCGTGTATAAACACTATCGGGATACCGGAACCAGGTAGGTCATGATATCTAAGTGTTGCGTTACAACTTTTAACCGTAAATTCCTTCATGGGTTCCCTTGATGTTGTCTACATTGCAAATAAAACGCATCGACAATTTCTCGAGTTTGTTTATTGAGTCCACCATTTTTATCTAAGATAGAAGTTGGCGAAATTAAGGTGGTGATAATCGCACGCTTCGAATAAGTCATCCCCTCTTGTGGAATATTAACTAAGAGAAACTGCCCTTTTTGCAATTGTTCTAGCTTGTAGTTATCAGACACATAATTTAATCGTCCATTAAAACGATAAGAGCCCGGCTTCAGCTCTATATAGATATCGCTCGAGACATCGAGTAGAGATCTTAGCTTAAGGTGACTCCCATCCTTCGGCTGCAATAACTCTTTTTGAATCGCGTCTATGTCCAATTCAATATCATGACCAATAAACGCTAATACATGCAAAGCGCTCAAGGGAATACTCGATTGTGCCAAGTTGATCCAATCCAGCATAGGGATTGCAGCTGTAATTCTTGGATTACACTCGATCAAATAAACCCTTCCATCCAGCGCAAGCTGTAAATCAAGCCCAAACATCCCCTTAAACCCTTCAGTTCTCAGTATTTCACCGACTTGCTCTACAAGCATTCTAGACTGTGCTTGTGCAGCTGAATCAATCAACGTTCTACTAAATGTCCAGTCGTGTCCATTATATTGACCCATACTATCAGCTCGCTGAAATGGATTGATAATTTGAACTTGAGCAGGACAGTAAACACTTCCCCATGGCGTTATCACACTTAAGATACTAAGCGAGTGTCCTGATATATATTGACTCACAATAAACTGATTTTGGTTTTGGGCTTCAATCACCTCATGAAATATATCTTCTGTTTCAATAATAAAAGTCCCCTCGCCACCAGCAGCAACAGCCAATTGTAATACAAAAGGTAATCCTAATTGCAATTGGATAACGTCAAATGAGAGTTGCCCTTTTTTGACGAGCATGTAATCCGGAAACAGCCCCTTTAATCCATTTTTCTCTAATAGTTGACGGAAATTCACTTTATGCTCAAATCGAGTAGTAAAACTTGGATCTGGCATAAGATAACGCCAACCTTGATCTTCACAGACTTGCTTAATAATAGAGTTACTTTGGAATGAAAAAAATGAAGGTTTTTCAGTAAAAGAAGCAATATAATCAATAAATTTAGAATGTGTAAATAAATATTCTAATCTACTAGAAAGTGGTAGATCACCGTCTAATTCTTCTAAACAAAAAATATCAACGTTTTCGCGGAATTTAGCATGGTCTTTAAACCAATTGGTCGCTGCAATACGATAATCTGGATAAATCCCTTCAAGTCCCAGTCGGTTAATAGCTTGGGTCGCAAGGCCAATGATCGCTGTTGATTCATAGGAGAAATAACATTTAAGATCATGTAAATTTGAAATTTTCATCAAAAAAGTAACCTCATGCATCTTGGGAATATATTGACGTTATAGATATACCACAGCGCACAAAATCAATATTAAAGCGTTTGTGAGGCAACATTAGCACACAATTTCAATCTCATTGGTTGAACAGACAGCACTGATATTTCTCGGAGCCTTTCTGATGAACCACAAGGCTCAAACCCAATCGTTTTATATAGATGAACAGCGGCCATATTGGTAGTTGTTACTGCTAAATAAATATAATCCAAACCACAGTTTTTTGCCCATTCGATTATTTTGTTAAGCAATAAACGACCAACACCTTGACCACGAACACGAGAAGAAACCCACATTTGATAGAGATGGGCTGTTTTATCGCACGGACTGTGAAGCATTCCCCAAGCTAGACCTATTGCAACACCATTTAGCTCTGCAATAAGTGGCCGTGCATATTTCGCCCGATTATCAGGATCAAGACGAGAAACCCACTCTTCATTAGCAAACAGAACCTCATGTTCATAACTACTGCCAAACGAATCAGGCGAGTCTTGTAGGGATAAGAGGCGGAGTTCTTTATAAATTGCCCAGTCTTCCTTATTTAGAACTCTTATATTCAGACTACTCATGTCTATCCTTTGATGCCTAATGCCCAAGTAATGGGCTAAATAATGGTGGGCTAAAATTATGTTGCGAAACGAAGCCAACTGTTACGTGCCCTAGTTTATTTTCTTATTATGTGTCTGTTAACGCCATATGAATTAGTGGGAAAGGATTACCTTGCCCATCTAATGGCGAACGACCGATAACGCTAAAACCTAAATGTATGTAAAAGCCAACAGCATCTGGATTCTGTTCATTTACATCTACTTTATTGGCGGATTGATTTTCAATCGCATTTTTCAGTAAAAGCGATCCAACACCTTTATTTCGGTAGTCTGGCGAAATAAATAACATTTCTACGTTACAATCTGCGACCCCAATAAAGCCAGCAATTTTGTTACTGTCATTTTTAGCTATTCGTAAATCGACAGCATCAAAATAATGTTCAAGTATTAGTGGCTTTAACGATGAGATATTTTCGTCACTCAAAAAATCATGAGTAGCACGAACAGATAACTCCCAAATTTTTATTAATTCTAAATGTTCAGCTTTAGTCGCTGTGTCAATTTTCATACGGAACCCTTAAGAAACTTGTTCACCTTTGATTATGTCAATGGTATTAGCTATAGACACTATTATCATTGAGCGATTTTGTGAGAAATGAAAGCGATGAATCTAAAGGGTAGTTCTCCAACACCATTTGGCATTTGTACCCATGCTTTTCATAAAAGGGTTTGGCTTGGAAGCTTAATGTATCAACAAGTGCTGACTTACACCCTTCCGATTTTGCATACTCTTCAATAAGATGAAGAAGCTCGCTACCGACTTGCTTACCTCTCATGGAATCATCAACCCAAAGGAATTTAATAAGTAACCAATTCCCCCAAAGGTCAGCGACAATGCCACCAATTTTTTTGTCCCCCTCTACGGCGTAGTAGCTAACCTTTGACTTGATAATACCGCTCAAAAATGGAGTGTTATGCTTGATTAAACCACAACGGATCTCATTGATATCATTATCTGATGGCTCTATATCTAATTTATATTCCATATACTACCTAAACTCGGATTGATTGGTTGTGCCTGCGCTAAGACGAGCTCTACAAAGGCTGACTTTTTTAGGCTGTACTCATCTTGAGACCAGCCTGTACAAGATATTTTGAGCTCATTGTATTCCTGAACTAGAGAGCTGTTTTCACGTAGTTTGTCGCGGAAATCTAAAAAACACTCAAACTCTGAATCATTAGCGACTACTTGAAATGCGACATCTTCGCCTGAGGTGGCTTCCAACATGCAGAGTTCAGGTGTTCTTAATGTATCGACTTTCTCTTGGAAGCCTAAAGTCGTGAGGAGTTTAACTGCCTCTTCTAGTTCGGCACCATCTACACCTACCAATATATCTAGATCACCTTTAGATACAGCCATAGGAATAGAAGATGCCCCAATATGCTCAATCACTGCATCAGGAAGCAACGTCAGTATATCCAACTGGTATCGCTGAAACTGCTCTTCACAAGATACCTGATATTCTTCAGCACAATAAAACTTCATGGCATGTCCTGAAAGACATAAACATAATGACTCTCCACTAGGTGCTATTTTTGCGCTTTTCCTTTTGCAAAAACGATGACAGCCGTTATGTGTCCGCGTTTAGGGAATATAGATTCATCGATGAACACTGCAGGAACCTCCCATGGGTGATGATGAGGAAATACGGCGTTCTCAATCAGATGTTGCAAGCGTTGAGGATCCCTTGGGATACAAAATCCCAGAAAAAGCACGTATAATTTCTTCTTTTATAGTACCAGCTACATATTCACCTTTAACATTGACTGAAAGTTGTCCGCTTATAAAACACATATTATTCACTACTACAGCATGACTAACTGGATTTGACCACTGAGGTAAATCAGCTCCAGTTGTGATGAATTGTCTATCGTCCAAAATGATACCCTTTAATTATGATTAACACTGACTCATAACTCTTTTGTAATCGGTTTATTTTGTCGTACGGAGCACCGATAAATAAATCTGCGTTCACAAACTTGTTATGTATAGTTCGGAAACTGTTTATGCTTCTCAAGATCATCATTTATTTCATGCCAAGGAGCCTTTGAATCTGTAAACATATGCGACCTAGCTTTAAACCCTGGATCAAAATCTAAACTTCCAGCTGAAATCCATATCGTTTTTTCTAATTTGTGTTCAAATATTATTTTAGAACCACAGTTTGAACAAAACGAACGTCGTACATTTTCAGAGGATTGAAAATAGCTTAAACATTCACTCCCTTTAATAATATTAAATGAACTGGTTGAGAATGCTGCGAAGGCAGAAAATGGAGACCCGTGAATTTTTTGACATATACTGCAATGGCAATAACCAATATATTTTGGTTTCTCTATAACTTCAAAATGTATATTCCCACAACAACAACTTCCTGTCATTTTCATTCTTTAATCCTCATAATTTATTCCACATAGACATAATGACTCCTACAAGGTGCTAGCCTCCAACTTCGTGGGTTAATTTTTAAAACCAGAGTCATAATATATTCATCACAAATATAAAATGGAGACTAGCATGAGTAAACATAACATAGTTTTTATTGGCATGGACACACACAAATCATTTATTGAGGTCGCTTATATTGAAGATGTCCGGGGCATCAAAAAAATCCACCTAGGTAAGAATACACCAACTAAACAATCAGTTAAAAAATTGGTGCGTCGGTTAGAATCAACATACCCACATGCAACCCTACACTTCGTTTATGTGCTTAGCCTCTGGAATTTGGCAATTAATAGTGGTTAAAAGATAAACCAAAGTAAATAACTAACAAAAGCTTATTTATCACCAAGTGTGGTAATTGCTGGTCGAAGGGGCCCTATCGTTTTGCAGCAAACATCGGGTGTGGCACAATCACCGACGGCGTTAGGATGGCAGTTAATGAAAGTGAATGATGGCTAAAATTTGTGAGACACAAACAAAGCCAATTATTTGTTGTCCGATTTTAGCACCTTGTTATGCCTTAAAACTATACAAAACTTATGTTTGCAACCTTAATAACGTCACCTGATATCCAAATGTTGGATATTGAATTTTCTTTAGTTTCCACAAAAGCTTCTATTTGACTAGGCCTTCCTAAAAAGCGACCTTGTGATATGAGTATCGGCTGCTCTGAAGGCGATAATAAATGTTTAGTCAGGTATGCGGCAGCTGGTCCAGCAGCGCTCCCTGTTGCAATATCTTCTACGGCACCATCATTATCCCAAGTTCTACCTTCGAAATTGATTATATCAAAAACATATACAAACTTTGCTCCAAAGCTTTCTAATAACAATTCAAAATCAGAGACCAAAATTTTTGCATTGTCTATACCACTAGATATTGGAACAATTAGATAAGGTAGCCCTGTTGAAATCACTTCTAATGGATAATTAGCTACGTTTTTTTGTGTTAAATTTAAAGCTAAAAGAGCCTTTTCTTTTTCGTCATTATTTAGTGTACGAATAAATTCAGGCTTTCCTTGCGCCATAGACGCATAGTAATATTTAGCAGTCTTTTTAGTTTTTACATTAATAGATTTTTTGTTTAAATCTATTTTCCACTCTCTTGGATTACAGTCGCCAGACTCTTCATGTAAATGGGCAGCTAAACCGATAATGGGATGACCAGCAAAATCTAATTCTTCCTCTACAGTAAATATCCTTGCTCTAACGGATAGATCACCGTCATTTACTGACACAAATATTGATTCAAATTGGCGCATCTCTTGTGTTAGTGAAAGCATTTTATGATCATCTAATGAGTCGTAATCATAAAATATTGTCAATCCATTACCTGAAAGCTTCTCTTTAGCAAAAACATCTACTAGTTTACACTTCATAATTTATCACTTATTCCTTTAAAATTGAAAAGATAGTGCTCAGCACATCCCTGATTCCATATGTTCTTTGAGACCGTTAAGCAACATATCCCAAACAACATTATTCATAACGGTAAACATTTCTTCTGACGTTATATTATCTTGAATCAAGATTAATTCAGTTGTACCGTTAACTAACGATAACGTGTAATTAATCGTTAAGTGATTATCAGGTGTTTTTTCAGTGCCATGATTATCGCTCCAGTAACGGTAAGAATATGTAAGCGGACGTTTAAATTCAGTTATAACACCGTAATCAGTAAATGCTTCTCCATTTACCTCTCCTTTGTAATGAACTGAATCACCAATCCCCCAGTTAGAGACAACCTTGTTGAGAGGATAATATTTTACTATTTCATCCGATGTTGTTAATGCATCAAACACTTTTTCAGGTGTAGCATTAATCATTATTTGTTTAGTGACACTAAAAGTTTTCAATATCGCCGAGCTCCTTTTGCTAAGGCTTTGTTATCACACGTCATGCACATAGCTCACCGCCATCAATTTTCAATATCGTGCCAGTCGAGTATTTGTTTTTCAATAAATATAAATATGCTTCTGAAGTTTCAGCATGTGTTCCTAACCGTTTAAGAGGTATTCGGCTGCTTAAACTATTTATTGCAGACAATCGTTCTTTGTCAGCGTTAAAACGTTCAATAAAACCAGGAGAAACTGCATTGACTCTTATTGGAGCTAACTCTACAGAAAGAGAGCCTACTAACGATTCAATAGCACCATTGATCGCTGCTGTGCCAGAAAACCCCTTATAACCTCGATTAGCAGCAATGCCTGATGTTAAAATAATACACCCTTCTTTAGATATGGTTTTAAGGCAGTGGCGTATAAGTTGGTATTGCCCCCAAAATTTCGCCTCGAATGCTTTTCTAGTATCTTCCAGCTTGGAATCGGAAAAATCACAAATAAGGTGCTCAGGTTTTATTGTTGAAACAAGGCAATCAAATTTTCCCATATCATCAAAGAAGCGAATTACAGAGTCTTCGTCACTCGCATCAAGTTGGTATGATGATATATTTCCTTTTAATCTACTTTCAGCAGCATTGAGTTTCTCTTGGCTCCTGGAGGCAATTACAACATCAGCCCCTTGGGATAATAATTCAGCGGATAAACTAAGGCCTATTCCCGAACTACCGCCAATTATCAAAATTCGTTTTCCGATCACTCTGAATTCCCTTTAGTGTTATAACGCCCCTCTAATAAGTGAACTATTGCTGGCGGGCGATTTGCTCAGCAAATGGCATGACAGCCTTGGTGAATCTTAGTCCACATCCATTATCAACAGCAATTTTGGCTAGATGTTTAAGGATAATTTTTCCTGCGCCACAGCACAAATAGCAGCCTTCAGCACATCTAGATGTTCTGGAGGAACGAAAATTGTAACTCGGTATATTTTAACTAGTTTCATGAATGTACTCCGTGATGCCTAGCGCTAAGCTAACCTGCACGAAACCTTGGCATACACTTTGCCAAGCAACATTGCCAAGCGTGAAGAGTCTGGTTTAGTGCCTTGTTAGAACTAATTACTAAGGGCTGAAATTAGCCTCTGGCCATATTTCGTTTATTTCATCAGCTTGCTGCTGTGCACTAAACTTTTCCCAGACTATTCCATTTACATCAGTGGTTTGACTGAATTGTGGTGCGGTTGGGTCTTCCCAACCCAAATGCCTTAATTCGCCAGGCTTACATGTAGGATCTTGGCGAACTGAAAAGTTAAGAAAATCGGTTCTCCATAATGCGTATTCATTGGCTATGAAAGAACATGGTTCAGAGCCTAGACGTTCACTATAGTCTTTTATTGTTTCTTCAATTGAGTTGGTAGCAATTGCTATATGTAATTTTTCCACTATTCATCCTTGATAGCTCTAACGCCACATTAAGTGGCATAAAACTTGTTATGTGAATTGATTAATCACCGATCTTCCGGTTTTATGTGTTTAACTTTTACAGAAAACTCTCTAAGTTCTTCAATACTATATTTGGTATGCACTCTTTCAACAGAGGGAGGCTGATAGTTAATACTTAAACCAGGACGCCTCGCTATTTTAGGTCTAATAGGTCGAGGAACAAAACCTCCACTACAATTTGGACATACGTTTTCTAATATGTCATTTACACACGTCACGCAAAAAGTACATTCGTATGTGCAAATCATTGCTTCTGTAGAATCTGGAGCTAAGTCTTTATCACAACACTCACAATTAGGTCTAATTTCTAGCATATATCAAAACTCCATTTTGATTCACATAACGTCTTAGTATACAAAATCCCGTATAACGCGAATTCCAGTTTAATTTTATTATTATAAACAGTACCAAATATACTATTAATTACAAATAGATAATGGGAATAATGGCTCTAAATCAAATAAAATTGAGAAAAAAACAAGAATTCTATTTATATAGACCCATATAAATACAATGTTTAGATAATAAATCTTATATTTCAATTAACTATATTTTCCATATATGTGAAATAAAGATTATTTGGCAGTATAAATCAACAATTTCCTCTAAAAAGACTAAGCCCCTATATTGCCTATAAAGATAACGCAATAAAAAAGTACTTTTGATATTAAATAGTAGTAATGGAGGATATTTTATAAATAATTCGCCAAAAAGCATTGCAATTTTATCCTAGATTGTTATTGTGAACTCAACCACACTTATTAGTAACAATATGCTAACTGGAAAAACATTATGAATAACAATCTGAAAGTAAACGTGCATCACCATCATCATATTTGATTAGCTTTCAGGCTGTTGACTGGAGGTGTATGCATGCAAACTTCCGGAACTCATTTAGAAAAACCCTCGGAAGATTGAACTTCCGGGGGTTTTTTCGTTTATAGACAATTATTTTGACAAGGTTAAAGGATTACTATGTTAGAAATCAAAAATGAACAACCAAGACTAAGAATCGCAATTCAAAAATCAGGCCGTCTTAGCACTGAATCCCAAAACCTACTTAAAGCAATGGGCCTTAAAATTAACATGCGCGAACAACGTCTGATCGCACACTGTGAAAACATGCCAATTGACCTACTACGTGTACGTGATGACGATATTCCCGGTTTAATCATGGACGGTGTTGCTGACCTTGGTTTCATTGGTGAAAACGAACTAGAAGAGAAAGAACTAGAGCGTAAACGTCTTGGAGAACCCGCTGAGTACAAACTGCTTAAACGCATGACATTTGGTGCCTGCCGCTTGTCTATTGCTGCAACAGAAGAGTTTGACTACCAAGGCCCGCATTCACTAGAGGGGTTACGTATTGCAACATCATACCCTGAACTACTAAAACGCTACTTAGATAAAGAAGGTGTTAATTTTAAATCGGTCATGCTGAATGGTTCAGTTGAAGTTGCCCCTCGTGCTGGTATTGCAGATGCGATTTGTGACCTAGTATCAACAGGTGCAACACTTGAAGCAAACGGCCTTAAAGAAGTACAAGATATCTTCCACTCAAAAGCCGTGTTAATCCAAGCAAAAGCGCCATTATCTGAAGATAAACAAGCGTTAGTTGATCGCCTAATGGTTCGAGCTCAAGGTGTAATGCAAGCGAAAGAAAGTAAATACATCATGCTACACGCACCAAAATCACAGCTAGATGCGGTGATAGCCCTACTTCCTGGTGCAGAAAACCCAACAGTATTACCACTTGCATCGACTGACGATAAAGTTGCAGTACACTTGGTGAGTACCGAGAAGCTATTCTGGGAAACAATGGAAGAACTTAAACAGTTAGGCGCAAGTTCAATTTTAGTATTACCAATTGAGAAAATGCTCGGTTAGTAGCAAACATGCATAAGCAATGTTAAGGGAGGATCAAGCATGAAGACAGTAGTATGGGATCAACTTAGTCAAGCAGAACAATCGGCATTATTAATGCGACCTGCAATATCAAACTCGGCAAAAATAGGTGACATTGTTACCGATATTATTGCCCAAGTAAGAAATGAAGGTGATAACGCATTAAAAGCATTAACCGCAAAATTTGATAAAGTTGAAACGGATTGTTTACGTGTGACAACGGCAGAAATTGAAGCTGCAAGTCAACGCGTAGACGATGAAACTAAACAAGCTATCAAACAAGCACAGCAACACATTCATCTTTTTCATGAAGCGCAAGTACAAGATACGATTCGTGTAGAAACTATGCCTGGTGTTGTGTGTGAAATGCATACGGTTGCGCTTGATGCTGTTGGTTTATATATCCCAGGCGGCACAGCCCCACTACCATCAACTGTACTCATGCTTGCTACACCGGCTAACATTGCAAATTGTGAACGTATTGTTTTAACCACACCACCACCGATTGCCGATGAAATTTTATTTGCCGCCCAATTATGCGGTGTAAGCGAAATTTATACGCTTGGTGGCGCACAAGCAATCGCAGCCCTTGCCTATGGATCTGAATCTATACTAAAAGTAGATAAGATCTTCGGCCCAGGTAATGCCTTTGTTACAGAAGCTAAACGCCAGGTAAGCATGGATATTAAAGGGGCAGCTATTGATATGCCCGCAGGCCCATCAGAGGTATTGGTGATTGCCGATGCTGACGCTGACGCTGGTTTTATCGCAGCTGACTTACTTTCGCAAGCTGAACACGGTCCCGACTCACAATCCATACTCGTTGTATCATCGAGCAAGCTAGCGGCAGAAGTTTCTCAAGAAGTTCAACAACAATTAGCGTGTTTGTCTCGACAGGAGATAGCTGTACAGTCTATTGCATCAAGTTTAATTATTGTGACCAATGATATAGACACATCAATTGCAATTAGTAACCTCTATGCACCAGAGCATTTAATTGTTCAAACTGAGAATGCACGTAGTCTGTTGCCAAAACTAAAACATGCAGGTTCAATTTTCTTAGGTGCTTGGTCTCCAGAATCTGTCGGTGATTATGCAAGTGGCACTAACCATGTATTACCAACCTATGGTTACACTAAAACCTATTCAAGTTTAGGCCTTGCAGATTTTACTAAACGCTTCACTGTTCAGGAGTTAACCCAAGATGGTCTCAAGAGCTTGGCGAAGACGGTCACTTGTCTGGCTGATGCAGAAGGACTCGACGCACACAAACGTGCCGTCACAATCAGAATTGATCGTTTGGGAGCAATGCTATGAGCAACAAATTAACACAACTCGCAAGAAAGAGTGTCCAAGAACTAACGCCGTACCTATCAGCTCGTAGAATTGGTGGTACAGGTGATATCTGGTTAAATGCCAATGAAGCCCCTGATTCAGGCCACTATTCATTAGACTGCAGTCGCTTAAACCGCTATCCCGAGTTTCAACCCGCATCAGTAATTAACGGTTATGCCGAATACGCGGGTGTAAAACCAGCACAAGTTATCACCACTCGAGGTGCTGATGAAGCAATTGAACTGCTGATTCGTACTTTCTGTGAGCCAGGTAAAGATAGTATTCTCATTAATCCACCCACTTACGGTATGTATGAAGTCAGTGCTGAAACGTGTGGTGTAAATATCATAAGACAAGATCTAGATGCGAACTTCGACCCTGATTATAATGCGATTAAAGCACAACTAGACACAGTAAATGTGGTGTTTTTGTGTGCACCAAATAATCCAACGGGTAACCTGCTTAGTACAGATCGCTTAACTGATTTATTAAACGCGGCAAAAGACAAAGCCATTATCGTATGCGATGAAGCTTATATCGAATTTTGCCCCGAAGCATCACAAGTATCATTGTTGCCAGATTTCGACAACCTTGTCATTTTAAGAACACTATCAAAAGCATTCGCGTTAGCATCATTACGCTGTGGTTTTGCTTTAGCCAGTGAAACAGTTATTACATTGCTGTCAAAAGTAATTGCACCTTATCCAGTACCTGAGCCTGTTGCACAAATTGCCACTCAAGCGTTAACAGAATCAGGTATTAGCGCGATGCAATCCCGCGTAGCGCAGCTGAATGGTATGCGCAGTGCCTTTATAGACGAGTTAAATCAGTTGCAGGGTATAGAAAAAGTATTCCCTGCCACGGGTAACTATGTATTAGTACAATTTAACGATAGCCAGAAAGTGTTTAGCTTACTTGGCGAACAAGGTATTGTATTAAGAGATTTTAATTCCAAAGTAAGATTAGAAAACTGTATTCGAATCACCTTAGGCAGCGCGGCTGAAATGAACAATACATTAGTCGCTTTAAAGTCCGTACTCTCTTAATATAAGAGCATTAAAAAATAAAAATAAACAAGCAGGAGCCCGATGTGAACAAGGAAAAATTCTTATTTATTGATCGCGATGGTACATTAATTGATGAGCCAATTAGCGATAAGCAAGTCGACAGTTTAGAAAAACTAAAGTTTGAACCATTCGTGATCCCAGCGTTACTCAAATTACAAAATGCGGGTTACACACTGGTCATTGTTTCTAATCAAGATGGGCTAGGCAGTGATAGCTACCCACAAAGTGATTTTGATATTCCACAAAATGCCATGATGGCGTTGTTTGCTTCACAAGGGGTTAAATTCGAGTCAGTATTACTCTGCCCTCACTTTACCGAAGATAACTGTAGTTGCCGTAAGCCACACTTAGGCATGGTAAAAGAATACCTACAGTCAGGTCGTATCGACTTTGCTAACTCGTATGTTATTGGTGATCGTATCACTGATATCCAACTTGCCGAAAACATGGGCATTGAAGGGATCTTCTATAACAGAGATAACTTGAATTGGCCTATGATCGAACAGAAAATACTGAATAAAGGTAATCGCGTGGCGAGTGTAACCCGCACCACGAAAGAAACGAATATCCACGTTGATGTCGACCTCGACAGCCAAGGTGGTAATAGTATTGATACCGGTATGGGGTTCTTTGACCATATGTTAGATCAAATTGCCACACACGGCGGCTTTCGACTAAAACTGAGTGTATCAGGCGATCTACACATTGATGATCACCATACAGTTGAAGATACGGCACTGGCGTTAGGTAATGCGATCAATCAAGCATTAGGCGACAAACGTGGTATTGGCCGCTTTGGTTTTGTATTGCCAATGGACGAATGCGAAGCATCTTGCTCTCTGGATCTATCAGGCCGCGCTTACTTGCAGTTTAGTGGTGACTTCCCTCGCGATCATATTGGCGAATTTGCAACCGAAATGGTACCGCACTTCTTCCGCTCTTTAAGTGATGGCATGGCAGCAACCCTGCACCTTAAGGTCGAAGGTAAAAATACCCATCACCTTGTTGAGAGTTTATTTAAGGTATTTGGCCGGACACTACGTCAATGCATAAAAGTAGAAGGCGATGTACTGCCGAGCTCGAAAGGAGTGCTTTAATGGACCAAGCAAGTAGTAATGATAAATTAAATAGCAAGGTTGTTATTATCGATACGGGTTGTGCCAACCTCTCGTCGGTAAGATTTGCCGTTGAGCGTCTTGGTTATACAGTAACGGTAAGCCGTGACGCCGACGTATTACGCAACGCGGATAAATTATTCTTACCCGGTGTAGGTACTGCGCAAGAAGCAATGAAAAACTTAGCTAACCGCGAACTGATTGAGTTAGTCAAAAGCCTCACTCAACCTGTGTTAGGCATTTGCCTTGGTATGCAGTTACTGGCTGAATTCTCAGCTGAAGATGATGTTGTAACACTTGGCTTAATTAGTGGCACTATTGACCCTATGCCAAATGAAGGTGTTCGACTGCCTCACATGGGTTGGAATCAAATAATACCGCAACAAGATCATCCGTTATTCAAGGATATTCCAAGTGGCAGTTATTTCTATTTTGTACACAGTTATGCGCTTGCCGTTGGCAGTGACACGATTGCAACCTGTACGCACGGCGCACCGTTTAGTGCAGCCGTGAATCGAGATAATTTCTACGGTGTGCAATTCCACCCAGAGCGTTCAAGTAAAGCGGGTGCACAATTAATCAAGAATTTCCTGGAGATGTAATATGTTAGCAAAACGCATAATACCGTGTTTAGATGTTAAAGATGGTAAGGTCGTCAAAGGGGTTAAATTCCGCAATCATGAAGTGATTGGTGACATCGTTCCACTTGCTAAACGTTACGCTGAAGAAGGCGCTGATGAATTAGTATTTTATGATATTACAGCCAGTGCAGACGAACGGGTCGTTGACAAAAGTTGGGTTAGCCGCGTAGCAGAAGTAATTGATATTCCTTTCTGTGTTGCTGGAGGTATTAAAAGTGAAGAAGATGCAGCGCGTATTCTAGAGTTTGGCGCTGACAAAGTATCAATCAACTCCCCTGCGCTGGCAGATCCGAGTTTAATTAACCGGCTTGCCGCTAAATTCGGTGTGCAATGTATTGTTATTGGTATCGATAGCTACTTTGATGAAGATACCCAAGAATACAAAGTTTACCAATTCACTGGTGATGAAGCGCGCACACAAGTAACCAAGTGGACGACCTTTGAATGGATTAAAGAAGTGCAAAAACGTGGTGCTGGTGAAATAGTGCTTAATGTCATGAACCAAGACGGTGTTCGCGGCGGTTATGACACAGTGCAATTATCAAAAGCCCGTAAAATCTGTAAAATACCATTAATCGCATCTGGCGGTGCTGGTGAAATGGCTCATTTTAACAGTGTATTCAAAGACGCAGACGTTGATGGCGCACTAGCCGCAAGTGTATTTCATAAGCAAGTCATCAATATTGGTGAATTAAAAGAATATCTACGAGATCAAGATGTGGAGATCAGAACATGATAACAAACGAACAAATTAACCAACTTGATTGGAAAAAAGTAGATGGTTTAATGCCGGCAATCATTCAAGACTCAGTATCAGGTGAAGTATTGATGCTGGGCTATATGAATGAAGAGGCTTTAACAACAACACGCGAACTAGGTAAAGTGACATTCTTTAGCCGTACTAAACAACGTTTATGGACAAAAGGTGAATCTTCAGAGAACTATTTATTAGTGCAAGAGATCACCAAGGATTGTGATAATGATGCATTACTTATTACCGCTAAACCTTGCGGTCCTACTTGCCACCTAGGCACTGAAAGCTGCTTTGTAACAGAAAACAAACCTGCACTTACTTTCATCGCACAACTGGATAAAGTATTAGAACAGCGTAAAACAGCGGATCCAGAAGAAAGCTATACGGCAAGCTTATTTGCTCAAGGTACGAAACGCTGCGCACAGAAAGTGGGTGAAGAAGGTGTTGAAGTTGCTTTGGCTGCAGTTGCAAAAGATCGTGACGAATTAGTGAATGAAAGCGCTGATCTCCTGTATCACCTACTCGTTCTGCTACAAAAAGAAGATGTGCCACTGACTGAAGTGGTTCAATGTCTAGAAAATCGTCATAAATAACATTTAGACTGACACTAAATAGGTATTTAATTGTCCTTAATCAGTTAAAACTCAGGATTTTACGAGCTCCGAGTTTTAACTGTATATTTAACCAGTGTTTTTGTGGTTACAGTAAAAAGCTAACCAAATAAGGTCACTTTCTTCCTATCGCTTAAATTTAGCTAAGCAATACTTCTCTTTAAATTTCGGTGTGACATCTTTAAATACCATATCAATTACCGCGAGGTCTTTCTCAATATCGCCTGTCACAGTAATTACATCGCCAATGGTTACTCTTTTATTCTTGTAATCTAAACGGTACAAAATAATCGGCACATTTGCTTCTAACGCAATGTAATAAAATCCTGAACGCCAAAAATCTTGATATTTTCGAGTGCCTTCTGGCGACATCGCATAGAGAAACCGCTCTTGAGTATTAAAAATATCAACAATACTCTGCACCATATTGGTCGACTTTGAACGCTCAATCGGCACACCGCCTAAAAAGGTCAGTATATTTTTAAATGGCCAACAAAACATCTCCGATTTACCCGCCCACTGTACATTCACTTTATTGGCAAAGCGCGCCCCCATCAATAACGGAAAATCCCAATTCGATGTATGTGGTGCATAGGCAATAACGGCTTTTTTATATTTGTGTGGGATCGGCTCGCAATACCAACCCGTCAAATCAAGTATTTTGTTTGCACATCCACTAAAAAATGCATTCTGAGAACTGTCCTTACCTGTACTTTTACAGTGTTTGTCTTGCTCAAATTCTACTGAGGCTGTACTTTCATTTTTCATTGGCATTATTTAATCCTTTACGCACAATTTATAAACAGTCGATTGATTCACATAAGAACAGTTGAATATCTGGATGAATAAGATAAATATTAACCTTATGTAAATTAACTTAATCTAAAATACTTTATGGAAAAATTAAGTTAATCTAAATTACAATCACTTACTGACAAGCTACAGGGTGTCATTAAATGCTGTTTATAACAAGTCTTTGATAAATCTAACCGGCCATATAGCATTTTGATATAAATCAACAAAACTTTACACTTTTAGACGTATTCTTACAGAGTTTGACCTTGATCAAATACCGTTAGTGATTTAAACTTTCAGAAATTTCTGAAAGTTCGTTAGGTAGCATGTGAATATCTCCGCACAAAATCAATCTTTTGTTTATCACTTCGGTGAAATGGGCAGTCGCTGGGGCTTTAATCGTACAGTAGGCCAAATGTATGCGCTTCTTGTTATTACAGAAGGACCACTCAGCGCAAATGATCTTGCCAGTGGCTTAAATATCTCTCGTGGCAATGTCAGTATGGGCATTAAAGAACTGCAGTCATGGCAGTTGATTCAAGTTAGCCATATCCCAGGTGATCGTAAAGAGTACTACAGTGCTATTGGCAGCATTTGGGATATGGCCAATACTGTATTTAAAGAACGTCGTAAGCGTGAAATTGATCCGACGCTATCTTTGTTGCGCGCATCATTACTTGAAAAACCAACTGATGCCAGTGATGAGTTTGCACAAAATAAAATGCAAGAAATTCATGACCTTCTCGAAATGGTCACTGAGTGGGCGGCAGAATTACAACGTCTAAACCCAGAGCAACTCAGTAGATTAATGAAGTTGGGCGCTGGCGTATCCAAAATGTTATCTGTTAAAGATCAATTATTTCCTAATAAAAAAAATTCTGATTCAAATTAGTCTAGAGGAGTATTCTAAAAATGATTAATGAAACCTTAGTAGAGTTATCTCGCTGGCAATTCGCCATCACAGCTCTATTTCACTTCCTATTTGTGCCATTAACGATCGGTATGACTTGGATCCTGTTTATCATGGAAGCGGTTTACGTGATGACTGGACGTATTATCTACCGTGATATGACTAAATTCTGGGGTAAACTCTTTGCGATTAACTTCGCTATTGGTGTCGCTACCGGTTTAACCATGGAGTTTGAATTCGGTACTAACTGGTCTTATTATTCACATTATGTGGGTGATGTATTTGGTGCCCCACTCGCCATTGAAGGTCTGATGGCATTCTTCCTTGAATCGACATTCGTTGGCATGTTCTTACTCGGTTGGGATAGATTAAGTAAGCGACAGCATTTAGCTGCTACTTTCTTAATGGCAATTGGTACTAACCTGTCAGCGATGTGGATTTTAGTTGCAAACGGTTGGATGCAAAATCCAGTCGGCAGTGAATTCAATTACGAAACAATGCGTATGGAAATGGTTAGCTTTAGTGAACTGGTTTTCAATCCCGTTGCACAAGTTAAATTTATTCATACTGTTTCTGCTGGTTACGTGGCAGGCGCGATGTTTGTTATGAGTATCAGTAGTTATTACTTATTAAAAGGCCGTGACGTAGCGTTTGCTAAACGTTCATTTTCTATTGCTGCCGGATTCGGTATTGCTTCTATCTGCTCTGTATTATTACTGGGTGATGAATCTGGCTATGAAGTGGGTGAAGTTCAGCGCGTTAAACTGGCTGCAATTGAAGCCGAATATCATACAGAACCAGCACCAGCCGCATTCACCCTCATTGGTTTTCCAAATGATGAAACCATGGAAACGGATTACGCGATTAAGATCCCATATGCATTAGGCATTATTGCTACCCGTTCACTTGACGGCGAAGTAACTGGCATACGTGATCTGAAAAAAGCACATGAACCACGTATTCGTAACGGTATGATCGCTTATGAATATTTACAAAAATTACGTAGTGGTGAAGAAACGCCTGAAAACATCACACGTTTTAATGAAACTAAGCAAGATTTAGGTTACGGATTATTACTTAAACGCTATACCGATAATGTTGTCGATGCGACTGAAGAACAAATCCAAATGGCGGTTGACGATTCAATTCCAAAAGTAGCACCTATATTCTGGGCGTTCCGGATAATGGTCGCTAGTGGCGTAATTATGTTTGGCTTATTTGTCTTGGCCTTCTACTACAACGCACGCCGTGTGATTGAACAAAAACGCTGGTTATTAAAAGCAATTCTATTCGCCCTACCATTACCTTGGGTTGCGATAGAAACAGGCTGGTTTGTTGCAGAGTTTGGTCGCCAACCTTGGGCTATCAGTGAAATTTTACCGACGTTCATGGCAACTTCAAGCCATGACGCAAGCTCAGTACTCTTTACTATGCTTGCATTCATTTCTGCTTATAGCATTATGTTCGTTATTGAAATGTGGTTAATGATCAAGTTTACGAAAATTGGTCCAAGCTCATTACATACAGGCCGTTACCATTTTGAGCAAGAAACTCAACAAGCATCACCACAATTACGTCAAGACAAATACTAAGGGCTTAGATTATGTTTGATTATGAAAGCTTAAAACTTATCTGGTGGTTAATCATCGGGATATTACTTATCGGGTTTGCAATCACCGATGGGATGGATATGGGCGTGGGTGGCTTACTGCCTTTCGTTGCAAAAGATGATACTGAACGCCGTGTTGTGATCAATACGATTGCGGCTCACTGGGACGGTAACCAAGTATGGTTTATCACCGCAGGAGCGTCATTATTCGCTGCATGGCCAATGGTATATGCGACCGCATTTAGTGGTTTCTATTTTGCCATGATGCTGACACTTTTCTGCTTATTCTTACGCCCACTTGGCTTTGATTATCGCAGTAAGATTGATTCACCAAAATGGCGTTACAACTGGGATAAAGCCTTATTCGTTGGCAGTATGGTCCCGATATTAGTGTTCGGTATTGCATTTGGTAATTTATTGCAAGGTGTACCATTTAGCTTTGATGAATTTATGCGTGTTACGTATACAGGTTCATTCTTTGCTTTATTCAACCCGTTTGCGCTACTTAGTGGTGTAGTAAGTGTTTCTATGGTGTTGATGCACGGTGGCACTTGGTTATCAATGCGTACAGATGAACACGTTGCCGCTCGATCAGCAAAAGCAGCGCAGATATTTGCAGCTGTACTTGTTGTTAGCTTTAGCCTTGCAGGTCTAATGATTGCTACTTCAATTGATGGTTTTATCATTCAAAGCACGATAGACCCATTTGCCCTTGCACAGCCAACAAACAAAGTTGTAATAACAGCAACCGGCGCTTGGTTAAATAACTTTAATGCACATCCTGTACTTTGGTTATTACCAACAACAGGTATTGTCATGGCTATTGTGGCGGGCTTACTTGCACGCTTCAAGCCGGGTGGTTTAGCATTTACTGCAAGTGCATTATCAATTGCTGGTGTGATATTCACGATGGGCGTATCTATGTTCCCATTTGTTATGCCGTCAAGCAGTATGCCTAATCACAGCTTAACGTTATGGGATGCGGTATCAAGTGAGAAGACATTAAACATAATGCTCATTGTCGTAGCAATATTCTTACCAATCATCCTTTGTTATACCACTTGGTGTTATTACAAAATGTGGAGAACGGTAACCCGTGAAGAAATTGAAAATAACACCCATTCATCTTATTAAGGAGTAAACCATGTGGTATTTCAGTTGGATTCTAGGTGTTTTACTGGCTGTTTCGCTCGGTATCATCAATGTAATGTGGTACGAAATGGAACAACACACAGATAACATTGCAAAAGATCAGGATAATGAAAAATAACTTAGCATAATTTAACTTATGAAAAGTAAGGATTAAGCACTACGCCCAAGGACGGGCGTCTGTTTCTAAACCTCCAATTTCAGGGTCTATTCTTTCAATATTCCTCCAATTTCAGGCTACCCAATGACAGAATCGGTAAAGACAGATTACACACAAAAAGAACTTCTAACTTGGCTAAAGAGCCAACGCACTCATGCCCAAGGTCGTTTAAGCAGAGCGATTGCATTAGGCTCGGTAAATGGCATATTGATGATTATTCAAATGGCCATTTTGGCTGGTATCATCAACGAAATTATTTTCTCAAACAAAGCCCTTGCAGAAATAACCCCATTATTATTTGGCTTAGTTGCCATCATTATTACTCGTACTGTATTCGGTTATATCAGTGAGCGATACAGTCGTCATGCAGCCATGCTCATCAAAGTGTCTATAAGACAACAATTGTTACAGCACTTATTCGCAATGGGTCCTGCAAAAACACAGACTATCGGCAGCGCTAAAATAGCTCAACTGCTGCATCAAGGTGTTGATTCACTCGAAGATTACTTCTCAGGTTACTTACCTGTTGTCGCTTACTGTTCGGTGATCCCAAGCGCGGTCTTATTTGCCGTATTCCCAATGGATTGGCTTTCTGGTTTAGTCTTAATGCTAACTGCGCCTATGGTGCCGATGTTTATGATCATTATTGGCCATAAAGCACATGATTTAAACCAAAAGCATTGGACCAAACTGCTGCGCATGAGCAGCCATTTCCTTGATATTATTCAAGGACTGACTCAGCTTAAAATATTCAACGCATCGCGCCAAGAAATGGCCGCAGTAAAAACCATTAGTGAAGACTATGGTAATCAAACCATGGGGATCTTAAAGATCGCCTTTCTTTCTTCATTCATGTTAGAGTTTTTGGCTTCTATTGCCATTGCACTTGTTGCTGTGATCTTAGGGTTTAGACTTTATTATGGTGATGTTGATTATTTATTAGCGCTGTGGGTACTGTTACTTGCCCCAGAATTCTATTTACCATTTAGACAATTAGGTACTCAATATCACGCCAAAATGGCGGGGGTTACCGCAGCTCAAGATATGCTACAAATTCTCACGATACCAATTAAAGAAAGCCAAACTGAAACACAGTTCAAGGCACCGTTCGATATCACCTTAACAGATGTGAACTTCACTTACTCTGGTCGTAAAAACACACTTAAAAATATTAACTTAACGCTATCTAATCACGGTTTATATGCTGTTATTGGTGAAAGTGGCGCTGGTAAATCAACGCTGATCGATACCATCTTAGGTTTTAACACCCCTGATAGTGGTTCAATGACGATCAACGGTACTAAACACACATCTGCAGAGCGTGATGCTTGGCTAAATCATTGTGGTTGGATCGCACAACAAGGCCACGTTTTCTACGGCAGTCTTGGTTTCAATATCGCGTTAACAGAAGACTATGACGACGCTAAGATACAGCAAGTATTAACCAGTGTCGGTCTTGCTGATTTTGTATCGCAATTAAAAGACGGGTTAAATACTCATGTTGGTGAAGGTGGTGTTGGTATTTCTGGTGGCCAATCTCAACGATTAGCACTAGCACGCGCATTTTACCACCAGCCGGATGTGCTCATTCTTGATGAGCCAAGTAGCCATTTGGATAAAGATACCGAGCAAATTGTCAGTGATAGTATCGCTGAATATGCAAAACAGCATTTAGTTATTGTTATTGCCCATCGTTTACATACAGTCGTTGACGCGAAACAGATCATTGTATTAGAGCAAGGTCAAATTATCGAACAAGGTACCCACACCGAATTGCTTGAGCTAAATGGCAGCTATGCAAATACTGTTAACATCGATATGGAGACGAGCGCATGAATCCATTAGTTAGATTGATGAAACTCCTAAGACCACAACTCCCTTTAATGTTACTCGGTACCTTGTTGTCTATTATCACCGTGATGGCTAATATTGGGTTACTCGCTATTTCCGGTTGGTTCATTACCATCATGGCCCTTGCTGGACTGTCAGGTGTAACAGTTAACTATTTCACGCCTGCCGCAATCATCCGTTTTTTAGCCATAGTACGTACAGCTGGTCGATATGCTGAACGTTTGTTAACTCACCGTGCAACATTTAATACCCTTGCTGCATTACGTTATTATTTTTATACACGCTTAGAGCCGTTATTGCCCTACTACCGTGTTAACTTTAAGTCAGCAGATATCCTTGCTCGTTTGCAACAAGATATAGATGAACTTGATAATTTTTACTTAAGAGTGTTACTACCTACATTAGTTGCTATTTGTAGTATTCCACTTGTTGGCTGGGGGGTGAGTTTTATTTCATCCGACCTCGCGTTTGTTATTGTCGGTGCATTAATCCTTATCGGCTTTGTGTTACCAATATTTGTTTTATTATTAAGTAAAAAGCGCGCACAACAACAAGCGAAACTTTCAAGTGAGCTAAAAGTTGAATTAGTCGACGGCATGGCGTCAATGCGTGAATTATTGGTTTATCAAATTTCACATCAATATCAAAAATCGATTAATCGTGTGTCAGAAAGCTATCACCGCGCTGAATTACATTTACACCGCCTACATGCATTAGCCACTGCTTTAACATTTTTAGCCATTAACGCAACCGTGTTTGCAAGCTTATATCTACTCGTACCTCTGGTACAAACCGGCGATTTAAAACCGGAGTTTGTTGCCAGTGCAGCACTACTCATTTTAGTTTGTTTCGAAACAGTCATTAATATGCCCCTCGCCTGCCAAATCTTACCTAAAGTGCATAATAGTGCAGCTCGCTTGTTCGAGATTATTGATAAGCCTATCCCCGACCTTGGTGGTGATACTTTAGTGACAACAGGTCCAATTAAGTTTAATGATTTAAGTTTCACTTATCCTGATGGTCATGACTGTGTTTTAAAAGATATCGACCTTACCATTCTACAAGGTGAGAAAGTTGCGATTATCGGTGCCAGTGGTGCGGGTAAATCAACCTTAGTAAATCTATTAATGGGATTCTGGCCTATTCCGCAATCGAACAATACGTCACAGTCAGATATGGTCGATACGTTAACGCCAGGTATCACCATTAATGACGTTGATTTAAATGAGCTGAATACAGAATCATTACGTGAACACATTGCATTGATGAGCCAAAACAGCCATCTTTTTCATGCAACGATTGGTGATAACCTTCGCTTAGCAAACCCGAAAGTAACAGAATCACAAATGCGTGATGTATGTCAGGTTGTGGGATTAATCGATTTTATTGATGAGCTAGAGAATGGATTTAATACTTGGTTAGGAGAAACAGGTTCTGGTTTATCCGGTGGTCAAAAACAACGTTTGTGTTTAGCACAAGTGTTATTACGAAATGCAAAAGCGCTCGTTCTCGATGAGCCCACCAAAGGACTTGATCGTCATAGTGAAAGAGCAATAATTACAAGTCTATTTAAACAACTTGAGCAATCACAACAAAGTTTACTGTTGATCACCCACAAACCATTAATGTTACAAAAAATGGATAAAATCATCGTTATGGATGAAGGGATGATTGTTGCACAAGGGGATCATAAAACCTTAATGGAAACCAATGATTATTACCGGAAACTGTTAAATTACTTCTAATCACCTGTAATTAATCGATAATTAAAACAACCGCGTTATTAATAGAACTAAAAATGGGTAATACAATTAAATGTATTACCCATTAATCAATTTGGCTTAGCGGCTTTACTCACTAACCCTTTATCATTCAATGCTTTATACAAATCATCAACGCGTTGCTTATTCACACCAAAATCTGACTTACCTAACCTCGATGCTGATCGAACAGCAATGATGCCATCGTTGAGACGAAGGTGAAGTTCAAAATCATCGACAAAGCGCATTAAAGTACTCGTACTTTCGACATACAGGTAATCTGCCGTTTCTGTCATGATCTCCATATTGTGTTGTGCTTGTAAATAGACTTTAATTTCAGACCAAACCACTTCAGCACTCACTTCTAATTTAAACGCTGGTACATAATGACTTTCGTCTAGACTATCACTTGATACGCAATTTGGTGACTCAGGACAAGGTGTGAGCAGCGAATTAACAATACCAATATTATCGGGAGGAGTACCAGAGCAAGATGCGAGAAATATACTACAAGTTAAAATAAGTATAGAACGCTTAAATATACGTGATGTATGCATTTAGAACCTTGTAAATGAATTTCCTATTTAAGTAATTTAATCATAAATTGAATGAACAGCAAACACTTATTCCCCCTAGTGCTTGCTGTAAATATTAATTTGTAACGATTACTCTAAGCCAAGTTATGACTTAGCCGGCTTTTCGGCATATTCATCATCGCTGTAATAACCGTAATAGTAATCAGAATCTACAACACCGTCGGTATTGACGTGATTCATCACAATGCCGACTAAATTGGCATCCACTTTAATAAGGCGACGAATACCATTTTGCACTAATCTTACTCGTGTCGCTTCGCTTTTAATGACATAAATAATCGCGTCTGTATGTAACGATATAATCAATGAATCACTGACAGCTTGAATAGGTGGCGTATCAATAACTATCCGGTCATAGGATTGTCTGAGGCTTTCCAATAATAGTTTAAAACGTTTTGAGGATAGTAATTCTTGCGCATTCTTCGGTGTTGGGCCGCACGTCATTACATGAACACCCGAAGCCGGATCCACGGTAATACAATCAGATAAATTAGCATCACCCGTTATCACTTGTGCAAGTCCAGGTTTATCTTTTGGAATACGAAAGTTCTTTGCCAAACTTGGTTTACGCATATCAGCATCTATCAGTACTGTCTTTTCAATCTGAGCTAACGAGAACGCAATATTTGTCGCGGTTGTTGACTTACCTTCATTAGGTTGCGATGAGATGATCCCAATCACTTGATTAACCCGCTGGCCCTGTGCAAGTAGGAAACTCGTGCGTAATGTCCGCACTGATTCAGAAAACTGGCGACCATCGTCATTAAAAAAATAGTGTAAATCTAAATCTTGATTTCGTTTTCTAGCAACTTTAGGTAATACACCTAACACAGGTAATCCAAGCTTAGTTTCTATATCTCCCACAGAGTTAAAATTGTCGGTAAAATATTCTTTAATGAGTAAATAAGTGATATGTAACAATATCGTTAATATAAATACAACAATGACGGCTATTTTAGTGCTTAACGTAATCGGTTTATTTGGCGTTTTAGCTCGGTCAGTAAAACGTGCTACCGCTGCATTAAAATCACTCGTCAGCGCCGTTTCTTTAGAGCGTTCTAGAAACGTATTATATAATTTCCGGTTACTTTGTACGTCTCGCACTAACTTTTGATATTCATTATCTTTACCGATAACATCTTGAAATTGATTCTGAATATTACTGTATTGTCTTTCTAATGCCGAAACATTACTTTTCTTGGTTTTTAGCTCTCTCTCCAAACCTGTTACCAATTTAGAAACTTGTATTGTCAGATGCTTGTTCACCGTATAGAGCTCTGATTTAGCTGCAATAAGATCGGGATGCTTACGACCATAAATTTGTGATAATTCCGATACTTTTAATTTAGCTCTTACCTTTAAACTTTTGATATTTTGAATGATCGGGTGTGATGTTATCTCTGGTATTGACTCTAATTTCTCCAGGTTCTTAACCCCGAATTCATTAATCGCACGAACAATACTCCGTAACTGATTCACCTCATTCTTGGCTTCAACTAATTGATAAGACGTTTGCTCAAGTTCATTACTCACTAAACCGGTCAATCCTCGTCCACCTCGATCTTGTAAATCAATGATATTTTCTTCTTTACGATATGCTTGTAATAGCGTTTCAGATTTATCAAGACTCTGGCGTAAACCCTCAAGTCTTTTTGTTAACCAGTGAGCTGCATTTCTATTAATAGATGATTTTACCTCAAGGTCTTGTGCTATATATGCCTCGCCGACAGCATTGGCAATCATTGCAGCAAGTGCGGGATCTTCACTCTCAAATGAAAGCTTAACAAGCTGTGTTTTTCTAATTGGCGTCACGATTAAACGTTTTGAAAACTGTCTTAAACGCGAAATTTTCACTTGTTGACTTTCAAGCGCTTGATTGCTTATATCTGTCGCTGATTGTGGTACGCCACTGATATAACCCGCACCAATGTTCTCCGCAAATTCACTATCAACATTCATAATAAATGATTTAATCAGAGGTGAAACATCAAGAATATACGCGACGGCTATATCACGCCAACTCTCACGCTTTTGAAATGATGGTTGCAGTTGTAAATTTAAGCGGTCAAATACAGTTTCCGCAATTGATCCAGATTTAAGAATCTCAAACTGAGTTAAATAATATTCCTTTCTATTTGAATCAAGCCCTTGTACTGAATCAAACGAAACAGCTTGCGCTTGATTTGCTTCGATTAATAACGTAGCAGAAGCGCGGTATAGCGGTTGTTCTTTTGATAAATACAACGCGGCACAGAGAGAGACAAAGACAGACAGTAAAAAAATACGCCATTTATAGCGCTGGACAACATGCCAATGCGGTGAAGGTAACACAATGTCTTTATTGACCGAGGATTTATTGAGACTCTGTTCAAGTTTATCCATTAGAAAAACCTTTGCTTAATCAAAATGGTATCACCAGCATTAACTTTATACGTTAAGCTTGCGTTTATTTGCGTGTTTTTATTCTTTTCTTTAAATAAATATATTTTATCTTTTGATGCGCGTTCAGTTAGTCCGCCAGCCAGCGCTATCGCCTGGTTTACCGTTAAACCAGGCTGATATGAATAACCCCCAGGTTTCTTAACTTCACCGTGTATATAAAAAGGTCGGTATTCAATGACATGAACATAAACGTTTGGATTAACGAGGTAATCTCCTTTCAAACCGTTATAAATCAATTTTTCAACTTGCTTAACCGTTAGACCGGTTACCTTTATTTCGCCAAAAAACGGATAGTTAATTTGACCACTATTACTCAGTAACGTTTCTACCGTCAGGTTTTTTTGTCCGAAAACTTTAATTTCGACCTTATCACCAGGCCCTAAAATATAAGATCCCTTTGCTAATACTGGTGTTTGTATTAAGAGCAATAATATACAAAAAAAGATACTTTTCATTATACTGTCCTTTAAAGCGTCAATGTTAAACTAGCGCCGACAACATTTTTATCATATTCGAATATCGTATTTGTTGAAGTATTTCTATCCCAAAGTCCAAATAGGGTGATGGCAATATTATCGGTAAAATCATAGTTAAATTTAAGCTTGTAACCGTCCGTATCATCAACTCGAGATATACCACTGTAATCATCCGTGAATTTATAAATCCCTACAGATGAATAAAAATACGATGTCCAGTTATGCTTCCAATCAAGCTTGTATTTTGTTTCAAGCACATAGTCACCATCAACATCAGGGTCTTTCGTGCTTTGAGACGTGGAAAACGTAATTTTTGAATAAGTCAGCGGACGCCAAACACCACCAATGTTCCAGCTAAAACCCGTAAAGTCTTCACGGCCTTTATCATCAAATTCTTTTGCTTGTCCACCCAATTTGATGAACCCATGGACGATGGAAGATGCTTTCCACTGCATACCTAACAATGCAGTATATACATCAGAATCGCGATTTAGATCCCCAGGTTTGTTATAATCATAACCAATGGTTTCAGCATTTATTTCAATAAAGACATCGGTATGTGCTCTTGTAGAATAGAAAAATATTGAGCCCAATAACAATGAGTCGTAATTACTTCTTCGGGTAATGGTTTCAAAGTTAGTATATTCTTTTTCGTAAAATTTAGCGTTAAAAGCAAGACGTCCTTTTGTTTGCAATGCGCCATATTCATATTTTACAGACAGCGTATTTTCACCATATGTAATTGGTTCGTCAGTTAATTCATAATTCAGCTCTGTCAAGCCACTGCCGCGCTGTTCAGCTAACCATTGAGTTTTAAGGTTTATGTCTATACGGTGCGTGTCACTGGGTTCTAAATGCACATTTAAACCGAGCAATCCGTCCATATAATTATCAGCAGAGCTTGCTTCATAGATACCTTTTTCAGCTCGAGCATCAAGGCTAAAGTAATTAATGCCATCATCAACTTTTAAATTTACCATCGGAATAACAGTGACTATAGTGCTGCTGGTGCCATTTTCTTGTTGCTTATAAATGTTATCATCATCTACAATACTCACTTCCAACGACGGTTTTACGAATAGCCCACCATCAGTAATGTATGTATCTTGTGTGTATGCAACAGCCCCTCCACTCAACAAAACTAAGCCTAAGCCTAAGCAATAGTAGTTACCTTTGAATGCTTTCATTTTGGCTCGCCTCGTAGGTTGATATATCCGAGTGTTGTTCATACCTTATCTCTCAAATAGCTAATATGTGTTGTCGCTTTTTAAGCAGGTCAGTACAGTTAACAGCATAATTTTGAAATCAAACCAAATTGACCATTGCAAAATATAATAAAGATCAAACTCAATACGTTTCTGCATTTTATCTAATGTATCCGTTTCCCCTCGCCAGCCACTGACTTGTGCCCAGCCGGTAATACCTGGTTTAACATGATGCCTTAACATGTAAAATTGAATGAGTTTACGATACTCCTCATTGTGTGATACAGCATGAGGCCGAGGCCCGACAACAGACATGTTACCCATCAGTACATTAAAGAATTGCGGGAGCTCATCAAGGGAACTACGACGTAAAAAACCACCAAAAGGGGTAACACGTTTATCATCTCTGGTTGCCTGTGTTACCTTGCCGTCAGATTCCATTACCGACATACTTCTGAATTTGTAGACAGAAATTTTGTCTCCGTGTAGTCCATAACGACTTTGCTTGAACAATACAGGACCAGGGGATGTAAACTTTAACGTGATTGCGATAGCAAGATACACAGGGGAAAGCAGTATTATGGCGATTAGACTTACTGTAATATCTTCAAATCGTTTTAACCAAACTTTGGCACCTAAATAAGGGGATTCAAAAATACTTAGCGCATCAATTTTACCAACATGTGTAACACGGCCATGCATAACATCAGAGAGCATAAATGCGGGTAAAACATAAACATCGACTGTTGTGTCTGATAATAAATTGATAATTTCTGCGATACGTTTCTCGGCTGAAATAGGTAACGCAATGAACAAAACGTCAATTGAACCCTTTTTAGCTTCAAAAATACCCGCAGATATATTACTCACTACCGTCATGCCTTTAGGTAAACGTTCTGCGTTTCTATCATCAAAAAAACCCACAAAATCAAACCCTAATTCATCACAATGACTGATTTCATGATATAAATTAGCCCCTGTTGACGTTGCGCCTAAGATAGCCATTTTTCGTAGGTTTATGCCCAATTTACAGCGTACAACAGACCATTGATACTTCAATACCCGCCACGTAAAACAACACAAAAATGCTACAAAATACCAGACATTTAAGACATAACTCGGAAACACAAAGGAGGTTTCCAGCCATGCACCAATACCAAACAATATTAAAAATGAAGATATAAACACAGCAACGACAGTCATGAGGACGGCAATAAATCGGCCTACACGCCATGATTGATATAAATTAAGGGCTTCTGCTATATATAAAAAAACGACGGCTGCCGTTAACGCTACAATTATATATTCTTGTGTCATTCGAAGGTTATGGCTATGAATTACAATAACAAAAGAAAATGTAACACAACTTAAATCTAAGAATCGATAAACAAAAGAATAATTAGCAGAACTTACCTTAAATGTATTAGTAGGTTTCAAAATACGATTCCTTAACAAATTTAAAGTAGTCACATTTTGAAATATGAACTACCGAGCTAAATAAATGACTCGCTCATCCAATGAATATGTCATTGATAATCCATTAATTATTTTTTCAATGAAAAATAGTGGAATTAATTTTTAAATACTAATTAAACATCTCACTAAATATAGCAGTGATTTTTTTTATGGCCGCAACATACGTTACTTTTCAGAAGAGTATATATTCAACAAACACATAAAATCCAACATAAACAATCGAAAACACATGTAATACCAGTGTAAAACTTTATATAACCAGTGATTAAGCTATAATCTTAAATCGTAGCATTAAGAAGAAGAGTTAATATGTTTATAACTTCTTTTCACTACTTTCGAGGCTTTGCAATATTAATTATCATCGCAGGACATGTACACGTAGGTAATAGCGAAGTGGATTTCCCAACATTCACCAACCTAGTTTCAGGGTCGACTGCTTTATTTGTATTCATTAGTGGTTATTTGTTTCAACATTTACAAAAAGGTGTGTTTAATTATCCTTTGTATTTAAATAAGAAGTTTAAGTATGTAATTCTGCCATATTTAATCTGCTCAACCCCTGCTATTATTAACATAGCAATGACTGGTGATTTTCACCCACTCCTCGGGAATGTAACGACTATCGAAGGCAGTGTAATCAATCTTCTCACAGGTAGGCATGTTACTGCATATTGGTATGTACCCTTTGCTGCATTACTATTTATGAGCGCACCAATTATAGTTAAGTTCTCATTATTAAAACATAGTATTCAATTATCGATACTCTTTATATTTTCGATTATCGCGATCTATGCTCATAGGCCTATAGGCGGACTTAATCCATTTCATTCTTTTCTCTATTATATCCCATTCTATTTGTTTGGTATTTATGCTGTTGTAAATCGAGACTTAATTGAAAAAATAAAAAAATATAATGTGATATTTTTAATAACAACGGTACTGCTCGCTTATTTTCAAGTTAGCTTCATGGGTGTTATTGGTAGTAGCCATAAAGACTTGTTTACATTCTCAGGTATTGACATTATGTACTTACAAAAAGTTTCTTTATTGTTATTTGTGATGACTTCGTTAAACTCACTTGAAAATAAAAACGTTAAACCTCTTTCTTTCTTTGCTAATATATCTTTTTCACTCTATTTTATTCATGGCTATGTATTAATATTGTTGGCACGGTTATCTATCAACGATATATTATTAAATTATGGATTTAATGAAGCTAGTGCGATGATTATAAAGTTCAGCCTTGTGGTTGTAATAAGTTCATTACTATCTATTAGTATTATTAAAATATTAGGTAAACGAAGCCGATATTTCATCGGAAGTTAAATTTGATTTACAAATCATCTTTTAAAAAATTAAATTTCCTACTTACAAAAAAAACAAATATGAATATTAATATCAACGGAGCTATTACATAAGCGATATTATAAAAACTGTTAGCGTAACTAAAACTGTCATGCGGAATGTTTTCGGTCTGACCAAAAAAAACATTTAACAAACTAATAAACACAAAGAAAGATAAAATCATAAAAGACTTCAATCTTTTAACCTTAAATACAAAACGATGTAATACATAGAAACATTGTATGTAATTGATGATAAAAGCAGTCACTAAACTGATGCACAATACGATCATGTCCCCCATATAAACACCGAATATAATAGCGGACACATTAACCACCGATGAAAATATGCCACAATAAAACATCTGTTTTGTAGCGCCCATCGCTTGATATAAGCCTCCTGTAGAACTTAAGACCATTTGCACAGGGATTGATAATGCTAATACTTTCAATAATTCACTCACTGCTAACCACTGCGAACCAAAGAGAATGAAGATAATATCGTCTGCATACCAAAACATAATTGTAGCCGTCAAGATCCCCAACACAGCCAATTTATAGGCCAATTGATAGTAAGCAGTAAAAATTATATCAGGCTGACTTTTATACCGAGTCAGTACGGGTTGCAGTGCAGGTGTGATAGCAAAAGTAAACAATTGGAGTGGATAACGCATAACTTGGTATGTTTTTTCATAGAAACCAACGGTCGTGACACCAAAATATTTCGCCACTAACAAAGTATCTAAATTTCGCGAGAAAAAATTAAGTATATTAAATCCGAGTTGAAATTTAGCTATCGCCAACAAGGGTATAATACTTGATATTTTGATGCCTATTTTGGCTTTGCCTATTTCAGTGTTCTTTGAAAATCGATGATAAAAAATGAAACGTCCTATCGGCGTGACTAATATTTTTATCGCCAAGGCTACAACCCCTAGCCCCATAAAATAAAGTAGAATACAAACCATTAGTGCAATTAACTCTGCAAATATCTCTGCTTTCCCAATAATTATAAATTGGGTGTCCTTTTGTAACGACGCCAATGGCAGCATTGAAATTGCAGAAAAAAAGACACTCAAGGCTAAAACATATGTGAGTAAATTGACATTTATTAATTCAAGCCAGCTCGCTAGACCAGGCGTAATATAAATAAATAATAATGACAACATAAGGCCAATAATTAATGTCGCACTGAAGATACCATCACGATCTTCATCATTAATCGAATCTCTGTGTATAATTGCAGGCCCAAGACCTGATGTGGCTAACAGTTGAAAGAATAAAATAATAACTTGTAGTGCAGCTAACGTACCAAAGTCATTGGGAGTGAACAATCTTGCTAAAATAGCTAGAGATGTGATTTGTAGGACATAAAGTGAATACTTTCCTATCAGACTATGAAGAATACCTTTGTTTAATTCGTTATTTATTTTACTCATAATGAGATAAACCTATCACTAAGTAAATAGTAGTTCACTCAGCACCGCGAATTACTTCATGCTCATTGATAACTTCATCCCTAATCATATAAACACCAGATGAAATAACAATCATCACCATCAAAAACCACGCCATGTTAGCATCCCTAAATATACTGGACTCTGTTACATTTTGTAAAATTGGGATGATTAATGCCGCATGGATAAAGACACTATTCGATTTCAGCATTGAGAACACAAAAAATATAAAGATAAGCGATGAGCCAACAACGCCAAACTGTAAAAGTAATTGCAAATAGCCATTATGAGCCGATGATATATATTGTAAAAAGCTATATTTATCATCTAATACAAAGGGGATCACACCTACTTCAAAATAACTACCGTAGCCATAACCAAGTGTCATTTTGTCAAAAAATTCAAGATCATAATACAATGCGTCCCAAATAATACCACGACCAGTAAAGAAATCTGCATCAACATATAATGCAATATGCTGATAATCATTCATGTGATAACTGACGCCGGGTATAAAAATAAAAACCGAAAAAAACGTAATCGCGAGTATAGACATTAATACTTTTATTTTAAAAATACTGAGTTGAATTAATATAAAGTATGTCATACATAATACAATACTCGTCTTACTCTGGGTCATTAATAGAAACACAAATAAAATGACAAGTAAAATATTGAGCAAACGACTATTTACATCAAAAGACTTAATCCACATATAGCTAATAACAATCAGCACAGCTAAATTAACACCCATCGTATTCTTGGACTTAAAATAGCCTGCCAAATTTAAACTTTCATTAAAACCTGCACCTTGAACAATAGAAAAAATGATCATTAGCATACAGATTACGATCGCTACTTTAAGATTCACCTCAATACTTTTATGATAAAATGAAAAACAGAATGCAATTGATATAGACGCACAAAATACCATTTGAAATATGGCGCGTTTCATTGTTATTAACGGATAATTTGACCAACTAGCACTCACCAAAGCAATAAAGCAGATGACGAATAAAATAAAAAGCTTGCTTATCAATACCAATTTAAGATTATTAAATTCTTTATTTATAAAAAACCGAAACGAAAAAAATAAGAACAGAGAAATCCAAAAAAGTTGTTTAAATATATTACTCTCTGCAAGACTACCAGTAACCACATCTAATTCATGATCCATCATACTAATCTTACTTGTAAAATCAGGTGTAAAAACACCTAGACAATACAACAACATAAACAACAAACCATATTTTTCAAGCCAAACAAGCACATTCATACAGAACCAACTAGGACGTTATATCTAAAGCATGAGTAGATAAATACATTTAAGGAGACAGATATCAATTATTTCAGCATAAATATGATATTAGACGTTAGGTATGATTTTGGCACCAAACTAAATGCCAATGTGCAGCTAATACACTATTATTAACACAGTTACATTACCCATAAACAAGGTTCTGTATGACATATAACGTTATCAATAAGCAAAATGATGTCGTCATTATTTTTATAATGGCTGTATTCATCAACACTGCTAAAGCTGAATCAAATCCCGCGACACGTGAGTGCACAAAAATAATCTTAAATGAAAATGAAAAAATAACGGTTCTTATCCCTACGTATAAAAATATCAATCATGCCTTAGAAAATTATGTAGATAGTGATGTCATATGTCTTGCCGATGGCTACCAACCGGCGATAACCATTGAGAATTTTGATAGTGGCAGTATGCCGTTAATTATACGACCATGGCATTATTTAGGCACAATAATACAAAGCAAGCAATACACAGGAACAGGAATAACGATAAAGAACTCACAAGGGATTATTATTGAAGGATTAATCATAACAGGAGGTTTAACTGCAATTTTAGTACAAGATTCATCAAATATATCACTTCTATCAAATAAGGTATTTAACACGGGTAACCAAGCAATATCGATAAAACCACGCCATCATGGTGGTAGCCACTATTTGATTAAAGATAACGTAATTTTTAACACCGGACTGCTAAACCCACGCTATGGCGAAGGATTATATATTGGCGATGGTTCGTATACTAAAGATAAGAGCAGATTGAAAATACAGTACACTGTTGATGACGTTATAATAAAAAACAACATAATTCATCATACTAGAAACGAAGCTATTGATGTAAAAGCAAACGCCTACAATGTTAAAATAATCAGTAATACCATCAACGATATAAACTTAAAATTCAACGCTGCGATCACCATAGCAACTGAGTCATCCTTTGCTGAGCGAGGAGGCTATGAGATAATTGATAATGTAATTACAAATATCGTTAACCGTTCTGGTTACCGCCCTATTGGTATTGCGGTCGGACACGGTAATACGCTAATTAAAGACAACTTGATTATCGATAATAATGATAATGATAATTTTCTTGCGACGTGTCTGTTTACTACATTTCTAAATCCAAAATTAAATAAAGTAACATTAGAGAATAATCAATTAATTGGTGCGGGTACTCCGTTCTCTGCAGGGTGTAGAGGCGGAACAAATGATAACGCGAAGGCAGTCGTCATATTCAAATAAAACAACTGCCTATCGACACTCCTTTTCACGATTAATTCGGTTACACCTATTTGTAAAACACCACTACCAAAGTCTAACAGGGCCAGTATCAACATGTACAAAACCCGAGTTAGGGTAATAACCTACTCCGCCTAATTTTAATGAGATAGCAGCTTCACGTAAATGAAGTAATTTAACGTCCGGGATAGCAATATCAATAGCCATGCCTCGCATATGGTAGCTATTGGTTGCGACTTCATTGCTCTTACCCGCTAACATCTGATTCGTTTTAGGCGAACGATAACCAGAAATAACATGAAATTCTTCTGAAACGTTCAGCGTTCTATTTAGTTTATAGAGTAACTCGTATAGCCGATTGTCCATCGGTACAGACAAGTTTTGTCTATGATCGCGCAATAAATGGCTGAAGCTTTGAAGTGTATCTTCTTGATACAAGCCATCGATCCAATAATTTCCTTGGCCCCGTTCTCTCGTGTGTATGTTGTAAAAGCAAAGCTCTCTCATGCCTAACACACTTTGACTTGCTTTAACTTTAACTGGCGCAACGGAGTACGCTGCTAATCCGCTAAGACCTAATAACACTTTTCTACGTGTTGGACATACTATTGACACTATACCACCGATGATCACTTTTCGTACAGAAGCAGTAGAATGTATATGCTAAAAAGCATTAAATCAAGTTTTATCTCTGTAATGCATATATGTCATCGCGAAATTGGCTTAATCCACTGTCGTCAATCCACGCAGTCCAATACACCAAGTGAACCGGTAGCGCATCATTTAAAGGAAACCATTTGGTTATATCTCGACTGAACTTTAGTTTTAACCACAACGACTTATCATCGACTAAACTATGTGCAATCCAATTTGCCAATTCATCCACTTTTTCGATACGAATACAGCCGGAAGACAGCGCTCGATTCGAATGACTAAACAATTTAGGATTGGTTGTATCATGTAAATAAACACTGAAGTTATTAGGAAAATAAAATTTATAACGACCTAGCGTATTCTTTACACCGGGCATTTGTTCAAGTCGATATGGAAATAGACCATTTGCAAGCATTTTCCATTCTTCAGGTGACTTTTCAACTCTTTCATTTTGATAATTATAAACACTAAAATCGCGCTGATTAAAGAAATCACCATTGAGTTTTACTTTTGGCAGTAGATCATCTTCTAAAATACTGCGGGGTACACGCCAGATTGGATTAATAACCATGCTTTTAATTTCACTGGTCAGTATCGGGGTTGGTTTTTTAGGTTTACCGACGATAACACGTGAGCGCAGTGCAATTTTACCATTATCACTCAGTAATAATTCGTAAGCAGGTATATTAACAAGGAGATAACGAGCGCCAAGATTAGCCATGAAGTTAATCTTTCGTTGCATATTATCAGTGAGTAATTCAGCTCTACGATGAGGATTTAAATTTAACCACTTTAATGTATCTGGACCAATTATAGCGTCAGGGTTAAGGCCATGTCGACGCTGAAAACGGCGAACTGCACTGGCTATTTTACCTGTGTAAAGATCTGATAATTCTACCGATTCATCACTATCTCCAAGTAGTATTAATCGCGAATGTATATCATAAATCACCGCGTCACGATCGCCAACACTGAGTAACTCTGATATCTTGATTTCATCCCATGAATATTGCGAGGATAGCCTATAAAGATAGCTTGCACGACTCGAAAATTGCAGTTCTGTTTTAGACATAGGCACAAAGATATTACCACTCATAAAAGGCAATACACTGTGCTGTTGTAAATGACCATGATTTACAATCGCATACCGATCATTTATGATTTCATTTGTACTTTTTGATTCATTAAAATTGGGACCTACAATCGAGATCTGATGTAGCGGTAAAGCAGGTAAAGAATGGCAATGGACTAACAACATGACGAATAGCAGTGATGATGTTATTTTATTTTCAAGCCCACTTCGAAGTACATATTTTAATCCCCTAAAGGGATACCTTGTAAACATGGTAATCCCTCCAATGAATATAAATTAAGTATGGTAAATAAATACCAACTGACCAACAATTTTGGCTATTAATACGCTAAAATGTAGTTTATTAAACTAACGTGAAGGTTATATGCAAAACAATATTACAATTTGGGTTGACGCAGATGCTTGTCCGATCCCAATGAAAGAAATACTTTTTCGTGCAGCAGTTCGCGTTAAAGCGCCATTAGTATTAGTTGCAAATCATTGGATACGAGTCCCAGCCTCTCCGTATATTTCGATGACACAAGTACCTGCTGGTTTTGATGTTGCAGATGATCATATCGTGCTAAAAGTAGCAAAAGATGATCTTGTCATTACGTCTGATATACCACTTGCTGCAGAAGTCATCGAAAAAGGCGCACATGTAATCACCTCTCGAGGCGAAAAATATACATTAAGCAATATTCGTCAACGTCTTAATATGAGAGACTTTATGGATACAATGCGAGCAAGTGGCGAAATGACTGGTGGTCCCGCGGCTTTAGGTGCAAAAGATAAACAGGCGTTTGGTAATGCACTTGACCAATATCTTGCTAAGTATGCGAATAAATCATAACTCTCATTAATATCGAACCCTAGGAATCATTTGTGCAAAAAATTGCTGTGTTTGTTGATGTTCAAAATATTTATTACACCACTCGCCAAACTTATGGCCGTCAGTTTAATTACCGAAAACTCTGGCAACATTTATTATTACAGGGCGACGTAGTAACAGCGTATGCTTATGCTATTGATAAAGGTGATGATCAGCAACGTAAATTCCAAGATGCACTCAAACATATCGGTTTTGACGTGAAGCTTAAACCGTTTATCCAACGCAGTGATGGTTCGGCGAAAGGTGACTGGGATGTTGGGATCACAATCGATGTACTACAAGTCGCAGAATCGGTCGATACTGTTGTGCTACTCTCTGGGGATGGTGACTTTTCAATCCTGCTTGATACGATAAAAACCCGTCATCAAGTGAGAGCTGAAGTTTATGGTGTGCCCGCCTTAACCGCGAATGCTTTAATCAATAGCGCGACTGTATTCAATCCTATTTATGAAGATTTTTTATTGTAATAATCTGAATAAATTTTCGAACGTCTATTTAAGTACTCACAATGAGTAAACATAACGAAAGACACTTATTATGTGAATCTAAGTCATCATAAAATCAAGTGAATCAGAATTACTTATTACTAGCTTGCCTCAGTGTAAGATTATCGAAAAATCAAAAACGTATACTGGTGTTTTGTAGCGCTCGCTAAGATTTACGTGTTAAGCCCCACAAAAAGTAAGTTAAGCGCTAATCCTGGCTTGCTTTTTGTTAAACCAAAGAGTAACAATATTATAAAACAGGCCAAAATGACCTACACTGAAGGTAGCATAACTAACTGAGTAGCAAGCATGCATATATTAATAACGGGTGGCACAGGCTTTATCGGCCAAGCATTTATTAATACTTTCCAAGCTGATTATGACTTTACTGTATTAACCCGCGATGTTAATAATGCAAAAGATATTTTTTCATATATTTCTACGGACAACATCAAGTTCATCTCGGAGTTACATGAGTTACCTAGTGCAATCCATATCGATGCAGTGATCAATTTGGCTGGTGCTCCTATTATGGATAAAATGTGGAGTGCAAAACACAAACATGTTTTAGAGTCGAGTCGCTGGGAAATAACACAACATCTGGTTGATTTTATTTCCACAAAGACGATCACCCCCGACGTCTTTATCAGTGGTTCAGCCGTTGGCGTTTATGGTCGACAAGGTGACAGCAGCATAGATGAAAAGCACCTCAATCATTATCCCGAATATGCGAGCAAGCTATGTGAGCATTGGGAAGAAATAGCCCGTACATGCTGCCCGTCGACCCGCACTGTCATATTACGCACGGGTATTGTATTAGGTAAAGATAAAGGCGCATTGCAAAAAATGGCATTTCCTTTTAAGTTAGGACTTGGCGGTCCAATAGGAAAAGGTCATCAATACATGTCATGGATACATATTGACGACATGGTTGCTGCAATTAATTATTTGTTACAACATGAATCAGCCAGTGGCGCCTTTAACCTCACCTCACCAAACCCGGTGACTAATACTGATTTCGCCCAAAAATTAGCCGCTTGCTTTGGTAAAAAAGCGCGCTTAAGGACACCTGTACTTCTTTTACGATTATTACTGGGCGAACGAGCCGACCTGATTGTATATGGCCAACGCGCATTGCCAAGTCGATTACTCGATGCTGGTTTTACGTTTCACTTTGATACATTAGATCAAGCATTTTCAGCTATCTATGATGCATGATTGGCTAAGTCTTGATAAAGTTTATTCATGCCCAAGTTTTCTTGCTAATCTAATTGCGTCCAATATATTAACAAGCCATACGCAGAGCAACACAATAGTTGCAAGGTGCATGTTTTGTGTGTCTAGAGATGCCGCCTGCTGTGTAACTAACTGGTTAATATTTAGCAAATCGATATTACCACCAGATAACATCACTTGATCTACAATTAATTGCGTCTGCGTTATAGTGATATCCATAATGTAATACAGTGGTAGCGCAGCAGCAGCAGCAAAGACAGCCGCCGCTATATACTTCTTTAACAACCAATGTCCAGCACCTGGAAATAAGAACGCGGATAATAGGCCCGCTTTAAGGGGTTTATTCATAACATCTCCTAACTCAATATATAGCTATAACAAACTAAGGGTAATAATAACAAGGATAAAGAATGTAGTGTCACTTGTAACGGTTTAAATATTAAACCAGCCATCAATAATACAAACATAAGCAACAAACAGTTATAAAAGACCGTGTTTAATTCCGCTCCAACATCAATCCAAATAACATCATTCGAGGTCAATGTCCCCCATATCTCCTGGATGATATCCAAGAGTGTATTAACGTTACTCATTAATACACGGCTAACCATCGGCATGACAGGCAATAGAATTACCGCAAACAACAAGACCGGTAATATTAACACGCTAAATATGGGAATGAAGATCAGATTGACGATGGCGGATAACCAACTAAATCCTGAGAAAATCGTCATTTGGATGGGTAATAAAAGTAACGTAAACAACACTTGGCTATAGCATACATGCGTTAATTTTCGGTAACCATTATTTAGCTTCTGTTTTATTGGACTTTTATCCCTGACTACGGTTTCTGTTCGGCTAAACCAAACTAACATGAATACAGACGCCATTGCTGAAAATGACAGCCAAAAACTAATCGAAAATGCAGTTAAAGGATCCAACAATAAGGTAACCAACAGCATTGCCGCGAACAATTGAAATAATGTAACTTTGTAATATTGAACACGATATAAACAATGAATACACAGTAAAACAATAGCCCGTAGTGCAGGTAATGAAAAACCCGCAATCCACGCATAAAAGATGGCTGCAACCAGGCTTATCGATAAACAAATAACAAGATTATAGGGGGCCCCAAATAACCTCAATAGTCGTCGGGAGCAAAGATAACAAAACCCAAAAATAAGCCCAATATGCAAACCTGATATTGCAACCAGGTGACCAATACCGAGTAATTTAAATTGTGTCCAAAGTTCATTATTGATATAACTGCGATCACCAAATGTTAACGCGTACAACATAGGGTTGGCATTAATCGGTAATACAGATTTAAACATCTGATACAAGTCACCGCGTAAATTCAATTGAGGTTGAATCACCTCTCCCTTTTCAATTAACCCTATATATTGAATATGCCGTGATAACAATCTAGATTTAAAGGAAGAAAAGGCATTATCACCCGCCTGAATCTTTGGCTTAATTAATCGTACTTTAAACCGCCATACTTGACCGATACCCAGATCCCCTGGATAGTAATACTCTGGATTTGGCCATTTTAAGGCAAGCTTAGGTTGTATAAAAGACAACGCTGTATTATTGCTCTCAATGACCTTTACATCAAACGAAAGTAGGTTTTTTTTATTTACTAATGTTATTAGCTCAGCTGTTATGATATTGTCTTGTACAGCTTCCACTTGTGGTTGTTTGTGTTGCAATGTCGTATTATTGAATAACGTATTCGCTTCATTTATTACGCTATTTTTATACAAAATGGACCAGCTCAATGTAACAAACAGAAGAACTAATATAGGTAGTACTTTCACATAAACAAGGATAAAGACCGCGACCGTCATTATCGTTAAAAATTGAATACGTTCAAGATCAACAAAGAACATACTTATTAATATGGTAATGGAAAGTAGTATGGCCTTAACGGTCATTCATTACCCCTGAGAATTGATTAGAATTATGCCTAAGAATTTAATTAAGAAATATCTCCCAAATCCAGAATCAATCAAAGAACATAAGCACCTTAAGATCTTTGGTGATCTGTTACACAACGCAAACCTCTGGCACCTAAATCGCCGCTCTGCAGCTGGTGCTTTCGCTGTTGGTCTTTTTATGGCGTTTGTTCCCGTGCCTTTTCAGATGTTATTAGCCGCTGGTTTTGCCATTTTATTCCGTGTAAACTTGCCATTATCAGTAGCGCTCGTATGGTTATCAAATCCCATTACCATGCCACCAATGTTTTTTGCCACTTATGAGTTAGGTGCATGGATACTGCAAGAACCAGTCCATCCATTCTCATTCGAGCTAACAATCGACTGGTTAATGCAGGCGATAACCTTATATGGTCCGGCATTTCTACTTGGCTGTTTTGTATCCGGCACATTCTTTTCTATTGTTGGTTATTTTAGCATTCGCTGGTTATGGCGTTGGAAAATTATTAACGCTTGGAAGAAACGTAAAGCTTCACGCACAAAATAAGTGTTAAAAATGAGAAGGCCACATCATTTAATCAGTGATGTGGCCTTTTTTATTCTTACCCATTTTAATTAATCATTACACCCGACAAGATAGAGCAATGACGTAGTATCTATTTGTAGGTCCCCCTACCCCCCTTGTACAATTAAGTGGCTATATTGCATAATTAAACCCTCACTATTTCCCCGATACTTAGGCTTCTTTTACTATATTTTTATTTTCAACCAGATGAATGTACTATTATTTAATGCTAATTTCATACCTTTAGATGATTGTTTGTTTACGTATTTAATAGCTAGAATAGTGACCATTATTAGGCATTCAATTTATACAGCATGTATATATTGATTGTGCTGGCAACATAAATTGAAAGGGATTTTATTTTGAAAAGCTCAGCTTCGTTTTTAATGGCTTTATTATCGACTTCAGCAATAGCAGCTGAAGCACCAAAGACATATAACAGTATTGGCGCAGACTTTAACGCTCAAGTACTTGTAGCTCCATCTCAGAAAACTGGATATTATTTATTACAATTTAATGGTTTTGAGCATGAAATAGATGGTCAGACACGTCTATACAAAAAGGTTCTCAATAACAGCAGTAATATTGAAGATGGTTACCATTATCTTCTTGCTGGTTCGAATATCGTTAACTTTAGAAACAACATAAAGCGGACCCTACAAAACGGTAACTACATACCTACTGTACAAATTTATTTAGCCAATAAACCAATTACTAACGTAAACGCCTAGTTAACCCCACCTACCAAATATTTTCAGTTATTGCATGATTACTCTTC
>NZ_LOCN01000006.1:0-49177 GCF_001574435.1 Moritella sp. JT01
CGCAATAATGACTTACATCACCGCCCTAAAGGACAGTGTTTTTCGTCAAAGGTGATAAACCCTAAATATTGTCATTTGGATCTTTGTGGTCCAATCTACTACACCACGTTTGTTAGTCCACTTATACTCACCGTAGAACTGAACAGAATCGCCTTTTGAAATAGAATTAATTCTTGGGGGAAAGATCAACATTGTGAGCGACTAATCTAGTTTGACCTGAAGACAATTTAAGAATGAATGTTTGATGGCGAGTGCCTTGATGACCATGGAGGACAAGGCAGTTCATGATTAAATTTTTCAAATATTGCCACAACCAGCTCCTCCTCATATGGCGCGAGTAAACCCTCTTCTCTTAGATGCTCAACTTCAGTAAAAGGGCCATGCATTTCCCTTGGATCTTCGCTTTCGGCTCCAACTGCAAAACGAATATACATAATATGTTTTCCTCACCTAACGCCCAAATAATGGGAAATATCAGTTGGTTAAAATAAGCGACGAAGGAGCAAAACCAACTTTTTTAGTCCTGATTAATTTGCTTGTTATAGCGCTCTTGATGCTATCGGATGATTTGGGTTTAATTGAAGTAAATCCCATAAATTACCGTAAAGATCTTCAAATACTGCTACAGTGCCGTAATCCTGCTCTTTAGGCTCTCTAATAAACTTTATACCTTCAGATAACATACGATTATAATCACGCCAAAAGTCATCTGTATTTAAGAATAGGAATACTCGACCACCAGCTTGATTTCCCACAAAGTCATTTTGCTCAGGCTTAGATGCACGAGCTAATAATAGTGTGACACCATTGGAACCTGGTGGCGAAACCACAACCCAACGTTTATCTTGTTCTGGTTGGTAAGTATCTTCAACAAGCTCAAACCTGAGTTTATTTACATAAAAATCAATTGCCTCATCATAGTCTTTAACTACTATCGCAATATGTACTATTGATTGTTTCAATTCATCTATCCTTGAATTCAATGCTGATGTAACTCAGCGCTATAACGTTTTGCTAATGGGTGTGCGGTGTTCGCACATCCCAGTGAGTTTACGAACGAATTCAGCAACTTGTTATATTCATGAAAACAGGCTATCCATGTGCTTCTTGTCGTAGCCTAAAAGTAACTTGTTTTGTTCATGATAAATAGGCTCTAGCGAATCTTTACTTTTAGAAGCAATGTCCATTCCACGATCATCATAAATATGGAATACCAACCCTTTAGTGCAGTTCACTATGTACAATTCTCCACGTAGATTGGGACCTCTAATACCAAAATCAGAATTAATCAACGTTTCGATCATTTTTTTTACATCTAATTCACTTGTAAATAAACCTGAAATAGTCACTCTTTTCAAGCAATATGCTTTACGTTCAAGAGCTTCACTATAAATATCTCTATGTTCGGTAAACTCAATTTGCTTCCCCATCAAATCATTAAATATCTTAAAGAAATAGTCACCCTTCTTTATTTTCTTACGCCCATCAGAAAAAATCTGATAGCATATTTTTATTTCATCCGACGATATAAAAGCTGAATTAAATATACTTATAGCTCTTTCGGAGGCAATGTTAAAATATTTTTCATTTATAACTTCTTGCTCTCTATCAATCCAAAGGTCTACATCAGGAGGCCCTAACTCAAACCTTAAAGCAAACTCATTATTGTAATACACCGGCTTTTCAAGTTTTATTGACTCCATGCGTCTCAATTACTCCAGTATGAATATAACGCCTTACTAATGGGCGCAAAAATGCTTGGCTAAAAATAGCGACGAAGGAGCGCAAGTCAAGCGTTTTGCGTCCTTTTGATAACTTGTTATATGCCCACTTCAAAAGCTTGATCTTTGTACTTAACAACGAATTCTTTTGCTTGTTCCAAAGTACTCGGATACTTTTCTCGATACCAAACAGGACCTTCTTTACAATAAACTTTTTGAAAAAGGAAGCCATGTGAAACAAGAAACTCTACCTTTTTCCATTGTTTGTCATCTCGCTTCTTCGGTGGCCTGAATCTAATATCCATCATCAAAGCGTCACCTTCGCATGTTGGACACTTTCTGAGAAATACTTCCTTCTCAAATTCTCGTTTAAATGTGCACCTACATTCAAAGCAGGTAAACGGTACTAAATTAGGCTCGAATCTACTCTTAGCATATAACGCCCCGCTAATAAGTGACCAAATGCTGGCGGGCGATTTGCGCAGAAAATGGCATGACAGACTTGGTGAGTCTGAATTCAGCAGCTTGTTAGCTAATAATATTTTCGACAAGGCTAACATCTGCGTCGTAAAACCTTAACTCGATATAGCGATCATCAACAGTATTGATGGTTAGAGAGCAGAAGCGATCTTGAACCTCCAAAGCCAATAATAAGCTCGGAACCCCTAAATGAGCATCTAACTCACTAGAATTTGAGTCTTTATAAAGGCAACTTTCAGCTTTAGACCAACAGTCAATATTTAGATCATGAGGAGTATAAATAATCTCTCCCAAAACACAAACGGACTGAAACGTTACTGATAAATGCTTATTGATAGAGTCATAGCTAAAGCCTGTCACTATTTCATCAGAAAAATCCACGTCCTCGATTTTCATGCAAAACCCTTACGTCAGCTAACATTTGTATAACAGGACTCTCGATTCCCCCAAATTCATTCACCTCAATAAAAGTAGATCAATCAATTGAAAAATAAGATTATACTTCAAATTTATTAATTACATGTTTATGGGAAAACGAGCCGTCCTGTAAATTATTTCTTTAGTCTTGTAAGTTATATACAAGACTAGCTATGCTGTTGATTATATTACATTACTTTCAGAGTACAAGATAAACCTGACTGCCTTTTGGCAAATCGAGACTGGGTTCACCAGAATACCTATAACACTGTATAAAATCAGCCTATCTAGTCATTTCATTACACATAAGTAGGATTAACCTAGTTAGTAAATTTTGCATGATAAAAGTCTGACCGAATTGAGGTTAACGCCCATATTTAAGGGGCTGATAATTGTTTTCTAAAATATGTAGTTTAGGTAAAAGATGTTATTAGTGTGATTGAGTTAGGTGCCCTATTGATAAGTTTATAAGGGGACCTATCAATAGAATTTTAAATGGTGTATTAATCAATTTAACCTCTATAAATAGCTGTGTTATAGGAGATCATTAGAAATAATAACTTTTAAAGATTTGTAGTCGGAGGCATGCGTAAAGGTTGTGTATGCTTTTTCTGATTCTGATAGTTTAAATTGATGGCTAATTAATTTTTTAGGTTCCAGATGACCAGCCCTAATTTGTTTGATTAACATTGGGATCGTATTAGTATGAACCATTCCAGCAGTCATTGTAAAATTTCGCTTCCACATATCTTCAAGATTTATCGTCGCAGATTTACCGTGCACACCAAGTACCGCGATGTTACCGCCAGGGCAAACAAGTTTCTGGGACATCTCCCAACCTGCTGGAATGCCTATAGCTTCAATCACGACATCAACACCAACACCATCAGTAATGTCTAGAATCTGTTGAACTGCAGTGCCATCCGAATTATTAATTACATGTGTAGCACCGAGTTCAGTGGCGACTTGAAGTCTATGATCGTTTGTATCAATTGCATAAATGTCGCTTGGCGAGAAGAACTTTGATGTCATTAATGAAGAAAGGCCTACTGGACCACACCCAATAACCGCGACTGAACATCCAGGTTTCACTTGTCCATCAAGAACACCTACTTCATATCCTGTTGGGAATATATCACTTAATAGTACAAGAGAATCTGTATCTATATCTTTAGGAACTAGGTGTAGACTCGTGTCGCCAAAAGGAATTCTGACATACTCCGCCTGACACCCATCAATCTCATTCCCTAATAGCCAGCCACCATCTAAGCATTGCCCAAACTTTGAAACTTGACACATTTTGCAGCTACCGCAAGATGTAATGCATGAAATTATAACTCTATCACCCGTCTTGAATTTACTTACGAGATCCCCACATGATTCAACTATTCCAACCCCTTCGTGACCCATAATGGTACCAGGATTAAATGTAGCAACATTATTTCTCAAAATATGTAAGTCAGTGCCACAAATAGTAGTTTTTTCAACTTTAACGATCACATCACTTTGCTTTATGATTGTTGGTATTGGCCTATCTTCTAATTTAGCGCTTTCTTTTCCGTCGAATACATATGCTTTCATAATTTACCTTCGCTAGATTCGTTGTTGTATACCTTTATAATATAATAACTATTTAGGCATCAATACGACGCAAATGTCAAACCATAAATAGTAAACACCCAAATAGTCAATACCCATTTATGAATAACCCGGTAGTTATGGCTGTCACAGTTGTAATTTGTAGTGCTTCATTGAAATGTACGGCCGCACATTACTTTTGGTAATTGTCGGTGGACTAGTAATATCATTAATAAATACATTGTGATGAGTAACTGCTCTAACACGAAATGGGGTCGGACCTTGATAGAACCTAATGTAAAACCTGTCAGCTTAAAGTAGATTAATTCGCTGTTCTGCTTCTAATCTTTTAATAGAAACTTCATGAAATTAACATCACTTAACTGATTTGGGTGAATTGCAATTTATCGCCTCATTAAATCAGAAGGGTTTGTCACTTTGTGTCAAAAGGTGTCACAATTTTGACATTAGCGATCTTTAAATGATCGTCTAGATCCTTTACTGGCAAGGCTTGAGCTATAGTAGCGTGTCCATCGCCATGTCCAAAACGTGAAAAAATTGCGAAAACGCGGTAGGCGAAGAGGAGTGAATTTACCGGTAGTTTAGCCATAAGATTTAATCTCACTCTTCCCCTGGAGGAGTTCAAATTAAATGGTGGAATAAACCTCACTTCTTGAGTTTTCCTTATAACTGGCCTAAAATGAATACTGTATATAACAACAGTGTTTATTTATGAATATAATTCCAATCTCTGCAAGTGCCGGTATCACTGGTTTTGAAAGTCCTGCAGCTGAATATAGTCAGCTTAGATGTACCTTGGACGAAATTCTTATCGAGCACCCGAGCTCCACTTTCATTGGTAAAGCCAGTGGTGATTCAATGGAAGGTGTTGGTATTTTTGATGGTGACTTATTGATTGTTGATAGGCATGTTACGCCCAGGCAGCACGATATTATTGTTGCTAATTTAAATGGAGAGTTCGTTTGTAAGTTACTTGATGTTCGCCAACGTATGCTAGTGTCTGCAAATGATAAAGTTAAGCCTGTCTTCATTAATGATTTAGATTCATTTAGCATTGAAGGGGTTGTTATACGCTCTATTCGTTGCCATCGCCCTAGCTATCTATTGGATGATAATTAGTGTTTGCCCTCGTTGATGCTAATTCATTCTATTGCAGTGCAGAGCAAGTGTTTCGCCCAGATTGGCGTAATAAACCCATTGTGGTTTTGTCTAATAATGACGGATGTATCGTTGCCGCAAACAGGCAAGCAAAAGAAGCCGGTGTTCCAAAGTTTAAGCCTTATTTCCAGATCAAAAACTTATGTGAAAAAAAAGGCGTTATTGCGCTCTCTTCTAACTACGAGCTTTATTCAGACCTCTCGGCAAAGATGATGCAAGTCATTGGTCGTTTTGCGCCTGAACAGCATATCTACAGTATCGATGAGTCTTTCTTGTCATTTAAACAAACTTATCCCGCAATACCTTGCCTTCGAACCCATGGTGCTAAGATTCGGCGTGCTGTATGGAAAGAGTGCCGGTTACCTGTATGTGTCGGAATTGGCCCTACCCTGACTCTTGCTAAGATAGCCAACCAGGCTGCAAAGAAATTACATCACTATAATGGCGTTTGCGTACTCGACAATGACGCAGAACGATTAAAGGTACTTGCAGCGATGAGTATCAGTGATGTTTGGGGGATTGGTCGCAAGCTATCAAAGATCATGACAGTGATGGGATTGAATAACGCATTAGACCTTGCTGAATACCCTGCGGGTTTAGCGCGCAAAGAGTTCAATATTGAAGTTGAACGCACAATACGAGAACTCAATGGGCTACCTTGTAAAAATTGGGATACAGCTAGGGCTGATAAAAAACAAATTTACTCTACACGCAGTGTCGGCGAACGAATTACAGAACTCAGTACACTACAACAAGCGCTAAGCCAGCATGCTGGCATTGCATCGCTAAAAGCACGTAAGCAACATTCATTGTGTAAAGTAATGCTGTGCTTTGCGGCAAGCTCACCGTTTGATGACAAACCCGCGAGTTACCGCGCTATTCATCATTTCCCATACCCGACTGCAGATGTGGATCAAATAACGAAAGCTGCAACCCGATTAGCAAAAGATCTGTTCCATAAAGATGTAAGATATTACAAGATAGGTATCGGCCTGATCGATTTAGTTGATGGTACCCATGAACAAAAAAATTTATTCAACTCTGAGCAAAATAACGAAAATCTGATGCAAGTGTTCGATAAGCTCAATCAGAGATATGGCAATAATACCGTATTTTTAGGCGCCCAAGGCACAGAACAAAAATGGGCCATGCGACGTAAAATGCTTACACCACAATATACAACCAACTGGCAGGATATACCGAGAGTAAAGTGCTGAACGCTCTTCGTCATCTTTACAAGAAAATAATGATTAGATCCGTCAATTTCCCTTGGTAATTATAAAAACGACAGAGTCGCTTGGTAGTTATGGTACGACAGAGTCCCTTGGTGTTCACAATGAGTTAGCTGAGCTAGCTAACTCAATTCTGGACATAAACGGCTTAGAGTGCTGGCTCCAACCAGGTTTATATGTATTAAGAAAAGTATGGGTAAATTGAGATTAACGTCTCGCTATAAGACACTCGCACTGTACCTTGCCTGCCATGTAATAAAACCTAAGTTTGTTATTAATTAGAGGTTAATATTAAACACATTAGTTGCACTTCCATATTTACACTTTTATATTAAACTTACTTAATCTGTGTTTATTCAACGGACTTTCATTCCCTATTTCTTCTAGGGCTTTTTGAGTATTTCGCATCAATCCCTCACTGTTTCCAGCAAGCATTAAGCATGCTCTAATCCTTCGAGTAAGATCTTCACCTTTAAAGCTCTTAAACAGTTCTTTTAGCTCATCTGAGTTCAACCGTTCTAACACTGCCACTTCAGATGAATTGTAAGAGTCCTGACCACTTCGGCGTTCTAATATCTCAACTGGATCATCATCTTTTAGTTGTCCATCGTAATGTGCTTGGTGAATCGCCCCCAGTTTTCTAGACACCATCCAAGCTAGAAAAATACTGTTTTTCAAACGTTACCGGAGATTGCAGATTATTAAAACCATGTCGACGTTTTGAGTTATAAAACATTTCAATATAGTTAAATACGTCACCTTTAGCTTCATCTCTAGTATTATAAATTCGGCTCTAAATTATTTGCAGTTAAAAAACTTTTCCATTCGATACTACTAAACTGGCTACCTTGATCTGAATGGACCATGACTTTGTTTACAGGTTTTCTTCTCCAAACTGCCATTAGTAATGCATCTAGAGCCAAATCTGTTGTCATTCTACTTTTCATCGACCAGCCAACAACTTGCCGTGAGAATAAATCGATTACAACAGCGAGATACAACCAACCTTCATAGGTCCGAATATAGGTGATGTCAGTTACCCATACCTTGTTTGGCTCTGCTACATTAAATTGACGTTCAAGTAAGTTAGGCGCAGCTACAGGTGGTTTTCCACTGTAATAACCAGGTCGTCTTCTATAGCCTGTTTGCGAGCGTAAACGCTCGCCTGACATTAACCTCGCTACACGGTTTTTACCGCATATTTCGCCTTGTTCTCGAAGATCACAGTGAATCTTTCGATAACCGTATACGCCACCACTTTCTAGCCAAGCATGCTTAATTATACCAAGCAGTCTGGTATCTTCTTTCTACCTTTCAGACCTAGGTTGTTGCAACCATGCGTAATATCCACTGTGATGAACGTTCAGTACTTTACATAGTCGACGAATGCTATACACACTTGCTTGAGCCTTGATAAAGCCGTATCTCAGCCTGACTCCCTGGCAAAGTACGCGGCGGCCTTTTTTAGGATATCTCGTTCTTCAGTTACCCGCTTTAGCTCCGAGCGTAGGAGTCTTAATTCAGACTGCTCGCTAGATTCAGCTTGCCGTTGTTTCGCAGGTTTAGAGAACTGCTTACGCCATGCGTAAAGACTGTGGGTGGAAACACCAAGTCTACTGGATACATCAGCGACAGAATGGCCTCGCTCAGTGATCTGGCGTACAGCTTCAATTTTAAATTCTTCAGTGAAATGTTGTTTGCTCATAGAGACTCCTTTCTTACCTCATTATAAGGCTTGAAAGTGTCGAGTAAACTGGGGGCGATTCACTATGGTAAGTCGATATGAGCATATTATGCATGAGTAACAACTCAAACTAGAAAGGGGCAGAGTGTAGTTAGTAACTCGAAATTTAGAGTTGTGAAAGCTGCTTTTTCCAGCCGTACGAACCTAACTACCTTTACGTATCTAAACGATAAAAAAGGAACTTCAGCTTAGTTATTTTAACTATCGCCAGACGACATAAGCTCTGGAAACTACCCAAACTGGTAATTTAGGTAGTTATATTTAACAGCTAGCGTGATTATAATAGACTTATACTTCAAGACTGTATTTGCTATAAATCAGACTTATAAATGGGTGCCCGTACATACCCTCTTCATCTATTTCGAGCCAATCATCCATTAATTCATCAACCGTTTCAGCATCAAATTCAAAAGCTTTATTAAACTCGCTCCTGAGTGAAGTTGCTAATGCTAACCTTCCACCTCTTAACCGTTCACTATCTAAATTCAATCTTGTTATATGATTAACTCCTAATTCGACAGATATGTTTTGAGTTACACAATTATCTTCATTTAAGGATATTGAACCATCGGCTTCATTAAACAAAAAAATAGGATTTTGATTGTTTAACTCTAACGGTGAAATGAAAACACCCTCGGGATCGGCTTCCCCCTTCTTTTGCCCACATGTAAGTTTATTTTTATTTCTTTTATTCGCTCCAGTTCGACAATCAATATCTTGTTGAACAGAAAAATGCGCTAGCTTAGCAGTGCCACCTAAGCAACCTGGATACAAGTTTGCCCACTCTATAGCTCTATTCGCTATTCCATTTCCGAACTCACTATTGTCATTTCCTTTTTTAGGATAAAAGTGTTCAATCTGATAATCTATTTTAGCTATTAACTTATGTTCACAATAAACACATAGTCCACCAGTTTTCTTTATCGCAGTAACCTTCAGTGCATTGTTCACATCTGAATTAGCTTTCAACTGATTCCAGGTGGCATTGGGGGTAGCTAGCCTAAAATCCCTTAACAATATAGGTTCTTCAATATGTTGAATTGACATTACTGGCTCTTTCTTGACTTCATCCAATTAACACGCTTAATGGCTAAATCAGCCTCTACCAGCATGGGCTCTGTACCTCCGGTTAATAGTGAGAGTTCTTCTCGCAACCTTATTGCAGCTTCCTCTTCCCCTTTACCTAACTCAATTAAGAAGAAATATTCCTTTAGCTTTTCAGACACCTCTGTTTCAGGTCTAGGGTTAACATGCAGAATCTGCTGCATTACTCGGCTATTTTCACCTCCATACGGAGAAGTAACAGCCTCAGCCACTCTTGATGAACTCGATACCACCCGAATGCATTCACCCTTAACAGTTGTTAACACCTGTGGACTATGAGTTGTAACTACAAATTGTATATTAGGAAATAGTCCAGTTAACTCACTTAAGACCTTCTGTTGCCATCGAGGATGTAAATGAAGCTCAATTTCATCAATTAATACGACACCAAAAACAGATAATGGCTTAGGCATATCTGGATTTAACAGATACGCCCTACGCACTAGATCAATAGTGAGGGCAACCATATTGCGATAACCTTCACTCAATTGCTCAAGACTTAATGAGATAAACTTATTCTGTTCATTTTTCCAAACTACAACGACATCGTTAGAACCTTTATCGAAAGTTACATCATTAACTCTGTCTACAATTTGCTTAACCGCTTTAGTAATTAATTTTTTTGCCGGGTGAGTCAGCTTGTGATTCTTCTTTTCATCCCTTAATTTTAGTTCGTCGACTTCAATTTTAGAGAACCAGTTCTTTAATATCCCATAATTAATTTTGGCATCTAATGCGGAGTCGTACCCTTCACCTCGCAGGACTTCCTCAAAAGGGTTTATTGATACTTTGCCACTTTGTGTGGATAAAGCACGGTTAGTGCCATAATAGGCTATTAAAGGGTATTGCTCATCGCTATCAACGATTTGTTTCGCATAATCAGAAAGCGCTAGTGTCCCAATTTTGGCAAGCGTATTTCTATCCGAACCTTTAGTCGCTAAGTCCCAGCTGAGACTTGATGCTGTATCAATCGATATACGAGCTGAGTCTGCGACTCCATTAGCTCCAACATGAATATCAGATTTACGTATCAATTTACCTTTTGCATCAGGCATTGCGGTTAAAAATGGGCCTAGTCCACATGCAATAGCTTCTAATATTGACGTTTTTCCTGCTCCGTTTTCACCAACTATAACAGTCAACGATTCATGTAAAGGTATTGTAAAGTCTGTATATCCTCGAAAATTAGTCAACTGAACCAGGCTTACTTTGATTGTCTTTTCAACATATAAACTTGGATCTAAATTAAAATCATTTTTAGCAATATCATCACTCGTTGCTGTAATGCTAAACCTTCCATCCCTATGACAAGACTCTAGTATTTTTTTTATGTTATCGGGAGATAGAACATTTCTACCTCGACGGGGCTCATAAAATAATGAAGCATCAACAAAACGAATCCCTTTTTCTCTATGGCTAGTGTTAGCATCAAGGACTAGTAATACAGTTGATATTGAAGTGGAAAAATGAATACTTTTTGGCAAAAGAATTACCTTATCAATTACACCTTCATTAACAAGCCTCTCTCTAATAAATGCTTCAGCACCGGTACGTGTAAATGCACCTAATGACATACCAATAATTAGTTTCCCTTGTTTTTTTAAAGCAGAAAACATCGATAAGCATACAAACCAATCACTTCTTGATTCAGGAAGATTGTATGTGAGCCCTAGCCAGGGGCTATTTGAGCTATCAATAATATGTTGCCTTGCTAATTTTCGTATCTTTAACCCAAAAGGAGGAAACGAAGTAATCAAATCGTATTGATTATTTGAGAATTCAGGTTTTGTTAACGAATCGCCAACGAAATCAGAGCCTTTAATACCTCGAATGATTCTATTCACCACGATTTGAAAATGAACATTTCGATTAATTTCTTGAGTATCAATTCTCACACAGCCATTTAGGGCTTCATGAAAAGAAAATGCAGTATTGCCTCCACCAGCAAAAGGGTCACAAATTGATTTGGGTTCATAACTTAGACCAAGGGCAGTAACAAGACTGCTTACATCTTGAGGAGTGTAAAACTCACTACCCGACTTAGATTCATTTTCAGAAAAAAGAATATCGAGTTCACTTAAAGTAGCACGAGCTACACTGCTGTTTTTATTCAATAAATCACTTCGGATAGCTAATCTGATATAATCTTCATCTATATTATTATTTTTAAGTAAAATATCTTCAATATACTGACTTATATAACGCCCTTCATCTACAGAAAAAAGTTCTAAGTTTACACAGCTCTGTGAAAGTTCATCAATGTGGTTTCTAATAATATCAAAGGAATAGTACCTTGGAGAGTTAAAATGTGTCCCGCATTTATCTTGCATATAACGAATAAATAAAAGTGCATATGCTAGTGAACGATAATCAGAGATTGGTGAAGCACCACGAATATATTCAAGTAACTTCCATACTTCTTTTGCTTGAGCTTGAGCGACGCTATTAGCGTCTTCAAATTTACCCATTAATAATATTCCTTAATATACCCATAAGCCCTGTCAAATAGCACTTGGTCTGTATGTAGTCTGTATTTCAACAAAGCCTTACGCAAAGACTTCTGTACTTCACGTTCGCCGCCTGTTGTGTTCTGCCAACCAGGAAAGCGAACCACTCGTACAATGGCGTCAATATCGGTAACGATACGCTCTACAACTGCTGGTGTTTCATCATTTTTAAGTTCTAAGAACAAGTCAGTTAATGCGGATTTTGGCGATTTATCTTGTACTTCTTGCTCTAACGTCTTCTCTGCTTGTAATGTTTCTTTTGCTATCTTACAAAGCTCTTTAACAAAATCGATTGAAGCGATTAACCCTTTTTCAGCTTTATCTCGCAGTTCTTCCAGTCGTTCACTAAGCGATTTAAATACAGGTAAGTCCCCACGGTCTTTAAACCGTTGGGCAAGAGCTTTTTCTAATTGTTTCGTTTTCTTAGGGTCTGGATTATTAAAGATGTTTTCAATAACATCGGCATCAAGCACAAACTCTTCTAGATTATGTACTTCACCAACATGAATATTGTCGTGAATGAGTTGAGTCGTTTGAGCGCCTAGAGCTAACCACAACAACTTACCAATATTGTCTGACGCAGGTTTAACCGACTCATAAACTTGTGCGAGCCATTTATAGTCTTCGTTGTATTGGTCGAGGATACCATCAGGCGATAAAGACTCCCATAGCTTCGCGAGGTACTTAAAGTCTAAAGCAAAGGCATCTTTCTTTTCATTATTACCAATGGTATTTTGCGCGGCTTCTAAGCCTTCAAACCCTTCTATGCTTCTATCAACACTAGGAAAATGAGCTAACGTATCCAGCATCGCTTGAGGTAATTTTTCACGTAGTTCACTTAAATTAGAAATCACTTGTTGAATGCTTGTTTCATCAAACTCTAATGCTTTTGCTGCATCATCAAACACACCAAAATAATCGACAATACATCCAAAGGTTTTATTTGGGTATAAACGGTTAGTACGACAGATTGCCTGTAGCAATGTATGATCCTTGATGGATTTATCCAGATACATTGTTTGTAATATCGGAGCATCAAAACCCGTTAACAGTTTGGCGGTGACAATAATAAACTTTAACCCCGACTGAGCATCATTGAACTCATCCACTAATTTTTCTTGCTGGCTTTTATCAACACCCCATTTTTGTTTGAAGTCAAAATCATCATTTGCCGTTGTTGAAATCACAACCTTACTGGCTGATTCAGGGAAATGTTTATCTAGTTCTTCTTTGTATTGCACGCAGGCATGGCGGTCTGGCGTGACAATCATTGCTTTAAACCCTTGAGGGTCTACTTTATCCATAAAGTGAATGGCAATGTCTTCGACAATCTTTTCAACACGCTCCGGTGATTTTAAAAATGCAGACATTTTGGCTGCTTTTTTATTTAACGCATCGGCGTCTTCATCGCTTAGTGCTGAACGTTCTTGAAATTCTTTAAAGGCTTTGTCTAATGATTCTTTGTCAACATGCACATCTACGAGTCTAGGCTCAAAGTGCAAGGGCAATGTTGCTTCATCTCGAATAGACTCATGGAAGGTATAACGCGACATGTAGCCGCCTTTATCTTCTTCTGCACCAAATGCCCAAAAGGTATTTTTATCGGCTTTGTTTACTGGCGTACCAGTTAAACCAAATAGAAATGCATTAGGTAAAGCAGCTCGCATTTGACGGCCTAAATCACCTTCTTGGGTTCGATGAGCTTCATCCACCAGCACAATGATATTATCTCGTGTATTCATATTAGGTTTGGCATCACGAAATTTATGGATCATTGAAATGATAATCTTACGTGTATCGCGCTCTAACATTTGTTGTAATACTTTGATGCTATCTGTTGATTCTACGTTAGCGACATCAGCAGCGTTAAAGGTGCCGCTAATTTGGGTATCTAAATCTGTTCTATCAACTAATACAATCACCGTTGGACTCTTTAACTTCGGCTCACGGCGCAATTTTTGCGCGGCGAACACCATTAATAGTGATTTACCTGAGCCTTGGAAGTGCCAGATTAACCCTTTTTTAATTTTACCTTCAATAACACGCTGAACAATTTTATTTGCTCCTTCATATTGTTGAAAGCGCGGTATTATTTTCATGCGTTGTTTCTTTTTGTTACTTGAAAACAAAGAGAAGTTTCGCATAATATCGAGTAGTCGTGCGGGGCTTAATAAGTCAGTCAGCTCTCTGCCAATCTCAGCTAAACCTAACGCCTTAGAAACTTGATTGTCATCACCTTCAATGCGCCACGGAGCCCAAAATTCTAAGGGGCATCGAATTGCACCATAGAAGAGTTCCTTACCTTCAGTGGCAAACGATAGGATGTTAGGTACAAATAGTTGTGGTACCGCATTTTCATAGATGTTGTGTACATCATGAGCACCGTCTAACCAACTCACTGATGGTCTAACTGGTGTTTTAGCTTCGCCCACAACAACCGGAATCCCATTAATCATCAATACAACGTCAGGTATTTTGGTTTCTCGGTGATGAATACGAAATTGATTAGTCACTACATAGTCGTTGCGAGTTAAGTCGTCAAAATCGATTAATTTAACTGGTACATGCCGATTGTTTTCACCAAACGGCATGGTTTTTTCACCGGTCATCCAAGTAAAAAATTCTTCATTGGCTTTCACTAAACCAATTTGATTTACCGAAATTAAAATAGCACGGAGTTTATGTATTACTTCATCAGCTAAATGTGGGTTAGCTTCAATTTCAGGATTAAGACGAATTAACGCCTTAACCAATTCAGACTCAACCAAGACTTCATTGACACCACGACGAAGTTCATCATGTGATTGATATTGCCATTGAATACCATACTGACTATGAGGTTCACTTATCTCATTGGTGTTTAAGTTAACACCACTAATTTGATGAATGATGTAATGTTCCACACTATTTAATTCAGTAAATCCCATACCTAAAACACCTTGTTTATTATTTTACTATGAAGGGCTTGGCTTGTTTTTATTTGGTTGTCAGTTAAAGAGATATTTTTAAATACACTTTCTAATTCTTTTCCAACTGAAGTTTGTTTATTTCTACTTAATACAGGGACTTTAATTTTCTTTATATCAGAACCATAAACATGCATTACAGTTGCGCCCGTTCCAAACTTATTTAACTGCCGCCTAACCAATTGACTATTCATTAAATAACCCGAAAAAGCTGGGTCCATTGAATCAGGCCTAAAAATAATAATGTCACTTCCAGCATATGCTTCGACATCTGAAATAAATACAGCAGACTTTCCTATTTCCGAAATTGTCTCACCTGAACTTGCAAAAAGTACATCTCCATGCTCTATTTTCATAGATTTTCTTGCTGAGTCTTCCGAAATAAAAGAATGAAATTCTCTAATCACTCTATGGTGTTTCGTGTAAAGTTCCCCGTATCGAATACACGGCAACCCTTCATGATTTACTTCGGATTTTTGAATTCCCTTTCCTTTGAATATGGTTCCAAGCTCACCTAGAGTCTTCATTTGCACTGAGGAGCCTAACTCATTAATAACCTGATTGATGGTCTTCCCTCCCAATTTTACTCCATGAATTTTTTTCTCAATCAAGCTTACTAAAAGTTTATTAAGCTCTTTTTTGGTTACTTTCTTATTTTGGACCTCTTTATCTGAACTCCAAAATAACTCTAATATTCGCTCTTGTTCTTTCTTCGGTGGCAATAAAAATTCAAAGCCAGCCACATCACGCCATCTAACATGAGGATTAGTAGAACCTACAATTGAAGAAATTGTATGCGCATAAAATGAATCGCTATGAAATAAAAATGGTAAAAAATCAGGTACAACTAACTCTATATTTGGCTCTAAAGTTAATGTTTTTTCTCCACAAATCCCATCAAATGAAGCTAAAGCAGACCTGCGTAAATGAGGATTTCTTGTCGGAAAAAGAATTTGCCCCTTTCTAAATATTTTATAAAATGTAGGTGGGACCTCATCACCTTCCTCTTGTGATGCCCACCTTTTTATGTGTAAAGATTCAGCATCTAAATGTTCAACCTTCAAGAAACGATCAAACCTATTTCTAGCATTTTGTTTATCGTTTTCTTCTTTTTTGGTGACTACATCACCTAATTTCACTTTATTCCAAAGCGATTTTTCAAAATTGATCATGATTCAGCACCTAATTCGATATTTTCAAATAACGAGTTCATGCTACTTTTTAAGGCTGTAGAATTTTCATTCCATTTAGCAAAAACATCTTCAAATTTTATAGTCGATACATCTGAAATTCTTGTTGATTTTATATAGTTAGTTACTAATAAAGAACCATCATTTTTCATAATATCTTCGTTTGATACCACCCGAGAAAATCCATCTAGATCGGTATAATCACTGTAAGATTTAAAGATCTTATCTATATGACCTTCTAGTAGGTAAGAGATAGTCTTTTCATCTTTCACCTCATCGAAAGCGTTAATAAAAAGAACTTTACCTTTTGTTTTATTACTCTTATTAGTACGGCGAATCAGCAATGCTGATTCCATTGACGAGTTATAAAAAAGGTTTTTACCCAAAGCAATTACACACTCAACTGTATCCGTTTCAATCATCGCTTTGCGCATTTTCTTCTCACTATCTCTAAAGAGAATGCCATGCGGCCAAAGTTGAATACACCGTCCATTTTCTTCATTCATACTTTTATGTATATGCTGTTCGAATGCATAATCCGCACAACCTTGAGGGGGAGTTCCCCAAACATTACGGCCATAAGGATCATTAATAAATGAATCTTTATCCCAAGATTTTATCGAATATGGCGGGTTGGCCAGAATAACATTAAACTTTTTCAGTTCGTCATTTTCGAGTAAACCTGGATTGGCTAAGGTATCACCACGAACAATATCGAACTCTTCAATGCCATGCATAAACATATTCATACGGGCAATAGCTGAGGTAAGTAAGTTTATTTCTTGGCCGTATAATTTAAGGGTACGGTATTCTTTGCCTTCACTTTTTAGATGCAAAGCACAATTAAGCAATAAACCACCTGAGCCACAGGTGGGGTCGTACACTGACTCGCCCGGTTGTGGATCCATGATCATGGTCATCAACTTAACTACGGTACGGTTAGTATAAAACTCCGCGGCGGTATGACCGCTATCGTCAGCAAACTCTTTAATTAGGTACTCATAAGCATTACCTAGCTTGTCATCAGGTACATTCTTTAAATTAAGCTTTTGCTGAGAGTAATGCTCAATGAGGTTAGTAAGCATGGCATCGGTAAGGCGCTCTTTATTGGTCCAACTGGCATCACCAAAAATACCATGCAAGGTATCAGGATTAGCTTGCTCGATTGCACGCATGGCATTTTGCAGTGCTAAACCTATATTAACGGTAGTTTCTCGAACATCATTCCAATGTGCACCTTCAGGGATTTGAAAATGATGATGTTCAGCAAAGGCCGCGTATACTAAGTCGTTGTCGCTTTCTGCTAACGCAATTTCAAACTCTTCATCGTATACATCTGATATACGTTTGAAGAACATTAGCGGAAAGATATACTGTTTGTAATCACCCGCATCTATGGTTCCTCTGAGAATGACTGCGGCACTCCAAAGGTATTTTTCTAAATCTTTTTGGGTCATCATTATTCTGTTAACTCCAGTTCAGCTGTCATGGTTTTAACATCAAGCATCGTCATTAATTGGTTCTTTAACGTTTTACGGCGCACTTCGATAAAATTGATAAAGTCAGAAAATTCTAGGGATTGATTTGGTGCTATGTGATTTTGCATCAAGCAACTTTCGCGTTCAGCCTGAGTTGAATATGTTTGCTCTAACCAATAAGAAAAAGGTTTGTCACTTTTTTCTATATTTTGTGTGGCTTGTAATAGTTGTAAATTAGCAAGTGAATTGTAATGACTTAAATATGTATCAATTACTTCTTCGCTAAAGCCGTCTTTACGTAACGTTTTTTTATTAAAGAATGATTGAGGATGAATATGATCTTGATGATATTTAAAAGAATAATTCAGTCCTGGATATAACAAAGACAGTGCACAATATGTTTTGGCTTTACCATACTGTAAATCTAGAATGCTTTCGATATCATCTTCATTAAAGGAAATAGATTTATTACGACCTCGGTAATGCTCAATGATTTCAGGTAACGGAAAACGACCAAGATTGCCATTAAAGATATTGCGCATCACAGGGTAGATGGAATCAGGTGTACCACCAAACGAGCCTCTTAGCAGAACTCGAGCCAACCATTCTTTTATTGCTTTACGATCACCGTCACGCTGGCCAGAATGTAATATTGAATCTACAAAATCGTTTTTATAAATAAAATAAGCGATAGGAATAATGGTATTAGTTGCTGAAAGGTTATTTCTGCTATAACCAAGTTTTGAAACAAGTTCGATGCTAGAACGCATTGCAGCGGACGTTTTATCCCAGTTAGACTCAATCGTTAGCATGTTTTCTTTGGTGAAATTATCTACTTTAAATTTCACGTCAAAGTCAGCAAGTACTAAGCACGATTTTAATACAATATCTTTATTAAAATTAAAACCATCTCCGATTTGATTTATTGAATCGACAAATTCATGAATAACTTCTCGCGCATCTTTTTCTTTCCATTGTGCTGTGGCTATCGAAAGCAAGAGGTCAGAATAACTCAGTTTTGTTCCACCACTATTAATTCGAATGAAAATCTGAAGAACTTTATCTAATTCTTCACTTTTTTCAAGATAATAGCTGATAGTACCCTTTTGATGGATTACGTTAAAAAATTCATTGAGTGTATTGATAGCAAATTCTGATTGTGCCTCTGCATAAACAGAAGTATCCATTAATTTACTTTTCATCATAAACATGGATATTTTACCCATGTCTGTTAACTCTAATATTTTCCCACATTCAAACCAAAAGTAGCCTTCAGTAGGAACCGCATCATCTTCGGTTAAGAATTTAAAATCATATTCGATTTCTAATTCATCTGATGGTTTTAAAAGATTAAGATACAACTTTTTCTCTGGAAATGCATGAGGGCTATTCCATTGATAGTAAGGCATCTTTTTAGCATACGAACCGGTAAGAGCGACATACAAGGACGTCATACGTTGTTGACCATCTAGTAATGCAATAATATTTTCGTCATCATTAGGCTCAGCCTTACGGTTATGACGATTATCTTTTTCATGGTATTTATTTAAAAACTCATAAAATTGAAAGTCTTTAATCTTGCTTTTATCAACTTGCCAAAATAAAAATGTGCTTATTGGATAGTCACGCATGAGAGAATCAAATAACATTTCTATTTGATTTGTATCCCAAACGAATTCTCGTTGAATAGAAGGCAATAAATAATGACGTTTTTTAATATTATCGATTGTATCTTTAATCGTAATTGGGGTTTGATATGCCATTATATAAATCCTTCTAATACTTGCTTGAACTTTTCTTCTGCTTCTAAACTTGCTTGCCATGCAGCTTTTAGATCACTCATTGCTTCTTCTACGGATGGTAAGTTATCTTCAATGATCTTTTCGACATACAGTGGAATGTTAAGGTTGAAATCGTTCTCTTTTAACTCATCCATTGATGCTACTTTGACGTAGTTTTCTACATCTTGATAATTGTGATACCAGTCGTAAATTTGTTGAATATGCTTTGGTTCAAGAAAATTTTGTGCGCGACCAACACGGATTTGATCTGAGGCATCAATAAACAATACTTTACCTTTTTTATCAGCGGCTTTATTTTGTTTAAATACCATGACGCATGCGGCTAATTGCGTGCCGTAAAACACGTTGGGACCTAAACCAATAATGGCTTCGAGCATATCTTGTTCTAATAAAGCTTTGCGTATTTTTCCTTCAGCCGCTTTACGGAATAATGCGCCATGAGGCAATACTACAGTCATGCGTCCAGTGCTATTCATGGATTTAACCATGTGCTGAACCCAAGCCATATCACCATTACCTTTTGGTGGTACTCCGATAATATTGCGTCCATAAGGATCGTTAGCCCAGTTTTCTGCCCCCCAATCTTTAAGTGAGAATGGTGGGTTAGCAATAACACAGTCAAAGGTTTTTAAACCATCAGCTTCAAAGAATGCCGGGTGACGTAAGGTATCACCACGTAAAATATCAAAATCTTCAATGCCGTGTAAAAACATATTCATGCGAGCAATAGAGCTAGAAGTTAGGTTCTTCTCTTGGCCGAAAAGTTTAAGTGTTCGGTAATCTTCATGATTATGCTTAAGATGATCAACACACTCCAACAACATACCGCCCGTTCCACAGGCAGGATCGTAAATAGTTTCACCTTCATGCGGATCTAGTATTAAACCAAGCAAATGTACAACTGAACGTGGTGTATAAAATTCGCCGGCTTTTTTATTGGTTAAATCAGCAAAGTGTTTAATCAAATACTCATAGGCATTGCCTAACATATCAGGATCAACATTTTGATTACCAAGCGTATACTGAGAGAAGTGCTCAATCATGTTGATTAACAATGCGTCACTGAGCTTGTTTTTGTTGCTCCACTGAGTATCACCAAATATGCCATAGAGAAATTCTTGGTTAGCTTGCTCTATTCCACGCAATGCTGTTTCTATCGCAATACCCACATTTGTCGTAGTTTCACGGACATCTTGCCAATGGCAACCAGCAGGAATTTCAAAACGATGCATTTCTGGTAATGATGCGTATTCTTCATCACCATCAGACTCTTCCAAAGCAACACGATATTCTTCATCGTACACATCTGAAATGCGCTTAAAGAAAAGTAGAGGGAAGATATATACTTTAAAATCGGAAGCATCAACCGGACCTTTCAAAATCCAGGCTGCTTTTGATAAGTATTGCTCTAATTTCGAGAGTGTTAGTTTATCTGTCATTTATCGCTTCTTTGAGTAATTATCATACGAATTATATTCAATTTTATGTTATGGATGATACGCATTTATCATTAAATTTTCTACATTAATGCTCGTTATTTATACTAACTAAATCAAACAATTATCAATAAAGTTATTAGCTATACGATTTCAAAAAACCACAAGCATATATCACCTCTATGAATCCAATCACTGAGGTAAAAATAATGACAGAAGTACAAGCAGTAAATGACCAGGATAAAGTTAAGTTGATTAGTAACTTATTAGAACAACGCTATAGCAAACAGGTAAATCATAATCTTCCATAAAAAGAACTAAACATCAATAAATCTATGTTTAATCCTGCGTGATAAAACATAGACTATTGCTACAATTTATATGACTGTATATAAAAACAGTATTTGTTGTTTTATAATAGCAAATACGTCATAAACTGTATATAAAAACAGTATTTGTTGTTTTATAATAGCAAATACGTCATAAACAGTTATAAGGAAATTCATCATGTCTGTTCGTAACCTCAAAGACGGCCACAAGAAACCTTGGCTTTGTGAGTGCTATCCACAAGGCCGTAACGGAAAGCGTATTCGCCAGCGCTTTGCCACCAAAGGCGAAGCAACAGCCTTCGAACGTTACACAATGAACGAGGTTGATGATAAGCCCTGGTTAGGTGATAAGCCGGACACAAGGAAGTTATCAGACTTAATTGAGTTGTGGTGGCAACTACACGCTAAAAACCTAAAAAGTGGCGCGCATGCACACAGGCGTATGGTTATAATTTGCGAACACCTTGATGATCCCATCGCAACGAGTATTACCGCTAAGGATTATGCTCACTATAGGGCAAACAGGCGTATGGTCGGTGCAAGTCAGCGCAGCGGAATAGAAGAGCTATCTGCAGCATCACAAAACTATGACCTGAAATGTATGCGAGCAATGTTCAATGAGTTGATCAGATTAAAGGAATGGAACTACCCTAACCCACTAACCAGCATTAATCTTATTCCAAAGTCAGAACCAGAATTAAACTACTTATCCCAACAACAGATAATAACGCTGCTAAGCTTTGTTCAGGGTCAGTACCACGCAAAACAATTGACACAGATAATTAAGATTTGCCTAGCCACCGGTGCCCGGGTTAGTGAAGCAATGAACCTTAAAGGGTCACAACTATCCAAGTATAAGATCACATTCTCAAACACAAAAAGCCGTAAAAACAGAACGGTTCCTATCTCGGAAGCGCTTTACAACGAAATTTACCAGGATAGAAATGACAAGCTATTTACTTGTAATTACGTGGCAATATGGAAAGGTGTTTCACATTGTTTTACCGATTTACCAAAGGGACAAGCAACGCATATTTTGCGACACACATTCGCCAGTTATTTTATGATGAACGGGGGGAATATTTTAGTTTTACAGAAGATATTAGGCCACGCAGACATAAGCCAAACAATGCGGTATTCTCACTTCTCTCCAAGCCATTTACAGGATGCAGTAAGCTTCAACCCACTCGTAAACCTAGCACTGTAACGTGGCGATAAAGTGGCGACAAATAATATTGATATGCACTCATATTCAGAATTATTTAAAAACTGGTTAATTTAATGAGTTAACCAGCCTTGAAAGTATTCCCCTTCCCGATATGACGCTTTGCTAGAAAATCACTATAAAGCCCTAAACAAAACAGTTTTAAAGTCACCACCTATCAACAACTTAACTTCAAAACCTGCTATGCACACTGTAACAGAGCACGCTAAACCCAGCTCTCAAATCAACAAAATACTCTCACCTTATGATTTACATTTTAAAAGCGCGCCTGTAGGTTAAATAACTCAGGGTTATTTATTTTAAATTTACGTTATGTCTAATGACAAATACAAAAGGAATTGCAATGAGCTATACAGTGATCACAGGTGCAAGTGCCGGTATCGGCAGTGAATTCGCGAAACAACTGGCACAGACAGGTCAAAACTTAATATTAGTCGCTCGCCGTAAAGAGAAGTTAGAAGAGCTAGCGCAAACGCTACAAGCCCAACATGGTATTGATGTTAGATGCTTTGCCATTGACCTTGCAGAGCCAACTGGCAGTGAGATATTAGCGACTGAGATCAGCATTAACAACCTTGCTGTCAATGGCCTAATTAACAATGCCGGATTTGGTAACCGTGGTAGCTTTGCAGACTTACCACTGCAGCGCCAAATGCAAATGATCCAATTGAATGTAAGTACCTTAGTCGAACTTACCCACCGTTTAGTACCAAACATGCGTGAACAAGAAAAGCCGTTCATCATCAATGTTGCGTCAATAGCGGCGTTCCAAGCGGGTCCTAATATGGCGATATACTATGCAACAAAAGCATTTGTACTGTCTTTCTCTGAAGCGATACACGAAGAGCTCCGCCATCAAGGTATTGCAGTGAGTGCACTCTGCCCTGGACCAACGCATTCCGAGTTTGCCGAAGAAGCAAATCTTACCGATTTAAGTCTATTTAATGCCGTTGCGATGACATCTGCAGACGTTGTCAAGCAAGCCTTAGCAAACCGCAACAGTGCCATTGTTGTTACAGGTATCAAAAACCAAGTTGGCGTATTGGTTGGCAAAGTATCACCCCGCTTCATTACGCGTAAAATTGCTGGATGGTTACAAGCATAATGCACTGTATTATTAAATGCCGCGCAACGACACCAGAGCAAAAAGCGTTACGTCTTACCCAGATCATGGACGTAACCGCTGCTCGTTTTACAACGCTCAGTTATGAAGACGTTAACCTAAAGCATATCGCTGCCGATGTGGGGATCACCAAAGCAGCCTTGTATCGGTATTTCAGAAATAAAGAAACCTTGTTCCTCGCTGTCTATACACAAGAAATAGCATGCTTAGCGCAGACAGCAGCAGGTGATATGGGGCAGCTACCGCTGACTGATTCAATTTGTAATACGCTAATAAAACACCCGTTATTTTGCAAACTCAGTGCGATCATGCACACAGCGTTGCAATGTAACTTAACACTAGACGAAGCGTGCCAATTCAAAAACACGTTATTACAATTCATTGAGCAATATGCAGCAATGATAAGTGAACATTATGCACTGAGTATCGAGCAAGCGACCGAGCTGTTATTACAGGTTCAACAGGTGATAATTGGCTGCTGGCACATGAGTCATTCAGTAGGCTCGGTTGCAGAGGTAATTAAAGAAGGACCATTACAGTTATTTGAACTTAATTTTGCAGACATATTACGATCGCATATAGCTCGACTTGTTACTAGCTATCAACAGTAAACCTAGGTACGCCGAACATTAAAATTTATCCGTCACTTAACACCCTAAAACGTATGAAAAACAAGTTTTCTTCTGCCGGATAAATTTTACGAATGATCCACTTAAGAATGCACACAAACGGCAAATTTTCAGATTTTGCATGTATCCGATTCAATTCACTAAACTTCACAGCCTCAATACTCAAAATTTCTATTTGGCATATTTTACGATTATCTTCGTGAGTGCGAGCATCTAATACCTGACCAACTGAATAATGGCTATCAAATTTATCACGGATCGTCGCGGTCTTTTTACCCGACAGAATTGAATGTTCCAACCGCTGGAAAAACGTCATACAAGGACTCATCAACTACACCGACCTCCTGTTTAATAACCCTTAAACACATAACCGCTTGCTATCTAACGCTAAGTGACATCAAAAAATTCACTTGCCGATACATCCCACAACTGTGATGCAGGAGTCCCTGTTTTGTTTATGTATTTTGAAACAATATAATAACCCAGTGTATAGCCTGCATGCAGAGGTATTGCATCAGGTTCAGTCCCAAAAAACCAAGCATTATGATCGTAATTTAAATTAGCAGTTTCACTTAGCATTCTTGAATGTAAAACATCAATCATATCTTGGTTTATTGCTTTCGCATAAAATGGAATATCACCATTCCTAAGCTCGGTTTCAAAATGGCAGGCTAGGCCTTCGCTTATTAGTGCTTCCTGTAAAGTGACTCCATACCCAACCCCTTTATGTCGAAGTCAAAAAGGTCATCAAATTTTCCATGTGCATTTAACTTATGCAAAAAGATGCTCATATATAGCCTAAGCTCAGCAGCTTATTATAACGCTTTGCTTTTAAAATCAATAACACAAGAAAGATATACATGGTGAAGCCTCTGGGGCCCACCACTTATTTTGTTAACGAACTAAATAATATCTAAAAGTCTTCTAAGGCAGCAAAATACGCCATCACTTCATCGATATGAAATTTACCATCTTTGTTTGTATCAGCATTTTCCATCATAAATGCATCAAAACATTCTTCCCAATACACAGAAATGCTTCTGATATACTCAAGATCCATACCATCATCAGGATCAATGAATCCCGTTTTATCGTAATCGTAGGTTTCTAAAAACGCTTTAATCTGTGTTAGTTCTTCACTTGTGAAGCGAGCGGTATCATTTGAAATGATTCGGCGAAGTTGGAAGTTAAATACTGCACGGCCTGCACCATCTAAGGTTACAGACAGATTTCGTTCTGTTTCATTATTTTTGATACCGAAATTGTCAGCGCTCTTAAAAGTAAGGGTTTTTTCACCAAAGTCATCATCACCACCATTGAAACCACCATCTATATCTTTCATGCTGCATCGGATAGACACTTCATGAATAGCTGGGATCTGAAAAGTATTTGTCAAATTTTTATGAAGGCAATCGATGGTTTCACCACTGCTTACGTTATGGGTTTGAGTCAAATATGCATTATTATGTGATGGGTCCACTTCTAAAAAGGCAACGTGGCTTGCCAGTGTTAGCATTAAATTATCTCGGTCATCTAAAGGGTGCCCATTTGAAGCAGAATGCACAGCCCATTTTAAATCACCTGAACTCCAATTATCAGAATCGTCAGTAATGTTAATAGACATTAATTGGATTTGAAATTCATTTTTCATCATTTATTCCCTTAAGTGAATGATATATAAGTTTTAATGGTTAAATATTTAACTACTTAGGTGCAAGCTATCAAACTTAATTATTAATTAATAGTATTATTTTTATTGGTTTAAAAAATTTTGATAAGGCCGTGATTACTCACCACCATAAATGGCGATGCTTCATAAATTGTTAGCTACAGCCTGTAAATATTACAGGTCGAACACAGCTTCACTATGCAGAAACGGTCAATCTAGCCGCTTTCAAATCAACGTCTTTACCTCTAACTTCTAATAAAAACAAAAATGAAATAAAAACGTCACAATATTCACTTACAATTGCCACTTTAGTACTATTTGTTTAAAAAGGACGATATAAAGTGGCTAGTTGTAACTTACTTAACTTTTCAGAGTCAGGCGGTTATGGATGTAAAATCCCTCCTAATATGTTGGGGGAAATGCTGAAAACCACCAGCAAAAATAATGGTTCTTATGATCATAAATTACAATCTTTAATAGCAGACAGACCTGATCAATTTTATGTTATAGGTAAGGTAAATTCTGGCTCAGGAAAATTATCTTAAAATGAGTCATGAAATACTCGTGGGGATTTTCGGTATTTTAACAGGCTGTCTTTCTGGACTTTTAGGCATTGGTGGGGGGATTTTATTAGCCCCGTTACTGCTCATCTTTATGCCTTTAATTACGCATATACAATTACCCTTGCTAACGATTACCGGTTTAACTGCCGCTCAAAGTTTTTTTGGATCAGGAAGTGCTATCTTTCATCACGCTAAAAACAATATGCGAGATAAGGTATTGATATACCGATTCGGCGTTCCAATGGGCTTGGCAAGTTTAGCCATTTCTTTTTTCTCATTACAAATTCCAAATCGAACTGTACTTATCGTCTTTGCCATTTTAGCCATCTGTTCAGTACTTATCACTATCACAGATAAATGGTTTTATAAGCAATGGGGAAAAGTAGATATAGCAAACTCAGCTTCAGTGCCCTTGATCGGTATTGTACTTGGCTTGATGTGTGGTGCTGTAGGCCAAGGTGGCGGATTTATTTATCTACCTGTGATGATTTATATTTTCCACTGTAATCCTAAGGTCGCGATAGCATCTGCCCCTGTGATCGGTTTACTTTCGTCTGTTAGTATATTTTCCGGGCGAGCGTTCACTGACACTATTGACTGGTGGCTCTGCTTTTATCTTATTATTGGTATTTTTGTCGGCGCAAAAATAGGAGCGATGATCTCATTAAAGCTCAATGAGGTTGTTTTAAGAAAATGTATTAATGTATTTGTTTTTCTAAGTTCAATAAAAATTATCTCTATGGCTTTTTAAGCAAACAAATACGTTCAACAATTTATTACAGCTTTCTCTAGAAGGCATTTTTGAGAAAGCTGTAATATTAAGTAAGATTATGATTAACGCGGATTTGAATCTAATGAAATCCATATTTTATTTAATTCACTCCAGCCATATCCATTCACTTGAGCGCCATTAATTTTTTCAGATAACGCGAGTACAAAAGGTTCATGTTTTGATTCTTTAACTACGTTTTGCTCACTCAGCCAAGAGAACAATACGGCCAATAAGTCTGTAGCTTGATTGAAGTCTCTCTCGTTCCGAATTGACGTAAGAGATGAGTCTAAAGCTTTGAGTATTCCAGCATCCAATTCATGATTTTCAAATGGATATTGTAATAAAAAACTTAACCAAGCACTAAATGAATCATTTTCTTCAATAATACTACAAATACTTACTTGTTCAGATTTACTGTAGTCCCCATAATCCACTGAAATACCTTGATCATTCTCAGTTGATATTCTGCTAAACAGTTTCTTGCATTCCGCTGTATCTTCAAAAGTGATATGACGCTTCGTAAGCGTTTTATTTGGATTTTGGATCATTAAGAAGGAGGCACATTTATCACTTCGGATCGTAACAGTTTTATCAGGTATCTGAAGGCAAATCTGATTTTGTGCACACGCTTTGCTTTGTGCCCATTCAGGGTAAACCCACAGTTCAACCCAGTCGAGGATAGAGGTCTCATGTGAATAGTAAGCATTACGACTTAATCTAAGCATTTTAGAAGAGAATACTGCCAAAGAGAAAGCCCCCGAACCAATAAGTCGTGTGGTCGTCGAGGTCATCTTAAATATTGATGACTCTGCCCGAGAAAGTAATCTGGGTAGGTGCCAATCTGTCTGATTTAATTTAACTTCCAACTGATCATCGGAAAAAGCATTCACTTCTATAATATGCTTATAAGTCGAATGCCAATATGCATTTTGGATTAACCTATTTAGGCAATGAGCAACATCTTGTGCTTTGAGTATACTTCCATCATGAAAACGTATCCCTCTGCGAATTTGAAATTGCCACGTTGTAGCACTGTCATTAGAGACCCAGTGATAAGCTAAATCACCGACTACACTCCCTTTCTCTACAGACGTCAAACATTGGCAAATTTGAGTGACCAAAAAGCGTTCCGTACGCCTCCTCACCTTGTGAGGTTTTAGCTCTTCTAACTCACGATGAAAAGGCATATAAGCAATACGACGAGCTGAGTGACTAGCGTCATTTAAATATGATTGAAACTCCCTTCCTGCATCTCTACCACCAAAGCTAAGGATACTAAGTAACTGATCTAAATTTCCTTCATCGGCTAGACCTCTAGCGGATTCATAGCAAGCATCAATGGGCTCGACTTGGCAAGTGAGTATCGCTTTTTTACTTCTTCCAGAGCTTGCCTCCCATTGAATCCACCCAGCACTCACCAATTTTTTTAGTATGGTTTGAACATGTCGTTCAGTGACATGCAGCAGAGCAGCTATCTGGCTTATTTGACAAGCCGATACTCCGGGACCAAATGTTTGAAAGATTTGTTCGTAAATTTCAAGCTTACGCTTTAAGTTTGCCATTCAGTGTTCCAAAGCCCCCTAATTGAGTTAGGTAACCATATCCAGCGTTAATTAACCCATGTTCCATAATCGATTGGACTTGAGCTGTTACTTCTGACAATAGGATGTCAGATTCAGTTTTATTTTCAAGCACAAGCTGTGAAAAGTGATCGATTTCAAATTCAAAACCATTCCCTTCTACTGGATGATCAATGGTGAATGTTTTTCCTTGATATTCAATATCAATGACACTGGGGTTCCACCATTTGTCTCGAATCGTAATGGCTAATTGATCACCACGTAATATCGCAACTCGTGGTAAATTGTTCACAATTGAAGCTGATATTTTTCCGTTAATCTGACCTGTAAAAGTAAAACAAGCATCGGTATCAACGTATGATTCGGTAACCAGCGTTGACATCTCAACAACAGGTGCCGGGACATTAGCCCCTAACGACCGGCATAAGTCACAGTATAACCAAAGCCCGTAAACCCCCACATCGAGCGTTGCACCACCCGCTAAATTTGGATTAAATATGAACAACTCAGGATCATATTCGTGTGCATTACCAAAACTCGCTTCAATTGAAGTCAGTTTAAGATTATGCCTGATCAGGTAGTTCTTCAATTCTTGGTAAGCTGGAAATGTAACGGTTTTCATTGCCTCCAGTAAGATTACCCCATTTTTTGTTGCTAACGCCTTCATCGATAACCAATCCTGTAGGTTGGTGAACGCTGGTTTTTCAACAAATACATGCTTCTTATGGGTTAAAAATAGTTCAACTAAGGGATAGTGGTACGGATGTACTGTTGCAATATATACAGCATCAACATTAGGATCCTTTGCCATATCGTCGTAGCAGCCATAGCTCACGTTACTTTTAAACTCTTCACCAAATTGTTCAGCGCGACCTAAATCTCTGGCGGCTACAGCATATAACTCGCCATATTGACTATTGTCATTCAAAGCCGTAGCAAACCGCCTAGCAATATTGCCTAATCCTGCGATTCCCCATCTTACTCTTTTGTCCGTATTAACCATTATCTCTCTCACTATTTAACTTGGAGTCAAGAGTTTATAGGCAAAAGCATTCTTTAAATATGGAACAAATGATAGAAGTTGTTCATGATTTAGGGCGAGAACTGAATGGGGTAAGTGAAGGCATATCATTGACGCCTTCACTCCGATGATCAGGATAGGATTGTAATTTTAAAGTGCCCTGTAGACTACAATTCCCGGTTTACCTTGGACATATTCTAAAAATGGCGTATCAACGACTTTCATATTGTTAGAAAGTGATGATGCATTTCTATATACGGGTCCATTTTTTCCTCTAATAAATATCCCCGTGTGGGTTACATCTAGTCCTGCTATGTTTGTATATATACCAATGTAGTCACCATTTTCAAGGTTATTAACGACACTGCCATCTATACTATCTCCTGGAATATAGGATATTTTTCTTGATACTATTGGTAGACCTGCGATGTAAGTTCCACCATCCGCTTTTTGATTTAACTCTTTTTGTATCGTGTTAGTGTGCTCAGTTAAATACTCTGTTATATCTTCAGCATTTCTATCACCGTTATCATCTTCATAGGTCCAGTCTGAAAAGAAATGTTTTCTTAATAAGAAGTCAACTTTACTATTTTTATATCGCGTTTTAATTAAATTATCTGAAAAGTCATATGACTTTCTTAAAGATTCTACATAATCTAAAAAGGTAAAACAGTCTAATGCTCTGAAATCCGCTACAAACCTTTCTTTTTCTACACCAGATCCAATAAGACGATTTTTCACATAGGACTAATTTAAAAATAATTTAGAAATAGCTTTAATCTTTTTTGGGTTACTCTGATTTCTTTGTAAAATACGATCAAGCTTATTAGATTTTTTCTCATACAGAGATGCATAAAATTTAAAGTCATGAACTTTATGTTTGTTGGTTAAAGTATCATTGTTAACATTATGCTCCCCTAGTGCTGCATAACTAGAGGTACTAAACAATATTGATGTAAGTAAAATATAATAGTGTCTTGGTTGATCTATACACCTCTCATGTAGGCCACCCCCAGATAGAATTGATAGAACTCGATAGTGATAAGTATTTATGATGAAGAGGCAAAAATAATTGAGTCCGAATAAAGATTGTATTTAGTCTCTAACTTGTTTTGTTTTATAAATGCTTTTTCTTCTTTTTTGTAAGGGCTAACCGCTTTAATATCAAGGAAAATCCCATGATATTGCCATCCTTTAGCACGGACTTCATTGATAGACACTTCGTCAGTTTGTAGCTTAAAACCATATCTGTCTCTGACCGTAATCGATGCTTTAGTATTCGGTGGTACCTTATCCCATCCGTATCTTATGGTTTCAGTTGATTGCTCTCCTAATATGAAGGGATCATTATTTGGTATATCAGAGCATTGCACGATACTTATCACTTGATTCAGTCTGTCAGTGTTATCATGCTCGAATAACAGCGCTTCAAAATCATTTTTTGGATTAAGCTTATAGTCGTTTTGGTATGGCTTTGTTTCTTTTAAGTAAGAGTAGTCATCTGCATATAGGCTAGCTCTCTCCTTCCAATCATCATTTGGGTTGTCAACAAATAAAATTTCAGGTGAAGCATGGCTCTTTGCAAACGTTGGCGTGTAATGATAAGTCACTTCAAAGAGGTAATCTTCCATATCTGGTTTAGCTAGTGAGCTGAAAGCTCGTTTAACGGATGCTTTGATTTTTTCTATTAAATCAGGATGAGTTAAATAAATCTCAACCAATCCGTGCCCAGTTATGTCTGATGAGCTAGGGGCTACCACGGTGTTTGGAGGCGGTACAGAGCCTATTCCTGTGAAATTCAAGCCGTTAATGACAAGGTCAGATGTCGATAATATATAATCACTATCAGGGCTTAATGTTGGGGAGGCGGGGGCGATATGAACGACGTGAATATTATTCGCATCGTAACCTAATTGAGAAACCACGTGATTATAAGATTTATTAACCCATAAGTTCCCTTGTGAATGAGCAATATAAATCAGTTTTTTCCCTTTCCATGTATTAGAGTCATTGATTAAGTTATGCTTCATCTGAGTTTTTTCTGTTTCTGGCGCGTCAACCAGTAGTGTTAGTGCTTCTAAAAACTCTCGGATAATAACATTTGAGCTTTGGCTAATGAAGTCTGCAACAAAACCACCAAACCAAGAAAATGCCGCGCTTATTTTTTGGATTATGGAGCTGTCTTGTCTACCATTGACGATATCCCAAAACGCTTCCCATCGGTCAAATTGTTTTTGTTCTAATTCTTGTGTTCTTTGGTCAAAGGTTTCAGCAAAATCAGCCAGTACATTGAAGCCACTTCCGTCAATGTAAGAATCATTATAGAAAAGTCGATATTCCACCTTTTCGCTTTTGTATTCGTCGATATTGAGGGTTGATTTGATTTCATCTTTACCGCGTTCTGCATCCATTCTTGTTGTCGCTACACCATTAAAAAACCCAATAGCATAACCCTCGACCTCACAAGAATTATTAGCCAATGCAGATTGTGATGTTACAAGCAGAATAAGTAACCAAGTGAGTCTATTCACAGTATTCTTCCTTGGCTGGTAAGGATATCGATGTCGAACCGTCGAGCAAGTGATTGTAAGTTAGGTAGGCCATAGTGCGAGATTTAGTATTATAGGTTAAGGCCTCAATTGTACGCGAGGTATTGGTTCTATCCCTTACCGGAATACCGACAAACCTTTTGCATGCAATGACTTTGTTATGTTTATTCGCAATTTCAAGCGCTTTTACGATGTTAGTATCGTTTTTTTCGCTGAAATCATAATGCAGATTTTCCTGCATAAATTTTGCATCTTGCTTTAGTGCTTTACGAACAGGTTCTGTTACTTCTAATGCATCAATAAAGGCTTCAACATCGTCACGAATGCCATCTGCATTCTCATCGGGTCCAGTGAGCGAATCTGAGCGGTCTAGAATAGGTTCAAATTTATCATATATAATTGAGAATTGGTCATCAATAGTAGGTTGGTCTTTTAACTCCTGAATAAGCTCGGGTGTTTTATCTATCTTCGTAACAGGTGTCTGTTCATTATTACTTTCGTTATTGGCGTTTTTACAACCCGACAATAATAAAAATAAGATTAAAGTAAACTTTCTCATGAGATATGTTCCTAATTACTCTTGCTATCAAAAAACTTTATATCTGTCACTATGCATGTGCGTTATCGACGTTTAACACCAGATGAAAACAACATATAAAGCAAGTTAAATCAATGTACTAATCGACAATATCACGTTGATAAATGCTAAAAAACTAAGGATTTATAAGTAACACTAAGTAACATTAAGTAATGCGTAGCGAGTGTATGTAAGATCGATATGAACATATTATGAATGGGTAAACATGAGTAACAAAAAATAGACAAACCAAAGCTTGTTTAGGTCCCACCAGAACTTAATGACGTTCCAATAAAGCTTATTATCATTTAGATAGCCTTAATATATACTGGCTACATGAATATAAATAAAACGCCATTTAACAAAATCCCACTTGCCTTAGCCATGATGATCATTGCTACAGGACAAGTCGGTGTCAGTATTTATCTGCCTTCACTGCCATTAATAAGTCGTGATCTTGGTGTGCCCCAAGCCGACATACAGCAGCTTGTCACCCTATTTTTAGTCGGCTTCGGATTATCACAGCTTTTCTATGGTCCGTTGTCAGACGCTATCGGTCGTCGCCCAGTATTTTTACTCGGTCAAGGTATCTATTTAGTCGGTACACTCATGTGTGTGCTACTACCCGACAGCTATACTGCACTGATTACAGGTCGCTTATTACAAGGTTTAGGTGCAGGTAGTGCATCTGTATTAAGCCGCAGTGTGCTTCGCGATAGTTACAGTGGCAGCCAACTCACCCAAGCGATGGCTTATATGTCCATAACAGCATCTATCCTGCCTATTTTGGCACCTGTTGTCGGCGGCTGGGTAGCATGGCATTTTGGCTGGCAATCCGTGTTTAGCTTTGTACTCGTTTATCTATTGGCCATTTTCACCTTGGGCTACTTTGTCTTGCCTGAAACGCTACCTCATGCAGTAACAAAATTTAAACTAAAAGAAACACTCCGTGGTTATTGGCATTTATCAAGAAACTATCAAGTAATTTCATCAGCAAGCTATAACTGGATCGGTTACTTATCGAGTCTGGTCTCTGTATCACTACTGCCCTTTTTATTACAAGAGGGACTAAATCTCAGTGCAGCAGAGTACGGAGAAGTGATGATCATCCCATCTGCAGGATTATTAATGGGCAGCTTGATCTTAAATAAACTAAATAAGCGCTTCACCACCAATCAACTAATGTACTTAGCATCGAGCATTATGATGATGGCTGGCTGTTGGTTAGTGTTTAATGAGATGTCGTTGCGTAACCTGATATTTGGTTTTACTTTGCTATCCATAGCACAAGGGATCAGCTTCCCATTATCGATAAGCATGTTACTGGCACCACACAGTAAGCAAGTCGGTGCGGTATCTGCATTATCGGGGTCGGTACAGATGTGTATTGCCGGGCTAGTCGGTGGATTCTTAATCAAGCATTTGATCAACAATCAGACAAGTTTGGGGATCTTCTATTTACTCACAGGTTTAACCATCGCGCTGATATTAACGCATAGCCGACGTAGGTATATAAAAATCAACCCTATTTTAGCCTTAAACTCGCATGACTCAAAATAAACTTTTAGTTGAATCTGCACCGCTTTCTTGCTCAAATAACGTTAACGTAATTTATGTAATTAAATTAAGGCGATAATTAGCCTTACTATTGAGCAAAATAACCTAGCCATGAAATATAACCGCGTTTTTATTAATAGCCTGACCTATGAACTGGCTCCAGAAATCATAACAAGTACAGCACTAGAGCTTCGCTTAGCTCCTTTATATCAAAAGCTACGTATTCCTATCGGCCAACTTGCCGCACTCACTGGTATTACCCAACGTCGCTGGTGGCCAAAAGACTACATGTTATCTGATGGCGCGTTAATTGCCGCACAAAAAGCCCTTGATGAAACGGGCATCAATGTCAGCGATATCGGCGCGGTAGTATATACCGGTGTCTGCCGTGACCAGCACGAACCAGCAACAGCATGCCGTATCGCCGCAAAACTAGGCGTATCTAATAACACCGCCATTTATGACATAAGTAATGCCTGTTTAGGGGCCTTGTCCGGCATGTTAGATATCGCCAACCGCATCGAATTGGGCCAGATCAAAGCTGGTTTAGTGGTTTCTTGTGAATCTGCACGTCACATTGTTGATGTGACTATCGATGATATGTTAGCCGATCCGACCATCAGAAATTACGCCACATCACTGGCGACCTTGACTGGCGGCTCTGGTGCCGTTGCTATATTACTTACCGATGGCAGCTTAAATTTAGCTGGGTCTCGAAATCACCAATTATTAGGGGCCTCGCACTTATCTGCGCCTGAACATCACGATCTATGCCAGTGGGGATTGAAAGAAATCGATACTCAGTTATACCGTGAATATATGCGTACCGACGCAGTCAAATTACTCAAAGAAGGCGTCGCACTGGCGCAAGAAACCTGGCAGCAATTTTTAGAGCAACGCCAGTGGACACCCGAAGATGTCGATAAAGTAATTTGTCATCAAGTGGGCGCAGCCAACCAAAAGAAAGTATTAACCGCCTTAAATATTCCGGTTGAAAAAGAATTTCCGACCTTCAAATATCTGGGGAACATGGGCACAGTATCACTGCCCGTGACCGCAGCGATGGCCGATGAAGAAGGCTTTTTGAAGAAAGGTGACAACGTGAGCTTCTTAGGAATAGGCAGTGGCTTAAATTGTATGATGCTTGGATTAAAATGGTAACCCTATGTTAGATAAATTATTCCCGTTTAAACGTAACTACCTTGATCGTAATGGTCAGCAATATCATTACCTCAATGAAGGAACCGGAGAGCCTGTAGTCATGGTTCACGGTAACCCGAGTTGGTCGTTTTATTATCGTAATCTGGTCTCGGCATTAAGCACCAATTATCAGTGTATTGTACCCGACCATATTGGTTGTGGTCTTTCTGATAAGCCCGCTGATAACGATTACGACTATACCTTAACCAGCCGAATCGATGATCTAGAAGCATTACTTGAGCATCTGGATATTAAAGAGAACATCACCTTAGTCGTCCACGACTGGGGCGGCATGATAGGTATGGGTTACGCAGCGCGATATCCAGAGCGGATCAAACGCCTGGTGATCTTAAATACCGCGGCTTTTCATCTGCCTTTATCAAAAGCGTTTCCGCTACCATTATGGATCTGTCGCAATACATTTGTCGGCACGTTTTTAGTGCGCGGTTTTAATGCCTTTTCATCTATCGCTTCAATTGTTGGCGTTCGTCGCAAAGCAATGAGCCGAGATGTTCGCCGCGCTTATGTGTCACCTTTTAACTCTTGGCGTAACCGTATTTCCACCTTACGTTTTGTGCAGGACATTCCGCTAAAACCTGAAGACCGCAATTACCAGCTAGTGACAGATATTGGCGATAGTCTGGCTAAGTTTTCGACTGTACCAACCCTAATCTGCTGGGGATTAAAAGATTTTGTGTTTGATAAACACTTTTTAGCGCAATGGAAACAACGCATGCCGCACGCACAAGTGAATGAGTTTGATGACTGCGGTCATTATATTCTTGAAGACGCCAGTGATGAAGTCATTGAATTAATCACCGACTTCATGACCGATAAGCGTTGAGTTTCATGGCCATTAACGCAACGTCAGAGGCGATAAATTTCTGTCGCCACCTCTCTCACGCCGCATTCGCTACTCCCGACTCACTTGCGGTCGCAGTGCAGCGTAGCAGTAAAGGGCAATTGGTTTATGACGAGATTAATTTATCGTCTCTTGATCAGCAAAGTGATGAGCTCGCCTATGCGCTAAATGCTTATGGCATAAAACGAGGAATGAAAGCCGTATTAATGGTCACGCCAAGCATCGACTTTTTTGTCTTAACCTTTGCGTTATTTAAAGCCGGTATTGTGCCGATCTTGGTTGATCCTGGTATGGGGATCCGCAATCTAAAACAATGTTTTAGTGAATCGGCTCCCGATGCTTTCATTGGTATTCCCAAAGCCCATATCGCGCGTAAACTGTTTGGCTGGGGTAAAGACAGCGTCAGATGTAGCCTGACCGTCGGCGGCTGTGAAATACTGTCTCGCCTCACCGGGCAAATGAGCTTACTGCGTTTATTAACCGAGTATCGTGCCAATTTAACCCCTAATAAACAGCAAGATGAGCAGGTTAAGCCTTATCCTATCGCGCTATTTGATAACAGTGAATTGTGCGCCATATTATTCACCAGTGGCAGTACTGGCGTGCCTAAAGGCGTTGTTTACAGCCACCAAATGTTTGAAGGGCAAATACAAGCGCTCCGCGATGATTACGGCATAAAGCCCGGAGAGAGGGATCTCAGTACCTTTCCGTTATTCTCGCTATTTGGTCCGGCGCTGGGCATGGCGTCAATTATTCCAGATATGGATGCCAGCAAACCGATAACCGCGAACCCGAACTTTATCTTTGCTGCCATTGAAAAATACCAGTGCACTAACCTGTTTGCTAATCCGGCATTAATCGAGGTCCTTGGTCAAGCAGGCTGCAAACACGGTCAGCCGCAGATATTAACCAGCTTGAAACGCGTGATCTCTGCTGGAGCGCCAGCAACCTTATCGTCAATTTCACGCTTTACTCGCTTGCTTAAAGCCGATGTAGAAGTATGGAATTCTTATGGTGCCACGGAGTCATTGCCCCTCACTAAGATTGGCAGTAAAGCACTGCTAACCATGCAAGACATTACAGATAATGGTGGCGGGATCTGTGTTGGCCTGCCAATCAAAGATGTTGAGATCGCCATTATTGCGATCAGCGAAGATGTCATTGCAGATTGGGATGATGACTTAACCTTACCAACCCAACAAATTGGTGAGATCGTCGTTAAAGGACAAGTGGTCAGTCAGCGCTATTATCGCCGCGACGTCGCCACCCAACAAGCCAAGATCAAAGACCCAACGAGCACTGAATCACAGCCAGTGTTTCGGCACCGCATGGGGGATCTGGGATATTTGGATGAACAAGGCCAATTATGGATGTGTGGACGTAAAGCCCACAGTGTCGCCACGCCGAGTCAACGCTATTTCTCGATCCCTTGTGAGCGTATATTCAATACCCATAAGCAAGTGAAGCGTACTGCACTGGTGGGGATCCAATACCAAGGTGAAACCATACCGTTACTGTGTGTCGAGTTAGAAAATGATGCTGTCATCTCAACTGAACAGTTATTTAACGAACTTAACGTGATTGGCAATAAGCATCAGCAAACATCCGCGATCAACGCGTTTTTAATTCACCCTGATTTTCCTGTTGATATTCGCCACAATGCCAAAATATTTCGTGAAAAACTAGCGGTTTGGGCGAAAAAACAAGCACCTTACAATCGTTAACAGTATTCCAAAACAAGGTCTTAACATGACGAATTTCAGCTCGCGGCCACCCGCAGAACAACGTGCCCTTACTGCATTAGCCGCGACCACCAAACATGCATTTGTCACTGGTGCCGGTGGTTTTTTAGGGACCAGCATCTGCCTTGCATTAAATGCTGCTGGTATTAAAGTAACCGGGTTCGCCCGTGGCCATTATCCGCACTTATCAACGTTAGGTATCAACATGGTGCAAGGCGACATCAGCGATTTGTCGGCGCTCACCGCGGCGATGAAGGACTGTGACTTGGTCTTTCATGTCGCATCAAAAGCAGGTGTATGGGGTTCGAAAGCTGATTATTATCGGTCGAATGTGGAAGGTACTGCCAATATCATTCAGGCCAGTCAGTCACTGGCTATCGAGCGCTTAGTATATACCAGCACCCCAAGTGTGACATTTACGGGGGAAGACGAGGCTGGGATCAATGAATCGCAACCTTACGCCCAATCATTCTTAAATTATTATGCGCAATCCAAAGCGCTTGCCGAGCAAATGATACTGGCCGCGAATAGCGATAGACTCAAAACCGTTGCCTTAAGGCCGCATTTAATTTGGGGACCCGGTGATCCGCACCTAGTGCCACGAGTCATTGCCCGAGCCAAACTCGGTCGATTAAAATTAGTCGGTAAAGAGGATAAACTGGTTGATACTATCTATATCGACAATGCCGCCTATGCCCATATTCTGGCCGCGTTAAGACTCGCAGATCCCACGCCAAGTTGCGCCGGTAATAGTTACTTTGTCAGTAATGATCAACCGATCACGATGGCCAGCATGCTCAATAAAATACTCCATTGTGCTGATTTACCACCAGTGAAGAAACGGGTGCCAGCACTACTGGCCTACTTAGTCGGCACCGTACTGGAGAAGGTATACCTGTGGCTTGGCAAGACCCAAGAGCCGATGATGACGCGTTTTGTCGCACGTCAATTATCAACCAGCCATTACTTTGATATCAGCGCGGCTAAAGCGGACCTGGGTTACCAGCCTCTGGTATCTATTGACGAAGGTATGCAGCGTCTGAGAGTTTCCTTGTCAGGAGAAAATAAAGTTTGAGATTTAAAGGATAAGATTCACACTACAGAAAATATGGGGTAATTGAAATTAACAAATTGCAATTATCCCATTCACTAGGCTTTGCCCTACGAATTTTCACTTCATCGAGTTCCATCATGGCGTGCTTAAACCTTTTCTGAAAGTAATCGTACTTCACGTTGTGGAAAGGGTATGGTGATTCCGTTTTGTTTCAATGCCTGAAACATCTTTAGGTTAGCGCTGTATTTCACTTCAAAATAGTTTTTCGTCGGCACCCAGAAACGTATGCCTAAATTAATTGAACTATCGCCAAAGGCTTCAATGCCAATTTGCGCTGCGGGATCTTTGGCTACTGCATCGATGCTAGCCAGCGCTGTACCCAAAGTGGCTATAGCCTGTTCTGGATCGTCGTTGTAACTAATGCCTATGGAGGCTTCCACCAACATGTATTCGAAGGAATTATGCAGAATTTCACCAACGATATGCTTGTTGGGGATACTGATCTCATCACCCTCTTCATTCGTGAGGATAGTCATCCCGAGAGTGATCTCCTTAATTACGCCAATCACCCCCTGGATTTTGACGGTATGACCCACCACAAACGGGCGGGTTAAAATAATGGTAACCCCAGCGGCATAGTTTGACAGCATACCCTGTAGAGCCAAACCAGCACCCAATGCCAACGCACCGACGGCAGCAATAAACGGCGCCACGCTGATCCCTAGTTTGCCCAATGCAATCACTGCGACCATCACAATGACGAGCATGCGCACAGCGTTGGAAATAAATCCGCTCAGGGTGACATCAACATCATGCTTTACACATTGGGCTGCAATAAAGCGTTGAACTTTACCAGCCACCCACAAGCCGATGATGAAAATAATCATCGCACCAAAAGTCTGGAAACTGTATTGCACCACAAATTCAGTTATTATGGTATACACGTTCTGTAGTTGTTCTAGCTCTTCTTGTAACGCGATTTCGTCCATATTGTTGTCCTTTAGTCCTTTAATTTCCTGAATAATGATATTGCTTGCCAATGCTCATTAGCATTCGATCGAGTACGCTTATGTCTTGGCTGTTTATCTCATAACAGCTTATGATACGGAGTTCTGTATATAAGACTAGATTACCGATAACAAAAGAAGGTTTTAGTTATTACGCTAAGATCGTAACTGGCAGAAATTCGACAGTAAGTCTGAGTTGAGGATGATTACTGAAAGGTTAATTGAATAGTGAGCGTGACGTCGTCACACTCACTATTTGAACATAATAAAGAGCCCCTAGAATTAAAAGCCTTAAATATTATATTTTGAATGAACCTACATGAAGATCTAAAGTTTGAGCAAGCTGCTCCAGGGTTTTACTAGACGCTTCTAGCTCCTGGCTAGCGATCAAGCCTTCTTGAACAGAATTATTGACCGAATCCATGTTGATATTGATTTCATTTGCTACACAAGATTGCTCTTCGGTAGCAGTTGCGACTTGGGTATTCATATCAAGGATAGTAATTACTTGCACTGATATGTTTTCGAGGACTTCCAGAGCTTGAGCAGTGGTTCTTGTACCTTCTTCTGTTAAAGATCGACTACTCTCCATCGCCTCTACCGCATTTTTCGCCTCATTCTGCAACTGATTAATCATACTTTGAATTTCATCGGTTGACTGTGCAGTTTTAGTAGCAAGATTTCTGACTTCATCTGCAACTACAGCAAAACCTCGGCCAGCCTCACCTGCTCTGGCAGCTTCAATTGCGGCGTTGAGAGCAAGGAGATTAGTCTGTTCTGAAACACCTCTAATCACGTCGAGTATGGACCCGATTGACTGTGTTCTTCCCGCTAATGCTGTGATAACCGATGACATGTTATTCATTTCACCACCAAGGCTATTGATGGTATTAGATGAGTCTTGTAATGTTTTACGCCCAGCTTGAGTTTCGCTATTTGCACCATTAGCCGAATTTGCTGCACCCGCAGCATTTTGCGATATTTCATTAATAGTCGCGATCATTTCATTTATTGAAGTTGCTACTAATAACGTTCGCTCGCTTTGCGCTTGGCCTCTTGATAACCCAAGCTGAGACTGACTGCGAAGTTCAGTCGCTGAACGACCTATACCTAACCCCGTATCTACTACTTTAGAAATTATTTCATTAATATTACCCACAAAAATATTGAATGCTTTAGAAATATGGGCTATTTCATCTGTTCCTTGTACAGGTAATCTAACGGTAAGGTCTCCATCGCCTTTTGATATATCTTCTAATGCCTGTTGCAAGCCAGCAAGCGGTTTAAAAAATCGACCCAGTAACCACATCAACACGCAGGCACATATCAGAAAGATAGCAATGATTGCGATTAGCTGAGTGAGCACAATATCTGCTACAGCATCATCTACTTCTGAAATTGGGATGCCAATATCAAAAGCACCCAATAGCTCACCATTCTTATCATAAACGGGGACGATTATGTCGTACACCCACATTTTTTGCACATCCGCATACCATTTAGAGTATTTTTGCTTGCCTTTCCCTGCCGCTTCCACAGTGTAGCTATCTTTGTAGACCTTATTTAACTTGCTTATATCGCTATGTGCAACGGCTTGAATTTTTCGGTCGATGAAAATCGCGTAGATAATATCTGAACGTTCTGAAAGTGACACTACTAACTCTTGTAAATCAACCAATGGCTGGGAAGATTTTTGTAATACATACTCGACGTTTTTAGCAATGACTTCAGCCTTTGCTTGGGATTTTTTTAATATAATTTCATCAATTTTTTGATTAGATATATAAGAAGTAGAGGTGATACTTGTAATGCCTGCGATCGCAAACATTACCAATACCGTTATTAATATTAGATTTTTCATACACGACATCCTTGGTGTTATCATTCAGTTACAGTAATTAAATACCATGTATTCATTCCACTTGTTATCATCTAGAAGCAGCAGACTACAATAACTAAAATATTCTACCCCCGCTTTTGGATCAGAGCATAGATTGAAAAATCAGAATACCATGATGCCATGTTACAGGACATTGAAACTTGTTCATTTAAGGTGAGGTTTGCAGCTACTTAATCTACTTTTTACAATTGTAATGGCTCATTGGAGGCTTTCTTGATCTAGAGATCAAATCGTCGATATACGGCCTATTGAACATGAAGGTGATAATGTGCAGTGTCATACACCATTCAGGCGAAAGTCCTCTCTAACGCTTATTCTACCCCTTTAGAATCAATTTCAACCCGTAATTCTGGATGGATCATTTTACACTGTCTTAGTGAATATCCCTTTTGCGTCGATTCTAATGGAAATACTTATTTCTAATACTTTTGTAATATGCGATACAAGTCACCATAAAAGGGAGAGCGCCTTGCATAATATCTAGTCTAATCAAGGCTGGATCACAATTTAACTCGTAATAGGGTTACCGAGTGCTGTTGCAATATGGGAATGAAATGTCGATGGCACATAACGCCTACCAGCAATGATCGGCGTCGGATTGCATGGCCTTGTTAAGTGATTGCACGCTGAAATTCCCGCATATGTCTGATGGTGTGCAAACATGAAATTGCACTATGTATATTGTTTGGATCATACAATATTGGACGCATACCTGCTGCCTTTGCTGCTGATATACCTACCGGACTATCTTCAACAACTGCACATTCATTGGGTTGGAAACCCATTTCTTTTGCTGCGTGTAAAAATATACCAGGATCAGGCTTCCAAGAGTCGACTACATACGAACTATAGATTTTTCCATTAAAGTGATCGGTCAGTCCAGTAATGGACAACGCTTTTTTAATTTTCTCAAGTGGACCACTAGATGCGACACATTTAGGCAGTAAGATTTCGTTCAATGCTTTGTCCACGCCTTCGCACGGTCTTAATTCTTTTTCAAAGAGTTCATCAACAAGTATTCGATAGGACGTTACGAAATTATCTTTTAAATTAATTTGGTGTTCTGATTCTATATCCTGAAGAATTTCAGCTAATTTACCACCACGATACTTTTTCATCATCTCTGTAGCAGAGGAATCTATACCGTAATTTTCTAGCATCATTTCAAGGCCAACATTACAAAGGTACTCACTGTCTACTAATGTTCCATCGCAGTCAAAAATTATACACTTAATCATATTGTCCACTTAACAGATTATATAAACGGTACCAAATATACTATTAATTACAAATAGATAATGGAGAATTGACATGAGTACATTGTAAATAGGTTACGGCTTTATTTCTACCCATGTATCAGCAGCACCATCAACACACCTAGTTCTAAGTGAACGAATAATATTTGGGTTAACTAAACGAAAATTAACAGCCATTCTATTTTGATTGCCAATTTTTGTTGGTGTGTAATGAGTTAAACAACCACAATTATTACAGTGATGGAATTCAAGCGTTTTGTAACCCCAGCAGTATGAAGATATAGCATCTTTTGCAGCGTTAATCGTAACTTCTGTAGGTGAAAAATACGCCCAGAGTGATGCATATTTACTACAAGCGGAACAATTACAACTTGTGACTGTTTCTGTTGTGGCTGGAACAGTGATTTTGATATTGCCACAATGACAGCTTACTTCAATCATTTAGTGAAACTCCTTGATTTTCAACACCCGAATAAGGCGACACCTATTCTTATTTTGTTATAACCTTTAAATAATGTTGATGAAACCGTAACGGCTTATTATCAACTTTAGAATAGCTATCTTGATAGGCTCATTTTCAGAATATTATATCTTTGAAGCATCAATAATAATCATTTATTACGTTATTTTTTCTTCGTTACAATAACGTAATTGATTAGAGTTAGCCCAACAACAAAACACCAAAACTGTAAATTCGGTAATACTGTAGAGACAGAACCCACAAGTAAACCAGAGCCAAGCCCAATTGCAATTTTTTGAGGCGTTGTCATTTTATAAGTCCTTTTTAAATTCAATGAATATTGAGATAACCACAATCTAAAACAAGATATTTAGTTTAACTTAATTATCAATTAACCTATTAATATTTAAGTATATTTGAAAACCATCTTACTGGGTTATAACATTTGTATAATAGGACGTCTCGATTACCCAAATCTGTTCACCCTAGTCAGTCGCGACTAATAAAATGAAAAATAAGATAAAATACCTATCTGATATTAAAGCAGACTCTGAGAAAGCGTGCTGTCCTGTTATTTATTTTTTAAGTCCTGTTAATTATTCACAAGGACAACTATACAACTGATTTTATTGATGTTTAATTTTATAGCAAGGAAAAATAAGACTATTTTATGACAAAGTGTGACAACACGTAGAAATATACAAATAACGCTGTATAAAATCATAGTATCTGATTAAGAATGGAGGCGTAAAATAGATAGAATAAGTAGCTTATTGGGTAATAACGACAAGTTAGGGAACATAGCCCAATTAAGTTGATAAAAAACCACAGTTCTTGGTTAGCCAAAGAGCCAATTTTGTAGGGGGAAGTAAAGGTATCTAACGAGCAGCTGATGATCATCGAGAAGCGGAGCTATATCTAGAGCTCCAGCGATCAGTAATGTATCAAGAGGGTCGTTGGTCAAGGTCGGGGACCAACTGCGCTCCGGAACTGCAATTGATAGTTTGCCACTGCAAAAACTTCTAGTGGTCCCAAGACATCAATACCCATTACCCATTACCCCATCGTATATATAGATGGCAATTTGACGTTGCATTGTTTGAGTTCGCTAGATTTCATGTAGCGAACCATTATCTTATTTAGAGTGATAGAGCAATTAACGCTGCTCTAAAGGGTATGAGCGATAGCTCCACATACCATATACGCGTAAAGCATCACGGTAAATACCTAATAATTCACCATCACTTGGTACTTTTAGCTCTTCTAATGGTCTGTCATTAGCAGCATAAGTATCAAAAGAGATACCTTTAGGGCCAGTCTGCCAGCTTGCTACTTCAAATAATGTTTGTCCGCGGCGAACATGACTTGCAGAGCTGATAATCGTTGCATGATCAATATTATGACGAGCCAAAGCGTAGCTGCTATACAGTGCATTTTCTACCGTACTTCTCGCGTAGTTATCTTCTATAATACGAGATGAATCAATGCCATGTTTCACTAACCAATCAGCCATTAATTTACCTTCGGTTTTGTGGTTTTTAGGCACGCCACCAGTAACCACAATATAGGACTCAGGGTTCGTTTTCGCCATAGTCAAGGTTGCGTTAAGTCGGTCAATTAAAATTGGGTTCATGCTACCATCTGGATTTAACGCGTAACCTAACGTAATGATCGCGTTATTGCCTTTGCCTGATTTTTTGATTTTATTGCTTAGTGGCGTTTCGACAATGCGGTCAATGGTAGATATGATTTTCTTCAAGTCCGCTACACGTCCTTTATTCAGTCGTTCTAATGCGTTTAGATGGCGAGAAACTTCACTTTTGTTGCCTTTAAAGTTCTGCCAAATAACTAAATAAGAGTGTGCATCTACGTCATCAGGAGCCACGCTTAAGATTTGGGTGAATAGTTCAATCGCTCGGTCTACATTCTTGTTATAAATCTGAGCATTGGCTGCAGAAAATAGCAAATCGATTCGGTAAGGTTCTAATTGATAAGCATCAAGCAAGTTATTGGTGATGATTTCCATATTACTTGGCATTTTTGCCGTAAAACCAGCATGAGATATACGAGCTGGATTTTTGAAGGCTTGATAAGCATCGTTAAGTAGTTGATCGACTACTTGACGTTGGGATGTCATTTCCGTGTAATTTGCTCGCGGCTGAACAACATCTGATGCCGCAACAGTTTGCGCTGAATACATAGAACTTGAAAGAATAAGTGCGAGAGTAAGTGTTGATAATTTGCTTTTCATGGTTGTACCGAATGTATAAACAGGTGTCTTATCCTACAATGATAAAAACCAGAATACTATGCATGGAATACAAATCACTATAGGAGAGATAGCACCTTTGCAGAATAGCTATTAATACCAACAAAGATAAAGCTTCGCTATAAGCCCAAAGAGCTTCTCCGATTAAGGAATCACCTTAATAGCCGCTATAACAGAAGTATTATGATTAATAATATTTGTATTTTTCAATTAACTCTATAACATGCATCAAAAATACTACTTATATGAGTGTACAGACTCAGCTAACTTGTAACCATACAATTTATAGGAAAAATTTATGCGCTCACTATTTTTACGAATGCGTTTTATTCACTGGCTGGGTGCTGTTGCACTGTTTATTAACGCACTATTTTTAACTGATAATCTAGCTGCACAGATCATTCAATATGTCGTGATAGTATTTTTAATCCTCCACGACATCGATGAAAAATACTGGGGAGTAGACTCATTAGAAAATGTCACTGTATACATGAAATCTTTTGAGAAAAAAGATCTTTCAATCCCCTGCGACTTAGATAGCCGCTACAACAGTGAGATTGGTAACGTGCTAGATGTAATCAATGCCTTCCGAATAAATGTGAGAGATGCTTTGGTCGATATTCAAGATCAAGCGAATACCTCGGATGATATTGCAGAGCTCCTTAAACTAAAAGCACAAAATATCTCTTCACGAATTCAAGAACAGGATAATCATGTTGATTATCTGACGGATAGAATCGACACTTTGGACAGTACTTCTGTTGCGCTACAAGAAAAAGCAGAAGAAACGCGTCTGCAAGTAGAACGAGCCCAAGCAGGACTAATTATATCCAATAATAATATGGGGGCGATGTCGAAAGGACTGAAATCATACATCAAAAGTAACGACGAGTTACACAGTAAATTCAACCTGCTTTCAGCGCAAACGAAGTCTATCGAGAGTGTGGTATCAGTGATACATAATCTAGCCGATCAAACCAATTTACTCGCATTAAATGCAGCTATTGAAGCAGCACGAGCAGGTGAACATGGCCGAGGCTTTGCAGTAGTAGCTGATGAAGTCAGAAACTTAGCTATATCGACTCAACAAAGTCTGGTTCAAATTAACCAAATCATCGCAAATATTTCTGCCGCCGTGGTCGATGCTGGTGAACAAATGAAAATACAGTCATTAGCCATCACCTCACTATCGGAACACACAGCTTCGAGCCAATCAGAATTGGAGGTCGCTTGTAGTAATATCGATGGGATTTTGTCATTGATCGGCGAAAATGAAACTAAAGATAATATTGATATTCAATATATTAATCGCTTAGTGAGAGATGTTGCAGGCGAAATTGAAAAACTTAAAAACCTCTCGAGTTCCAATGCTAATGACAGTAGCGAATTGGAACAACAAGGCCATCGACTCAGTGAAGCTACAGCACAAATTGTAGTACAACTTAGCAGTTTTAAAACTCGCTAATTCTAAATTTAATTTCACCAACGCTACGCAACCTAAAGTAAGCTTTAATGGAGAGACCACATGAGAATTACTAGTTTCACAGATTATAGCTTACGCACTTTGATGTATCTGGCAAATTTGCCAGCTGATCAGTTAAGCAGTATTAAAGAAGTCTCTACATTTTACAATATATCGCAAAACCATATGTCAAAGGTTATTGCTCAACTTGCCAAATGCGGTTATATCCATACAATCAAGGGTAAAGGAGGCGGAATTTCTTTAGCTATATCTCCTGACAAAATTAGGATCGGCAGGGTTATCCAACAACTTGAAAAGAAACTCGATGGTGTTGACTGTCTGAGTTCCAATTGCCCATTACAACCTGGTTGTAAATTAAAGATAGCCCTTATAAAAGCGGTGGAAAGTTATATCACCACATTGAATGAATATACTTTGGCTGATTTCGTTGAAAATAATGAAGACATATCTTATTTATTGCAACTCGATCCAACCTAAATTATTTTCAGGGTTACACCTTTCTACCACAGGTTAATTAACTGTATTTTAGATACTTTTTATCCTACAACGGTTATGTGTAATTTTCCTATAATTCGAATACGCTATTAGGTTAAATTGCTGCTTTCCCATAATACCGCGCCTTTGCCTGTCTGAGCTAAGATGTCTTGCGGATTTCTTAGTTTGCACTTATTGATAGATAGGCAACCACAACCTATGCATTCATCAAGGTCATCTCTCAACGTTTGTAAACGGTTAATACGTTCGTCCAACTGTAACTTCCACACATTTGCCATAGCTCTCCATTCTTCTTCTGTGGGGGCTTTTTCTTTGGATAAATGAGAAAGCATTAGTGTCACTTCCTGTAAAGATACCCCCAGCTTTTGAGCCATTTTAATCACAGAGATTCGCCTTAACACACTGCGGTCATAGCGGCGCTGATTTCCAGCATTACGCCGACTTTGAATAAGCCCTTTCGTCTCATAAAAGTGCAAGGTTGATACCTTAACACCAGCCCTTGTGGCGACTTGCCCAACACTCATTTCCATCTGATTTCCCTATCTAATTTTATATTTAAGTTTATGAAAATAGGACTTTACCTCAACATAGGTTGAGGTATTAGACTAGCACTAATATAAATAAAAAGCATGGAGCATAAAATGAAAAACAGAACTATTCCCTATCTATTCGCGCGATTTTTTGATGGTATTTCATCTGGAATGTTTATGATGGCGTTACCATGGATCATGCTTTCAGAAGAAGGTATGGGGTTGTTTGTGGCGATTACAGCATTAGTTTGTACCTCTTTATCATTTGTTTTCACACCTTTTTTTGCCACTTTGATAGATCGACATTCTAGAAAGAAAGTTTTGATCGTCATGCAGTTAATACAATCAAGTACCGCATTGATGGTGTTCGTTGCTTATTACAACGGTATTCAGTCTCACTGGCTTTTGGCTTTTTCTCAGTTAATATTTTGGTTAAGTAATGATTTAGCGTGGAGTTGTAATAATGCTTTCACACAAGAAAACTATCGCCC